>JBGARE010000020.1:0-146426 GCA_044230415.1 Kofleriaceae bacterium
ACCAGGATCGTGCCGTCCATCTGCGCCGCGCCCGTGATCATGTTCTTGATGTAGTCCGCGTGGCCCGGGCAATCGACGTGCGCGTAGTGGCGCTTGTCGCTCTCGTACTCGACGTGCGCCGTCGAGATCGTGATGCCGCGTGCCTTCTCTTCCGGCGCCTTGTCGATCTGATCGAACGCCGTGAACTTCGCGAAGCCCTTCGTCGACTGCACCTTCGTGATCGCAGCGGTCAACGTCGTCTTTCCATGGTCGACGTGACCGATGGTTCCGATGTTGACGTGGGGCTTGTTGCGGACGAATTTTTCCTTCGACATGTTCGGCTCTTTTTCCCTCGACGATTTTTTCTACGAGCCCTCTCCGAGAATTGAACTCGGGACCCCCTCCTTACCAAGGAGGTGCACTGCCACTGTGCTAAGAGGGCGTGTTGTTCGGTGCGTGTTGTATCAGAAGTTAGAAGGTAAGTGAGTGGAGCGGGCGAACGGGCTCGAACCGTCGACAACCAGCTTGGAAGGCTGGAGCTCTACCAACTGAGCTACACCCGCAGAGACAGGATCAAAGACTCGGAACCTCGGTGGTGGACGAACGTGGATTTGAACCACGGTAGGCTATTGCCGGCAGATTTACAGTCTGCTCCCTTTGGCCGCTCGGGCATTCGTCCGGATCTAGTTGTCAGTGCTGGCGGTGGGACTCGAACTCACGACCTCCTGATTACAAGTCAGGTGCTCTACCAGTTGAGCTACGCCAGCAGGATCGCTCGCCTTCCGATAGCGCAAAGATCGAGGGCAGACGTATAGATGACACGTTGTGGAGCGTCAAGCCTCCACAGATCTTCTGCTCAGGAAAAGTGGCCGGCACCGACGGAGAATCCGCCCTTCTCTCCGCGGCGTTGCATGACCACGCGGCCCATATCCTCGAGCTCGAGCGCCGAGGCGAGGCGGAGCAGCTCCATCCCGATCGGCGCGTTATGGGCGGCGGCGAGGAACGCGGCGCGAACCGCGGCGTTCTTGATGTAGCCACCGGACAGCTCGAACTCCTTCGCGAGGATGCCGAAGCTGATGTCCTGCTCGACCGGGGCCTGCTTGGGCATGAACGTGCGCCACAGCCGCTCCCGCTCCTCCGCCTCGGGGATCTCCAGGCGCAGGTGCAGGGTGAGTCGGCGTTGGAGCGCGTCGTCGAGCGATGCGTCCTTGTTGGTCGTGAGCACCGCGACGCCCGTGTAGCGCTCGAGGCGTTGCAGGAGGTAGTTCACGGCCATGTTCGCGTAGCGATCGTTCGAGGTCTTGACCTCGGTGCGCTTCGCGAACATCGAGTCGGCCTCGTCGAACAGGAGGACGGCGTGCGCGCGCTCGGCTTGGTCGAAGACCTTGCCGAGTTGCTTCTCCGTCTCGCCGACCCACTTCGACACGACCTGTCCGAGATCGACTTGATAGAGATCGAGATCGAGCGCCTGCGCGATCAGACCCGCGAGCATCGTCTTGCCCGTGCCCGGCGGTCCCGAGAACAGACCGATCAGGCCCTTGCCGTAGCCGATGCGCTTTCCGTAGCCCCACTGCTCGTAGACGACGTCGTAGTACTTCTTGCGGCTGATGAACTCGTTGATGCGCTCGAGCTCGTCCTTCGGCAGGACGAGATCGTTCCAGCTCGTCGACGGCTTGATGCGCCGCGCGAGATCACCGAGGTCCGAACGCAGACGTCGCTCGACGCCGTTGCGAACTTCGACGTGCGTCGCCTTGCGCTTGGACGCGGCGGCGATCGACGTGGCCTCCGAGCTGGACAGCGCGATGTCGCCGGGCGTGAGGTGAAAGCCGCGCGCGATCGAGTCGAGGTTGAGATCGTCGCCGCGCATGTTCGCGGGGATCGCCTTGGCCCACAGCTCCACACGCGTCGCCTCCGACGGCAGCGGCAACGCGAGCTCCTGCAGCGGGTGCTCGGTCGAGATGCGCGGCGGCTCCGAGGCATCCACGCCGAGCACGAGCGGCGACGGGAACTGGAGCAATCGCTTCACGAGATCGGAGCCGCTCTTGTCGAGGAGCTCCGGCGGAATCGGCCCGATGTAGAGCGTCGCCCCACGGATCAGCGCTTCACGCTGGACGCGGGGGAACACCTCGTCGAACTGTCCCTTCTCGATGAGGTTCGGATCGAACGTGACGAGCGCGCGGCCGCCGTAGGCGGCGATGCGGCTCGCGATCGTTCGCTTGCCGACGCCCAGCGGACCGTACACGACGAGCCACGGCATCTTCTCGAGCTTGCTGTTCGCCGCCGCTTCGCACAGCGCGGTGACGTCATCGCGAACCGGCTGATCGAGGACGAGGTCGTCGAGGTTCGCCTGCGCCCACGTGATCTTCGTGTAGCGCATGAGCTCGGGTGCGAGCTGGCTGCGCGCGGCGAGCGCGGACAGCAGATCGAACGTCGGGCGGAGCGCGCGGTGACTCACGGAGCCGAACGACTCGGCGGACTCCGCGGACACGGCCTGGATCAGCTTCCACTGGATCAGCGGGCGCTCGGGATCGACGACATCGAGCAGCTCGACGCGATCGGTGCGCTTCAGACGGAACAGCTGTCCGATCAGCGCGAGGTCGACACCGCGACGACCTGCGGCGGGACCGCGGATGACATTGAACATCTCGGCGAGCGGCGGATCGACGTGCGGCGCCATCACGGTGACGAGCGCTTCGATCTCGAGCGGCTGCAGCTTCAGGTGCTCGATCAGGCGGCGAATCGGCGCCGCCTTGCGCAACGGGACGAGCTTCGTCTCCGCTTCGGTAATGAGAGCGCTCAGCTTCTCCTCGTCCTCGGGCTCGGTCGCCGACGGTCCGACGCGCGAGATGCGTCGCGCCGTGAGGATCGACTCGACCTCCGCTAGCGATGGATGTCCTGGTTGCGGACGGATCTGCGCCTTCTGAAACGCGCGCAGCGCACGCTCGGCGATGAGCCAGATCCGATTCAACTCCCCCGCGAGCCACTTACTGGCCGCATCACGCTCGTCTGCTTGCGTTGGCAGCATGCTTGGCCGGCGATACTAGCAGCCCGACACCGCGGCGCGGGTCGTGTCCGACCTATTTGCCGTCGGGCTTTTTGCCGCCGCCCTTGCCGGGAGGTGGTGGCTCTGCTTTCGGCGGTTGCTTCGGCTCGGACTTCGCGGGCTTCCCTTTCGCCGGGGCCCCGGCTGCCGATTTCTTCGGATCCTTCGGAGCGTCGCCGCCCTCCCCGGCTCCGGCGTCACCATCGCCGTCGCCGCCGCCGTCTCCGCCGCCGCCACCACCGCCACCGTCGTCGTCGTCGTCACCGCTGCTGCGGCGGTTCGCGGAGAAGAACATGTAGTCGTCCGCGGGCGGGGTCTCCGTCGCCGCGCCGTCGCGTGCGGTGTCCGGGATGAAGTCGACGGTGAAGCTCTTGTCGAGGTTGTCGTCCTCGCGACTCGTGTCCTCGTGATCGTCGGCGTCGCGCAGGTCGTCGATCCACTCGAGCAGCGCTTCGGGCTGGGCAACGCCGATCTTGACCTCGAGGAGCGCCTCCGCGACCTGATCTTTGCCCTCGGCGCGTTCGGCGCCCTCGATCTCGTCCGCGAGCTTGTCGAACTGGACGTCGGGGACCTTCGCCTCGGTCTCCTGCTCCTTCGTCTTCAGCACGAACTCGGACACGCAGCGAGCCTAGCACCGATTGCGATAGACTCGTCGCATGAAGGCCCCGAGCCTGGTCGTCGCTGGCGACGGGACACAAGTCGCGATGATCGAGGAGGGACGGGTCACCGTCATCGATCTGGCGACGATGCGCGCGCGCTGCGAGATCGGACTCGCCGGAACCGCCGCCGACAGCGATGTCGCGCTCGCCGGGGTGCCGTCTCGCCTCGTCGTGGTGACGCGCATGCCCGCCGAAACGCGGCTGTTCGTCGTCGATCCGGCCGGTCCCGAGAAGCTCGGCGAAGCGACGACGCGCCCGAACATGCGGCTCGGCGCGGTCGCGGCGGACTCCGTGCTGCTGATCGGTGCGACGACGGCGCTCGTCGACCTGCGAAACCTCGATCGCCCCCCCGCGACGCTCCCGGTGCGCGGGGCGGTGATGGCCGCCGGCCCGATGGGCGATTCGCGGATGGTGCTGGTGATGGCGGGCGTCCTCGAGGAGTGGGACGCGTCCACGCGCGCACCGGTGAAGCGGATGCGGCTCGATCGGCCGCTCGATCTCCAGGTGATCGGCGGGAGCGAGCGCCGCATCTGGATGGTGATGAAGGCTGCGCCGCAGCGGATCGAGGTGATGAACTCGCAGACGAAGTCGACGCGGGTGATCGAGGTCCCCGAGCCGATCGAGCGGTTGCACGTGCATCCCTACGTCGACGTGTTGCTCGCGATCGGCGCGACCTCGGCGTTCGTCGTGCGCACGGATCGCGACCAGGTCACGCGCGTTCCGGGCGGTCCGTTCCACGACTGCGTGTGGGCGGGAAACCAGATCGTCGCGTGGCCCGTCGACAGCTATCCGCAGCTCATCGCGTCGCCGATCGAGCTCAAGGACGCCGCGGGCGCCGACGCCGACGCCGACGAAGTCGAACCCGGCAGCGCGACCGCGGCCGAGATCGAGCAGATTCCCGTCGACGTTCGCGCCGAGGTAGCCTCGCAGAACCTCCGCTCGGCGCTCGCGCAGCCCACGTTCAGCGAGCGACTGGCGAGCTGGCGCGCGAAGCTCGACGAATCGCGCGGCGCGGCGACACCGGCGGCACCCGAAACGACGGCGGACACCGCCGCGAACATGTTCGAGCGGCGAAGCATCGGCGGGTGGCGCGGCGAGATCGCGACCTGGGTCCGCGCGGTCCTCGGGCGCTCGCATCGACCGTTGCCGTTCCTCGATCCACCGGTGCTCGACGCGCTCGTCGCGCGGTTCGAGCTCGGCCCCGACGCGCGCGCGGCGATCGTGCTGCTCTACGGTGCGCACCTGATCGGCGAGCGCGGCGTCTCTCGGTACGACGTGGCGAGCGCCATCGACTGGCGCTGGGACGCGCTCGGCGACGGCGCGATCGCGACGTGTCCGCTCGTGCGGATCAAGCGGGATCGATTCACGTTGCTGCGCGAAGCCTCGGCCGCGCTCGACGAGGCACCGCCCCGACGCGGCACGCTGCTCGGCGCCGGTTCGACAGCGTCGGCGGATGGTACGGGATCAGCGACCGAGGGACGCAGCGCGGGATTGGCGGATGGACGCATCGTGGGCTCGACGGCCGCGGATGGACGCATCGCGGGAACAGCGACCGAGGGACGCATCGCCGGATCGGTGGCCGCGGATGGCATCGCCGGATCGACGAGCCTCGCGCGCACCGCGCTCGTGGCGCCGGCCTCCGTCGACGCACACGCGCTCGCGACCTGGGGCGAGACGCACGCGCACGCGCCGCTGTTCGTCGCGAACTCGCGCGGCCTCGCGCGGATCGATCGGTTCCTCCTCGAAGCGCGCATTCGTGGCGCGGTGCCGGTCGTTCCCGACGATGCGACAGCGAGCGCGCACGGGCTGTCGGTCGCCGCGCGATGGCCCGGCCTCGGCGTCGCCTAGTCGGCCTGATGGCTTGGCTTCGGCGCCAACTAGTCGGCGCGATGGCCCGTCGTTCGCGTCGCCTAGTCGGCGCGATGGGCCGGCTTCGGCGTCGCCTAGTCGGCGCGATGGCCCGCCGGTTCGCCTCGCCGCGTACGCGGGCCGGCTCGGATCAGTTCGCGGGGCGCGTGTAGTTTCCGGACGACTCGCGCGCGATCAGCTCCATGATCTGCACGGCGCGGGTCTCGCTGCCCTTGCTCCACGCGGTGTCGACGCCGTACGCCTTCGCGAGCTCCACGTTCATGCGATGGCCCTCGAGCGCCTTGGCGAGGTGCTCTTTGACGCGCTCGTGCACCTCGGTGACGTACGTCGTGCGCGCCTCCGCGGCGATCCGCTTGGGATACGGCGCCTTCACGTGGGCCTCCCACAGCTCGACGAAGATCTGCGACATCTGATAGCCCGACGCCGTCGCCCAGTAGGCGTGCTTGAACGCGAGGCTCTCGCGCCAGCGATCGTACGCCTGCACGGCCAACACGCGCTTCTGCTCGAGGTCCGCGACCATCTCGTCGTCACCGGAGCGCAAGCGCAGATCGAGAAACTTCTGATGGAGCAGCTCGCCGCGATAGTAGTGCGCCATCGCGATGTAGTACGGGTCCTCGATGCGCGGCGCCTTGCGCCACTCGGCGAGCGCGGCGGCGAGCGCCGTGTCCGCGGCATCGAACTGCTTCTGCTCGACGAGGACGTAGCCCTTGCGCGCGTACGCTTCGATGCGGTCCGCGAAGGTGAGGTTCGTGCGCACGAGGACCTCTTCGATCGTCGCGAGCGCATCGGCCCACTGCTTCTTGTCCGCCTGCAGCGCCACGATGAACAGATGGCCTTCGATCGACTCGCGCGCGGCCGGATAGGTCTTCACGAGCTCGCGCAACGTCGCGATGGTCTGCGGCGCGTCTCCGCGGCCGTCGTGGATCGCGGCGATGTTGAACAGCGAGATCGGCGCGTACAGCGAGTCCGGGAACTCGTGCATCAGCTGGCGGTACTGCTGGATCGCGGACTCGGTGCGGCCGTCCTTCGCCGCTTCGTTCGCCATGCGGAAGAGATCAGCCGACGCGACCGACGTCATCGTGTCGCTACCCGGAGGGCCGTTCGCGCGGATCTTGATGATGTCGAGGTCGACGACCCGGGGATCTTTCGCGGTCAGGCTGGAGTCGGAGGGATCTGCTTTCGGCGCTCCCGACCTCGCGGCTGCGATGTCATCCGACGGGACGATCGGCGGTGACGGCAGCGTGTCCTTCTTCGTAGAACCGCCACACGCAGCGATTGCAACGAGGAGAACGAGAAGCACACGAGGCATGCACTAGTTATGACGTACGACGGGCGCGATCGGTGTGCCGAGCAAGCGGCGAGTTTTGCTTGACTGTTCGCGTGTCACACCGCTTTGCTATGGCTTTCACACTCCATGAAAGTCGCGTTCACGCACAACCTTCGGTTGACCGATGTCCGGGAGACCGAAAAAGAAGCCGAGTACGACTCTGCCGAGACTGTGAGCGCGATCGCAGCCGCTATCGAAGCGGCCGGTCACGAGGTGGAAAAGGTGGAGGTCTCCGGACCCGCCTCGAACCTCCTCGAGCGGCTCGAGGCGATCGACCCGGATATCATCTTCAACACCGCCGAAGGCCAGACCGGCCGGATGCGGGAGGCCTTCTACCCGGCTCTGTTCGAGGAGCTCGGCATCCCGTACACGGGAAGCGACGCGTACACGAACACGGTCACGCTCGACAAATGGCTGACCAAGCTGATGGTCCAGCGGGCGGGCATCGACACGGCGCGCGCACAGCTCGTCACCGTTCGTAACTTCGAGTACCTGTCGGAGCGCGGCCTCGGTCTCGCCTTCCCGGTGATCGTGAAGCCCAACCACGAGGGCTCGTCCAAGGGCATCTACAACGGATCGATCGGATCGTCGGTGATCCGCGAGCCGAAGGACCTGCCGTCCGCGCTCAAGTCCGCGCTGCGCACGTACCCCGATGGTGTCCTCGTCGAGGAGTACATCGAGGGCGCGGACATCGCGCTCGGCTTCATCGAGGGTGTCGGCCACGATGACGGCCTGCTCACGCCGGTCGAGATGCTGTTCGAGCCCGAGCGCAACGAGCGCGGCGAGAAGAGCGAGCGCCCCAACGGCGACAAGCAGTTCAACATCTACGACTACCGGCTCAAGAACGTCGAGCCCGGCAAGGTGCAGTACCGCTGCCCCGCGAACATCCCGCGCGACGTGGCCGCTCGGCTGCGCTCGATCTCGATGGACGTCATCCGCGCGCTCGGCCTCCGCGATCTCGCGCGCCTCGACTACCGGGTCACGCAAGAGGGGCGCATCTACCTGCTCGAAGCGAACGCCCTGCCCCAGCTCGCGTCGCACAGCTCGCTGTTCGCCGCAACGGCGCAGGTCGGCCTGACCTACAACGCGACCATCGCATCCATCCTCAACGCGGCCGCGCTGCGCTCCGGTCTCGCCACCGCATCGCAGCTCGGCGTCGGCGCGCGCCGCCAGCGCAAGGCGCAGCCGATCCGCGTGGGCTTCACGTACAACGTGAAGCGCTCGCACGACGGAGACGATGAAGCCGAGTGGGATCCGCCGGAGACCATCATCGCGATCGCCAACGCGCTCGCGCGCCAAGGCCACATCGTCGTCCACCTCGAGGCCACGCCGGACCTGCCCCGGGTGCTCGCCGAAGCCGATGTCGATTTGATCTTCAACATCGCCGAAGGCGTCGAAGGCCGGAACCGCGAGGCCCAGGTGCCCGCGCTGTGCGAGCTGCTCGGCATCCCGTACACGGGCTCCGACTCGGCCACGCTCGCCATCGCGCTCGACAAAGCGCTCGGGAAAAAAGTGCTGATGCAGCACGACATCCTGACGCCGAAGTTCCAGCTCATGGAGTCCGCGCGCGAACGCCTGTCCTCGGACATGAAGTTCCCGCTGATCGTGAAGCCGAACGCTGAGGGCTCGTCCAAGGGCATCGACTCGACCAACGTCGTCGACAACGAAGAGGACCTGCGCACCGCGGTCAAGCTGTGCGTCGAGAAGTACCGCCAGCCGGCGCTCGTCGAGGAGTACATCGCGGGCCGCGAGTTCACGGTCGGCCTCCTCGGTGACAAGCGTCCGCGCGTGCTCCCGCCGATGGAGATCTGCTTCAAGGCCACGGACAACAACCGCCCGGTCTACGACTACGGCGTCAAGCAGGAGTGGGAGAAGCACGTCTACTACGAGTGCCCCGCGAAGCTGACCGAGTCCGAGCTGAAGGCGATGGAGAAGATCGCGCGCGCGACCTTCTGGGCGCTCGATTGCCGCGATGTCGCCCGCGTCGACATGCGCATGGACGCCGAGGGACGCATCTACGTCCTCGAGGTCAACCCGCTGCCCGGCCTCACGCCGGACTACTCGGACCTCGTGCTGATCGCGAAGGCGATCGGCATGGAGTACGACACGCTGATCGCCGAGATCATGGTCGGCGGTCTGCGCCGCATGCGCGACAAGCGCCGCGAGGAGCGCGAGCTCGAGCGCGAGCGCGAAGCGGCGAGCAACGCCAAGGGCCTCGCGGACGTGCGCGAGAAAGAGAAGGCCGAGAAGGCCGGCAAGCGCATGGTGAAGCTCGAAGCCGCAACGGCGACGAAGGAGCGCGCCGAGCGCGCGGCCGCAGAGCGCACCGCGGCTGCCGCCGCTGCGGCGGCGGAACGCGAGGCAACGCCGGTGCGCGTGAAGCGCGAGCGATCCGAGCCGGTCGCCGCAGCACCGGAGCGCGCGACGTCCGAGGCCGAGTCGAGCGAGCCGACGTCGACGACGCTGAACACGAACTGACCGGACTGGAGTTAGTTCGCGCCCGCGCGCGTGCGAAGATTCTGAGCCGACAGCTGGAGCTGGTTCGCGCCCGCGCGCGTGCGAAGAATCTGAGCCGACAACGGGTCGTGAGCTGGAGTTGGTTCGCGCCCGCGCGCGCGCGAAGAATCTGAGCTGACAACGGGTCGTGAGCTGGACTTGGTTCGCGCCCGCGCGCGTGCGAAGCCCGGAACAGGTCTGGCGTCGGTGACCGAAGTCGTTCGCAACGAAGACCTCAGTCACGTGTTCGACGCCGACGCTTACAAGCACGAGTGAGAGCAGCGCTCGGGCGAACTCGAACCTGTGCGGTTCTTGGCTACTCGATCGGTGTGGAGTCGACGCGTGTGGACTCGACGCGCTTGGGGTCCTTGCACAAACCTCCAAGGAGACCGAGCTGCCGCCTCACCAACGACCGCGCACGTTCCGAGTCCACGCGCCAGCCCCACGCATCGGCCGTGTCCAGCGCGCCTTGAATCTCTCCAGCGCTTCCGCGCGCCATCACGTAGAACCGACGCCGATCCTTGCCGGAACGACGCGCGCCCTCGGCGACATTCAACGTGACGCTCGTCGCCGCGCGAACCACCTGGTCCGCGAGGTTCGCGTCATAGCGTTTCAATTGCTCGACGACGGGAACCAACGCCCGGATCAGATCGAGTGCATTCGTGTACGCGTGAAACATCACTGCAGTTCCTTTCACTGATGGTTGATGGCCCTCCGGGCCGAGGGCACCGGGCGGCGGGGTCTCAGCCCGCGCCCGGCCACGCGCACGAGCAGTGACGAACGCTCTCGTCTTGACGCGGTCGCGTTCCGGACGACGCTCAGCTCCGCGACCACGTGGGCGCCACCACCACCGCAGCGGCGTTCGGCGCGCTCGGTGCGCAGTGGACGGGTAAGGGCGCCCCCGCCGCTCGGTGCCCGAGGGGAGCGCGTTCTCCCGGGCGGTCGTACGAGGTGAAGCCCCACTCGATGAGCGCGCTGCGTTGGCCTCCGATGAGGGGAGCGCGTTGTCCCGTTCGGTCGGTGAAGCCCCTCTCGATGAGCGCGCTGCGTTCGGCCCAGAACCCGGCCGCGTGCGATGCGTGGAGCACGGGGCCTCCGATGAGGGGAGCGCGTTGTCCCGGACGGTCGGTGAAGCCCCTCTCGATGAGCGCGCTGCGTTGAGATCCGATGGCGCATGAGTCATGCGACGAGTGCGCGGCGGGTCAAAGGAAGCCGATCAAGCGCGCGGAGATCCAGAGCACGCCAAGTTCTCTGCCCAGAATCAAACCCGCCCGATGTGCTGAATGACGCTTATATCGGCGTTTTCAAGTGGGGACGTGCCTCCAGCCCACGCCTTAGCACCACGCCTTCCACACCCCAGGCCTTCCACACCCCACGCCTTCCACACCCCACGCCTTTCACACCCCACGCCTTCCACACCCCACGCCTTCCACACCCCACGCCTTCCACACCCCACGCCTCCCACACCCCACCTCGCGCACGAGCGTCGAGAGAACCGCACGCACCGCGAGCGCAAGAACGACGCGAGCGAGCGCGAGAGCGCCGCGAGCGACCAGGGAGCCGCACGTAGCGCGAGCACCGCACCACAGCGCGAGCACGACAGCGCGAGCACGACAGCGCGAGCACGACAGCGCGAGCGCGACGCGAGCGCCGAGAGAGCCGCACGCAGCGCGCGTGCAACGAGTGCGGCGCGCTATGCCTTGCGGCGCGGCAGCGGCGCGTTGCCCAGCGCTCGACGACAGGATCGATGCCGCAGCGCTGCCGATAGTCGGCCGCGTACTCGCGTGCCGGTCGCCCCACAAAGACAAGACCACGCACGATCTCGTACAAGACGTGCGGTGTTTTTGCGCGTGTGCGCGGAACAGCGCTGCGTCACCGGGCTTGTCCTCTACCGTGCGGCGATGGATCGACGAGCATTGCTTCAGCTCCTGGGTGGGATCGCGACGATGCCGTTGTTCGGGTGTCGCGGCGGTGTGCCGGCGTCACCACCACGCGCGGATGATCATGCCAGCCATGCGTTGATGACGCCGCCCGCCGGGCCACCACTCCGCATCGCGATGATCGCGTATCCGCAGATGACCGCGCTCGATCTCGTCGGACCGCAGCTGTTCCTCGCGAGCCTGCTCGGGGTCGAGGTATCGATCTGCGCCGCCACGATGGATCCCGTGATGACCGATACGGGCTTCGCGATCGTCCCGACCACGACGTTCGCGGCTGTACCGGAGACCCTCGACGTCTTGTTCGTGCCGGGCGGTGCGACCGGCACGCTCGCGGCGATGCGCGATCCGGTGCTGCTGGAGCTGGTCGCGAGCCGCGGCGCGCACGCGCGGTGGGTGACGAGTACCTGCACCGGGTCGTTGGTGCTGGGTGCCGCCGGGCTGCTGCGCGGCTATCGCGCGACCACGCACTGGGTCGCGCGAGATGTCCTCGCAACGCTCGGCGCCACGCCGGTCGACGACCGCATCGTGACCGATCGCAACCGGATGACGGGCGCCGGCGTCAGCGCCGGGCTCGACGTCGGACTCGCGCTCGCCATCGCGCTTCGCGGCGAGCCCTTCGCTCGCGCGGTCGCGCTCAACGCCGAGTACGCGCCGGTGCCTCCAATCACTGCTGGGACGCCAACCACCGCCGGTCCGGCCGCTACTGCGATGCTGCGCGAGATGTACGCCCCCCTGATCGCCGAGATGCAGGCCGTGGCGCGCGGGACCTGACTTGCTCTACGTCGGCGTGTGTTGCAGACCCGCGTCATCGCGACGTCAATGCCACCGTGCACCGTGTCGGACCTCCGATACGGCACGACGAAGTCGGGCAAGGCACGTCGAGGCACATGCTCGTGCCGACGGCGAGCGTCACGACCTCGCGGATGCCGTTCGAGCACTCGCTCAGGAGCTTGGTGATCTCCTCGCGCGTCTGGATCCTCGAGTGCGGCGCGCTATGCCTTGCGGCGCGGCAGCGGCGCGTTGCCCCAGCGCTCGACGACAGGATCGATGCCGCAGCGCTGCTGATAGTCGGCGGCGTACTCGCGCGCCGAGCGCCCCACGAAGACGAGCCCGCGCACGATCTCGTGCGCGACGTGCGGACGACAGCGATCGCCTTCCGAAAGCAGCGTGTCGAGATGGATGCGGCGCGCGTTGGCGATGTCGTGTTGCTCCTGTTGTTGGAGCTCGTGCGCGGTGGGGACGTGGAACGGGACCATGTTCGCGGCGGCGTTGCCGAGGGTGAGAAGGACGAGGAGAACGATGCCGATCAGCGAGAACCAGGGCGTGCGGGCGCGGACCGAGGGCTTCGAGGTCGGAACGGCGGGCTCGAGTAGGGACGGCTTGGTCATAGAGCGAAGAGACGAGCAAAACCCGCGTGTTGCTTGGACGTCCCTGTGACGCCGCACCCGTCGCAGGGCGCGCCGGTTCACGCCGGTAGGTACACGCGAAAGATCGAGCCGCCGGCGGTGCCGTCTTCGACCTCGATCCAGCCGTCGTGCTCTTTGACGATGCCGGAGCAGACGGCGAGGCCGAGGCCGGTACCGCCCGAGCCTTCTTTGGTCGTGTAGAAGGGATCGAAGATCTTGTCCTTGATGTCCTTGGGGATGCCGATGCCGGTGTCCGCGACGGAGAACCGCACGAAGCGCTGATCGGCGCCGGTCTCGAGGCCGGGTCGCGTGCGCGAGACGGTGCGCGTCTCGAGCGTGAGGGAGCCACCGTCGGGCATCGCTTGGACCGCGTTGAGGAGCAGGTTGATCAGCACCTGCTGGAGACGGTCGGCGTCGCCGGGGATCTTGGGAAGCTCGGGCTCGCGCTCCACGCGCGTGCGGACCTTTGCCGTGGAGAACTGGCCGGCGAGGAGCTCGATGGTGGACGCCGCGAGCTCGTTGAGGTTGACCGTGGTGCGCTCGGCGGTGCCGACCTTGCGCCGCGTGAAGTCGAGGAGGCGCTGGATGATGCGCGTGATGCGCGCGGTCTGTTCGGCGACGATCTCGGCGTTCTTCTCGACGGCCTCGGGGTCCTTGGACTTCTTCTGGATCGATCGAGCGCGACCGGCGATGACGTTGAGCGGCGTGCCGACCTCGTGCGCGATCTCGGCGGCGAGCTGGCCGATGGTGGCGAGCTTCTCGGTCTGGCCGAGGCGCTGCTCGAGCGCGAGCTTGGCCTCGTTCTCGCGGCTCGTTTCGGTGCGTGACTCGCGTAACGAGTAGGTCATCTCGTTGAAGCGCGTGGCGATGGCGCCGATCTCGTCGTCGCGCTCGGACAGGATGACGTGCGAGAGATCGCCTTTGGCGACGTCGTCGATGCCGCGCAGGAGCTTGGTGATCGGGCGGCTGACGAACCGCGACGCCAGCGCGCCGACCATGACGGTGGTGACGAGGACGATCAGGATGACGAGCATCAAGGCGCGCGAGTAATCGGCTGCGGTCGCGTCGAAGGCGGAGGCCGGTGTCGAGATCTCGAGCATGCCGAGCACGGCGCGATCCTCGTCGCGCTCGCCGGCGGCACGGAGGGCGACCGCGTAGAAGAAGTGATCGTCTTCGACGTCGGTGAACAACGATCGCGGCGAGTCGATCAGGGTGGCGAGACGGCGGAGCTGCGCCGGCGAGGCGTCGTCGGAGTACGTGGTGGTCGTGGGGACTTCGCCGGCGCGAGCGCGCGGGAGGATCACGATGCGCCAGTTCGCCGACGCGCGGCCGAGCTCGCGCAGCTGACTCGCCGATGGTGGCTTGTAGGCGATGCCGAGATCGAGCGGCCGCCCGAGGCCCGCTGCACCGCGGATCGCGGCGAACCGGGCCTGCAGCTCGGCGCGCTGGCGCTTGAGCTCGATGCGCTCGCGCTTCTCGCGCGCTCGCTTCGCCTCGGGTGACTCGGTCGAGGGCGGTGCGGGCAGCGGCGTCGCTGGCGGCCGCGTGGTGGCATCGGTGTCGGTCGCGTCCGGCGCGTCGGGGGTGTCGGGGTCGTGCGATTCGCCCAGCTCGCCGAGCTTGCGATCGACCTCCTCGATCTCGCGCGTGAGCTGGTCGGCGCGGTAGCGGACGTCGCGAGTCTCGTTGTTCGCGTCGGTCTCGAGGGAGACGCGCAACGTGTTGACCACCGCGCGTGCCTCGCGCTCGACGGCGGCGCCGCGCTCCGCGACGCGCGCGCGCAGATCGAACAACGCGTACGTCGCCGACGCGATCGCGACGACGACCGCAGTCGCGACGGTGATGCGAGTGGCGACCTTCACGCGCTGGTCAGCATAGCCCGACGCGAGTGTGCGGGAGTGGCTTCGTGTTTGCGCGAATCCTCGATACGGTCGCGCCCATGATGAAGAACGAGCTCTCCGACTGGACCCAGAATGGCAACACCGTGTCCGCCAAGGGCGAGACGCGCTCCGAGCTCCGCTCGTTGCAGGCGGATCTGAACGCGTACGCGCAAGCCGCGAACTTCGAGCCCGTCGTGGTCGACGGCATCGTCGGCCCCAAGACCGTCGACGCCGTGAAGAAGACGGTCGACGCGGTGCTCGCGAAGAACTCGCTCCTCGTCCCCGCGGAGTTCACGTACGAAGGCGTCGCCGACGTCGCGAAGTACGGCGCGCGGATCCGCGACTGGCTGCACTCGACCGCGGCGACCGCGCTCGCCGTGAACCCGTTCAAGGTCTACACGAAGGGCCAGGGCAAGGACTGGAACATCAAGGGCGACATCGCGTACGGCGCGGGCGCGGTCCACGATCAGTTCCTGCAGCTCCAGCGCACGCTCAACACGCTCGCCGACGTCGTCGGGTTCGCCAAGCTCGAGGTCGACGGCTTCATCGGCCCGAAGACCGCGGCCGCCGTCTTCGCGACGTACGAGAAGCTCAAGGCGAAGAACGCGATCTACGGCGTCACGATGTTCCCGCCGCCCGACACGAAGGAAGAGACGGCGGAGTACGCGGCCTTCATCAACGACTGGCTCGACAAGATCGCGACCAAGCAGCTCGTCGCCGAAGCCGGCGTCTAGCTAGTCGTAGATCTCGCCGCGTCCGAAGCCACCGTAGCCGTAGCCGCCGTAGCTCTGGCCGACGAGCGCGGTGACCTTCTTCTCCATCGCGTCGTCGAGATCGGTGCCGCGCGTGCGGAGCTGACCGGCCGCGGCCATCTTCATCTGATCGGTGGTGTTCGGGTCGTTCATGATCTGCTGGAGCGCGGTGTCGACCTCGGGGCCACCGTTGTACGAGGAGTACACGGCGGTCTGCGCGACCTGCGGATCCGGGTCGCGCATCAGCGTCGCGAGCTGCTGGCTCGCGCGCGGGTCATCCATCGACGACAGGCCGGAGATCGCCGCGATGCGATCCTCGGGCTTGCCGCTGCGCGTGGCATCGATGATCGCCTGCTGCGCGCGTTCGCTGCCGATCTGGCCGAGCGTCTGCAGCGCGGTCGCGCGCACCGAGGGATCCGCGTCGCGCGTGAGCGAGATCAGCTTGTTCGTCGAATGCTCGTCGGGGTTCTGCATGAGCGACGAGATCGCGGCGATGCGCACGCTCGGATCCTTGGACTCGATCGCGCGGAGCACGAGCGCGCGCGCCTCCTCGGTGCCCTGCCCTGCCAACGCGTAGACCGCCGATGCCGCGGCGCCCGGGTCCTTGCTGTCGAGCATCTCCTGCGCGAAGCGGATGCCCTCGGGGGCGCCGCTCTGGATCAGCTGCTGCATCACCTGCATCTTGACCTGCGGGTTGTCGCGCGCCGCGACGAGCATCGCGCTCTTCACCTGGTCGGTCATGCCCATGTTGCCGAGCGCGTTTGCCGCCACGCCCGCGAGGTCCTTGTCCTTGCCGGTGAGCGCCGCGATCAGCGCGTCTCGCGCGTCCTGCGTGCCCACGCGACCGAGCACCATCGCCGCGTAGTTCGATTCGTCGCGGCGACCACTGAACAAGGAATCGCTGAGCAGCTGCGCGACCGCCGGGTCGCCCGGGCGCGAGTTCGCGAGCAGGTCGAGCGCGTTGACGCGCGTGTTGCCGCGGGTCTTGCCCGCGATCTCGACGAGCGCATCGAACGCGCGCGGCGACGCCGCGTCGGCGAGCATGCGCATCGCTTCGTACTTCTCGTTGCGCGAGCCTTTGCCCGCGAGATCGATCGCGAACTTCAGCGCGTCTTCGTTTCCCGCCTTGAGCAGGCGCGGCAGAGCGGCGCGGCGCTCGGCGTTCGAGCCGGACTTCATGATCGAGAGCAGCGCCTGATCGACGTCCTCGCCCTCGAGCTGCGCGAGCTGCGCGAGCGCGCCGGAGATCTGCGCGCGGTCCCCCATCGCGGCTTCGATCAATAGCTCGCGCGCCTCGGGGCCGCCGTTGCTCGCGAGCGCCTGCGCCGCCGCCGACGCGCTCTGGCGATCGCCGGTCTTCAGGATGTCGCCGAGGATCTTCGTCGCCTCGGCGCCGCCGATCTCGCCGATCGCGCTCACCGCCTGATAGCGCGTGTTCATCGAGCCGTGCAGCGCCGCCTCGCGCAGCACCGGCAGGCCATCCTCGCCGGCCTTGCCGAGCGCGGCGAGGGCACCACTGGCGAGCTGCTGATCGCCGCTCTTCACGATCTCCGTCAGCCGCGCGAGGAGCGACGCGTCGATCTCGTCGATCATCGACAGCGCGATCGACGCGATGCGCGCGTCGCTGCCATCGATCAGCTTGCGCAGCGCGACGCGCGACGCCGGCGTGGCGACCGAGCCGAGGGCGTACGCGGCCGTCGAGGCCGTCTGGTAGTCCGAGCCCTTCGCGAGCTGCGCGAGCACCGCCACCGCGCGATCGCTGCCGAGCGAGCCCAGGCCGCTGATCGCGGACGACTGCGCCGGATCGCCCGCCTTCTGCGCGAGATCGACGAGCAGCTGCTCCGCCTTCGCGCTCTGCGTCGCTCCGAGCGACGACACCGCGGCATTGCGGACGGTGGGTCGATCGTCCTTGGTGTGCGCGATCAGCTCCTCGACCGCGTGCTCCGTTCCGATCGTGCCGATCACGCCGAGCACCGCCTCGGGCACCCCGCGGCGCGCATCGCCGATCATCGGCGAGATCTGGTCGATCACCGAGTCATCACCGACGGCGCCGAGCTTCGCGGCGACCTGCTGGATGTCGCGCAGCGAGCGAGCGCCGAGCATGGTGTTGACGAGCTCGTCCTTGGACACGCCGAGGGCTTCCGGCGTCACGCGCATCGGTCGGCGAATGTGCGACGGCAGCGATGCACCGCGCGCGGCCGACACCGACGTCGCCGGCTTGTTCGAGGGTGTCCCGCTGTGGGTGGCCTTGACCGTCGCGACCCCCGCGAGTCCGGCAAACAGCGCACAAGCAAGCTTCCAACGGGTCAGTGTGGTCACGGCGGCTCCTCGAATCGGTTCATCGCGACGCGGCGAGTGCGTCTAGCGTGTGTGTGTCAAACGAACGCGAAAAGGTATCGATCCATTCCTCGGCAACGTCAGGTGCGTGTAAGGCAAGGACCCGAATTCATCGAGGATTGGACGTCACCGCGCGCCCGCGGTTCCCGGGAATAATCGGGGGCTCTCGTCGCGCAAAACGCGCCGATCCGGCCCGCAGAAACGACGCGGTTCCTCGCAACCTCGCAGGTCCGGACGTGTCACCCCACGCCCGAGTCGCAAGCGGCCCGCACGAGGATCTTGCCGTCTTTCACACGCGCCCCCCGCGAGCCGCAACGCGCCACGAGTTTCCGCGGCGATGTGCGAGCCGCAGCCACGCGATTGCACGGCGCGGCACCGCCACCATCCCGCGCCGACGATGCGCGAACCGCAGCCACGCGATCGCACGGCGTCGCCTCGGCTCACGTGAATCGCCGGTGGCGACGACCGCGAATCTTCGCCGCAAACACCACGCGTCGCAAGCGCGCAGCGAGCGCTGACGCACGATCACATCCTCGACGAAATCTCTTCGACGGGGTGCGGACGGATCCGTTGACGCGCCCATCGAGGTTCGTAGACTGGATCCATGTTGACGCCGGAGCAGACCAACGAGATTCGCACCCGCTTGCAGGCGGACCTCACCCGCCTCGGCGACCACGCGCACTCGGCGATCGAGTTCACGATGGACCGGGATCGGGACCGGATCGGCCGCGACTCCATGGACGAGGCGACCGAAGAGGAGGTGTACTCCACCCAGCTCCGGCTCCACGACCGCGAGACCTTCCTCCTGGCCAAGATCCGCGAGGCGATGGTGCGGCTCGACGCTGGCACCCTGGACGAGTGCGAGGAATGCAGCGAGCCGATCGGCTTTAAACGCCTCCTGGCCCGACCCGTCACGACACTTTGCTTCGAATGCAAGTCGGCGCGCGAACAGGTCGAAGCCGAAGATCGCCCCGAGTAACCGCCCCCGAGGGCGAGTCAGAGGCCCCGGGTCTTTGGTCCTGCACCACGTCCTCTGGTAGTATTTCCCCGTCGGGGATGCGCGACCGCTATCAGATCACCGAGCGACTCGACCATGGTGGTATGGCCGAGGTGTTTCGGGGCGTCGCGGAGTCGATGGAGGGGTTCAAGAAGAATGTCGCGATCAAGCGCATCCTTCCGAACCTCACCAAGAACCAGAAGTTCATCGCGATGTTCCTGGACGAGGCGCGGCTATCGCTCCACCTCCAGCACGCGAACATCGTGCAGGTGTTCGACATCTCGAGGACGCCCGACAATGCGTACTTCCTCGTCATGGAGTACATCGACGGGTGCAACCTCAAAGCACTCATCGAGCGCCAGAAGCAAAAGGGCAAGCGCATCGAGATCGGGCACACGATCTACCTGATGATCGAGTGCTGCAAAGCGCTGCACTACGCGCATCAGCTCGAGCACCCCGAGACAGGCCAGCCGCTCGGCATCGTCCACCGTGACATCTCGCCGCCGAACATCCTGTTGTCGAAGAACGGCGAGGTGAAGCTCGTGGACTTCGGTCTCGCGAAGGCGAACACGCAGATCGAGTCCACGGACCAGGGCGTCGTGAAGGGCAAGTTCAGCTACCTCTCGCCCGAGGCCGCGAGCGGCCTCGAGGTCGATGCCCGCGCGGACGTGTTCGCCGTCGGCATCCTCCTGTGGGAGATGTTCACGGGAAAGCGACTGTTCTACGGCGACAGCGACTACCAGACCGTCGAGCTCGTTCGCCAAGCGCGCGTGCCTTCGATCGCGCAGCACAACCCGGAGATCGAGCAGGAGATCGAACAGGTCGTGCGCAAGGCGCTGGCCCGCGATCCCGACGAGCGCTACCAGAACGCGGCCGATCTCGGCGACGCGCTCGCGCAGTATCTGTTCAGCCGCCGCATGAAGGTGACCGCGCGCGATATCTCGACGCTGGTCAAAGACACGCAGATCGAGATGATGCGCAAGCGATCGGCGGAGCCGAAGGAATCGCTGATCGACGCGCTCATCAACGACGAGATGAACAAGATGACCTCTCTCCTCGAGGGGTCCGGCGAAGCGGCGAACCCCGCCGATCAGGGCGCGATGTCGCTCGATCCGAGCTCGTTCGTCGATCCGTCGAACTGGGCGAACGATCTGAACCAGTCGCAAGGTCCGCAGCAGGGCCGGCCGCCGAAGCAGAAGCAGACGCGACCGCCGCAGAGCAAGGGTGGACGCACCGGCAACATCTCGAACCAGCCGCACAACACGAGCAACAGCGAGATCGAGTCCCTCGAGAACCTGCTCGAGCCCGATCGCACCGGCGTGCACGACAAGGGCTCCGGCCCACCGTGGATGATCATCATCATCGTCATGGTGCTGCTCGCCGCGGGTGCCGCGATCGCGGTCGTGTTCGTGATGGGCTGACGCACACGTCGCCGGCGCGACGGCGCCAGCTACATGGGCGGCACCGCGGCCCGCTACTCCGGCGTGCGACGCCGGCGAGGCCCGCTACTTCGGCGCGACGCCGGTGAGGCCCGCGAGCGCATCGCTCGACGGCGCGATCACGGTGAGCCGCGCGATCGCACGCTGCACGTCGGCCTTGCGATTGAGCCGCTGCGCGAGCTTGCCGTACATGCCCCAGCCCTCGATGTAGTCCGGGTTGTACTGAACGGCCTTCTCGGCGAACAGGATCGCGTTCTTCGCATTCTTGTCCGCCGCGAGCGACGCGAACAGGTACGCGACGTACAGCGTCGGATCCTCGGGGATCGCGACATCGAGCTGCCGCTGCATCTCGGTCTGGTTGTCCATGTTGTACGCGGTGACCGCGAGGCCGAAGTGCGCCTGCGCGAGGCGGCGCGCGCTCGCCTTCTCGCCGAGCATCTGATTCGCCGCGGTGTACGCGTCGAGCGCTTCCTTGTAGTTCTCCGCGCCGATCGCGAGCTTGCCCGCGACGATCTTCGCTTCGGGCGTGCCCTTCAGGTGCCTGTCGGCGGCGACCTTCACCTTCGCGAGCAGCGCTGCCTGTCCCTTGTAGTCCGCGCTGACGACGTCGGCGGCGAGGAGGATGGTCTCGGCATCGACCTCGGACGCTTCGATCGCGCGGCCGAGCAGCGTCGATGCGTTCGCGAGGTCGCCGCGGCGCAGCGCGAGGCGCCCGCGTTCGCGATCACTCTGCCAGCGCACCACGCTGGCCGCTTTGTCGGCGCGATCGAGCAGCTCGACGGCGCCACCGTGATCGCCGACGAGCATGCGCGCGCGAGCGGCAGCGATCAGCAGCGTTGGCCCGGCGGCGTCCTTGAGCGAGGACACCATCGCATCGAGCGTCTCGCGGCCGCCTTGTGGATCGTGGTCGTCGATCTGGCTCTCGGCCAGCTCGAGGCGCGCGTCGAGGATGCCGCCGTTGACGGCTTCGGTGAACGCGGTGCGCGCCGCGCGGCCGTTGCCGGCATCGCGATACAGGCGACCGAGCTCGAGCTGCGCGCGCGGCACGTCGGGATACGGCGGGCCGGTCACGATCTTCTCGAGCAGCGCCTTCGCCGCTTCGCGCTGGTTCGGGTCCTCCGACCGGCGCTGGATCGCGGCGTACACGGTCGCGAGCGCGACGCTCGCGGTCTCGGGCTTGAACCGCGGCTCGATCGCCTTCTTCGCCGCATCGATGTCGCCGTCCGCGAGATCGATCCACGCCTTGCCGACGAGGGCGAGCTCGAGCGTGGGCACCTTCTTGAGCGCGGCCTCGAAGTCGCCGCGCGCACCCGGTGTGTCGCCGAGCGCGAGCTTCGCGTAGCCGCGAACGGCCATTCCGCGCGGGAGGTTCGCCGCGTCGGGGTTGCGGTTCAGCGCGTCGAGCGCTTCGCGAGCCTCGCCGAGCCCGAGGAGGATTTGGCCCTGCGTGATGCGGGCGCGGCGGCTGCCCGGCCATTGCGCGAACAAGCGGATCGCGGCGGGCTTTGCTCGCTGGAGCTCGTTGAACATGTACAGCGTGTCGAGCGCTTCTTCGCTGAACCGCTGCTCGTCGCTGCGCACCTCGGCGGCGGCCTTGAGCGCCGCGAACGCCGCCGGTGAATCGCCGAGCGCGAAGTCGATCTGCGCGAGCGCGAGGTTTGCGAGCGCGACCTGCGACGGCGAGACACCGCGCGTCTGCTGCGCGAACGGCGTGTTGCCCTCGGTGATCAGTCGCTGCAGCACGAGGCGGATCTCCGCGGTCTGCGAGTTGTTCTTCGCGATCACGCCCGCGCGTACGAGGAGGAACGCCTTCTCGATCAGCGCCGCCGGATGATCCGGCATCGCACCGAGGGCACGCTCGACGGCGCCGAGCGCGTCGCTCCACGCATTCGTCGACGCGATCGCGCGCGCGAGCGCCACCGCGTACAGCGGGCGCGGCTCGCGCTCCTGCGCCGCCTTGAGATCCGCGATCGCCTTCTTGTGATCACCGGCGAGCAGCGCGGCTTGGCCCGACACGTAGAGCGCCGTCGGATCCTCGGGCGCGAGCTCGAGCGCCTTGTCGGCCGCGGTCTTCGCTGCTTTCGGATCGCTATCCGCGAGCGCGATGTACGCGCTCGCGATCGCGCTATCGAGCCCGCCCCGCCCCGCCAGCTTCTGCACCGCGCTCACGGCCTCGGGGACGCCGTCGCCGAACTCGTACGCGAGCACCGCGCGAGCACGCGCGAGCGCTGCGCGATTGTCGACGGTCGACGATGCCTGCGCGATGCCGAGCAAGCGATCGCGCGCGCCCGACCAGCCCTTCCACGTATCCGACTTCGCGAGATCCGTGGCCTGCGTGCGCGCGGTCGCGATCTGCTTCTCGAGGCGCATCGCGCGGATCTGGAACCCCGCGAACACACCGCCGCCGATCACGCCGCCGCCGATCAGGATCCACAGCGCGATGGCGAGCTTGCTGCGCCCGCGACGCATCCCGGTCTTGAGCGGCTTGCTGACCGCGCTGCCCGCATCCGGATACATCGCCGCCGACGGGTTCGATGGATCGTTCGGCGTGTTGATCAGCAGCGCGGAGATCCGCGGATCGATCTCGTCGGGGCGCCGCGTGGGCTCGTCGACGCCGATGCGGCCATTGCCGCCCATCTGCGGCGGTGGCACCGCGCCGAGCTGCGCGGCCTGCTGCGGCGATCCGGCGACCACCGTCGAGCGCGCCCAGACGGGCTGGCCGCCGGCGGGCTGCGCGGCCGGCTCCGACGCGAACAGCGCGTCGACCGCGTTCGCGGACGCCTGCTGTGCCGCCGACAATCGCGGCGGCGGCATCGGCGCTGCCATCGTCGGGAGGGCCGCGGCGATCGGGCCGCGCGGCTGCGGCAGCGGTTGGATCTGCATCGAGTGCATCTGCGCGAGCGGCGGAGGCGGAACCGCTTGTCCGATTTCGGTGCGTCGCGACGCTGCCAGCGACGGCATCTGATCGAGCGGCCCCGACGGCATCGACACGGCGTTGCGCACGGCGGTTCCCGGGCCGGGACCGATGCCCTTGGCAGTCATCCCTTCGAGGCTGTCGAGCTCGCGCCGATCGATCTTCGGCCGATCGTTGGTCTCGTCGTCGAGATCATCCTCGTCGAGGATCATGTCGTCGCTGTCGAGCTCGACCGACGACACCACACCCCGCTTGCGCATCTTGTCGCGCGCGGCGGGCGTGGGCGCGGGCAGCTTCGTGTTCGGGCGCGGCCTCGGACCCGGAGCCGGCTTCGCCGCCGCTTTGACGACCGCGCCTCGCGCGTTGTCGACGACCGGCTGCTTGAACACGTCGCTCGGAGGAGGCTCCGCGATCTCGCCGAAATCGTCGTCGTCGTCGTCGGACAAGAGCTCCGCTTCCATCGTACCGGACTTGTCGCCGACGGCGAGCATCGCCGGTGACGGGAGCTGCACGCTCTTGGGGCCCGCGGGCACCGGCATCGGCTGGACGTCGCTCGTGCGCTTCTTCGATTGCGGCGCTGACAGCGACGTGGGGCGCGTGTACGAGCCCACCGCGATCGGATCCTCGTCGCCCGTCGGCTCCTGATCCGCGCCGTGGTTCGGGTAGTTCTTCGTGTGGTTATCGCTCGGCTCGTGGCCGACGAAGCCGACCGCCGGGTGACTCGCGGACACCTTCGGGCCACCACGCGAACACTCGTCGAGCAGCTGCTTCACGCGCGGATCGCCGGGCGACAGCGCCTGCGCTTTCTTGAGCTGTTCGACGGCGGCGGGGACGTCGCCCTTCTTGAGCAATGCCTCGCCCTTGAGCGTCTGCGCGGCCGCGGATCCGTGATCGAGATCGAGCGCGACGCGCATCTCCGCGAGCACCTCGTCGTATCGCTTCAGCGCGAGGAGCGCCTGACCGAGCACGATGCGCCCTTCGACGGTCGTGGGACGCCCGAGCAGCCCCAGCCGGCAGACCTTGACGGCCTCCTGGAACTGTCCGGACGCGACGAGCGCCTGGCCCCGGGTTACGAAGTCGCTGGCGGACACAGTGACCCGCCGAGTTTACCCCACGCCCCACCCCCTCGGCGAATTCGGGGGTCAGGGCGTGGCGTCGGAGACCGGGGAAGAACCAGGTGTGGAAACGTCGTCGGTGTCCGGTGTCACGTCGGGGACGTCGGGGCGATCGGTCAGACCGGGCATTTCGGCCCCGCGCACCCGCACCGCGTCGACCATCCACCACTCCTTGCCGTGCCGCTCCCAGCTCTGGAGAGCGTGGGTCTCGTGGAGGGTGCCTTCGCGGTCCGTGTACCAGGACAGCTTGACCTGGACCTTCGCGGCCTTCGATCCGGCGCCATCGACCTTCACGATCTCGTAGTCCGTGATCTTCAGCTCGGTCGCGCGTTCGTCCATCTCGTCGACAAACTTCGCGCGCAGCTTGGGCGGGATCGCCGTGGCGGCGACGGCATAGCGCTGCCATCGCACCCCTTCGTTGTAGACCCGGATCGACTCGGTCAGGGTCTCCGTATCCTTCTGAGCGGCGCTGCAGCCGGTTGCCCCGATCGCCGTGATCATCGCCAACACGAGTCGCTTCATGGCTCACCTCCACCGGCCGCGCGCTTCTTGCGAACGGCCTTGATCGCATCGAGGTCACGCTTGCCGAGCTCGCGGCTCGCGACCAGCACTACGAGAAACACCACGCCGATCACGCCCGCCTCGACGAGCGTCATCAGCTTGCCTTTGAGGGGCAAGAACCGCCCCGCCGCGAACGCGACACCCGTCGCGATGCCGATGCGCGCGAACGAGAGCGCCGGGATGAACGCGCCGAGCCGGCGCCACAGCATCACGCCCGTGATCACCGCGCCGATGATCATCGCGCCTCCTGTCACCATCGCGGCGACCTCGAGCGTGCGTCCTGCTTCGGCGGCCAACGGGATCGCGATGTAGTTTCCGATCGTCGCGATCGCGAGCGTGATCGCCGCGGCGATGATCGCGTCGCGCGTGTGCCCCGAGCCGTTCAAGATCGTGCCCGCGATCGCGAACACGCTGAACGCGACGTTGCCGAACGCGAGGTAGAGCAGCGCCGGTCCACCGAGGTGCGCGATGTCCGCCGGGTAGATGAGACCGAGCATCTGCTCCGGGTTCGCGGCGAGCACGACGGCGATCGCCATCGCGAACATCAGCGAGTAGCGCGACGTGACCGACACGTAGCGACGCGTGGTCTCTTTGTCGTCGGTAAACGTCGAGCGCGACACGAGCGGGAACACCACGAACGTCGCCGCGATGATCGCCTGATAGCTGAGCCGCCCGAGGTTCTGGACCGCCGCGTAGTACCCGTTCTGCACGTCCGCGAGGTCACTCGGATCGAAGTGATAGCCCGCGAGCTTCGTGCCCCACGGCACCGTCGCCTCCAGCGCCGCCTTCATCGGCGCCGCGTGCGCCGCGAAGTACTCGGTGGTCAGGCGCTTGATGAGGATCGAGTCGATGAACATCAGCGCGTTGAACAGGAACAGATAGACCGCGACGCCGCCGAAGAACCGGATCATCGGCCCGATCGGCAACCGATCTTCCTTCGCGATGTTCCCCGGCAACCCGATCCACACCATCGCCGCGCACAAGATGATGCCGACCGCCGCGACCCAGCCACCGATCACGCCGACGACGCCCATGCCGGCCATCGCCATGCCGAGGAGGCCGATGCCGCGCAGCGTGGCGAACGTGATGTCGAGGCCCGCTTGCTTGTGGAACTCGTGCAGACCGTTCGCGGTGCCGATGAACACCGCGTAGAACGAGTACCCGCCGACGATCAGGCCGGCCATCATCAACGGCGCGGTCTTGTCGCTGTCGTGCAGGAAGTACGCGACCACCGGCGCCGCCGCGATGAACGCGACCGCGATGACCAACCCGAGCCGCACGTGCATGCGCAAGCCGGCCTGCTGCACGCGCCGCGCTTTGCCCGGCTCCTGCGCCGCGAACTTGCTGACGCTCTGGATCGTGCCCGTGACGAGCACGTTGTTGACGAGCGACGCGATGTTCGTCACCAGCGAGTAGCTGCCCCACGCGCCGCGACTCAGGATGTGCGGCAGGCGGAACTGGATCACCATGCCGGCGACCATGAAGTAGAGCTTGGCGAACGCGATGTAGAGGACACCGCGCGCGGCCTTGCTCGGTGCGGGCGCACCCTCCGTCGAGACGCCCTCGGACTGCTTCGCGTCGTCGCTCACGTCTCTTTGCGGGTAGCACGCGCTCTGTCAAAGCGGCAACTTACCGGCGACTTCTCGAACCGACTATCGACGCGCTTATCGAAGCACGCGCGCGACGAGCTCCGCGAGCGGCAGCGCGCCCGGCGTGGCCTTGCGCTTCGCCTCCTCGGCGACGATCCGCTGCAGCGCTTCGTTGACCGGCGTCGGCACACCATTGAGCCGTCCGAGCATCGCGATCTCGCCGTTCAGATAGTCGATCTCGAGCGTCGTGTGACCGCGCGACAAGCTCTGCCACGTCGAGCCACCCGCGCGCTTCGCACCGGCGATCTCGCGGCTCGTGATCGCGCCGCGGCGTTCGGCGTCCTCGGCCTCCGTGGTGCACGACAGGTTCGCCGCCGCGTAGACCGCCCTGCCCTCCGCGCGCGCCCTGCTCGCGAGCTCGGAAGTTCGCGCCGCCGGTCCGGACAGCGCTTCGGCGCCGTTCATCAGGTTCGACAGCAGCTTGCCGCGCTTCCACTTCATGACGTTCGGCCGCACGATGCAGTCGAAGCCCGCCGCGATCAGCTCGCCCGCGAGCGCGTCCGCGTGATCGCCCGTGCCGTCGGGATAGCGCCCGAGCTCGAACAGGCCCGGTGGCGTGGCCCACACCTGCACGGTGCCCGGCACGAGGTACGTCGCCGGCATGAACACGCAGCAACCGATCACGTCACGCGCGTGGCGCAGCGCGATGCGCTCGCCCTCGATGCCGTTCGTCATGCACGCGACCGGCACGCTCGCCGGCGCGGCCACTTCGCGCAGCGCGGCCGCGAGATCGTGGACCTTCGTGCATGCGACGAGGACATCGTCGTCGCGCCACGCGACCATCTCGCTGCTCGCTTGCACGGCGACGCGCACGTCGAACGGGCCGTCGGGCGTCTCGACGCGCAGGCCGCGCTCGCGCAGCGCCGCGAGCTGTTCGCCGCGCGCGAGCACGAGGACCTCTCGCGTCGCGCGCGCGAGGTGACCCGCGATCACGCCGCCGATCGCACCCGCACCGAGGACAACGATTCGCATCGAGCCGTACGATGCCCGATCACACCGGCACGATGCAGTGAATCGACGGGAGGATTAGACTCCGAAGGACTTCATGTTCGACCACGTCAAGCTCGGCGTCAGCGACTTTGCAGCGAGCAAGGCCTTCTTCCTCGAGGCACTCGAACCGCTCGGCATCGTTGTCGTCGCAGAGGGCGCTCCGACATACGGCGTCGAGCTTTGCGGCAAGACCGAGGCTTCATTGATCCTGTTCCTGACCGACGAGAAGCCGGCGCATCTCCACCTGGCGTTCACCGCCGAGAATCGCCAGCAGGTCGACGCTTTCTATCGCGCGGCGCTCGAGGCGGGTGGCAGGGACAACGGTGCTCCTGGTCTGCGCCCCCAGTACCACGCGAACTACTACGCAGCGTTCGTCATCGGTCCGGACGGACACAACATCGAAGCGGTCTGCCACGTCCCGTTCGACGCTGGCTGACGCGAGCTACTTCGCCGGCTTCGGGCGCGTGACGACGAGGTGCGCTTGCTTCTCTTTGTCGACGTAGCCGAAGCGGAACGGCAAGCGGCGCTTCTTCTGCTTCGCCCACAGCTCGATCATCTGCTCGTCGTTCGCGTTGTCCTGCGCGCCCTCGAGGAACGCGCCCGCGTAGTGACCGTACGTCTCCTGGATCATCCCGGCTTTCTTCGCGTAGCGCGGCGGGACGCCCGTCGAGTCCGACAGCATCCACGCGAGGTTGTCGAGCAGGTAGTCGCGGATCAGCGAGAAGTCCCCGCGCCACAGCAGATAGCTCGCGCCTTTGACGAGCACCGTGACCTTGCCCTTCGCCTCGAGGTGGCGCTTCAGCTCGGGGTGCTTCGTCATGTAGTCGTCGCCGAGGTTCCAGCCGATGTGGCGATGGACGCGCGTCGTGGTCTCGCCCGGCTTGCGATACGTGATCTCGACGTTCGCGAACGCGGGCGAGAACGAGGGATCGAGCCAGTCGTGCTTGAGCGACTTCTTCTTCTCGCGATCGAGCGTGTCGATCTCGTTCTGATCGAGGTAGTCGATCTTGCCGAGCTCGTCGAAGCGGAAGTACTTCATCGAGACCGGCTCGAAGCCGCCCGCGACGAGCCCGAGCAGGAACGACGACACCTGGCCCGGCAGATCGTTCTTCTGCTGCTTCGACAGGTTCTCGCTCGTGTTCGAGCCGACGCTGATCAAGCCGCCGATCTCGCCGCGCAGCGCGCCGAGCGAGTTCTCGATCTGGTTCGGAGTGAGGGTGCGGAGGCGGCGCGGATCGCCCGATTGTTCGAGCGAGATCGTCGTGATCTCCGTGGCGCTCGGGAACGCGACGAGCGCGCTGATCAAGTCACCCCCGCCGAACGGATACACGACGGTGGTCGGCGCATCCTTCGGCACGACTTCGTCGAACCAGCTGCGGCCCTTCTCGAAGTACTGCGTGCGGAACTTCGCGAGCTGCTCGGTGATGTACTTGCAGTGGCGCTCGACGATCTTCGCGACCTGCTTGTCCTTCTTCTCGTCGCCCTTCACGAGCTCGGCGGGCAGCGGTTGATCCGCGTTGCCGCAGGCGGCGACGCGATAGAGCAGCTTCGCGTCACCGATGAAGTCGACGCCATCCGTAGAGTCCGCGAACGCGGGCGAAGCGGTCGCCAGCACGCCGGCGAGGAGGAGCAAGCGCATGTTCGGTAGATACGTTCGAGCGGCCCGGTTCATTCAGCCGCCACCGCGCCCTCGTACATCTTGTCGAGCTCTTTCGCGTACATCTTCTCGACGACCTTTCGCTTCACCTTGAGCGACGGGGTCAGCGTCTCCTTCTCGATCGAGAGGTCCTCGGGGAGGATCTGGAAGTTCTTGACGGTCTCGTACTTCGCGAGGCTCTTGTTCACGTCGTCGAAGAACGGCGTGAGCATCTCTTTGACCGCCGGGAGCTTCACGAGCTCGGCGTAGTTCGTGGTGTGGCCGTGCTCCGTGGCCCACTTGGTGATCGCTTCGGAGTCGAGGGTGACGAGCGCGGTGACGAAGTTGCGCTTATCGCCGTGCACGATGACCTGCGAGAGGTACGGGCACGCGGTCTTGAGCTTGCCCTCGATGTGCTGCGGAGCGATGTACTTGCCGCCCGAGGTCTTGATCAGGTCCTTCTTGCGATCGGTGATCCGCAAGAAGCCGCGATCGTCGACCTCGCCGATGTCGCCGGTGCGCAGCCAACCGTCGTCGGTGAGCGCCTCTTTCGTGGCGTCGGGGAGGTTGTGATAGCCGTCCATGATGCCGGGCGACTTCATCAGGATCTCGCCGTCCTCTTTCGCGAGCTTCAGCTCGGTGCCCGGCATCGGCAGACCGACGGTGCCGAACGCGTACTTCGTCGGGCGATTCACGAACGACGCCGCGCTCGACTCGGTGAGGCCGTAGCCCTCGAGGATCAGGATGTCGCAGGCGTGGAAGAACTCGGCGATCTCGCGCGCGAGCGGCGCGGAGCCCGAGATGAAGAACTTCACGCGGCCGCCGAACCGATCCTTGACCTTCGAGTACACGAGGCGATCGGCGAGCTTGTACTTCATCGCGAGGAAGCCGCTCGGCTCCTTGCCCTCTTGCTTCACCTTCGAGACCGCTTTTCCGACGGAGATGCCCCACTCGAAGATCTTCTGCTTGAGGCCGCCCTTCCTCGCGCCCTCGAGGATCTTGTTGTAGGCCTTCTCGTAGATGCGCGGGACGCCCGCCATGATCGTCGGCTTCACGACGCCGCAGTTCTCGACGATCTTCGGGATCCGCCCGTCGATCGCGGTGACCGAACCCGACGCGATGTGGCCCGACATGAGGACCTTGCCGAACGAGTGCGACATCGGCAGCCACAAGAACTGCACGTCGTCGGCGTTCCACAGCTTGCACGCGTCGATCGCGTCGGCGCAGTACGCCCAACACTCGTGGAGCAGGCGGACGCCCTTTGGCTTTCCCGTGGTCCCGGACGTGTAGATCAGCGTCGCGAGGTGCTTGCCCTCGATGCCTTTGACCGCTTCGTCCACGGCTTTCGGATCCTTCGCGAGGTGCGCGGCGCCCGCGGCCTCGAGATCCGCGAGCGTCATCACCCAGTCCTTCGCGGCCGCGTCCTTCGCATCCGGCGCGCCGTCGATGAGGATCAGCTTCTGGAGCTTTGGCATGCCTGCCTTCTTCGCGGCGAGCTTCTTGTACTGGCTCGCGTCCTCGATGAAGCAGTAGCGCGTGTCGCTGTCGGCGAGGATGTACTCGCAATCCTCGGCGGTGCTCGACGGATACACCGTCGTCGTCGAGCCACCCGCGGACAGGATGCCGAGGTCGCACAGCAGCCACTCGACGCGCGTGTTCGCCAGGATGCCGACGCGCTCTTCGCGATGCAGTCCGAGCGAGAGCAGGCCCGCCGCGATCGCTTTGACGCGCTCGTACGACTGCTTCCATGTCATGGACCGCCAGTCCTCGCCCACTGGATAGCGATACGCCTCCCGATCCGGAGTCTCCTGCACGCGCTTCGCGAGCAGCTGTGCGATCGACGTCGTGGTGCGGGTCAGGCGCTCGGGGGCAGTCGATTCCGGCATCGCGGGACTATCCGAAATGATCCGCCCGCCTGCAACGCCTGCAACCAGCGACGACGGTTCCCCGCATCGCTCTGGGGCGCGGTAACGTCCCTGCGTGGTCGTCGGCGCGCCAGATGCGGGAGATGCGAGGGACTGGCTGGACGCGCTCGGCGCGGCCTGGCGAGCCGAGCGACAAGCCGCCCGCGCGAAGATCGCGATGGAGCGCAGCGGGCGCGTGTTGTCCGAGCGTGTCGCCCTCGGAATCGCGCTCGCGAACCTGCGCATCGTCGACGAGCAGTCCGCGTTCGGCGAGCGTGTGCGCGTCCGCGTGGCCGTACCCGACTCCGTGGACCTCGACAACCTGCGCCTCGCGCCGGGCGACCCGGTGCGGCTGTGGGCCGAGCATCCCGACGAGGCGAGCGCGGTGCGCGGCGTCCTCGAGCGCCGCGAGGAGCAGAGCCTGTGGATCATGCTCGATCGCCCCGTCGACGAGATCGATCGCGAGTACGCGCTGGATCCCGAAGCTCCGGAGGTCACGTTCGATCGCGGTGATACGGCGCTCGCGCGCGCGCGGGCCGCGCTCGCGACGAGCGACCTCGCCCGGTTGCGCGACGTCGCCGCCGGCGTGAAGCCACCGCGGCCGCTCGCGCCGACGAGCTGGACGCCGTTCGACGAAGCACTCGACGACAAGCAGCGCGCGGCCGTCGATGCCGCGCTGCGCTCCGGCGACATCGCGCTGATCCACGGACCACCGGGCACCGGCAAGACGCGCACGCTCGTCGAGGTGATCCGGCAGCGCGTCGCGCGCGGCGAGCGGGTCCTCGTCGCGGCGCCGTCGAACACCGCGGTCGACAACATCGGCATCCGGCTCGCGCAGATCGCGCACGTCGTCGGTCACGCGCCGATCCGCGCGGTGCGCCTCGGCCATCCCGCGCGCGTGCACCCGGCCCTCGCGACGCTGACCATCGACGCACAGGTCGATGCCGACGGTGCGACGAGGCTCGCGCGCGAGTGGAACGATCGCGCGCGCCAGATCCGCAAGACCGCCGCGGGCCGGCGCGGTCCCGAAGCGAAGGCGCTGTGGCACGAGGCGCGCGAGCTCGATCGCGACGCGCACAAAGAGATCGCGAACGCCGAGCGCCGCGTCGTCGATCGCGCCGAGGTCGTACTCGCGACGTGCGTCGGCTGCGATCATCCGATCCTCGAGGTGTCGGCGCGTGGGGATCGTCTGGTGTTCGACTGCGTCGTCGTCGACGAAGCGACGCAGGCGGCGGATCCGCTCCTGCTCGTCGCGCTCTCGCGCGCGAAGGTGGCCGTGCTCGCGGGGGATCCGAACCAGCTCGGCCCCGTCGTCGTCGGCGGACCTGCGGCGGAAGCGCAGCTCGCATCGACGATCTTCGATCGGCTCGTCGGCGACGACACGGTGATGCTCGAGCAGCAGCACCGCATGCACGAGGAGATCATGGCGTTCCCGTCGCGATCGATGTACGCGGGCAAGCTGCGCGCGTCGCCGGCCGTCGCCTCGCGCACGCTCGCGGATCTCGGCGTGATCGCGGATCCCGCGCGCGCCAAGTCGGTGTGGCTCGTCGACACCGCGGGCAAGGATTGGATCGAGCAGCGCACGGACTTCGATCCCGGCGGCTCGCTCAACAACATGCCCGCGTTCCAGTTCGACCCGAGCACGTTCAACTCGGGGAACGCGGAGCGCGTCGCCGCCGAAGCGAGGCGCCTCCTGTCGCGCGGGCTGGCACCGACGGACATCGCGATCATCGCCGCGTACTCCGCGCAAGCACGCCGCCTGCGCGAGCTGCTCAAGGCGGAGCGCGCCGCGGGCGTCGAGATCGGGACCGTCGACGGCTTTCAGGGCCGCGAGAAGGAGGCCGTCATCGTCGACCTCGTGCGCTCGAACGAGCGCGGCGAGATCGGGTTCCTCGCGAACACGCGGCGCATGAACGTGGCTCTCACGCGCGCGAAGCGGTTTCTGCTGGTGATCGCGGACTCGGCCACGCTCGGCGACCACCCGTACTATGCGGACCTCTTGCGGTACCTGGACGAGATCGACGCACACGGGAGCGCCTGGAGCGACGAGGCTGCACCGCTTGATGCGCGCACCGAGCAATGAGACAACCCAGGCCCGTGAAGACCTCCACGATCGTTTCCTCTGTACTGGGCTTCGCTCTTCTCTCCTCTGCCGTCGGCTGCGCCAAGACGACCGACCTCGGCAAGATGCAGGAGGAGACGATCGCTACTGTGAAGATCTATCTCGGCGAGCTCGACGTCCTCCAGCGCCGATACGACGAGCTGGCCGCGACGAAGGGCCCGTCCGCGGACGCCAACGCCATGCTCGAAGCGGCAGGTCAGGCGATCAAGGAAGCGCGCACGCGCGCCGCATCGGCGCCGACCACCGTCGCCGCGGCGGCGAAGTCGGGCAACCCCGACGCGCTGACGCAAGAGCACTACGCGATCAAGCAGATGCTCGACCAGGACATCCAGATCGCGAAAGAGAAGCTCGCGGGGTACGAGTCGTTCGCGAGCGCGGTCGCCTACGCCGGCACCAAGCCCGCCGCGGTCGCACCGGATACCCACGCGCCCGACGGGCACGACACGCCGGTCTCGAACGATGGCGCAGCGCCCGACGGTGCGAACGCGAAGATGCCCGCCGGCGCTACGCCGTCCGGTCACGCGACCGACATCCCGTGCAGCGCGGAGATCGCGCTCCAGTGCCCCGAGGGTCAGGTCGACGCGTGCACGAAGACGCCGCCCGCGGCCACGCACGCCTGCGTCGCGAAGTAGCTCGCTAGCATCGATCGCAAGTGACGTGTGTTCGTCGGTGACGCCGCCGAGCCCCGCGCTATCATCGGTCCATGCGAATCCCGGGGACGCCGAAGGTCATCATTCGTTCCTGTCGCGACTACGACGCCGAGCGGATCCGGACGATCATCCGCGAAGGCCTCGAGGAGCTCGGCCTGAAGCCGTTCGGCCGCACGCTGGTGAAGCCGAACCTCGTCGCTGCGGGACCGATGTTCCCGCACGCGTTCACGCGCCCCGAGTTCGGTGAAGGCGTGCTTCGCGCGCTGCGCGACGTGGGCAAGGACTCGATGTCCGAGCTCGCGGCCGGCGAGCGCTGCGGGATCACGGTGCCGACGCGCGTGGCGATGCGCGAGTCTGGCTGGGACGCGATGCTGAAGAAGGTGGACGTGAAGCGGTACTGCTTCGAGGAGGAGCAGCAGGTCGAGATCCCGCTCTCGCACCCGGAGCGCCTGCGCGACTACCTGTTCACGCCCGAGCCGATCGCGCGCGCGGACTTCTTTGTCAACACGCCGAAGTTCAAAGCGCACCCGTGGACGACGGTGACGTTCTCGCTGAAGGCGTACATCGGCATCCAAGACGATCGCCATCGGTTGATCGATCACGATCACAAGCTCAACGAAAAGATCGCCGACCTCCAGCACATCATCCAGCCGTCGTTCATCGCGATCGATGCGATCACCGCCGGTGAGGGCCGCATGCTGACGCCGACGCCGTTCCCGCTCGGCCTCATCATCATGGGCAACAGCCAGGTCGCGTTCGACGCGGTGTGCTGCAACATCATCGGCGTCGATCCGCGCACGGTCGATCACATTCGCTTCGCCGAGGAGCAGGGCTTCGGCACGACCGACCTCGCGAAGATCAAGATCACCGGCGATGTCTCGCTCGACGAAGCGAAGCAGCGCGCGAAGGGCTTCAAGGTCGGCTTGATCCGCGTCGAGAAGTACTTCGAGGGCACGAACATCTCCGCATACGCCGGCCCGCCGCCGGACGTGGAGCACTCGGACTACTGCTGGGGCGGCTGCCCCGGCGCGATCGAGGAAGCGATCGAGATCCTCCGCGTGTTCGACAAGGAGACCGATCAGAAGCTCCCGCGCATGCACGTCATCTTCGGCGACTACGCGGGCGCGATCCCGGCGAAGCCCGGCGAGAAGGTGATCTTCATCGGTGACTGCGCCGCGTGGAAGGGCGAGATCAACAACAAGCTCGTCGAGATCAAGAACGTCTACAAAGAGCGCTCGACGATGGATCCGCACACCGCGAAGGGCGACGACGTGTTCGTCAAGCTGGCCGGTGCGAAGGCCAAGCTCGCGGGCGATGTCGTCCGGCTCGAAGGCTGCCCGGTGTCCGTCGCCGAGCAGGTGCTCGCGCTCCTCGCCGCTGCACCGAAGCTCAAGAATCCCTACCTCGATCCGACGAACATGCTGTCGTTCACGCGCGCGTACCTCGGGTGGAAAGCGCGCGTCACGCTCAACAAGCTCCAGCGCAAGCGCTACCAGCAGAACGGAACCTTCCAGCACCGCGGCCAGGCCGCACCCGACCTCGGAGGACCCGCATGATCGGACAGATGCCGAGATGGCGACCGCTGTCGCGCAAGCGACGCACCCTGCCCTACACGTTACCGAAGCGCGCGCGGAAGCGGGTCGCGAGAGAAGCGCAGGCGCCGCGGAGCGTGGATACTGGAGTCATGTTGTTCGAATCGTCGAACGAGCTGCCACAGGCGACGATCGTGCGCGAGCCGGCGTCGTTCACCGAGATGGTCGCGACGGGTGTCGCGCAGTGGTTTCGTGATCGCATGCGCTGGATTCGTCCGCGCATCGTTCCACTCGTCGTCGCGGCGATCGGCTTGGGTGTGACGGTGGAGGCTGTGAATCAGCTCTCCCGCCCGCCCGCGCAGGTCGCGTCGTCGATCGGCGCAGCGTCGTATTCGACGTATCAACCGGGGCGGGTGCGAATTGTCCTTCAACAGTAACGTCGCGATCTGGACTCTCTTCTTCCTCTCGGCGTGCGGTGATGATGCGGCCAAGCCGGCCGACGCGGCACCCGATGACACCGTCGCGGACGCACCGATCGATGCACTCGATCACTGCGTCCTCGGGGTCGGTGCGTCGTATCCCACGGGCACGGCGCCGAGCAGCGTCGTGCTCGGGAAGTTCGATGCCGATGCCCGCCTCGACGCCGTCGTGATGTCGAGCACCGAGCTCGCGCTGTTCCCCGGCGTGGGTGATGGCACGCTCGGAGCGAAGGCCATGATCGCCACGCTGACGAACGCGCCGCTCATGTACGCGTCGCACGCGCTCGCAGCGGCGGATCTGAACGCCGATGGGATCGACGATCTGATCCACACGGCGGGCAACAACATCGTCGTGCGCATCAGCAATGGCAACGGCACGTTCGCAGCTCCCACCAGCTACAACATGGGCGCCGCGGTGCTCGCGATCACCACGGGGCGCTTCGACGCGGGCGTCTCCACCGACGTCGCCGTCCTCGAGTTCGCCGGCGAGATCGATCTGCTCGCGAACCCGGGCAACAACGGAACGCTCGTCGCGGCGACGCCGCTCACCACCGTCGGTGGCTCTGCGCCGGCGTCGATCGCCGCCGGCGAGGTCAGCGGCGACACCAACCTCGATCTCGTCACGGGCGCGGTCGGCGCGCAGTTCGAGAACGTCTATGTCTACGCGGGCGCCGGCAACCTCACGTTCTCGAGCGGCTCGGGTCGCCCGGCCGCCGGCAGCCCGCACGGTGTCGCGACCGGCGATCTCGACGGCGATGGCAAAGGCGACGTGATCGTCTCGAACTCGACCGCGGTGAATCAGGTGAGCTTCCTCAAGGGCCTCGGGAACGGCGGCTTCGAAGCGCCGGTCTCCGTCGCGACGGGAAACGATCCAGTGAACATCGTCGTCGCCGACGTGACCGGCGATCAGCACCTCGACGTCATCACGGCGAACTACACCGGCGCGAACAACGTCAGCTTGCTGCGCAACAACGGCGATGGAACGCTCGCCGCGGCGGAGAGCGTGTCGTGGTGCGCCGCGGGGTGCGAGACGATGGGCCTGGCTGCGGGTGATCTGAACGCCGACGACGTGCTCGATGTCGTGGCCGTGAGCCGCGCACAGAACACCCTGCAGGTCCTGCTCGTGAGCTGTCCGTGACGCGCAACGTGCGCTAACGTCCGGCGCATGTCGATCCGAGCGATCCATCACATCAACTGCGCCACGATGTGTCCGTTCGCCGGACACTTGCTCGGCCAGAACAGCTGGCGCGGCAAGATGGTCGCGCACTGCCTGCTCGTCGAGACCGACAAGGACGGGCTCGTGTTGATCGACACGGGGTTCGGCATGGCCGACATCGAAGGCCGCACGCACTTCTCGCGCGGCACCAAGGTCATGCTCGGCGCGAAGTTCGATCCGGCCGAGACCGCCATCGCGCAGGCCTGCGCGCTCGGGTTCAAAGCGGCCGACGTCAAGCACATCGTCGTCACGCACCTCGATCTCGATCACGCGGGTGGCCTGCCCGACTTTCCGAACGCGAAGGTTCACCTCCACGCGAAGGAGCACGCGGCCGCGATGACTCGCGCGACGCTGCTCGAGCGCAATCGCTACGTGAAGGGCCAGTGGGCGCACGGCCCGAAGTGGGAGGTCTACGCGGAGGACGGCGACACGTGGCGCGGGCTCCCCGCGATCACGAAGCTGCGCGGCCTCGACGCGGACATCGCGCTCCTGCCGATGCACGGCCACACGCGAGGACACTCCGCGGTGATCGTGAAGGCGCCACCCAGAGGCGAGCGAGCCGGTGAAGGCCGGCGAGGCGGCGATGACCGCTGGCTCGTTCACGCGGGCGATGCGTACTTCCATCGCCACACCGTCGAGGGCGGCTCGGTGCCGATCGGGTTCCGCGCGTTCGAGCGCATCACGCAGATCATTCCGTCCGCGCGGCGCGCATCGGCGGCGGCGCTGCGGCAGCTGCGGCAGACATACGACGACGTAGATCTGTTCTGCGCGCACGATCCGGACGAGTTCGAACGTATGGCGCATGCCTGAGCTTCCCGACGTCGCGATCTACGTCGAGCGCCTCGCCGCGCTGACGATCGGCAAGCCGCTCGAGGGCATGCGAATCGCGAGTCCATTTGTCCTCCGCACGGTGTCGCCGTCGCCGAAGGAGCTCGCCGGCGCCGTCGTCGAGAGCGTCGAGCGACTCGGCAAGCGCATCGTGTTCGGCGTCGCCGGTGGTCGCTACATCGTCATCCACTTGATGATCGCGGGCCGGCTGCGCTGGAAGAAGAAGGGCGAGAAGGTGCCGAACAAGGTCGGCCTCGCCGCGTTCGACTTTCCGAACGGAACGCTGATCTTCACCGAAGCGTCGCCGAAGAAGCGCGCGTCGCTGCACCTCGTGCCCGATCGCGCGGGGCTCGCGGACTTCGATCGCGGCGGGCTCGACGTGTTTCGGGCGACCGCGGCCGAGTTCGCCGAGCGGCTGCGCAGCGAGCGGCACACGATCAAGCGATCGCTGACGGATCCTACGCTGTTCGATGGCATCGGCAACGCGTACTCCGACGAGATCCTGCACGCCGCGAAGCTGTCGCCGTTCCGCATGACCTCGTCGATCACCGACGAGGAGGTCGCGACGCTGCACCGCGCGTGCATCGACGTGCTCACGGTATGGACCGATCGCTTCCGCGCGGAGATCGGCGATGGCTTCCCCGACAAGGTGACCGCGTTTCGGCCGGAGATGGCCGTGCACGGGAAGTACGGCCATCCCTGCCCCGTGTGCGGCACCAAGGTTCAGCGCATCGTCTACGCCGACAACGAGGCGAACTACTGTCCGACCTGTCAGACCGAGGGACGGTTGCTCGCGGATCGATCACTCTCGCGCCTGTTGAAAGAAGACTGGCCGAAGACGCTCGAAGAGCTCGAGGACCGCAAGCGCGGCGCTATTCCCGAGAAGCCGCCCGCGAAAAAACCAGCCAAGAAGTAGATCGCGGTCGGGGTCTGGTGCGTTCGCGGGAGCCATGAGGAAGCTGCTCGCCGGGATCCTGTTGTCTGGTGCACTCGCTGCCTGCGGGCCGCGCCACGCCAGCTTCGTGAAGGTGGACGACGTCGCCCTCGGGCGCGTGGTCATCTATCGCAACGGCGTCGCCTACTACGAGCGGCGCGCGACGGTGTCGGGCGGTGTGCTCACGGTCAGCGTTCCGCGCGACCGCGTCGACGACTTCTTGAAGTCGCTGACCGTCGTCGATGCGATCTCGAAGCAGCCGTTGCCGGTGTCGATTCCTCGCGAGCAAGCCGAGGACGGCGACTACCTCGTGATGAAGCTCCAGCTCCCGAACAAGAACACCGCCGATGTCGTGCTGACCTATGTCACCGAGTCGCCGGCATGGAAGCCGAGCTACCGCGTGGTGGTCGGCGACAAGGGCAAGGTCCTCGTCGAGGGCTGGGCGATCGTCGACAACACGAGCGGCGAGGACTGGAAGGGCGTGAAGGTCGGCGTGGGATCGAGCTCCGCCCTGTCGTTCAAGTACGACCTGTGGAGCGTGCGCCAGGTGCACCGCGAGACGCTCGCGTCCGAGGAGAAGTTCGCGGTCGCGCCGCCCACGGGAATCTCGCCGTACGGCGGCATGACCGCCGATGGCACCGGCGGCGAGGTCGCGCTCGCCGAGCTCGACGACGGCGAGATCCGCCGTCCGCAGGGACATCCCGAGGACAAGACGGCCGAGCGGTTGACCGAGAAGAACACCGACCGGTGGACGAAGCGCGGTCAGAACAGCGTCGACGAGGTCTCGAACGGCACCGACGAGTCCGGGGACGACGACGGCAACTTCGAGAACTTCAGCCAGGCCACGGTATCGACGACCGGATCGCCGGGCGGCGGCTCCAAGCGAATGTTGCGCCGGGTCTCGCCGAAGAAGAAGGACGTCGCGAAGGCCGAGAAGCCCGCCGATCCGAAGGACGGCCGCGTGAACGAAGGCGATCGCAAGATGCGCGCGGTCACGCAGCAGATGCTCAAGGGCAACCAGATGATCGTCGTCGAGGGCTACGGAAACGCGAACGCCCCCGATGCCGAGCGCCGCGCGAACGACCGCGCGAACATCGTGCGCAACCAGCTCATCGATCAGGGCGTGCCGCCCGCGCGGATCAGGGTCGTCACGAAGCTCGAGCCGAATCAGTCCGAGCGCGTGCGCCTCGTCGCACAAGCCGCGGCGCCCGAGGAGCAGAAGCAACAGGGTCCGAGCAGCAAGTCCACCGATCTCTCGGCGCAGCCCGTCGGCGAGAGCCACTTCACGAACCCGACGCCGATGACCGTGGAGCGCGGCGCGAGCGCGATGGTCTCGATGATGCGCAGCGAGACCGCCGGTGAGGTCGTGTACCTCTACGATGCCGAGAGCGATCGCGGCAACGCGAACTTCGCGTTTCGTGCGGTGCGCTTCGTGAACCCGACGGACTCCACGCTCGAGACCGGGCCGGTCACGGTGTACGGCAACGAGCGCTTCATCGGCGAGGGCCTCACCGAGCCGATTCCGCCGAAGGCCTCTGCGGTCGTGCCGTACGCGCTCGATCGCCAGATCGTGGTCGAGCGCAACGATGGCGAAGAGAATCGCCTGTCGCGGCTCGTCACGCTGCAGCGCGGCGTGCTCACCGCCGAGGTCCAGCACATTCGGCGTCGCAAGATGACGATCACGAATCGTTTGCGCGAGCCCGCAAAAATCTTCATCCGCCACACCGTGAACAAGGGCTGGGTCGTGCTCGAGGCGCCGAAGGCATTCGAGCGCATCGGCGACGCACACCTGTTCGAGATCGAGCTGAAACCGAACGAGGTTCGCACGGTCGAGATCGCCGAAGCGACGCCGGTGGAGCGCACGCTGGATCTCAACGCGGACGTCACGCTCGACATGATGCGCGTCTACGTCGAGACGCCCGAGGGGTCGCCCGCGCTCAAGGAGCAGCTCAAGAAGCTGCTCGCAATTCACAAAGGGCTCGTCGATCTGACCGAGGAGTCCACGTCGTTGCGGCGCCGCCTCGCCGACTACAAGGAGCGCATGGACGAGCTCCACGGCCAGATCCTGACGCTGCAGGCCGTGAAGACCGGCAGCGATCTGATGAGCCACCTGAAGACGAAGATGCGCGACATCTCCGACCGCGTGCAGAAGACGACGATCGCGATCGTGGATCAGGAAGAGAAGATCATGCTCGCCCGCATCTCGTTCCAAGACACGCTCGCGGAGCTCACGTTGCCAGACGCTGTGGCTGCTCGTAAGTGACGTGTCAGCTCTGAAGCTGCTAGCGTCTGTCCATGCAGACACGCAGCCTCCTCGTGCTCCTCGTCACAGTCGCTGCATGCGGCGACGATGGTTCGTCGGCGGGTGACGGTGGTCCCGACGACATCATGATCGTCGTCGATATCGACAACGGATCCTGCGGCGACACCGTGCGCATCACCGGCGAGTACATCAACTGGGAACAAGCGTCGGGGTTCTGCGGGATCAACGAGGCCGTGTTCGAGGTCGAGGGCGGTGGGCAAATGGACTCGACGGCCCCGAACGGCCGCTTCGATCTGTGCACGCCGGATCAGGCGGCGACGCGGCTCGTGATCACGCAGCCGACGGCGAACTCGCAGTGCACGCAAGTGCCCGCCGGCTACACGCTGCCGACCATCCTCTACGCGCGCAAAGACGTCATCCAATCGGGCGCGTTCTACAGCGCGCGCTCGTGGACCACGGCGCAACAGGACGTGATCTTCACTGCCGTCGGCCAACCGTTCGACGCGGCCAAGGCGCAGCTGCACGTGCACGTCGATGGCACTCCGCGCGCGGTCTCGATCGCGGCGGCGCACGGACCGACGCAGGCGATCGCGTCCGGCACCGAGGTGTGGAGCGCGGGCGCCACCGGCACCGACGTGTTCTTTCCGAACGTCGACGTCGGCAGCGGCCAGACGATGCTGACCGTCGCGGGCAGCTCGGTCGGCGCGGGGAATGTCCCGTTGATCGCGGGCACGCTGACGAACGTCACCGTCCTCGCTCCGTGAGCGATCGCGACAGCGAGTGGTCCGCGGGCTAGAACGTTCCCGCGAGGCCGACCTGGCCGCCATGCGACGAGGCCGACACGATCGGCGCGAGCACGCGCTCCGTCGGTCGCGTCACGTAGCGACGCTGCTCGCTCATCGCGAACGCGTCGATCAAGGACGCGATGGAGACTCCGACGAGCGCGCCGGGGGCGAACGCTTCGAGCTCGCAGAACCAACCGTCGGTGTCCGGGTCGCAGTGGTCGATCGCCATCGCGGCGAGCCCGCCGAGCGACGCGAGCGTCCCGCGGAGTCCGAAGCTACCGAACCCGCGGCCGAGCTCGCCGTGCGCGAAGTGAATGACCGGCGGCGCGAGGAACGTGCTCACCATGCCGACGGTCCACAGCTTCTCGAACGCGGGCGTGTCCTCGCCGTTCGGTCCTTCCGCCGCGGCGGCCGCGAGGAACGACGCGACGCCGATGCCGCTCGCGATCAGGATCTGGTTCGAGTAGTTCGTGACCACCAGCTCGGGCTCTGTTCGGAGCGTTGCAGGTTGCTCCAACGGCTGGACGAGCGATGGCTGCGCGAGCGCGCTCGACGAGACTGCGAGCGTCAGGATCGAAACACCGAGCGCGAGTGGACGGACCATGATCCGACGTCCAGCAATCGGCGCGCCACGCGAGGATCGCGTCGAGCACGGTGGGGGCCCGTGGTGCGTGGCAATTCTCTCGACACACCGTCGAGCCTTGCCCACGTGGCAAGAACCGGCAGCTACTTCTTCTTCGCCTTCTTCTTCGGCGCTTCCTCTGCTTTTTCGACGGCGGCAGCGGCGGGCTTGCGACCGTCGTCCTTCGCCATGCCGAGGCTCGCCTTGAGCGCTTCCATGAGATCGATGACCTTCCCGACCGGCGCTTCGGGCGCGATCGTGATCTCCTGGCCTTCGATCTTCTTCTGGATCAGCTCGGCCATACGCTCCTGCACGTCGTCCTTGTACTTGTCGGGCGCCCACGTCTCGTGCGCGATCTGCTGGATGATCTGCTTCGCGAGCCCGATCTCCGCCGGCTTGAGCTCGGGCAGCGCGGGCAACGGCACTTCGGTCCACGGCTTCACCTCGGCCGCGTAGCGCAACTGGTGCATGATCAAGCCCTCGTGGAACGGGCGTAGCTCGACGATGTACTGCTTGCCGCGCGCGGAGTACGACGCGACACCGACGAGGCCGGTCTCGATCATCGCGTCGCGGATCAACTTGTACGCGCGCTCGCCGCCCTTGTCGGGTCCGAGGTAGTAGCTCTTCTCCACGTAGAGCGGGTCGACGGCCGCGGCCGGGACGAACTCCTCGAGGGCGATGGTCTGGGTCGCGACCGCGTCGAGCGCCTTGAGCTCTTCGGCGCTAAACACGACGTATTGCCCTTTCGCGTGCTCGTACCCTTTCACCGTGTGCTCGCGGTCGACGACCTCGTTGCACTTCGTGCAGATGTATTGCTGCTTGAGGCGGGCGTTGTCCGCGTCGTGCAGCATGTTGAAGCTGATGTCCCCCGACGATTCGTTGGTCGTGTAGAGCTTCGTCGGAATGGAGACGAGACCGAACGAAATCGTGGCAGTGCCGATCGAACGAGCTGGCATGCGACAATTGTAGAGCAGTCGTGAGCGATCCGAAGAATCCCGGGCCTGAAGGCGCCCTGCCCGAAGGCGATGCGGGCCTCGACGCCTATCGCGCGAAGCGAACCGGCGGCTCGACACCTGAACCGATGGCCAGCACGGTGGAGCCCGCGAGCTCGCCCGGACGCGGTGGCCCGAAGATGTTCGTGGTCCACCAGCACGACGCGACCCGCATGCACTACGACCTGCGGCTCGAGATCGATGGCGTGCTCTGTAGCTGGGCGGTGCCCAAGCCACCGTCGATGGATCCCGACGACAAGCGGCTCGCGGTGAAGGTCGAGAACCACCCGCTCGAGTACGTGCACTTCGAGGCGGTCATCCCCGAGGGCAACTATGGCGCGGGGCCGATGATCGCGTGGGACCGCGGCATGTTCCGCCCGCTGATCGATGCCGCGCAGGGGATGGTCGACGGCGAGATCAAGTTCGAGCTGTACGGCTACAAGCTCCACGGGGCGTTCACCCTCGTGCACACGGGCAAAGGGACCCGCGGCCGCAACTCGGGGCGCGGCTCGAACGACTGGCTGCTGATCAAGAAGCGCGACCTGCCGGCCGAGCAGTTCCTCGCATCGAAGACACCGCTGTCCGAGGCGAGCGTGTTATCGGGGTTGACCATCGACGAGCTATTCGCCAAGAGCCCGCGTCATCAAGCGATCGTCGCGGAGATCGAAACGCTCGGCGTACCGAAACGCGCGATCGCGCCGGGCTCTGTCGAGCCGATGTTGTGTCAGGTCGCGGACGCGCCGTTCTCGTCGCCCGATTGGGTGTTCGAGCTCAAGTACGACGGCTTCCGCATGACGAGCTACGGCGGTGCGGGCCAGGCGATGCTGAAGTACCGCTCGAGTCAGGACGCGACGGATCGCTATCCCGAGCTGACGAGCGCGATCAAAGCGCTACCGATCGCCGGGCTCGTCCTCGACGGTGAAATCGTCGCGCTCGATGCCGAGGGCAAACCGGATTTTCACAAGCTGTCGTTCCGCGGGCAGATGCATCGCACGAGCGAGATCGCGCGCTCGGCGATGTCCGCGCCGGTGACCTACGTGGTGTTCGATCTCCTCGGCGCCGCGGGCTACGACCTGCGCGGCTTGCCGCTGCTCGTACGCAAGTCGCTGCTGCAGCGCATCCTGCCGACGATCGGGCCGCTGCGCTACGCGGAGCACATCCCGCAGATGGGCGAAGCGCTGCTCGCGCAGGTTGTCTCGCGTGGTCTCGAAGGCGTCGTCGCGAAGAAGGCGAGCTCGCTCTACAAGAGCAAGCGCTCGCCCGACTGGCTGAAGATGAAGTCGGACCTCGAAGCCGACTTCGCCGTGTGCGGCTTCACGGCGCCGAAGGGCACGCGCACGGGCCTCGGCTCGCTGCACCTGTGCGTGTGGACCGACGAGCGGTGGGTGTGGGCCGGCAAGGTCGGCTCGGGTCTCGACGACAAGCTGCTCGCGTCGCTGACCGCCGAGCTGTCGAAGAAGCCGAAGTGGAAGCTGCCGTTCCCGCGGCCCGAAGCATCGAGCGACGCGATCTGGATCGAGCCCGAGCTCGTCGTGCAGGTGCGTTATCGCGAGTGGCCCGAGGATTCGTCGCTGCGGTTCCCGGTGTTCGAGCGGCTGCGCCGCGACAAGAATCCCAAGGACTGCGGCATGCCGAACCGCCGCACGGGAGAGACGCCGAAGGCAGGCACGGTCACCAAGGAGCCCGGCCCCGGCGACTCGCTCGACATCGTCGTCGATTCGCAGGTGCGCGAGCTGCGGCTGACGCGGCTCGACAAGCTACTGTGGAAGGACGACAAGATCACGAAGGGTGATCTGATCGAGTACTACCGCTCGATCTCGCCGTGGATGCTGCCGTACCTCCACGACCGGCCCACGGTGCTCGATCGCTATCCCGACGGCATCGACGGCGAGCGCTTCTATCAGAAGGATATGCCGGACTGGATCCCGCCGTGGCTGCGCACCACGACGCTGTGGTCCGAGCACAGCCAGCGCGAAGTTCACTACGTGATGATCGACGACGCCGACGGGCTCGCGTTCGTCGCGAACCTCGCGTCGATTCCGATCCACTGCTGGGCCTCGCGCATCGGCAAGCTGGAGCACCCCGATTGGACGATCGTGGATCTCGATCCGAAGAACGCGCCGCGCGAGCACGTGGTGCCACTCGCGCTCGCGATTCACGAGCTCTGCGATGCGGTCGGCTTGCCGAACTACGTGAAGACGTCGGGGCAATCGGGCCTGCACGTGCTGATCCCGCTCGGCGGACAGCTCACGTTCGAGCAAGCGCGCACGCTCGCGTATCTCATCGGTCTCCTCGTCGAGCGCAAACATCCCGACATGGCGACCACGAATCGCAGCCCGAGTCAGCGCGGCGGTCGCGTGTACCTCGATTGGGGACAGAACGCGCACGGCCAGTTGCTCGTCGCGCCGTACAGCGTGCGCCCCGTCGCGGGTGCGCCGGTGTCGATGCCGCTCGTGTGGGACGAGGTCGTACCGGGTCTCGATCCGAAGCAGTTCAACCTGCGCAACGCGATGGATCGCGTGTGCGCGTGGCCCGAGGATCCGTGCATCAAGATCCTCGACGAGCGACCGGATCTGCACGACGTGCTGGAAAAGCTCGGCGAGCTCGCGAAAGACTGACGCGCGCCTAGTGCATCGCCGGTGGTAGCGCGAGCTGATGCCGGCACCGTCTTGATGGACGGGTCGCGTGGCCGAGACCGTGGCGGTACACGAAGGCTCGTGTTTCGCGGCGAGCGAGACGAGAGAACCACGACACCCACGCGGATCATTTACGCCTGGATGCAAATGGGCGAGATCACTCGCCCGAGCGCCTGGATCCGCCCGGCGAATCGACCAACTACCCCACTGCACCTCGATGACCACCAGAGGCGGCCGACTCAATGTTCTGGAGGTTCATGCAGATCGAACAACGAGTGAAGGCCGATGGCTCGTGGACGGTGAGTGGCGGCGAGCTGTCGCGCGATGCGCAGCTGACGTTGGTGTTCGCGTCGACCGATGTGCTGCGCGATCCGGCGACCTGGGTCGAGCTCACCGCGATATATCCACACGGTCGCATCGTCGGCTGTTCGACAGCGGGGACGATCGCGGGCGTGCACGTCCATGACGACACGATCGCCGCGACCGCGCTCGCGTTCGACGACGGTCACGTCGAGGTAGCCACCATATCCGTCACCGATGGACCGGACTCGTTCGCCCTCGGTGCGCTGCTCGCGTCGCGCGTGTCGCCGGAGGGCCTCGTCCACGTGATGGTGCTCTCCGACGGGATGCGTGTGAATGGCAGCGCGCTCGTCAAAGGTCTCGCCGCGAGCCTACCACCGCACGTCGCAGTGACCGGTGGCCTGTCGGGCGACGGACCGCGGTTCGAGCGCACGGCCGTGTGCGTGGACGGTCCGGATCCGTGCGAGCAGGTCGTCGCCGTGGGCTTCTACGGATCGCGGCTCGAAGTGGGCTACGGCTCGCTCGGCGGCTGGGATCCATTCGGACCCGAGCGCCGCGTGACGCGCTCCGAGGGCAACGTGCTCTACGAGCTCGACGGCGAACCCGCCCTCGATCTCTACAAGCGCTACCTCGGCCCGCACGCCGCCGAGCTGCCCGGCAGCGCCCTGTTGTTCCCCCTCGCGATCCGCGCCGGCGACGGCGATGACACCCCGATCGTCCGCACGATCGTCGCCGTCGACGAGCTTGCCAAGTCGCTGACGTTCGTGGGCGATGTACCGACCGGGTTTCGTGCGCGACTGATGCGGACGAACTTCACGGGCCTCGTCGACGGCGCCTCCGCGGCGGCGGCGACGAGCGTCGAGATGATCGGCAAGGGACGCACGCAGCTCGCGGTGCTGATCAGCTGCGTCGGACGCCGCACGATCTTGAAGCAGCGGACCGAAGAGGAGATCGAAGCCGTCGAGGAAATGCTCGGCGGCGCACCGGTCATGACGGGGTTCTACTCGTACGGCGAGATCGCGCCGTTCGGCGCCGCCTCGCGCTGCGAGCTGCACAACCAGACCATGACGATCACGGTGCTCGCGGAGCGGTGATGCACTCGCTGCTCCGCCGCCAGGTACGCAAGGCTCTGGGCGACGCTCCGCGCAGCCCGGAGGTCGAACGACTTCTCGCGCTCGTGGACGAAGCGTACACGGTAGCGGACGCCGACCGCGCGATGCTCGAACGCACGCTCACGCTCGCGTCCGACGAGCTGTACACCCAGAACCGCCGGCTCGAGCACGAGCTGAGCGATCGCAAACGACTCGAGCTCGAGCTGCGCCACGCGGAGAAGCTGCGCGCCGTGGGTCAGCTCGCGTCGGGTGTCGCGCACGAGATCAACACGCCGGTGCAGTTCGTCGGCGACAGCCTCAGCTTTCTCGACGACGCGTTCCGCGAGATCGATGCGCTGCTCGGCGCGATCGAGGGCGTCGAGGCCACGCACGAGATGATGGTGAAGAGCGACATGGCGTATCTGCGCACGGAGATCCCCGCCGCGTTGTCGCGTGCGCGCGACGGCACGGGCCGTGTGGCGACGATCGTCCGCGCCCTCAAGACACTCGCGCACCCCGACGAGATCGAGCAGCAAGTCGCCGACCTCGGCGACGCGATCCACAACACGCTCGTCGTCGTCGCGAACGAGCTGAAGTTCGTCGCCGATGTCGAACTGGATCTCGCGCCCGATGTCCGGGTGCGCTGTCACGTCGGCGAGATCCAGCAGGTGCTGATCAATCTGCTCGTGAACGCGGCGCACGCGATCGGTGATCGCCATCGCCCCGCAGGCACGCGCGGCAAGATCCGGATCTCCACGATCGTCGACGGGCGCGACGTCCTGATCTCCGTGGCCGACGATGGCGGCGGCATCCCCGAGGCGATCCGCCACCGGATCTTCGAGCCGTTCTTCACCACAAAGCCCGTCGGCACCGGGACCGGTCAAGGGCTGTCGCTCGTTCATTCGATGATCATCGACCACCACGGCGGCCGCCTCACGTTCACCTCGGAGGTGGGCGTCGGCACGACGTTCTCGATCACGCTGCCGCTCGATGGTCGCCCCACATCGCTCGCGAACACCGGCTAGCACGCACGCGTTGTGCGCGAGCAATCTGCTACGTTCCCCGCGTGAAGATCGCCTGCATCGGTGGCGGCCCCGCGGGCCTTTACCTCGGCATCCTCGTCAAGCGCGCTGCGCCCGAGCACGACATCGTCGTCTTCGAGCGCAACCGCCCCGCCGACACGTTCGGCTTCGGCGTCGTGTTCTCCGATGCCACGCTCGGCAACTTCGCCGACGCGGATCCAGAGACCCACGCGCAGATCACCGCAAGATTTGCGCGGTGGGACGACATCGAGATCCACGCCGGCGGCGAAGTCCTGCGGTCCACGGGGCACGGCTTCTGCGGGCTCGAGCGCAAAGCGCTCCTGGACATCCTCCAGACGCGCTCGCGCGAGCTCGGCGTTCGCGTGGAGTTCGAGCACGAGGTTCGCTCGCTCGACGAGGCTCGCGCCCGCACCATCGCCGCGCTCGGCGCTCCGCCGGATGTCATCGTCGGCTGTGACGGCGTTGCTTCGTGGGTGCGCGACGTGCTCGCCACCGAGCTCGCTCCGCACGTGGACGTTCGTCCGAACAAGTTCGTGTGGCTCGGCTGCACGGTCCCGTACCGCGCGTTCACGTTCATCTTCAAGCAGACACCGCACGGCCTGTTCCGCGTGCACGCGTATCCCTTCACGAGCGAGCTGTCCACGTTCATCGTCGAGTGTCGCGAGGACACCTGGCACGCGTCCGGCCTCGGCTCCTCCGACGAAGACGGCACGCTCGCGATCCTCGAGGGCATCTTCGCCGACGAGCTCGCCGGGCATCGCCTGATCAAGAACCGCTCGATCTGGCGCAACTTCCCCACGGTCCGCTGCGCGCGATGGTCGGCACCCGCGGCCGGCTCGCACGTCGTGCTGATGGGCGATGCGGCGCACACGGCCCACTTCTCGATCGGCTCGGGCACCAAGCTCGCGATGGAGGACTCGATCGCGCTGCGCGACGAGCTGCTCGCATCGCCCGCGGACATCCCGGCCGCGCTCGCCGCCTACGAAGCGCGACGCCGCCCCGAGGTCGAATCGCTGCAGGCCGCCGCGCAGGCATCGCTCGAGTGGTTCGAGGGCACCGAGCGCTACATGGAGATGACGCCGCTCGAGCTGACGTACTCGCTGATGACGCGATCGCTTCGCGTGTCGCATCGATCGATGCACAAGCGCGACCCGCACCTCGCGCGCGGAATGGAAGAGCTCCTCGCGTCGCGCGCAGGGCTCACGTCGGTCATCGAGGCGTGCAGGAACGAGCCGACCGTGATCGCTCCCACCTCGCTGCCGTTCTCGCTCGGCGATGTGCACCTGCGCTCGCGGATCGCGCTCACCGTCGACAGCGATCACGATGCTGTCACCGCCGCCGCGGCAATCGCCGGTCTCGTCGTCACCCGCGCGCTCGCGCCCGACGAGGTCGATCCGTCGTGGGCACCGGTCGTCGCACGCGCGCATGCAGCGGGTGCGAAGATCGCGCTGACCCTCTCGACGGCCGCGTCGGCAGCGTCGGCAACCACCGACTCGTCGGCCGCGGCATCCGCGTCATCGGCCACCTCGTCGACCCCATCGTCGGCCGTGTCATCGGCGCTCCCCATTCCCCCATCGCGCGCGACCGAACGCGCCACCGATGGTTCGCTCGTCGACGCCGCGAAGCGCGCGGCCGCGCTCGGCGTCGACGTGCTCGTCTTGGACCCGGGGCGCGACAACCTCGCGATCGAGCTCTTGCCGTTCGTCGTCGAGAGCGTCCGCGCGGTGTGGCCTGCGGGCAAGTGGATCGCCGCGGTCGTCCACGACATCCCGCGCACGCGCAATGCGGTCATCGGGCACGCCGCGCAGCTCCGGCGCGCCGGCGCGAACCTCCTGTGGATCGATTCCCCCGGCGACGGCAGTGCGCGGCTCCCCGCCGCCCCGATCGCCGACCGGCTGCGCAACGAGCTGCATCTGCCCACGTGCGTCGATGCGGATGATGCGACACTGGCGGATCTCGACGCGGCGATCGCGGCGGGACGCGCCGACCTGATCGTCGCGACGCGCATGCCGAGCACCCATCGATGAAATTTCGCCGCTATCAGCTCACCAAAGATGCCGTCGCGATCGTGTATCGCGATCAACCCTGGATCTTTCGCGATCACCTGAGCTCCGCGGCCAAGGTGTTCCACGACGGCGATTGGCTGCGGCTCGTCGACGGAGCGAACAAGGTCATCGGCTACGGCATCTACGATGCGGAGGGCGCGATCGCGATCCGGATCGTGCGCCGCGGCGAGGTGAAGCCCGATGCGGCGTGGCTACGCGGAGCGCTGAAGACCTCGCTCGCGAAGCGCGACCCGCTCGCGAAGCGAACGAACGGGCTGCGGCTCGTCCACGGCGAGAGCGATGGCCTGCCCGGCGTGGTCATCGATCGCTTCGGCGACACGATCGTCGCGCAGAGCTACACGCGCGGCGCGGATGCGATGACGCGGTTCGCGGCGAACGCGATCGCGAACGAGCTGAAGATCCCGAACGTGATGCTGCGGCCGGCGCATCGCCGCAAAGGCGAAGAGCCGCCGACGCGCGTGCTGCGCGGCAGCCCTCCGGACATCGGTCGGTTCACGGAGGACGGCATCGACTACACGGTGGATCTCGCGGGCGGCCAGAAGTCCGGCACGTACCTCGATCTGCGCGGACTGCGCCGCGCGATCACGACGAGCCTCGCGACCGCGGTGCCGGCACCGGATCCGACGGCGCCGAGCATCGCGGCGGTGGCCGAGAAAGCATCGAAGCGCGCGGCCAAGGCGACGCCTCCGTCGGAGGCCGCCGGCTCCACGCGAACCCCCGCTGCCCGCGCGGCGACGACGCGGCCGAAGATCGAAGCATCGTTCAAAGGTGCACGCGTGCTGAACCTGTTCGCGTACTCGGGCATGTTGGGCCGAGCGGCCGAACAAGCGGGCGCGCAATCGATCACGCACGTCGATTCCTCGGAGCGCGCGCTCGCGTTCGCCGGCGCGCATCACGCGGTCGATGCGAGCAAGCACGCGTACGTCACCGCGGACATCTTCCACTGGCTGCCGGCGCTCGCCGCCGACGAGCAGTACGACCTCGTCATCGTCGATCCGCCGTCGATGACGAGCAACAAGCAGCAAGTGCCGGCCGTGCTCGCGGGCTACAAGAAGCTCTATCGCGCCGCCGCGCCGCACACCAAGCCGGGCGGCTTCCTCGTCGCCGCGTGCTGCACGAGCCGCGTCGAGCGAGCGGAGTTCCACGCCACGGTCGCGAGCACCCTCGGCACCGGCTTCGAGCACGTGCTCGATGTCCCGCCGGAGCTCGATCACCCGGTCGCGTTCCCGCAGTCGGACTATTTGAAGATCGAGATCTGGCGCCGCCGCTAGCCGCTGTCACACGCGTGGGTGGAGTCCCATCCCGATCAAGTGGCGCTTTACGATCCCGATCACGTGCGGGTTCCAGCCACGGAGCGGAGCTCCACCGAGCTCGCGCGCGGCAGGATCCCAATGAACGACGATGCGCTCGCCGGAGCGACTCACGAACACGAGATGCCAGATGACGACCTGGGTATCGTGGTCGATTCCCTCGCCGGACTCGGACTCGAACACCACGAGCGGTCCCTCGTAGACGTCGCGAAGCTGGAGCTCCCAGTGATCGCCGACGACCTCCCCAGCCCACAGAACTCTCGGAATCATCCCCGCGTTCTACTTCGTCAGAGAACGACGGCACGACCAAATCGTGAGCGATGCGGGACTGACAACCGAAGGGGAATGTTGCACGCGCTCCGCGTGACACCAAGGACCGACCGATGGCGAAGAACCAGCGGCGCTGATGCCGCTGGGTCTCCGACGGCCACGCTCGCGATCATGACGCATGGAAAACGCGTGACGCACGGTAGGCTCGCATTTCTGCGAGAATCTCCGATGTCTCCCCCGGTGGCATCGCGACGTGTTCGGACCGTGTTTCCGCGGAAACGTCCGATGTGTTTGCCGCGGTGTGGTGACCGCGTTTCCGCGGAACGTCCGACGTGTTCGCAGGTGACCGCGTTTCCGCGGAAACGTCTTCGGTGCGACTCGGCGACTCAGCGACTGCGTTTCCGCGGAAACGTCCGACGTGTTCGCCGCGCTGAGGTGACCGCGTTTCCGCGGAAACGCGACCGCTCGATCAAGCCTCACGCCCGCGATGAGCGCTCGTTACACAAGCCCCACAGCAACGCGAGCTCTCGATCCACCAGCGCTCGCGCTCGCGCCGAGTCCACGCGCCATCCCCACGCGTCCGCCGTGTCCAACGCCGCTTGGACCTCGGCGGCGCTCCCCTGTGCCATCACGTAGAACCGCCGACGATCGCGTCCGGCCCGCTTCGAACCTTCGCGCACGTTGAGCGTGACACTCGTCGCTGCGCGCGTGACTTGGTCGGCGAGGTTCGAGTCATAGGTCTTCAACTGATCGACCACCGGGACCAACGCCCGGATGAGCTCGAGTGCATTCGCGTACGCGTGAAACATGACCGTTGCCCCTTTCACTGACTGTTGACGTTCCCCTGGGCCGAGGGCGCCGTGCGGAGGGTCTCAGCCCGCACCAGGACGGGCGCAGGAGCCGTGACGGGCGCTCTCGCCTTCACGCGTCCGCGGTCCGGACGACGTCCAACGTCGCGGCCCACGTGGGCGCCATCCGAACGCTTCGGCGCCCGGCACGGCTCGTTGCGCACGGACTGGTAAGGGCGACCCTCCGCACGCCGCCCGAGGGAGGCGCGCGTTCTCCCGAGCGCTGCGGCGACGTGCAACGGCGAGACGCAGGGGTGCGAGCGGCGGTGCCGGTCGCAGAGTGTCGGTCGCGAGTCGAGTGACACCGAATGGCGGTTCGCACGACGGTGTCCCACGACGACTCCCACGGCGGGTGGAACCGATCGCGAGCTCGTGACCGCGATTCGAGTCGCGGTGATCGGTGATGACGTGGTGGAGGCGGCGGGTAATGGGGGCGGGGGCGGTGGCGGCGGTAGCGGTGGCGTTGACAGTTCGAGTCGGCGGTTCTCGATAGCGGCGGGAATGGCGTCGGCGGTTCGCCGTTAGCGATGGTCGGTGATCGGTGGCGGCGATCGGTAGCGGCGATCCGTGGCTGTGCCGGCCGCGGTGCGAGCTGCGAACGTGGCGGAGCGCGACGAGCGACGGGCTCGCGGTGCGCAAGCACCGCGCTTGGAGCGAACCTTAGCGAAGCAAACGATTGCCAACACGAAGTGGATCGAACCGAGCGAAGCGAAGCGATCGTCCACGACAGTTTCTCTGCCTGAATTCAATCGGTCGACACGAAGCGAAACCACCACACATGTCACGATCGAGCACCGATCACCGACAACCGATCGCCGCCACCGATCGCCGTCACCATCACCGCCCGCCACGAACTGCTCGCCCGAACCGCCACCGCCCACTCAGACCGCCACCGCCATCGCCGTCCAATGCTCTGAGACGCGAGCGAGCGACGAGCTCGCGGCGCGCACGCACCGCGCTTGGAGCGAAGCGAACGATTGCCGACGGGAAGCGAATCGAACCGAGCGAAGCGAAACGATCATCTTCGACAGTCTCTCTGCCCGAATTCCATCGCCGATACGAACCGACCCGATCGCCGCCGCTACACCGCGACCGTTCACCGCCCGCCGCGAACCGCCCGCCCGAACCGCGCCCCCAAACCGCCACCGCCACCGCGACCGTCACCGTCACCAATGCTCGAAGACGCGAGCGAGCGGACCGAACCCGATCGGTGCGAAGCGATCGACTCCGGCCGTTTCTCTGCCCGAATCCAATCGGCACACGAACGGGCCAACAACCTTCGTTTCGCGACAGAACGAACCATTCCCGCCCATTCCTTCGTCGAGGATGTCCGAGCTCAGTGGGAGGTGCTTTCTTCGCGAAGCGGAAACAGATCCTCTTCTCCTCCGAGCTCTGTGGTCTCTGTGCCTCTGTGTCGATCTCACCGAGCGCAACTAGATCGCATCATCGCCGTCTCGGAGGCCACGACTCTGGCTGCTTCGCCGAGGACCTCGCCGGGCTCGGGTGAGGCCGCACAACCGCTCAATGCCCCTCACGGCCGCCTCCCTCACGATTTTTTTTTCGCCCGAGACGATCTCGGAGGGGTTGCGACCGGCTGTCGCGTCCCGGGTTGTCGCATGCGACGCGTCCAACACTCCCGGCACGTTGCCTTCGTGTGACAGCCGTGCGACCCGCGACCCCTCGTACGGGCCGCAGCGCCGGGACCTGGATCAGCCGACGCGGCCGAGGTCGCGGTAGCGCACGAGGTGATTCACGGCGCGGCGAAGCGCGAGCTCGTCCATGGTGCGCCGACCGGTGAGCTCGTAGAGGCGCGCGAGGTTGAAGTGCGCGTCGGCGAGCGTGGGATCGAGCTCGAGGGCGTGCTGGTACAGCTCGATCGCTTCCGCGGTGCGGCCTTGGTCCTCGACGGAGACCGCGAGGTTGAACCAGTAGAGCGGCACGGTGGGGCGCGCGCAGATCGCGAGCCGATAGTGACTCTCCGCGATCGCGAGGCGTGCGTGAGCGGGCCCGGTGGCCGGCGTGGCTAGAGCGTCCGTGCGCGTGCGATCCGCGGCTGGACGAGCGAGGTCGTCGTGGAGGATCCGCGCGAGGTTATTGTGCGCGTCCGCGTGGTCCGGCCGACCCGCGAGAGCGCGCTGATAACAGCGGATGGCGCGCGCTGGATCGGTGGCTTCCACGGAGCATCCGAGCTCGTACCAAGCGGTCGCACTCGTGCCGCGGAGCAAGCCGCGGCGAGGTCCGATGCTGATGGAGACGATGTCGCCCACGAACACGACGCTAACCGGACCGTCTGACACTCAAGGATCGATCGACCCTGTTGTAAGATGATCTTCGTGGGTGACACGCACGGCACCACCCTCAGCTTTCACGAGGATGGCAAGAGCGGTCGGGTCGGTCCAAAGCCGGAACCGGTGCTCGTATTGGTATTGGAGTGCGGGCGACCGCGCGCGGGATCGGTGCGCTACCGGCTCAGCGAGCTGACGGGGATCGCTCTCGGGCGCGGCCCCGAGCGGCGCGCCGAGAAGACGGGCACCGAGCTGACCGTCCGGGTTCCGGACAAATGGATGTCGTCGCGGCACGCGCGGATCGAGCCGAGCTTCGGTCGCTGGGTGCTGACCGATACCGAGTCCAAGAACGGCTCGATCGTGGACGGGCACACGACGAAGCGGTCGGTGTTGACCGATGGCTCGCTGATCGAGCTCGGCCACACCCTGTTCTTCTTCTTCGAGCGCATGCCGATCGCGGAGGACGCCCCGGCGCTCCTCGAGCTGACGCCTGCCGAGGGCGACCCCGGCACGGTGACCCTGATGCCGGGGTGGCAGACGGAGCTCGCGCGGTTGCGGCAGATCGCGTCGTCCGAGATCCCGATGTTGATCGAGGGCGAGAGCGGCGTGGGCAAAGAGATGATCGCGCGCGCGATCCACGGCCAGAGCGGCCGCAAGGGCGCGTTCGTTCCGGTCAACTGCGGCGCGCTCCCCGAGAACCTCGTGGAGAGCGAGCTGTTCGGCTACAAGAAGGGCGCGTTCAGCGGGGCGCAGAGCGATCACGACGGGCTCGTGCGTGCAGCGAACGGCGGCACGCTGTTCCTCGACGAGATCGGTGATCTGCCCCCGAGCTCCCAGGCGGCGCTGTTGCGCGTGCTGCAGGAGCGCGAGGTGATGCCCGTCGGTGGAACGCGCGCGGTGCCGATCGATCTGCGCGTCGTCGCGGCCACGCACCGCGACCTCGACGACATGGTCGCCGAGGGCACGTTCCGCCACGACCTGTTCGCCCGCCTCGCCGGGTTCCGCGTGACGGTGCCGACGCTGTCCGAACGCCGCGGCGATCTGGGACTGCTCGTCGGCGCGCTCTACGAGCGGCTGTTCGCGGCCGAGCACCCGGGCTTCGATATCGACGCCGCCCGCTTGCTCCTTCGCTATCCGTGGCCGCTCAACGTTCGCGAGCTCGAGCAAGCGCTCGCGACCGCCCAGGTCCTCGCCGGCGCCGAGCTCGTCCGCGGCGAGCACCTCCCGGATACGGTCCGCACGGGTCGTCCGCCAGGTGCGCCCCGCCCCGTCGTCCTCAGCGAGACGGATCAGAAGGTGCGCGACACCGTGGTCTCCGCACTCCGCGAGCACCAGGGCAACGTGTCCGCGGTCGCTCGCGCGCTCGACAAAGACCGCAAGCAGATCCAGCGATGGATCAAGCGCTTCGGTCTCGACCCCGGCTCGTACCGCTAGTCCCGTCGCAGCGACGGGCATGGGACGTCGCGATCGTCGACGAGGATCGAGCCGGCAATCATCATTTCAAGATGTTGCCGCGGGCGATCGCGAGCAACCCGCGCGCACGCTGTTTGCTCTTAGCGTTCGACGCTCCACCGCAGCCGGTTTCGAGCCTCCCAATCGCACAACTTGGGGCCGGCTGCGTGGGCGCACTTTTCGTCGTCGCACTACCCGGCGACGCTCTTCGCGAGACCGAACAACCGGCGCTCGGTCCAGGCGGTGATGCGCGAGGGACCGCGCTCCCCGAGCCGACCGGTCAAGCGATCGAGCGCTTCGGCGTGCGCGGGGATCCGCGTGAGCACCGCCGGCAGCTGCCGATAGATCGTCCGGAACATCGCGAGCGCGGTCGCGACCAACCGCGGCGCGGGCCGCAGCTCGAAGGCCTCGACGAGCGCGGGCGGGAGCAGCGACGCGGACATCGCTTCGGCGAGCCGGCCCAGCGGGGGTTGTGGCCGGCCCGCTTGTCGCCCGAACAAGAACTGCCCCATCTCGCGCGCGCTCGCGCTGACGCAGATCCGATCGGACGCGATCATCGCGCGCATGTACGCCGAGTGCTCGGCGTGCGTACGCGACAACATCGAGTGAGGGATCCCGAAGAGCCGCGCGAAGCGATGCATCTCCACGATGTATCGATCGGCGATCGCGGGAGGCATCGGGCCTTCGAGCAACTCGCGCACGACGATCGTCGTGTTGACGAGCGTCGCGTGCACCCAGCGAAGCGCCTCTGCATCGTTCGCGTGATAGCGCGTGCCCGCGGGCCATCCGCCGACCGCATCCGGAAACGTACCTTCGATGCGCGAGTGGATCGCGTGCACGCGTCGCGCGGCGCGCAGTGCATCGTCGAGCTCGCCGAACACCATCGCGAACACGTTGTGAAACGTGCGCTGGAACCGTCCGACGACATCGGTGCGGGTCTTCGAATGGTGATCGATCGCATGCGCGACCATCGGATGTGCGAGCTGCAGTAACGACGCGCGTCCGCCGCCCAGAAAGATCGCGAGATCGCCGCCGAGTCGCCACGCGACCGAGCGCGGACCGAGGATGCCTTCCCGAGGATCCCGCACGTGTGTGCAAAGCTCGGACAGCGACGCCTCGAGCTCCGCACGCGTCACGATCGCCATGCGCGATCGTCGGCCGGCGACGCGTGCTCGTCAAGTCGCCGTGCGCCGCCGTCACATCGCGCCCGCCCGCCCGGTCCTCGGGCTCAAGTGCCCGTGATGGTCGAGATCCGACGCGGGTGTTGGCGGCATATGGGCTGCACAGAAGAAACCCGTAATGCAGACCATGGTGAGCACGGCGAGCGGTGCGAGTGGACCGACCGAGTCCACCGACGTGCTCGCTCCCGGCGCGAAGGCGGGACCGTGGGTCGTGGAGCGGGAGCTCGGCCGCGGCGGCATGGGCGCCGTCTATGCGGTGGTGCACGAGGAGATCGGCAAGAAGGCCGCCCTCAAGTTGATGCACCGCCGCCTGCTGACGCCCTCCTTCAATGTCGAGCGCATCCTCCTCGAAGCGAAGGTCGTCAACGCGGTCGCGCACCCGAACATCGTCGACATCTTCGAGACCGGCACGCTCGGCGATGGCCGGCCCTACATCGTGATGGAGCGGCTCGAAGGCATGCCGCTCAGCTTTCGCGTCGACGAGCGCAAGCTCCTCGCGACCGAGGTCATCGCGATCTTGCTCCAGCTGACCGATGCCCTGATCGCGGCGCACGCGGTCAACGTCGTGCACCGCGACCTCAAGCTCGACAACGTATTCCTGGTCGACAACGCGGACGACCCGGCGAACCCCAAGGTGAAGGTCCTCGACTGGGGCATCGCGAAGGTGATCGACACCGACGTGCGCCACACGATCGAAGGCCAGCTCGTCGGCACGCCGCAGTACCTCTCGCCGGAGCAGGCGAAGGGCGCGCGCGTGACGAGCAAGTCGGACGTCTACTCGCTCGGCGTGATGGCGTACGAGATGTTCCTCGAGCAGCTTCCGTTCGAGGCGGAGACGTCCGCCGAGATCATGGCGATGCACCTGCGCGCCATCCCGCCCGCGCCGAGCGAGCTGTGGCCGGACATCCCGCCGGAGCTCGAGCAGCTCTTGCTCGTGATGCTCGCGAAGAACCCCGACAACCGTCCGACGATGAAGGAGGTCGCGCAGACCCTCGAGTCGGTCCGCACGGGCTTCGGCATTCCGCGCCGCGAGCGCCTCCCGAGCGCGCCGATCGTCGCGCCGGCCCGCCAGGCCGGTCCGCGCGCTCGGATCTCGTCGGCCGGCCTCGCGCCGACGATGCCCGCGGACTCCGCGTCGTGGCGTGCACCGCGCGCCCGTCGCTGGCAGATCGCCCTCGGTGGGTTTGCCGTCGCGGCGGCACTCGCGATGTTCGTGTTCACGCGCGGCGCGGAGCCGCAGACCGCCGCGGCCGACTCGCTGACGTCAAACATCGCGACGCCGACGGAGCGCGTCCCCGAGCTGGCGACCGCGGCCGAGGCGACGACGCCGACGACGCCGACGAACCTCGCACCGGGCGTCATGTCCGGCTCGCCAGACTCTCGCGCCACTGCCGACGAGCCCCGCCCGACCAAGCGCCGCGTCGCGACGCCGCGCGCTGTGACTCGCAAGGCCCCTGCCATGCCGCGCGAGGCCGCTGCACGCATCGACCCCGACGGCGTCATCGATCCATACCGGTGATGATCGCTCCTCTTCCATCGCGCCAGGAGCGATCCGCGGCGCTCCGAACCGCGCTGCGCAACGGCGACCGCTCGCTCGCGAGCGCGCTCGCGCAGAACGGCGTCGTCGCGTACGCGGCTCCCGATCGCCACGCGACGTCGGCACCGGCGCGCACGCTCGCCGACACGATCGCGAAGCCGGCCGAGCCCGCACCGCGCGGCTCGTCGTTCGTCACCGCGATCATCGTCGGCTTGCTCCTCCTCGCGGCCCGCAGCGCGTACGCCGCGCCGACCTCCGTGCCCGGCAAGGCGCGCCAGCTCGCCGACAAGGGACGCACGTCGCACGAAGCGGGCGACTACGGCGCCGCGATCGCCGCGTACACCGAGGCGTATGCGATCGCGCCCTCGCCGGCCCTGCTGTTCAATCTCGCGCAGGCGTATCGCCTCCGCGGCAGCTGCGACGACGCGACGCTCATGTACCGCCGCTACCTCGATACGGGGCCGAGTCCCGAAGCGCGCGCGATCGCCGAGGAGCACCTCGCCACCGTCGAGCGATGCGCTCACAAGATCGCGCTCTCGATCCCGCTCGATGCGCGAGAGCGCGCCGCGGTCCCCGTGGTCGCGAAGCAGCAGGACATCGCGCGCGAGGAGCCCGGCATCCTGCGCCAGCGCGTGGGCATCGGTCTCGTCATCGGCGGCGGGCTATCGCTCGCGGCAGCGACGTACTTCGTGCTCGACGCGCAGAGCGCCGAGTCCGACGTCGAGCGCGGCTACGCGATGGGCGGCAACGGTCGCGACCTCGCGCCGATCGACGCGCGCGGGGAACGCAGCGCGACGCTAGCGACATGGCTCGGCATCGGAGGTGGCGCGCTCGTCATCGGCGGCGTGACCACGTACCTGCTCGGGCGCCGCGCGGAGCGCGCGATGCCGATCGCGCTCGTCCCGAAGAACGGCGGCGCAGAGGTGAGCCTCGCATGGCGCTTCTGAGACTGTTCGTCGTGATGCTCGTGCTCGTGTCCGGCTGCTACGCACCCGACATCAGCGACTGCGACGTCGCGTGCACCACCGACGACGAGTGCGCGGGGGATCAGGTGTGCACGCCGCAGGGACTCTGCGCCGGTGCGGCATCGGCGTGCGAAGCGAATGGCGGCACGGTCGACGGCGGACCGCGCATGATCGCGCTCCAGGTCAAGGTCGACGGCGACGGCAAGGTCGCGATCGACGGGGTCGGCGAGTGCGACCCGAGCGGCGGTGGACCGATGGGCAACACGTGCACGATGCAGGTCCCGGCCGGTCCGATCACGCTGACCGCGATCGTCGACGAGAAGCCGTTCGAGCGTTGGACCTCGATCATCTGCGCGGGTCAGGGCGCCACGTGTCACGTCACGCTGAACATCAACGCGACCGTCGGCGCGAAGTTCAAGTGATGCGCGCGTTCCCGAGCCACACGCTGCTCCGCCACGGTGGCGCGGTTCAGCGCTTGATCCCGATAACGAGTCCGTCGGGCGTCGGGCAGCACACCGAGTGGCAGCTCTTCGCGACCAGCTCGTGGAACGACCGCATCGCGCGAGCGCGATCGGTGTCGTCGAGCAGCTCGCCGAACAAGTACGAGTTGTCGCCGAGGACGAGCCCGCCCGTCCTCAGGTTCTCGATCGCCCAGGCGCCGTAGAAGTCGTAGTTCTGCTTGTCGGCGTCGATGAACACGGCGTCGAACGGGCCCTTGTCGACGAGCGTGGGCAACACGTCACGCCCGGCTCCGACGAGGACCTCGACGCGATCCGCGACGCCCGCCGCCGCGAAGTTTCCGCGCGCGACCTCCGCGTGCTTCGGCTCGTACTCCACCGTCCACACCTTGCCGCCCTCGCCGAGCGCGCGCGCCATGTGGATCGCCGAGTAGCCGACGAGCGTACCGACCTCGACCACCTTCTTCGCCCCGGCCAAGCGCAACAGGAGCGCGACGGTCTGGCCGTCGCTCGGGCCGACCTGGATCGCCGGGATCCCGTCGGGGACGGCGAACGCGCGTGCGAGCCCCGCGTCGTGTGGCACGTGCGTGGTGTTGACGTAGTCGAGAATGTCTTTCGTCGCGTAGCGATCTCCCGCGCGAGAGTCTTTGTCGGCCATGCGGAAGACCTTACTCGCTCTCGGCAGCCTCGGTCTCGCTCTCGCGATACGGTCCCGCCTTCGCGAGCTCGGCCATCTCCGCCGCCACCGCCACGGCTTCGCGCTCGCAGTGATCCGCGATCGCCTCGGCGAGGCCCGGGTGTCGGATCCAATGCGCCGAGTACGTGGGTGATGGCTCGAAGCCGCGCAGCAGCTTGTGCTCGCCCTGCGCGCCCGCCTCGAACAGCGGCAGCTTCTTCTCGATCGCGCGATCGATGCCGGCGTAGTACGCGGTCTCGAAGTGCAGCAGATCGATGTGCGCCTTCGTTCCCCAGTAACGCCCGTAGAGCGCGCGGTCGGTCTCGAGGAACAGCGCACCGGCGATGCGCTTGCCGCCGTTCGCGGTGACCTCGACCATCTGCATCGCGTCGGGCATCTCTTTGGCGAGCAGGTGGAAGAATCCGGGGCGCAGGTAGTCGCGACCGCCGTGGTTGTCCGTGGTGTTGCGATAGAACCCGTCGAGATCGTCGAGGCGATCCTCGTCCATCTCGCGACCGCTGACCCACGCGAGCTTCTCGATCGCGCCCTGCGCTTTCGCGCGCTCCTTGCGGAGCTGCTTGCGCTTGCGCGACGTCAGCTGCGCGAGGAAAGCATCGAAGGTCGCGTAGTCGCGATTGTGCCAATGGAACTGATACGTCGCGCGCGCGATGAAGCCCATCGCCGCGAGCGCCGCCTGCTCCTCCGCGGTGCAGAACAGCCAGTGGATCGAGCTGCACTTCGTGTCGTCCGCGATCGCTTTGACGCCGGCCACGAGCGCCGCGCGGATCTGCGTGCGCACCGCGGGATCGAGGTCGCGCGCGAGCAACATGCGCGGTCCGGTCGCCGGCGTCGCGGGCGCCGCGATCACGAGCTTGGGGTAGTAGTCGATGCCCGCGCGACCGGCCGCGTTCGCCCAGCCCCAGTCGAAGATGTACTCCCCGTACGAGTGGCTCTTGATGAACGCGGGCACGCCGCCGACCAGCCGGCCGCCGAGCTCCACGAGCACGTACAGGCTGGTCCAGCCGGACCGTCGCCTCGATGTCGCGAATCCCTTGGCGTTGGCGGCGTCGATCGAGCCCGATCCCTCGAGGGCCGCCAGAAATCCCGACTTCAAGAACGGGGAGCTGCCGTGGTCGAGCCCATCCCAGGCAGCCCGTGGTAGCTCTCCCACCGACGGGATGACCCGTACGGCAATCGTGCTAGTCGTGCTACTCACAGAGGCAAAACCATGGCGCTCGACCCATCTCTCAAGAAGAAGTTCGATTCCCTCGTCCAGTCCGATTCGGTCGTTCTGTTCATGAAGGGGACGCGGAGCTTCCCGCAGTGCGGGTTCTCGGCGTCGGTCGTCAACATCTTGAACACCTTGGTCCCCAAGTACACGACCGTCAACATCCTGAGCGACGCAGAAGTCCGCACCGGGATGAAGGAGTACTCGGATTGGCCGACGTTCCCGCAGCTGTTCATCAAGGGCGAGTTCGTCGGCGGCGCCGACATCATTCGCCAGATGCACGAGACGGGTGACCTCGAGAAGAAGCTCGGCGATCTCGTCGAAGCACCGAAGGTTCCCACGGTCACGATCGGTACGAAGGCTGCGGCAGAGCTGTCCGCTGCGCTCAAAGAGAGCGCGCCCGGCGACGTCATCCACCTGACGATCACGCCGAGCTGGGAGCACCAGCTCGACATCGGCGCGAAGGAAGCCTCGCACGTGACGCTCGAGAGCGGCGGCATCACGCTGCAGCTCGATCGCGCGAGCGCCGCGCGCGCCGAGGGCGTGACCATCGATTTCGTCGAGGATGCGACGGGCGCGGGCTTCAAGATCGAGAACCCGAACCGTCCGGCGCAGGTCCGCCAGATCGACGCGAAGGCGCTCAAGGCCCTCCTCGACAGCGGCAAGGTCAAGGCGTTCTACGACGTACGCACCGAGAAGGAGCGCAACGTGGCGAAGATCGAGGGCGCGAAGCTCTTCGATGACGAAGCGATGAAGGAAGCCGAGGCGCTGCCGAAGGACACGCACATCGCGTTCTACTGCCATCACGGCAATCGCAGCCGCGCGGCCGCCGAGCACTTCATCAAGGAAGGCTTCACGAACGTGTACAACCTCGCGGGCGGCATCGACGCGTGGTCGCGTGACGTCGACTCCAAGGTCCCGCGCTACTAGGAACCGATCCGAAACATCGCAACCGCGCCGTTCTCCTTCTCGGTTCCGCTTCCCACGCGCCCGCCCTGACGAATAGGGAAGAGCGAAGCGGAACCGGGAACCTGAATTTCAGGATCCGCTCTCAGCCGACGCGGCGACGAGATCGCCCAGCTTCTCGTCGTCGTAGCTGCCGTCGTCGATCGCCTGTCGGAGCGCATCGACGACGTGCTGGAGCGACGGAGCGTGCGGCGCGACGGCCGGAGGCAGCGCGCCCGCGCCGGTGGCGAGGTGAACGAGCGCACGCGCCACGTCGAGCGCCGACGTGTACACCGCCGCGCCGAGCCGCTGCCACGCGGGCGTACCGTCGTCGGGTGGCGCCCACGTCGATAGCTCGCCGAGCACGCGGTCGACCGTGGCCGCGTCGTAGGTATCGGCGCCGATCCACGACTGGTACGTCGCGCCGAGATCGTCGCCGTCGAGGAACGCCTCGGCGTCGTCGATGATCGCCTCGAGGTTCTCGACGAGGACTTCGTTGGCCGCGATCGCGACCGCGTGCTTCAGCCCCTCGGTGAGCGGGGCTGATGTCGTCGCCGCCTCCGGCGCCGCGGGCTTCGTTGCCGCGGGCTTCGTCGCTGCAGGCTTCGTCGCAGCCTTCGCCGCAGCCTTCGTCGCCGCCGGGGTCTTCGCTGCTGCGGGCGTCTTCGCTGCAGACTTCGTTGCTGCAGACTTCGTTGCCGAAGACTTCGTCGCCGCCGCCTTCGTCGTGGGCGCCTTCGCCGCCGCCTTCACCGCGGCCTTCTTCGCCACCGGCTTCTTCGTCGCCGCCTTCGCCGCGGGCTTCTTCGCCGCCGCCTTCTTCGCCACGGGCTTCTTCGATTGCTTCGATGCCTTGCTCTTCTTCGTGCTCACCGGGGCGATGCTAGTACGACGAGCGTACCGCGGGCGACGGTTCTCCCTTGATCGCGGCGCGCGTTGTGGCGATCGTCCCCGCCGATGCGCATCGCCGTTGTCTCGATCTTCGTCGTCGCCTGCGGCGGCCCTCTCCTCGCCTGCGGCGGCACGACACCGTCGCCCGATGCCCCGGGGCCGCTGGAACCGACGGCCAACCCGGCGCGCGAGATCGTCGACACGAAGCTCTCGTTCGACATCGCCGCGACGAAGGGCACCGCGCGCATCACGTTCGGCGCGAGCGAGATGCCCGGGGCCACCCTCGAGGTCGGCGAGCTCGTGATCGAGAGCATCACGATCGCGGGCGAGGTTCCCGTCGAGTTCCGCATGAACGCACCCGATCTCGCGGCGAAGAATGCCGACGGCGCCACGATCGATCTCGCGCTCGCCGCGAGCACCGAGCCGATCGAGGTGGCCATCACGTACACGTACAAAGCGCACGCGGGCGGCTTCACCGGCGCGACCGCGAAGGGCTACACGCTGATCTGGCCGTACTACTGCGGTAATCTGTTTCCGTGTCACTCCGCGCCGAGCGATGGCACCCCGATCTCGCTCGACCTCGTGAACGTTCCCGCGGACAAGGTCGCCGTGTATCCGGCGACGCTCGCCGAAGCGCCGAGCTACCAGATCGCGTGGGCGATCGAGCAGTACACCGAGGTGCCGCTCGGCACGACGACCGCGGGCACGCAGGTCAGCGTCTGGCACCTGCCCGGCGGCGAGACCGCGGCGATGACCGGCACGCAGAACCTCGTCGCCGCGTTCGATTGGCTCGAGAAGACGATCGGGCCGTACCGGTTCGGCACCAAGGTCGGCTCGGTCAGCGTGCGCTGGGGATCCGGCGCGCTCGGCGGCATGGAGCACCATCCGCTGTGGCACCTCGGCTCCGGCGCGATGGCGAATCAAGAGACCCACGTGCACGAGGCCGCGCACGGGTGGTACGGCGACGGCATTCGCCTCGCGTGCTGGGAAGACTTCGTGCTCAGCGAAGGCACGGTGAGCTACCTCGCGGGTCGCGCGCTCGACGTGGTCGCCCCCGCGCTCGGCACCGAGGTGTGGAACGGCTATGCCGCGGAGCTCTCGGCCATCCCCGGCACCGAGAAGGTGTGGCCGACTGGCTGCAACTCGCTCGATATCCTCGACGACGATCTGTTCACGCGAGCACCGTACGTCCGCGGCGCGTTCTTCTATCGCGGGCTCGCGCAGAAGCTCGGCGCCGACGCCGTCGACCGCGTGCTCGCCGCGTTCTACGCGCAGCACGGAGGCAAGGCGGCCTCGATGTCCGAGATGCTCGCGCTGATCCAGAGCATGACTGGCTACGATCCGGCCGCGTGCGCCGAGACCTGGCTGAAGGCGGCGGTCACGCCGAGCGCGCCCGCGGCCTGCCCCTGAGGTTCAGAGTGGTTCGGTGTCGGTGTCACCGCGCGCCGGGCGCCGGCGCGTCGGGCTTCGGCGCGGGCGTCGGCTCGTCGTCGACGCGCGAGGCGGTCAGCGTCTGCTCGCCGACGGCGAACACGAGGCGCGCGACCTTGTCGCCGTCCTTCTGAAAGATCACGGCGGCGTTGATCGACTCGATCAAGAACTCGGTCTCGGTGAGCGGCATGAGCCGGTGGCGAGGCTCGCCCGGACCTTCGATGTAGAGGCGCTTGCCGTCGACGGTGACGACGAGCTTCGTGCCCGAGAAGTCGTAGCTGCCGGCGAGCGGCGCGAGCTTCTCGGCCGTCGGAAACTTCGCGGGCTCGACCGGTTCATCGGCGAGCACCTTGAACAGCATCGCGCCGATGCGATCGACGAGCGACGTCGACGTCGACGCGAGCACGACGACGCCGCGCCGCGTTTTCGGATCGAAGCTGATGAACGAGTGGAAGCCACCCGTGCCCCCGTTGTGCCAGAACCGCCCGTCGCGGTCGATCTGCCAGCCGAGCCCGACGTTGGGGCCGGAGGGTTCGTCGAGCCGCGGCTCTTGTGTGAGCCTCATCGGCGGGCGGAGCGAGCTCTTGCCTCCCGCCGCCGCGTCGAGCTCGGCATCGATCAGCGCGAGCTGGTCTTTGGCCGTCGACACGATCGTGCCGGCACCGGCGAGCACGTCCCACGTCCAGAACGGCATCGTCGCGAAGTCGTCGTTCGTTCCTTGGATGCGATTCGGCGTCCCGGGGGGCGGCGTGACGTACGTGTCCGCGAGGCCGAGCGGTTTCAGGATCCGCTCGGACATCACCTTCGCGTAGCCGCCGCCGATCTTGCGACCGAGCGCGAACCCGAGGAGCCCGTAGCCGAAGTTCGAGTACACGATCATGGTGCCCGGCGGATGCTCGAGCTGGGTCGCGATCAGATCGCGATACAGGAGATCCTCGCTGTACGTCGCGTAGGGATCCGCGGCGGTCGTCGGCAGGCTCTGTGGCAAGCGCGGCAAGCTCGAGGTGTGCAGCGCGAGGTGCTCGAGCGTGATCACCTGCTTGTCCTTGCTCGGCACGGTGACACCGGGCGGCAGCAGATCCGACACCGGCGTGTCGAGCTGGACCTCGCGCCGCTGCACCGCATCCGCGAGGAGCAGCGCCGTGAACACCTTGGTGATCGAGCCGATCTCGAACAGCGTCGAGCCATTCGGCGGCGCACCTTTCGGCCCGACGCCGAAGCCGTAGATCTCGCGCTTCCCACCGTCGTAGAGGCCCACGACGACTCCGCTGACGACCTCGGCATCGATGAACGGCTTGACCTGCGCGGCGACCGCGGCCGCGTGCGGACCGTCGGGATCGTGGTCGGGGGCGGTCGGCGTCACGGGCGCGATCGCGGGGCCGCTACACGACGCGACGGTCGCGAGGAGGGCGAGCCAGACCGAGCCAAACCGGAGCATTGCGGCACTCTATAACGTGTCCGGCGCGTCCTGGCTCCGATGCGTCCGCCGAGCGTGCGAATCGTCGCTGCGCCGGCCACGGGTTGTGTGCGAGAGTCCACGCGATGCGTCGGATTGCCGCGCTCTTCCTAGGCTGCCTCGGTGGTTCTCTGGGTGTCCCGGCGGTCGCGTTCGCCGAGGCGCCGATCATCGGCGGTCACGATGCGATGGCGGGCACGTGGCCCGACGTCGCCGCCGTCAACGACGCGGGCGGCGAGCAAGGCTGCACGGGGACGCTGATCGCACCGACGGTGGTGATCACCGCGCAGCACTGCATGGAAATCAATCCGAGCGCGGTCGTCATCGGCACCACGTCGCTCGCGCGCCCGAGCGAAGGCGAAGTGATTCCCGTCATCAAGCACGTGGGCTATCCCAACGGCTTTCGCAGCTTCGACGTCGGCGTGCTCGTACTGCAGCGCCCGTCGACGCTGCCGCCGCGCAAGATCGCGTCGGGCTGGGCGTCGGTCGACATCAAGAACGGCGCGATGGCAGCGATCGTCGGCTACGGCGCGATCGATCGCGACTCGCTGGTCTACAAGGACGAGCTCCAGGAAGCCGTCGTCCCGATCACCGACGCGGAGTGCACCGACAGCGTCGGCTGCAACGCGCTCGCGAAGCCCGCGGGCGAGCTCGGCGCCGGCGGCATGGGCATCGACACGTGCGAAGGCGACTCCGGCGGTCCGCTCTACATCACGAGCGACCTCGGCACGTTCCTCGCCGGCGTCACGTCGCGCGGCTACGACGACAATCAATTCACGTGCTCCGAAGGTGGCATCTACGCGCGACCGGACAAGGTCATCGCGTGGATCGAGAAGGAGGCCGGCGTTCCCGTGATGAAGGGACCCGAGCCCACGTTCGGCGAGCTCTCGTCGGTGCGCGGCGGCGCGGCCGAGACGACGATCGAAGCCAACGATCCCAAGTCCGACAGCCACACGTTCAGCGTCACGAAGCAGCCGATGTACGGCAGCGCGAAGGTCCTGGACGACGGACGCGTGCGCGTGTGCACGAACCCCGATGTGGCGGGCACCGATTCGCTGATCGTGACGATCACCGATACCAAGGATGCGTCGCGCTCGATCTTCATCACGATGCCGCTCACGATCATGGACGGCACGCCCCAGAGCTGCAGCCTCGACGACTTCGAGGAGGACGGCGGCTGCTGCTCGACGAGCCGCAGCGCCACCGGCTCGATCCCGCTCGGCCTCGCGCTGCTCGCGCTGCTTCGCCGCAAGCGCCGCTGATCGGCTAGGCTGCCTGCAATGGCTGAGATGTGGATGAAGTGCACGGAGTGCCGCACGGAGATCCCGTACGGCGCGACGTACTGGCAGTGCAGCGTCTCGACCTGCAATCGCAGTCGCATGCCGCTCTACTTCTGTTCGGTGGTGTGTTGGGACAGTCACCTCTCGACGGTGCGCCACCGCGACGCCTACGCCGTCGACGTCAAAGCCCCGACGAAGGAAGCATGGGCGCGCGAGCAAGCGGAGGCCGCCGCGCAGCCCGCGCCGCGCGCGATCGCCGCGACGCCGGATCGCGTGAATTTTGGGGAGCGAGCGGCACAACCCGCGCCGCGCCCGATGCCCACCGCGCCCACGCCGGCGTCGGTGACCACGCGCCGCGTCGTCGGTGATGCGTCGCCTGCCACCGCCGCGGCCGTCGAGGGCAGCGCCACGTTCTCCGACACGTTCGATCGCGAGGTGCTGATCGTCGTGTCGAAGATGAAGAAGTACATCAAAGATCGCTCGGGCTTTAACTGCTCCGACGCGGTGGCCGAGCAACTCTCGGATCACGTGCGCGCGATCTGCGACGAGGCGATCCGCGCCGCGGGGCGCGACGAGCGCAAGACCGTCCTCGATCGCGACGTGCCGAAGGTGCGCCGCTAGCGCTCTCCTAGAGAGCTCGTGCGCGCGCGGTCGCGAGCCAGTACCCGGCGCGCTCCTGCCACGTGGTCTCGATCGCGTACGGCAAGCGCGACGTGACGACGGCGATGCCCTCGTCGGAGACATCGAGCTCGACCTCCGTGAAGCCGACGTAGCGGCGCACGAACGGATCGACCGCCTTGTAGATCGCCTCCTTGATCGAGAACCGCAGCGTGGCGCCCTTGCCGCGGTCGGCGAGCGCGTCTTGCTCGCGGCGCGTGAGGATGAACCGCGCGATGTCCTGCCGCGATGGCTGCGCGAGCTCGAGGTCCACGCCGACGCGCGCCTCGGACAGAGGCGCCACCAGCGCCGCACCGCGCTCGCCCTTGTGGCTCACCGAGCCGACCCAGCCGGCGGGCAACACCGGCGCGCCGCGATCGTCGGCGAGGATCGGCGAGGTCGCGAGGTTCGGCTCGAGCGACGCGAGCGCGTCGTGCAGCGCGGTGCGCCCGCAGATCACCTCGCGCCGGCGAACCGGCCCGAGCGAGTCCGCGTACGCGCGCTCGGCGGCCGGCAACCTCGCGTACGCCGCCTCGACCTCGTGATCCTCGAGCGCGACGATCGTGCACACACCGTGCGCCGTCTCGAAGCGATCGACTGCCCCGGCCATCGCTATGCCTTCGGCCTCGTGATCATGAGGTGCGCGTTCTTCTCCGCATCGGGATAGCCGAAGCGGAACGGCAGGGGTCGCTTCGGCTGCGTCTTCCACAGCTTCACGAACTGCGCGCGCGTGTTGTTGCGATCCTGGATGAAGTACGGACCGACGAACGTCCCGTACGTGATTTGCTCGAAGCCCGCCGGGTTCGCGAAGCTCGGCGGAATGCCCGACGCGTCGCTGATCATCCACGCCATGTTCTTCAGGAGGTAGTCGCGCACCTGCGAGAAGTCGTCGAACCAGAGGAGGAAGCTCGCGGCCTTCGTCATCACGGTCACCTTGCCCTTCTTGCGAAGGTGATCGAGCACGCGATCGTCTTTGCTCTGATGCGGATCGTCGAGGTTCGCGAGGATGTGGCGATACGTGCGCAGCGGCGCCTTCGCGTCGCCGAGGGGGCGGAACTGGATCTCGACGTTCGCGAATACTGATTCCATCTCGAGCCAGTAGTGCTTGCGCACGTCGAACCGCTTCTTCTGCTTCGGATCGTTCTTCGACGCGACCATGTCGGCGAGGCGCTTGTCGAGCTCGGCGGCGGACAAGTACGCGAGCGAGCCGTCCTCGTTGATATCGAAGTAGCGCAGCGACACGGGCTCGTAGTTCATGACCGCGAGCCCCGCGAGCGCGAACATCAGCGAGCCCGGCAGCTCCGAGTACGCCGCCGCCTGCAGCGACTTCGTGGTCGAGTGGGCGGAGCGATACAGGCGACGGATGTCGTGGCTGATCGTGTCGAGGTCGGTCGCGAGCTGCGTCTTCTTGATCGTGTCGATCGCGCGGACATCGCCCGGCGCTTCGAGCGACAGCGTCGTGATCTCGGTGGCGTCGGGAAACACGACGAGCGCGCTCGTGAGATCGCCGCCGCCGAACGGATACACCACCGTCTTGGGCGCGCTCGACGGGACGAGCTCCTTGATGAACGCGCCCGCTTTGTCGGCCCACGCGCGGCGATACGAGACGTAGAGGTCCTGCATCTCCTTGCAGTGCGCGGTCACCGTCTTTGCCGGGATATGCGCGGGCAGCGGGTCGCTTGCCTCGCTCGGGCCACAGGCGCCGACGCGATACAGGAGCTTCACTTGGGGGCCGAAGTCCGTGCCCGTGTCGGCATGCGCACTTGCGCCGACGGCCACGATCCAACAACTGATGAACAGCGAACGCACGTAACTCCGCATGGACGGCCCGCCTTTTCGCACAGAACGGTGAAGGTCTACCAGAGATTCCCGTAACTTGGCGCAATCACAATGGTCGGACCAATGGCATCGGGCTCGCACATTCTGCCGACCATGATTCGACTCGCCACACTGACTGTCCTCGCGTGCGTTCTCTTCACCGGCTGCGCGGAGCCCAAGTCGTTCTTGGTCAAGCGTCCCGAGGACAAGCAGCTCGACGTCGCGGTCACCGAGATGTGGTCGGGCGAGATCGCGAACGTCGCGCGCGACGGCGACTGGATCCTCTCGCGCAGCTACTACGCGATCGCCGATGCGATCACGAAGATCGCGCCGGGCGAGGAGCTCTCGCACGCGTCGATCTACGACGCGAAGCGCGGGATGATCATCGAGGCCGTCAACGCGGGCGTGCGCGAGATCCCGCTCGCGGACCTCGTGCAGCGCAACCACTACATGATCATCGTGCGCCCTCGCCATCAGACGGCGGAGGAAGGCACCGCGGCGGTCGCGCGTGCTCGCGCCGCGATCGGCACGCCGTTCGATCACATGGGCTTCTTCGGCCTGCAGGACGACAACAAGTTCTACTGCTCGGAGCTCGCGTGGTGGGCCTCGCAGGGTGAAGCGCGCTATGGCGTTCACGAGACCATCATCACGCCCGCGAACCTCATGGAGTACGGCGAGGTCGTGTACTGGAGCGGCAAGCGCGACGACGCACAGGTGCAATCGCTCGCGATGGAGCGCTCGACCGAGAAGCATGAAATGGCGCGCCGCACCGCCGCGTTGACTCGCTAGCCCATGTTCCAGCTTCGACGCGAGCACGGCACGAAGACCACGATGGTTGTCCTCGCGATGCTGGCTTTCGCCGCGCTGCTCGTGATCCTGTTGATCGCCGTGACGGGCCCGTATCGCGCGAGCGGCGTCCCGATGGTGATCGACTACAACGGCACCGGCGGCTGACGCACTACGCAGTCGCGATCGACACGCCGAGCGTGGTCAGCGCCGCGCCGAACCCCGGATAGCTCGTCGCGACGTTGTCCGCGTCGTCGATGATCGTCTCGCCGGTCGCCACGAGCGCCGCCACCGCCGCGGCCATCGCGATGCGGTGATCGCCATCGGCGTGCACGCGACCCGGCGACAGCGGGCGATCGCCCACGCCTTCCACGGCGAACCCGTCGGGCCGCGCTTCGCACGCGATGCCGAACGCGCGCAGCATCGCGCACGTGGTCTCCACGCGATCGCTCTCCTTGACCCGCAGCTCCTCGGCATCGCGGACGATGGTGGTGCCCGTCGCGCGCGCCGCGAGCACCGCGAGGATCGGCAGCTCGTCGATCGAGCGCACGCTGAGGTCGCCCGCGATCTCCGTCGCGCGCAGGCTCGCGGCCGGCCCGCGCACGACGAGCTCCGCGACGCGCTCCGGTCCCGCCGCGCGCGAATTCTCGAGCGTGACCTGGCCGCCCATCGCCGCGATCACGTCGAGGAATCCCGTGCGCGTCGGGTTGATGCAGACATTCGGCAAGCGCACCTCGCTCGCCCCCGCGACGAGCGCCGCCGCGACGAGGAACGCGGCCGACGACGGATCGGACGGCACCACGAAGCCACCATCGGTATCGTCGGGGAGCGGCGCGAGCCGGCGATCCCAGCCGCGCGTGTCGATGGTCGTCGTCCGCCCGCGCACCACGATCGGGGCTCCGAGGTACGCGAGCATGCGCTCGCTGTGATCGCGTGATGGCCCGGGTTCGGTCACGCTCGTCACGCCATCGGCGGACAGCCCCGCGAGCAACAGCGCGGTCTTCACCTGCGCGCTCGCCATCGGCAACTCGTACACGAGCGGTGCCAGCCTCTCGATCGCCGGCCCCACGACGAGCGGCGGCGTGATGTCCGCGCCCTGCCCCACGCCGGTGATCTGCGCGCCCATGCGCTGCAGCGGCTCGATCACGCGGCGCATCGGGCGCTTCGACAAGCTCTCGTCGCCGACGAGCGTGGTCGCGAACCGCTGGCCCGCGAGGAGGCCGCACAGGAGGCGAATCGTCGTGCCCGAGTTGCCGCAATCGATCGCCGCGGAGGGCGCGGTCATGCCGTCGAGCCCCGTGCCCACGATCGTGAACGCATCGCTCGTTCGCTCGATGCGCGCACCCAGCGCGGTGATCGCCTTCGCGCTGCGCCCGTTGTCCGCGCCATCACCGAGTCCGCGCACGCGGATCGGCGTCGCCGAGAGCAGCGAGAACAACAGCGAGCGATGGCCGATCGACTTGTCGCCCGGGATGATCACGGTGCCGCCGAGCGGGCGCGCCTGCGGCTGGACGACGAGCTTCATGCGCCGACCATATCGCGCGGGTTGACGGCGCGTGCGACGCGACCTACGGAAACCACATGCTGCGGCGACTCCTCGCGCGCTATCGCGTATGGCGCTACGGGCCGCAGCCCTACTCGCTGCCCGATCCGTTTCGCGCGGAGGTCTTGCTCGATGGCGAGGTCGTCGCGACGCTGACGGACCGCGTGTTCGTCGACATGTTCTGGCACTCGTACCGGATCGAGCGCGCGGGCGCATCGACGGCGATCGACGACGACTCGCTGTGGGACCGCTGTCGCTTCACGTTCCGCGATCCCGCGACCGGGATGATCTGCACGTGCGGCTTCGTCGGTGGGCGCCGTCCGTTCGTCCAAGACGGCCGCGTCACGCTGCGCGCGATGTACTTCGCTGCGCCCGCGATGCTGCCCGCGGCGATCGCGCGCTAGGTCGCGCTCGCACGCTCGAGCGGGCGCGAGCTCGTCGGCGAATCCCTACGACGCGTCCGCGCCCGCAGGCACCGGCTCGGCGGGCGGCGGCGTCGAGAGGAACGTCTTCGCGCGCTCCACGATGCGCCCGAGTCGCTTCGGGCCGACCGCGATGATCGCGCGCACCCACGGTCCGCGGGTCACGATCTCGGCTCCCTCGAGCGATGCGCCGAGACCGACGAGCTTCAGCGCGGGCTCGTTCGCGAGCGCGCCGAGCACGCCGCGCAGCGCGGCCTCCATGCGCTTGGTCGCGGAGCTCTTCGCATTCTTCGTGCGCTTCGCATCGCCCGGATCGGACGCGTCGAGGTCGACGATGATCACCATGTCGTCGACGACGTCTCCCCAGATCGAGAGCTGCGCCGGCGGCGTATCGAGCCCGGTGGCGCGGCCCAGCGCCACCCGTGCATCGAACGGCAAGCGCGCCGTGATGCGCAGCGATGCGCCCGGCGCCTTCGGTGGCATCGCGTGATCGCGAAGGTCGCGCAGATCTTTGGCCGCGTAGATCGTCGGCGTGGTGTTCGCGCCGGAGACTCCCGCGATCGCGGCGCGCGCTTCGACTTGCGCGGTCCACTCCGCGGGCCCGAGGACGACGAGACCGTCCGCGATCGGGATCGCATTCGGAATCGACGCGGCATTCGACGACGGCGCACTCGACGACGGCGCATTCGACGACGGCGCACTCGACGACGGCGCGTCGGGCGACGTGCTCGACGGCATCGTCGCGAGCACGATGACCGTCGCCGCGCTCGACGTGCCCACGCCGTACGACGCCATCACCATCGTGTCCGCGTGTGCGAGCGAGATCGGCGGCACCTCGCCCGGCAACGACCCGAGCGCGACGTCACCGGCGACGAGCTGCGTGACCACCGCGCCGACGACCGGGTTCGCACGCAAGCGCGCGAGGTCGACCTCGACGATCACCTGCGCTCCGTCGGGCAGGAGCGGCAGGATGCGATCCGCGGTCGACGTGAACGTCGGTTGCTCGGGCTCGCTCGTCGGCTTCGCCTTGCCGCCGCCGCACGCGACCATCGTGGCTACGAGCGCGACGCCCGCGAACCGAAGACCCGCCGGCATCAGCCTGCGAGCACGTCGTTCAGCGCGCTGATGACACGCGGCATCTCGTCGTCGCGCGCGACCGAGACGCGGATCGCTTGCGGCAAGCCCCACGCGGCCATCGGGCGCACGATGACGCCCTTGCGCAGGAGCGCGTCGTAGATCGGCCCCGACGGGCGACCGCACTCGATCAGCACGAAGTTCGTGAGCGATGGCAAGAGGCGCACGTTCGGACCGTGAACCTCGGCGCGCAGGCGCTCGATGCAGCGGCGAGCATGCGCGGCGCTCGCGCGAACGTGTGCTTCGTCGCCGAGCGCGGCGATCGCGGCGACCTGCGCGAGCGAGGACACGTGGAACGTGCGCCCGACACGACCGAGCACGTCGAGGACGTCCTTGTCGCCGGCGGCGTAGCCGATGCGAATGCCCGCGAGGCCGTAGATCTTCGAGAACGTGCGCAGCACGATCACGCGGCGATCCGCGCGCAGGAGCGTGAAGCCGTCGGCGTGATCGACCTCCGGCCACGCGGCCGCGTACTCGGCGTAGGCCTCGTCGATCACGAGGAGCGCGCGCGCCGGAAGCGCCGCGAGGATCTTGTCCGCGCCCGCGCGCGTGATGACCGAGCCCGTCGGGTTGTTCGGCGTGCCGAGGACGACGAGCTTCGTGCGCGGCGTGATCGCGGCGATCAGCGCATCGACATCGCACGCGAGATCGGGCGTGGTCGGCGCCGCGACAAACGTGCGACCGGCCACGTGCGCCGCGAGGCGATAGGACAGGAACGCGTAGCGGTGCGAGAGGACCTCGTCCTCGGGATCGCAGGTCGCGAGCACGAGCTGGTAGAGAAGATCGTTCGAGCCGTTCCCCAGCGCGAACTGACCGTTCCCCAAACCTAGATGCTCTGCGAGGGCGCGACGGAGCGCGAAGCCACCCGCATCGGGATAGAGGTGAAGCGACGACAACGCCCCCGGGAGCGCCGCGAGGGCTTTCGGGGAGGGACCGAGGGGATTCTCGTTGGAGGCTACTTTGATAGCCCCCGAGATCCCGAGCTCGCGCTCCAGCTCGTCGATGGGTTTGCCGGGCTGGTAGACGTCCAGGTTCTGGACGTGGCGCGGGATGTACTGGGTATACCAGCTCTCGGACGAGCTCACGGGCGGACCCTACCGCGCCAGGTGAGCGAGTGGAATGCCCACGATGGCGGGTCCGGTCTATAGTGAGGTCCCGATGTCATCGCGCAGCCGTACCGCCACGATCGTGATCGCGTTGGCGGTGATTCTCGTACCGAGTCTGGCGTTCGCCGGAGGCGGCGGGAACTTCGAGGAGTACCAGTCGAAGGGCTGGCTGTGGATGTACCTCGGCTCGTTCGGCGCGGGCTTTCTGACGTCGCTGACGCCGTGCGTGTACCCGATGATCCCGATCACGCTCGGCATCTTCGGCGCCCGCGGTGCCGATGTCTCGAAGGCACGACGATTGGCGCTCGCGACCTCGTACGTCGTGGGCATGGGCGTCACGTACGCGGTGCTCGGCGTCACGTTCGCGATGCTCGGTGGCAGCGCCGGCACACTCCTCGCGAATCCGTTCGTCGTGATTCCGATCGTCGTGTTGTTCGTCGCGATGGCCGCGTCGCTGTTCGGCGCGTTCGAGCTGAACCTGCCCGCGTCGTGGCAAGCGAAGCTGAACCAGGTCGGCGGCAAGGGCTTCGGCGGCGCGTTCGCGATGGGCCTCGTCGGAGGATTCATCGCGGCGCCGTGCACCGGGCCGTTCCTCGCGGGTCTGCTCGCGTTCACCGCGAGCACGAAGAGCGTGTTCGGCGGTGGCTCGCTGCTGTTCGTCTACGCGCTCGGCATGGGCGTCCTGTTCTGGGTGCTCGCGGCGGCGGCGATGTCGCTGCCCAAGAGCGGTCGCTGGATGGACGTCGTGAAGTCGATCGGCGGCGTGCTGCTGCTGTTCGGCGCGATCTACTTCCTGCGGCCGTTGATCCCCGCGATGCGTACCGTCGCGTCTCCGGAGAAGTGGTTCTTGCTCGCGTCGATCGGACTCGTCGGTCTGGGCATGGCGATCGGTGCGCTGCACATGTCGTTCTCGGGGCCGTTCTCCGACAAGGGCCGCAAGCTCCTCGGCATCCTGTTCGTGATCGGCGGTCTGTTCGGCATCTACGCCTGGACGCTCACCCCGAAGAAGCACTTGCCGTTCGAGCGCGACGAAAAGGTCGCCTTCGACAAAGCGCGCGTCACGAACAAGGGCGTGATGGTCGACTTCGCCGCCACGTGGTGTGGACCGTGCGAGAAGTTCGAGCTCACGTTCGGCGACGACGACGTCTACAAAGCGATCATGGACGACTTCGTCCCCCTCCGCTTCGACGTGTCCGACGACACCGCCGAGAACAACGCGCTCAAGGAGCGCTACGGCGCGCAGACATTGCCCGCCGTCATCTTCATGGATGCGCAGGGCAACGTCGTGAAGCGGCTCAAGGACTTCGTCGACGTCGACGAGATGCTCGAGGTGCTCGCGCCCGTGAAGTCGAAGATGCGAGCGACCAAGCTCGAATCGAAGAACTGACTAGAACAGCCGGATGTTCGCGCGCAGCGTGAGCAGCGCGCTGATCTGCGCGCTCTGGTAGTGCGTCGACAGATCGTTGACCGCCGCGCCGCCGCCGGTCTTGAAGTAGTAGCCGTACTGCACGGGCACGATCACGCCGATATCGAAGATGGTGTTCAGGTGCTTGCCGAATCCGATGCGGCCCTCGGCGAAGAAGCCCTTGTCCGTGAGCTCGTCGTTCGACAGCGGCGGCATCACCTGCGCGCCCGTGCCGATGCCGCCACCGATGTTGATGCCAACCTCGACGAACGTGCCCTTGCCTTGCTTCTTGTCCTGCTCGGTCTGCGTACCGACCGGAATCTCGAACCGCATGCCGAGCTGCAGCGTGGTCCACGTCGCGAGCGAGGGCTTCTGCGAATCGTCGGAGAAGCCTTTGTACTGCGTGTGCGAGATATGGCCCTCGAGGAACAAGAACTGCGCTCCGAAATCGAGGCCGTACGCGAGCGGACCGGCGTTCTCGAAGAACGCTTCGTCGAACATGTTCGTGCTGTTGTTGACGAGGTCACCGCCGGTTCCCTTGCCGACCATCCCGCCGCCGTAGACTTCCCCGAACAGCTTGAACACGCCGGCGTCCGCCGTGGAACCGACGGCGGCGATCGTTGCGAAGGCACAGGCGACAGAGGATGCGCGCATGACGACGATTGTGCCCGTGTGGCGTATGCTGCGCTAGGTATCGATGTCCGCGCGTGCCGTTCTCGCTGTGCTGTGGATCGCATCGGCGATCGGATGCCGCGAGGACGAGGTGAAGAAGCTCGAGGTCCTGCGCGACGAGCTGTGTAAGTGCAAGACGGTCGAGTGCGGCGAGGCGGTGATGGCGCGCGTTCCGGTGATCGCCGGCGCGGGAAATCGCCGCTCGCAGACCGTCGCGCGCGCGATGCTCGGCTGTATGGCCAAGCTCTACGACAACGCGCGCCCGCAAGCCGGGCCCGACGTGGAGCTACCGGCCGGCAGCGATCCCGGCAGCGCGGGCGAGACCGGCAGCGCTAGCGCCCCTTGAACGCGGGCGGACGGCGCTGGACGAACGCCGCCATCGCTTCCCCGAGATCCTGCGACGGCAGGAACGCCGCGTTCCACAGCGCGACCGTGCGCAAGCTCTCCTCGGCGATCCGCTCCGATCGCGCGTTGAGCACTTGCTTCACGCCGCGCACGACCAGCGGCGGGTTCGCCGCGATCCGCGACGCCATCGCACGCGCGTGCGCGAGCAGCGCGTCGTGCGTGTCGAGCACGTCGTTGACCAGGCCGAGGCGCAACGCACGCGCGGCGTCGATGTCGTCGCCGGTGAACGCGAGCTCGCGCGTCGCGCCTTCGCCGATGATCGCGGGAAGCCGCGCGAGCGTACCGACATCGGCGACCATCGCGAGCTTCACTTCGCGCACCGAGAACTTCGCGTCGGCCGAGCACACGCGCACGTCGCACGCGGTCGCGAGATCGACGCCACCGCCGATGCACCACCCGTGGATCGCAGCGATCACCGGCACGCGACACGACGCCACGCACGTGATCGCCCGCTGCATGCGCGTGATCAGATCGTGGAGTCGCGTGCGCTCGTGCGCGGCGCCGCCGGGCGCCATCAGCGCACCGAGATCCGCTCCCATGCCCGCGAGATCGAGGCCGTGGCTGAACGCCTCGCCCTGCCCGCGCAGCACGATCGCGCGCACGTCGTCGTTGGCGTCGAGCGACGCGAACAGCGCCGGCATCTCCTGCCAGAACGCGGGCCCCATGCGAGGCGCCTTGCCGGTCGCCGACATGACGACCTCGGCGACGTGATTTTCGATCGAGACAGTGGCCCAGCTCAGCGACGATTCACTCATCGCCGGTCACGCTAGCACTTAACGCTTCGTCGGGTCCGGCAGGTCTGGCTCCGGCAGATCGGGATCGAGCGCCGAGCCTTCGATCGGCCCCGCGCGCGTCTCCATCTCCTTCTCGATCAGCGTGGGTTGCGCGGCCTCCGGCGCCGCGAGCGTGATGGTCCCGTGACTGCGTTTGATGCCCGGCATGATCAGCGCCATCGCCGGCGTGATCACGACATCGGCATCCGATTCGCGACCGAAGAACGCGGTGTGCTCGTAGTAGCGAACGGCGTAGCGAACGAGGACCGCGAACGTCGCCGCGAGCGGCACCGCGAGCACCACGCCGACGAAGCCGAGCAGCTTGCCACCCGCGACGACCGCGAGGAGCGCCCCGGACTCCGAGAGTCCGACGCGATGGCCGACGATCTTCGGAGTGAGGAAGGCCGCCTCGAGGAGGTGCAGTACGACGATAACGCCGCCGACCATGCCGAGCGTCTGCGGGCTCGCACCATCGGCGAGCGTGACGAGGCCCGCGATCGCCGCGCCGACGAACGTGCCGACGAACGGGATCACGGTCAGCGCACCGACGAGCAATCCGATCGGCACCGAGAGCGGCATCCCGACGATCGAGAACGCGATCGCGTAGAGCACCGCGAGGATCGTCGTCACGATCGCTTGGCCGCGCACCCAACCGGCGACCACGCGATCGACCTCGCGCGCGACCTCGCGGACCTCCGAGCGACGGCGCGGCGGGACCATGTGCTCGATGCGCTTGAGGAGGTTGGGCCAATCGACGAGGAAGTAGAACGCGAACACGGGGACGAGCAGCATCTCGGCGAGGAGGCCGAGCACCGTGAACACGCCGCCGAGCGCGGCCTTCGCGAACGCGCCGATCGGCCCCGACGACGCCTTGAGCGTCTCCTGCAGGTGATCGCTCCGCACCGCGTCCTTCCATTCGTGCGGGACCTCGATGCCGAAGCGATGCTCGGCCCAGTCACTGAGGTTGCCGACCATGCGCGGCAGGTCCGTCACGAATTGCGTGAGCTGTTCGGTGATGCGAGGCGCCGCGAGCGTGATCGCGGTCGCGACGAGGCCGATGAAGGCGATGAGCAGGATCCCGGCGCCCATCGCGCGGCTGATGCGGAGCCGGCGGACCATGAGGTCGAGCACCGGGTTCAGCAGATACGCGATGCCCAGCGCCGCGAGGATCGGCCCGAGCACCCCCGCGAGGTAGGACAGGACGACATATCCCATCACGATGAAGGTCGCGATCAGGAGCCAGCGCAGGAGCACCAGGACCTGAGGAAGATGCGGAGGATACTGGCCGTTCACCCGGCATCGGGCGTACCACAAGATCGCCCCTCTATACGTTTCCGAACCTGGCCGATACACCCACGTGATGCTCGGTTGGCTCACGCGGATCTTTCGACGACAGGCACCGCCGGTCCGGTCGCGGGTCCCCAAGCCCGTCACGGCCGAGGGCTCGGGCCCGGTCAAGCCGGTGACGACGAGCTCGCTGATCCAGGAGCTCGTCGAGAGCCTCGGCGGACCGATCGGCGAGGTCGACACCACGTTCTGGCACCGGATGGCGACGAACATCGTCGCGCGCGGCGAGACGATCTCGCGGCCTCCGTCGTCGTTCCCGCTCGTCGCATCGCAGATGATGGCGATGCTCCGCGATCCGGCCCTCGATCTGAATCGCCTCGTCGGTGCGGTTCAACGCGACGCCGGCATCGCCGCTGCGCTGCTCAAGCTCGCGAACTCGCCCGTGTTCGCACCGGCGAGTCCGATCAAGTCACTCCGCGGCGCGGTGTCGTCGCTCGGCGTGCAGCAGGTCGGTCAGCTCGTGATCGCGAACGCCGGTCGCACGCTGTACGAAGTTCCGAAGAAGTCCGCGCTCGAGATGTATCCCGAGCTGTGGAAGGTGATGTTCCACGATGCGATGGCCAACGCGTTTACCGCGGGTCGCCTCGCGCTCGAGGTTCGCGGCGCGAACAGCGAGGTGTCGCTGATCGCGGGGCTGCTCGTGGATGCAGGCCGTCCCGTCGGACTCCAGATCCTGTGCGAGATGGTCGAGGACGGCATGGCGCGTCCCGACGACGTCGAAGCGATGGCGATCCTCGACGAGGTCACGCCGACGCTCGGCGGCATCGCGGTCAAGAAGCTCGAGCTGCCGCCGGAGCTCGCGGTCGCCTGCACGCCCGACAACGTCGAGCCCACGGTCGATGGCCACATCGCGCGGATGGTGTCCGCGATCGGTGCGGTCCAGCGCCGCACGCCGCGCATCTGGTCCGCCGCGAGCGAGATCGTCCGCCACGCGGACAAGGTCGCGCTGCAGCCGTATCAAGTGCGCGCGCAGTTTGGCTCGCGCGAGTCGTATCTCGCGCAGGCCCGCGAGTTCCATTAGCTACGGCAACACGGGCGCCATCTCGAGCGCGACCTGCTTGCGTTCGGCGCGTGCGAGCGTCAGCTCCAGGTAGCTCGAGAAGTAGTCGTCGTGGCGCAGCTCGAAGCGATGCGTGCCCGGCTCCACTGCCACGCCGCCGCGCAGCGCGCCGAGTGGACCGATGAATCGACCGTCGACGTAGAGCTGCGCATCGCTGACATTCGACGCGAGCTTCACGATCGCGTCGTCGCCGTCGACACCGCTCGGGTTCTGCTTGCCGCCGCACGCGGTGAGCGCCAACGCGAGCAAGCCCGCGCGGATCACGGCGACACTCCGAGCGCGACGTCGATGACATCGCCCGCGACCTTCACCTTCACGTTGGTCTCGGCGGTCGGCGCCTTCTTCACGATCTGCGAGACGCGATCGATCGACTCCGACGTCGCGACACCGATCACCCAGCCGCCCGGCGACAACCGGCGCAGCACGGCGCTCTTCACGCCCTTCGCACCCTGCAGATACTTGAGCTCCGCCGCGACCAGCCCCCACGGCGTCTTCGACGCCAACCGCACGAGCACCACGCCCGCCTCCGCGATCGGCGTGTCGTTGCCCGTGAACTGTCCCCCGCCGGTCAGCACCTGGCGCTGCGGCGGCAGCACGTCGCTCGATGCGGCGACGAGCGCGTACTCGACCGTCTTGCCGATCACGCTCGGCTCGATGCCCTTCGTCGCGAGCATCGCGCTGCCCTGCCCGACCACCTTCTTCCCGCGGCGCTCGATCATGCGCACCGTCGCCGTGACCGCCACGCCATCGACGGGCAACCCGCGCACGGCAACCGGCTGGCCGATCGTCACACCGGCGATGGTCGCGACGTCCGCCTTCACGCTCTCCGCGATCGCGAGCGCTTCGTCATCGTCGAGCGGCAACGCACCGCCGACCTTCGCCGCCGCGCCGCTCGCGGGCGCGCGCTTCGGCAACATCCCCGCGCCGCGCAACGCACTCGTCAGCGCAGCCGACCCGGGGACATCCTTCTCGCCGCCCGAGCCATACGTCGCGCGCGGGCCCGCGGGATCGTCGATGCGCAGCAGCACGGTCGCGAGCCTCGTCGCCACGTCGAGCTCTGCGAGTCGCGCCAACATCTTGTCTCGATCGACACGCACCGTGACCGCCAGTTGCCGGCGCTCGCCGACCGTCGTGTCCTTGTTGACCGTGAACTTCGCGACCCACAGCCGCGCGCGTCCGACGATCTCCTTGTCGAGATCCGCCTTCCGCGCGGTCCGCACGTCCGACGACACCAGCTCCGCGAGCGCCATGTTGATCGCGCTCGCGAACGCTTCGTCGAGCGCCGCGACGCGCGGGTCGCCACCGCTCGTCTCCGCATCCCCCTCGGCCTCGTACGCGACGACGTCCTCGGCGCGAGCCATCGGAATCGCCGCGAGGAGGACAGCCAGAACGAGGGACGCGCGAACCACGCCTGGAGCCTAGCAAACCCGACGTTGCAGCACACACGCCGATCCGCGTTTGTTCCGGCGGCACGAGGCTGGATTGCGAAGCACCGGTGGGCGCGCCGTTTCGGCGTACACGCCGAAACAGCGTTCGCCAAGCGAGCGATTCGATGACGCGACACGACGGCATGCGAGGTGCTGTGAGCGACCGCATGCGCATTTCTTCGAGCTCGTTGGTTCTCGTCGCTTGCCTCGTCGCGGGCTCGCGAACGTCGTCCGCGGCGGTCTGCGACTCGATTCATGCCGCGAAGATCGCGTACGACGCCGGCCTGTCCGATTGCACGACGCCGATCCCGTGGACGCACCGACAGCCGTCGAGCGGGAGCCTGCTCCCGACGAGTGCGTGCCACGGTCTCACGGCCAATGCGTGCGCGACGTACTTCCGCGTGCACCCGGATGAAGGACTGATCCGCAATCCTCCGACGAGTGGAGCCTATATGGCGCACCACGTCGGTATGGCGCTCGACCTGAGGCTCCCGGACGGCACGCGGCCGATGGTCTACTACAAGCCCGCGCCCGGGACGATCGCGTCCAATCCACACTTCAACAGCTGGCTGTTCTTCTTCTACGGAGGAGCCGGTATGTGCGCGCAGGACGTCGTTCAGGCCGAAGGTAGAGCCGGCGTCAGCTCGCTCGCCTCGCAAGGGGCATCGTGCTTCGACAAGCTCGACTACGGGAGCCAGGAAGAAGCACACGCCGGCACCGGCTTCAGTCGCGACCTGTTCGCCGACTTCTCGCACGCGGGGATCCTCGGAGATCATCCCGACAACGCGGTGTTCGCCAACTACAACCGCGTGATCATCACGAAGTCGAACGACTACTACATCGGTGACGTCACCAAGCCGAACGTCGACGTGGGTCACGGCTTCACCGTGAAGACGATGCCGCTCCAGGGCAACGCGATCGTGAAGGCCACGTTCGCCTTCTTCACCACGCCCGTCCAAGGCGGCGCCGATTTCAACGATGCTCGTCGCGTACTCTTCGTGAGCAGCTCGAGCGGGACCAACAGCGTCCACCGTGTCGACGAGTGGCGGATGGACGTGCTCGCTCGCGCGCCGAACGCCTACGTGGGCCTGATGGCGAACTCGTCCGGCGTCACGCCCGACAGCTTCACCCTCGAGGAGTTCGACGACGCACCGTGCGGCAGCGTGTACATCGGGAACTGCGGTGCCACGTTCGATAGCCCGCCGCACGGCGTGACCCCATCGACCGGGTTGCTCACGACGGATGCGACGCCGCGACGCCTCGCGTTCTCCCACGCCACGTTCCTCGACTACGTGCCGACGACGTGGGACGGCGTCAGCGACGGCCAGATCGCTCCGGGCATGGAAGCGCACAACCTGGCGAGCGTGAGCGCGTCGACCGACAGCGTGCTCGATGCGAGCTGCGTGGGCACGGAGACGCCTGCCGATCGCTGGAAGTGCAGGTCGCCCCTGTACGTGATGTTCAACCACCTGCGAACCCCACTCTTCATCGCGCACAGCTTGCGCGACAAGAGCAACATCAAGGGTGTGATCAAGGGCATCGCGAGCCGCGACGCTCGCGGGTTCCTCCCGACCTGGCTCACCGTAGCGTGGCCCGCCGGCCACCCCTTCGAGGGACAGTCACCGATGGAGAGCCTCGCGCGGTTTCAGTTCTCGAGTTGGGTGAACGACCGAAACGACGCTGGTGGTGCGGTCGGTGATAGCAGGTACGCCGGTCCGATCGGCGTGTGGGCACCGAACTGCGACCACCACGAACCCGAAAAGTCCGATGTGAGCTTCGTCGGGACCGCCGACGAGCAGGTCCTGATCGGCTCTCCCGCAGACAACGCGAATGGACGCATCACGCTGCAGAGCACGCTGGTTCAATGGTTCGAAGGCAGAGCATCCATCGTACGTATCGATGGCTACGACGACAGCAAGACCGTCTACGAACACCTGCGTCCCGACGGCTGCAGGTAGCCCTCGCGACGCCGCTATCCGCGCGACACTGGTACGTGCCCTCGCCCACCAGCCGCGGCTACTCGACGATGATCGTCGCGCCGACGAACGAAAGCCATGGAGAGATCACGACGCGCCGACCAACGTTTGGTCTACGAGTACGAATCCCGACGAGGATCGTGCCTGCGCCAGCACCGATCACGCACGTGTTCCCTGAACGAGCGCAGTACGTCGTTCTAGAGCGATCACTTCGTGGTTCTGCGCCGGGTCTTCGTTGCTCGAGTCTTCGCCTTCTTCGCCTTCTTCGCCTTCTTCGCCTTCTTCGCCTTCTTCGCCTTCTTCGCCTGCGCGTAGAGCGCGATCACGGCCGCACGATCGAGCGGCTTGTACGCGGGCTCGTCGTCGTAGGTCTCGAGCACGTTCTTCGCGTAGATGCCGTAGTAGTGGCGCTCGAGCTCGCCGAAGCAGCGGCCGATCTGCCCCGTCGTCGTCACCGCGGCATCACCGCGCGCGAACGTCGCGTAGATGAGGTTCCGGTGGCGGTAGTAGCTCGCGTCGTCGGGGAACGGACCGATCCAGTCGATGTACGCGCTGACGCCCGTGGTCTGCGTGGGAAGCAACGCCTCTTCGGCGGGTGTGAGCTTCACGAAGCCCTCGGCGATCCATCGCGCGACGTACGCGTCGTAGCGCGGCTCGGCCTCGGCCTCCGGCGGCTTGTGGAACTCGAAGCGACGGACGCCGCGCGTCTCGTAGCCGATATCGAACCCCGCGGGGTAGAGCCGGATGCTCCACCACTCGCCGCCCTTCTTGTACGTCGTCCACTCGGACTTCGGCGACGGTGGCTTCGGTGCTCGCCGCGCTACTCCCACTCGATGGTGCCCGGCGGCTTGCTCGTGATGTCGTAGACCACGCGGTTCACGCCCTTCACCTCGTTCACGATCCGCGTGGAGATGCGGCCGAGCAGCTCGTACGGCAGCTGGACCCAATCGGCGGTCATGCCGTCGCGCGAGTTCACCGCGCGGAGGCAGATGGTCTCCTCGTAGGTGCGGGCATCGCCCATGACACCGACGGACTTCACCGGCAAGAGCACGCCGAACGACTGCCAGATCGATTCGTAGAGACCCGCGGCGCGGATCTCTTCTTCGATGATCGCGTCCGCGTTGCGGAGGACGTCGAGCCGCGGCTTGGTCAGGTGGCCGAGGCAGCGGACCGCGAGGCCCGGGCCGGGGAACGGCTGCCGCGTGATCATGTGCTTGGGCAGCCCGAGCTCGAGACCGAGCTGGCGAACCTCGTCTTTGAACAGCTCGCGCAGCGGTTCGACGAGCGCGAGGTTCATGCGCTCGGGTAGACCGCCGACGTTGTGGTGCGACTTGATGACGGCCGAGGGGCCCTTGAACGACACCGACTCGATGACGTCGGGATAGAGCGTGCCCTGCGCGAGGAAGCGCGCGTTCTCGATCGACTTGGACTGCTCCTCGAAGACGGCGATGAACTCGTAGCCGATGATCTTTCGCTTCTTCTCCGGATCGGTGACGCCTTCGAACGCTTTGAGGAACCGGTCTTCGGCGTCGATCACGCGGAGATCGACGTGGAAGTGATCGCGGAAGATGGTGGCGACGTAGTCGCGCTCGCCTTTTCGGAGGACGCCGTTGTCGACGAAGATGCAGGTGAGGCGATCGCCGATCGCTTTGTGGATGAGCGCGGCCGCGACGGACGAATCGACGCCGCCCGAGAGGCCGCAGATCACGCGGCCGGTGGGGCCGACCTGCGCGCGGATCTTGGCGATCGCTTCGTCGACGAACGAGGCCATCGACCAATCGCCAGCGGCGCCGACGACACCGAACAGCCAGTTGCCGAGGAGCTCGGCACCGCGCGGCGTGTGGACGACCTCTGCGTGGAACTGCACGCAGTGGATCTTCTTGGCCTCGTTCGCGAACGCGGCGAACGGACAATTGTCACTCTCGGCGGTGTGCGCGTAGCCCGGCGGGATGCCATCGACGTGATCGCCATGGGACATCCACACCTGCAGCTCTTCGGCGGCCGCGACGCTGCGGAACACGCCGGACTTGCCGCCGGCCTCGCGCACGCGAACGGTGGCGCGGCCGTACTCGCGCTTGTCCGCGGGGCGAACGACGCCGCCGAGGAGGTGCGCGGTGAGCTGCGCGCCGTAGCAGATGCCGAGGATCGGGATGCCGAGGTCGTAGAGCTTCGGGTTGATGGTGGGCGCACCCTCGTCGTAGACGGAGGAGGGACCGCCCGAGAGCACGATGCCGGTGGGCTTCAGCGCGCGGAGCTGCGCGAGCTCGGCATCGTTGGCGATCGTGTACGGATGGATCTCGCAGTAGACGGCCTGCTCGCGGATCCGGCGCGCGATCAGCTGCGTGTACTGCGATCCGAAATCGAGGACGAGAATCAGCTGATGTGCGGCCACGTTCACTCCGTGCGGTAGTTCGGCGCTTCTTTGGTGATGATCACGTCGTGGACGTGACTCTCGCGGAGACCCGACGACGAGATCTTCACGAACCGAGCTTTGGCGTGCATCTCGGCGATCGTCGCGCAGCCGAGGTAGCCCATCGAGGCGCGCAGGCCGCCGACGAGCTGATAGATCGACTCGCGCAGCGCGCCCTTGTACGGCACGCGACCTTCGATGCCTTCGGGCACGAGCTTCTGCGGTGCTTCGACGTCGCCCTGGAAGTAGCGATCCTTCGAGCCTTCCTTCATCGCGCCGATCGAGCCCATGCCGCGATACGACTTGTACGAGCGGCCCTGGTAGAGGATGACCTCGCCGGGTGCTTCGTCGGTGCCCGCGAACAAGGAGCCGATCATCACGGTGTCCGCGCCGGCGGCGAGCGCCTTGGCGACATCGCCGGAGTACTTGATGCCACCGTCGGAGATGATGGCGACGCCCGTGCCTTTGGCCGCGTTGACCGCATCGGAGACCGCGGTGAGCTGTGGCACGCCGACGCCGGCGACGATGCGCGTGGTGCAGATCGAGCCGGGCCCGACGCCGACCTTGACCGCGTTGACGCCGCACTCGATCAGCGCGCGCGTGGCTTCCCCCGTGGCGACGTTGCCCGCGACGAGCTGGAGCTTGGGGAACTTCTTGCGCGTCTCTTTGACGGCGGCGAGCACGCCGGCGGAGTGACCGTGCGCGGTGTCGACGCAGATGACATCGCAGCCCGCGGCGATCAGCGCCTCGATGCGCGCTTCGCGATCGCCACCGACGCCGACCGCGGCGCCGACGCGCAGGCGACCGAGGTCATCGACCGCGGCGGAGGGATCCATCTCGGCCTGCTCGATATCGCGGATGGTGATCAGGCCCTTGAGCCGGCCGCTCGCGTCGACGACGAGCAGCTTCTCGATGCGGTGCTTGTGCAGGAGGTCTTTGGCTTCGTCGATCGCGACGCCCTCTTTGACCGTGACCGGGTTCTTGGTCATCAGCTCGCCGACCTGGAGATCGAAGCGCTTCTCGAAGCGAACGTCGCGGTTGGTGAGGATGCCGAGCGGTCGTTTCTCGGCATCGACGACGGGCAAGCCGCTGATCCGGTGGTGGCGCATCACGCTGAGCGCCTCCTCGAGCGTGCGCGACGGCGCGATGGTCAACGGATCGACGACGATGCCGGACTGCGCCTTCTTCACGCGGCTGACTTCGCGCGCTTGCTCTTCGATGGTCAGGTTCTTGTGGATGAAGCCCATGCCGCCTTCGCGCGCCATGCGGATCGCGGTGGCGGACTCGGTGACGGTGTCCATCGCCGACGATACGAGCGGCATGCGCAGCGGAATCGCCGGCGTGAGGCGCGTGGTGACATCGACGTCGCGCGGGATGACTTCGGAGTAGGCCGGGACCAGCAAGACGTCGTCGAACGTGAGCGCCTCTTTGAGCTGGTCGTCGAGCATGGGGCGCACCTTACCTGATCGATCTGACTGTGCGGAGCGCGCACTGCGGAGGAGGAACCACCCGGGTCGGGGTGATCGGTCCCGGGGCTGGTCCCCCAAGGCTCCGATTTGTTACCCTGACGCGTGGCATGGTCATTGATACGCATGCACGTACCTAGGGGAGCAGGGTCCAAATGCGTCTAACGATTTCGCTTATGTGTATCGCGCTCACCGGCTGTGCCGGCGAGGCGCCAAACAACACCCCCGATGTCGACGCGGGGACCGACGCTCCACCGGCGATCGAGAGCCAGCGCCTGAGCGGCAAGGTCATCGACTACTTCAACCCGGCCGACCTGATGGATCAGGTAGCCCTCGCTTCGGACGGCATCGATCCGCCGCTCATGACGACGAGCGCGGCGGGCGGCGTGTACGAGCTCGCCGAAGTTCCGATCGGCAGCAAGATCTACTTCACCGCGACGCGCACCAACTACCGCGCAACGCGAAACGCGGCAGTCACCATCGGCGACATGGAGGTCATCCAGGATCTCTACGTAATGTCGAACGCGGAGACGACGCGGCAGTACACGACGACCGGCACCATCGAAACCGCAGGGACCGCCTTCGTCGCCGCCGAGCTCGAGCGCAATAACGGCATGCCGTTCGACGGTCTGCAGATCGATGGCACAACCCCGCAGATCACGCTCGTCGACGCGCAGGATGCGATCGTCCCCGGTGTTTCCATCTTCGGGTTCGGAACCACAGATCTGATTCCGCGCGATCCAGTCGCGACGACACCGCAACTCACGTCGATCGCCAACGGGAAGGTCCGCGTCGGACTGCTCAACGTGCCGCCCGGACAGCACACGTTGAAGATCACGTACCTCGATGCCCAAAACCAGCCGCAGACGACGACGGCTGCGGTCGTCGCCATCGCGAATGGCGCCACGATCCTCGTCGCGCGAGGCGCGGGTGGTGGTGGTGGCGGTGGCGGTGGCGGTGGATTGCCAAACCCAGCAACGATCGCGAACCCGACGTTCGTGACCGACATCTATCCGTTGTTGCAGAAGCCGAGCGCGGGTGGTCTCGGTTGTGCGAGCTGCCACACCGCGACCGGCACCGCAGGCGCCGTCCTGCAATACGATCTTCCCGCTGCTGATGCACTCGCGGCGATCAAGGCGCGTCCGAACGTGTTGGTGCTCGCGGCAGGTACCGAGGCGACATCGCTGTTCCTCACGAAGCCACTCTACGAGCCCGCGCCGGTCAATCACCCGAACGCGACATTCCTCGACGTGAACGACCCGTATTACCAACTCTTCCTGCGGTGGATCGTGCAGGGGGCCAACTAGCGCTTCGTGCGCAAAAACATCGCACGCAACTCGACGTCGCAGTACGTGAGTGGACGTTAGATTTGGTCCGCGACAGGGTGGGACCATCCGGGCGATAACACCGCCCATGCGCACGACGTTGTTTGCCGCGGTCACCGCCCTGTCCACGCTCGCTGCAGCCGAGCCGACATCGCTCCCCGTCACGCGCGGCCCCAACAGCTGCGGCACCGTGCAGGAGCCGGCGGTGTCGACGGACGACGCGTCGGCGCGCTACCTGCTCGCGCCGGGTGCGCAGCGCATCGTGTACCTGAACCGGTTCGGCGGCACCTACAACATCGCGCCCGCCGCGACGGATGCAGCGACCAACACCGCGAGCGTTCGCGTGAGCGCCACCGGCAGCGCGCGCACCGCGATGATCGCGCCGCTGGGCAGCAACTTCGATTGGCCGATGGTCGTGGCGTGCGTGAAGGAGCACTACAAAGACATCGACGTCCGCTTCGTCGAGAGCGAGCCCACGACGGGTCCGTATCTCGAGGCCGTGGTCGGTGGCAACGGTAGCGAGCTCGGGTTCCCCGCGTCGTCGGGCATCCTCGGCATCGCGAGCGCCGACAACTTCTGCAACGTGACGGAGGCGGGCATCTGCTTCACGTTCGCCGAGGCGCACGGCGGCTTCGGTCAGCGCAACGCCGAGCTGTGCACCACGATCGCGCACGAGGTCGGTCACCTGCTCGCGCTCGAGCACGAGACGCTCGCGACGGACCTCATGTCGTACGTTCCCGTGTCGCAGGCGCCGAGCAAGGCGTTCGAGAACCAAGCGAGCGCGTGCGGCACCTATCCCCAGCAGCCGCAGAGCTGCACCTGCACCTCGTCGCAGCAGAACTCGTTCAATCGCCTGACCACGTACGTCGGACCGCGCCCGGTGGAGGCGGTCGCGCCGTCGCTGTCGATCACCTCGCCGAGCAACGGCTCCACGGTGCCGCCGGTGTTCGACGTGGTCGCGAGCGCGAGCGATGACATGGCGATGGCCGACGTCCGCGTCCTCATCGATGGCATCGAAGGTGGCAACAGCTCGGTCGTCGCCGACGGCAAGTACACCGTGGTCGTGCGCAACGCGGCGCTCGGCGATCATCAGATGACGGTGATCGCGCGCGACGAAGCGGGCAACGAGACCACGCAGACGATCGCCGTGAAAGTTGCCAAGGCGCAGATCGGCGACTCGTGCGTCGCGAACGAAGCGTGCGAGGGCAACCTGTGCGCGACCGGCGAGGACGGCAACTTCTGCACGCAGACGTGCGACCTCGCGAACGACACGTGCCCGAGCGACTTCGAGTGCTCCGACGTCGGCGGCACGAGCGTGTGCATCGTCACCGGTGGCTGCGGCTGCTCGACGACCGATCCCCGCGACGCCGTCGGCGCGATGCTCGTGTTCGGCTTCGGACTTTTGATCTCGCGCCGCAAGCGGTCGTCTCGCTCGGGTCGCTCGGGTCGTTAGTTGCGCGCGCGGTGGGCATCGCGCATCGTCGAGGCATGCGCGCGCTCGTCGTGTTGATGGTGTCGGCCGGGACCGCCGCGGCGGCTCCGGTCGTCGATTGGGAGTCGGGGCGCGTGATCGAGTCCGGTGTCGGGCTCGCGGATCGACAAGCGCCGAACGCGGCGGTCGCGCGCGGGCCGGCACGGCGCAAGGCCGAGGATGCGGCGCGGATCGCGCTGAACGCGGCGGTGATGACGCTGCCAATCGCCGGCGGTGGCACCCTCAAGGACAAGGCGAGCGATCCGGCGATCCGCGCGCGCATCGATCGCGCGATCGCAGCGGCGCTGACCGTGACCGCGGCGCCCGAGACCGACGGCGCGTGGGTCGTGTCGCTCGCGGTGCCGATCGAAGCGCTGCGCCAGGCGATCACCGGCTCGCGCGCGCTCGCGAGCGACGGGGACAAGGGTCCCGCGGTGATCGTCGTCGAGGGCGCGGCCGTGACGCCGGCGCTCGGCACGACGATCGGCGGTGCGAGCGTGCCGATCGTGTGGGCCAAGAAGCTGCCCGCATGGGCCGCGAATGCACCGCGGATCAAAGCGCGCAGCGCGAAGGATGGCGCGATCGACGCGGACACCAAGAGCGCGACGCCGTCGACGTTGTTCGTCGTGCTCGCCCCGTAGCGTTCCGCGTTACTGCGCGACGGTGGGACCGGCCGGCATCGTCACGAGCTCGGGGCCACGCGTGCGGCGCGCATTCTCGGCGATCGCGGCGTTCGCGAAGTCCTCGAGGTCGTTCAGCACGTCGCGCGCGAGGTCCGGGGCGAACTTCGCGATCGCGCGCGAGGTCAGCTTCTCGAGCTTCTGCTTCTGGTGCCACTGGTTCGTCGACTGCGACGCGGCGATCGCGCGGCGCGTGGTGAACATCAGCGTGCCGGTCTTCACGTCGAACATCGACAGCTCGGTGTAGCCCCACACCTCCTGGCGCTTGCCGGGGAGGAACAGCGCGCCGACGACGGTGGCGTAGCCCCACGCGACCGCGGTGAGGATCGAGTCGTTCGCGAGCACTTCGCGATACAGCATCACGTAGCGCAAGCGATAGCGCGCGGCGATCTCGCGCAGCGCTTCCATGCCGAGCGCGCCGGACGGGATGACCATCGTCTGGGTGAGCAGCGTGAAGTGCGGGCTCTTGCGCAGCTCGTTGATCAGCGGCTCGACGCCGGAGGGGACGCGATCGTCGGGGCCGGGACCGCGCCAGTCTTTGGCGGTCATGATCGGGATCAGGCCGACCCGCGCGGGCAGCTCGAGCTCGATCGGCGCAGCGAGGATCTTCTGGAGCGACTCTTCCGTGAGCGCGCCGTTGGGGTTGCGATCGAACAGCGACTTGTCGAGCGGCGGCGGCGCGCTCGGCATCGATGGAGCCTGGCCGGCCGCGATCGCGGACGAGGCCATTTGCATCTTCCCCGCACCGCAGCCGGCGACGAGTCCCAAGGTCAAAGCGATCAGTGCGAGAGACAAAGCAAAGCCAGCGCGCGACGTATGCACGGTTCCTCCTGGGAGCGCGCCGGACGGGCGACACGCTCGTGCGAACAGAACGAAGGAACCGGTTGCAGCTTACGGTCGGTATGTCACCGGTCTCGCAACGCCGCGAGACTCCTCGTCAGCACGCGCGCGAAAACAGAAAGACGAGCAGGAGGATCGGGATCGGAATTCCGAGGAGCCATGCGATTGCGTAGGGTGCTTTAGCCATATGCACACACGTGGTGCAGCGCGCGTGCCCACGGGAAGGCAACCTCGAATCGAGCAGTTCGCCGGCGCGGGCGTGGCTATCGCGAGCGCGAACGCACGGGTATCGTGCACGGCATGTCGCTCGATGACGTCCTGCGATTTCTTCGCGACAACAAGCTCGTCGTCGAGGCGTCGGTGCATCCCGATGGCGCGCCCCAGGCCGCGGTGATCGGCGTGGCGGCGGAGATCGTGGACGGTACGCTCGAGCTCGTGTTCGATACATCCACGCGATCGCGCAAGCACCAGAACCTCGTGCGCGATGGACGCATCGCGGTGGTCGCGTGGCGCGACGCCGTGACCGTGCAGATCGAAGCGCGTGCGGATCAGCCGACGGGCGAGGAGCTCGCGCGCGCGAAGGCCGTGTACCTCGCCGCGTTCCCCGACGGAGCCGAGCGCGAAGCGTGGCCCGACATCGCGTACTGGCGGCTGCGTCCGACGTGGATCCGCACGAGCGACTTCGCGACGACGCCGCCGGCGATCCACGAGGTCGCGCTGTCGTGAGGAGCACGACCGAGAGCGGTCCGTTCGAGGTGCCGCCGGCGCGACCGCAGCTGTCGACCGTGCGCGACGTGCCGCTCGAGGTCGCGATCTTCGGCGCGGGCGCGATCGGCTGCTGGGTCGGTGGACGGCTCGCGGCAGGCGGAGCGAACGTGACGCTGATCGGGCGGCCGCGCGTGCTCGACGAGCTCGCGGGCGGGCTGACCGTGTCGGACCTCGACGGCGATCGCTTCACCGTCAAGGTGACCACGACGACGGAGGCCGCCGCTGCGGTGCGTGCGCAGGTCGTGCTCGTCACCGTGAAGTCCGCGCAGACCGAGGACGCGGGCAAGGCGCTCGCGCCGTTCGTGAAGAATCCGGCGACGCTCGTCGTCAGCTTGCAGAACGGCGTGCGCAACACGCGCGCGCTCGCCACCGCGCTCGCTCGCCCTGCCCTCGCCGGCATGGTCCCGTGGAACGTCGTCCGGCGCGGCGCGGCGACCTATCACCGCGGCTCGTCGGGCACGCTGATGATCGAGCACGCCGACACCGCGACCGAGCTGTACGACGCGCTCGGGTGCGCGGGCCTCGGGTTCGCGACACGCGCCGACATGGACGCGGTGCAGTGGGCGAAGCTGGTCATGAACCTCAACAACGCGGTCAACGCGCTGTCGGGGTTGCCGCTGCGGGAGGAGCTGTCGCAGCGCGGCTACCGACGCGTGCTCGCCGCGGCGCAACGCGAGGCGCTGTCGCTGCTCGCGAAGCAGCGGCAGCCGGTCGCGAAGCTCACGCCGCTGCCGCCGCGGTGGATGCCGCGCGCGCTCGATCTGCCCGACGCCGTGTTCCGCGTGCTCGCGAAGAAGATGATCGCGATCGATCCGCACGCGCGCTCGTCGATGTGGGACGACTTCGAGGCGAAGCGGCCGACGGAGATCGAGTACCTGCAGGGCGAGGTGGTCCGGCTCGCGGACACGCTCGGCGTGCAAGCGCCGATCAATCGCGCGCTCGTGAAGCTCGTGCGCGCGGCGGAGGCTGGGGGGCGGCGAGTGTTCTCGAGCGCCGACCTCGCCGCCGCCGTCGGACTGTGATCGCGACGTCGCGAGGCAGGACCGGCGCGCCGATCTCGATCCGAGGGCCTTCGCGCATGCCGCGCGTGCCTCGGATCATCCGCACCGCATGGGAACCGAGTCGCTGTGCGCCGAGCTCGCGAAGTAGCGCGTACGGCGGAAGGGACGGGCGTCTGCGCCGGGCAGCGCGTATCATCGGCGAATGCGGATCGCCGTGATCGCAGCACTCGCTCTCGCGAGCACGCCCGCGCACGCCGAGTTCTGCGGTGCTGTGGGGCTCTCCGCGCAGGTGGTCTCGAGCGCTGACCTCGTGCTCCCCGGCGACGGCGGTATCCTCGTCGCCGCGCTTCCCGGCGGCTTCGGTCACTCGCAGAACGACGAGGCGGATCAGCCAGCGTGGCGCTTCCAGACCGGCGGTGCGTCCTCCGAACCGCGGCGCACGTCGCTGGCGCCCGGGCTCGTCGTGTACCGGGCGCGGCAAGATGGGACGGTCGTGCTGCTCGATCACGAGAAGAAGGCGCGCGCGAGCGTGTTCGTCACGCGTCGACCGCGCCCGCGTTTGGCCGCGCCGGTCGTGCGCTGGAGTGTCCGGACGCCGGACAGAGCCGACGTCACGCTCGAGCTCGCGGACATGCCACCCGACGACGCGATCGCGATCGTGCTCCTCGGCAAGGACGGCAAGGCGCGGTCGTGGAACTTCATCGACGGCGACTCGACGACCCAGTACCCCTACAAGCAGCGCGGCTGCGAGACCGCGCCGCCCGGAACCGTCGCGTCGCGCGCGGGCGACGAAGTGACGTTCGTGTTCGTCGATACCTACGGCCGCACGTCGCCGCCGAGCAAGCCGATCACGATCGCCGACAAGAAGGTAGATGACAGGCCGTCCGATGGCCGCCCGTCGAAGTGATCGCTACGCGGCCCAGCCGGCGACGGCGACCGCGGCGATCACGCTGCCGATGACGAGCGCGTCGAGAAAGCGCCCGTAGCTCTGCAGGCGTTGCCGAAGCGGCGCCTTGCCTTCGTGATCGCGGACCGGCAGCTCGGCGCGGCGAACCTGGCGCACGAGCACGTCGAAGCGATCCCAATCGCGCGCGGCGAGGAACCACTTCGACCCGCGCTTGGCTTCGAGCGCGATGCCGTCGCTGTAGACGTGCGCCATCACGATCCGCGACGCCGACTGCGTGAACCCGAGCGACGTCCAGCCCCAGCGAATGCCATCGCGCGTGATCGCCACGCGCGCCGTGCGAATCGCGACGGCGAGCCCCGTGAACAGCAAGAAGGCGAACGGCAGCACGATCATCGTGCTCGCGCTGCGGCGCCACCACTGGCGCGACACGAGGTACCAGGTGATGACGAGCAGGATCGTGACGAGGATCGTCGCGACCCACGCGAGCCGCTTCGACCGCGTCGGTGCATGGAACGTCGCGAGTGGCGTCCCGACGAGCCCGAGACCCGGCGGCAGATCGAGGACGCTCACGAGCCGGTGAGCCCCTTCACCTCGACCGCCATCCGCAGTCGCTGCAAGATGATCGCGCGCTCGGTGTCGTCGGTGATCCGCTCGCCGCGGCGCGTGACGTAGAAGATGTCGGCGACCTTCTCGCCCTCGGTCGAGACCTTGGCGAGCGTGATGTCGAGCCCGAGGTCCGCGAGCGTCTGCGTGATCGCGTACAGGACGCCGACGCGATCGCGCGTGAACACCTCGACGATCGTCGCTTGCGTCGAGTCGTCGTGCAGCCGGATCTCGGTGATCACGCCGGGCGTGACGCGCTTGGGCATCGTCGAGGGCGGACGCCGCCGCGCGATCAGGTCTCCGACCTTGTCGGGATCGGGTTTGCCGTCGACCAACAGCTCGCGCAGATCGGCGAGGACCTTCGCCCATCGCGGATCATCCGCGGGAATCGCGGCGCCCTTCAGATCGCGCACGTAGAACAAGTCGGTGGCGAGTCGATAGCGCGTGCTCGGCGCATCGCTCGTCGATGGCGTCGCGCTCGTCGATGGCGTCTCGCTCGTCTTTGTCCGTGGGATCGAGGGCCCGTTGCTGGTGGTCTCGGGGAGCTCGACGTGGCCGAGCACGGCGCCGAGGACATCGATGCGCGCCGCGGCGAGCGCGCCCGCGATCGCGGCGAGCACGCCGGGCATGTCGGGCGCGACCACGGCGAGCTCGCTGTGGCCCTCGCGCGGGTTCGCGGCGACTTCGATCGCGAGCGCCGGCGCGCTTCCATTCGCGCCGATCGTGCTCGCTGCGCCGATCGTGCTCGATGCCCCGATCGCGCTCGATGCACCACTCGATGCCGATGCCATCGCGCGCGCCCGCCCGACGAGGCGCACGTGGCGCGCCGTCTGCCGCGGCGTGAGCTGCGCGAACAAGCGCGGATCGATGCCCGCCACGATCGCCTCGGCGTCGGCGCGTTGCGCGGCGGTGGTCTCCGTCTCGTCGGTCGCGAGCGACAGGACCTTGGCGCGGTACTCGCGATCGGGATCGCCGATGCGTGACGATGACCCGCGGCCCGCAAAGTAGTCGCGCGTCTTGAGCAGGAGGTCGCGGAGCAGGCCGTCCTTCCACGCGTTCAGGTTGTTCGGCGCGGTCATCGCCGTGTCGCAGAGCGTGACGAGGTAAAGCGCGACGAGGTGCTCGTCGTCGCCGATGCGCTCCGCGAAGCGCGCGATCACCTCGGGGTCCGCGAGATCGCGGCGCTGCGAGAGATGCGACATCGTCAGGTGCTGGCGCACGAGGAACTCGGCGAGCTCGATGTCGGATTCGGACATGCCGAGGCGGCGACCGACGATACCCGCGACGACCGCGCCCTTCTCGGCGTGGCCCTTGCCGAGCGGCTTGCCCACGTCGTGCAGCAGCGTGCCGAGGAGGACGGGCGCGGGCCGGCGCACTTCGCGCCACAGCTGCGTCGCGAGTGGATGCTCGGTCGCGAGCTCGCCGCGCCACAGGCGCTTCTGCATCGCGACCGCGTAGAGCTGGTGCTGGTCGACGGTGTAGACGTGATAGAGGTCGTGCTGCACGCGGCCGACGCACGGCGCCCACTCGGGCATCAGCGTCGAGAGGATGCCGAGCTGGTTCATCGTCTCGAACGCGGACGGCTGACCGGCGTCGCGCGGATCGACCAGCGCGTCGAGGAGCAGGCGCGCGGCGTCGCGATCGGTGGCGAGCGTCGTGGGGTCGCGCGCGATGGTGTCGGCGGCGAGCTCGAGCGTGTGGCCGTAGACGGGGAGCTGCTCGGCGACGGCGGTGCGGAACAGCCGCACCATCTCGCTCGGTCGCTCGGAGAACAGCGTCGGATCCTTGAGCGAGAGCTCGCCGTTGAACGTGATGAACGTCGAGTCGATCTGCGCGATGCGCGGCTTCGAGCGCGCGGGGACGCGAGCGCTATCGAGGAGCCGATCGGCGACCTGGACCACGCCGCGCGCGTGGAGATAGTAGTCGCGCATCAGCGCTTCGACCGCGGGCGCGACGGCGGAGCGAACCTCGCCGTCGTGCGAGCGCGCGTCGGGATACAGCGCCGGTGCGATCGACTCCTGGATCTCGAACGTGAGCTGATCGAAGCGGCGCTTCGCCGCGAGCTGGATCAAGGCGCGCACGCGGAGCTGGAAGTCGCGCGCACCGACGAGGATTTGGGCTTGGCGGCGATTGAGGTGGCCCATCGTGACGAGCGCGGCGATCAGCTGCTCCGCGCTTTCGGGGCCGCGAGTCTCGTCGGGGTTCGACGATGGCTTCGGTGGATGCCAGCGGATCGCGGCGCACCACAGCGCGGTCGCGAGGTCGCGCAGCGCGCCGATGCCCTGCTTGAGGTTCGGCTCGAGCAGATACAGCGACGCGCCGAAGCGATCGTGACGCGCGCGCTTCTCGGCGGCGAGCTGTGCGATGAGGTCGTTCGGGTTGCCACCGGGCGCGAGCGCCGACAGCGTCGCGCGCACGAGCTCCGTGGTCAGCTTCGCGTCGCCGGTGATGTGGCGCGCGTCGAGGAGCGCGGTCGCGGTCGCGAGATCATCTTTGGCGAGCCGCGCGGCGGCGCGGGCCTCGCGCACGGAGTGGCCGATCGCGAGCTTCTCGTCCCACAGCGGATAGAGCAGCGCATCGGACACGCGCTTCGCGGCCGCTTCGTCGCGGCGGCTGTCGCCGTGCAGCACGATGAAGTCGATGTCGGAGAACGGCGCGAGCTCGCGGCGAGCCCAGCCGCCCGTGGCGACGAGCGCGAGCGCGGCACCACCGCCGTGCTCGCGCATCGCGGCGTCGAAGCGCTCGGCGAGCGTGCGATCGTAGACGTCGGCGATCGCGCGGCACGCAGCCCCGCCCTGCCCCGGCACGAGCAAGCGATCCGGCAGCGTCGCGAGCACGGCCGCGAGCTGCGCGCGGATGCCATCGGGCTGCGTGGAGGCGGGGCTGACCACGACCGCAATCTACCTCACGCCTCGTGCTCGCGGCGCGGGCTCACGCCTCGGGCTCACGGCTCGCTGGTCGCGCGGTCTACCAGCGACAGCGCAGCGACATCGAACCAGCCGTCCCACACGCGAATGCCCTGCACGCGCTTGTGCACGAGACCTTGCGACGCATCGGTGACAATTCCCGCGATCGGCCAGCTCTCGAGGAGCGCGGCACCGAGGTCACCGGCGAGCTTCGCGCGCTGCGCGGGATCCCACGCGGCGCCGAAGGCATCGAGCGCGCGATCGACGCGCGGCGCCGGTCCGCGCTGCGGAACGCTCGCACCGAGGAGCGCGCCGAGGTCCATGTCGACCATGCCGTTCCACGACATCTCGACGAGATCGTACTGGCCCTCGGCGATGCGCTTCGCGAGGTAGTCCGTGCCGCCCTCGCGCACTTCGATCACCACGCCCATCTTGCGCGCGGCCTCTACGAAATAGTCGCGCGCGATCTTCACGGGCGGCGCGGAGGAATCCCTGGGCTCCGGCTTGTCGGTGCCCAGCATCACGAGGCGCAGCTGCTTGCCCGCGTTGTCGCGAATGCCGTCCTTGTCGCTGTCGGTCCAGCCCGCTTCGTCGAGGAGCTTCGCGGCCGCGCCGGGATCGAAGTCCGGCACCGCGAGCTCGGCTCCGTTCGCGAAGCCGCCGGGCCAGATCGGCCACAGCACCGGTCGCGCGAGCCCGTCGAACACGCGCTTCGCGATCGTGCGGCGATCGACGAGCAGGCCGAGCGCGTGACGCACGCGCGGATCCGCGAGCGCTGGATGATCCGCGTTGAACCGCAGGTAGCGCATGCGCAGCGCCGCGAGCTCGAGTGCGCGAAACGACGACGCGATGCCCGGCGCGCTCGCCTGCTCCGGCCAGTGCGCGGGGATCAACGCGGGCACGATGTCGAGATCGCCGCGCTTGGCATCCTTGAGCGCGATCGCGGCGTCGGGCTGGAACACGTACTCGATGTCTTTGATCGCCGGCTTGGGGCCCCAGTACGTGTCGTTGCGAACGAGGTGAACGACGCCGTTCTTGTTCGAGACAAACTTGTACGGCCCCGATCCGACGAGCGCGCCGCCGGCCTGCAGCGAGCCATCGTAGATGTTCATCGGCAGGATCGGGATCTCGGCGAGCGCGCGCAGGACATACGCGCTCGGGCGATTCAGCACGAGACGCACCTCGTGCGACGTGATCAGCTCGACCGCGAACACGTCGGACAGCATCGCGCGCAGATGATCGACGCCGCGGCGCGGATCGCGGATCGCGTCGAGCGTGAACTGGACATCGCTCGACGTGACCGTGCGGCCATCGTGAAACGTGCAGTCCGGCTCGAGCTCGATGCGGATCTCGGTCTGCGACGGCATCACGCGCCACGACCGCGCGAGCCGCGGCGCGAATCGACCCGCGGGCTGCCCCGGCTCCGGCGGCAGGTAGCGGATCAGCGGCTCGAAGATCGTCCCCATCGTGATCCGCCGGCCCCACGCCGTCGGCGCGACCAGCGGGTTCAAGTGCTTGGGGTCCGCGTCGACGTGGATCCGCAGCGTGTGCCCTCGGTTGGCGCGGACCTCCGCCGCCGTCGAGACATCCGCCAGCGCCGGGGAGCTGGGCACGTTCGCCGCCTCGGCGGTCGGATCCGGGGCATGACGCCACGGTTTGACGCGCGCCGGGGAATCGCAGCCCACAAAAGCCGCGATGGCCAAGACTGCCGCGAAGACGGCGACTTGAGTGACCCTAATCACCATGTTATGACCGCAGCCATGCTGAACGCTCCCGTCCGCAGCGTCCTGTTCGGTTGCCTTGTCGTCGCGAGCCTCGGCGCTTGCGAGAAGGACAAGCTCAAGGGTCCGGAGGCGGAAGTGCGCAAGGGAGACGTGAAGCTGAACCTGCCCGCGGTTCCAGACTTCGCGCTGCCGCCGACGAACAGCGACGGCTCGCATTCGGTGAAGGAGATGCGGGTCAAGGGCAAGAAGCTCCTCGATGGCGAAATCACGGTCAAGGGAATCGTGACGTGGGCCTACGATTGCCCGACCGCCGTTCGCCAGCCTGGCATGTCCGACAAGGACGTCCAGAAGATGATCGACGAGGATCCGACGAAGTGCGAGCGCGCGAAGTTCTACATCGGTGACACGGCGGACACGCCGGCCGAGAAGAGCATGTGGATCGTCGACGTCCCGCGTCCGTACAACAAGCTCGAGATGGAGCGCATCAAGAAGCCGGATCGGAACCTCCAGATGTATCCGGATCGGTGCGAGCCGGGCGAGAAGGATCCGAAGAAGCAGATCTGCCCGCCGTACGCGGTCGGCGACCAGGTGGAGGTCGTCGGCACGTGGAAGATGGCGTCGCCGCACAGCGAGCGAAACTCGGATGGTCTCCTCGTCTACAAGAAGATGAAGAACATCACCAAGAACTGGGAGACGCCGGCTCCGGATCCGGTGAACCAGCCGGCTCCCGCGGGCGGCCCCGCGCCGGGCGAGAAGCTCTCGCCGCAGGACCTCGTCGATCAGAAGAAGAAGTCGGGCTAGCTCCTAGCGAGCTCGGTGTGCGAAACGCGGCGACGGTTGACCCCGTCGCCGTTTTCGATCGTGCTGCTGCATGGCATCGACCGCGAGTCGTGTCTCTCGAGGATTCATGGCGATTGTGGGCTGCCCGGCGTCGATCGCGTCTGAGCGATCAGAGACGCGACACCGAGGCGGAGAGGACACCGAGGCACGTTTTGGGGAAAGAAGATCTCTTCTCGGTGACCGCGGTGGACTCCGTGCCCTCCGTGGAAATCCGGGTTTCGAACGAGCGTTCGAGACGGTAACGGCCGTGAACGCGCCCGAACACATCGTCAGAAACGCGACACAGAGGCGGAGGACATCGACGGTATCGGCCGTGAAATCGTCAGAAACGCGACACAGAGGCGGAGAGGACACCGAGGCACTTTTGGGGAACGACGCGTGCGAGCGAAGGGCTCTTTCTTCGCGAAGCGAAAAAAGATCTCTTCTCGGTGACCTCGGTGGACTCCGTGCGCTCTTTCGCACAGCGATGAGCGGCAACCAGCAGCAACGACGGGCTGAGGGTTAGCAGCTCGTCGCGCTCGGACACGCGCGCGTCGCGTCGAGCGTGCCGGCCGCACCGGTCGCGCCGTTGTTGCCATCGCGATCGGCGAGCGGCGCGTTCGGCGCAGACACGCCGCCCGGTCCACCGCCGCCGGCGGAGCCACCGGTGATGATGCAGTCGTGCGTGACCGTGTTGCCCGGCGTCCACATGAGACCGACGGAGCGACCACCGGCACCGCCCGCGCCGCCGCCGCCGTGTCCGCCGTGCGCACCGGCGCCACCGGTGCCACCTGCGCCCGTACCGGGATGTGATTGGATGCCGCCGCCTCCGCCCGCCGATTGTCCGCGCCCACCGACGCCGCCGGTGCCACCCGTGCCGCCGACACCGCGCGCGAGATCGCAGCCGCTGATCATCACCGTCGAGGTGTTCGTCGCGAACACGGCGATCGACGCGCCGCCGCCACCACCGCCGGTGCCACCGCCGCGCGCCGCGCAGCCACCGGCACCACCACCACCACCGCCCGCGCCGTAGGCATCCGTTCCGTCGTCGCAGCCGCCGCTGCCGCCACCGCCGCCGCCGCCGCTACCGTTCTCGCCGGTGCCGCCGGTGCCGCCGTTGCGCCCGTACCAGAACCCACTGGCGAGATAGCCGCCGGAGACCGCGCCGCCGGGTGCGCCGTTCGCGACGATCCCGTTGTTACCGAACACCGCATCGCCACACGTGCCACCGCGATCGCCGCGATAGCCGTACGGGAACGGCGCGTACACCGCGCTGCTGCCATCGTCGCCGGCGCGCGCGTTGTAGTTCAGGTTGAACACGTTGCAGTTGGTGTCCATGGTTCCGCCACGACCGCCGGCGCCACCGTCCATCGCGCGCGACGAGGGACTCGACGAGCACGTGTTGGTTCCGGCCGGACCCGAGCCGCCGCGCGAGCTGTCGTTGCACGCGGTGACGTACTGGTCGCCGGGGCCGCCTGCGCCGCCGAACATGAAGCCCTGCGCGTCGACGACGACGGCGTCGGTGCCGGCCGAGCCCGCGCCGCCGTTCGCGCCGTTACCGCCGATGATCTTCACGCGCTCGAGCGAGACCTGCGCGCCATCGACGTGGATGCCGTAACTCGAGCGACCGTCGCGGCCCGAGCTACCGCCGACGCCGGTAGCGGTGGGTCCCTGAATGATCAGGTCGGCCATCGTCACGGGGACGATCAGGCCGTGTGCACGCACCGCCATGTACTCGCCCGAGCCACCGGTGCCGTTGTCCTGCGCGCCGACGATCGTCACGCGGTTCGCCGCGTTCGAGTACGGACCGCGCTGCCACGTCGAGTTGTAGCCGCCCCACACGTTGATGCCGTTCACGAGGACGACGACCTCGTTGTACGTGCCGGTCTGCACGAACACGTTGGGACGCGAGGTCTGCGCCGCGCGAATGATGCCGTGCGAGATCGTCGCGCACGGCGTCTGATAGGTGAGGCCGCACGTGCCGCTGTTCGCGCCCGCGCCGGAGACGAAGATTCCCTTCGTGATGTCGCCGTCGATGCCGTCGCAATTTTGATCGAGATACGTCGCGTCGGGATTGTCGGTGGCCGACGGAGGCGCGCACGTGCCCCAGCCGGTCGCGCCCGCGCAGGTCTGCGTGCCGAGGCAGACGTTCCACGGCGTGGTGATGTTGCACTGCTGGGTCGCGCCCGTGTTCGTCGCGGTGCAGTCGCACGCGCCGCTCGCGGCCATGCACTGCTTGTAGTTCACGTTGTTGATGACGACGTTCTCGCAGTCGAAGCCCGTCGGGCAGCCGACGGTGCTGCAGTCTCGCGCGCACGCGCGATCACCGTCGGGATACGTGACGCACTTGTCCATTCCGATCAGCGTGCACTCGGAGTCCATCGTGCAGGTCGTGCACAGCTGGCTCGACGTCGGCACGCACACGAACGTGATCTCGCCATCGATCGAGATGCCATCCACACCGACGCAGCCGTAGCCCTGCGGGCAGTCGTTCGCGCACGTCTTCGTGCACTGGCCCGACGTGCCGACGAGGATGCAGAGGTGGCTCTCGCAATCCTCGTTGTCATCGCAGGCCTCGCCGAACCCGTGACCGGGTGGTGCATCGATCGCGGCGTCCGCCTCCGGCATCGCATCGACGTCACATGTCTCGGTAGTCGGATCGCACGTCGCCGCGGGACGACTCGACGCGCAGCCGACAATTACCAACGCGAGCGCGACTGCGCCCAGGCCCCTCATCATGGGCGAACGATAGCATTCCGCTACCTCGGCACGAGACGGCAAATCTCGACGGGAAGCAGGATCGAGGTGGTGTCGATCGCGGCGGGGCATCCTGCTGCCGATGCGGTTCCGAGCTCGAGAGTGTGGGTTTTCTCGGCACCCACCGGCGGGCGAACGACCAGACGGATCCGCCGGCCTCGGACGACTGTGGTCGGGGCCACACCGACGACATGTGGTCGTGCAAGTGCGGTGACCAACGCGTCGATGGAAGCGGCGTCACTAGGCCCGGCCGGGACGCGCGTCCATTCGCCGAGAACGGCGCCGCGTCGATAGGTGACGGCGTCGATCGCGATCTCGGCGATCGTCGTCGGGTCTTCGCTCCACGGTGTTCGATCGCGATAGGCCGCACCACCGCGGGCGAGGATCGCGAACGCCTCCGGCGACAGGCGCAAGGCGACCGCCTCGCCGCGACGCATCGCGACGTTGCTCGGGTAGAGGTCGACGACGAGATCGCTGCCGCCCGTCTTGATCCCGAGGGTGCCGATCGACGCGCCGGTCGGCGCCGGGATGACGTCGGTCCCGTCGACCGGGCTGCGGAGCACGGTCATGAGGGCGACGATCTGCTCGGCGTCGACATCGGCGCCATCGATCGTCGGCCGTCGCGTCACGTCGAGGGCGGCGCCGTCGACGAGCGTCACGACTCGCACGCCGACGGGCACGAGCGCACGCGACGCGATCGCCCCGGCGGGGTTCGCGAGTCGTGCGACGAGCCCCCAGACCACCTCGGCGTTCGCCAGCGCGACGCAGCCATCGCCCGTCGACGCCGCGAGATACACCCGCGTCTCGCAGCCGGAGCCAGGAGCCTTCGCGAGCGTGACCTTCGTGCCGGCCATCGCGATCTCGATGCCGTCGCTGATGGGCGTGACCGGCGCGACCGGATCCGCGTCGATCGTCAGCTCCGCGAGCGCGCGCTCGAGCTCGGTGACGAACCCCGGATCGAGCACGAGGCCGCGCGTCGATTGCGTCGCCGCGATCGCACGCGGCTGACCACCGAGGCTCCGGCCGTCGACGCTGTACGTGTCGACGTTGGCGATACCGGCGAGCGGTGTGCGAATCGCGAGATCGATCGGCGATGGCGTCAGCGCGCGCGCGACCCACGCATCGACGAGGAACCTGCGATCGCCGATGCCGATCCAGGCTTGCTCGGTGGCGTCGATCGGGCGGCCGATCCAGAGCTCCGTGCGCGTCCCCGCGTGATCGATGGCGAGGTGCACGGCGTCCTCGCGCGGATCGCGCGCTTCGCTGCGATGCCAGCGCGCACCGCGCAGCGTCGCCAGCATGCTCGCGATCGGCGCTTGCTCGACGGCACCGCGGCTCGGCGCGGTTCGGCGCCACGGCGTCGCCGCTGGCTTGTCGTTTGTTCGGTCGATCGTTCGTTCGATCGTCAGGTACGGGCCGACGGGATGCGCGGTCCAGCCGAGACGCACGACGCTCGCTTCGTCGAACCCGGGCACGAGTGTCCGGTCCGCCGGACGAGCCCGCGTGAGCACATCGATGACGAGCACGACGAGCAGCGCACCCGCGAGGAGCGCGAGCACCGCGAGGCCGCGACGCGTGGCGATCACGCTCGCCTCCGCCGCAGCAGCAGGATCGCCGCACCGACGAGGATCCACGCGAGCGGGATGCCCGCGACCGAGAGAGCGATCACCGCGCGGCGCTGGCCATCGGTCATCACGAGGCGGATCTGCTCCGGGCGGCGCGCCGCGACATCGACCTTCGGCTCGGGCGCGCGCGCGAGGAAGCGAACCGCTTGCGCGATCCACAGATCCCCCGCGCTCGCATAGCCGGCCAGCGACACCGTCGAGAAGTCCTCCGCCGAGCCGATCGCGATCGTGCGATCGCCCTTGCCGATCGCGGCGAGCACGATCGGACCGGCGAGATCATCGGGACCTCGCTCGGCAGACTCCGCGTCGAGCGCGGTCTCGGCCCAGCTCTCGGGCGACGCGGTGATGAGCGGGCGCGCACCGTTCTCGACGAGCACCGCGCGCGGAAGCACCCACATCGTCGGGCGCGCGTTCGCGAACCCGCGATCGATCGGGTGATCCGTGTAGCCCGCGAACACGAGGATCGAGCCCTGGATCTCCTTGACCGTCCACGCGGGATCGAGCGCGATCGCGAGCGGCAGTCCGAGCCCGCTCTGCGCGAGCACGCCTTCGAGACCGGTGCGCCCGATGCGATCATCGCCGCGTCCGACGACGCGCGCCGCCGCCGCGACGAGGAGCGCGCCGTTCGCGGCGAGGTACTGCTGCACGACGAGCGCTTCCTCGTCGGACAGCGGCGTCGAGGGGCCCGCGACGACGAGCACCGAGCAGCGCGCGGGGACCGCCGCGGCGAGCGAGATGGCCTCGACGGACATGCCCTCGCCACGCAGGCGCTCGGCGACGAGCGACCAATCCGCGCGCGTGTCCGTTGCCTCGAATGGAAGCTCGCCGTGTCCCGCGGTCGCGCACACGGTGATCGGCATCGTCATCCCCATCTGCGCGAGCGCACCGGACAGCGCGCGCTCGACGACGAGCTGCTCGACGCTGGCGGCGCCTTGCACGCGCTCGATCGTCGCGAGCGAGAGCAGGTCGATCACGCGCCGCTTGCCGTACGCGTCGACGATGACCGCGCCGCCGTTCGCGAGATCCTTCGGCAACACGCCGGCGCTGCGCGCGACCGCGTCGAGGCCACCCGGTGCGTTCACGGGATCGACGACGCGCACCGTGATGCCGGGCAGCTCGCCGATGCGGCGCACCACGCGCGTGACCTCGTCGTACAGCGGCTCGAGCGCGCCGAGCGATGGACGCACGACGGTGAGCGTCGCGCGATCCACGTTCGCGAGGATTCCGCGCGTGGCCGGATCGAGCGAGTTGCGCCCGCTCGCGCTGACGTCGAGGCGCGCGGGATGACGCACGGCGAGCGCGAGCGCGAGCCCGCCGATCAGCGCGAGCAGCGCGGTGCCGGTGCCGCGTGCGCGCAGCTCGCGGCGGCTGCGGCGTCCCGCGCACGCGAGCGTGATCGCGAGTGCGAGGCCGACGACGGCGAGCGTGCTCACGAACACGAGCGGCGCGGCACCGAGCTCGCCGCGCGCGAACGCAGCGAGCGATGCGCGCACGCCCACCGCCGAGAGCGCGGCGGCCAGCGTCGGATGATCGACCGCGAGATCGGGCGCGAGCGTGGGCAGCTCTCCGACGAGAAATAGCCCGATGAGCAACGCGAAGCCGAGCCCACCAGCGCCCAGCGTCGATCCCATCGCCGCGCTCGCGGCGACCGTCCACGCGAGCAACGCAGCACCGATCGTGATCGCGCCGAGGTAGCCGGTGGCGATCGTCGCGATGTCCCAGCCACCGCCGTCGCTGCGGAAGATCGAGACCACGCCGAGATACGCGAGCGTCGGGATCCACAGCAGCGCGTAGATCGCCGTCGCCGCGAGCCACTTGCCGACGACGGCGGCGCCCTCCCCGACCCGCGCGGTCAACAGCAGCTCCCAGCCACCGGTGGCCTTGTCATCCGCGATCGCGCGCATTCCGAGGAGCGTCAGCACCACGAGCGACAGCACCCACGTGAGGAGCGTGCCGGCGAGCTGTTGTTCGAGGAGCGCGGCGAGCGGTGCCGGCTTGCGGGGATCCGAGAGCGCACCGACGAGCCCCGCGAACGCGACGCCTTGCACGACGAGGAACACGCCGCCGACGACGTAGACGATCGGCGCGCGCAGCATCACGTGCAGCTCGCGCCGGAACACCCAGTACGCTGATCGCGCCGCGCCCATCACGGCGCCTCCGGGCCGGTCTCGCCCATCAGCGCCACCACCGCCGCTTCGAGGCGCTCGGTCTTGGTGCGCGCGCGCAGCTCGTCGGGGGTTCCGTCGGCGACCACCCTTCCCTTATGGATCACGACGACGCGCTGGGCGAGCGGCTCGAGGTCCGCGACCGCGTGGCTCGACACGAGCACCGCGCGCGCCTTCGCCGCGGCTACCAGATGCTCGCACAGCGCCTTCGTCTGGACGGGATCCATGCCGCTCGTCGGCTCGTCGAGGATCAAGAGCGGCGGCTCGCCGAGCAGCGCGTCCGCGAGCCCCACGCGCTGGCGATACCCCTTGGACAAGACGCCGATCGGTCGCTTCGCCACGTCGGCGATGTCGGCCTGCGCGATCGCTCTGGCGACCGCATCGTCGCGCAGGCCCTTGAGGCGCGCGCGCAGGCGCAGGTGATCCGTCACGGTCAGCTCGTGCGGCGCCGGCGCTTGCTCCGGGAGATAGCCGAGCTTGGCCTGCGCACGCGCGCGATCCGTGGCCATCCCGATGCCATCGATCGTCACCGCGCCCGCGTCGGGATCGAGGAAGCCCGTCGCGATGCGGAGCAGCGTCGTCTTCCCCGCGCCGTTGCGTCCGACGAGCAACACGGCCTCGCCCGCCGCGACCACCAGCGATACACCGGCGAGCGCCTTCCACGATCCGTACGATTTCTCGACCTCGCGGATCGCGAGCATGATCAGTCCGGGTCGTTCGCGGTCGTCCGCGTCAGCGGCAAACGGATCTCGAACGTCGTACCGCTCGAACCGGTGTCACAGCGAATCGTGCCTTTGTGATCGTCGACGACGCGCTTGACGATGGCGAGGCCGAGGCCGGTGCCGCCCTTGCGCCCTGTCGCGAACAGCTCGAACAGGCGTGCGTGAATGCTCGGCGGGATGCCCGGGCCCGTGTCCTTCACGGAGATCACGAACTGATCGCCATCGCGATCGAGCACGACGCGCAGCGTGCCGCCATCGGGCATCGCGTCGACCGCATTGCTCGTGAGGTTGTGGAACACGCGCAACAGCTTGTTCTCGTCGAAGAACGCGATGCCGTCGTAACGGGCTTCGACCATGAAGTCGATGCCGCGTCCCGCGACGGCGGTGCCGAGCTGCGTGGCGAGCTCCTCGGCGAACTTGTTGATGTAGACCTTGCGTACGACGAGGTCCGAATCGCCGCGCGCGAATGCGAGGACCTCGCGCGTCATGCCCGCCATGTGATCGAACTGGCGCTGGATCTGCTCGACGTAGCGCTCGCGCTGCTCGGCTTCATCGGCGGCGGCCATGAGCTGCGCGTAGCCCGAGATGATCGTCATCGGCGTCTTCAGATCGTGGAGCAGGCCCGCGAGCATGCGGCCGATCGATGCGAGGCGATCGCGATTGCTCTGCTCGCTGCGCCGGCGCGCCATGCTGATCGCGTTCGCCGTCTGCGCGGCGATGAGCACGAGGAGCTTGAGATCCTCCTCGTTCCACGGACCATCGCCATCGCGCGCGCTGCGGCGCTGGTCGATGATCTCCATGCCGCCGATGACGTCCTCGCCATCGACGAGCGGTGCCACCATCAGGTGCTGCGGGCGCACGCCGGCTTCCTCGGCCACCTCGGACGCGTGGCGCGGATCCTTCGTGGGATCGTCGACGATGACCGGCTGGCGATGCGCGATCGACCAGCCGAGCAGGCCCGTGCCGTGCGGCAGCGTGCGCTCGATCAGCCTCGGCGCCGCCGGCCCCTGCACCGTGCGAAACCGCAGCGCGCCATCGGGGTCGACGAGCGCGATCGATCCCGCGCCGCCGCCGAGCACCGTGATCGCCTGGGCGAGAATGCGCGACAGCAGATCGTCGAGGTCGAGCGCGGCGGACAGCTCCTTCTCGACTTCGTACAGCGCGTTGAGCTCGCGACCGCGACGCTCCAGATCGCGGCGCGCGCGCGACAGCTCTTGGTTCTGCGCGACCAGCGAGTGATACAGGCGCGCGTTCTCGATCGCGATCGCTGCTTGTGCCGCGAGCGCCGTGAGCAGCTCTTCGTCGGCGCGCTTGAACGGACCGTCGTGCTTGTTCAGCACCTGCAGCACGCCGACGACACCGCCGAGCGCACCGAGCATCGGCACGGTCAGGATCGTGTTCGTGCGATAGCCGCTCTTGAGATCCACCGCCGGGTGGAAGCGCTGATCCGCGTACGCGTCCGGGATGTTGACGATCTCCCGCGTCTGCGCGACCCAGCCGGCGATGCCGTCGCCGACGCGCAGCCGGATCTCGACGCGCTCGCCGCCATCGGTGACCTTCGACCACAGCTGCTGCCCGTCTTCGGAGAGCAAGTACAAGGTCGAGCGATCAGCCTCCATCAGCTCGGTGACCTTGTTCATGATCAGCGCGAGCAGCGTGTCGAGATCGCCGGTCTCGGTGAGCGCGCGGCTGACCTCTTGGACCAGCGCGACCTTCTTCTGCTCGCGCTGCAGCTGCGCTTCGAGCGAGTGGACGGAGATGGCCGGATCGCTCGGGGAACCCGCTGCACCTGATGGCGCCAGCCCCTTACCGTCCGACATGCGGGCCATCCTACCCCAATCGTTGGGGACTTACTCCATGCCGCGACGGCGGAGGTCGTCCTCGTCCAGCCCCTCGAGGTGTCCGATTTCGTGGAGCAGCGTGTCGCGGATCTGCTCGGAGAGCTCGGCGCGGGTCTTCACCGCCCGTGCGAGGTTCTTCCGGTACAGCGCGATGGACGGCGGATCGTCGCCCGGTTGGGGCGGAAGCTGCGCGGCGTGACCGACGGGGCCGCGATAGAGCCCGAGGATCGTCGGCGGGAACGGGGGTTTCACGGCCGCGAGGTCGGTCGCGTCCGGCAGATCCGCGATCTCGATCTTGATCGCGCCGACGCGAGCCTTCTTGTCGGCGGGGAGCGACGCGACCACCGCGTCGACCTCTTTCTGGAACTCGTCGACGGGGATCAGGATCGGCGCCGACAGCTCCAGCGGCGCGAGAGAGCGAGCACGCTCGAGCTCCGCGTCGGCCTTCGTGATCTCGCCGAGCTGTTCGAGCGTGAGGCCCATCATCTGGTGCGTGTACGCGTCGTCCGGCTGGATCGCGAGCGCCTTCGCGAGCGTCGTGCGCGCGTCGGCAAACTTCGACAGATCGAACTGCGCCACGCCCTTCTCGTGCAGCGCGTCGCCGCGGCCGGGTGCGAAGCGGAGCGCCGCATCGATGCGTGCGAGCGCTTCGTCGCTGCGGCCGAGATCGTTGAGCGCCTGCGCCTCGAGGACCGCGAGATCCGCCGACAACGGCGCGTTGCGGCGGCGGCGAGCCTGCGCGCGCCGGCTGCCGCGTTGCGCGAGCTCGAGCCCGAGCCGCAGCGCGTCGCGACCGCGCTCGCCCTTGCCGTTGATATAGAAGTCCGCGACGGCGCGGAGCGTCTCGGGGTCATCGGGGTCGAGGGCGAGCGCCAGCGAGTACGCGACCTGCGCCTCGGTGTCGCGGCCGAGCGCTGCCAGCGACGCACCGCGAAGGTGATGCGCTTCGACGGACGTGGGCGTGATGTCCGCGGCGCGATCCGCGCACGTCCAGGCGGCGCCGTACACGCCCTTCTCGATCTGGCGATTCGCTTCCTCGAGCAGCAGCGCGACCCGGGCCTCGTCGTCGGCGACCTCGGACACCGCGGCCGGACACTCGACCACGTTCTCCTCGTGGTGCGGGCGCAGCGTGGCCCCTTCCACGAGCGGCTTGGACGGCGTGACCCCGCTCGATGCGGCCGCGGCGGGCGCGGTGGGGACCGGGGCAGCCACGGCGGGCGCGGACGACGGCGCGTCGACCGGCCCGCGGCACGCCGCGAGCGCAACGACAAGAGCGGCGGCCGCGCGCATCGGGACTAGTCTACCGGGTCGCGAGGGGGAACGCGAAACCCCAAAAGCGATTCAGCTCCTCGATCTCACGGTAGGCTCTGGCACGGATGAGAACCGACGAGGTCTGGCACATCGTCGAGGCGCGGCGCGAGGATGGACAGTCCGCGTTGTTCCGGATCCGCGATCTCGAGCCCGTCGGCGGCCAGGAGCGGATCTTCGTGGTCGAGCTGCCCTACCCGCCCACGCAGCTCTCGCGGTTGCCGGACGCCACGTCGTACCGCCGGCTGTCCGCGTTCGAGGAGCAATGGGTGCGCCCGGCGTGCGCGGCGCTCGACTGGACGCTCGTCGCCGTCAAGACCGAGGACGGCTCGACGTTCTTGTACATGTATGGCGCCGGTGATCCGCAGGACATGGTCGCGAAGCTGTCGCCGTTCGATGGGTCATTGGCGTTCTTCGACGAATGGGACGCGACGTGGGACGAGTATGCCGCGTTGCGCGAGCTGCTCGCGGAGGCGAACGCGATGGCGTCCACGCCCGCGACGAAGAAGCCCGCGGCAGCCACGTCGAAGAAGGCGCCGGCGAAGAAATCGACGAAGCGAGCGCCGGCGAAGAAGCCGACGAAGAAGTAATGCTCGAATGGTTCCAGGAGCTGCTGTCGCCCGCATTGCACGGCGACAAGGTTCGCGATCGGATCGCGGCGCAGACCATCCTGCCGATCGCGCAGGTCGCGGACGGCGCGCGGGCGTGCATCGTCGGCACCGTCGAGGCGGTCGGAGGTCTCGTGTCGCCGATGACGAACCAACCGTGTGCGGGCTGGTTCATCTCGATCGAAGAGACCGGGATGGCCGATCGCCGCTTCGCGGGTGCGCTGTCGTGTCATGGCGAGATGCTCGTGCGCGATGACACGGGCACCGCGCTCGTCGTGTTCGAGGGAGCGCGCTTCGCGTGGCCGACCTCGACGTCGGACGATTGGCCGAGCGGGCTCGTCACGCGACCGAAGTGGACGGCGACCGAGCGCGACGCCTTCGATCGATCGAACGCGCGCTTGAACTATCCGGCCAGCTCCGGCGTGCGCTTTCACGAGCACGCGATCCTCGGCGGCGCGCGCATCTTCGTGTACGGCCACGCGCAACGCGAGCCCGATCGCAGCCGCGTGGATGCCGATGTGATCGGCTATCGCGGCGACGCGCCGACCCGCCCGGTGTTCTCGGGCACGCGAAAGGTCCCGCTCATGCTGGCGGACACGACGCGCCACCGTAGGATCCGCGGATGATCACGCGCCGTCGCTTCCTCGCCGGGACCGCCGCCTCCACGGCACTGCTCGCGTGCCGGCGCGGCCCGATGATCCGCACGCCCGTCCCGACGATCACGCACGGCGCGCAGGTCGGCGATGTCGGCGATGGCTCCGCGATCGTGTGGGCGCGGTGCAGCGAGCCGGCGCGCATGATCGTCGAGGTCGCCGCGTCGGCGTCGTACAGAAACCCGCGCACGTTCGCGGGCCCCGTCGTCGGCCCGGATACGGATCACGCGGGCGCGGTCGCCATCGAGGGACTCGAGCCCGGGCAGACGATCGCGTACCGCGTGAAGTTCGAGCGCGAAGCGGATCGCGGCGCGAGCGCGTGGACCACCGGCACGTTCGCCACGCCGCGCGCGGACAAGGTTCGCTTCGTGTGGACGGGCGATGTCTGCGGCCAAGGCTACGGGCGCAATCCCGAGTGGGGCGGCCTGCGCGGCTTCGCGGCGCTGCGGAAGGCACGGCCCGACTTCTTTCTCCACTCGGGCGATCTGTTCTACGCGGACAACCCGATCCTCCCCGAGCAGCAAGCGAACGATGGCCGCACGTGGAAGAACATCTCGAACGAGCGCGTCGCTCGGGTCGCGCAAGAGCTCGACGATTTTCGCGCTCGCCTCGCCTACAACCTCGAGGACGATCACGTCCGCGCGCTCGCCGCCGAGGTGCCGATCATCGCGCAATGGGATGACCACGAGACGCACAACAACTGGTGGCCCGGGCAGCTTCTCGACGACGATCGCTACACGATCGAGCGCGATGCCTCGAAGCTCGCCGCGTACGCGTTGCGTGCGGTGCGCGAGTGGATGCCGATCCGCGGACCGAGCGTTCATCGCGTGATCCACTACGGCCCGCTGCTCGACGTGATCGTCGTCGATCTGCGCACGTGGCGCACGCCGAACGACGCGAACACCGGCGATGCCGGCGCGATGCTCGGTGCGCCCCAGGCCGCGTGGCTCGTCGAGCAGCTCGCGCAGTCGAAAGCGCGCTGGAAGATCGTCGCGTGCGATCAGCCGCTCGCGCTCGTCATCGGTGACGGCCCCGGCGACGCGCGGCAAGAGGGCTACGCGAACGGCCCCGGCCCCGCGCTCGGACGCGAGAAGGAGCTCGCGCGCGTGCTCGCCGGGATCAAAGCGCGCGGCACGCAGAACGTGGTGTGGCTCACCGCCGACGTGCACTACGCGGCGCACCACGCGTTCGATCCCGCGCGCGCGACGGGCGTCGACTTCACGCCGTTTCACGAGTTCGTCGCGGGTCCGCTCCACGCGGGCACGTTCGGTCCCAACCCGCTCGATCCCACGTTCGGCCCCGAGCTGAAGTTTCAGTGGGCGCCACCGGTCGGGACGGGAAACCTCGCACCGTGGGACGGGTTGCAGTCGTTCGGCGTCGTCGACGTGACCGAGACCGCGCTCCGCGTCGCCCTCGTCGGGATCGACGGTCGCGAGCGATACGCCATCGATCTCCCAGCGACCCGTTGATACGATGGACGAGTGAGGCCGTGCGTTGTCGTGATCGCCGCGCTGGCCGCGCCGCTTGGTTCGGGGTGCAAGAACATCCTCGGCATCGAGAACGGCGTTGTTGGTGATGGCAGCGTCGGCGATGGCCCCGCCTACGACGGCGACTCTGGGCCGCCATTCGACGCGTTGGTCGATGTGCCTGCGGACGCGCGTACCTGCTTCGGCACATTCCAGCAGATCTGCTTGACCCAGCCGGTGCCCGACACGTTTCAGGTGACGACCGCGACCTCGATCACCACGTGCACCGAGACCCAGACTATCGGCGGCGTCGACATCTGCATCCGCTCGGCGAAGCACATCGTGGTCAACGCCGGTGCCTCCATCAACACGCTGAGCGCGCCGTTCGTGGTGCTCGTCGCCACCGAGGACATCGTCATCTCCGGCACGTTGGACCAGTGGAACTCCGGCTCCACCACGTGCGCGACGCCGCAGGGTGGCTTCGCCGGCGGTGGTCCCGGCGGGAGCTTGGGTGGGCTCGGAGGCGTGGGCACCGGGATCATCACGAACACGCAGCCAACGCCCGTCCCGGCGACGATCACCACGTTCCGACGCGGGTGCGCCGGCAGCGAAGGCGGCGCCGACGCGCAAGGCGGCGACGGCGGTGCGGGAGGTTCGGGCATCTTCCTCGTGTCACCGTCGATCCACCTGACCAGCACGGCACGCATCAACGCGTCCGGAAACGGCGGCGCGGGCGGCACGAACGATCGCGGCGGCGGCGGTGGTGGCTCCGGCGGCTTTGTCCTGTTCGACTCGGAGTCGCTCCAGATCGACGCGGGTGCGCTCGTGCTCGCCGTCGGTGGTGGTGGCGGTGGCGGTGGTGGTGCCGGCACCGGGATGTCCGGCACGCGTGCGACGCTGATGGACGGCACCATGGCGGGTCAGGGTGGCAACGGAAACGCCGCCGCGTCGGGCGACGGCGGCGACGGCGGTCTGCAAGGCGCGGGGTCGCCCGGTGGCGCGGCCAGTAACAGCCGAGGTAGCGGTGGTGGCGGCGGCGGGACCGGCGTGATCTTCGCGACCGCGATCAATCCCGTGAACGGCGGCACCGTGGTGCCGACGCTGCGCGCGCCGTAGTTACGCGTCGGCCCAGTTGTCGGCGATGCCGATGTCGACCTCGAGGGGGACGGCGAGCTTGTAGACGCTCTCCATCTCGGCTTCGAGGATCTCGCCGATCGCTGCGGCCTGTTTCGGCGGCGCTTCGAACACCAGCTCGTCGTGCACCGTGAGCAGCATGCGCGCCGGGAGCTTGTCCTTCGCGATCCGCCGCGCCGTCGCGAGCATCGCGAGCTTGATGATGTCCGCGCCCGCGCCCTGCATCGGCGTGTTCTGCGCGACGCGCTCCGCGGCGTGACGCGCCTGCGGGCTCTTGCTCATGAGGTTCGGGATCGGGCGCCAGCGACCCAGGATCGTCCGCGCTCCACCCTGCGCACGCGCGAGCGTGACGATGTCGTCCATGAACTTGTGGATCGTCGGAAAGCGCTGGAAGTAGCGACGCGAATACTCCGCCGCTTGCGTGCGCGAAATCTCGAGCGTGCGCGCGAGACCGAAATCGCTCTGGCCGTACGACAGGCCGTAGTTGACCGCCTTCGCGATGCGCCGCTGCTCGGACGTGACCTGCTCGCGCGGTACGTCGAACACTTCGGCCGCGGTCTGCGTGTGCACGTCGACCTTGTCCCGGAACGCGGCGCCGAGCTTCGCGTCGTTCGACAGGTGCGCGAGGATGCGCAGCTCGATCTGCGAGTAGTCCGCGGCGATCAGCACCTGCCCGGGTGCGGCGATGAAGCCCCGCCGGATCTGCTTGCCGAGCTCGCTGCGGATCGGAATGTTCTGGAGGTTCGGATCCTGCGACGAGATGCGGCCGGTCTCGGCGACGACTTGATTGAACGACGTGTGCAAGCGCCCGGTCTTCGACGACACGAGCGGCGGCAGCGCGTCGAGGTACGTGCCCTTGAGCTTGCTGATCTCGCGATGCTCGAGGATCGGGCGGATCATCGGGTGCGTGTCGATCAACGCTTCGAGCGTCTCCGCCTCCGTCGACCAGCCGGTCTTCGTGCGGCGGACACCTTTCGTGTCCATGCCGAGCTTGTCGAACATCAGCTCGCCGAGCTGCTTGGGCGAGCCGATGTTGAACTCCTGCCCCGCGGCCGCGTAGATCGTGCGCTCGAGATCCTCGAGCTTCTTGCCGACCTCGCTCGACAGCTTGCGAAAGTGCGCGACGTCGATGTGGATGCCGACACGCTCGATGTCCGCGAGGAGCAGCGCCACGGGCAGCTCGACATCGCGATACAGCGACAGAAGGCCGCTGTCCTCGAGCCGTTTGGGCAACTGCGGACCGATCGCACCGATCGCGTGCGTGACCGCGCCGGCCCACGGCGCCGCGCGCTCGACATCGATGCCTTCGAGCGAGTGCTTTGCCTTCCCCGCGATCGTCGCGCGCGCCGGCAACAGGATGCCACCCAGGCGCTGCGCGACCGCCTCGGCGGGCTCCGCCTCCGCCGTGGGATCGAGGAGGAACGCCGCGAGCATCGTGTCCTCGACGATGCCGGCGATCACCACGTGATCGAACAGGTGATCGTTCTCGAGCGTGCGCCGGATCGTCTTCGCGTCGTGCACGACCTTCTCGATCGACGCATTCGCGAGCACGTTGCGCAGCGGCAGCAGATCCGCGGCCACCGGCGGCGCGGGCGCCCCGATGTAGCGATGGCCGAGCGGCAGATACGCCGGCGCCATGCCCGGCACCGCGATCACCATCGCGACGAGGCCCGCCTTCTCGGGGCGCTCGGGATCGAGCTCGATCGTGAGCGCGATCCGCTTGGCCTTCGTCGCCGCGGCCGCGAGCTCCGCGATCGCATCCGGGCGCGAGACGATCTTCGGCTCGGGCGCGCTCTCGATCGATGCGACGAGCGCGGTGGTCTCCGGCGCCGCGACGACGACGACGCCCTCGCCCGGCGGCATGCGCATCTTCACTTTGTCGACGAGCAGGCCGAACTCGAGCTCGGTGAAGCGCTGGTACAGCTTCGGGAGATCCCAGCCCGTGGCGACGAGGCTATCGAGATCGCGCGGCAGCGGGACGTCGTCGCGCAGCTGGACGAGCTTGCGCGAGATGGTCACGCGCTCGAGCTGCTCGGGATCGCTGAACGGCTGCTTGACCTGGATGCGCGGGATCACCGGGTTCTCTTTGATCAAGTTCTCGAGCGTGCCGTACTTCTCGAGCAGCCCCGCCGCGGTCTTGTCGCCCACGCCGCGCAGGCCCGGGATGTTGTCGCTGGTGTCACCGACGAGCGCGAGGAAGTCCGGAATCTTCTCCGGAGGTACGCCCATCTTCTTGATCACTTCGTCGCGCGTGTACGTCTTCTGGTGGAGCGCGTCGATCATCGAGACGCCGTCGCCGACCATCTGCATGATGTCCTTGTCGGCGCTGTAGATGACGACCTCCCAGCCCCTCGCACGCGCGCTCTTCACGAGCGTCGCGATCACGTCGTCGGCTTCGACACCGGGCACCGTGACCACGGGCCAGCCCATCTCTTCGACGATCGGCGCGAAGTACTCCATCTGTACTTGCAGCTCTTCGGGCGGCGCCTTGCGCGTGGCCTTGTACGGCTCGTACATCTCCGCGCGAAACGTCTTCACGCCGCTCTTGTCGTCGAACACGACGCAGATCCGCTTGGGTGCGGTGTCTTCCTCGAGCCGCATCAGCATCCGCGTGAACACGTAGAGCGCGCCCGTGGGCATGCCCTCGCTCGTCGACAGCCGTACCTCGCGCCGCTCGCCGCGCGAGATGTTCATCAGGCCGTAGTGGGCACGGAAGATGTAGCCGTGCCCGTCGACGATATAGAGCCGCTCCGGCATTCGGCCGGCACCATAGCCGATCAGAAGAGCAGCGTGTATCCGAGGAACGCCGCTCCCGCGGTGCCTGCGAACACGAGAGCGTGCGCGATGACGCCCGGTCGTTTCTCGGGTGGCTCCTCGGGCTTGGGTGCGTGCGCTTGCAGCGACGACAACTCGCGCCGCGCTTCTTCGAGCCGCGCTTCGGTGTTCGCCGCCTCGACCTTCTTGCGCTCGAGCTCGGAGATCTCGTCGATCAGTGCGCTCGCGCGCTCGCCACGAGCGGCTTCGTCGTCCTTGTACATCAGAACTTGTATCCTTTCTTCGCGGCGGTCTTCTTCGTCGACTTCATCAGCTCGCTATCGAGCGACGGCTCGTCCTTCGCGCCGGTCTTCGCCTTCTCTGCCTTCACGAACTCGCTGCGCGCCTGCTCGAGCTCCGCGATCTTCGCCTTGAGCTCCGCACGCTTCTTCGCCGCCGCAGCGACGGTCTCCTTCTTCTCGGCGAGCGTCTTGCCGCGCAGCTCCGCCGGCAGCTCCTCCTCCTTTGCCGTTTCGAGGAAGTCCTGCTTCTTGTCGACCGCGTCGACCATGTCCCACTTGTAATTGTCGTACGCCTTCTTCGTCTTGAGCTTCATGCGCTCGATCGCGACCTTCTTCGACATCTTCGCCGACGACAAGTCCGCCGCTTTCTGGCGAACCATCGATGCCTGCCCCTCGTGGCCGTACGCGATGTACGTGCTGTTGAGCTCGTCGCCGAGGCGCAGGATCTCGTCGTCCTGCGGGGCCGCGACGTGCGCTGCGACCTTGTTCTGATCGATCGTCATCAGGTCGGACTTCGCGATCTTCGCGGCGGCTTCCCACGTCGCGTCCTGCGTGCCGCAGTAGATGAGCTGCACGTTGATGTCCTTCTTCGCTGCGAGCTCCATCGCGATCTGCGCGGTGATCGGTCCCTGATCGAACTCCTCGTTGCCCGCGACGAACACGAACTTCATCGTGTCCGGATCGGACGACCACTGCAGCTTGTCGACGGCGGTCTTGATCGCTTGCCCCGCGTACTCCGAGCCGCCGTTCGTGAACAGCCCGTGCAGCTTCTCGCTCACGCTGTCGAGGTCGCCCGTCAGCGGCAACACCTGACGGATGTAGCCATCGGACGCGGCGATCGTGTCGTTGCCGTACTCGTAGAGCGCGAGCTCGACGCGCACCGTGCGGAGCTTGCCGTCGACCATGCGGGTCATGCCGCCCATCTGATCGACCATGTTCCACAGGTGCGAGCGCGCCTGATTGATCAGGCCGTCCATGCTTCCGCTCGTGTCGAGGAGGAGCGCGATCTGCACCGTGTCCTGCACGGTGTCTTTCTCTGGCGACGGCGGCATCGCTCGTTGGATCACCGACACGAGCGGTGGTCCCTCGTGCGCCGGGGCGCGATGCCCGGCTGCATACGCGACGCCCGCGGCGCCTCCGAGTGCAGCGACCAGCGTGAGGCTGTGACGGCGGAACCAACGACCGAGCTTCGCAGAGCGAGACATGAGACCTCCTGCCGTTCGAACGGCGTGTCTCGACCCTGACGCGCGTCTCGTCGAGAAGGTCTGTGTTCCCTGTAAGGAACCTGCAAGGATCTCGGATCCGCCATCGGCGATCCGATTCTCGCGGCGATCGCTGCAACCGTGCTCGCGATGGTGTGTCTCGAAGGATCGCTAGCCCAACTTCGGGATGATCCCGAGCTGCGTGAACCACGAGAAGATGTCGACGTCGACCCAGTGCTCGACGACCTTGCCGTTCGCGATGCGAAAGAACTGGATCTCGGTCCACGTCGCCTGCTTGTTCGTCGCGGGGATGCCGAGAAACGTCGCGCGGTGCGTGCCCGACTCGGTCGCGCGATACGAGACCCAGTCGGCCGTCGCGATCAGCTGATCGATCTTCACCTCGTCATCGGGGAATGCGGAGAACAAGTGGCCGAGGAAGTTCTGGTAGCCGGCGAGGCCCTTCCCGAACGACGCGACGGTCTCGTTGTGCTCGACATAGTCGGCGGCAAAGAAGTCACCGAGCCGGTCGAGCTCGCGCTCGTTCTTGACGACGGTGACGAACGTTCGGACGAGTTGCTCGTTCTGCTTGGCGGTGGGTTCCATGCTCGTAGGTCGAACGGAACGGACGCAGATCGACAGCCTCTTGCAACAACCCGGATCCGAACGGCAATCGGGGAGCTTTGCCCGCGCGACGCGATGATCACCAAGCGTGTCCGCGATGGCGTGGATCGAAGGATTTGGTGGCAAGATGCCGGTCATGCACCGCATCGTCGTCGACGCCATGGGTGGCGACCATGCCCCGGACGAGATCGTCCAGGGCGCGGCGGAAGCGTCACTCGCGCTGACCTCCGCCGAAATCATCCTCGTCGGTGACGCCGCCGCGATCGGCCGCCTACTTCCCAAACTGCGGCACGATGGAGCGCGCGTTCGCGTGCACCACGCGCCTCAGTACATCGAGATGGATGAGAAGCCCGCCGAGGCGCTCGCGGCCAAGCCCGAGGCATCGATCGCCGTCGCCGCGGATCTCGTCGCGCGCGGTGAAGGCGATGCGCTCGTGTCCGCGGGCAACACCGGCGCGAGCGTGCTCGCGTGCGCGCGGCGCTGGACGCTGCTCGAAGGCGTGCGCCGCTCCGCGCTGGCGGCCGTGTTCCCCACCGAGCTGCGCCGCGGCGAAAAGGACGATCCGTTCTCGCTGATCCTCGATGTCGGCGCGACGGTCGATGTCACCGCCGAGGATCTCGTCGGCTTCGCGGTGATGGGCTCCGCGTACGCGAAGCTCGTGTCGAGCAATCGCCGCCCGCGCGTGGCGCTGCTCTCGAACGGCACGGAAGCCGGCAAGGGTCCCAAGGAGATCGTCGCGGCGCACGCGGCGCTCGTCGAGACCACGGAGCTGAACTTCATCGGCAACATCGAGGGCCTCGATATCCCGCGCGGCGTCGCGGATGTCGTCGTCACGTCGGGCTTCGTCGGCAACGTCGTGCTCAAGATGCTCGAGGGCGTGAGCGAGACCGTCGTGCGGCTCGCGCGCTACGCGCACAAAGAGCGGCTCGCGTGGCGCCTCGGCTTGATCGCGCTGTCGTCGGCGATCGATCAGCTGAAGTCGATCACCGATTGGCAGCAGTACGGCGGCGCGCCCCTGCTCGGCTTCACGCACCCGTTCATCAAGGCGCACGGTCGCTCGAACGCGCGCGCGATCGGCAACGCGATCAAGGTCGCGCACAAAGCGCTGTCGGGAAATCTGTGCGGCAACATCGCCCGCACGATGGCCGAGCTCGACGATCGCCAGAAGAAGACCACCGCATCGGGGTCGATGAAGCCGGTGACCGACTCCGGTGCCATGAAGCCCGTGGCGGATTGATCGGAATGGCAGGTCGACGCAAGAGCCTCCTTCGCAGGTTGACCACTCTCCCGATGGAGATGGGCGAGCGCATCGGCCTGTTCGATCACGTGCCCGATGGACTGCCCGCGGGTGCACCGCCGCCGCGGCACACGTTCCGCTGGGATCTCGACAAGACGTACCTGCGCACCGAGTTCGACTCGATCGTCGATCTCGCGAAGAGCGCGATCGAGACCGCCGCCGACAAGCAGGCGTATCCGGGCGCGACCGCGCTCCTCCGCGCGCTCAAGCAAGAAGGGCATCGCATCTGCATCGTCAGCGGTAGCCCGACGCAGATGCGCACGACGCTGACCGCGAAGCTCGCGCTCGACGGCATCGCGTACGACGAGTTCGTCCTCAAGAACAACCTGAAGAACATCCTCAAGGGCCGCTTCCGCGCCTTGCGCGCGCAGATCCCGTACAAGCTGCCCGCGATGCTGCGCTCGCGCATCGGCGCCGCCGCGGAGCGCGAGACGCTGTTCGGCGACGATGCAGAGGCCGACGCGATCATCTATTGCCTGTACGCGGATCTCGTCGCCGGGACCGTCGGCGTGAGCGATCTCGAGCGCGTGCTCGTCGCATCGCGCGCGTACGAAGACGACACCGCGCGCATCCTCGATCTCGCGCGCGACGTGCCGAAAGGCCCAGCCGTGCAGCGCATGTTCATCCACCTCGATCGCCGATCGCCGCCGCTCGGCTTTCGCCGTTTCGGGCCGCGCCTCGTCCCGGTGTTCAACTACTTCCAAGCGGCGATGGTGCTCTACGAGGACAAGGTCCTGTCCGCGCGCCAGGTCGTGTTCGTCGCGCTCGAGATGCTCGACTCCGGTCAGTACGAGCTGGGTCACCTCGCGACGAGCGTCCAGGACATCATCCGCCGCGGTCGCGTCTCGCGCGAGACCGCTCTGCAGCTCACCGCCGAAGCGGCCGAAGCGGCAAAGTCCGGCGCGCTGTCCGGTCGCGAGGATCTGCCGCCGTTCGAGAGCATCGCGGAGTCGTTCCGCGCGCGCGTCCGCGAGCTCGGTACCACGAGCACTCCGCCGGTCGAGCTCGCCGAGCCGCTCGACTACGTCCGCCTCGTCGACGAGGAGCACGAGAACCGCCGTGTTCGCCGCAAGCACGGCATGGGCTAGTCCCAGGCGACCGGTACGACGATGTGTGCCGCCGTCACGTGCGACGACGAATCCGTCACATCGCGTCCTGATGTGGCAACACCGCAGCGCGCTCACCTCCTGTGAGCCCGAAATTCGCGTCGATCGGCCGCGTGGCGGCATAGTGGTTTCGTGCGCCGTTGTCGGGTCGTTCTCGTCGCTGCTTTCGTCGCGGCGTGCGGTGATGGCGCGGCCGTGGTTCCGGACGCGATGCCCGATACCCCGCCGCCCGACGTGCTCGTGTTCCCGGGCTGCGCGGAGTTCTCCGCCTCCGCGGTGACCGTCCCCGCGCGTATCCTCGGCCAGCTCGGCAACGCGGACGTGCAGAGCCCGGCGAGCTGCGACGAGATCGAAGCGCCGTTCGGGATCGAGTCCAACGGTCCCGATCGCGTCATCCCGCTCGACGGCCTCGAGCCCGGGCACACGTACATGGTGCGGCTGTCGTCGACCGCGGATCTCGCGTTCTACGTCGCGACCGGCTGCGAGACACCGACCGGCCCGTCGGCCGCGCAGTGCTTGTTGTTCGAGGACGCGACGCGCACCGATCGCGAGCTCGGCCGATTCGTCGCGACGGCAGCGACGGCGTTCGTCATCGTCGACTACTGGGAGTCGCAAGCGCCGAGCTCCACCGAGTTCACGCTCGAGGTCTACGAAGAAGCGTGCACCGCCGGTCCGCAGTGCGGCGGCTCGACACCCGCGTGCTTCGAAGGCCAGTGCGTCCAGTGCGTGTCGAGCTTCGAGTGCTCGAGCGCGACGGCGCCCGCGTGCGGCGCGAACCAGGTATGCGCGAACGGCACCGATGCGTGCGCGAGTGACGATGCGACCGAGCCCGCCGACGATGGCCCCGCCGGCGCGCGCGCGATCACGCTCGACGGCGCGGGGCACAGCGTGATCGCCGCGAAGATCTGCTCGGTCCCGCGCACGGAGCTCGACTACCTCTCGTTCGAGGTCACCTCGCTCGGCGAGACGTGGGACTTCGCGCTGGCGTGGACCGGCGTGCGCGACCTCGATCTCGGGGTCTACGACGCGACCGGCAAGCAGCTCGGCCTCTCGTTCTGGGAGCAGCCCGAATCGATCCGCCTGAGCTACCTGTCGCCCGGCACCTACTACGTGCGCGTGCGCGATTTCTCGACGGTCGGCCAGTCCGCGCCCGTGAGCTACACGCTGACCACGCAGAGAACCCTCGGCACCGGCTGCACCGCCCCCGCACAGTGCGCCGCCGAGTATCGAAATCAGATCTATCGCGGCAACTGCGTGGCCGGCTCGTGTGTCTCGATCGATGCGCCGGGTAACGTCGCCGAGGGCGGCGCGTGTGACTCCGCGTCGGACTGCGGTCCGAACCTGTCGTGCCCGAGCTTCTTCTTCGTCAGCGATGCAGACACCCGCGAGATCTGCGCGCGCTCGTGCGCGAACGACACCGACTGCGCTCCGCTCGGAACCGACTTCGTATGCACGACGTACCTGACCCAAAACTTCTGCGTGCAGAAATGCACCGAGAACGATCACTGCCCGACGGCCATCCAGTCCGATCCGGCCAGCGGACCGTGGTCGAGGCTCCGTTGCGACATGCCGACCGGCCGCTGCGTGCCGTAAGCCATGCTAAGACGTCCGGCGTGACCGCCGAGCGCACCGCATCTATCCTCGTGGTCGAGGACGACGAAGCGATGCGCGATCTCCTCAGCGAAGAGCTCGAGGATGCGGGCTTCGAGGTCGCCGCCGCCGGTGGCGCCGCGGCCGGGCTCGAGGTCGCGCGCGCGGGAAAGTTCGATCTCGTGATCACGGATCTCCGCATGCCGGAGATGGATGGCTTCGATCTGATCCGCGGCGTGCGCGCCCTGCCCGATCCGCCGCACGTGGTGATGATCACCGCGTTCGGCTCGATCGAGACGGCGATCCGCGCGGTCAAGCTCGGCGCGTTCGACTACATCACCAAGCCGTTCGAGATCGAGGAGCTCTTCCTCGTCACGGATCGCGTTCTCGAGGAGCGCTCGCTGCGCAGCCAGGTCGCGCGCCTGCATCGCGAGCTCGAGGACAAGTTCGGCTTCGAGAACATCATCGCGAACAGCGAGTCGATGCGCGACGTGGTCCAGCTGGTGAAGCGGATCGCGGGCTCCACGGCGAGCGTGCTCGTCACCGGCGAGAGCGGCACGGGCAAGGAGCTGATCGGTCGCGCGATCCACTACAACTCGGCGCGCGCGGCCGGCCCGTTCGTCGCGGTGAACCTCGCGGCGGTCCCCGAGGGATTGATCGAGAGCGAGCTATTCGGCCACAAGAAGGGCGCGTTCACGGATGCGCGCGCGGACAAGCCCGGCTTGTTCGTCGAGGCCGATGGCGGGACGATCTTCCTCGACGAGATCGGCGAGCTCGCACTGCCGCTGCAGGCCAAGCTGTTGCGCGTGCTGCAAGAGCACGAGGTGCGTCCGCTCGGTGCGACGAAGAATCAACGCGTCGACGTGCGCGTGGTCGCGGCCACCAATCGCAACCTCGAGGCGATGGTCGCGGACAAGAGCTTCCGCGAGGACCTCTATTACCGCCTCAACGTGATCCATCTCGATCTGCCGCCGCTGCGCTCGCGTCCCGAAGACATCGTGCCGCTCGCGACGCACATCCTCGCGCAGCTCGGACCGAAGCAGAATCCACCGCGCCGCATGCGGCTGTCTCCGGAAGCGCAGCACCTGCTGCTCGGCTATCACTGGCCGGGCAACGTGCGCGAGCTCATGAACGTGCTCGAGCGCGGCATCGCGCTGTGCCAGGGCGAGCTGATCGCCGACGACGATCTGCCGCCCAACGTCCGCGAGCGCCGGCCCGCGGACTTCCTGCACGGGCTCGGTGCCGCCGTCGCGCGGCGCATGACGCTCGCCGAGCTCGAGCGCGAGTTCATCGAGGCCGTGCTCGCCGACGAAGCGGGCAACAAGACGCGTGCGGCTCAGCGCCTCGGTCTCGATCGCAAGACGCTGTATCGCAAGCTCGACGAATACGCGAAGTCCGGCGGTGGGCCGACGCATCCGCGTGCGCCGACGAACCCCGGCGACGAGACCTAGCAGCCCGCGTTACAGGGCAAGCAGCTCGCGGGCTCGCCGATGATCGAGCACAGCTCCGCGTCGGACAGCTCGCGGTCGTAGACCTGCACGCTGTCGAAGCTCCCGACGAACGGTGACTCCGGTTGTCCGCCGTTGCTGAGGTGGCCGATCGCCAGACCGTGATCGCCATCGGCCGCGATGCCCGAGGGCATCGTGCAGAAGCGCTGGTGATCGGTGGTCGACGACCAGTACTGCGCGCACAGCGTGGTGCCATCCCAGGTGCACGCGATGAACGACCACGTGTCCATCGGGATCGAGTCCGTGAACTCGTATTGCCGGCCGGTGTTGATGCAGCGCAGCTGCGCCGCGCTCCCCGTCGCGGCCTTCCCGATCGCCCCGGCGTACTGCAGCTCGTGATCGAACAGGCCGTACGCGCGCGAGGCAGACGGCACGTCGGTCGGACGGATCCACATGGTCACCGTGTAGCCCGTCGCGAGATCGAGGCTCGGCGAGTCCGGCACGTACGTCGACACCGCCCCGGTCACGTTCGCCGCCTCGGAGGTCGCGGGCTTCGTGCGTTGGAATGCTTCGAGGCCCGTCGTCGTCGCATCGACGTGCGCGGGCGAGCTGTCGCGCAGCGTGCCGTCGGTCACGTTGTCCTCGAGCTCGAAGCACGCGAGGAGACCTGCCGCCGATGGCGCCGAGCACGCGACCGGCGGGCCGAGCGGTGCGTCGATCATCGCGGCGTCGATCTCGCGCGCGTCGCTGCCGGGGCCACCGTCGGTCTGCGTTCCACCGAGTGGAAGATCGAAGCCGCACCCTCCGAGCGCGAACCCTACGATCGCTAGCGCGAGCCGCATCGGCCTCACGGTACCGCGATTCGCGACGCGCACGAGCATCGTTCGCTATCAGGCGATCACGGGACCGTGCGCGAATTGCGCAACGCTAGGTCGCGGCGCGGACGTGGTCGCGGAGTCGGCGCAGGCCGAGCTCGGTCTTGAGGTCGCACAGCTCCCCGCGCACGCAGGCGGCGATCGCGGCGTCGAGATCGAGCCAGCGCGTGCGTGCCCCCTCCTCCATCGGCGAGCCATCTCCCGTCAGCGACTGTTGCGTCGCCGGATCGACCTCGATCGCGCAGAAGTAAAACTTCTCGATCAGCGCGCCCGGCGACGGCAGCGATCCCGCGCCGAGGACGATCACCGCGGCCGGCTCCACGACGAAGCCCGCCTCCTCGAGTACCTCGGCCGCGGCGCGCGCGCGCAGACCACTCTCTCCGCGATCGATCGGCTCGATGATCCCCGCGACCAGCTCGGTCACGAACATCCCCGACGCGGGCTCGGGCAGCGGCGCGATGGCCGCGTCACGTCCGAGGGAGAGCGGCGGGCGCAGGCCGTCCCGCACGAGGACATCGATCCCGCGTGCGGTCCGCGCGAACACGCACACGATGACCGCGTCCTGACCGTACGGCCGCGCGATCGAATCGCAGACGTACTGCGCGGACAGCGATCCGTCCGCGCGACGATTGCGCATGCGCAGCCGGCGGATCTCGAGGAACCCACCGGTGCCGACGCGCTCGTCGGAGTCGATCACGAAGCCGACGACATCAGCGGCCGGCGAGAGATCGTCGCGCGAGCTCACGGCGTCGCGGGCGCAGGCGCCGCGGCAGAGCCGGTGTCGGTCGGTGCGGGCGCCGCCGACCCGGTGTCGGATCCGGCGGCGGGTGCGGGCGCCGGGGCGAGACCGCCGGGCGACTTCACCTCGTACTGCTTGAGCGCGTTCCAGATCGTGAACTGCATCGAGTCGACCTGGCCCTGCACGAAGCCGGGGACGCTCGGATCGTTCGGCTCGACCTTCTCGGGCTGCGGGCTCCCCGCGATGCGGCGCAGCATCGACGGCTCGACCTGCACGATCCACTTGTCCGCGTCGGGGAGGAGGCGCACGACGAGCGTCAAGCGGATGCTCTTGTCGGGGATGTTCTTGAAGTCCTCGTCGGAGCCGGGCGCGAGGATGCCCTCGGTCGTGTACCAGCGGCCCACGGTCTGGAAGCCGAGCGCGGCCTCGTCCTCTTTCGCGATCTTTCCTTTCTCTTCGGCGGCGGCCTTCGCCGTGCGGAAGAGAAGGCTCTTGTCGCCCTGGTAGCGCGCCTGCTTGGCCGACGCGATCTCCTGGTTGGACGGGCCGCCACACGCGGCGAGCGCGATCACGGCGGCGAGCGTGAGAGTGAGGTTACGCATGGGCCGTTCGTACAACGAACGGCGGTGCGTCGCTACCGATGGCGCCTTAGAGGTAGCGCTTCTTCGCTTGGTCGTAGATGGCCATCGCGAGCGAATCGACGCGCCCGAGCACCCACGGCGGCAGGTTCGGATCGTCGGGCTTGAGCTCGCGCGGCTGCGGGCTCCCGGACACGAGCTCGAAGGTTCGCGGGGTGACCTCGACGACGACGCGATCGTTCTCGACCAGCCGCACTTGAACGACGAGCGTGACCTGCACGTCGCCGCCGCCGATGTTCGCGTAGTCACCGTTCACGTCGGAGTTCGTTCCGCGCCGGCCGCCCTCGGCCGAGTACCACTGCGGCTCGGTCGCGAACTTGAGGCCGTCGATGTCGATCGCGCCGATCTTGTAGTCACTCTGCGTGACTTGCAGCGCGAGATCCAACAAGTGCTTCGGCGGTGCCTTGTACTGCGTGGCTTTTGCGATCTGGATCTGTTGCGCGGAAGGGCCACATCCACCGACCACCATCAACGCCATGGCGAGCGCGAACACGAGCTTCATGGGCGACATGGTAGCGTCATTTCCATGTCGGGGCTGAAAGGCAAGCGCGCACTCGTCACGGGTGCCTCGAGCGGAATCGGCGCCGCGATCGCCCGCCAGCTCGCTGCCAGAGGCGTGAACCTCGTACTCGTGGCGCGACGCAGAGATGCGCTCGATGTCATCGCCGCCGAGTGCCGCGCGAGCGGCGTGACGACGGAGGTCGTCGTCGCCGATCTCGGTGTCGCCGGTAGCGCGCAGACCGTGTGGGCTGCCGCAAATGGCTCCATTGACATCTGCATCAACAACGCAGGGTTTGGCTATCACCGTCGCTTCGAGGACGTCGATGTCGCGCGCGATGTCGAGATGCTCCAGCTCAACATCACCACGCTCGTCGAGCTGTCCAAACTGTTCGTCCAATCGCGCGCGGGCTCGAGCGAGCGCGGCTATCTCCTGAACGTCGGATCGATCGCCGCGTACCAATCCACGCCGAACTTCGCGGTGTACGCGGCGACCAAAGCCTTCGTGCGCAACTTCACCGAGGCGCTCGCCGCCGAGCACCGAGGCTCGAACCTGTCGATCACGTGTCTGTCTCCCGGTGGCACCAAGACCGCGTTCCACGCGCTCGCCGGCGCGGACACGTACAGCTTCCTCGCGAAGCGCTCGATGATGACCGCCGAGAAGTGCGCGCGGATCGGCATCGCCGCGATGGAGCGCGGCCAGCGCAACATCATCACCGGCTTCATGAACAAGCTGTCGTGCTTCGGCGTGCGCCTGGTCCCGCGACGATTCGCCGCGTGGATGTCGACGCGCATCGTCGGAACTCCACCGCGCGCTGCCCTCCCCGAGCGCACCACGAAGGCCGCATGAGCGAACAAGACAACCTGCGCAAGTGGCCCGCCGATCGGCGCGGCGTCTCCGAGGTCTGGTACACGACGTGGAACGATCCGAAGACGGGCCAGGGTTTCTGGCTGCGCTTCATCCTGAAGACGCCGGCGCCGCAGTACGTCGAGCCGCCGTTCGGCGATGCACCGTTCGGCGAGCTGTGGTTCGCGCGCTTCGATCCGAAGGATCCGTCGCGCACGTTCGGCATCCACAAACGCGCGCGCGACTTCTCGGTGAGCGACGCGCCGTTCAAGATCTCGATCGCGGGCTGCGAGCAAGGCAACGCCCACACGTTCGGCGACCTCTCGGGCAACGGTCACGATGTCCGCTGGGATCTTCGCTGGGAGCCCGGCGAGACGATGCGGTGGTATCCCGATGCGTTCTACGGCCGCGAGATCGCCGAGAGCACCGCGCTGTCACCGAACCCGCGCGTTCCGCTGTCGGGCACGCTGCTCGTCGACGGCGAGGAGATCACGTTCGACCGCGCGACCGCCGGGCAGAGCCACACGTGGGGACGCAAGTACACGTATACCTGGCTGTGGGCGCACTGTAACGAGCTCGCGGGCGCCCCCGACGCGACGCTCGAGGTGGTCGCCGGTCGCATGCAGAAGCGCGGCGTGCTGCTGCCGGTGATGGGCACGATCTCGCTCGTGCTTGACGGGGAGGACCTCTCGCTCCGAGGGCTGCGCAATATCCCCCGCAACTCGATGCGCTTCGCACCCGGCTCCGCCACGTTTCGCGGGAGATCGCTGACCACGCGCATCGAGGGCGAGTTCACGTGCGCGCCCGAGCAGATGATCAACGCGCCGTACTTCGACGCCGACGGTCAAGCGCTGTTCTGCGCGAACACCTGCATCGGGAGCGCGAAGCTCACCGTGTGGAAGCGCAGCGGCCTGCGATGGCGCGAGCACCGCCGGCTCGAATCGACCGGCCGCGCGCACTTCGAGGTGGGGACGCGCGAGCGAGATCCACGCGTCACGACCCCACACGTGCTCGTCACGTAGTAGTGTCCGCGCGACATGACCGAGCGCCCGAACAATCGGAAGACGACGCCGCTCTGGGACGCGCACAAGGCGGCAGGCGCGCGCCTGATCGATTTCGGCGGCTGGGACATGCCCGTGTCGTATCCCGCCGGGACGATCAAGGAGCACCAGGCCACGCGGACCAACGTCGGTCTGTTCGATGTCTCGCACATGGGCGAGGCGTACATCCGCGGCGCGAACGCGCGCGCGCAGGTCGACAAGCTCACCACGAACAACTGCGCCGCGGCGCCCGTCGGCAAGGCGGTCTACACGCTGCTCTGCCGTCCCGATGGCGGCGTCGTCGATGACTGCATCTTCTACAAGCGCGCCGACGACGAGTTCTTCGTCATCTTCAACGCGGGCAACACGGCGAAGGACCTCGAGTGGTTCCGCGAGCACGTCAGCGGCGGCTGCGATGTCGTCGATGTCTCCGACGAGACCGCGCTGATCGCCGTGCAAGGGCCCAAGGCCGTCGCGATGGTCGACGCGCTGTCCGACGGCACGCTGACCCGGATGCCGTCGTTCACGTTCAAAGACGGCCAGGTCGCGGGCGTCGACTGCACGATCAATCGCACCGGCTACACCGGCGAGGACGGCTTCGAGCTCGCGTGCAAGAACGAGAGAGCGCGCACGCTGTGGGACGCGCTCGTCGGCGCGGGCGCGCAGCCCGTGGGACTCGGCGCGCGCGACTCGCTGCGCCTCGAGGCGAAGCTGCCGCTGTACGGCAACGATCTCGACGACGATCACACGCCGCTCGAAGCGGGCCTTGGCTGGGCCGTGAAGCTCGACGGTCGCGAGTTCTTCGGCGCCCCTCGCCTGCGCGAGCAGAAGGCGAGCGGCGTCACGCGACAGCTCGTCGGCTTCACGATCGCGCCCGAGCTGCGCGCCGTGGCGCGCCACGGCTACGCGATCATCGATCGGAACCCTGACCGCTTCGGCGCGAACGAGTCCGCCGTCATCGGCACGGTGACGTCGGGCGGACCGGGCATCAGCGTTCCCGGCGCGATCGGCCTCGCCTACGTCCCCACCGCCTACGCGAAACCCGGCACCACACTCACCATCGATTGCCGCGGCAAGGACGTCCCTGCCACCGTCGTCTCCGGCAAGTTCTACAAGCGGAGCTAATCGCCATGTCCACCTTCCCCACCGATCTCAAGTACACCCACGACCACGAGTGGCTCCGTGCCAACGGCGCGACCTTCCGCGTCGGCATCACGCAGTTCGCCGTCGATCAGCTCGGCGACATCACGCTCGTCGATCTTCCCAAGGAAGGCGACCTCGTCACCAAGGGTCAGCGCTTCGGCACGATCGAGAGCGTGAAGTCCGTCAGCGATCTCTACGCGCCGGTCAGCGGCCGCGTCGTCGGGATCAACGGCGTGCTCAAGGATTCACCCGAGCTCGTCAACAGCGAGCCGTACGGCACGGGCTGGATGATCGAGATCGAGCCGACCGAGAAGTCCGAGGTCGACGAGCTGCTCGCGCCCGACGCCTATACGGCGCACGTGGCCGCGCAGTAATCGTGCGCCCGCGCGACTTCCTGCTGTTTCCTCTCGCCATCGCGGTGGCGGCCGGCGGCCTCCTCTGGGGCGGCAAGAACAGCTACGTGTCGCTGCGCAATCGCGCGCCCGTCGAGCTCACGTGCGAGCAGTACGCGGCGCATCCACCGGACACGCAATGGCTGCGCCTGCGCGGCTGCACGCTCGACCTCGATCACATGGGCGTCGAGACGACCGGCACGCGCGCGACGGCGGTGTACATCCCGCTGCGATCGGGGCTCGGCTCCGCGAAGTTGATCCTCGCCGCCGATCACGGTTCGCTGCTCGCGCTCGGCGATCGCCTGCGCGACGCACCGGGCCTCGAGCTCTGGTACGCGGCTGCTCAGCAGAACGGCATCGAGGGATTGGTCGAGCTGAGCGTCGATCGCAGCGCGCGCAAGAAGAAGGAGATGCAGGAGATCGGCCTCGATGCCGAGGGCTCCGCGATCCTCGACGAGGGTGCCCGACCGCGACCGCTCGCTCTCGCGCTCGGTGCGTTCGTGCTCGGTCTCGGTGCGGTTGGCTATCTCGGGTATCGCGTGCGGCGTTCACGCCGCGGTCGCGTCGAGATTCCACGCGCGACGATCGTCACGACGTCGTGAGCGCATTCGTCGCGTCGTCCAGCGCCTACTTCTTCTTGAGGTCGGCGCGCAGGTCGTGCAGCGCCTTGCCGAGCGAGGTGACTTCCTCGTCGACATAGTGCTCGGCGCGATCGCTCGCGGCGATCACCTTCTCCTGCAGCTTGTCCAGGCGCGGCTGTAGCGCGTCCCATTTCTCGCGCGCTTCCATGCCGGCGAGGTGGATCTCGAGCTTCAGCTCGTCACGAAGTCGACGCAGTTTGTCCCAAGGCGAGGTGGTGTCAGACATGGCCACAGCGTGGTGCCGAGCCATCGGATGGCAAGGCCCCGAGACGGGGGCCCGCATCATTTGGGCCACTCCTCACGCTGGACCCACGTATTTCCGGCGGCGCGCAGGAATTCGAGACCCGCGCAATTTCCGCGCGCTACGCTCGTCGCGTGAGCCGCCTCGCTGTCCTCGTCATCACGCTTCTCGTCGGCTGCGGCAACCGCGATGATGCGCCGCCCGCGAAGTCGCGGCCGACGTCGATGCCCACCACCGCCCGATCGGCGGGGTCGGCAGGCTCGGCGGGCACGGCCATCGCTACCACCTCGCCCGTCGACGATCCGTGGGCAGGCCCCGCCGCCGCCGCGTCGGTCGCGGACACGGCGTGTCCCACCGTGACCGCGCCGTACTTCTTCCGCATCGAGAAGAGCGGCACGACCTCGTACCTGCTCGGCACGCGTCACATCGGCGTCGCGTGGCGCAAGATGCCGAAGGTCGTCCACGACGCGCTCGAGCGCGCATCGCTCGTGGTGTTCGAGACCGTCGACGACGATGGCAGCATCGTCGGTCCGCCCCATCACAGCGCCGCACGCGCCGAGCTCGGCGAGAAGCTGTGGAAGCGCTACCGCGAGCTCGCCGGCGACTCGCTCGCCGATGCGATGGCAGAGGCAGCGCCCGCCGAGGCGATGTTGATGCTGATGGTGACGTACGAGGACCGGCTCAGCTCGCTCGAGCGCGAGATCGAAGCGGACGCCGGCACGATGAAGAAGCCGATGCGCGGCCTCGAGACGAGCGCGTTCCAGCAGAAGCTGCTCGACAAGTACCTCGATGGTCGCGCGATCCGCGCGTTCGTCGAGAACGTCGACGGCCTCGACGAGATCAAGCAGGACACGATCGAAGACCTCACCGAGTACTGCTCCGGCACCGACGAGACACCGGGTGTGGACCCGAAGGAGCGCGCGGACATGCTGAAGAGCGGCTACACCGCGGCCGAGGTCGACGCGATGGACAAGGAGATGCTGTTCGATCGCAATCGCTCGTGGATCCCCCAGCTCGAGACGCTGTTCGCGAAGGGCAACGTGTTCGTCGCGGTCGGCGCCGATCACACGCGCGGCGATCAAGGCGTGCCCGCGCTCCTCGCGGCGAGGGGCTACCAGGTCACGCGCGTGACGATGCCGAAGTGAGCGTCACTTCTTGACGCACCGGCGGTCGAACGAACGCCACTGGTAGCGCCGCTACTCGCGGCGCGAAATGTCACGGCGCATGGCGTGCGGAGACAGCTCAACTGCTCGCCATTGTTCGCATTGTTCGACATCGCACACGGATAACGAAGCTTCCTGGGGTTAGTTGTTCGGGGTCCGTGCTCGCACCGGCCAGTCGATTCGCCAGATATGGGATCGCGGGCTTGGCCGAGGCGGCCAGACCGCTTGCACAACCGTCATCGAGGCACGATGCGTGCTGAATGGGTTCGCATGCGAAACGCCATCGCCCGATCGATTCTCGGAGCGCTCCTTCTCTCGCTCACCGCGGCCGCGTGCGTCACCGACGATGGTGATGGCGAGGAGCTGGGCATCACGTGCGAAGGAAAGTGCGATGGACTCTCGTCGGTCCGTGCGCTCGTCGCCGACGCGAAGCTGCTCGACCTGCAAGACCTCATCAACGTCGGCGCGAGCTACGCGACCGACGCGCTGAACGACGCGCTGTCGGCGGGCAACTACGCCTCGCTGCGCATCCAGCCGACCGAGCTCTACGCGCGCGGATCGGTGGCGAGCAGCGACCTGACGCTGAAGAACCTCGATGCCCTCGTGTCCGGCCTCGCGTCGCAGTTCGGCGAGAGCTCGCTGACCACCGAGGTCAACAAGATCCGCGACGAGTACCTCGCGTCGAGCGGTAAGCGCGTCTACGCGGAGAGCGCGTTTCGCATCGCCGCCGGGCTGAACCCGACGTGGTCGATCGGCACGCACGGCTTCGGTCGCGACGCGACGACGAACGTCGCCGTCGGCTTCGAGACCTCGGGCGAGATCGAAGCGCGCACGATCACCGTGCACCAGACCGAGAACGCGGCGCTCGTCGGCGCACCGCTCGCGGCGATCAAGAGCACGCGCGGCTTCGTGCTGCCGCGCTCGCTCGCGGACGTGAAGGCGATGTCCCCCGGCGAGTCGTTCGCGCTCGCGGGCCGCGGCCGCCTCGGCATGAACCTCGGCGCGGGCGTGCCGATCCTCGTCGCGAACCCGACGTCGTGGCTGACCTACTCGCTCGTGCTCTCGGCCGGCATGCGCTCGCTCGTCGAGGGCGAGATGGACGTGCAGCTCGTTCGCGGCCGCGGCGACCAGGTCATCCTCGACATCGGCGTTCGCCGCGCGACGCTCAAGGAAGCGTTCATCGCGCTCACCGATGGCTGGGGCATCTCCGGCCTCGTGCAATCGTCGTTCGAGATCGCGGGCAAGGCGGTCGATCTCGGCAAGCTCGTCGACAAGGCGCTGCAGAAGAAGGTCAACGACAAGCTCTCGCTGATCGAAGCGCGCGCGTCGCGCACCTCGACGACGATGCGCATGAGCGTCGCGCGCCTGCGGTTCTCGCTCGACGGCGCGGATCCCACGGGTGGTCGCGAGCAAGCGCTCGCGCAGGCGCTCAAGGGCGACGTTCGCCTCGCGCAGGCGCTCGCTGCGCGGGGTGACTCCGGCGTCGTCGCCGAGTTCGACATGGTCCGCTCCGGCGCATCGGCGATCTCGTACGCCGGCATCGACGTCCTCGGTATGAGCTTCTATCGCCGCAGCGCGGAGAGCGCGGGCTCGGCCGTGATCCAGACGCCGGGTGGCATGCTCGCGATGATGTGGGAGTCGCTGCACCGCGAAGGCGGTTGGTTCTTCACGTCGCACGGCTTCACGCGCATCGGCGTGGCGGGGCTCAAGTTCGACGCGCACACGCCGGGCGCGCCGAAGTCGGAGACCAACCTGTTTCTCCAGACGCAAGAAGGCGACAAGTTCATGGAGCGCGACAAGGTCATCGACCAGCTCGACTCGACGATCGTCGCGGTCGGCGGCATCAACGCGCTGCGGGCCATCGAGCGCAAGGGCAACGAGCTCGAGCGTCTCATCCTCGCCCGCTGCCCACTCCCCGCGCAGGGCGAGTTCTTCGACGAGAGCTGCAACATCAATCTGTTGAACAGCAGCGAGGTCACCTCGCTCAAGGCCGCCGCGATGAGCGAGTTCGCGACGGCGATCGCGAGCCTGCCGGCCCCGAGCAAGGATCTCCTGACGCGCCTCGCGACGCTGCGCCTGAACGCGCAATCGATCGAAGACTCGAACGCGGCCGCGGTCGGCCCGACGGCGTCGGTCGTCGTCGACTTCCGCCTCGACGATGCAGCGCTCCGCGGCGTGTTCGCCAAGGATGCGACGGCGTTCAAGAACGCGGTCATCCAGCTGATGGGCGCGACGCAGCTCGATCGCAAGAACGCGACCGATGTCGCGGCGCAGCGCACGGGCATCACGAGCCGCTCGACCGAGACGGCACAAGAGATGGCGAACATCTTCATGGACTATCGCCAGCAGTACGAGCGCCTCGTTTCGATCGACGGCGCGCGCATCGACGGCCTCGGCGAGATCGGCGGCAACGCGATCGAGATCCGCTACGCGGTCGATAGCAGCAACCGTCCGAAGTACGACGAAGCGATCAGCCAATCGGTGGCGCAGGCGCGCGCGAGCGTGGTCAGCCGCATGTACGACGAGCTTCGCGACGAGGCAGATGACATGCCGTCCTCGGGCGGATCGTCGGCGGCGCACCCCGAGCAGATCGCGTCGTTCGCGCTGCTCAGCCTCGCGACGCCGGAGAAGACCGAGCTGCGGTTCGTGCTGAAGACCGACAACTCGAGCTGCGCGCTGTGCGGCAGCCGCCGCCGCTACGACGCCGCCGGATTCCAGAGCCTGGACGTCTACGCGAAGGGCCCGCAGTCGTCGACGATCGCCGCGGGACTGTTCGACATCGACGCCATCATCCAAGCGCCGCAGTGAGATCGCCGCTGTGCGGGATGCGCACGATTTTTCCGTAGAATCGGCGTCATTCGTGTTGTAGCACCTGGGCGCCGTGGACTGTCCCGACGACAACGTGCTGGTGGAGATGGTGGAGCGTGCGATCGAGCCCGCCGCGATGCGCGACCTCGAGGAGCACCTGGACTCGTGCGAGAACTGTCGCGACATCGTCGCGGCGCTCGCGGTGGGCTCGAAGGATTCGTCGAAGGTGCGCACGCCCGGCGCGGCGTGGGTCGGCGTCGATCATCCCGAGTTGCTCGAGACCGAGACGGTCGCGGGTCGCTACGTGCTCGAGAAGATCCTCGGTCGCGGCGGCATGGGGACGGTCTACCTCGCGCGCGATCTGACGCTCGGGCGCGACGTCGCGCTCAAGCTGCACCACGCGGGAAGCGGCAACGCGCGTCTGCATCGCGAAGCCGTCGCGATGGCAAAGCTCGCGCATCCGAACGTGGTCACGGTCTACGACGTCGGGACGGTCGGCGATCGCACGTACGTCGCGATGGAGTACGTGCCCGGAATCGGCGATGGCCCCGTGACCTTGCGCGGGTACCTCGCGACGCCACGCAGCTGGCGCGAGATCCTGACCGTGCTCCTCGATGCGGGCACCGGCTTGGCCGCGGCGCACGCGGCCGGGCTGATCCATCGCGACTTCAAGCCCGACAACGTGCTCGTCGGCGCGGAGGGCCGCGCGCGCGTGAGCGACTTCGGCCTCGCGCACCTCGCGGCGCGCGTTCCGCCCAAGAAGCACGATCACGCCGACGTCGGCGCGACCGATGCGACGATCCGCGCACCGAGCGGCCCGCTCGCCGAGGGAACGCCGCTGACGGAGACCGGCGCGCTGATCGGAACTCCCGCGTACATGGCACCGGAGCAAGCGGCCGGTGGCGCCGTCGATGCGCGCAGCGATCAGTTCGCGTTCTGTCTCGTCGCGTGGGAGAGCCTGCTCGGCACGCGACCGTTCGCCGGCACCACGCTCGCCGCGATCCAGCTCGCGATCGAAGCGCAGGACTTCCAACAGGCCGCGAAGCACGACGTCCCCCCCGAGGTGATCCGCGAGCTACAGAAGGGCCTCGCCACATCTCCCGATGCGCGGCACGCGGACATGCCCGCGCTCCTCGCAGCGCTGCGCCGCGCCGCTGGTGCGCGTCGCACGCGGCGCAACCGCCGGATCGCGATCGGCGCGATCGCCCTCGTCGCGCTCGGCGGCGGTGGTCTCGCGGCCGCGTCCGCGATCGGATCGCATCGCCGCGAAGCCGCGTGCGTGGCAGAGGGTGCCGAGGTCCGCGCGCTCGTCGGTGACGACGCTCGCGCGAAGATGCGCGCCGCCTTCCTCGCGAGTGGATCGCCGCTCGCGGAGTCCGTGTTCGAGCGCGCGAGTACCACGCTCGGCCGCGCGAGCAACGCCCTCGGCGATCAGGTCGCCGCGGTGTGCCGCCTGCGCGACGAGCCCTCCCCGCTCCACGCGGCGCGCAAGGCCTGCCTCGCTGGCCGCACGAGCCGCATCGCCAAGCTCGTCGAGACCTTCTCCGGCGCGGTGAGCCCTGCCCTCGTTCGCCGCGCGACCGACGCCGCGTGGGCGTCCTACGATCCTTCGCCGTGCAGCGACGCGACCACGCTATCGACGCGTCCGATGTCGCCGGCGCACGCCGAAGAGCTCGGTCGCGTGAGAGCGATGACCGACGCGGCGCAGTTCAAGGATGCCGTCGCCGCCGCGTCCGCGCTCCTCGCCGAAGCGCAGACGACCGCGCCCGCGATCGAGCTCGACGTCCTGATCGCGCGCGGCACCGCGAACGAACAGATCGACATCAAGGCCTCGATCGCCGACTTCCACAAGGCCCTCGCGCTCGCCGAGGCGCAGGGTCGCGACTTCGACGCCGCGATCGCGCTCGAGATGCTCGCGAACCTCGCCGGCGTCGACCAGCACGACTACGACGAGGCGCGCCGCTTCATCGAGCTCGCGCGCGCGAAGCTGCAGCGCATCGGCGGCCAGAACCTCGTCATCTACGGCAAGGTCCTGACCACCGAAGCGCAGGTCTTCCTCGACGAGAACCGCCTCGGCGAAGCACAGACGTCGATCGAGAAGGCGATCTCGATCTTCGAGGAGGTCTACGGCGCCGACCACCCCAACGTCGGCCTCGCGAACGGCACGCTCGCGCACGTGATGCGGTTCCAGGACAAGAACGCCGAAGCCCTCGCGGCCGCCGAACGCACGCTCTCGATCCTCGAGTCCACGCTCGGGCCCGAGCACCCCAAAGCCGCCGGCGCGCTCATGACCGTGGGCCAATCGTGGATCGACGCCGGCAAGTACGACCAAGCACGCGACGCGTTCACCCGCGCCGATGCGGTGTTCCTGCGCGTCTACGGCGAGGTCCATCGCAATCGCGCCGCCGCGCTCGGCAACCTCGGTGGCCTCGAGCTGCGCCTGAAGAACTACGAAGCCGCGCGCGTCGCGTTCACGACCGCGCTCGACATCACGATCAAGAACGAGGGCCCCGACGGCCGCAGCGTCTCGGGCGTCCAGATGGATCTCGCCCGCGCGCTCGCCGGCCTGGGCCGCTATGCCGATGCGAAGGCCGCGCTCGCCGATGCGATCCGCGTGCTGACCGCGCTCGGCAAGGACGGCGAGCCCTGGCTCGGCGGCGCTCTCTTCGACATGGCAAACCTCGAGCTCGACGCGAAGCATCCCGGTGAGGCGCTGACCTGGGCCGAGAAGTCGCTCGCGCTCGTGACGAGCCGCCCCGCGGACGCGAACGCGCTCGACGTCGCCGAAGCGAGCTTCTCGGTCGCCCGCGCGCTGCACGACACCAAGGGCGACCGCACGCGCGCGAAGAAGCTGATGGCCGACGCGCTGAAGCACCCGATCGACGAGCGCCGGGCCGAGATGTCCACCTGGTTCGCCGCGAACCCGCTGTAGTACGGTCGCTGGATGTCTCGGTCGGCAGTGGTCGGGTGGTTCACGGGTGTCGCGTTCCTCGTCGCCTTCGGCGTCGTCGCGAACATGTACAAGCATGGTCTCCACGGGCATCGCTGGTGGATCCTCGCGATCACGATCGGCCTCGGCGTGTACGGCGCGCTCCTGACCGGCGTGTCGGTCCGCCGCATCGTCGATCCGACGCTCGAGACGCCGTGGCCGGCGCTGCTCGTCGCGCTGGTGTTCATCATCATGGCCGCGCTCGGGAAGGCCGAGAAGCGCAAGACCGACGGCGATCCGAACTACCTCGTCGACAAGGACGACGACAAAGATGCGGGTCCGAGCGGCGGGCCGATGGGCCTCGGGTGGGCGATCCTCTCGACGATGCTCGGCCTCGCGCTGTACGCCGGCGGTATCGGCATGCTGTGGACGTTCGCGCATCCATCCGCCGCACACGCGACGACCGCCGAACGAGCCCCGACGCCAACCCCGACGCCAACACCGACGCCAACGCCACCTGTATCGACAACGACCACCACGATCACGGCTCCACCTCCGGCGGACATTCTCGATAGCTACAACCTCGCGGCCGCGATCGACTTCGCACGGCCACAGTTCACCGACGATCGCGGCGCACCGAATCGCGGAGCGAAGCTGCTCGTGCGCTACGCGGCCGCGAAGCTCGCGTGGAAAGACCTCGCGATCGCGAAGAACGAAACGTCGCTCGAGCTCGTCGAGAAAGATCCACCGAAGGCTATGGGCAAGCGCCTCTGCGTATCCGGCACGCTCGCGCGGATCGAGAAGACTACCGTCGATGGGACCGACGCCTTCGCGGCGCGACTGACGACGAAGACGGGCGATGCGCTCGAGCTATTTGCCGTGGGTGACACGGGCAACCTCGTCAAACGCAAGCCGGCCAAGTTCTGCGGCGTCGTGACGGGCCGCCTCGATGTCGAAGGCACGCCCGCCACGTTCGCCGTGGGCATGCTCGCGAAACCCTGACGGTCTACCTGACTCGCCGCTCTAGAACAGATCGGAGAACCAGTTCCGCGCGCTCTCGAGCGGCGAGGGCGCGCGAACGTGATCTTCCGGAAACTCGATGACCTCGGATCGTGGCCTCGACGGGCTCGAGGGCCCGCGAGGAACAGCAGGCCCGAGCTCCTCGATCGGCGTCTTGCCATCGTCGTCGGGGAACTGCCAGACCTCCTCCCCGCGTGGATCCTGGCCCATCAGGGGCGACGTCCCGTCGTCGGGCGGAAACATCCACGTTCCGTCCTTGGCGATTTCGAAGTCGCTCATTCCCCGAGCCTAGCGTCGCGGCCGATGGGGAGGCCAGCCATTTTCGTCCTCGACGACCCCAAAAGTACTAGCGAGCCGCGACGGCGTGCGGCGTGGTCATCACGATCGTGTGGCCCTGCTCGCGATCGCGAGCGCAGCGGACGTTATCCGCCGCACATTGGATGCGCAGGTCTGCGGAGTAGTCCGGGGAGCGGAAGCGCTCGTACGCGTCGAGTGCGGCCTTCGCTTCGGGGCGTCCGAGCGCGGCGAGCGCGGTTGCCTGACTGCGCAGCAGATCCGGATCGCGCGGCGCGAACTCGAGTCCCTTCGTCGCGGCGTCGAGAGCACCGCGGTTGTCACCCGCGGAGCCGAGCACGCGCGCGTACATCATCCACGCTTGCGAATTCTGCGGAGCGCGCTCGGTGCACGCCTTCGCGGGCGCGATCGCCTCGTCCCAGCGCCACACGCGCGCGAGCGCATCGGTCGCGATCGCGTCGAGTACCGCGGGCCCCGGCGTCGGCAAGAGGGCGCGCGCTTCTGCGACGAACGCGAGCGCGTCGTCGGCGCGGCCCTGCTTGCTGGCGACCCAGCCGAGCTGCACGAGCACCATCGCGCGCCCCTTCTTCTCGCCCGCCGGAACATTGGCGAGCGCGGTCTCGAGCACGTGGCGCGCTTCGTCGAGACGCTCGCTCACCGTGTTGACGAGCGCCATGCCGTGCTCGTACTCGCGATCCCACGCGGGACGCGTCGTCGAGATGGTCGCGCCTGCACCGAGCTGGACCTTCGTCGACGAGATCAGCGTGATCGGTTGCGCCTTGCATGGATCGAGCACGACATCGCGTGCACCTCTCGCACCGACGAGGAACGCCTTACCCGCCTCGGTCATCGCCGTCGCGCACACCGTCGCCTGCATCTTCAGCGTGCGGCTGCGATGGCGAAGTCGCGCGTTGACCGTGAGCGGCAACTGCGACGCCGTGAGCGATGCGGGCACGTCGAACACGTAGCGCGTCACCTGCGCCTCGCGCGCGGCGAGCGTCTGCGTAGCGATCTGCGTGCGGAACTTCGACATCTCGTGCTCGACGAGCACCTCGCCCTTCTCGTCGACGACGAGCGTCTGCAGGACGTGGGCGTCTTGATCGTTCGGATCCGTCTCGTGCGCGAGGCCCGACGACGCGAGCTTGCCGCCCTTGGCATCGGTGACCTCGATCTCGATCCAGGTGTCCTGGATGTCGAGCACGCCACCGGGGAAGCGATGCCCCGCGAGCAGGTTGCGCAGCACCACGTCGAGCGACACGCGCGTGCCGGCCACGATCGGAGCGCCATCGGCGGGCAGATGCCACGTGGCACCGCTCGCGCTCTCGAGGCGCGCGCCGGCGACATCGATCGACGCGACGCCTTCGAGCTTCGCCTGCGTGCGCTTCAGGTGATCCTCGTCGCCGCGCATCGACGCCATCCACGTGTGTCCACCGAGGAAGCGATGCGACGCGATCGTGCCGCTCTTCGCGCCGAGCTCGTCTTTGCTCGCGGGCTCGCGCTCCATGTGGCAATCGATGCAGTCCTTCTTCTCGACCTTGTCGACGCGCCCCATGCCGTTGCCGGCCCACGCCGAGTTGCGCCACATGCCGGGCTCGTCGAGACCCGACAGGTGCACGGGCATGTCCATGTCCGCCGACAAGAAGCCGCGATGGCAACCGACGCACAGTTCGGTGCCGGCCTTCGCGCTCGCTTGCGCTTTGTGTTGCGCGATCGACGCGGCGTCACCGAGCGTCGGCGCGGTGATCGGCGCGCGCGACCACACGTAGCTGCCGTTGCCGTCCTTCGTCGCGCTCTGGATGCCGTGACAGAGGCTGCACGTGACACCGGAGTGCGCGCGCAGATCGTCGGCGGGAATCGGCTGCTTGTTGGTCATCAAGCCGTCGACCATCAGCGGCATGTCGTGACAGCCACCGCAGTGGCGGCTGTTCTTGTCGCCGAGCTCGTGACGCGCGAGCTCGACGTTCGTGCGGTAGATGGGATTGCCGAAGCTCGCGAACGAGTGCGCGCTACCGGACCAGTGCGCGGCCGCATCGGGGTGGCAGGTCGCGCAGCTATCGACGTCCGAGAGCTGCGTGCCTTCCGTGACTTCATCCGGCGCGCGGAACGCGGTGCGATCGATCGACACGAGCGAGGGCCACATCTCGCCGGGCTGGCTCGGGATGCGCGGGTCGGCGGTGGGAATCGGGGTGGTCTTGGGAGCGACCTCCGTCGACGAACCGCAGCCGGACAGGAGGAACATCATCGCCGCGATGACGCTCGTGCTGATCGCGACGAGTCCCACATCGAGCCCGATCCGAGTACGACCGTCGAACGCCGAAGCCATGGATGCTTCCAACGCACGACCCGCCCCCGGGCTCTGTCCGGTAACCCCGCGCATGGACGACTACTTCCGCCTCCGACTCACGAGTGCCAGGAGCCCCAGGAGCGCGATGCCACCCAGGATGCCGCCGCCAAAGCCAAAGCCCATCGTCTTGCCGCCCGGTGGGGTCGAGAACCCACCCTTGGGCGCGGGCGCCGGCGTGGGAGCGGACGACTTCTTCATGCCGATCTCCCACAGGTCGCGCTTGATCACCGTCGGCAGCGCGAGCTGACCGCGCGGTGCATACGCGAGCTTGCTCGCCGCGATCGGCTGGCGATAGCCACCGTCGGGCGGACCACCCCACACGCCGCGCTGCGGGTTCTTGCAGGCAATGGGGCCCGTCCACCAATGGCGGATCGCGTAGCGACCTTGGAAGTTGTTTGTCGACGACGGCGTCGCGCCGTACTCGAGGCCCTTCGCGCTCCAGTTCTCGCGGCCGCCTTGGATCGGCTTGGCCGCCCGGAAGCGAAGGTCATCGTTCATGTCGGCCTTGCCGTAGCGCGCGTGGAGCCGCGTCAGCGTGTACGTGCCCTGCGCGATCTTGCCGCCGATCACGTCACCGCCGAGCGTCATCGCATCCGCGTCCGTCGGAACCTCCGGCGGGCACGGATCGCACATCGAGTACGGCTGCGCATCCCACGCGTACTCGGTGATCACCGAGCGCGGGTTCGCTTCGAGTGTCTTGTCGAACAGCGCCGCGTAGAACTCCGCGAACCGCGAGCGGACCGAGTCCTTCACGTCGAAGTTCGTCGGGATCACGACGTTCTTGTAGTTCGCGACCTCGTAGCGCGTGTCGCTGATGATGTTGACGATCAGATCCTGCTTGCCCGTCGAGTTCGCCATCCCGAGGCGGATCGGCAGCGAGAACTCCTCCGAGTCGTAGTGGAAGCGCAGCGGTGACAGCGAGGCCACGCCATCGACCATCTGGACCTTCTTCGGATCGACCTTCGCCACGAAGAACTTCGATCCCGCCTCGACGTACGGGCGCAGCAGCGGCTCGGCGCCCACGGGGATCTTGTAGCCGTTCTGATTGAGCCACTTCTCGAGGCCCGCGGCTTCTGTCGCCGACAGGATCAAGATGTTGTACTCGCCGACGGTGAACTTCGCTTCGATCTTCACCGTCTGCTTCTCGTAGGCCACGCTCGACGTCGGCGCGGCCATCGGCATCGCCTTGTCGGCGGCCATGTCGTCGTAGTAGCGCTCCTGACGCGGCACCGGGCACGGGTTCTGCTCCCAGTACTCGACGAGCCGCGGCGAGCCGAGCATCTCGATGCGCTGGAGCACGCTCTTGTCGAGCGTCTTCACCTCGTTCTCTTTGAGGACGACCGGCACCGGCACCACCATCGCGAAGTCCTTGAGCGGACCCTTGTAGTCGTTCTGCATCGCGAGCACGGTGCGCGTGCCTTGGCGCATCAGCGTCACCTGCGTCGCGTCGGCCGCGAGCTTCGCGCCCGAGCCTTCGACATAGAATCCACAGAACGCATCGGCCTGCGATGCGGTGACTGCGAGGGCCAGCGCCGCGGCGCCGAGGGTCATTGCGATCTTGGTCATTTCTTCCTCCGCGAAACGAGCGCGAGCAATCCGAGCAGCGCGGCGCCACCGAGGATGCCGCCGCCGAAGCCAAAGCCCATCGTCTTGCCGCCCGGCGGCGTCGAGAATCCGCCACCCGGCGGCTTCGGCGCCGGCGCCGGCGTCGCCGACGATGACTTCTTCATGCCGATCTCCCACAGGTCGCGCTTGATCACCGTCGGCAGCGCGAGCTTGCCGCGCGGTGCGTACGCGAGCTTGCTCGCCGCGATCGGCTGGCGATAGCCACCGTCGGGCGGTCCGCCCCACACGCCGCGCTGCGGGTTCTTGCACGCGATCGGTCCCGTCCACCAATGGCGGATCGCGTAGCGACCCTGGAAGTTGTTCGTCGACGACGGCGTCGCGCCGTACTCGAGGCCCTTCGCGCTCCAGTTCTCGCGGCCGCCTTGGATCGGCTTGGCCGCCCGGAAGCGAAGATCGTCGTTCATGTCGGCCTTGCCGTAGCGCGCGTGGAGCCGCGTCAGCGTGTACGTGCCCTGCGCGATCTTGCCGCCGAT
>JBGARE010000021.1:0-145096 GCA_044230415.1 Kofleriaceae bacterium
CCCGAGGCGGCACCCGCGATCGATCGCGCGCTGCTCGATGGCGGCATCGGCGTGGTCCTCACGGCGGGTGCACTGCTCCTCGCATGGCAGCGATCTCGCGCACGCGACAGCGATCGCGATGACGATCCACGCGCGTCGCGTGTCGTGCCCGTGATCCTCGCGCTGCTCGTGCTGCCGAATGCGGGCGCCGGCGGATCGATCGCGCCCGTCGTCGATCGCGAGATCGTGCAGCGCGAGCCCGCGTTCGCGACCGCGCTCGCAACGCACGCGAAGCCCACGCGCGTGTTTCGCCCCGCGTTCATGCACGACACGCCCACGGATCTCGAGGAAGAGGTCGCGACGCTGGCCGGCTCGTCGGCAGCGCGGTGGGGGCTCGCGGGTGCGCGCAGCGAGAGTCCGGCGCGGCTCGCGCAGCACGATCGGACGTGGCTCGCCGCCGCGCAGGAGGGCGGGGCGCTGCTCGATCGGTTCGGCATCGGCGCGGCGATCCTGCCGTCGACGATGGTGGACTCGCCGCGCTCGCAGTTCCACGAGCTGTCGCGCCGCGGGGGCTGGGCGCTCGTCACGCTGCCGGTGGCGCCCGTGGCGTCGGTGATGCGGAGCTGGATGTGGCAGCGCGATCCCGCCGAAGCGCTCGCGCTGATGTTCACGCGCGGCGGGGGCACCAGTCTGCACCGGGGCACGATCGTCCTCGACGGAGCGGGGCCGGCGGGCGCGTCGCCGCTCGAGCCGTCGCCGTGTGCGATCCGCGCGTGGGAGCCCGGCGAGATCGAGCTGGCGTGCGTCGACACGGGCTACGCGGTGGTGACGTCGTCGGCGTCCGCGGGATGGACCGCGAGCGTGAACGGCGAGGAGCGCGCGTGGGTGACGGCGGACATCCTGCGCCGCGCGGTGCAGGTGCCGGCGGACGCGAGCGTCGTGTGGACGTTTCGCGCGCCCGGCTTCGCGCTCGGCGTGATGCTCGCCGCGATCGGAGTGCTGCTCCTCGCGGTGATGCTCGTCGTCGGTCGCCGTCGCGAGCCCGACGACAGCGTCAACTAGCCGTCACCGTCCCTAGTTCATCGCGGAGACGCTCGGGCGCTCGTCGGGGCCGCACACGCGATCGAGGAGCTCGCGCGACGACTTCTCGGTGCCCTTCGCGATCGCCCACACGGTATCGACGATCTTCTTGTTCCACGGCGTCTCGATGCCGTGCTGTCCGCCGCGCGAGACGACCTCGCCGTTCAAGAAATCGATCGCCGGCGTCCGGCCGCGCTCGATCGCCGCGAGCATCGACGATCGCATGCGGCGATAGCGCAGCCCCACCGCGAGGAGCAGCGCGTGCTTCGCGGTCAGCGAGACCGACGCCGTCGCGACGCGATCGGCCTCCGAGAGCGAGACCCACTCGAGATCGAGCGTGCCGGCGACCTTCTCGAGCTGCACGCCTTCGGCCTTCGCCACGGCGACCGCCTCGGTCATGATCTCGAGCGCGAGGCGGCGATAGCGGCGCTGGCGCACGAGCACGCCGAGGCGCTCGCCCGCGATCGTGCCGAGCGCGCTGACCGCGCAGTTGAGCGCGAGCTTCGACCACCGCGCACCCGCGAGGTTCTTCGTCAGCGTCACGGGACCGACCGCTTCGAGCAGCTCGGCGACGCGGCGCACGTTCGCGTCCATCTCACCCGACAGCCTCCCGAGCGAAAAGCCACCGGCGGCGGTGCGCTCGTAGCGACCGGGCTCCGGCATCGACGCGCCCCACGCGACGATGCCGCCGATCACCCGGTTCGCGCCGACGATCTTCGCGATGCGTTCCTCGCACAGTCCGTTCTGCAGGACGACGACTTCGGCGTCATCGACGAGATGCGGCAGCGCGGTCCGCGCGGCGTCTTCCACGTTCGGCGGTTGCGTGGCGAGGATGCACAGGTCGTACTTGCCCTCGGGCGCGGGCGAGACCCACCCGCGAACGATCCTCTCTTCGCCATCGTCGACGAGGCGAAAGCCCGTCTTGTCGACCGCCGCGCGAATCAGTGCGTTGGTCGAGACCGCGGTGACCGCGGATCCGATCTCCATCAGGGTCGAGGCGACGATGCCGCCGATGCCTCCGGCACCCATCACGAGGATGCGTGGCTGCGCGTTCATGATTTCCTTCAATAACTCGGGTTGCGCGAGCTTGCGAGCGCACAAACAGGACGAAGCGCGCGCGCCGCCTCGATAGGGGATACAATTTCCTTCGTCCATGCAGATCACCTTCTGGGGCGTTCGGGGCAGTTACCCCGTGCCCGGCGCTGCGACCGTTCGCTACGGCGGTCAGACGTCGTGCGTGGAAGCCCGCTCGGCCACTGGTGAATGCGTGATCGTCGATGCAGGGACCGGGCTTCGCGCGCTCGGTAACAAGCTGATGCGCGAGGCGCAGGGCCCCCAGAACTACAACGTGCTGCTCTCGCACGTGCACTGGGATCACATTCAAGGCCTGCCGTTCTTCTCGCCCGCCTACGTGCCGGGTACGCGGATCGCGGTGCACGCACTGCTCACGGCGGCCGACGAGCTGCAGCAGGTCATCGGCGGGATCACCCGCCACGAGTTCTTCCCGATGCCGCTCGAGGCGGTGCCCGCGTCGTTCGACTTCCATCAGGTCGAGCCCGGCGTCGAGTTCGATCTCGGGTCGTTCCACATCTCGCCGATCGCGCTCAACCATCCGTTCGGCTCCGTCGGCTATCGCATCGACTGCGATGGGTCGTCGTGGGCGTACGTCTCGGACACCGCGCCGTTCGATGCCGTGCTGCACAAGCAGCACTTCCTACCGGGGCTCGAGGAGCTCACCGACGACGACAAGCACTCGCTCGGCACGATGCGCGAGCAGCTCGTCGCCCGCCTGCAGGGCGTGGACACGGTCGTCTACGACACGCACTTTCTCCCCGAGGAGTACGCGCGGTTCCCTCACTACGGGCACTCGACCCCGGACCAGGCCCTCGAGGTCTGCGCCGCCGCGTCGGTGCGCCGGCTCGTCCTCTATCACCACGCGCCGTCACACGGCGACGATCAGATGGATCAGATCGCGGCTACGTACCTCGCGAAGGGCGCCGCGATCGGGATCGAAGTGCTCACGTCGTTCGAAGGCATGACGTTGCCGATCGGTCCCGACGAGGTTCCGACCCGCATCGAACCCGAGCGAACGAATCCCGGCATCGGACCGGGGAGCAGCACGCAGTGAAGATCCGCTTCTGGGGCGTTCGCGGATCGTTCGCGATGTCGGGGCGCGACTTCTTGCGCTACGGCGGGAACACTACGTCCGTCGAGCTCCAGACCAAGGCGGGCGAGCGCCTGCTCATCGATCTCGGCACCGGCGCGACGGAGCTCGCGAAGACGCTGATGGGCAGCGAGTTCGGTAAGGGCGCCGGCAAGCTGCCGATCCTCCTCAGCCACACGCACCTCGATCACATCCAGGGCCTACCGTTCTTCACGCCGTTCTTCATCAAGGGAAACCAGATCCGCATCCTCGGTGCGAACCCGACCGCGTCGACGCTCGAAGCGACGCTGCAGAACCAGCTCGCGCCGCACTACTCGCCGCTCAACGGGCTCGAGAACCTCGCCGCGGGCGTATCGATCGAGACGCTCAATCCCGGCTCGACGCTCCAGCTGCCCGGCTTCGAGGTCACGACCGCAGCCGTGCCTCACGGCAGCATGTGGACCACCGCGTATCGCATCACCGCCGACGGAAAGACCGTCGCGTATCTGTCCGACGTCGAGTATCCCGACCTCGACAATCCGCTGCCCGCCGCGCTCGCGCTCGCGAAGGATGCCGATCTCCTGATCCACGATGCGATGCACGCGGACCACGACTACGACCTGCGGCGCGGGTGGGGGCACTCACCGGCGCGTGCGGGAGTCGTCGTGGCAGAGCGCGCCGGGGCCAAGAAACTGGCATTGTTCCATCACAGCCCCGATGCGACGGACGACATGATCGATGAAGTCGTGCAGCGCACGAGCGCTCGCACGGCGGTCCCCGTCTTCGCGGCTGCTGAAGGAAGTTACCTAGACGTATGAGTCATCCCGCCCATCCCGATCCCGATTCTCTGCGCGAGCTCGGCGAGAGCTCGACCAACGTCGCCAACGCGTGGGCCGGCGCCGAGGAGTACCTGTCGCAAGGACTCGTCGTGTGGGCCCGCCGCCTCGTCGCCGACGATCAGAAGATCGCGGTGCGCGCCGCGCTCGCCGCATGCAAGCTCGTCGCGGATCAGTACCCGACCGACGGCGCCGAGACCCACGCACCGAAGCAGTACATCGACGACATGCTCGCGAAGATCAGTCGGTGGATCGACAACCCGTCGAACACGAATCGCGAGGCCGTGCGCACGTCGCTCGATACGACGCGCTCCCTCCATGCCTGGCAGGGCCACGCGGAGCACTCGCACTTCTGGATCCTCGAGGCGGTCGACCACGCGTCGCTCGCGGTGTGGGCCGGCGAGCGCAGCTCGTACATCGTTCCGCTCGACTACGGTACGTGCAGCGCGCGCTCGATCGCGTGCGTGCTCCACGCGTTGCTCGTGACCAAGATGGCGGAGGCCGACGCGGTCGATCGCGTCGTCAGCACGGTGTTCAACATCGTGCATGGAAAGATCGACTAACCAGCGAACAGCGGTGGAGGACGCAGCTGTGCCATCCACCGCCGAGTGAGCTCGTAGACGAGCGCGCCGCAGGCCCGACCGGTCTGTGGCGCTGCTGCATTCCGGACGCGTACACTTGACTAGAAAGTAGGAAGTTCTAGTGTCCAGTGGCTGAAACCCGGAGGCCACATGTACCGCTCGATCGTCGCCACGCTCGCTTTCGCCGCTGCTTGCTCGTCGTCGTCGTCGCCTCCGTCGGGAGACGACGAACCCGATGCGGGATCCGGTAGTGGTCAGTCCGGTGATCCCTTCGCACCGCAACCCGACGAGAGCGAAGGCCTGACGAACGTGTCGGCCGATCTGTCCGCGCTGCTCGAGCATGGAGCGCTGGCCGGAGCGTGCGACCGATATCGCGGAGGCCAGACGGACCGAGCCACGATGCTCGCGTGTGGCAAGTGGAAGTTCTTCTACGATCCGTTCGGGACGTTCGGGATCCCGGCGGTGCTCGTGAAGTTCATGACGAAGAACTTTCCCGCCGAGCTCGGTCTGGGCTTCGAGCGGCTCGGGCTGGTGCTCGATCCGACATCGGCCGACAAGCTGCCGCTCGGCATGGCGCCGACGACTCCGGTGAACGGCGTCGAGTCGCTCGCGTTCACGTGCGCGAGCTGTCACTTCGGCAAGCTGCCCGATGGTCGGTTCGCGGTCGGCGCACCGAATCATCGCTACGAGTACGGCGGTCACATCCTGGCGCTCACGCTCGCGCCGACGGTGGGCCTCGGGCTCGCGCAGGCGTCGGCGCACGATCCCGCGGCGATCGCGAAGGTGCAGCCCGTGCTCGATCGCCTCGCGGCGGACTCGGCGCTGAAGAACCAGCTGCTGCTCGCGCTCTTGCCTCTCGCCGGCGGCAGCATGCCGTCGATGGACAAGCCGACCGAGAACGCCTACGCGTCGTGGCCGGTGGGCACGATGGACTTCATGATGGCGCCGCTGCCCGTCGACGATCACGCGCACACCGTGTCGAAGATCATCGGCCTGTGGGGCATCCCGCGACCGGCCGAGGTCACGAGCGGTGGCATGAGCAGCGCGCTGCTCGCGTGGACCGGCGATGCGCGATCGCTCGAGGAGTTCGTGCGCGGCTTCGCGACGCTCGGCGGCACCGCGGCGCCGAGTGACGCCGAGATCCTGCCGCTCGTCGAGTACATCTACTCGCTACGGGCTCCGGCGAACCCGTCGCCTCCCGACGCCGCGCTCGTCGCGACCGGCGAAGCGCTGTACGCGTCGAAGGGCTGCGCGGACTGCCACGACGGTCCGCGCGGAAGCGGCAAGCGCGCGTACACCTTCGAGGAGATCAAGACGGATCCGGCGCTCGCACGGTGGGCCGACCCGGAGCTCTCGGGCACGCCGTGCTGCGGCCTCCCGATCGCGCCCGGCCAGCTCACGCACGGCGTGAAGTCCCCGCGCCTCGTCGGGATGTGGGCGCTCGGTCGGTTCCTCCACAACGGTGCGCTCGCGTCGCTCGACGAGCTGTTCTGCCTCGACGCGCGCCCGCCGACCGGCACCGAGCCGATGCGCTCCGACGGTCACGCCTTCACGTGCGACCTCGCCGACGACGAGAAGCAGGCGCTCGCCGCGTACATGCTCGCGCACTAAGACGCGCTCGCAAGCTCGCTAGTCGAACGACACGCGCACGCTCTCGGGGCGTTGCGCGGCGCCGATCGCGAGGACGATCGACATCATCTCGTAGCGACCGCGAAGCAGGTAGTCGTTGCGGCCTTGCTCGACGCCGCCGACGATGGTCCGCTGATCGCCGCGCACGTATTCGACACCGAGGTGCACGGTCGTGCGGTTCTCGTTGCCGGGACGGAACGTGATCACCGCGCGCGCGTGGTCCTCGTACGCGCCCTCGTTGCCGGGCACGTCCCCGAAGCGACGACGAACCTGCGCATCGAACGCCCATCGCCGCGTTCCGGAGCCGAACCCGAACCGCGCGCCGGCATACGGGTAGCGATCGTCGCGCGTCCATCCGACGCCGAAATCGCCGACCAGGCGGAACACGATCTTCGCGACGCTGAGCGAGAACGGTTGGATGACTCCGCCGTACTCGTTGTCGATGTAGAAGTGGTTCTTCTCCATCGCGTCGTCTTCGAGCGCCTCGGCCTTGCCGGTCAGCCAGCCCATCGCGATCGTGAATTCGATGCCCGACATCGAGCCGAAGCGGCTGATGCCGAGATACGCGCCCGACGAGTAGCGGAGCGTCTGGAGGACGCCTTCGCGCTGGTTCTCGGTTCCATCGGCGGCGTGCACCGTGGTCGACGTGACGAGCGAGGTCTGGGATTCGAGCGCACCCTGCGCTTCGCCCGCGAGCGTGCCGGGTTGGTACACGCTGCGCGAACAACCGGCGACGACGAGCACGGCGCCGAGCGTGACGAGCGCGGATCTCATATCCGGCCTCCCACCTCGAGACCGAAGCCGGGATGCGTGAAATCGTCGACGGTGGTGAGCGCTCGACCGCGCACGAACACGCGCGAGAACAGATCGATGGTCAGGCTCGCGCGGATCGGCGAGACCTTCGAGCTCCCATCCTCGCGGATGTTCGCGCGCCAATTGAAGTCGTAGCCGAGCTCGACGCGGCCGAGGCGGCCGAGCGAGATCAGCACGCCGAGCGGCATGCCGAAAAACTTGTAGGCACAGGTCTGCGCGCCGGTCGTCGTCATGCACGTGTCGGAGCGCCAGGACTCCCAGCGCAGGCCGGTCTCGAACGACACGCGATGCGTGCGGAACAGCGCCGTCGTCATGCCGAACGCGCCGCCCTTGATGTTGCTCGCGAGCGCTCCGTCGCCCTCGTTCGGCTGCCACACCCGGATCTCCGTCGAGTAGTCGTTGAGCGCGAGGGTCGCGTTGGCTCTCGCGAGCTTCTCGCGGTGGCGCTCCTCGCGCTCCTCAGCCGTCTTGTAGCCCTCCTTGAGCGTGCCTTCGTAGAACGTCGTGGTCTCGACGACGCCGCCGCCGAGGTACGACGCGGTCTTGCCCGTCTCTTTCCACGTATACGGATCGTCGACGCTCTTGTCGGGGGGGAACAGCATGCGGAACACGAAGCGCGCGAACACGCCGTTGCGATCCTCGAAGTGAACGCCGGTGCCGACCGACGGATCGACCTGATTGACGAACGTCACCGGTTGATACGCGTAGTCCGCGGACAGCTCGATCGTCGAATCGTCGAGAAAGACTTCAGCTCGCGCGATGCGAGCAGCACACAACGCACCGACGACGATCCACGCTCGCATGACTCCACGATAGGCGAACGAGCTGGAGCACGTGGCGTACGGACAGGTAGCGCCGGGGTGCCTACCCCATGACCATGGGCTACGCGGGAAACAGCGCGCGCTCGATAAACGCGGTCAGCGCCTTCTTCGCGCGATCGACGGTCACGAGCGATGGACCGACGTACTCCGCGAGTCCGTTCGCGCACTGCATCGCGCTTCCGTACAACACGAACGCGGTCGCTTCCGGATCGGGAACCGCCGTGCGTGGTGTGGCGGCCGTGATCAGATCGGTGAGCCGTCGGATCGCGACGTGCTCGAACGCGTGGCGCAGCTCGGCGACCGCCGGATCGCGCAGCGACATCTCCGTGAAGCTGCGCGTCAGCTTCGGGCGTTCGAGAACTTGTTCGAACAACACCGTGACCGTGCTCTCGATCGTCTCGTGACGCGCGAGCCCTACGAACTTCGCTGGTGTGAGCCCTTCGATCGTCTGCGCGTACGCATCGACGAACGAGCGCCGCGCGATCTCCAAGTAGACCTCGTGCTTGTCGTCGAAGTAACGATAGAACGTACCGACGGAGACGCCGGCCTTCTGCGCGATCTCCGGCGTGCCGACCGCGTCGTAGCCTCGCGCTTCGAACAGCTCGGTGGCTGCCTCGATCAACGCGAGGTAGCTGCGGCGGGAGCGCTCCTGATGAAAATCGGGCTCCTTGGTCGCGCGCAGAACGGCCTCGGGGTCGCGCACTTGCGACTTCGGCCGTGGTCGAGATGCCATACGTCCACAATAGCGCTTGACCGACCTCGGTGCTCCAGCACAAAATGAAACAAGTTTCAGTTTTCGTCTCATCGCCCGGAGGGAGCCCGCATGACCGCCGTCGCCGCCGAGAATTTGGCAGGACCATCGATCGAAACGCTCGAGACGGTACTCGACGTCACGTACACGTGGGGCTACACGGACACGCGCGAGAAGCTGCGCGATCTCTACGACAAGGCCTGCCGCGCGCAGTGGATCTCCGACGACGTTCTGCCGTGGGCCACGGATGTCGATCTCGACAAGCCGATGGGGCCCGAGCAGCTGATGCCGCTGCACGGCTCGGACATCTACAACAAGATGACCGAGTCCGAGCGCCGCTCGCTGAACCAAGAGGTGATGTCGTGGACGCTGTCGCAGTTCCTCCACGGTGAACAAGGCGCGCTCCTCGCGACCGCGCAGCTCGTCGACTCGGTCCAAGATCTCGACAGCAAGCTGTACGCGGCCTCGCAGGTCGTCGACGAAGCGCGCCACGTCGATGTCTACAACCGCTACCTGCACCAGAAGGTCGGCTGGTCGTATCCATGCAACCCGCACCTGAAGACGCTGCTCGACATGGTGCTCAAGGACAGCCGTTGGGACATGAAGTTCCTCGGCATGCAGATCATGGTCGAGGGCCTCGCCCTCGCGGCGTTCGGCATGATCCGCAACAACACGCAGGAGCCGCTGCTCAAGGAGCTCACCTCGTACGTGATCGGCGATGAAGCGCGTCACGTCGCGTTCGGCGTGCTGTCACTGCGCGACTACTACCGGGATCAACCGGAGGCGGTGAAGCGCGAGCGCGAGGACTTCGTGTTCGAGGCCGCTCGCCTGATGCGCGATCGCTTCCTGTTCCAAGAGGTGTGGGAGAAGACGGGCCTGCCGACGAAGCAGTGCATGGAGATCGCGCTGCACAACCAAGGGCAGGTGATGTTCCGGCAGATGCTGTTCGCCAAGATCGTCCCCGCGATCAAGAAGATGGATCTGCTGTCGGACCGCCAGCGCGTGCGGTTCCAGGAGCTCGGCATCCTCCAGTTCGAGAACTGGGAGGATCCGCTCGCATCGATCTCGCAGTCTCCGACGGGCGCGACGTCCGCTCGCTTGTCGTAGATGTCGCTTGCGACCGAGACGCTCGCGTCCGTCCACACGACCGAGTCGGCGCTCGCGCTGTTCGACGGCCTCGCGGCCATTCGTGCCGAGGACATGCTCGGCCGCTGGAAGGGGCGCGAGCTCGCCACGGGGCATCCGATGGACGGCGTCCTCGCGGCGTCCGGGTGGTACGGCAAGCAGTTCGACAGCCTCGAGAAGGTGCATCCGCTGCTCGTCTCGGCGAACGGCTCGCTGTTCCCGATGGAGCCGCGGCGCGTGCCGATCAAGCTCGTCGCGGGACTGCCGCGATCGCTCGTGTCGGCGGGACGGCCGCTCCTCGGACTGTTCGCGCCGTGGCTGCGCACCGACAAGTACCGAGCACGGTTGCGCAACCTCGAGTACCGCGGCGTCGTCAGCGCGGCGATGATCTACGACCATCTGCCGATCATCGACATGTTCCGTCGCGTCGACGACGACACGCTGCTCGGGGCCATGGATTTGCGCGGCGTGCGCGCGCCGTACTTCTTCGTGTTGTCGCGCGACTAGAGAGCGCCGAACCCGCCTGCGCGCTATCCTGCCGGCATGCGCGCTCTACTCCTCGCGAACCTCGTCGTGCTCGCTGCATGTTCGAAGAAGCAGGAGGCGCCGCCGCCCGCGAAGACTCCACCGGCCACGGCGACGACGGGGACGGTCGGCGCCGACGGCGTGCGTTCGGTGCCGATCGAAGCGGGCATGGAGGGCTACAAGCCCGACACGATTCCGGGCAAGCCCGGCGAGAAGCTCAAGCTCGTGTTCACGCGCACTGTCGAGGGGGAGTGTCTGTCCGAGCTGAAGACCCCCGACAACAAGCTCGTGCAGCTGCCGATGCACGAGCCCGTCGAGGTCGCGGTCACCGTCCCGGCGACGGGATCGCTCACGTTCACGTGCGGCATGACGATGTTCGAGGGACGGATCGTCGCGGGCGGCTAGCGCCGCGCGTGATCTACTTCGTGCGGAAGCTGACGGCGAAGCACGCCGCGGCGGGCGTCGGCGAGCCCGTCGGCTTGTACGGCGTGTAGCGCCAGGTCTTGAGCGTCTGCGTCATCTCGAGCGCGGCGCGCGCTTCGAGCTTCGTGATCAGCTCGGCCGACGTGACACCGCCCGTGTGATCGATGCAGAGCTTCGCGGCGACGACGGGCGGAATCTCCGCGTGCCTCGTCTTCGACAGCTCGGGCATCTCGCCGGCCATCTTCGTGACCTTGCTCGGCGGGATCGTGACGGGCCCCGCGATCCGCGGCGGTGCCGGAGGGGCCGTCGGCACTCCGGTCGTCGTCGGAGCGGGCTTCGTGATGGCGGGGACCGGCGTCGTGGTGGGCGTCGGCTTCGCGGTGCTCGAAGGGGTCGTCGAGGGCGTCGTCGTCGAGGGCGTCGTCGTCGTCGAGGGCGTCGTCGCAGGCTTCGTGGTCACCGACGGTGTGATCGCCGCGGCGTTCGCGGCGGGCGGCGTCACCGCCGGTGGGGCAGGCGCGGGCACGACGACCGGCGGCGGCGCGGGGATCTCGCGCGCGGCTTCGGTCACCGTCGGCAGCTCCGCATCGCGGGCGATCGCAGGCTCCGCGGCGTGGCGCGGGGCTCGCCGCTCGGCGCGCTCGCGGAGCTTGGACGCATCCATCGACGGGCTGAACTCGTGCTCGGCGTTCGCCTGCGCGACGAGATCCTGACGCCAGACCTCCTCGCCGTTGTTGCGCAGGACGATCGTATGAGGTCCAACCTTGATCGGCATCTTGATCGGCGTCCTCGCCGGAAGGACCTTGCCGTCGAGCAACGCCTCGAGACCCGATGGCGTCGAGCTCAGGATCAGCGTGCCCTCGGGCTCGGTCGCGGACACCGCGGTGCCGAGTGGCTCGAGCACGACCCGCAGCGTTTGGGTCTCGGACGCCGAGAGCTCGAGCGCCGTGAGCCACGCTTTGTACCCCGCGCGGTTGATCTGGATCTGGTGCACGCCCGCTTCGAGCTCGATCTGGAACGGCGATCCCGCGTGCGCGAGAGCTCCTCCGATGACGATCTCCGCGTCGGCTGGCTCGAGGTTGAACTTCACCGTCCCGACCGTCTTGGGCGCGACGCGGGGCTGGCTCTCCTCGGTGACCGGCTTCACCTGATCGCCGCGCGTGACATAGAGGGTGGTCGCGGTCGCGATCGCGCCGGCCGCGATCAGGCCCGCGATGATGATCAAGCTCTTCCGCGGACCCTTCGCCTTGTCGCGCAGCATCGCTTCGCCGATCGCGGGCCCCGTCGACGCGGCCTTCTTGTGCATCGGCTTGTTCGGCACGCCATCGCCGGACAAGGTCGGAGCTTCTTCGTCGATCGGCAGCGCGGTCGCCGCACGCGCGGGTGCATGGCCGGGCTTGGTGCGCACTTGCTGCGCGAGCGGAACACCGACGGGGAGCTCGGTCGGCGCGGGCGGTGTCGACGGCTCGCGGAAGCGGACGACGGGGAGCGGGCTCGGCGTCGGGCGCACCGGCTCGTCGTCCATCGGCACGTCGACGTCGTTGTCGGATGCATCGTACGGCGCCATCGCCGGCGGCGAGGTCGCGGTCATCGGCTGCGTCGATGGCGCGATCGCGGACATCGGCTGCGTCGGTGGCAGCGACGTCGTGATCGGTTGCGCCGGCGACGCGATCGGCGCGGTCATCGTCGGGGCAACCAACGGCGCGGTCGTCGGCCCGGACGGGTTCGGCGTCGCCCGCGATGGATACGGCGTCGGACGCGATGGCGGCGTGGGAGGTGGCGCGGTGGGGTTCGGCGTCGCGCGCGCTGCGGGTGTCGGTGGCGCGGTGGGGTTCGGCGTCGCGCGCGATGCGGGTATCGGCGGCGCGGTGGGGTACGGCGTCGCGCGCGAGGGGTCGTGCGGGTACGGCGTCGCGCGCGAGGGGTCGTGCGGGTACGGCGTCGCGCGCGAGGCGTCGTGCGGGTACGGCGTCGCGCGCGAGGCGGGGGGCGGCGGCGGTGTCGACGGCGTCGGCGCGCGTGCCGCAGGCATCGATCCGCTTTGGCGCGTCGAGCTCACCGCGGGCATCGATCCGCTTTGGCGCGTCGAGCTCACCGCGGGCATCTGTCCCGTGCGGGAGGCCGCGGGCATTTGCCCGGTGCGCGAGACCGCGGGCATCTGCCCGGTGCGCGAGGGCTGCAAGGCCGGCATCGACGGCTGCGTGTCGGCCGCCGGCATCGAATCGAGCGTCGCCGCGGCATCGTTGGCGGCGTAGAGCGCGTCGACGAGCGAGTTGCCCTCGGGCGATGTCTGTGTCGCATGGCGCCCCGTGGGATTCGGCGCGGGTTGGTGGCCGGGCGCCGTGGAGCGCTTCTCGCGTGGGAGGCCCGGCGCGGATCCGCTCGGCAGTGGTGTCGCGCCGGACGTCGATCCACCGGGACGTGGCGTCGGTCGCGATGGAGCACGGCCGTGGCTCGGCGCGGGCGTCGGGATGTCGTCGTCGATCTCCTCGTCGTCGAACAGGCGGTTCGCGAGGTTCGGGTTCGAGCCCGCGGGAGATTCGATCGGCGGAAGGAGGTGCTTGCCGGAGACATCGGGGACATCGTCGAGGACGATCGGTCCTTCGGCCGACTTGTCCTCGCCCCACGCGATCTCGACGGCGTCGTCGACCTCGGACGAGTTGCGCTTGGCCGCGACACGCGCCGGCGTGCGACTGCGGATCGGGCTGCGCGAGTCCATCGACATCGACGGTTGATCGCCGGTGTTGCCCGCGAAGCCGCCGGTCGGGATCTCGAGCGAGAATGCCCAGTCGAGCCACGTCGCGATGTCGCGCACGCTGGTGGCGAGGTTGTAGTGCTTGCGCAGCGCGATCAGATCTTCGCGCAGCTCGGCGGCGCCGCTGTAGCGCTGATCGGGATCACGCGCGAGCGCGCGGAGGACGATCGCGTCGAGCTCGGCGTGACAACCTTGGTTGAACGTCGACGGCGGCATGATGTCGCCGCGCTGGACCTTGAGCAGCGTCTGATACTCGTTCTTGCTCGCGAACAGCGGGCGCGCGGTGAGGAGCTCGTGCGCGATCACGCCGACCGCGAACAGGTCGGAGCGCGCGTCGAGCTCTTTGCCCGAGATGGCCTCGGGGGCCATGTACGCGAGCTTTCCCTTCACGCGTCCGGTCTGCGTGCGCAGCTGCGACGATTGCGCTTTCGCGATGCCGAAATCGATCACCTTTACGTGGCCCGCGCTCGTGACGAGCACGTTCGAGGGCGACACGTCGCGATGCACGAGCTGCATCGGCACGCCGTTCTCGTCGGCCTTGTTGTGCGCGTAGTCGAGCGCGTCGCAGAGCTGGAGCAGCAAGCCGACCGTGACGTTGACCGGCGGTGGTCCGGTGACCTTGCGTGCGTGACGGAGGATGCGACGGATATCGCGACCGTCGATGTACTCCATCGAGATGAAGTACTCGGTGCCCACGCGACCGAGCTCGAAGATCTGGACGATGTTGACGTGGTTGAGCGCGCTCGCGAGCTTCGCTTCGCGCACGAACGCCTTGATGAAGCTCGCGTCCTCCGCGAGGTGTGGCAGGAGTCGCTTCAGCGCGACGATGCGCTCGAAGCCTTCGATGCCACGCTCGAGTGCGCGATGAACCGTGGCCATCCCGCCCACGCCGAGTCGCTCGTACACGAGGTACGGGCCGAAGGGGGCTTCTTCGTCGGCGGAGGCGACCACGGCGACGTGGCGACGATCGCACGTTTGCGCGACCAAAAGCAGCCGAGATCAGACCTCGTCGGGAGCTTTCACGTCCATGGTCAGGGCGTGGATCGGCCCCTTCATTTCCTCGGCGAGAGCTGCCATCACTATCCTGTGCCGCTGGATCAGCGATTTGCCGGCAAAGGCGGCCGACACGATCTTGGCCTCCCAGTGGTCCTCGGTCCCCGTGAGATCCTTCATTTCCACGATGGCATCGGGCAGGGCCAGACGGATCTTCTCGACGATGAGCTCGGGCTTCATCGGGCCTGGGCGAGATCGGCGTTGACGGCCGCGAAGGCCTGGATCGCGCGGTCGACGTCCTCGGTCGAGTGGGCGGCGGAGAGCTGAACGCGAATCCGCGCCTGGCCCTTGGGGACCACGGGGAACGCGAAGCCGATGACGTAGATTCCGTGAGCGAGCAGACGCTGCGCCATGTCCACCGCGAGCCGCGCGTCGCCGAGCATGACCGGCACGATCGGGTGCGTGCCCGGGCGGATGGATAGTCCGGCCTTTTGCATCCCCGCGCGGAATCGCTCGGTGTTCGCTTCGAGCTTGTCACGAAGGGCGGTGGACTCGCTGATCAGCGCAATCGCCTCGAGCGAGCCCGCGACGATCGGGGGCGCGAGCGTGTTCGAGAACAGGTACGGCCGCGAGCGATTGCGAAGCAGATCGACGATCTCCTTCTTGCCGCTCGTGAAGCCGCCCGAGGCGCCACCGAGCGCCTTGCCCAGCGTGCTCGTGAACACGTCGACGCGATCCATGCACGCGCGCATCTCCGCGCTGCCGCGGCCCGTGCGGCCGACGAAGCCGGTCGCGTGACTATCATCGACCATCACCATCGCGCCGTACTTGTCGGCGAGATCGCAGATCGCGTGGACCTGCGCGATGTCGCCGTCCATCGAGAACACGCCATCGGTCGCGATCATGCGGAGGCGCTTGCCCTGCGTGGCCTGGAGCTTCGCTTCGAGGTCGTTCAGATCATCGTGCTCGTAGCGGTGGCGCTCCGCTTTGCACAAGCGGATGCCGTCGATGATCGATGCGTGGTTCAGCGAGTCCGAGATGATCGCGTCGTCTTCGCCGAGCAGCGTCTCGAATAGACCGCCGTTCGCGTCGAAGCACGAGCCGTACAGGATCGTGTCCTCCGTGCCGAGGAACGTCGAGATGCTGTGCTCGAGCTCTTTGTGGCGATCCTGCGTGCCGCAGATGAACCGCACACTCGACATGCCGTACCCGCGCTCCTCGAGCGCTCTCTGCGCCGCCGCGATCACGCGCGGGTGACTCGAGAGGCCGAGATAGTTGTTCGCGCAGAAGTTCACGACCTCCTTGCCGCCGCTCTGGATATGCGCGGCTTGCGGCGAGGTGATCGTGCGCTCGTGCTTCCACAGCCCGGCGCTCTCGATGTCGGCGAGCGTCGCGGCGAACACGGACTTGGCCTGCGTGTACATGGCCAGCTCTTACCACGACCTCGTCGACGAGCGTCAGGGTGGAGGAACGCTCGACGCGGCGTCGCAGCTCGAGAGTGCGAGCTGGATCATCTGCACCTCGCCCGCATCGGCGGCGCGTCCGAGCGCACGACACAGCGGCTCGACCACCAGCTCCGACGCCGACAGCGACGCGGCGATGATCGCGTGCTTGCGTGCCTCGCGTTGATCGGAGTCGAGCGCGGAGTCGATCAGCATCACGGTCTCGTGATCGAGCGGGACCCCGAGCACGAGCCGGATGATCGCGCGCGAATCGGGGCCGCGCGCGGCGTCGAGCAGCTCGTCGCGCGTGACCGCACCGACGCGAACACCGAGCGACGCGCGGCGCTTGTCCGCCTCGAGGCGGAACCGCGACGACACGCGCACGTAGCGAGTGGCGATCTGGAAGTCGTCGACGATCGTGATCAGATCGCCGACGTACGGCCCGTCCCACAAGTACTCGTTCACCTCGTCGGTGACCGCGACCGCCTCGCGATAGACAAATCCTTCGGGCATCCGGCCGATCGACTCGCGAACTCGTGCGAGCCCCCATTCATCACCGGGTGCTTCCGGCAGGACGAACGTTCGGTGATGCCACGCCTTCCAAATTTGGTCCGACCTATTCACCGACGGTGAAATACAAGGGTCCGACCAATCGGTCAACAGGAAATACGGGCTCCGTTTTCAGTGGGTCGTGAGGATCGCGCCGAGCTCGAGCATGCGGCGGACACGCGGGAGCAGGTCGTCGGTCATGCCGTCGAGATCGTATTTCGGCTTCCAACCCCAGTCCTTGCGCGCGGCGGCGTCGTCGAGCGACTTCGGCCACGAATCGAGGATCGCCTGGCGGCGCGGGTCGGGCGAGTAGCTGAACTTCGAGTCCGGGATCATTCGCTGCACGCTCGCCGCGATCTCGTCGGCGCGCGGGGAGAACGCGGCGATGTTGTAGATCGAGCGCGTGAGGCGCTCGCGATCGGCCATCGCGAGCTCGAGCAGCGCGCGCACGCCGTCGGGCATGTACATCAGCGGGATGCGCGTGTCGGCGCGCGCGAACGCTTCGTATCCGCCTTTGCGAACGGCATCGATGTACATGAACAGCGCGTAGTCGCTCGAGCCGCCGCCCGGCATCGCCGCGGAGATCAGGCCCGGGAAGCGCACGCCGCGACAATCGACGTTCCACTTCTTCGTGTAGTACGCGCACAAGAGCTCGCCGGCGACCTTGGTGACGCCGTACATCGTGGTCGGATGCAGCGCCACGTCGTCGGGGGTCGGGTCGGGCAGCGGCCCCGACGGTGGCGGACCGAACACCGCGATGCTCGACGTGAACAGCAGGCGCCCGACGCCGGACTTGCGACACGCCTCGAGCACGTTCCAGGTGCCGGTCTGGTTCACGTCGTAGGCGAGCTTGGGATCTTTCTCGCCGCGGGCCGAGAGGATCGCCGCGAGGTGGAAGACGAGATCCGGTTTCACCTTGTCGAACAGCTTCTCCGTCGCCTCGGCGTCGGTGACGTCGAGGCGTTGCCACGAGTCACCGCCGGCGTGGGCGTGGCTCGGTGGGCGCGGAGCGAGATCGGTGGACACGACGCTGTGGCCGGCTGCGGACAACGTGCCGATCAGATCGTGGCCGATCTGTCCGCCCGCTCCGGTGAGGAGAATCTTCATTGCGCGCGCAAGATGCCACGACGGCATCCGCGCGTCATCGGTCAGCGCGTCATCGCGCGAGCTCGATCAGTGGCTCGCGTCGCCGGCGAACACCGCACAGGGCGTATCGAACGTCTGCATCACGCCGTCGTCCGCGCCGCGCGTCGGGGGCACGGTCTCGTCGTTGACGCCGCCACCCCAGTTGTACGTGGAGTCGGAGAACGCGAGGAACACGCACATCTCGCCGTTGCCGTTGCCCCACCGCACCGTGTCGGCGCGCGGGTTCGTGAACTCGCACGACATGCGCAGCTTCGTGTAACCGGACATCGAGAACTGCGGATCGAGCATGCCGCCGAGGACATCGCCGACGTTGTTCTCCGTCGAGTAGATAGTGGCGCTCTCGCCCGTCTCGTTCAGCGCTTCGATCGTCAGCTTCGTCGCGAGCTCGTGATAGTGCGCGAGCGCGTAGTAGATCTTGAAGTCCGGATCGCGACCGAACAGCTCGCGGTGCTTCGGGCCGAGGTCGCACGTGACGCTGAACCGCGACTGCGAGTTCGGTGCGAGCCGGAGCGATTGGTTCTGGAACGAGATGCCGGCCATGAGCGTGCGGACGTCCGCCTCGGCGATCGGCTGCACGGCGATCTTGGGGCGCACGGTCAGCGCCTCGTCGGTCGGGTTCAGCAAATGGATCTGCGTGACGATCTTCGCGTACGGCGGGATCTTGATCACGACGCCCTCGGGGAACTTCTGCACTTCATGCGGGGCTTGGGTCGACTGCGCGAACAGAACGCCACCGAAGATCGCGGCGACCGGTTCGTTGAAGTCGCGATCGCGGCAGTCGAACGTGCCGTCCTCGCCCGCGAACGTGCTCTGCGGAACCCAGAACCAGTTCGAGTGATGAAACCCGGGGCCCGTCGTGAGCTCGACGGAGTTGACATAGACGTAGGTCTCGTTGTGCAGGCTGATCTGCACGCAGTCCTGCGTGACCTCTTCGCCGCCGGCGAGGTTGTAGGGACCGAACTCGAACTCGCGCTTCTCGGTGCCCCAGTCTGCAGGCCCGGCGTCGGGGTCGACGCCCGTCCCGTCGTTTCCACACGCAACAAGCACCAGCAGCGCTCCCCACAGGCTTCGCATGGGGCGTTTGTATCAGGCGGTCCAACCTCCATCCAATGAACTTCGTTACAGCTGGGTGATGAGGAGTGTTCTCGGCTGGTTGAGCCGCCGTGGCTGGTCGACTAGCCACCTCAAGAGCGTGATCTCGGAGGCGAACCCCCGAGAACTATGTCGCCACCACGACGCGGCGCGTGACAGAGCCGTCGCGAGGCAGGGCCCGAGGCTTGCTGGAGGCCCGGCATGATGCGCAGTCCTTGGCTCTGGTCGTCGTTGGTCCTGTTCTCTACCGCTGCCTGCCTCGACGAAGGCAAGGCCGATGAGGACGAGACGGAGTTCCTCGACGACAGCAAGGCGGACTCGCAGCTCAAGCCGACGAACCACGGCGTGATCATCTTCGGCAACCCCGAGAACGCGATCATCGGCGGCAGCGAGCGGTTCCACGCGTGGACGTTCGAGCTGTCGGGCGACGCGAAGGTCGACATGACCACGAGCTACTCGGTGCTCGGCCAGCGCCGCACCGACACGGTGCTCTACCTCTACAAGCAGACCGCGACGGGCACGTGGGGCAGCTACATCGCGCGCAACGATGACTACGGCAGCACCACGTACTCGCACCTCGAGAAGAACCTCCGCGCCGGAAGCTACCGCGTGCTCGTGAAGGGTCACCAAGCGTCGACCACGGGCAAGTTCAAGATCAGCGTCAACTGCGCGGGCGACGGCTGCGCGCAGCCCGAGCCGCCGCCGGACACCACCACGTGCGTGTTCGGCACGACCTATCACGACATCTTCGAGAACAACCCGAACCTCACCGTCGTCAACACGAACAAGATCTACCCGAACACGCTCGCGACGCTCAGCGCCGATGATCGCCAGCGCTTGATGATCGCCGTGCAGCAGTCCGCGCACACCGACGTGACCACGCCCGAAGAGGCGATCCTGCGCGTCGATCAAGACGAAGTGAATGTCACGTGGATGTACGAGGCGGCCGCGAAGCGCCAGTTCGTCGCGTTCGAGTACGGCGCGGGAGACAACTCGTACGGCGCGGTGTTCGATCGCTGGGGGACCGGCGCGACGTACGGCATGGTGACGAACATCCACGATGGCGATCTCGAGAATTGCTCGACGGCGCCGAAGACCTGCGTGTTCGACGACGACTGGACGCTGATCCGCACGAACACGACCGACTACACGATCACCGCGACGCGGACCATTTCGTCGGCGAACCCACCCACCGGTGTCGTCGCCCAGCAGGCGATGATCGCGCTCCAGCAGTCGTACGACGACCTCACGTCGGTATCGGACGGCCTCGATCGCACCGACGACAACCTGATCACGATCTACACGTTGACCCACGTCGCCTCGGGAACGCAGCTCGAGTCGTTCGTCTATCACGCGGGTGACACGGCCATCGGTCGCATCTACCGCAAGGGCACGACGGAACGCGCCGCCGTGATCAACGACCTGTTCATCGAAGGCTGCGCCCTGTTCACGAACTAGAAGATCGAAGCTCGGGCTCGAGGACTAGTGATAGTGTTCGCGCATGTCCGCACGCGCCCCTCGTCGTAGCTTCGCGACTCCCTTCGTGCTCACGCTCGCGGCGATTCCCGCTGCCTGCACCGTGCAGTCGGCGCCGCCGCCGCAGGGCCCGACGCAGACGAGTGCAACGCACGATCACCGCGACGAGCCGACGCCCACGAACCCGCCGCCCGTCGAAGCGCAGCCGACGTCGCCCGACATGACGCCGGTCGCGAATCCGCCGCGTCCCGCGCAGCCCGCGCAGGTCGGCGTGAACGATCAGGTGAAGGGATCCGCGAACACGAACGCGAACACGGTCGCGCAATCGAAGCCGAGCGTGAAACCGGGCCCCGCACCGGCGCGCGGTTATCGCGAGTGGACGGTCACGCGTCGCGATGGGAAGTGCGAATCGATGGTGAAGGTGCACTGCCCCGAGGGCGTGATGTGCAATCCGCCGCCGCCTGCGAAGTACGCCTGCCCCAAGCAGCTCGCAGCGGACAACGATCACATCGACGTCATCCAGCGCGCCGAGAAGGGCGACTGCTTCATCGACTTCGGCGAGATGTCGTGTCCGCCGGACGCATCGTGCAACCCGCCGCCTCCGCAGAAGGTGGCTTGCCCGAAGTGACCACCGCGCGCGTCCAACACGAATGGCGCGCCCGCATCGCGGCCGAGTACACCTCCGCCGCGATCACGCAGCACCTCGTGCTGTGGCTGATCCAAGCCGGCGCGCCGCCCGACCTGATCGACGCGGGGCTCGTGATCGTCAACGACGAGCTCGCGCACTCGCGCATGAGCCACGACGTGTACATCGCCGCCGGCGGCACGCAACCGCCCGCGATCGATCGCGAGCAGCTCGGCCTCGTGCGCACCTCCGACGCCCTCGAGCTCGACATTTTGCGGATCGCGGTCCGCGTGTTCTGCTTGGGCGAGACCGTCGCCGTGCCGCTGTTCAAGCACCTCCGCGAGAAGTGCACGCAGCCCGTCGCGCGCGATGCCCTCGATCGCATCCTGCGCGACGAGGTTCGCCATCGCGATTTCGGCTGGGACTTGCTCGATTGGTTGCTCTCGACGCCGCTCGCCGGTGCGATTCCCGCGCGCGTGCACGCGCAACTGCCGCAGATGCTGGGCGAGCTCGAGCGCACGTACGGGACGGCGAACGAGGTCGTCGCCGAGGACGATGGCGCGATGAGCGACGACGAGCGCGCGTGGGGACTCGCGCCGCCGCGCGACTACGCGGAGATCCTCGCGAAGACGATCGAGCGCGACTATCGTCCGCGCTTCGCGGCACGGGACATCGAGCTACCGCGCTAGGACGCGCTCGAAAGCGCGCGCTAGTCGCGAGGTTCTCCGCCGCACACGCTCTCGTACCACCCGACATAGGTCGCAGAGCTGCACTCCTCGATGGCGGGGATGGAGACAGATGGCTCGACGATCGCCGCGTGATCGCAGCACGGATTGGCGGTGACCGCGCAGTACGCCGCTCGGGGATCCATCCCGCACGGATCGACGGCGGGCGCGACCTCGACGGCCGCCACCGACGGAACCGGCGGCACGGCTGTGGGGCGCGACGAGATGACCGCGAGAACCGTGCACAGGGACAACAGGCTCGTCACGGGCAGTGGGGCGCGGTCGAGGAGCAGCATCGTGCTGAACCAGTACGCCTGTCGCGGCGCGGTTATTTCGTCCCACGGCGAGAGCGGTGCTCGCGTACGGCGGGTGTAAGCGATCGCGATACGATGACGGCATGGTGTTCGTGCGCTGATGCGGATCGCGATCTCGGGCACGCATCGCGTGGGCAAGAGCACGTTGATCGAAGCGCTCGCGGCGCGGTTGCCACGGTACGCCGTGGTCGACGAGGTGTACACGCTCCTCGAGGAGGAGGGGTACGAGCTCTCCGATCCACCGACGGTCGAGGACTTCGAGGTGCAGCTCCGCCGCTCGATCGATCGGCTCGGTGATCTGCCGCGGGATGCGCTGGTCGATCGCTGCCCGCTCGACTACGTCGCGTACGCCCGCGCGCTCGACGAGGACTACGAGGTCGACGTCGACGCGCTGCGCGACGCGATGGAGGCGTTCGATCTCGTCGTCGTCGTCGCCATCGAGGATCCCGATCGGATCGCCGTGTCGGCGTCCGAGGATCGAGCGCTGCGGCGCGACGTCGACGGACAGATTCGCGCGTTGGTTCTCGACGATGCGCTGGGCCTCGGCGTCGAGGCGATCGAGGTGACCGGCGGCGTCGCCGCCCGTGTCGAACAGGTGATTCGCGCGATGCGCTGACCGATGCGAGGAGTCGAGGTTCTCGTCACGCGGGCGTCAGCGCGAACACGCCGATCGGTCGTGGCGGCGGCGCGATGCCGACGGTCCACTTGTCCATCGCGACGCGCCACCCGTCGGCTTCGAGCATCTCGAACAGGGCCATGCTCTCTTCGCGAAACGGATCCGAGAGGACCACGACGCCGCCGGGACGCAGGTTCGTCTCGAAGATGTGGCGAAGGAACGGATGAAGAAGGTCCGTGTAGAGGATGTCCGAGCCGATGACGAGATCGTAGCGCTCGCGATCCGTCCACGACGTCCAGTCCGCGACTCGATGCTCGATCGTGGAGACACCGTTGCGCTTCGCGTTGCGCTCGCACACGTGCAACGCGAGCTTCTGGCGATCGGTCTGCACCACGCGGGCTCCGCGCGCCGCGGCGACGATGCCCGGGAGGCCCGTTCCTGCTCCGAGCTCGAGAATGCTCGCGCCGGCGAGATCACGCGAGGCAAGGTCGTGGGCGAGCGCGAGCGCGGAGGGCCACAGGACCACGCCGTATGGTCGCTTCGACGCAGTCTGGCCGCGGAGGAACGCCTTCTCGTCGTCGGGGGTGAGGACCGCGTCGGTGTGCAGGATCGACCACGCGCGGTCGCCCACGTGCAGCTCGATCTCCTCGAGCGGCATCTCCCCGGCGGTGGTATCGACGACCTCCTTCATCGCAGCGCTCGCGGGTGAGGGTACGATGGTGGCGTGGGACAGCGCTTCGCCGTGGTCGCGATCGCATGCATAGCGATCTCGTGCCGAGATGACAGTTGCCTGCGCGGCACGTGCAACGAACCGTGCGCCGAGGTCGCGTTCGAGTGCGCGAACGCGCAGCCGCTGTACATCGGGCGCGTCGCGGATGCGCCGGTGGCGTATCGCTTGGCGCGCGCGAGCGGTGGCGACAACGACACGCTGATCTCCAACGGCATCGTCAGCGCGACGATCGACGCACTCGACGCACGCTTCGATCTGGCACCGACGGGCGGCAACATCATCGACTTCGGCCCGGTCGGCGGCGCCGACGACATCACCATCATCTACCAGCTGTCGGGGATCTTGCCCGACGACGCGTTCGCCTATCGCGCGATGGAGATCACGAGCCAGGCCGATCGCGTGGCCGTCACGCTGCGCGGGACGCTCGACGGTCGCGACGAGGTGCCGGTGGTGACGCACATCGAGCTGCGCCCGTGCGACCGCGGGCTGCGCGTGCGAAGCGAGATGTTCAACGGCAGCCCCGATCCGCAGACGTTTGTCCTCGCGGATGCGAGTCACTGGGGGAAGCGGCGCGTGGTGCCGTTCGTCCCGAAGCGCGGGCAGGGCTACTCGCAGCCGGAGCTCGACCTGTTGGAGCTGACCGCGCTGTGGCAGCCGTACGACTTCGTCGCGAACGCCGCGCCGAGCAACGATGCGCCGGGGTACGCGTCGCTCGCGTGCGATCGCGAGCAGGTCGAGGGCGTGAACGACATCGAGATCTCCGCGCTCGGCACGCCGATGACGATCGTCGAGCCCGGCGACACGCTGACGTTCGAGCGGATGCTGTTGACCGCGGGTGTGGGGCAGGGGCCGGGGCCCGCGCTCACCGATGCCGCCACGGCGCGCGCGCAGTTGTTCGCGGCGACGACGCGCGTGGTGCGCGGGCGAATCGTGACGGCGGGCGCGACCGACGCGGCGCCTCGCGTTCCGTTCGGCGGCGACGTGCGTCGCGCGTCCGTGGTGATCCGTAGCGAGGACACGCCGGTCGGCGCGGTCGTGCCCGGCGCCGATGGAACCTTCGAAGCGACGGTGGTCGCCGACGGGCCGCTCACGTTCGAGGTGTGGTCGTTCGGCGTGCTCGCCACCGCGTTCGACGCGGCGACCGATGACGTCGGCGATCTCGAGGTGCCGCGACCGGCGAAGCTGCAGCTCTCCGTGACCGTGAATGGCGCGCCGGCGTACGGCCTCGTCGCGGTGCATCCACGCGATCAGGCGACGCGCGATCGCGTGAGCGGTTCGTTTCACGGGCGCCTCGATGCGTGCGCGCCGTGGCTCGGGCCCCCGCACGGAGCGAGCCCCGCGTGCAATCGCGTGCTCGTCGATCCGAGTGGCACGGAGATCGAGCTCCCCGCGGGCAACTACCAGACCTTCGCGACCGCGGGACCCGAGCGCACGCTGGCCGAAGCGGACTTCGATCTCGAGCCCGGGACGATCGGCGTCGCGGCGTACGGCCTGCAGTCGCTCGCCGTCGCGCCCGTCGGCTGGCTCAGCGCGGACCTCCACGTCCACGGACGCGCGAGCTTCGACTCGATGTTCCCCGACGAGGATCGCGTGCGCTCGTTCGCCGCGACCGGCATCCAAGTGATCGCGGCGACGGATCACGACGTCATCGGTGACTACACGTCGACCGTGTCCGCGCTCGGCCTCGCGGATCGCATCGCGGTGATGGGCGGCCTCGAGGCGACGCAGGTCATTCCGTGGATGGACATCCCCGACGCCGCGCTGCCGCGCGTGATCGGCCACTTCAACTTCTGGCCGCTCCGTCGCGTGCCGGGTGCCGCGCGTGCGGGGGCACCGAGCGACGAGTATCTGCAACCGGGTCAGCTGTTCGACATCATGGAGCCGCTCGTCGGCGCGCACGGTGTCGCGCAGCTCAACCATCCGTGGTCCGATCCGCAGTCGGGGCGCGACCTCGGCTACCTCCGCGCGATCGACTTCGATCCGCGGTTGCCCGTCGACGATCGCGCGAGCAACAACTGGATGCTGCTCGATCGGCCCGGCGGTCCCGATCATCATCGCAACCTCGACTGGAGTGCGATCGAGGTCATGAACGGCGCCGATCAGGTCGAGCACCAGAAAGCGCGCGTGCTGTGGCTGTCCTTGCTCGCGCAAGGCTTCGTCGCGCCGGGCACCGGAAACTCGGACTCGCATGGCCTCACCGACGCGCAGCTCGGGTGGGCGCGCAACTGGGTCGATGCAGGCACCACCGTCATCGGCTTCGATGCCGACGCGTTCGACGACGCGGTCCGCGCGGGCAAGCTCGTCGCGGGCAACGGCATCGTCGTCACGGTCGAGATCGGGACCGCGATGCAGCGCCGCGGCCTCGGCCTCGCGCCGTACGTGGTGAAGCCGGGCGATCAATTGTTCATCACCGTGCGCGCGGCGCCGTGGGTCCCCGTCGACGAAGTGCGGATCGTGACGTCCGAGGGAACGCGCGTGCTGGCGAAGGGCTCCGAGCTCGCGCAGCCCGTGGATCCATTCGGGGTCGCGGGCATCGTGCGCTACGAGGCGTCCGTGCCGGTGTCGAGCTACGTCACGCGCGATGACTTCCTGATCGTCGAAGCCGGCTTGCCGTTCCCGATCGCCGGTGATCTCGACGACGACGGCGTGCCCGACACGAGCGACAACAACGGAGATGGCGTCGTCGACAAGCGCGACGTCGAGCCCGACGAGGACACGGGGCCGTTCACCCCGACGCGCGATCCGATCGATCGCGACGATCCGCGGTATTGGGTCACGCGCGTCGTGCCGGGGGCGTGGCCGATCGGCTTCGCGAACCCGCTGATCCTCGATGTCGACGGCAATGGCTGGACGCCGCCGGGGTTGCCATGAGGGGCAGCGTCGTTTGCATGCTGGCCGTCGGGATGGGCGTCGCGCTCGTCGATGTCGCGTACGCCGAACGGCCCACTGATTTGTACGAGACGTACGAAGACGGTCCGATGTACGAGATCGTCGACGACCGAGCGTACGAGATGACACCGGGCCAACGTCGTTGCGACCAGGTGCTGATCGATCCTGTCGTCACACCGGTACGCGACGCCGCGATCGACGCGCAACGGTCTGCGTGCCTGCGCAACGAGCTGTCCGTGCATCTCCCGATATCGGCGCTGATCGATACCGCCGGATTTCACGGCGAGATCGATGGTGCGTTGCAGATCGGTGGCCGTGCCGTCGTACGGAGACACTTCGAGCTGTCGGCGAGCCTTCGCGCGGTTCGCTACGTGTTCGTGCAGAACGCGGTCAACAAGGCGACCGAAGCGCAGCTCGGCCCGCTCGTCCTCGGCGCCGCGTGGGGCACGCGTCGCGGCGTCAGCGCGTTCGCGCTGGCCGGCGTGATCGAAGTGCCGTTCACGCGCGACAACCTCGACACGACGCACCTCACCGGATCGCTGACCGCGATCACCACGAACCGCCTCACGCGTCGGACGACGTTGCACGCGCGGCTCGGCTTCGTCGGCGCGCGCGCGTGGTCGCTCGGTGGATCGACGGGACGCATGGCGTTTCGCGCCGGCGCGGATCTCGTGCGCCGCGCGGGCGAGCGCTGGTCGTTCGATCTCGGCGCCGAGATCCAAGCGGGTTGGTACGACGGCTTCGACGGCACGACGATCCGGCTCGGCACGCAGCGTCGCTTCGGCACGCACTATCGCGGCATGCTCGGCATCGGGCTGCCCGTCGGTGGCGACGAGCGCACGAACGCGATCATCGACATCGGCGTGATCCGCGATCTCGAGTGAAGACCGAAACGGCGGCGCGGCGGCTACGTAGAGACGCGTGATACCGTCATCGAAGGGGGATTCGCATGAAGCTCGGGTTCACGTTGATCGTCATCGCTGCTATCGCAGGGCTCGTCGGCTCGATCGTGCCGATCGATGGCTTCTCGCTGTTGCCGCTGCTGATCCAGCACGAGCCGCCACGCGGCATCGCGCTCGGTGCCGGCTTCGCGGTTCCGCTCGGTGTCGCGTTGTTCGCGATGGCGAAGTCGCGGATGTCGAAGGGGCTCGCGATCGCATCGTTCGTGGGCTTCTTGGCCGCCGGCGCGTCGATCGAGATCTGGAAGATCCTCAAGGCGCTCGGCGACAACATGTCGATCACGATGATCCTCATCGCGGGCGGTGTCGCGCTCGGGATCGTCGGGAGCCTGATCGCGCTCATCAAGGGCAACAACGACTGATCTCGATCCCCGGGGCTACCCGCGTGCGTGACCGACGCGTGATCGATCGCATGCTACGCTCGGCGCGTGACGAGGGACGCGACGGCAAGATTGACGGCGCTGGTGGAGCGTGGCGAGGCCGACCTCGCGTGCGTCGTCGATCTGCGCACCGAGGGTGATGCCCTCGCGATCGATGTCGGCGGTGACCTCGCGCTGCGCTGGCGGATCTGCGTCGTGAAGTCGGTGATCGCGAATCCGCCGGATGGCGACGCGGTACGCGAGCTGTACGGCGAGCTCGTGGATCGCTATCGCGATGACCCCACGCGGCTCGCGCAGCTGAGGCCGATCGGCGACGAGATCCGCAAGCTCGAGGCCGAGGGCACGCTGCCGAGCGCGATGGTCGCGCGCAGCGATCGCCGCAAGCGCTAGGATCCGCGGCTTCTGCGCGATCGCGGCGCCCGCGCCGTGCTATCTACCGGCCGCAGTCATGAGTCTGGTCGTCCTCGACGAAGTGACGTTGTTCTTCGCCGATCGCATGATCTTCGATGCGGCGTCGCTGCGCCTCGCGCACGGAGACCGCGTCGGCCTGATCGGCCCGAACGGCTCGGGCAAGACCACGCTGCTGAAGATCATCGCGGGCGAGCAAGAGGTCGACGACGGCAAGGTCACGCGCGCGAACAACGTGCGCATCGGCTGGTTGCCGCAGGACATCTCGGTCGCGAGCGGGCGCTCGCTGCTCGACATGATCCTGTCGAGCGTGCCGGGGCGCAAAGAGCTCGACGCGCAGCTCGCGAAGACCGAGGCCGCGCTCGAAGCGGCGGCATCGAGCAACACCGACGAAGAGACGATGCTCGATCTCGCGCACGAGATCGGCGAGCTCCACGAGCGCATCGATCACTTCGAGCGATTCTTCGGCGAGCACGAGGCGCTCGCGATCCTCGCGGGCCTCGGGTTTCGTCCCGGCGACGAGAAGCGCGACATCGGCGAGCTATCGGGCGGGTGGAAGATGCGTGGAGTGCTCGCGGGCCTGCTGTTCCAGCGCCCCGACGTGCTGCTCCTCGACGAACCGACGAACCACCTCGACATGCCGTCCGTGGCGTGGTTCTCCGACTTCCTCAAGAAGTGGCGCGGCTGCTTCATTCTGATCAGCCACGATCGCGAGTTCTTGAACGAGCAGATCACGCGCGTGGTCTCGCTCGAGCTCGAGGGCGTGCGGAGCTATCCGGGCAACTACGAGAAGTACGTCGAGCAGCGCGCCGAAGAAGAGACGATCCTCGCCGGTAAGGCGAAGAACCTCGCGCGCGAGAAAGAGCGCCTCACGAAGTTCATCGATCGCTTCCGCGCACAGGCGAACAAGGCCGCGGCCGTGCAGTCGCGCGTGAAGATGCTCGAGAAGATGGAGGACGTCGAGACGTACGAGAAGCGGCGCACGCTGCGGTTCTCGTTCCCGCCGACCGATCGCACCGTCGCCGAGGTCATCAAGATCGAGAAGCTGAAGAAGGCGTACGGATCGCACGTCGTGTTCCCGGGCATCGATCTCACGGTTCGCCGCGGCGAGAAGATCGGCATCATCGGCGTCAACGGCGCGGGCAAGACTACGCTGCTGCGCATGATCGCGGGCGAGCTCCCGTACGATGCCGGCACGATCAAGCTCGGCGGTGACGTGAAGGTCGGCTACTACGCGCAGCACCACGCCGACACGCTCGACATGAACGCGACGGTGTACGAGGTCGTGCAGCGCGCATCGCCGGACACCGCGCCGTCGCGCGTGCGATCGATCCTCGGTGCGTTCATGTTCGGCGGCGACGATGTCGACAAGCCGACCAAGGTCCTCTCCGGCGGCGAGCGCGCACGCGTCGCGCTCGCGCAGCTGATCGTCAAGCCCGGCAACTTGATGCTGATGGACGAGCCGACGAACCACCTCGACCTCGCATCGGCCGAGAGCCTGACCGAGTCCCTCAAGACGTACGACGGGACGCTGGTGTTCGTGAGCCACAACCGCTCGCTCGTCCGGTCGCTCGCGACCCGGATCTGGAACGTCGAGGAGCAGAAGGTCGAGACGTATCCGGGCTCGCTCGACGAGTACCTGTACTCGATGGCGCAGCGCCGCCAGGGTGTCGCGGTCGAGGGCGATGCGAACGTCAAGCGCGATCCCACCGGACGTGCGAAGTCGGCGTCCGTGGCCCCGGTCCCGAAAGAGGACGACAAGGCGCGCAAGCGGCGCGAGGCCGAGGCCCGGCAGAAGAAGAATGCGAAGCTCGGACCGCTCGAAAAGACGGTCGCGCAGCTCGAGGAGCGGGTGGGCGTGCTCGAGGCAGAGCAGAAGACCCGCGGCGCGGAGCTCAGCGACCCGTCCGTGTACGACGACGCCGCACGCCGCAACAAGCTCCTCGACGACTACCAGAAGGCGGCCGAGAAGCTCGAGGAGCTGACGGCGCGCTGGGAGTCCGCGATGGCGGAGCTGGAGACGGCGCGCGCCGAGCTCGCCGACACGTCCGGGGCGTGAGAGCCGTCACCTACCCGAACTGTCCCGGGATTTGGTTGTAGAATCGTCGACGTGAACCTCAGCGGTCAGACGGTCGACAACAAGTATCAACTTGTACAGATCGCGGGTGAGGGCGGCATGGCAACGGTCTACAAGGCCGTCATCCACGGTGCCGCCGGCTTCCAGCGCACCGTCGCGGTGAAGCACGTGCGGCCCGAGTTTCGCGCGTTCAAGAACTACATCGACATGTTCATCGAGGAAGCGCGCGTCGGCTCCGACCTCGCGCATCCGAACATCGTCCAGGTCCATGACTTCGTCGCCGAGGGCGGCTCGTACTACCTGATCATGGAGTGGGTCGAGGGCATCGACCTCGGCGCGTTCATCGACTCGTACCGCGAGTCCGGTCAATCGGTACCGTGGCCGCTCGTCGTCGCGATCGGCATCGGGACGCTGCGCGGGTTGGGCGCGGCGCACACGCGCGTCGCCGCCGATGGAAACCTCGCGCCGGTGATCCATCGCGATATCTCGCCGCACAACGTGCTGCTCGGCGTGAACGGCGGCGTGAAGCTGTCGGACTTCGGCCTCGCGCGCGCACGCGATCGCATCGCGAGCCTCACGGCGCCGGGCACCGTGAAGGGAAAGCTCAGCTACCTCGCACCCGAGGTCGCGTTCGGCAAGCCGAACACCGTGCAGTCGGATCTGTTCGGCGTCGGCAACATTCTGTGGGAGACGCTGACCGGCGAGCGGTTGTTCGACGGCAAGACGGACGTCGAGATCTTCAAGAAGATCCGCGCGTGCCAGATCCCGTCGATCACCGATCGCCGCAAGTCGGATCCGGTGCCGGCCGCGCTCCTCGCCGTGCTCGACACCGCGCTCGCCGCGGATCCCGACGGGCGGTTCGCGAACGCCGACGAGTTCGCGCACGCGCTCGGCCAGGTGATGAAGCAAGCGGTCGGCATCAACCCCGCGACCGCGCTCGGCACCGCCGTCGCGGAAGCGCGCAAGCGGCTCAAGGCGAGCGACGCCGACGATCAGTCGACGACGGAGCATCAGAAGCCGGCCGTCAGCGATCCGGTGTTGCTCACGCAGCCGAAGCGCACCGTCGATCCCGCGGCAGTTACTGCACCCGCGCTCAAGCACCAACCGCCGCCCGCACCGCCGGTGCTGCCAGCCGATCCGAAGAAGAAGGCCTGACCGCTGCGGAGCGCGGTCCTGATCGTCCTCGCAAGCCTGTTCGGTTGCCTCGTCGGTTGCGAAGACCGATACGGCACGTACATCACGATCCGCGCGGCCAACAAGGACATCGCGTTCGATCGCCTCGAGCTGTACTACGGCGTCGAGATCGGCAGGGCTGTCCCCACGACGCCGAAGCACGCGATGCCGGAGCCGCTCGACGAAGCTCAGCTCCTGGTCGCGCGTGCGTTCGCACCCGACGACGTGCAGATGTTCGGGGCGAAGCGCGAGGACTATACGGTGTGGATCCCCGACGGCGGCCAGAACAACAAGCTCGGCGCCTACGTGCTTGCCGTCGCGTATGCCGGCAACGAGCGCGTGGGCATCGGCGAGCTGTTCGGTTTTCGCGTCAGCGACGAGCGCATCGTGATCGAGTACACGCTCACCGTCGATGCCGTCGACAACAGCGCGATCGAAGAGTGGGGCCGGGGGCAGACGAAGTGCCTGCGCGTCGCACCCGAGCGCGCTGCCGGACAGCCGGTCGTCGTGGCGATCGTCGATCCCGAGGACTCCGATTGTGATCTGTTCCTCGATCGAACGGACACCGGCACCACCGATTGCGAGCCGCTCCTCTACTGCGACGGTAGTGGCAACGGTGACTGCGTCGGCTCGACACCGTGTGTCCACGGCGCGGACGCGTGCAGCATCGGCTCGTGCTCGAACAAGGACGGCGCGTCGGTCACCTGCGGAGATGACACGTGCGTGAGCGATACGCTGTGCCGCAACTGCGATCTCACGAAGTCACCGGCGGAGATCCTCGAGTGCGCGCTGCTCCGCAACGAGACGCATCCATCGCCGGACATGGCGGTACCGACAGAGGGTAGCGAGGATCTGTGCAACGATCCGACGATCATCGACGTCGCGTTGCCGTTCCCGTGCAGGAACCCTTCGGTCGACGCGGTCAGCTACTACGCGCAGAGCGCACCGTTCGACTTCGCGATCGAGCCGGGACCGATGCCGAACACGTGTCGCCTGACGATCGCTTCGACGACCGACACCCGGTTCTCGGGCGTTCCGCACCTGCTCGTCACCGTCGAGCTGATGGCGCCGCGCCGCACCGGCTTCGTCCTCGGCCTCATCGCGACGGGCGGAGCGTGCCCGCCGGCCGGCGTGCCGATCATTCGCCAATACGCGCCGGTGATCGGGACGTGCCCGATGCCCCAGCCCTAGCTCGCCGATTCGACGGCTTTGACTTGATACACGGTGCGATCGTCGAGCCGGATCGCGGTCAGCGATCGTCCCCACACGCAGCCGGTGTCGATGCCGAGGTGATGCGGACCGAGATCGAGTCCGAGCGCGGCCCAGTGACCGAACACGACCGTGTGCGTCGCCCACGCCGGTGACGGCATCGCGAACCACGGCGTGCGTCCCTCGGGGATGTCGACCCGCGCGCCATCGAAGTCCGGATCGACGCGGGCGTCGCTCGTGTGCAGCGTGCGCGCGCGCGTGAGGTACGCGAGGATCGATCGCCAGCGGTCGCTGCCACCGAGCCGCGCGTCCCATCGCGGGGGCGTCGACTTCGAGCCCATCGTCTGCGCGAGGAACGCGCGCCACGTCGGTGCGCGGAGCTCTCGCTCGATCTCGCCGGCGAGCGCCTGCGCCTGCGCGATCGTCCATTGCGGGTGCAACCCCGCGTGAACGAGCGCGATCTGTCCATCGACATGCATCACCGGGCGGTGGCGCAGCCAGTCGATCATGCGATCTCGATCACGCGCGGTGAGCACGTCGTCGAGCGTGTCGCGCTTCTTCTCGCCGACCGCACCCGCGGCGCGCGCGAGCAAGTGCAGGTCGTGATTGCCGAGGACGCACGTCACCGGCAGGCTCATCGCCCACTTGAGCACGTCCTGTGATCGAGGTCCCCGATTGACCAAATCACCGACGAGCCAGAGCTGATCGCGGGCAGGCGAGAACGCGATCAGGGCCAGCAGGCGGTCCAGACTGGCCATGCAGCCTTGGATGTCCCCGATGGCGTAACGAGCCACGTCCTTGAGTACCACGTCGTCGGGTGTCATCATCGTTCGGATGATGAAACTCGCAGCTCTGGTCGTAGCGCTCGCCGCGAGCGCAGGGTGCTACGCGACGGGATACGGCTACGCTGGCGGCTCGACGAGCTATGGCTCGACGACGGGCTACGTCACGTACGCCGCGCCCGCGCCGGTCGAGGTCGATGTCGACCTCTATCACGAGCCGCGCGATGGCTACGTGTGGGTCAACGGTCGCTACGACTACATCGGCAATCAGTGGGTGTGGCAGAACGGCTATTACGAGGTCGATCGCCCGGGCTACGTCTACGTGCAACCGTACTGGTACGGCAACCGCTACTACCGCGGCGGATGGGAAGCGGGCCGCCCCGGCTACACGTACACCGGCGGCTACTGGGATCGTCGCGGTCGTGGCCACGTCTGGGTCAACGGATCGTGGGAGCGCAGCCGCAACGATGCGGTCTGGGTGAACGGACGCTGGTCGAACAACGGCGGCGTGCGCTCGTATCAGCGTGGTGGTTGGTCGCCGCGCAGCTCGGGTCCGCGCAGCGACGGCGGACCGCGCGTTCGCGATCACCGTCGCTAGACCGTGACGCTGGCCGTGATGAAGCCCGCGCGACACGCACCCGCGCGCACTTCGAGCCGGCCTTTTCCGCGTACGAGGTAGCGCGCCCACGCAGCGTGCGTCGTGCCGCGCGTCCCCGGGTACGCCGGCAGGTTCGCGCCGGTGTGCAGGCCGTGGCCCCAGCCGTCGAGGTGGCCGAGCACTTGGTGCGCACGACCGCTGTCGACGAGCGCGGCGCCCTCGTGCACCGTCGCGGTCGCGTAGACGGGCTCGTTGAAGTCGAGCGTCTTCGCCGACGGAAGGCCGTACGTGCCGAGGTAGCCATCGTTCAAGATCTCGATCTCGACGCGCGTGAGATCACCCGCCAGCGGAAACCGCTCGATGCGTCCGACGCGCAACCGCGGTGCGAGCGCGGCGACGCGGAGGAACACCTGTGCTTGCTTCGAGCACAGCGCCGGCAACTCGTGCGGCGGTGGATTCCAGATGCCGACCCGCGGATCGATGCCGCCGACCTCGACGGGGCCGAGCTGCGGATGGTTCACCGGGCGCCACGGGGGGAACGAGCGACTCTGGTTCTCGTCGCGATCCCACCACGCGAGGCGTACGAGATCGTGGCGCGTGACCCGCTCGTAGTACTGCGCGAACTTCGGCGGACGCGGGATGCTCAGGCGCGCGAACAGATCCCATAGCTCGACGACGTAGCCGATCGCGCCGCGTTGGTTGTACGCGTAGTCGGTGAGGTCACCGCGCAGCGGCTTCTCGGGCTCGTAGAGAAACTCTTCGTGTCCACTCACCGTGGGATAGCCGGTGTGCTCCGTCATCCACGCTTCGAGCTGGCGGAAGATCGCGAGGTCTTCCTGGTTCATCTTCGCGTCGGGCGCGTGACCGAGCGGACGGATCAACACGCCGCCGAACGTGTGGAAGTCGCACCACGCGAAGATGTTCGGATGCGTCGTCGCGAACTCGACGATGCCGCGCGCTTCGGGCTCGCTCGTCGCGTACGCACCCGCGCCGATCTGCTCGTGATGCGGTGCCCACGACCACGGGAAGTTTCGATTGAGATCGATCGGGTTATCCCCGAGGAAGAACGGCGACGGAATGGTCTTGCCGTCGAAGTGCTCGATGCGGCCTTCGGGATAGAGCTTGTAGAACGGGCCTTCGTCCTCGATCGTGCGCTCGACGAGCAGGCCGGGCATCTCCTTGGCCTCGACGAGCTCGCCGCCCGGATCCTTGATCCGGATCGAGCGGATCTGGCCATCGCCGTCGATATCCTCGTTGAGCCAGCGTGGTGCACCACGCTCGACGCGATGATCGCGCGGCACGCTGCGCACCGAACGACCGCTCGTCAGCACGGCCTCGGCGCCGTCGGGCGAGATGCGCGGCACCACGTAGAACAGGATGTCGCGGAGCCGCTGGGCGATCGGTGTGGGCAGCTCTTGTGCCTCGAAGCTGTTCGGCTCGACGTGCAGCCGCAGCGCGTCTTCCGCGATCGCGAGCGCGACGCTGGAGCCCGCGAGCTCGGCCGCGTGCATGTTGCCGTCGACCCACGCCGCCGGGCGGATGCGCTCGAGGTCTCGGCCGATCGTGAGGAGCCACACGTCGCGCCCCTCCGGCGTCTTCGCCAGTGAGGTCATCTTGCAAAAGGTGGGATACGCGGCGACCCACGCCTGGAGTTGCGCGGTGATCTCCTCGTGATTCAGGTAGGTCCGACGAAAGCCACGCGATAGGTCACTGAGGGAAGAGGACATCGGTGACCGACGTTACCTTGCAACGTGCCGCACGTTTTCGTGTCGAGTGAACAACTTCGCCACTTCCCACGTCGCACGAACATTCCATACTGAGGACATCATGCTCACCTTCGACTCCTTGCCTCAGGCTCGTGTGGTCCGCGCGGGCGGACAGCTGGTCGCTCCGCCTCCGGCGCCGCCCGCGGATCCCACGCCGCTCGCGCGCGGCGTGCGCAGCGTGCTCGAGGTGTTGGTCGGCATGTGGCCGCTGACGAGCGTGCTCGCGCTGTCGATGGCGCTGCTGTACTTGGCAGCGCGGTTCTCGTCGCCGTAAGCCGGACTACGCCGGATCGTTCTCGAGCGACGGCATCGCACGCAGCGTCTTCGGCAGATCTAACAGGCGCTCCGTCGGCGAGCCCACGAGCATCGCGGGGCTCATGTTCGTGAGGCCCCACGGCTCGACGGTTCCCGACGTGACGGCGAACGCGCCGTTGTCGATGCGGCCGACGACGCCGAAGCCCGACTTCATCGGGACTCGCGCGGTCTCGATGACGAGATCCGGCAAGTGGCTGACGTCGACTTCGACGAGGCCGCGCTCGCACGTGATGACCAAGCGGTACTGGAGCACGCGGCGCTCGACGAGCAGGATGTTGCCGAGGTCTGACGTGAACACCTCTTGCCAGCCGTCCGTCGGGGTGCCGTGTTGCGCGAGCGCTTGGAACTCGAGGTGGTGCAGCGTCGGGCTATCGATCTTGCGCGCGAGGATTCCAGATGCGGTGACGACGCAGTCGAGAAACCCCATCGCGTGCAGCTCGGTGACCGCGGACAGGTGATCGACGGTCCACCACGAGCCGGGCACGTGTGCGTTGCAGCCGAGGAACACGTTCTTCGCGGACGATCCTTTGAGCCACTCGCTGATCGCGCACGCGACCTCGGGTGCGCTGCCGGTGTCGCCGAGGCGACGATCGCCGTTCCACAGCACGCTGTCGCCGGGCAGGCGATGCACCGCATCGAAGTGAAAGTAGCGACCGACGAACGGCGACACGAGCGACAGCTTGTCGCCGACGCGGATCGACGACACGGCGTCGGTGTCCTCGGGCACGGCGATGTATGTCTCGCCGCGTGGATCGAGTGCGACGAACAGGAGGCCACGTGGCGTCAGTCCCTGCTTGCGCTGCTCCTTGAGGCCGAGGATGACCGCCGCCGGGTCGCGATAGTGGTACGTCTTCGTCGCGAACATCGTCCGAGTTGCGGACACTACCCTAGAGCAGCACGCCGGTCAGCAGCAGATTCGCGATGCCGAAGTAGATCAAAATGCCGCTCACATCGACGAGCGTGGCAACAAACGGCGCCGAGGCGCTTGCGGGATCCGCGCCGACCTTGCGCAACACGAACGGCAGCATCGCGCCTGCGAGTGTCCCGCACAGCACGCAGCCGAGCACGGAGCAGCCGGCGACGACGGCGACGAGCACGTAGTGATCGCCGTAGCGACCCCACGTGCCCCAGATCGCGACACGCGCGAGCGCCATCGTGCCGAGCACGCCGCCGAGTGCGAGGCCGGTGAGCAATTCGCGGCGCATGATCAGCCACCAGTCCGCGGCCCGGATCTCGCCGAGCGCCATCGCGCGAATCACGAGCGTCGACGCTTGCGAGCCCGAGTTGCCGCCCGTCGAGACGATCATCGGCAGGAACAGCGCGAGCAACGGGACCGTGTCGATCTGTCCTTGGAACGATTCGAGCGCCGTCGCCGTGAGCATCGAGCCCGCGAGGAGCAGTACGAGCCAGCCGACGCGCTTCTTGATCATCTCGCGACGCGAGCTCTGGAGGTACGGCACCTCGAGGGCGGCCATACCACCGAACTTCTGCGCGTCTTCCGTGGCCTCTTCCTGCACGACGTCGACGATGTCGTCGACGGTCACGATGCCCTTCATCCGGCCGTCGCGATCGACGACGGGGACGACCGTCAAGTCGTGCTCGGCGAACACGCGCGAGACGGTCTCCTGATCCATCTCGTCGGTGACGCGGACGACATCGGTCTCCATGATCTCCGCCACCGTCTTCTTCGGATCGGCCGCGAACAGATCGCGGAACGAGACCACGCCGAGCAAGCGCTGATCACCGTCGAGGACGTACGCGTAGTAGATCGTCTCGATCTTGTCGCGCGCTTGCCTGCGCAGATAGCTGACCGCTTCGTCGGCGGTCATGTGCAGACGCAGGCGTGCGTAGCGCGTCGACATGAGGCCACCGGCCTCGTCCTCGGCGTACGTGAGGAGCGCGGTGACTTCCTTGCGCGTCGGCGTATCGAGCAGCGCGAGCAGCGTGGCCTTCTTGTCGGGCTCGTTCGGATCGTCGACTTCCTGGATGACGTCGGCGACATCGTCGGGCTCGAGCATGCGCATCCACTGCCGGCGCTGGCCGGGGCGGAAGTGCAGCAGCAGTGCGGCCTGATCGCCGGCGGTCAGCGAGACGAAGAACTCCTCGGCATCCTCGCGATCGAGCACGCGCAGGCCGTCGCTGCGCTCCTCGAGATCGAGCAACGGCCACGCGTCGCGGAGATCCTCGACCGACAGCGCGTCGTCGTCCGCCGGCGCGCTGACCGCCGGCATCTCGGCGCTCACGTTCGGCATCGGCGGCAACATCGTCGAGCGGCGCGCGCGGCCGGTCTGTTGCAGCTCGAGCGGGGTCATGTCGACGATCTCCGTGTCGTCGCCACGGCTCTCGGCGATCGCGCGGATGTCGGCGACGACCTTCTCCGCTTCCTCGGGCGGCAACATCGAGATCTCACCCGTGGCGTGCTCGGGGCGGTCGGGGACCGCCTCCGGGATACCGTCGTCGGGAGGGACCATCGAGAACACCCTGCCGAATCCAGAGCAGTTCGTCTAGGTGGGGCGCTCGCTTAACGAAGGGCGTTTGCGATGGCGGTCAGCGCCGCGCCCGACGGTCCTCGGATCACGCCGCCGGATCGCGCGGCGATGTCCCCGAACGGATTGTCCTCGGGGTTGATGTCGACGATGGTCGCGCCCGCGCGCTCGGCCAGCGTTACCACTTGCCACGGGAGGTTCGTCTGCGCCGACGTGCCGGCGATCACGACGAGCGCCGACCGTGACGCGAGCGCACGCACGGTCATCAGAAAGTATCGCTGCTCGTCGTAGCTCTCGTCGAACCACAGCACGTGGGGGCGGGCCATGCCGCGGCAGCGCGGACACACGAGCAGACCCTTGACCTCGGCGGACACGGCTTCGCCTCGTGCGAGCGCAGGAATTGCGTCAGGGATCGGCCAGCGATCGAGCACGCAGTCATTCGCGCAGCGCATCAGCGAGATGTCGCCGTGGATCGGAAACGTCGTCGCATCGGGGCTTCCGGCGCGGCGGTGCAAGCCATCGACGTTTTGCGTGACGAGCGCGAAGCGATCGCCGAGGGTGCGGGCCATCTCGACGAGCGCGATGTGTCCCGCATTCGGTGCAGCGGCCATGCACACGCCGCGGCGATACAGATACCAAGCCCACACGTCCCACGGCATCTGCTCGAACGCCTCGTGCGTCGCGAGCTCTTGCGGGTGGTACTCGCGAGCGCCGATCGTCCAGTAGCCTTCTTTGCCGCGAAACGTGGGGATGCCGCTCTCGGCGGACACGCCGGCGCCGGTGAGCGCGACGATGCGGCCGCTCTTCGCGAGCGCAGCGCGACATGCGGCGAGGACCTGCTCCATTCCCGCAGTCTACTAGCGCAGCCGCTTGCGACGGATGCCTTCGTACGGATTGAACGTGTAGAGGACAACGCGCAGCGAATCGCGCACGAACAATTGCACCGAGTGCGGCTTCGTCGACACGCGCAGCCCGCATCGCCAGATCTCGCTCGCGGCGAAGTGGACCGCGCGCCGCTCGCCGACGCTGTTCGACGTGGCCGCGTCGCCGATGTTCAACTGGGACGGCCGGCGCGACACGCTGTGGAACCAAGCGCTCGGCGTGATGGAGGTTGTGGGCGAGCTCAACGCGAGCCGCTTGTTCGTCGCGCAGCAGATGTTCCGCTTCCATCGCGCGGAGCGACCGAAGTCTGTCGCGGCAAGCCCGGCACCGCCGAGTACGACGCGCTGTCGGCCGCGGATCGCGATGCGGTCACGCGAGTGGCGGTCAAGCGCGGCGCGGCGCTGTTCGTCGGGCGCGCGGGCTGCGCGACCTGCCACTCGGGACCGCAGCTCACGGACGGCGCGTTCCACAACGTGGGCCTGCGCCCGTCGACGGTGGCGACCGCGTTCACCGACACCGACGATCGCGGCGCCGCCGTCGGCCTCGCCTCCGCGCACGGCGATCCGCTCGGCGCCGACGGTGACTACAGCGACGGCCCGCGCGGCACGCTCCCGGCGGTCGTCGCCGCCCATGAAGGCGCATTCAAGACGCCCACCCTGCGCTGCATCGCGAACCAGCCGAGCTTCATGCACACCGCGCAGATCCGGACGCTCGCGAACGTGGTCGACTTCTTCGACCGCGGTGGCGACCAGGTGGGCTTCCCGGGCACGAACGAGCTCTCGGCCGTCGGGCCGCTCGGCCTCGGCGAACGGGACCGCGCGGATCTCGTGGCGTTCATGGGAGCGTTACAAGGTCCAGGCGCCGACGCCGCGTTGCTCGCTCCGCCCTGAGTCGCACCGGTGCTACGCTCGGTGTATGCGCTGGCTCGTCGTCGTTCTCGCTCTCGCGGCGTGCTCGCGCGCGAGCGATGAAGCGCCGAAGAAGACGTGGGCCGACAAGCCGCCACCCGCGGACATGCCACCACCGGCGGACCTCAGCATCGCGGTGACGATCGACGGCGCGGCGGCTTCGCCGATCACCGCGGCGACGCTGACGGGCAAGAAAGCGGACTTCGAAGACGCCGAACGCACCGCGTGGCTGATCGGCACGCTCGTTCCCGAGGCGGCGGCTGCGGGCTCGGTCGTCAAGGCGACCTCGCCGTCGGGCATGTCGATCGAGCTCGAGCGCCCGAGCGCGACCGGCCTCGAGCCGGTGTTGTTCCTCACGCGCCGCGGCGACGTCATCGTGTCCGCGGTCGATCCCAAGGATCCGTTCCCTCGCTATCACGGGCAGGGCGGTCGCCTACACCGTGCGGGCGATTCGAACCCGCGCGTGAACCCGGTCGCCAAGCTCGCGATCACGCGCAAGCGATAGCGCGATGCTTGCGATGCGAGTGCGCTCGTGTTCGTGATCCACGCGAACCTCGACGCGGAAGCGCGCTGGGCGGGTGGCTCGCTGCCCGGGTCCGTCGCGACGCGAGTCTCGTACTACGCGGCGCTGCTCTCGGTGCTCGCGCCGCCCGACACCGAGGTCGAGGTGTGGGCGCCCGCGGCGATCGACGCGTCACGCTTGCTCGCCTCGCCGAGGTGGCGTCCCCCGGCGATGCGCGTGGGCACGCCACCGCGCGCGGATCTCGTCTGGGCTCGGCCCGATGCGAAGGCCGCGAACGATCGGCGCCTCGTGCTCGCGATCGCACGCGAGCTCGACGCGATCGCGCCCGCGCCATCGATCGACGCGAACCCGATCGCGCCATCGAACGACGCGGCCGCGACGTACGCGACCACGTCGCTTCCGCGGGCGGCCATCGTCGAGACGCTCGACGCGCTCGTCGCATGGACCTCGGCGGGCGGGCGCTGGGTCGCGAAGGCACCGTGGACGACCGCGGGGCGCGATCGCTGCCACGGGGACGGCGCGCCGACCGACGAGCAACGCACGCGCCTGTCGCGGTTGCTCGCGAAGCTCGGGTCCCTCGTCGTCGAGCCGTGGATGGATCGCATCTTCGACGTCGGCGTGTGCGCACACATCGACGAGTTTCGCCCTCTTACACGCGCGGGCGCCGACATCGATACCAGCGCGTCGATCTCGCGCGACAACCCGGACTTCTACGTCACGACCTCGGCACCACACGCGTTGATCACCGATGCCCGTGGCACGTTCCTCGGGATCGATCTCGCCGCGCCCGCGCTCGAGCCGCACGAGCACACGCAGCTCGGGGTCACCGCGCGAGCGGTCGGTGCACGCCTCGCGGCGATGGGGTTTCGCGGGCGGTTCGCGATCGACGCGTTCGTCTATCGGGACGCGAGCGGCGCGCGCCGGCTGCACCCGCTCTGCGAGATCAACGCGCGCCACACGTTCGGCCATGTCGCCCGCGCGTTCGGCACGCCTGGCTTCACGCGACTTGGCTTCGGTGCCGCGCCTGCCGATGCGACCGTCCTCGTCGCCCCCAGGAACGACGGCGTCGGTGCCTGGGTCGGGTGACGATGACAGCTGCCGGTCCGAGCTGACTCGGTGGCTTCGACAGCGATACACGGTCACGGATCGTCCATATGGCGTACTAACGGGCGTTCGTACGGGGCCGTTAGTACGGGGCCGTTAGTACGGGGCCGTACGTACGGGGGCCGTTAGTACGGGGGCGTTAATACGGGGCCGTACGTACGGGGCCGTACGTACGGGGCCGTTAGTACGGGGCCGTACGTACGGACGTTCGTACGGCATATGAACGGGCCCGAGACAGTGGGTTCGATCGAGAGTGCACGTATCGATGGACCGCTCGACGATCTCTCGTCGATCGCTCGTCGATCGCTCGTCGAACGCTCGTCGAACGCTCGTCGAACGCTCGTCGAACGCTCGTCGAACGCTCGTCGATCGCTCGTCGATCGCTCGTCGATCGCTCGTCGATCGCTCGTCGATCGCTCGTCGATCTAGCGCGGTTCGCCCGATGGCCGCGTCGGCTCGATCGCTGCGAGCGCGTCGATGAACGCGTCGTCGAAGCCGGCGCGCACGCGTGCCTCTCGATCGAACCGAGCACCGCGCGCGCGGCGCGGCCCGAGCGGGAACTGCACGTGCGCGTTGTACGCGGTCCACGGATCTTCGTCGGGGGCGAAGCGCTTGAGCCACACGTAACCGAAGTGCACGTGGCGGATCTCGTCGGCGTGGACCTGATCGAGCGCGTCGGCGGTGGCGACATCCCCGCACGCGCGCGCGGCGGTCGCGTAGTCGCCCGCGAAGTCGAGGTTGGCGTTCTCGAACGTCAGCCCCATCGCGCACACGAACTCCAACGGCCCGGCCAGGTGATCGAGCTTGTTCCAGAAGTGCCCGGTGACCGGCAAGTCGCCGAACGCGACGCCGTGCGCGGCGAGGCGCGCGCGATAGAGCTCGAGGTGGCGCTGCTCGTCGCCGAGGATCGCGATGCAGCCGCGCTTGAACGCCGCGGGCGCGTCGGGGTAGGCGAGCACCGCCCACGCGAACAGCTCGATCGCCTGCAGCTCGTGGTTCGCGAGCGCGTGGAGGATGCGCGCGCGCTGATTCGGATCGCGCATGCCCGCGAGCGGCGGGACCTTCGCGCTGCGGCCCGGGACGATCGCGAGGTTCGCGGGCCGACCGGGCGCGGCGATGCGTAGCGGCGGCAGCTCGTCGGCGAACGAGAGCTCGGGCGGCGGCACGAGCTTGCCCTCGAGCGTGGTGCTCTCGACGATCGATCGCGCGTAGTCGCGCACCTGCATCGCGAGACCCTAGCGCCGTCGTCGACGGCCGACGAGGGCGAGCAGGCCGAGCCCGAGCAGGGCAGGGCCGCCGGGACCCGAGCCCGCGTCGCAGCAGCCACCGCCGCCGGTGTGCCAGCACACGCCGCCACCCGCGCCGTCCTCGATGCACGAGAACTCTTCGGGGCACGTGCTGTCCTGGCCGACCGCGCAGCTCTCGACGCAGGCGCTGTCACCGGTCGCGTCGGACACGCAGCGATTCGAGAGGCACTCGGTGTTCGCGTTGCACGTGCGACCGAGGCCGCCGGGTTGATCGGGGCCGGGCAGGCACACGCCGAGCACGCAGGCGTCGGTGCCGGAGCAGCCGCTCGATTGCGTACACGGTGGCCCGACGTCGACGGTGATCGACGCGTTCGCGACGGCGCTCTGGACGTCGTACGCGATCACCTCGGCGGTGTGCTCGCCTTCGGACAGATCGAGCGGCGCCGACAAGAGATAGGGAACGGTGTCCGAGGTGGCGCCGGTGTCCATGCCGTCGATCCACAGCTCGAGGTGATCGACGCCGACGTCGTCCATCGCGGTCGCGTTGATGCGGAAGCCGGGCGTGACCTTCTTGCCGTCGGCGGGGAGCTTGATCTTCACCGTCGGCGGAATGACCGTGCCCGTGCCGAAGAACGCGAGGAGCCGCTGATACGAGTTCTGCGTCGGGCCGCTGCCCGGGCACTTCACGTCGCACGAGCGCGCGGTGTATTCGCCGCACGCCGAGTCCGTCGCTTGGAACCGCTTCATCGACGGGCCGCCGTTCAAGTACGTCAGCGGATCGGATGCGTTGTACTCGTGGTCGAGACCGAACGAGTGCGCGACCTCCTGCGAGACGGTCCAGCACAGCTGATCCGGATCGGGTCCGTAGACGTCGAAGGTGAACGAGATCGCATTCGGGATCTCGCCGCACGTGAACGGCGACACGCCGCCCGCGTTGGACAGATCCGGCGACAGCTGCGTGCCGCGGCCACCGACGATGTTCTCGAAGTGCGGCACGTTGCCCGGATCGACGTCGGTGATCGTCACGTCGAACGGCGCGAAGGTCGCCTTCACGCACGTCAGCATGCGGTTCCACACCTCGTCGCTCTGCTTGAACATGTCGAGCGTGACCTGCGCGTTCGGGATGCTCGAGCGATCCGTGCGCGAGTCCTCGTTGCCCGGGTTGATCACGCAGCCACCGACGGGGCACTTGTGGATGAAGATGATCCGCGACGACACCTCGTGCGGATTCGGTGGCGTCTGCACCGGCACCTGCCGATACGTCGGCATCGGTCGCGATGCGAGCTGCGCGTGTGCGGTTCCTCCGCCCAGAGCCCCGAAAACGGCGACGGCGCCGAGGACGGCGCCGATGCTAACTCCGCGACCCATGCGACTCATGGGACGCTGCGGCGACGGCGGCGCGTGAACAGCAACGCCGCGAACGCGAGTCCGAGCGTGACCTGGCCGCCGGGGCCACCCGCCGAGCAAATTCCGCCGCTGCCGTCGTCGTAGCCCGGCCAACACACGCCGGTTTCACCGGTCGCGAGGCAGCCGAATCCATCGGGGCACTGGCCTTCGTCGAGCACGCACGGCTCGACGCAGTACTTCGATCCCGAGGAGTCCTGCGCGCACTGACCGCTCGCGCAGTCGATGCCCGTGTTGCAGGTCGAGCCGAGACCGCCTTGCACGCCGGGGCCGGTGACACAGCGACCGCCGATGCACGTGTCCGTGTCGTTCGGGCAATCCGCGGGCTTGCTGCACGGGTCACCGATGATGACCTGCACGCTCGCTTCGGACTGCGTGCCGTAGATGTCGGTGGCGACCATGCGGATCGTGTGGGTTCCGTTCGCGAGCGTCGTCGGCGCGTTGAACGCGTACGGTGCGGTCACGATCGCCATCGGTGCGAGGTTCGCGACGCCGTCGATCGTGCCGGTCACGTTGCCGATGCCGTTGTCGTCGGTGGCTTCGACGCGGATCGGGAAGCCCGGGGCCACCGACTCGCCGAGTGTCGGGCTCGTAATCTTGATCACCGGCGGCGTCGGCGTTCCGCTGCCGAACAAGTTACGGATCGTTTGCACCGAGTTCTGCGTGGCACCACCGCAGTAGCAGGGGTGGGTCTGTTGGTTCGAGCCGGTGCAGGTCGCGCCGAATGGGGACTGACCACCGACGCAATCGCTGCCGCAGGTAACCTGCGCATCCTTGAATTGACGGCGACCGCTGTAGTTGAAATACGTGAGCGGATCACTCGGATCGGTCACGTGATCGAGCAAGAACGAGTGTGCGATCTCTTGCGCCGCAGTCGCGCAGATCTCGTTCACGTTGTTCTGGTAGATCGAGATGTTCGCGAACGCGAACACGAGCGAGTTCGGGATGTAGCCGGTGCCGCTGCAACCAAACGGCGAGATGCCGCCGATACCGTTCGACAGGCCGATGTTCGTCGGCGAGCCCGCGATCATGATCTCGAAGTGCGCCGAGGGGCTCGGGTTCGTCGTCACGATCTGGACGCCGAATCGGCTGAACACGTCCCTCATGCAGGTGACGACGCCGTCCCAGACCGCCTGGCTCTGGTTGAATGGCGTCAGCGTCCGAGTGCCACTGATGCCCCACGTGCCTTGGTATCCCGAGCCATCGAGCGAGCTGGCGTTACCCGGACGGATGACACAGCCATTCGGCTTGCAGTCGTTCAGGTAGATCTTGTTCGAATTGACGGCCGCGAGCGTGCCGCTAGCAAACTGCGACGGATCGACATCGACCCAGACTCGATCGAGTCGCGGGCGGCCGAAGCCGTTCGTCACGACGGGCGATGTATCCTCGTCGATCGAGTCTCCCTGTTGGGGAAACATGGTTCGGGTGTCCGCGGATGCTGACGCAGCCCAGAACGCAGAAGAGACGCAGATCGCACCAACCACCAGGCGATTCATGGACCGTCTTTATACGAGGTAAGCCCGCGCCAGGACTAGCCGAAAACGCTGTCTCCCGGTTGTATGGAGTGAGGCCCGGCGTACGCGATTCGCGCGACGCAAAGGTTGCCGTCGCAGCGCTGTCGCAACCCGCTGAAATTAGCTGCGGCGGCGACGGCGCGTGATCAGCAGCGCACCCAGACCGACGCCAAGGAACATCACACCGCCCGAGGGATCGCTCGACGAGCAGCCGCCACCTTCACCCGCGCCCGGCCAGCAGACGCCGCCCGTGCCGGCCTGGATGCAGCCGAAATCACCGGGGCACCCATCGCTCTCGGGGTTGCACGACTCCACACAGAACGAGTTACCCGCGCCATCGCTCGCGCACTGACCCGAGCGGCACTCGGTGTTGTCGGTGCACGCCGTGCCGAGACCGCCGTCGACGCCCGAGCCCGGGACGCAGCGACCATCGACGCACGCGTTCGAGCTGTCCGAGCACGCGTGGTCCGAATCGCACGGGTGACCGATTGAGATGGTGATCGTCGCTTCGCCGGCCGCGCCGCCGATGTCGTAGCCGACGACCTTCACGACGTGGTTGCCCTGCGAGAGCGTCGCGGGCGCGTTGAACACCCACGGCGACGCGCTGATCGTCGCGACCTTGGTGTTGTCGACGAACAGCTCGGCGCGCGAGACGCCCTGGCCGTCCATGATGTCCGCGCGAACGGGGAAGCCCGCGTCGACCGTGGCGCCGTTCGCCGGCGCGGTGATCGCGACGGTCGGCGGCGTGGGCGGGCCGCTCGGGCCGAACGTCGAGAGGATCGCCTGGTACGAGTTCATCGTGGAGCCACCGCACTGGCACGCACGCGCCTGGTACTCGCCGCACGAGCCCGCCGTGTTCTGAAACGCTTTGCGCGTCGGCCCCGACTGCAGATACGTCATCGGGTCCTTGTTGTCGAACTTGTGGTCGAGACCCCACGAGTGCGCGGTCTCCTGCGCGACGGTCCAGCAAATCTCGTCGACGTCACCGCCGTAGACATTCGCGAACGAGTACGAGATGCCGCCGGAGATGTAGCCGCACGTGAACGGCGAGACACCACCGACGCCGTTCTGCATCTGCACGTCCTGCGGACGACCCGCGACGATTCCCATGTGGTAGATGCCCGATGCCGGACGCTCGGTCACGATCTGCACGTTGAAGGGCGCATAGGTCTCGCGCACGCACTGGACGACCTGATTCCACACCGCGTCCGAGTACGCGAACGCAGTAACGGTCGATGCCTGGCTCGGGATGCTCGAGCGGTTCTGCGCCGAGTTCTCTCCACCGGGCGTGACCTGACAACCGTTCGGCTTGCAGTTGTTCAAGTAGATCACGTTCGATGACACCGCCGCGACGGGATTGTCGTCGAGATCGGGTGAGAGACCCGGATCGATGAAGCGATACGTTGCCTGCGGTCGCGACCACGGGGTCGCGAGCGGATTCTGCGGCGCGTCCTCGACGTTCGTCTGCGACTCCGCCTGTGCAGTGCCGACACACCCGAGAGCCAACGCGACGAGGGCAAACTGGCGCTTCATGGCCGCGGTTGTAGCGAGTTCGAACACCTCGCCACTACAGAGCTGTGCTGTCTTGCACTGTTGCAACCTGAGGCCACCGATGCGCACGGGCTGCAAATCGGGCGTCTCGGGTACCTGCTGACCGATGGTCAATGGCCTCAGAACAGCGCCGAGGAGACGACGAATCCGATATAGGCGGCCACGAGGATGGCTCCCTCGGCTCGCGAGATCCGCCGATCGGAGCGCAGCACGACGATCCCGAGCAGCGTGATCGCGACCAGGCCGACTAATTCCACGACGTGCATGCGCTCGCCGAAATCGATCGGGCTCAGATAGGCGGTGATACCCAGGACGAGGAATACATTGAGCAGGTTCGATCCGATGATCGACCCGATCGCGAGCGACGCTTGGTTGCGCTTGGCCGCGATCATCGACGCGATCAGCTCGGGGAGCGCGCAGCCGATCGAGATGATCGTGAGGCCGAGCATGCGCTCGCTCATGCCGATCTGACCGGCGATGCCACGCCCGCCGCGTACGAACAGATCCGAGCCCGCGACGAGCAACACGACACCGATCGACGTCATGAGCGCCGCGGCTGCACGCCCGGCGCGTGGCCGTCCGCGACCGCCGAGCTCGCCGCCCGACTCGTCGGCCTTCGTGCCCGAGTCGCCGGCAGCGGCCTCGGCATCGGACTCCATCCGCGCCGACACGGTGAGCGTCGCGATGGTGAACACGATCGCGCAGCCGATCAGGATCGCCCCCTCGAGCCGCGACAGGATCCCGTTGCGCAGCAAGAGCGGCACCATGATCACCGAGCCGAGCAGGATCGGGATCTCGCGGCGAATGACGCGGTTGTCGATCGTGGGTGGCTTGATCAGCGCGCAAATGCCGAGGATGAGCGAGATGTTCGCGGCGCACGAGCCGATCACCGTGCCGAGCGCGATCGGTTGGTGATGCGTGAGCGCGGTCTTGGTGGCGATCGCGAGCTCGGGCGCGCTCGCTCCGTAGGCGACGACGGTCAGCCCGACGACGATCGGCTTGACGCCGAACGCGCGCGCGATCGACGCGGATCCCCGGATGAGCCACTCCGCGCCCCAATACAGGATCGCGACCCCGAGGACGACCATGCCGATATAGAGCGCGAGACCCAAGCCTCGCGGAGCATATCAGCCGCCGCCGAACTTGTAGCTGCGGCCGCTGCCCGTGCGCGCCAGATACCGCGCGTGGTGCTGCAGCTCGTCGAGCTTCTTGACGTCACTCGAGTCGTAGATGCCACGAATCGTGAGGTCTCCATCGACGAGGATGAAGTACCCGTTGTGCGAGATCTGGGGGGCACCGGTCTTGGTGAGGCCCTCCTGCATCATCGAGTTCATGAACGGTCCCTCGACGAGCTCCTTGACCTTGTCCGGGGCTCCGGTCACGAACCGCCACTTCTCGGGGATCGCGTGATACTTCGCCGCGTACGCCGCGAGCTTCTCGGGCGTGTCGTTCGCCGGATCGACGGTGATCGACAGGATCTTGATCGGATCCGCCTTCCGGTCCATCAGCTTCTCCTGCAGCCGCTGCATCTTCATCGTGATCACCGGACAGATCGTGTCGCAGCGCGTGAAAATGAAGTCGACGATCGTCGGATGACCGCGCAGCGCTTCCTCGGTGAACGGGCGGCCTTGCTCGTCCACGAGGTTGAACGCGGTCACCGTGCCGAGGTCGGGCAGCGTCAGCTCGGTCTCGCGACACACGAGCGTCGGCACCACGATGCCGGGGATGACGGCGAGGAGCAGGACCACGAGCAGGCCCATCAGGAGCTTCTTGCCGGATACGCCTTTCGCCACGCGCGGACCCTGGCAGATCGCGCGGAGAAATGCACGCCGTCCCGGGTGCGGCAGCGGGTCGCGCGACCGTGCACTTCGACCGGCTCCACGGAGACGCCGGCGATGTCGCGCTCGCCGACACCGTCGTGTATTCCGTTCGCGTCCGCCGTCGCCTTTGTTCGCGGCAACCGTTTACAGTGGACGTCGTGGTCAAGCTGTTGTTCGGGCTGACGATCGCCACGTCCGCGTGCGACGTCGTCTACGATCTCGAGCGTCCACCCGGCGTCTGCCCCGCATCGTTCGCGGCCGTCGGTGATTCGTACTACGAGCGCATCGCGATGGAAACGACGTGGCTCGAGGGCGAGACTGCGTGCCAGGCCCGCGCTCCGAGAAACCGCTTCTCGCACCTCGCGGTGATCGGTGACGACGCGGAGCTCCGCGCGGTTCGCGCCGCGTTTCTCGGCATCCCCGTCTGGATCGGCCACACGGATCTCGCTGTCGAAGGGATGTTCGTTCCGATCACAGCCGAACCGACGACGTGGCCACCGCTGACCACACCGCCGTGGGCGACGGGGCAGCCGAACAACCTCGAGGGCAACCAGCACTGCTTGCAGATCGATGTCAACGGCAGCCTCGACGACAAGCCATGCATGAACGCGCAAGGCGAGAAGTTCGAGCCGCTGTGCGAGTGCGACGACTTTCCGTCGACGTTCGAGTAGCTCCGTCAGACCGCGCGTTGTCGCGACGCGAGGAAGTGTTTTCGCAGCTCGGGGTCGCGCAGCTTCTTGGCCTTCAGTTGCACCTCGGAGTCCGCACGCGCGATCGCGGCGGCGGCATCGGCGGTGCGGCCCGCGGCGGTGAGCACTTGCGCTCGCCAGCGGTGGACGTGCTCCGCTCCCTCGGGGCGCGCGCCCTCGAGGTGCTGCACCGCTTCGTCGACACACGCGACCGCTTCGTCGTGGCGTCCGAGGCGCGAGAGGGCGAGGCCCTGGAACGTCAGGCCGTAGATGATGCCGACGAGCATGGGCATCTTGCGCGCCCACTCGGTCGCGGAGCGCGCCATCTCGAGCGCGGCCTCGGGCGGATCGCCCGCGACGAGGTGGGCGAGGGCGATGTACTGGAGCGCGCGGACCTCTTGGTAGCGCTCGCGGTTCTCGGTCGCGAGCGTGAGCCCGCGCTCGAACAAGACGAGCGCCCCCTTGGTGTCATTGCGTTGCATCTTCGCTTGGCCCCACGAGACCGCGGCGTCGGCGGCGGCCGAGAGGTCCCCGGTCTGTTCGGCGACCTTGAGCGCCTTGCCGAGGTAGCTCTCGGCTTTGTCGAGATCGCCGAGGTCGGAGTAGCACTGGCCGATGTTGCCGAGCTTGAGCGCGATCGAGCTGCGATCGCCGAGCGCTTGATCGATCTTGAGCGCCGACTTGTAGTGCGCGAGCGCTTCCTCGTACTCGCCGAGCGCGGCGAACACGATGCCCATGTTGTTGAGCGCGCGCGCTTCGTGGCGCGACATGCCGATCGCGCGGTAGATGACGAGCGCTTCGGCGTACGACTCGATCGCGGCTTCGAGGCGGCCGATGTTCCACAGCGTCGTGCCGCGCTGGTTCAGGATCGTGGCGCGCGCGATCAGCACGGGCTGCGGCGGTGCCGCGTTGGTGCCCGCGGTGGCGCCGGCGGCATCGATGAGGGCGAGCGCCTCGTCGGCGATCTGCAGCGACTCCTCGGCGTTCCCGACGAGCCGCGCGATCGCGGAGCGCAGCCGCAGCGCCTCGGCTTCGAGCAGTGCATCGCCCGCGTCTTTGGCGAACTTGTGCGCGGGCATGGCAGCGCGCAGCGCGGCGGGTGCTTTGCCGACGTCGATGTAGAACTGCGCGAGCGCACAGTGCGCGATCGCGAGGCGGCCCGGATCGGCGGTGAGCTCGGCCTCCTTGCGTAGGGCGTGGAGCTCGCGCAGCTGCTGCGGCCGCTTCGCGAGGCGGCGCAGGATCTCCTCGCGCAGGCGATGCGCGGTGAAGCGCCGATCGTGATCCATCGGCGGCAGGAGCTTGAGCGCGCGCGTGAGCTGGCGGAACGCGTCCGCGTTGCCGCCGAGATCGACGGCGTGCGTGGCCGCGCGCAGGTAGCGATCGGCCGCCGCGATGTCGTCGCCCGCGAGCTCGAGGTGGCGCGCGATCAGCGCGTCGTCTTGGCCCTGCCGGTACGACGTGGCGCCCGCGATGCGCGCCGCGACCGCGCGGTGCATCTGCACGCGCTGCTCCGGCGGGATCATCGCGTACGCGACGGTCATCGTCATGTCGTTCTTGAACCGCACGCCGCCTTCCGCGCCCTCCACGGGCGAGAGCAGGCCGCGGCGCACGAGCTCGTCGAGCTCGAGGCGCACGGGGCGACCGAGCAGCGTCTGCAGCTGCGCGGGCGGGATGTGCCGGCCGAGGACCGCGGCGTAGATCAGCGTCTCTTTCTCGTTCGGCGGCAACGCGTCGATGCGCGTGACCAGCAGATCCTCGACGGTGGACGGCACGTGGATCGGCGCGTCGCGCTTGACCCACCGGAGCAGCCCCGGGTGCTCCTCGTCGTCTTCATCGGCAACCAGGATGCCTCGCTCGACGAGCGTGTCGACGAGCTCGTTGATGAAGAACGCGTTGCCGCCGGCGCGCGAGACGATCTGATCGACGAGGTCGTCGATGTCGTGCCCCGGCACGAAGCGCTCGGCGAGCATCTCGCGGCGCGCGGCTTCCGGAAGCTCGTCGAGCACGACCAGCTCGGTGCCGAGCTCCTTCGCGAGCTTGATGATCCGCGGCTCGGGCCGCGACGTCATGAGCCCGAGGATCGGTCGCGGCGTGTCCACCCGCAGAAGCGCCGCGAACAGCTCCTGGCTGTCCTGATCGGTCCAGTGGATGTCCTCGCCGACGAGGATGATCGGCTTCTCGCTCTCGAGGCGCTGCTCGACCTTGTTGAGCAGCTGCACGAGCGTCTGCCGGCGCGTGTCGGCATCGACCTCGGCGGCCGGCGTGGCGCCGCGAGCGCCGAGCAGCATCCCGAAGATCTGCAGCGCGGTGCGCGCCTCGCGCGAGGTCTCCTCGCCGGGGAAGATCAGCGGCAGCGCGCGCAAGAGCCGGCGCTCCACCTCGTGCGGCTCGGCATCCTCGGCGAGCCCGAGCAGATCGCGCGTGAGATCCGCGATCACGCCGTACGGGGTCATCGCCGTGCCCACGCGTCCGCTCGTGCGAATGACGACGGCCTCGCTCTTGCCGATGCCCTCGAGGAACTGGCGGACGAGCGCGCGCTTGCCGACGCCGGCATCGCCGATGATCACGATCTGGCGCTTGCGCTTCGTGACGAGGACATCGCGCCACGTGTCGCGCAGCGCCTTGAGCTCGAGGTCGCGGCCGTGCAGGCGACCGCTGTCGCGGCGCTCGCGCATCCGCTGCGCGCGCTCCTTGGGGCCGCGCAGGCGATACACGCGCGCGCGCTTCACGCCCGGATCGGTCTCTTCGTCGACGTTGCGAGACTGCGATGCGCTCGTGCCGCCGGGCTCGTCGGACGGCAGATCGATCGCGGGCAGCGCTTCGAAGTTCCACTCGTTGCGCGCGCTGCGGAACACGCGTCCGCCGACGAGGATCTCCGCGCCGCGCGCCTGCCGCGCGAGCTTGTGCGCGAACGCGGCGGTGGTGTCCTCGATGTCGAAGACATGTTCGCCCCGCTGCGTCGCCTTGGTCTTCTGGTTCGGGCGCTTCACGAGCGCGGCGCCGCGCTGCACGGCGAGCGCGAGCCGCAGCTCCGGCTCGACGTCACTGCCGATGCCATCGAGCGCGTCGACGAGCGCGAGGGCCAAGCGGATCGCGCGACCGGCGTCGTCCTCGCTCGCCACGGGCAAGCCGACCACCACGCGGATCGCCGTCTCGCCGGGGTTACTTCCCGGCGCGGGCGTGAACGCGGTGATCTCGGGGATCGGGATGTCCTTGCCGTCGGACGGGAGCCGCGGCGTGTCGAGGATCGCCTCGTGCTTGAACGCGACATCGCGTGCCACTTTGTAGAAGTCGTTGACGAGGCGCGCCGCGCCGCTCGCACCGAGCCGGCGCTCGAGCGCCGCCATGCCGCGCAGGATGCCCTGCAGCACGTAGACGTGCTTGCGCTCGCGATCGCGCGTCGGTGCACGCGCGTCGAGGGGCATCGGCCCGGTGATCTGCTGCACCGGGATCTCGATCGAGGGTGATGACGATGGCGCGGACGACGCCGCGGCCGCGGCCTTCATCACCGCCATGCTCGGCACCATCGCGCTCGGCTCGGGCGTATCCACGGACTTCGGCACCGCATCGCCGGGCTCGCTCTCGTCGTCGATCTGCGACGCGAGCGCCGGTGGAACATCGCCCTCGAACGCCGGCCGCGGCGCCACCACGCGCTGCTCCGCGGGCGCGAGCTGCGACAGCGTCTGTGCGAGGTGGCCGTTATCGATCAGCTGTCCGGCCTTCTGTCCCCACTCGAGCTGGAAGCGACCGAGCTCGTGCTGCAGATCGCGCGCGGTCTGAAAGCGATCCGTGCGATGGAACGCGAGCGCCTTGAGGATGATCCGCTCGAGCGACTCGGGCAGCTCGGGTGCGAAGTCGCGCGGCCTGGGAATCGCGCCGGACTTGACCATCTCGAGCGCTTCTTTGCCCTTGCCGTGGAACAGCGGGCGCGCGCACACGAGCTCGAACAGCACGATGCCCGCCGCGAACACGTCGCTGCGACAATCGACGGGCTCGCCGCGCGCTTGCTCCGGCGACATGTACGCGAACTTGCCCTTGATGACGCCTTGCTCTTCGTGAACATCGCGCGCGCGAGCGATACCGAAGTCGACGATCTTCACGCCGCCATCCCACGACAAGAGGATGTTCTGCGGCGAGATATCGCGATGCACGATGCCGAGCGGCTGCCCGAACTCGTCGGTCTTGCGATGCGCGTAGTCGAGGCCCTTCGATAGCTGCTGCACGATGTACGCGGACAGGCCGTATGGCAGGCGCATGCGCGCCTTCGCCGCCTCCTGCAACAAGCGCAGGAGGTCCATGCCCTCGACGTACTCCATCGCGAGGAAGTACGTGTCGCCGACCGCGCCGAAGTCGAAGACCTGGATGATGTTCGGGTGGTTCAGGCCGAGCGCGATCTTCGCTTCGTCGACGAACATCGTGACGAACTGCTTCGACCGCGCGTACGCGGTGTGGATCTTCTTGATGACGAGGGTCTTGTTGAGTCCCTGCGCGACCATCGTGCGCGCGAGGAACACCTCCGCCATGCCGCCGGTGCCGACCTTCCGGATCAGCGAATATTTGCCGAACTGCTCCACCGAACTTGGGCCCTCGAGTCCGGGGGCATTTTAGCTTAGAGCGGCGTGATCACGAGGTTGTCGAACCACGTATCCGTTTCCCAATTGTTCAGCGCGAAATACTCGTGTCCGTCCTTCTCGAGCGGGTGTTTGTCGTCGAGCTCGAGGAACGGCTTGTTCATGTCGTCGATGTACCAGGTCACCTTCGTGTCCTTGCGATCGATGCGCCAGTGGTAGTGCTTTCCGGGAATAACCTTGACGTCGGAGCGCTGCACCATGTCGTTGCCGTGCTCGTCGAGCCTGGCGATGATCGACTTCGAGTTGTGCCAGCCGCCGAAGATCACCTCGTAGCCGGTGGCCACGTAGCGGTTCCCATCGGGGTCGTACGACGAGCCGTCGCCGAACACCTCGACCTTGATGTCGCCGCGCTGCTCGGTCGACCACGCATCGAACTCGATGCGTACGTTGCGTGACAGCTTCTTGCGCAGCCACAGCGGATGGTTGTGCGCGCCCTTCGCGGACAGCTGACCGGCCTCGATGCGGTAGCCATCGCCGGTCGCCTTCCAGTTCGGTCCGATGTCTTCGCGCTCGAACCCGTCGTACCAAGCCGCGGTGATCGGCGGCGGTTCGCTGACCTTGCAACCAACCACGAGGGCGACAATCACGAGCGGGCGCACGCCGTGATGGTAAAGCATTTCGATCGCTTGGATCTTTGCCGATCCCGGGTCCGGAGTGGGTGTCAGAGGGGACTCGTAAGGTCGTCGTGTGGAAGGCACGTTGTCCCTGCTCGATTGGCGAGAGTCGTCGGCGCCCGCCCCGCGGCTCGCTGAAGGCAGCGCACCGATCCTGCAGCCCACGCGCATCGTGGTGTTCGATTGCGAGACCACGGGCACGGACCGCACGCGCGATCAGGTGATCGAGCTGTGCGTCCAGCACGGCCTCGAGGACGACGCGCCGAGCCAGGTGTGGCGCATCAAGCCGCAGATCGACATCCACCCCGGCGCGAAGGCGGTCCACGGCATCGCGATCGAAGATCTCGCGGCGTGCCCCACGTTCGCGGATCTCGCCGACGAGATCGCCGAGGTGTTCGCGCAGGCCGAGGTCATCGTCGGCTACAACCTGACCTTCGATATCGACATGCTGCAAGCCGAGTACGCGCGCATCGGTCGCCCGTGGCTCGAGCTGTCCGAGAAGAAGATCGTCGACGCGTATCGGCTGTGGCAGCAGTTCGAGCCGCGCAGCCTCCAGCACGCGCACCAGAAGTTCGTCGGCGAGGGGTTCGCGTCGGCGCACACGGCGAGCGCGGATGTCGCCGCCACGGGCCGCGTGCTCGCGGGGATGTTGAAGCACTACGGGCTCGCGGGCGCGGACTGGGAGCTCGTCGCGCAAAAGTGCGATCCGCAGCGCGCCACCATGCTCGCCGAGCGCGCGAGCTGGGTGGGTCCCACGCGCCACCTGCGCTGGGAGGGCGAGGTGATCGTCGTCGGGTTCGGCAAGTACTTGAACGCACCGCTGCACGAGCTCGCAGCAGGACCGGATCGGAGCTTCTTGCGCTGGGTGATCGAGAAGGACTTTCCGATCCACGTCAGCGAGCTGTGCCGTGCGGCGCTCGATCTACCGGGCGAGCAGTTCCTCGCGTGGGCCAAGGATCGTTACCAAGCGATACCGTCCGCAGGCTGCTAGGATCGCAGGCATGCGTACGCTGGCGTTCGTCCTCGTGGCCGTGATGGGGTGCAAGAGCGACCAGCGCGCCCAGCGGGACAAGTTCGACGAGATCCTCGGCCAGCTCGAGTCGTTCAAGACGCAGATGTGCGCGTGCAAAGACGTCGCGTGTGCCGACAAGGTCACCGAGGCACGGCGCGAGTACCGCAAGACGATGCGCGAGAAGCTCGACAAGGGTTCGAAGCCGAGCGCCGAGCAGGATCGCAAGGGCAAGGCGCTGGAGGCCGAGCTGCAAGCGTGTCGCAAGGCGCTCGTGCCCGACACCGGCAGCGCGGGCAGTGGTAGCGCCGTCGAGAACGCCGAGTAACTCGCGGGCGATCGTAAACCGACCCCGCGCGACGCATCGCGACGCGTCCTGATGTAGCGTCGCGCGATGATGAAACGAATCGCGATGATGCTCGTGTTGGCCGCGGCGTGCGGTGGCGGATCCAAGAAGGCGCCGGAGACCACCACGACGGCCCCGGTCGAGGCCACGGCAGCGACGGCCCTGACGCTCGGCGAGCTCAAGCTCGTCGACGTCAACAAGAACCGGGCGCTGCTGATCCACGCCGACGGAACGATCGAGGTGGATGGTCAGAAGCCGGCGAAGGTCACGGCCGACGGAAAGATCGTCCGCGTCGACAACGGCGAGGTCGGCTTCACGCTCGAGGCCGATGGTGCGGTCAAGGGACCGGGCGGTGCCGACATCGGCGCGAAGATCAACGCGGATGGCACGCTGGCCATCGACGGCAAGACGATCTCGCTCGACGACAAAGGCATGCTGGTCGGCGGCAACCCCGACGGTCCCCCGCTCAAGGTCGAGGGTGCGACCGACGCCGGCCTCAAGCGCACCGCGATGTTCGTCCTCGTCGCGATGCTCACCGGCGGCGAGAAGAGCGAAGCGACCGCAGCCCCGGCACCGTGAGCGCGCGAACGCCGATCACGCGCAGGCAAAGCGTCGTTGGGGTCGTGAGACGTCACGCGCGGCGGAGAACGCGATCGAGCGATGCCGCCCCCGCGCCTTTGATCGCGATCAGCAGGAACACGAAGCAGTAGAGCGCGGACAGCTCGCCGCCGTTGGCGATCGGCAAGATCTTCGCGCCGCCCTGGAGCTGCCAGTGGAACTGGAAGTACGCCACCGCCATCGTGCCCGCGGCGACGAACGCGGCGGGGCGTGCGAACAAGCCGAGCGCGATCAGCGCGCCGCCGACGAGCTCGATGACACCGCCGACCCACATCTGCGAGAACACCTCGGGCTGCGGCTTGCTCGTGAGCAGGCCGAAGACCTTCTGCACGCCGTGAAACAGGAACATGAAGCCCGCGACGATCCGCAGCGCGGCGTAGCCAGCGTCCTCGTAGCGCGTCACGCGGTGATCCCTTCCTCGGCGAGGGCCTTCTGCACCGACGGGCGCTGCGCGAGCCGCTGGTAGTACTCGACGAGCGTCGGCCACGCGTCGAGCGTTTGCTTCTGGTGGTGGATCCACGAGCGCAGGACATAGAACGCGTACGCGTCGGCCACGGAGAACTGCGCACCCATCAGGTACGGCTTCACCGCGGCGGCGAGCGTCGACAGTCGATGCGGGATCACGACCTCGCGGATGTTCTTCTTGAAGTCATCGCCGGCGAGCACCTTGTAGAGCGGGCTCATGCCCTTGTGCAGCTCGGTCGCGATGAAGTGGAGCCACTCGTCGAGGCGCACGCGCTCGATCGTTCCATTCGGCGGCGCGAGCTTCGCGGCGGGGAACTGATCCGCGAGGTAGCGCACGATGACGGCGCCCTCCGTGATGATCTCGCCCGACGGAATCTGCAGGGCAGGGACGTACCCCTTGGGGTTGATCGCCGACCAATCGCGACCGCTCGCGAGCGTCTTGTTCTTCGTGTCGACCTTATCGATCTCGTAGCTCGCTCCAACCTCGGCCAGCACGATGTGTGGCGAGAGCGAGCAGGCGCTCGGCGAGAAGTACAGCGTGTAGTCGGCCATGCGGTACCTGTACCGCTCGCGTCGACGGATCGGTACCCGCCTCCGCACGAACTCACCGTTGCCTGATCTGCAACCGTCGCGAACTGTGTCGCCGGCGCTCGATACCGCTCGCTCGGCTCGGGCAGGAGCTACTCGATGCCGTACTTCTCGAGCTTGTAGTAGAGCGCGCTGGTCTTGATCCCGAGCAATCGGGCAGTCTCGGTCTTCACGCGCCCCGCTTTCGTGTAGGCCTTGAGGATCAGCTGGCGCTCGAGATCGTCGAGGATCTCGGGCAGCGACAGCTCGCGCGGCACCTCGAGCTTGTCGTCCTCGGCGCCGCCTTGCAGAAACTGCGGCAGCGCGGCCGGCGTGATCTCGTCGCCCTCGGCGAACACGAGCGCCTGCTCGATCGCGTTCTCGAGCTCGCGCACGTTGCCCGGCCAGTGATAGGCCATGATCCGTCCGAGCGCGGCGTCGCTGACCGCGCGGATCCGCGCGTTGGTCTTGGGGCCGAGCTTCGCGACGAAGTGGGTGCACAGATGCGGGATGTCCTCGCGGCGCTCGCGCAGCGGCGGCAGCTTCACCGGCAACACGTGCAGGCGGAAGAACAGATCCTGCCGGAAGCGCCCGGACGCGACCTCGACATCGAGATCCTTGTTCGTCGCGGACAGCACGCGAACGTCGACCTTGATCGGCGCTTCGCCGCCGACGCGCTCGAACTCCTGCTCCTGCAGCGCGCGCAGGAGCTTGACCTGCATCGCGGGCGGAACATCGCCGACCTCGTCGAGGAACAGCGTGCCGCCATCGGCGAGCTCGAAGCGACCGAGCTTCTGCTTGATCGCGCCGGTGAACGCGCCCTTCTCGTGACCGAACAGCTCGCTCTCGAGCAGCGTCTCCGTCAGCGCACCGCAGTTGACCTTGATGAACGGTCCGTTCTTGCGCTTGCTGAGCCGGTGGATCGCGCGCGCGATCAGCTCCTTGCCGGTGCCGCTCTCGCCCGCGATGAACACGGTGGTGTCGCTGTTCGCGACTTTCTCGACGGTGCGTCGCACGATCGCCATCTTCTCGCCGCCGCCGACGAGCTCCGGGAACCGCGCATCCGCGTCGGCTTTGAAGGTCTCGGTCAGCGCTTCGGACTTCTTGCGCCCCTTGCGCGCGGCCGACAGCTCGAGCGCGCTCGCGACCTTGAGCCGCACGACCTCCGGCTGGATCGGCTTGGTGATGAAGTCGAACGCGCCGAGCTTCATCGCTTCGACCGCGGTCTCGACGGTGCCGAAGCCGGTGATGATCATGATCGGCACGTCGGGATCGATCGCGCTGATGCCCTTGAGCACGTCGACGCCGGTGCCGCCTTCCATCTTGAGATCCGTGATCACGAAGTCCGCGGGGCGCTTCTTGAACGCCGCGACGCCGGCGTCACCGCTCGTGGCGATGATCGCCTCGTGGCCGAGCTTCTTGACCATGTGCGCGAGACCCTCGCGGATGGTCTCGTTGTCGTCGACGATCAGGATGACGGGCATCCCGACGTTGGTATCACGTCGGCGCTACCGAGCGAAGCGAAGCTCGGTGATCGGTCCGTACAACTTCTTGGCGCCGGCGCGGGTGTCGATCAACTTCAGCTCGCCTCGGCGGTTCTGGACCAGCGCGTGACCGGGCTCGATCGCGATCCGATGGGACTGGTTACCGATGACGAGGATCGCGGTGCGTGCACCATCTGCGAGCGAGCTCAGGGAAACTACGCGCCGTGTCTGTCCGTCGATCTCGCGCTCCGTCCCACGGGCGACGAGCTCGTTCGTCGTGAGACGCTCGCCGCGCCACGTGACGGTGGGTGTTTCGGTCGGCGCGACCGTGGTCGTCGGCGGACCGATCGTGATGTCGAGGGACGGTGTCACGCTCGAACCGGTGCGGTTGTCGAACCGCGTCACGATCGTCGCGAGCTCGTCGGCGAGCTCGGCCTGTGGATCACCTGCGGTCTTCGCGATCACGGGCTGCGTGGGTATGCCCTCGATGGCATCGATGTCGACGGGCAGGGTTCCCCGCGCCGTGATCGCGCCGGTCTGCGGATTGATCGTGACGAGTCGGTTCGTCTGCGTCGTCGGCGTCGGGAAGTTGCCGATCGCTGCATACAGGGTGTTGCCGACGAACGTCAGACCGAACACGGATTCGGCGGGCGTGACCGTGCTGTTCATCGTCGGGCCGGCCGACGCGACACCGTTGGCCGTATTGACGGAGTAGAGGATGCCACTCGCGTTGTTCGGCGCGAACACCATCGACGACGCGCTCGTCGCGGCCATTCCGCAACCACCGCAGGTCATGCTCGCGGCCGAGTACGTGTGCACGACGGTCGTCGTGTTGATGACCGCCATCCGATTCTTCGGCTGGCCGGCGGGACCGCCCCACCCGACGAGCTGGCCGCCGACGAACGCGATGTCGGGGGACGAGCCATTGGGCAAGTTCCCCACGGTGGTGAGCGCGCCGGTATAGACGTTGATCGTGACGAGACGGTTCGGCTGCCCCACGGCGACCGGACCTGCCATGCCGTACATGATTCCCGCCGGCGACAGCGCGAGCCCCGTGACCGCGGCACCCATGGCACCGATGACCGTGGCCTGAGCGTTCACGGGATTGATCATGTAGAAGTTCTTCGTCGCGCCCTTCCGAGAATCCGCACCGTAGAGCGGCGCGAGGTTGCGAAACTTGATGGGGAACGTCGACATTCCCCCGGACGTCGTGACCACCAGGTCGACTGCCATGTGAGGACCGGCGGCGGTGACGACACGGAGCTCCGTGTCGCTGACGACGGTGACGGTCGCCGCGTTGACGGTTCCGAATCGAACGACGAGGTTCGGCTCGGAGAAGCCGATGCCCGTGATCTTCACGTTGGTTCCACCAGCGGTGGAGCCCCAGTCCGGTGTCATCGCGGCGATGTTGGGCGCACCCGGTGGGACGTCGATCGGTGGACCGTCGATCAACGAGATGTCGCCATCGTCGACCACGCCGTCGATGGCGCCATCGTCACCGCCACCATCGGGTGCTTTCTTGACGATCTCACCACAACCGAACAGCACGACGAGCGCGACAAGCCCTGCGTTCCCTCGCATAGACCCCATGTTACAGGAGCTGTACCCGATTCCTTCTTCTTGTGATGCGGATGACCATGTAGGTCATACGGTTGTCGGAATCGACATGTGAGCGGCGCAACAGTTGGGTTCGCATCACGCGGGTTCGCGCGATGTCACGCGGGTTCGCACGATGTCACGCGGGGAGCACGATGGTGAACGTGGTCTCGCCATCGGCGCTCGCGACATCGACGTGGCCGCCGTGGTCGATCGCGATCTCGCGGACGAAGGCCAGGCCGAGACCGGTGCCTTTCTCGCGGGTCGTGTAGAACGGTTCGAACAGCTTGCCGGAGGTCTCGGGCGAGATTTCCTTGCCCCGGTTCCACACCGCGATCGCGACCATGGCCCCGTCGCGCCGCGCGGACAGGCGCACGACCTCGCCCGTTTGCTCCGCGGCGGTCGCCGCTTGGACCGCGTTGCGCGCGAGGTTCAGCAGTGCACGGCGGAGCTGCGAGCGATCCGCGTTCGCGGTGACATCCTCGAGCAGCGTGACCGCGACCGTGACCGCCTCGGTGCTCGCGAGCTGTGCGATCTCCTCGAGCAGCTCGCGCATCGGCACCGGGGCGAGCTCGGGGCGCGGACGGCGCGCGAACTCGAGGAACTCGTTGACCACGCGCTCGAGATAGCCGAGCTCCTTGCGGATGCGATCGACGTGACCGCGGCGCTCGTCGCCGTCGGGGATCTCGTCCTGCAAGATGCCCGCGAACAGCGTCATCCCGGCGAGCGGGTTTCTCACTTCGTGCGCGATGCCGGCGAGCATCTGCTGCATGCGTGCATCGCGCTCGGCGAGCTGGACGCGCATGCGATCCATCGTCTGCGCGAGCACGCCGAGCTCGTCGTGCGAGGTCAGCTTGACCGGCTCGCGCAGGTCGCCAGCACCGATGCGCTCGGCCGCGCTCGCGAGCCGGCGCACGTTGCGCGTGATGAGCAGCGTGGCGATGACGGCGGCCGCGATGCTGACGAGGAGGAGCCCGCCGCCCCACAAGAACAGCCGGCCGCGCAGGTCGGCGAGGCGCTCGAAGTACTTCGCGGGTGCTTGCGCCGCGATCGCGAGCACGATCGGTCCGCCGTCGAGCTCGGCGCGAACGGGCGCGTAGCCGGCTTTGTACGTCTTGCCGTCCGCGCCCTCGAACGTGATCGACGCGACCGCTTCGCCTTGGTCGAACACGCGAGCGAGCTCGGTGCGGTCGAGCTCTACGTGATAGTAGTGCGTGCCGATCGGGACGGACGTGTCGGTGTCGAGCCGGCTGTTGAACGACTTGTCGAAGATGTAGAGGTGCGCGTCGGTCGCGCGCTCGAGTAGAGCGAGCTTGTTGACGTAGTTCTGATGCGCGCGCTCGCCTTCGTCACCGGGGGCGAGCTCCTCGACGTACTTGCCGCGCACGGTCGTCGCGGCGCTCGCGGCGATCGCCTTGAGGCGGCTGCCGACCTCTTCGTCGAGATCGCGGCGGCTCACTTCGTACGCGACGAACGCGAACACGGTGAACAGCACCAGCGCCGGCAGCACCAGCGCGACGAGCAGCTTGACGAGGATCGGCGCGCGAAAGCGCAAGCCCAGAGCCTACTGCGAGAGCGACAGGACGTGGCCCTCGGGATCGTAGAACCAGAACACCCGTGTCCCCGTCGGTGCGGTCCACACGCCATTCGCGTCGAGGTCCATACCCTCGGGTTTGAGCACGCTGACACCTTTGCCGATCAAGGACTTCACGCACGCGTCGAGGTCCTTCACCTCGAAGCCGAACGCGGTGTACGTCGGCGGGTGAACCTCGGGCGCCTTCTGCACGCGAAGCATCACGCCGAACGCGTCGAACACGATCGCGAACCCGGTCTCCTCGATCAGGCGCAGCCCGAGGACATCGCGATAGAACTTGGTGGCCTCGGCAGGCCGCGTGGTCGCGATGAAGGCGACCGGCTTGGCGTTGGTCAACGACATCCCACTAGCGTGCACCAAAACGCGCGCGGGAGCGATTTCACCGTGGCCGCGCAGAAAAAGGGGACGGGCCCCTTTGTTTGCGAATAGAGGACGGGCCCGTTTCGTGCGCAATCTGCGCAGTCAGGGGACGCGGGCGCCGGACACGTCGACCACCGTCAGGCAGGCCGGGTCGCCCTTCTTGCCCGAGGATTCGGCGCGCGTGATCTTCCCCGAGAACATGTCCCGCATCGACTGGGTGACCTGTAAGACGTTCGCGCTGGGGCGGTTCTTCGTCGAGAGCTGCGGCTTGTACATGCCGTAGCTCAGCGATGTCTGCGTACCGATGAAGTCATCGGCCCCGGTGCCCTGGTTGACCACGATGTCCGCGTCGTTGGTGACGGTGATCGACCACGTCTCGCTGTGGTTGGTCGCGGGACTCGCGCAGGTGGTGAGCGACGTATGGAGCAAGACCTTCCACGTGCCCGCGAGATCGTCGGGCTTGGACACGCGAGGACGCGACATGCCGCCAGGCGGGCGAGGCGGTGGGCCGAGGACGCGACCCTGGTTCGGCGCGGGGCGTGTGCGTACCGGGCGCGTGTCGGTGACCTCCGTGGACACGCGCTCGGCCTTGCAGCCCGCGAGTAGGCCGAGGTTCTTGTACGTGTTCTTGCCGACGAGGATGTACGTGTACGCGAGGTCGACCATCCGGCCCTCGAACATCACCTCGCCGTTCGCGGTGGTGACGTTGGTGATCGCGTAGGGGCCGGTCGGCACCTTCTGGCCGCACGGCTCGCAGAACTCGAGCATTTGCGTGCGTTGCTTCGCGAGCTCGACGGCTTTGTCGGCGATCGCTGGATCGTTGATCGCGCACTGATCGGCGCGTGCGATCGATGGTGCGACGAGGGCGAGGGCAAACGGGACCGCGAGCGCGAGGCGCGCGGAGAGTTGGACGGGCATGGTGGCTCCTGACTGGTTCGCGATCCTGTACGCAGGACCCGAGTCGGCCTTTTGCCTATGTTTCGTGGGCGACGACGATGCCAAAGACATCGCGGGCTTCGTCGGCGAACTCCTCGGCGCTGGCGGTGAGCTCGCGCAGGAGGGCCAGGGCGACGCGGCGGAACTCGCGACGCGCGACGTGCAGCCAGTTAGTGACGTCGGTCGGCGTGATGCCGAGCTCGATGGCGATTTGCGCGTACGCCGGCGGATCGTCGTCGGCGAGGTGAAAGCGCCGGAACAGCTCCGCGTGCACGGGCTTGCCGCGACGACCGAGCGCGTCGAGCGTGCGCTCCACGGCTAGCGCGACCACGCGCGCGAGCCACTCGCGATCGAAGATGTCCTCGGGCGTCGACGGTGTGGCGAGCTCCGCTTCGGCGTCGGTGACGTCGACGGCGGGAACTCCACCGCCACGGCGCGCTGCGGTCTGGCGGCGGTACACGTCGATGACGTGGTGATCGACGGAGCGCCGGAGGAACGTGCGAAAGCGAGCGCGCGCGGGATCGTGGCCTTGCAGCGCGCTGCCTTCGACGACGCGGGCGAAGAACGACTGCAGGATGTCCTCGGCCTCGGCGGGCGGCTTGCCGTGGCGAAGGCGCAGGTACTTGTAGATCGGCGTCCAGTACACCGACGCGATCGTGTTCATGCTGCGCTCGCGCCGCGCGCGATCGTCGCTCGCGAGGTCGCGCACGGCGGACGGAATGGTGGCGGGGAACTGTGCGGACATCGGGGGTGCGGCGCGCATCGCTGTGGATGCTCGTTGGAGACTATCAGTCGAACGCACGACCGTTGCGATCGGGTTCGTCCATCGTCCCCGCGTCTCGGGAACCCTCGGGGCCTTCGGTTGCCGGCGCGAGAAGAGAGCCCTCATCGCGCACGCGTCGCGGTTGCGTTCATCGAGCCGACGAGGTGCGTGGTTCGAGGCTTGCGATGGCTGCGATCCACGAGCTGGAGGTCGAGCGACAGCGCGATCGAGAGCTCGCCGTCGCGGAGCGAGATCGAGCTGCCATCCCGCACCGTCAGCGCTACGTCGCCTCCGCGCTCGCGGCGACGACACGTCTGTCCGGCGCGGAGCTGCGCGCGGTCGTTGGTGACGCTCGCTTCCAGCGTACATGCCTGCGCGTCCTTCGGTTCGAGCGTGACGCTCAGCGTGTCGCCGTCTTGCACGATGGCGATCTCGACGCTGCTCGACTTCTTCGTCGATCGACCATCCTCGGTCTGCATCGTCGAGTTGCCGGTACCGGTCCACGTGCCGGACCACGCCGCGGTCGTGGTTCGCATCGACAGCTTCGCGGGTGGCGGCGGCGCTTCGGCCCGCGCGCCTCCGGCGAACGTGCGGCACTGCGCGCCATGGAAGCAGCGCTCCACGACGTTCGCTCGCGCGACCGCGCGCTCGGCATCGAGCAGCGGCTTCTTCTGGTGCGTCTTGAACCCACGCAGGGCGTAGTACGCGCCGCCGAGCGCGGTGAACGACAGGAGCGTGGCCACGCCGTAGCGCATCGCGTTGCTCTCACCGAACGTGCCGATCGCCGCGAGCGTGCTGCCGACCGACGCGACGACCGCGACCGGGAGGCCGATCGTGATGTCACGCGACGCCTGCGCGCGTGCGGCTTTGATCTCGTCGACGGCGCCCGGATCTTTCGCGAGGTGGTAGTAGTCTTGCTCGTCGACGGGGACGGCGCCTTGGTAGAAGGTGACGTCGGTGCGCGACCACTCCTTGGTCACCGCTTGCGTGTGCTCCACGCTGCCGACGGACTCGCCGTCCGCGTTGTACACGTTGTCCGTTCCGGTGACCTGCTGCTCCTGGTACGTGCCGCTCTCTTCGTTGAAGCGAACACGAAGTGAATCGCCGGTCGGCGTGGTGCCGCGCGCCGGATTCGGGATGCAGGCGGCCCAGGTGAGGAAGGTGGTTGCGAGGAGGGTGGAGATGCGATCGGGCGGCATGCGAGGCCTGACGCACATCCGCTGCAGTCGTTTCGGAGAATCGCCGGTGCTACGATCGGCGCGTTGCGCACGGATGCGGTGGCCGATGGTCTACGGGCGGTGCTGGCGGACGACACGTTCGCCAAGCGCTTCGACGTCGGCGACGAGATCGGGCAGGGCGGCATGGGCCGCGTGCATCGCGCGACGGATCGCGAGAGCGGCAACGCGATCGCGCTCAAGGTGCTGCGCGATCCGGGCGTCGAGGCGCGGTTCACCCTCGAAGCCGAAACGCTCGAGCGCATGGACCATCCGGCGATCGTCGCGTACGTCGGTCACGGCGTGACTCGCTCGGGCGAGGCGTACCTCGCGATGGCGTGGCTCGACGGAGAGTCGCTCGCGACGCGCCTGTTGCGCGGGCCGCTCTCGATCGCGGACACGCTCGCGATCGGGATCCGCATCGCCGGTGCGCTCGCCCACGCGCACGCGCATTCGATCGTCCACCGCGACCTCAAGCCGAGCAACGTGATGCTCGTCGGCGGCGAGCCCGCGCGCGCGACGCTGATCGATTTCGGCATCGCGAAGGACACAGCGGTCACGCACGGGCTCACCGAGACGGGGCAGTTGATCGGCACGCCGGGCTACATGGCGCCCGAGCAAGCGATGGGCACCGCGACGCCGGCGGCGGCGATGGACGTGTTCGCCCTCGGCGCGCTGCTCTATGAATGCTGCGCGGGCCGTCCGCCATTCGAGGGCAAGCAGACGATGGAGGTGCTCGCGCAGCTCTTGCTTCGCGATCCACCGCGGGTGCGCACCCTGCGCGACGAGGTGCCGGTGCGGCTCGATGCGCTGATCATGGCGCTGCTCGAGAAGGAGCCCGAGCGGCGCACCGCGCAGGCGAGCCAGGTCGAAGCCGAGCTGCGCGCGATCGAGCGCGCGCTCGCGAATAACGAGAGCGGCCTCCTCGCGAAGCGACCGGAGTGGATCCCCGAGCACGTCGACGCGCCGACCGCGATCGAACGTCCGCGACGGCCTACGCGCCGGCCGCTCGTCGTCATCGGGATCGCAGCGCTGATCGCGATCGCGATCGCGACGACGATCATCGTGATCGCGACGCGCACGTCCGAGACTGCCGCGCCGGCGGCACAGCCCGCCGAGCCGAGCGTGTCGACGGTCAACGCGCGTCTGACTCACCCGTGCAAGGCGCAGGGTGGGGATGCGTGCAAGCTCGCGTGCGACGCGAACGAGGCGGTCGCGTGTCGCGAGCACGGTCGCGAGCTCTACGTCGCGGGGAAGACCGACGACGAGAAGCGCCACGCCGCGATCGAGGTGCTGTCCAAGGGCTGCACGCTCGGCGATCCGGCGTCGTGCACCCTCGCGGCGCAGTGGGTGCGTCGGCAGGCCAACCACGGCGACACGCGCTACACGCGCGAGTCGTGGATCGCGTTGTTCGAGCGCGGCTGCGAGCTCGAGCCGGGCTCGGCGTGCTCGCTGCTCGCGGAGCACTTGAGCTCGGAGTCGTCGGCGAATCGCACGCGCGTGCTCGAGCTGTACGAACGCGCGTGCACGACGAACCCATCGGGCTGCTATCACGCCGCGGACATGCTGAAGCACGGCGACGCCACGGAGCAAGCGCGCTCGACGGAGCTGCGCGCGAAGGCGTGCGCGGGCGGCTACACGCGCGCGTGCAGCGAATAGGCGCCCGTCGATGATCGCGTCGATCCCCCTTCGATGATCGCCCGTCGATCTCCCGTCGATCGCCCGTCGATCGCCCGTCGATCGCCCGTCGATCGCCCGTCGATCGCCGTCGATGCTCGCATCGGTCGATCTCGGGCGCAGTACCGAAAACGCGAAACGCCGCGTTGGGCGAACCCGACGCGGCGTCGTGCGAGCAACCCAGATCAGCGCTTGCTGAACTGGAAGCGAGCGCGCGCGGCCTTCTGGCCGTACTTCTTGCGCTCCTTCTTGCGGGGGTCACGCGTGACGTACCCGGCCGCCTTGAGCTTCGGACGGAGGTCCGAGTCGATCTTCATGAGGGCGCGCGTGATGCCGTGACGGATCGCGCCGGCCTGGGAAGAGATGCCGCCGCCGCGAACCGTGGCGTCGACATTGTACTGACCGAGCAGCGAGACTTCCTCGAGGCCCTGGCGGATGACCATCCGCGCGGTCGGGCGCGAGAAGTAATCCTCGTCGCTACGGTCGTTGATCGTGATCTTGCCGTCGCCGGCGGTGAGCCACACGCGAGCGATGGCCGTCTTGCGGCGTCCGGTGGCGTAGGTCTTCTGCGTTGCCATGGTGCGATGCTCTCTTTGCGCGTTCGTTAGTTGATCGACAGAACGCGCGGCTTCTGCGCGGCGTGGTCGTGCTCGCCAGTCTTGTAGATCTTGAGCTTCTTGAGAATGCGGCGACCGAGCGGACCCTTCGGCAGCATGCCCCACACAGCTTCGCGAATCGCGCGCTCGGGATCGTCCGCGAGGACTTCCTTGGCGAGGCGCGTGCGAATGCCGCCGGGGAACAGCGTGTGGTGCTGGTACAGCTTCTTGTCGGGCTTGGTGCCGGTGAGGCGAACACCGCCGGCATTGAGCACGATCACGAAATCACCCATATCGACGTTCGGGGTGTACGTAGCTTTGTGCTTGCCACGGAGAACCAGGGCGATCCGCGATGCGAGGCGCCCGAGCGTGTGCCCGGTCGCGTCGATCTGGAACCATTCGCGGGATGCCTCGCCGGCTTCTTTGGTCAGCCAGGAGCTACGTTGCGTCGTCTGCGTGTTCATGGGGATACTCGGAAGGGGCGGATCGTGTACAAGGCCCAGAAAAGGTAGTCAAGCCGCAAACGTGTAATGGCGACCTGAGGATTCGTTCAGTGTCAGGCGGCCGTGGTACGAACGGGGCGTGTCGAGAGTTGGTTTCATTCTCAAGCCGGATAAGACCGAGGCCGGTGCGCTACTCGAGGACTTAGTCCCATGGTTGCGCGAACAAGGCCATACCCCGGTCGTCACAACCGAAGACCAAATTGCCCCCGCCGGCGCGGAGCTCCTCCCGGAGTCCCAGCTCGGGGCATCCGTGGATCTCGCAGTCGCGCTGGGTGGTGACGGAACCATGCTCCGGGCCGCGCGGCTGGTCGCGGACCGCGAGCGGCCCGTCCTCGGCGTCAACCTGGGGCAGCTCGGGTTCCTCGCGGGCTGGGCACCCTCGGAAGCGAAAGCGGGCCTCGCCGCGGCGCTCGCGGGGACGTTGCCGCTGACCAAGCGGATGCGGCTCGCCGTCACCTTCACGCGGCAGGGCGCGGAGCCCGTCGTGAGGTACGCGCTCAACGATGCGGTGCTTCATCAAGGAGCGATGGCGCGCATCGTCGAGATCGATGCGTTCGTCGACGATGCGTTCGTCGCGTCGTACCGAGCGGATGGTCTCCTCGTCGCCACGCCCACCGGCAGCACCGCGTACAACATGGCCGCGGGCGGACCGATCGTGGTGCCCGGCCGCTTCATGGATCAGGCGGCGATGACGCTCACGCCGATCTGCGCCCACGCGCTGACCAACCGGCCGCTCGTCATCGGCGCGGACGCCACCATTCGGATGCAGCTCGGCGCGGACGTGCGCGGCGTGATGATCACCGTCGACGCGCAGTGGGGGCACTCGTTTCTCGCCGGGGATATCGTCGAGGTCACCACGAAGGCCAAGCCTCTCGTGATGTATCAGGGCGACAAGACGTTCTTCGATGTCATGCGCGACAAGCTCCACTGGGGCGCGCGCGCGGATTCCTCGGCACAGCGAACGCCGAAGAAAGGTGGTGGGTGATGCTGCGGCACTTGCGCGTGACCAACTTCGCGATCCTTTCGGACGTCGAGATCGAGCTGGGTCCTGGCATGAACGTCCTCACCGGCGAGACCGGCGCGGGCAAGTCGCTCATCGTCGAAGCCGTCAACCTGCTTCGTGGTGGGCGCGCATCCGCGGACATCCCGCGCGCCGGCACCGATGAAGCGGTCGTCGAGGCGATCGTCGAGGTCCCCGCCGATCTGCGCGATCGGGTGATCGCGGTCCTCGAAGGCGCGGGCCTGCCCGGCCTCGGATCGCAGGGCGAGGCCGACGATGTGTTCATTCGTCGCGTCATCCAGCGCGGCGGTCGCTCGCGCACGTACGTCAACGGCGCGCTGACCACGGCCGCGCGACTCGCGGAGCTGGGTGCACTGCTCGTCGATCTGTCGGGCCAGCACCAGCACCAAGGGCTCGTCGATCCGTCGCGTCATCGCGAGCTGCTCGACGCGTTCGGCGCGGCCGAGCCACTCGTCGCCGCGATGGAAGAAGCGTGGACCGAGCTCCGTCGTTGCGATGACGCCCTCGCCGCCCTGGGCGGGGACGAGCGCGAGCGCGAAGCGCGCATCGATTACCTGCGCTTCCAGCTCGACGAGCTCGATGCCGCGGCGTTCTCGCCGGGCGAGGACCAAGCGATCGAGCTCGAGCGCGTGCGGCTCGCGTCCGTCGATCTGCTCCAGGGAGCCGCGCGCGCCGCCGAGGACGTGCTCTACGGCAGCGATGACTCCGCGCGCGATCGCGTCGCCGCCGCGGCCCGCGAGGTCGAGCGCGGCATGCGCACCGACGCAACCCTCGAGCCCATCGCGAAGCAGCTCGTCGAGATCGAGACCTTGATCGACGATGCCGCAGACCAGCTCCGCAGCTACGCGGACAAGCTCGAGGGCGATCCCGAGCGGCTCGCGTACCTCGACGAGCGCATCGCGCTGATCCGCCGCCTCGTGCGCAAGCACGCCGCGGGAAACCTCGACGAGATCCTCGCGAAGGCCGCACAGCTGCGCACGGAGCTCGATGCGCTCACCGGGCGCGATGCCACGCTCGCCGACGTGCTGGCCACGCGCACCAAAGCCGAGGCCGCCGCGATGTCCGCGGCCGCCGCGCTCACCGCGTGCCGCAAGAAGGCGGCGCGCAAGCTCGAGAAGGAGGTCGGCGCCGCGCTCGTCGAGCTCGGCATGGGCTCCGCGCGGCTGCAGGTCTCGATCGAGACGCTCGACGCGGCAGATCTCGAGAAGTCGACAAACGGCGGCGCGAACGGAGCATCGAACGGTGCATCGATCGGAGCGACGAACGGCGCGTCGAACGGAACATCGAACGGAGCGTCGAACGGAGCGTCGAACGGAGCATCGAGTGGTGCGCCGAACGGTGCATCGAACGGAACGAGCACGTCGTCGACCGCGAAGGCGAAGCCGACCATCGCGACCAGCACGAAGTCGAATGGACGATCCGTGTCGCGGCGCGGGCTCGGCCCGCACGGCGCGGATCGCGTCGAGCTCGTGCTCGCGTCGAACAAAGGCGAAGAAGCGCGGCCGCTCGCCAAGATCGCCTCGGGCGGCGAGCTGTCGCGCATCATGCTCGCGCTCAAGCTCGGCCTGCAGTCCGCGGGTCGCGCGGAGTACGTCGCCACGTACGTGTTCGACGAGGTCGACACGGGGATCGGCGGCGCCACGGCGCAAGTCGTCGGCTCGCAGATCCGCGCGGTCGCGGGAGATCGAGGCACGGGGGCGAACGGTCGCCAGGTCTTGTGCGTCACGCACCTCCCGCAGATCGCCGCGTTCGCGGACCAGCACTTTCACGTCGAGAAAGCCGAGGTCGGCGGTCGCACCGAAACGCGGGTGAAGAAGCTGACGGCGGCGGCGCGCAAAGACGAGCTCGCGCGGATGCTCGGTGGCCAGGCGACGTCGAAGGCCAAGGCACACGCCGCCGAGCTGCTGGCCGAGGCGGCGCGCCCGCGAAAGACGGCGTCGTCCGCACGCGCGACGTAGCGCGATGGTCTCTCGACCGCGTCGTCGGTACGCGCGACATAGAGCGATGGTCTCTCGACCGCGTCGTCGTCGTCGGCACCGTCGTGCATGCCTCCCCGCCGGTGCGCTGATCGCGGACACCGAGGGCCGGAGTGCGGTTCGTTGCGGCGGGGGCCTCGGACCGCCTCGGAGGCGTTCACGCTACTTCGCGTGCGCTCGATGCCACTTCGCGCGCTCGGCGAGGCTGTTCACGAGCACGTACGTTCCCGCCGCGAGCCCGATCCCTGCACCGTAGAGGACGGCCTTCTCGGATCGATCGCGATCGACGGTCCCGCGTCCGGGCCACCGATTCTCGCGAAGCAGCGTGAGCCCCGTGCTCAGCACCACACCGACCGCGGCACCCGACAGCGCTCCGTAGATCGGCGCGCCGATCTCGATCGATGGCGGTGGCTTCTTCATCGGTGAAGAGACGGGCTCGTACGGCTCGACGTCGTGCATCGACATGATCACCACGCCGTGCCGAGCCGTGCGATCCGCCGACGGCGCACGCGGCGCGGGATGCGTGCACGCGGTCGTCGCGAGGAGCGCGAGGAGCGCGATGGGCGTGTCGAGCATCCTCATTTGCCGAACATCATCGTCACGTCGAACATGAAGCTGCGGTCGACACCAGTGGGCTCGGTCGCGTAGTCGCACGGACCACCGCACGCGCGGCCCATCCCTTCGACGTCGTTGCGTGGCGCGAGCGTGAGGACCATCGCGATCGAGAGGCCGCCGTGTTGCCGCTCGCCGATGCCGAAGCCGGACAGTCCGAGCGCGAGCTGCAGATCGGGACGCGTCCACGCGCCGCCGGCGTCCCAGCGGATGTGCTGTACGCCGACGCCGGCGTCCGCGTAGATGTCGAGGCCGCCGTCCTTCTCGCCCGCGCGCGCGAACGAGTAGCGACCGTGCGCCGCGAAGCGATGCAGGAGGCCCCGCCCGTTGCCGATGGCGACCGGCGTGCCAGAGCGCGCGGCGAGCTCGTCGAGTGGGATCTGCATCGACTGCAGCGCGTATTGGCCGTAGAGGAACAGCCGGTTGTCGTGCATCCGGAATCCACCGTCGAGGTGGAGCTGCTTGACCGTGTCCTTCGCGTCGACGTTGTTGACGAGGAAGCTACCCCAACGGATGCCGATGCCCGCTTCGAGGCGGAACCACGGCTTCGCGACGGGCGTCGCTGCGACCGCGACCGTCGTCGATGCGAGCGGTGTGGCGGTTGCGGTGTCGGGCGGACCGTCGTCGTCCTCGAGGGGGACGTGCGATCGCGCGGATGCGTCCGTGGCCGCGACGAGCACCGACGAGAGCAACGCGAGCTGGACGAGTCGTACGTGCATGGGCCTCCCTGATCCGGACGGAGACCGCGCGATGCAGTTGCACGCGCTGCGTCTCCTACCTTCCGACGAGGAATCGTGGCTCGCGGCGCGATCTTACGCAGTGGCAAGCAGTGGCACGTGTTGCCCTGTGGCGCCTGCGCCACGCACGTCGGCGGAATCCGATCGCCAGTCACGTGTTGCCCCTGTGGCGCCCGCGCCACGCGGGTCGGAGGAATCCGGCGGAATCCGATCGATAGGGCGTGTCTCCGCCTACACCGCGGTCTACAGCTTGCCGCGCGCGGCGAGCGCGTTGCGCATCTGGACGCCGTGGACGAGGTCGATGCCCGCGGACAGCGCTGCCGCGACATGCACGGCCTCGTGCATTTGATCGACGCTCGCGCCCGTCGAAACGCAGTTGCCGACGTACGCATCGATGCAGTACGGGCACTGCTTCGCGTGCGCGACCGCGAGACCGATCAGCGCTTTCTCGCGTCGCGTGAGCGCGCCGTCCTCGCCGGTCGCCGCCGCGTAGTACGCGAGGAACTTGTCCCACAGCGGACCCGCGTTCTTGCCCATCTCTCCGAAGCGGCCGAGGTCGGCGACGTTGTAGTGCGAGCCGGTCCGCGCGACCGCACCCGCTTCGCTGCTCGCGTGATCGCCGCAGACCGCTCTCGCCGCGTCGGGATGCGCGGGATCGATCGGGCGCAGGTCGCAACCCATCGAGTCGCCGTTGATCACGAGCGCACCGAACGCGAACTCGATCGATGCGGCGTTCGGCGTCGGCGAGTACACCCAGTGCTTCGCGCCGACCTCGACGTGACAGCAGTACACCGGTGTTCCGTTGCCGCCCTGTGGCTTGGTGCGCCAGTGGTTCTGCTTCGCGATCGCGGGGACGCTATCGAACAGCGCCTTGGTCGCGGCGGACTCGTCGCGCAGATCGATGCCGATGTGATCGAGCACGGGACGCGGCAGGCCGTCGCCCGGGATCCAATCGTCCTCGGCGATGTCGATCGACGAGATGATCATATTGATGCCGCCCGCGAACGGATACTTCACGTATCCGTCCTTCTGGTTCTCGGCCTTCGTCCCCATCGCCACGATCTGGGCGTGCGGCAGGCGGCTCACATCGTCGACGCGTACGTGCACGTGTACCGATTCGGCGACCGCGAGCTGTTCGGCCCACGGAAATGTCGGCGCGAAGATCGCCATCACCTGATCGATCTCGTGCGGCTTGATCACACCGAGCTCGTGGAACGATCCGAGCACCTGCTTGAAGCGATTCTGGTCGAGATTCACGCGACTCCTCCGGTTCGACTGCGTGCACGTTGCCACAGGCCTCGACAGCGGCCGCCGGCACGAGACGGCATTCGCGACTCCGGACGAGCGATACGGAGTAGCGATACACGACGGCGATCGTCGAGGCGCCGGAGTAGCGATACGCGACGGCGACCGGCGACGCGCCGGACTAGCGATACGTCGACGCGCCGGAGTAGCGATACGCGACGGCGACCGTCGACGCGCCGGCACGACCGAGCACGAGCGTCAGCTCCGCGCCAGCGAGCCGCGGGGGATCGAGCGAGACGACGCGCACGGGCCACGCGCGATCGAAGGCGCCGCCGTCGAGGAGGCCGAGACCGAGCGCCTTGAGCGCCGCCTCTTTCGCCGCGAAGCACTGCGCATAGCGCTCGCCGCGAAGCAAGCTCGCAACGCGATGCACGTTCGCAACGCGATGCACGCTCGCAATGCGGTGCAGGCTCGCAACGCTCGCATCGCTCGCATCGCTCGAATCGTTCGCAACGCTCGCATCGCTCGCAACGCTCGCATCGCTCGCATCGCTCGCATCGCTCGCATCGCTCGCATCGGCGAGGAGCGCGCGCTCGTCGGCGAGGTAGCGCGGTGCGATGCGCTCGATGCGCTCGATGTCGCTGTGGTCGACGAGGTCGACACCGAGCCGATCACAGCGCGCGGCGATCGCGATCGCACGGTAGTGCGTGTGCGTGATCGATACGCAAACGCGCGACGGCGCGGCCCGACGAGCGCGAAGATCAGCTCCGAGCTCGTCGAGCTCGTCCCCGAGCACGCGCGCACCATCCTCGATCATCGAACCCGGTAGGCCGATGAGTTCGACGCGTCCATCGATCGCCTTCGGGGCCGTCGGGCCTTCGGGCCGCATCCTCTGCGTCACGTCTCGCCCTGGCGAGCCCACGCGCGACGGTGTTCGCCACACCGCGCGGGAATCGCGCTCGTCGATCGACACGACGATGGGGCGGGGCCCGTCGTACGCGAGCCTCGAGCCCGGCGCGATGATCGCGATCGCTGCCTCCGCTGCGCGACGACCCACCTCGTGAGCGTCCTCGCCGGGCGCGATCGGCAGATCGACGACGACAAAGCCCGCGGGCAGCTCGATCTCGATCGCCCCGACATCGGACCCGACAACGGGGGCGGGATCGATCACGACGTCGTCCTCTACCGACACGCGTGTGTTCACACCGCGCCGTCGACGACCAGCGTCGCGCCGTTCGTGTAGCTCGCGCGCTCGGACGCGATGAACGCGATCATGTCTGCGGCTTCTTCGAGCCGGCCGACGCGGCGGACCGCGCAGTGACGGAGGTACTCCTCTTTGCGCGCCGGCGGCAGGTGATCGCTCACGCCTTCGTCGAGGATCCCGGGCGCGACGCAGTTGACCGTGATGCCGTAGCGACCGATCTCCTTCGCGAGCGATTCGGTGAAGCCCTTGAGCGCCGCTTTTGCGGTCGCGTAGTGCACGGGTGCTTGCATCATCTTGACGCCCGCGAGCGAGCCCACGTTGATCACGCGACCGTAGCGCTCGCGCACCATCACGCGGAGGACCGCTTGGGTCGCGAGGAATGCGCCCTTCACGTGCGTGTCGAGCATCGCGTCCCAGTCGGCTTCCTCCATCAGCGCGAGCGGCACGACCTGGCCGAAGCCCGCGTTGTTGACGAGGATGTCGATCTTGCCGTGCGTGGTGTCGAGCGACTTGGCGAGCGCGACGAGCCCGGCGCGATCGAGCACCGACACTTTGTGCGCCGAGCCGCGGCCGCCGGCGGAGGTGATCGCGGCGAGCGTGGCGTCGGCGTCCGCATCCGAGCGCGCGTAGTTGAACGCGACGAAGGCACCTTCGCGCGCGAGCGTCGTACAGATCGCTCGGCCGAGTCCGCGCGAGCCGCCGGTGACGAACGCGATGCGGCCCGCGAGGAGCATTAGCCGATCACGGGGAGCGAGAACGGCGCGCGCCCGAACTTCGCGCGCGGCGTGTTCGGGCCTTTGGCGGCGCCGCGGTGGAACATGTTGAAGCCGCAGGCCGGCATGATGCGACCGTCGATCTGCGGGTAGTGGTGGCAGCACTTGCGGAGCCGCTCGAGATCGAAGTCGTGGCGGTCCATGTAGTGGTGCAAGAAGATCGACTTGCTCTGTCGCTCGCTGACGCGGAACGTCTCGCGCGCTTCGAGCGGCTTGCGCGGGAACATCTCGTCGAGCGAGCGGCGCAGGGCGGCGAGGATCTCGGGGCCGCGATCGATCTCGTCTTGGCGCGCGAACACCTCGTGGATCACGTCGGCGAGTGCGTCCTCGACCTCGGGCGTGGCGGGCAACGTGGCCGAGGAGCGCAGCAGCGTCGCGTGCTTCTCGAAGTCGACGAAGCGCGCGAACGGAACGCTCGTGCCGTCGTCGAGGCGCAGCAGGTACGTGAGCGACACGCACTGCGGGTGGGAGCAGGGCAGCGGGAAGAAGTCCTGGTACTTCACCTTCCCGTTCGTCTGCTCGTCGATGCGCTTGATGACGCCGGGGATGGTGAGGCGATCGTTCGGATCGTGACCGAAGTTGCCACCGCCGTGTCCGGTGTACGCGACGGGCTGGAAGTTCAGCGACAGGAAGTGCGGGGCCGACAGGAACAACTCGACGACCTGGCCGATCTGGTGATCGTTGACGCCCTTCGTCGCGACGAAGATCAGCTGCGTCGGGATGTCGAGCTCGGCGAGGATGGCGAGCGCGGCGGTCTTCTCCTTGACGAGATCCTTGCCGCGGATCTTGAGATGCACGTCGGCGGTGAAGCCGTCGAGCTGGAGCCCGACGTACACGCCCATGTCTTTGATCGCTCGCGCGAGCTCGCGATCCTTGCCGAGGCGGATGCCGTTCGTGATCAGGACGACGCGCCCGATCTCCGCGCGGCTCGTGGCGATGCGCAAGAGCTCGAGGATCTGCGGGTGGCTCGTCGGTTCGCCGCCCGAGAGCGCGAGCGATTCGCACGCGCCTTCGGCTTCGACGAGGCCGTCGACGATCTTCGCGAACGTCGCGGGCTCCATGTGCTTCGAGTCGTGGTTGTCGACGATGCAGATCGGACACTCGAGGTTGCAGTGGTCCGTGACCTCGACGATCGGCAAGCACGTGTGCTGCTCGTGGTCGTCGCACGTGCCGCAATCGGTGGGGCAGCCGTGCTCGACGTCGTTGCGGAACTTCAGCGGCTGCGTGCCGGCGCGCGCGAACGAGTACGCCTTCACGTAGTAGTTCGCGTCCTCGGAGACGAGCGCCTCGGACGGGCCGCAGCGATCGCAGTCCTTCAGGAAGAACACGCGATCCTTGCGGATCACGACCTGCGCCGTCACGAGCGCGAGGCAGCCCGGGCACGTCGACGTGGTGTGCTTGAACAGGTGATCACCGACGAGCCCGTCGGGCACGACGCCGCGATCGAGGAACGATCGCACCCACGCATCCGCGTTGTCGGACACCACGCGCTCTTGCGGACCGCACGCGAGGCAGCGCAGCAGGTGCACCACCTTGCCGTCGCGGAGCACGACGCGCGCTTCGATCGCGATCGAGCACGACGGACACGTGTCCTGCTCGTGCGCGAAGAACGTGTGCGGACGATCGGGACGCGCGGGCGTCGTGTTGCAAGTCGTGCACTCCATCGCCGGCCTTCTTACCACTACGAGAGCTGCGCGAGGTGGTCGAGCTCCTCGCGGCACGCCTTTGCCAACTCGGCGAGCTTCTCATCCGGAATGTCGAAGCGCGGTTGCAGGCGGAGGACGCGCCAATCGTGGCCGCACACGAACGCGAAGAACCCGCGCGCGTACAGGCGATAGCAGAGGAGCGGACCGATCGTCGGCATGTGCGCGAGCTCGGGGAGGCCGAAGTGCTCGAACGACAGCCACGGATGCGGCGCGTGCACCAGCTCCACGCCGAGCATGAAGCCCGCGCCTCGCGTCTCGCGATACAGCGGATTGCCGGACAGTGCCTCGTGGAGCGCGTGCTGGAACGCAGCGCCGCGGCGACCGACGCTGGCGATCAGCGCGTCGTCGAGCTGCTCGAGCGTCGCGAGCGCCGCGACGCACGACAGCCCGTTGTAGCCGAACGTGGTGTTGTGCGATTCGCCGATGAAGAAGTTTTGGCCGTACGCGCGCTCGAACATCTCGCGCTCGGCGAGCATCGCGCTGATCGGCATCATGCCGCCGCCGAGCGTCTTCGCGAGGAGCGCGATCTCCGGCTTGCGCGGCCACGTGCTGCTCGCGAGGAAGTGTCCGCTGCGGCCGAGCGCGGTCTGCACTTCGTCGGCGACGAGCAGCGCTCCGTGTCGCGCGGTCAGCTCGCACGCGGCATCGATCATGCGCGGCGACATCGAGCGCACGCCGCCTTCGCCCTGGATCGGCTCGACGACGACCGCGCACACGTCACCGGCGGCGAGCTCGCGCGCGAGCGCGTCGGGATCGTCGAAGCCCACCTTCACCACGCCGGGCAGGTGCGGTCCGAACGGATCGTGCAGCGGGCCATCGTGCATCAGCGACACCGCGCCGAACGTGCAGCCGTGATAGCCGCCGTCGAGCGCGATGATCCGCGGACGGCGCGTCGCGGCGCGCGCCATCTTGAGCGCCGCCTCGACGGCGTCCGCGCCGCTCATGCCGAAGAAGACGTTGGAGTACCCGCTGCGCTCGCACAGGCGACGCGCGAGCCGCCCGGCCCACGGATTGACGCGCGAAGGGAACCAGTTCGGCGCATCTCCGTCGAGAAACGCGCGCATGGCCTCCGCCACGCGGGCGTTGCGATGCCCGAGCATCTGCGTGCCGTGCAGGTCTTCGTAGGCGACTCCACGGGCGTCGTGGAGGACACCGCCCGCGACGCGCGTGAACTCGATCGGCTCGCGTGCGAGGCGCGCGCGCTCCGCGATCAAGGGATTCACGAACTGACGAAACTCCGCGAACCCCGTGCGGAAGATGTCTGCGACCACTTCGCCCATCTCTCTTCGTCGCACGAGTCGAGGGGTGGATGCACTCGACTGCCTGCACTTGCCGACCCGCTCCGGACTGGCCTCGTCGGGGTTTTGGTAGGCTGCGCCGGTTCGTGCGCTACATCCTCCTCGATCGCATCACGCAGCTATCGCCGCCGGAAGTCGCGCGCGGCATCAAGTGCGTGTCGCTGTCCGACGACATCTTCGCGGATCACTTTCCGGGATTCCCGGTGCTGCCCGGCGCGCTGATCATCGAATCGATGGCGCAGCTGTCGGGGGTTCTCCTCGAAGCCACGATGCGCGAACGCGGTCGCCACGATCTGCACGCGCTGCTCACGATGGCCGACCGCGCGAAGTTTCGCCACGTCGTGCGCCCCGGTGATCGCCTCGAGCTCGAAGCGCGCGTCGAGCGTGTCACCGAGGACGGCGGCCAAGCGCAAGCGTGGGCGCGCAGCGAGGGCAAGGTCGTCGCCGAAGCGCAGCTGTCGTTCGCGTTCGCGCAGGTCACGAATCCCGCGATCCTCGCGAAGCGTCGCGAGTACTTGAACATCTGGCTCACGGGGTCGGCCGAGGAACCATGACGACGCCGCGGCGGGTGTACGTGCGCGGGGTCGGCGCGTTCACGCCGCTCGCACCGACGTGGCCGGCCACCGCTGCGCAGCTCGCCGACGGCGCGTGCGCGATTCGGGAGATCACCACGTTCGACGCCACGGGCTTCCCGTCGCATCATGCCGCCGCGATCACCGAGGCGTTCCCCGAGGAAGATCGCCGTTTGCCGTACGCGCGCCTCGCCGCGCGAGAAGCATGGACCCACGCAAGCATCGACGTCGCGCCGTCGCGCCTCGGCGTGTTCATCGGCGCCGAATCGGGGCGCGGTCGCTGGCAGACGGTGCTCGGCCTCGCACGCGCGGCGCGCGGTCCATCGGGAGCGTTCGACCACGCGCAGTTCGCTCGCGACGCGCGCCCGTTCGCGGATCGCATCGACGCATCGGTGCTCTCGCCCTCCGCCGTCGCCGTCTCGCTCGCCGAGGAGCACGGTGCGCACGGGCCGGTCTCGACGGTGTCGCTCGCCTGCGCGTCCGGCAGCGCCGCGATCGTCGAAGCCGTCCGCGCGATCCGCCTCGGCGAGATCGATGCCGCGATCTGCGGCGGTGTCGGCGCGGACGTCGATCCGCTGATGCTCGCGGGCTTCGGCCTCCTCGGCATCCTCAGCCCGCGCGGAATCTCGTGTCCGTTCGACGCGCATCGCGATGGCTTCATCGTCGGCGAAGGTGCCGCGATGCTCGTCCTGTCCGCCGATCGCGGCGACGCCACCGTCGAGATCGCGGGTGTCGGCCGCTCGCTCGACGCGCATCACCTGACGGCACCGGATCCCGAAGGCGACGGCGCCGCGCGCGCGATGTCGGCCGCGCTGCGCGACGCGAACATCGATCCGAGCGCGATCGGCTACGTGCAAGCGCACGGCACGTCGACGCCGCTCAACGATCGCATCGAGGTCGCCGCGATTCGCGCCGTGCTCGGTGCGAGCGCCGGTCGCGCGTTCGTATCGTCGAGCAAGGGCGCGCTCGGTCACTGGGTCGCCGGCGCGGGTGCGCTCGGTGCGCTGTACGCGTATCACGCGATCTCGGCGCAGGAGGTGTTCCCCACCGCCGGCCTGACGTCGCCGGACCCCGCGTGCAACGTGCCGCACGTGATGGGGCGCGCGACGCGCACGTCGATCGAGGCGGTGCTCGCCAACTCGTTCGCCTTCGGTGGCGCGAACTCGTGCCTCGTGATGCGAGGTGTCGCGTGATGCGCGTGGCGATCACGCACGTCGCCACGCGCGGCCCCTACGGCCTGGACGCACCGCCGCTCGACGAGCCGCTCGCGTCACCGCGCGCGCGGAAGATGATGTCGCGGTCCGCGTACCTCGCTGCGCTCGCGCTCGCCGACATCGTGCGCGCGCTCGACGTCTCCGCAGAGACGCGCGCGCAGGTCGGCTACTTCCTCGGCGTCGGCGGGTCCGCCGGCTCCCTCGACGACGTGACCGCGCTGCTCGATGCGTCGATCGTCGACGGTGCGTTCTCGCTGCCCGCGTTCGGCGATCGCGGCCTCGCCGCGTGCAACCCGCTGCTCGCGTTCCAGCTGATGAACAACTTCACGATGTGCCACGGCGCGATCCTCGAGGGACTCGGTGGCCCCAACAGCGCGCTGTTCTCGCGCGGCGCGGGTACGATCGCGGCGATCGCCGAAGCGCTGCACGCGGTGGCCGCGGGTGAGTGTCCGCGCGCGATTGCGGGCGGCGCCGACGTCGGCACGCACCCGGTGACGCTCGCGGAGCTCGCGCGCGAGGGCCAACTCTCGGCGCGCATGGTGCCGGTGGATGCGGCGGCCCTCGTCGCCCTCGCGCCGTCGTCCTCGGACGACGACGTGGTCATCGAAGGCTGCGCGCACGCGAGCGGTCGCGATCGTCCGATCGGCCTCGCGATCGAGGACGCTCTCGCACGCGCATTGCGTTCCACGCGTGTCCGGCATGGCCGGCATGCATGGCATGCGACATTGCAATCATCAGCAAGCGCCGGTGGCGACAACGCTATTGCCTCCCGCAACCCCGGTGCGGAGGTGGCCACGGGCGTTGCGGCTGTCCGGCCGGCGGACGCAGGCGCGGATGCGGTCACCGAGCGCCCCGTGGACACCTTGGTCATCGCGCCGTGGGGCCTGCGTGCCGCCGACGCGCTGCTCTCGTTCGCGACGCGGTTCCCCGCCGCGCGCGTGGTCGACGCGTGCGCCGGCGGTGATTCGCTCGCGGCGAGCCCCGCGCTCGCGGTGATCGCGGCCGTCCAGGCGCTGCGCGCGGCACCCGGTCGCGCGCTCGTGCTCACGCTCGGTGTCGACGGCGATCCGGGTGCTGTCGTTCTCTCGCGAGGTGCCGCGTGACCGCGGTGATCACCGGCGTCGGCGTGGTCAGCGCGTTCGGCGATGGGACGCGTGCACTGTTCGACGGCCTCGCGGCCGGTCGCAGCGGCATCTCGCGCATTCGCAGCTTCGATGCGTCGACGTTCCCGACCCACGTCGCCGGCGAGGTGCCCGCGGCGCGAGTCACCGGCGAGCTTCTCGGCTCGTTGATCGACAACGCACCCCTCGCGACCCGGCTCGCCGATGCGGACGCGCTGCGCGATCGCAAGATCGCGTGGGGGCTCATTGCCGCCCACGAAGCATGGCGCGATGCGAACTGCGGGGACGCGGAACGCGATGCAACGCTGGTGCTCGCGCTCGGCCTCGAGCAAGCACTGCTCGAGGACTTCGGCGGCATCTACGCGAACGGTCGCATCGCGTGGGAGCGTGGCTCGCCGAGTGGGGTTCGCTATCGATCGCCGGTAGACCTCACGGCGCGTGCGGTGCACGAGTTGCTCGGGCTTCGCGGGCCGACCACGGTCAATGCATCCGCGTGCGCTGCGGGCGCGCTGGCGGTCGCGCATGCCGCGAGTCTGATCGAGCGCGGCGCGGCGGACATCGTGGTGTGCGGCGCCGCGGACTCGATGGTCAACCCGCTCGGCTTGGGCGGGATGTGCCGGCTCGGCGCGCCCTCGCCGCGCGACGAGCTCGACGCGTGCCGGCCGTTCGATCGAAACCGCGATGGCCTCGTGATCGGCGAGGGCGCTGCCGTGTTCGTCGTCGAGCACGAGGATCGCGCGAAGGCCCGCGGCGAACGGCCGTATGCACGCATCGTCGGATGGGGCAGCACGCAGGACGGCTATCGCGCGACCGCGCCTCGCCCCGATGGTGCTGCCGCGCGACGCGCGATGCAGAACGCGATCGCGCGCGCCGAACGAGCCGGCGTGCCCGTGTCGAGCATCGGGTACATCAACGCGCACGGCACGGGCACCCCGCTGAACGATCCGGCGGAGTGCAAGGCGATCCACGGTGCGCTCGGCGATCACGCGCACCGCGTCGCGGTGAGCTCGATCAAGGGCGCCGTCGGTCACCTGATGGCCGCGTCGGGCGCGATCGAGATCGCAGCGAGCCTGCTCGCGTTCGAGCGCGACGTGCTCCCCGGCACCGCGAACCACCGCGATCGGGACCCCGAGTGCGATGTCGACGTGATCGGCGAGCGCCCGCGCAACGCGCGCGTCGATGCGTTGCTCTCGAGCTCGTTTGGCTTCGGCGGACAAAACGCGAGCGTCGTGCTCGGGAGGCCTCGATGAGGGCCGAGACGACTCGCGCATCGACGCACGCATTGGCGGACGTATCGACTCGCGCATCCACCAGCGCATCGACGCACGCATCGACGAGCGCATCGACGCACGCCGCAACGCACGCATCGACGAGCGCATCGACGCACGCCGCAACGCACGCATCGACGAGCGCATCGCCGCGCGCATCGACGAGCGCATCGGCGGACGCATCGACGCACGCACGGAGGCTCGCGTGAACGCCGCGATGATCGCGCGTGCATGGCGCACGTCGCTCGGCGCGAACATCGCGGACGTCATCGCGCGCGTGCGTGCGGGCGAGCGCGCGGCGATCGCGGACTCGCGCGGGTACGCGTGCGCCACGATCGCGCCGATTCCCGGCGAGCCCGCGCGGTCGCGCAATAGTCGCTTCCTGCGGCGCATGGGCCTGTTCGGCCTCGAAGCGGCGACCGAGGCGCTCGTTGCGTCGGGCATCGCGGGCGGCTCGCGCGTGGGGCTGTTCAGCGGCGTCGGCGGACTGCGCGCGCACTGGGACGACATGATCGCGGCGTTCGCGAACCAGCGCGACGATGGCGGCCGGATGTGGGAGCGCGGCCTGGCGTCGGTGCACCCGTACTGGATGCTGCGGCACTTGTCGAACAACGTGCACGCGCTCGCGTCCGCGGAGCTCGATCTGCGCGGCGAAGGCGCGACGTTCGGTGGCGGCAACGGCGGAGCGCAGGCGCTCGCATCGGCGATCCGCGCGCTGAACGCGGGCGCGATCGATGCAGCCCTGGTCGTCGCGTATGACTCGCTCCTCGAGCCCGAGACGCTCGTCGAGCTCGGCGCGCGCAACTGGCCGGCGCTCGGACTCGTGCCCGGCGAAGCCGCCGCGGCGATCGTGCTCGTGCGCGCCGATGACTCGCGCGCCGAGGACTCGCGCGTCGATGGCTCGCGTGTCGACGGCCCACGCGCGACGGCGCGCGACGGTGTGCACCTCGGCCGCTGTCTCGTCAGCGTGCGCGACGGCGCGGGCCGCGATGCCCTCGCGCGCTGCAGCGCGGCGATCGGCGATGGCGATCGCGATGCCCAAGTCGCGGTCGCGCAGGCGCTCGGGCAGCTCGGCGCCGCGACCGCGCTGGTCCAAGCGATCGCGCTCGCGGAGATGCACGTGCCCGTCGCGATCGGGCTGCATACGAGCGCGCCGGATCTCGCGTCCGCCGTTCGTGTCGAGGTGGTCGCATGAACCAGCCCACGATGTGCTGCTCGTGTCGAGGTGGCGGCGTGAGGGTGCTCGCGATGCCCGGACGCATGCGGGCGATCCCGATGCCCGTCGAGGTGGCCGCGTGACCGTCGTCGCGCTCGTCACCGGCGCATCGCGCGGCATCGGTCGCGCGATCGCGATCGAGCTCGGAAAGCGCGGCTTTGTCGTCGCGGTCAACTATCGCGCCGACGACGCGGCGGCCGCGGAGACCGTCGCCGCCGCGGGGCAGGGCGCTCGCGCGGTCAAGGCCGATGTCTCCGATCCTGCCGCGGTGTCGGCGATGTTCGCCGAGCTCGACACGATGGGCACGCTCGGCGTGCTCGTCTGCAATGCGGGCATCACGCGCGACACGCTGCTCGGTGCGAGCACCACCGCGGACTTCACCGACGTGATGGCCACGAACCTCGGCGGCGTCGTCGCGTGCTGTCGCGAGGCGGCGCGGCGCATGATCAGCAAGCGCGCGGGGGCGATCGTCACGTTGTCCTCGGTGGCAGCGCAGCGTCCGGGCCGCGGACAGAGTAACTACGCGGCGAGCAAGGGCGCGATCGAAGCGTTCACGCGATCGCTCGCCGTCGAGCTCGCGCCGCGCGGCATCCGCGTCAACGGGGTCGCGCCGGGCATCATCGATACGGCGATGACCGCCGAGCTCCAGGCGATCGCGCCAGACGAGCTCGCGAAGCGAATCCTCGTGAAGCGACTCGGCACCCCGGCCGAGGTCGCGAAGGTGGTCGGGTTCCTCGCGTCCGACGACGCGAGCTACGTGACCGGCCAGGTGTGGAACGTCGACGGAGGGTTCAAGCTCGAATGACAAGACCGATGGACACGGGGCCCGAGATGCTCGAGTGGCTGCGCTCGCGGCGCAGCGTGCGAACGTTCACGACGGAGCCGGTCGCGCGCGAGGTGTTGGAGCGCGTGTTCGAGGGTGCGATCACCGCGCCGTCGGCGACGAATCGCCAGCCGTGGCGGTTCACGGTGGTCCGCGCGGCGGCGATGCGCCAGAAGATCGTCGACGCGGTCGCGGCGAAGACGGCCGAGATGAAGGCGATCATCGCGAAGAGTCACCACGCCGAAGACTTCGGCAACTACGGCGACTTCTTTCACGAGCCGCTCGCGGCCGCGCAAGTGATCGTGATCCCGCAGTATCGCGAGTACCCCGATCTGATCGCCAATCTGATCGCCTCCGGCGGCGGCGATCCGACGCGATTCTCGACGGCGTCCGCGATGCAAGCAGAGCGCGTGTCGACGAGCATGGCGGTCATGAGTTTGTTATTGCAGGCGCACGCCGAGGGCCTCGGCGCGTGCATGATGGCGGGACCGATGGTGGCGCGAGCAGAGATTCACGCGCTGCTCGGCATCGAGGAGCCGTGGCGGATGGTGGGCGCGATCGCGCTCGGTCATCCAACAGTGGGAGAGACTTTGGCGCGCGGGCGCAAGCCGCTCGATCGAGTCGTCACGTGGATCGAGGAGGAACCATGAGTGAATCAGCAGTCGCCAACGTGCAGCAGTTCTCGGATGCGGAGATCGGAGACGCCGTTCGCAAGGTCGTCGCCGAGTCGCTCGGTCGCAAGCTCGACGAAGTAAAGATCGACTCGGTGCTGATGGGTGACCTCGGCGCGGAGTCGCTCGACTTCCTCGATATCGTGTTTCGCCTCGAGCGCGACTTCGGGATCGAGATCACGCGCGGGGAGATGGAGCGCGCGTCGCGCGGGGACATGTCGCAAGACGAGTTCGCGCCCGGCGGCGTGATCTCCGAGGCGGGCCTGGCGCGCCTGAAGGAGCTGATGCCCGAGGCGAGCGATCGCATCAAGCCGGGCCTGCGTCCGTCGACGATCCTCACGCTGTTCAGCGTGCAGACGTTCGCGAACATGGTGATCGGCAAGCGCGACGGGCGGACCGTGTGACGACTGAACGCCTGCTCCACACGACGACGAGCCTGTGCCGATCGTGCAAGGAGGCCATCGCCGCGTCGGTGGTCGCCGTCGGCACCGAGGTGTGGATGAAGAAGTCGTGTGCCGAGCACGGCGCACAAGAGGTGCGGCTATCGACGAACGTCGACTGGTACGAGCAGACCCGCGAGGTCAAGCAACGGTTCACTCCGCCGCGCGTGTTCAAGAAGGATGTCGTCGACGGCTGCCCGTTCGATTGTGGTCCGTGCACCGCGCACACGCAGAAGGTTCGCCTTCCCGTCGTGACGATCACCAGCGCGTGCAATCTCGATTGCCCGATCTGCTACGTGCACAACAAGAACGACGACGCGTATCACATGCCCGTCGAGGACTTCGCGATGGTGCTCGAGCACCTGCGCACGGACCACGGCGCCGAGCTCGACCTCATCAACCTCACGGGCGGCGAGCCCACGCTGCATCCGCGACTGTTCGACATGCTCGAGCTCGCGAAGCAGCAAGGCATCCATCGCGTCACCGTGTGCAGTAACGGTATCAAGCTCGCGAAGGACGAAGCGTTCGTCGAGAGGCTCGGCGCGTACAACGCGCGCATCGCGCTGTCGTTCGACACGTTCGATCCGCACACCGATCAGCTGATGCAAGGCGCGCAGATGCTCGCGCTCAAGCTCGAGGCCATGCGGCTGTGCGAGAAGCACGGCGTCGACGTGACGCTGATCCCCGTGATGACGCGCGGCGTGAACGAGCACGAGATCGGCAAGATCATCGATTTCGGAATGCACAGCTCCGCCGTGCGTCACCTCGAGGTGCACACGATGACGTTCACCGGCCAGAGCGGGACCACGTTCCAGCGCTCGGGCCGCATCTCGATGTTCGAGGTCCTCGAGGAGATCGAGAAGCACACCCACGGACTGCTCCGTCCGTCGGACTTCGTGACGTCACCGTGCGCGCATCCGCTCTGCTACCAGATCGCGTATCTGTTGATCGATCCGGACGGTGGCGCGCCGATCCCGTTCACGCGCTTCCTGCCCGCGAGCGAGCTGTACGACGCGCTGTCGGACCGGCTCTACCTCGAGCCATCGCCGCGCCTCGAAGAATCGCTGCGCGGCGCGATCGATCGGCTGTGGGCGGAAGCGTCCGACGACGATGCCGACGCGCAGCGCACCCTGCGCCTGTTGCGCGCGCTCGTCGACACCATGTCGCTGCCGCGCGAGCAATCGCTGCGCGCGGGCGAGAAGGCGATCAAGGCGGTCTACGTGCACTCCCACATGGACGAAGAGACGTTCGACGTCGAGCGAACGATCGATTGCTGCGACTCGAACTGCTACGCCGACGGCTCGACGATTCCGGTCTGCAACTACAACGTGCTGTACCGAGAGAAGGAAGCGAAGTTCAACGTAGCGCCGGCGCAGTGGGGCACTCGCTCCGGCGGACAGCGCGTGTTCACGCTCCCGGTGCTGCGATGACGCGCCGTCTCGAAGGCAAGCGCTGCATCGTCACCGGCGGATCGCGCGGGCTCGGTCGCGCGATGTGCGAGGCGTTCGCCGATGCCGGCGCGAAGGTCGCGTTCACGTATCGCACGGACACGCAGGACGCCGAGGCGACGCGCGCATCGCTCCAGGCGCGAGGCTGCGAGCCGCTCGTGTTCCAGGGCGACGTCTCCGACAGCGCGCACGTGAAGGATGCCATCGCTGCGATCGGAAAGGCGTGGGGCGGTGTCGACGTGCTCGTCAACAACGCGGGCATCACGCAGATCCTGCCGATCGCGCTCCTCGAAGAAGCGGACTTCGACGCGGTGATCGCCACGAACGTGAAGGGGCCATACCTGTGGTCGCGCGCGGTGCTTCGCTCGATGATCCGCGCCAAGACGGGCCACATCTTGAACATCGGCTCGTTCGCCTCGGAGCGCGTGATCGAAGCGCCCGTGCACTACGCGGCCGCGAAGTCCGCGCTGCGCGGCATGACCGAGGCGCTCGCGCGCGAGGTCGGTCGCTACAACATCAAGGTGAATCTGCTGTCGCCGGGCCTCCTCGATTGTGGCCTCGCGCGCATGCTGCCCAAGCATCGCGTGCAGGAGTACGTCGCACAGGCCTCGCTCGGTCGTCTCGGCACGGCCGCCGAGGTCGCGCAGATCGCGACGTTCCTCGTGTCCGACGACAATTCGTTCATGGCCGCCGCGAAGATCGTCGCGGACGGTGGGTTGTGAACACCGAGCAGATGCTGCGCGAGGGCTACGAAGCGTACCGGCGCTACGTGAACCCACTCGTCACGCTTCGCGCGGAGCTGCTCGGCGAGCCGACACGCATCAAGAGCGTCGTCGACGGTCAGCTCGTCGAGCCGCGCGGCGCCGTCGAGGATTTTCACGGCACGCAGACGTTCGGCCACCGCCATCCCGCGATCACCGCGGCGGTCACCGAATTCCTCGCGAGCGATTCGCCGAACTGGTTTCCGTGTCGCATCAATCCCTATGCCGGGCTCCTCGCGCAACGGCTGTGCGAGCGCTCCGGCGCCTACGACAACGTGTTCTTCGCGAACTCGGGCTCCGGCGCCGTCGAGGCCGCGATGAAGCTCGCGCGCGCGGCGACGAAGAAGCCGCGGATCATCTCGCTCGATGGCGCGTACCACGGCACCACGATGGGCAGCTGCGCGCTGATGAAGCCCGGCATGTTCAAGGATCCATTCGGTCCACACGTGCCGAGCGCGGGGCCGATTCCGTTCGACGATCTCGACGCGCTCGCCACGGCATTTCGCGGCGGTGACGTCGCCGCCGTCGTGCTCGAGCCGATCCAGCTCGAGGGTGGCGTGCGTACCGTGTCGCCGCGCTTCCTCGAGGCTGCATGCGAGCTGACGCAAAAGCACGGCGCGCTCCTCGTCGCCGACGAGATCCAGACGGGGCTCGGCCGCACGGGGCGCTTCCTCGCGAGCGAGAGCTGGCCGCGTCGCCCCGATGCGCTGATCCTCGGTAAGCACCTGGGTGGTGGCCTGGTTCCGATCAGCGGCATGCTGACGCGCTCCGAGCTGTTCGAGCGCGCGTACGGCGAGCACTACGCGTCGGCCGAAGCGCACAACACCACGTTCGGCGGCTCGGCACTCGTCTGCGTCGCCGCGCTCGCCGCGCTGGACCTGCTCACCGACGATCTGATCGCGCGCGTGGGCCGCATCGGCAACGCGTTCCGCGAGAAGCTGCAGGCGACGCTGTCGCGCCACGAGCTGTTCGTACGCGTGAAGGGCGCCGGGCTCCTCGTCGGGATCGAGCTGCGTCCCTCGGATCATCCGTGGCTCTCGTTCGAGCACTTCGGCATCGACGCGCTCGTGGATCAGCCGACGATCGGCGTGCTCGCGTGCCATCGCTTGTACAAGCGCGGCTTCTACTGCTTCGCGTGCGGTCACGACTGGCGCATCCTGCGCGTGTTGCCGCGGTTCACCATCGAGGAAGCAACCCTCGACGCGTTCGTCGCTGCGATCGACGAAGAGCTGGAGTACTTGTGCAATCTGACGTGAAGCGTGCGCTCGTTCTCGGTGGCACCGGCACCGTCGGTAGTGCCGTCCTGCGCGAGCTCGCTCGCCGGTCGGTGCCCGCCGTGTTCACCTATCACCGCTCGGACGACAAGGCGCGCATGCTGGCCGCCGAGCTCGGTCACACGGCGGCCCGCGTCGATCTCGCGGACGCCGCGGCGACGACCGCGTTCCTCGATGCGCAAGCGCCGGTCGACCTCGCGATCCATTGCGCGGGCGTCAGCGCCGGACTCGCGCTGCCCGAGATCGATGTCGCGACCTGGCAGCATGCGATGGCGGTCAACGTGCAGTCGGCGTTCCTCGTGTGCCGGTGGATCGCGGCGCGCGCGAAGCGCTGCGATGTCGTGCTCGTCGGCGGACTCGATCGCGCACAGTCGCTTCCGTTGCCGGCGCACTTCGCCGCGTCGCAAGGTGCGCTGTCCGCGCTCGCGATGGCCGTGGCGCACGAAGTAGGACCGCACGACATTCGGGTCAACGTCGTCGCGCTCGGTCCGCTCGACAGCGGCATCTCGCAAGGCCTCGCCGCGCGTCGCCGCAAGGACTACGAGACGTTCAGCGCGCTACGCCGCCCCGGCACCGCCGAGGAAGTCGCGAAGACGATCGTGTGGCTCGCTCTCGAGAACACGTTCATCCAAGGCAAGGTGCTCTCGGTCAACGGAGGCGTCTGAGTGGTGGCCGCGGGAGCGACAGCGTCGACGTTCCGCGGCCCGCACATCGCGTTTCTCCCGGGTTGCGTCGTATGTCCGCTCGCCGGCGTCGGGACGCGCGGGGCGAACCTGAGTAACCGCCTCGTCGTCGATGATCCGGGGACACGCGTCGCGATCGATCACATGACGATCACGCTCGAAGACGATCGCGCGTGCGCGCCGAAGACACCGATCGCCGACGTCGTGTGGCTCGCGGAAGGGCCCGCGCCGTTCACGATCCACCTCGAGGTGTTCAAGTCCGGCCACGCGTGGTCGATCGACCTGCACACGCACGAGCCCACGCCGCTCGCCGACCGTCGCGCCGCGCGGTACGAGTCGTTCGCGATCGCCGCGATCGAGCGCGCCCGGCACGAGGTGTTCGTCGATAGCGCCGCGCTCGCCCACGCCATCGCGCATGTCCCGCTCGCTCGCCGCCTGGGCAGCAAGTTGATGACGATGCGCGATCACCTCGGAGCGGCCGCGCCGATCGGTGATCGCGTCGTGTTCGATCGGTCGATCGGCATCGGTGCCTTGGGCCGCGGCTCGTTCCTCGTGCGGGTGCGCCTCGCACGCCTGGGGGGGGACGCGTCGGCCTCGGCCGAGGTCCGCATAGCGGCGTCTTCGACCTCGGCGACGCGTGGCTCTCTCGCGACCATGCTCGCGACCGGCGAGTGGGAGCTCTCGATCGAGGCGCTCACCGAGCGGATGCTGCCCGACATCGTCGCGCGTGACCTCCGGCTGTTCGGGCTCGCCGACGTGCCGCTCCTCGCAGAGCTCGCCGCAGGTCGCCTGCGCAAAGGACAGACGCTCGCGTTTCGCACGACCGACGAAGTGCGCCTCGACGACCGCACCGCCGCGTTGCCCGACGCCCGTGACCTCGCGCGTACGTACATCGAGTTCCACATGCTGGGCGGCATCGTCGCGGCGGCGTTGCGATGACCACCGCGCGCAACGCGGGCCTCGACGCCGCGCGCGCGATCGCGATGATGTTCGTCGTCGGCACGCACGCGGCCGTATCGTTCATGGTCACGCCGATCGGCTGGGCGGTCCAAGATCGCAGCCAGAACCTCGGCGTGGATCTGTGGGCGTGGATCGTGCGCGCGTTCGCGATGCCGACGTTCTTCTGGCTCGCAGGCTACTTCTCTCGGCACGTGCTCGTCACCGACGGTGTCGCGGGCTTCGTACGCAATCGCGCGCTTCGCATCTTCGTGCCGCTCGCGATCGCGCTCGTGCCGTGCTCGCTCGTCGTCGGCGCGATCTGGGATTGGGGGCGCGAGGTCTCCACGCGCGCCGCGGTCGCCGACAACATCCCCAAGTTCCAGAGCTCGGAGCTCGAGATCTTCCTCGGGCACTTGTGGTTCCTCTATTACCTGCTGTGGCTGTCTGCTGCGGCGCTCGTGCTCGCAGCACTCGCTCGTCACCTTCGCGTCCGCATCCCCGTGCTCGCGATCCCGATCGCGATGACGTTCGGTGTCCTCGTCTACCTCGGTGCGCTGCACACGAACACGCCGCTCGGCTTCATCCCCGACGTGCCGATCCTCGTCTACATGGGCGGCTTCTTCGCATGGGGTTGGCTCGTCCACGCGCGCCCCACCGAGCTGGCGCTCTATGCGCGCCGCGCCTGGCACGCCCTCGCGATCGCACCCGTGTTCCTCGCGGTAGTCGTCGTCACGCTCGCGCGCGGACTCTCGGTCGTCGAGGCACCGCCGCTCTACGCGATCGCCGCGAGCGCGCTGTTCTCGATCGCCGCGATGGTGTTTCTCCTCGGCGCGTGCACCCGCTACCTCGCCCGCCCGCAGCCGCTGCTCCAGCTTGCCTCGCGCGGCTCGTACTGGTTCTACATCCTCCACCTGCCGGTCGTCGTCGCGCTGCAGGTCGCGCTGAGTCAGGTCGCGATCCCGGGCCCGCTGAAGTACCTCGTGATCGTCGCGATCACGACGGGCGTGTGCGTGGGGAGCTACGCCCTGGTGTCAAGAGTCGCGCCCAGAGGTAGAGCTCGAGATAGAACGGGTTATACGGACGCTTCGGCGGTTCGATAGTCCCGTACTCCACGGGCTCGCGCTCCTCGGCGTACGTGCCGAAGATCCGATCCCAGATGATCAGCGCGCCGCCGCAGTTGCGATCGATGTACTGCAGATTCTTCGCGTGATGCACGCGATGGTTCGATGGCGAGTTGAATAGAAAGTCGATCACCGGCAACTTGCCGACATACGGCGTGTGCGTGAGGAAGTCCCACGCGCTCGCGATCGCCAACACGACACCGAACGCGAGCGGATGAAAGCCCAGCGCGATCACGGGCACGAAGAACACCCAATCGATCGCGCCGCCGGTCCACGAGTTGCGCAGCCCCGTCGACAGGTTCATCCACGGCGAGTTGTGGTGCACCGCGTGCGATGCCCACATGAACGGGAACGTGTGGCTCGCGCGATGCGACCAGTAATACAGAAAGTCATTGAGCACGAACAGCACGACCCAATGCCACCAGTGCTCCATCGACCAGCGCAGCGGCGTTAGCTCGTACACGCCCATCAGCAACAGAGCGATCAGCGCGCCGAGGAAGAGTCGGACGACGACGTAGCCCACGGTGATGGCGATGCTCGTGAACGTGTCCTTTAGCTCGTACTTCCCGTCGCGCAGGAAGAAGTAGCTGACGACTCCCTCGACGCCGAACGCGCCGAACATCACGAACGCCGCGATCCACGGGATCAGCCCCCAGAGGTCCACGGCGGTCATCGTGCCATCGTGCGGATCGGCAGGTAAAGCGCGCCGATCGCGAGCTGCAGGTAAAAGGTGGAAGCACGGAACACGACGACGATCACGATCGCGTCCGCCGGCGCGACGAGGTCGCCGAAGAACCACGCGGCCGCCGCTTCGCTCGGTCCGACACCGCCGGGCGTGGGCATCGCGAACACGAAGCACAGATAGACGAGCGCTCGCAGACACAGCGTGACGAACGGAGGATCGCCGAGCACGAGCGCGAGCCCGACGAGCGGGGCGACATAGGACGCGTAGTAGACGAGGTGCACCACGATCAGCGCGAAGGCCGCGGCCAGCGGTGAAACGCGATGTGGACGCTGGTCGACGCGCTGATCGTCGACGCGGTCATCGCCGACGCGGTCATCGCCGACGCGGTCATCGCCGACGCGGTCATCGCCGACGCGGTCATCGCCGACGCGGTCGCCATTCGCGCCCTTCGCACCGCGAACGCGCGCGAGCCGCTCGATCGTGCGTCGCGTGACGTCGGCGCCGCGATCGATGCGCGCCTGCCACGTGGCCTTCGCGAACACGCGCCGTCGTTGGGCCCATCGCGCGATGCGCGCGATCCATCGCGTCGCGAGGCGCTCGTTCGAGACGATCGCGAGCACCACGAGCGTGATCCCCGCGATGCCCCCGAACCAGACAACCGCCGTCGTGGTCTTCCACGCATCGACCGGCGGGCCATAGCCCGTCGCGACGAGCACCGCGCCGAGAGCGAACACCAGCGCGAGGCTCGTCGTGAACTTCACGAACGGAATCGCGACGGCGGCGTCCCACGGCACACCGCGCTTCCCGAGCGTGTACGCCACCGTCGGCTCGCCGAGGCCGACCTGCGGCGTGACCGCCGTCATCACGTGGTTCGCGACCGCGGCATCCCACGCATCGCGCGCACCGACGTGCGCTCCGACGAGCCGGCCGATCACCGCGATGCGCAGCGCTTCGGTGGCGACGAGGCCGAGCGCTCCACCGACCACGATCGCGATCGCGGCGAGGGGCACATCGGCGAGCCGTGCCCACGCCGCGCGCAGCACGTTCGCATCCGGCGCCGCGACGTAGACTCCGATGCCACCGCCGAAGACGAGCAACGCGACCCACCACCAGGTGTGTTTGGGCTTCGCGCTGGACGGCGGATCAGCGTCGGCCACGGCCCAGCGTGATCAGCGGCGCGGCCGGCTTCGCGGCGAACCGTGCATCGCGATCGCGATACAGCGTGTTGTACGCGCACGAGGGAATGTTCGTGCCGTCGGGTTCGCGGATGCCGACGCAGCACTGGCGGATGCGATCGGTGTCGAACGTCTCCTCGTCCATGTGCGCGTGGACGTAGATCGCCTTCGCGCTCGCTTCGGCGCGGCGGAGTCGCTCGCTCGCACCGAGGTCGCGCGCGAACACGGACTCGGTCACCGCGCGCAGGCGAGCGAGGACAGCGTCGGCGTCGTCGGAGACGAGCTCGCCGGCCCACAGACGGTTGATCACGTCGCCGAGCTTCTCCTCCATGCGCACCGTCGGCTCGAGGTACAGCATGCCGGCGAGCATCTCGCGGAGATCCGAGCCCTCCATGAAGCGCGGGAACGGGAGCCAGCGTCCGTCGTCGAGCCGGAGCACGTAGGTCACGAGGTAGCAGAGCGGGTGCGCGGCGGGCGAGGGGACGAAGTCGGCGACACGGAGGATGCCGTTGGTTTGCGCTTCGAGGTCGGACAGGACCTCGAATGTCGTGTAGCGACTCGCGCGATCGAACGATTGGCCGTTGTGGCCCGTGAACGTCATCGTGTGCAGCTCGACCGAGCGGATAAAGTCCTTCTCGAGCGCGAGCTTCACGAACGCGCCGACCTCGTCGTCGTTGACGCCGCGCGCGAGGACGGGGAGCAGCGTGGTCTCGACGTTGTACTTCTCGAGCAGCTCGAGCACGCGCAGCTTTCCATCGAGGAAGTTGCCGCCGAGCATGTGCTGGTTCGTCTCGGGCTTGAACGAATCGAACGACAACACGATGCGCGCACCGAGCCGCGCGAGTCGCTCGAGGATGCGCTCGTCCTTGAGGAAGCGTAGGCCGTGCGTCGAGACGGTGATGCGATGGATACCTTCTTCGACGCAACGCTCGATCAGGCGCTCGAACAGCGGGTGCTGCGTGGGCTCGCCGCCCGTGATGTTGATGATGCGGCGATCGGGATCGGTGGCGCGCAGGTGACCGAGGATCGCGGTGAGCTGATCCTCTGTCATGTGGAACGCGCCCTCGTTCTTGTTGTGCGTGTAGCAGATCGGGCAATCGAGGTTGCACGCGCTCGTGATCGGCACGATCGGCAGCTGCGCTTGCTGCTCGTGCGAGGTGCACGGACCGCAGTCGAACGGGCAACCTTGCGAGACCGGCTTCGTCGCTTTCGGCGGCGTCATGATCGGCGCGAAGCCGACGACGCGCTCGTACCACTCCGCGTTCGGCGACACGACGACTTCGCTCGGACCGTGGACATCGCAGACCTTGCGCATCACGACGCGCGTGCCCGTGCGCCAGATCTCCGCCGGCGCCGCGCGCTTGCACATCGCGCACAGCGAGGTCGTGGTCCGAAGCAGCGAGTCCGTCACGACGCGAGCTTGCCATCGCGCATGCGCAAGGTGCGAGCGGCACGGGCGGCAACTTCGGGATCGTGGGTCACGACGAGGACGGCGACACCCGGTGTCCCGACGAGCGCGTCGAGGACGGCCTCGGCCGAGGCGCGATCGAGGCTGCCCGTGGGCTCGTCGGCGAGCACGAGTGCGGGACGATTGACCAGCGCGCGCGCCACGGCCACCCGTTGCGCCTCGCCGATCGACAGCTCGCGGGCGAGGGCCGCTGCGCGCGGCGCGACACCGAGGGGCGCGAGCAACTCGTCGGCGCGGGCGAGCGCCGCGGTGCGCGACATACCGGCGCGCCACGCGGGCAGGGCGACGTTATCGCGCGCGCTCAGGTGCCCGAGCAGGTTCGAGTGCTGGAACACGAACCCGAGCTTCGACAGCCGCAGCTCGGCACGAATGCTCGCCCGCGCGGTCCACGCATCGGAGCCCGCGAGCTCGATGCGCCCGCCGTCGGGGCGATCGAGGAGGCCGATCATCTGGAGCAGCGTGGTCTTGCCGCATCCGCTCGGCCCCATCAGCGCCACGCTCTCGCCGGCCTCGATCGACAGCGAGATGCCATCGACGACATCGCGGTCGCCGAATCGCCGGCGGATACTGTCGACGACGAGCACGCTCACTCGAGCCTCCGAAGCACCGCCGCGGGATCCGTGCGCGCGGCGCGCCACGCGGGATAGCTGCCCGCGAGGAGCGCGGTCGCGGTGATCACGAGCGCCGGTCCGGCGAACACGCCGGCGGCGACGAGCGGGCGCACGACCATCGTCTCCCACTCGAACAGCGGGTGCGCCTGGAAGTAGAGGATCAACCCGAGGCCGAGCGCGGCGCCGACGGCGCAGCCGATGATCGCGACGACGAGCGCCTGCAACAGATACATCGCGAATACCTCGCCCGTGCCGAAGCCCATCGCGACGAGCACGCCGATCTCGCGGCGCCGGCGCAGCACGTGGATGTACAAGAGCGCCCACATCGGTACGGACACCGCGGCGATGACCATCGCGTACGACACGCTCGTCACCGTCTCGTTCGCGCCGAGATAGTTCGGCAGGTACGGATCGTCCTCGCGCCAACCAACGGCTTCGGCGCTCGGCACGACGGCCGCGATCCGCGCGGCGACCTCGCGTGCGGCCTCGTGATCGTAGAGGTGCACGAGGATCGCGGACGCGCTCTTCGGATCGCCTGCCTCGGCCGCGATGAAGCTGCGATCGATGTACGCGAAGCGATACGCGCTCGCGGATCCGCCGACGATGCCGCGCACGGTCATCGTGAAGCGACCCACGTTGTCGTCGTCGATCGCGGCGCCCGCGACGCCGAAGATCACGCGGAGCTCGACCTTGTCGCCGACCCCGACCTCGAGCCGCTTGACGTACTGCGTGCCGAGCAAGATCCCGTCGCGGTCGCCCGGTGCGAGATGGGTGCCTTGTAGCAGGTGATACGGCGGCAACTGCATCGGCGAGACGCCGTAGATCGGCGCGCCGTAGAACCGCTTTCCGGTCTTGCCGATCGCGCCCGCGAACACGAGGAGCGGCTGCGCGTCGCGCACGCCGGGCAGCGCGCGGATCTGCGCCGCGATCGCATCACCATCTCGGAAGCGCGCTTCGTCGCGCGGCTCGACGCGAACGTCGCCGGTGCCGTGCGTGAGGTTCTCGTCGAGGAGCGACGCGCGGAACGCGCTGAGGTTCGCCGTGTTCGCCATCTGGAAGCCCGCGCCCGCCGCGAGTGACAGCACCAGCAGGACGAGCGTGATGCGACTCGAGAACAGGCTCTTGCGCGCGAGGTACACGAGCAAGCGCACGTTCGTGCGGGTACGCCGAGCGGCGCCGCTGGTCGACACTCGCCGAGTGTAGCGGGTACGCTCGTGCGAGTGTCGCGACTGCTGGTCCTCGTGGTGGTCGCGTGCATCGCGGCACCCGCGCGCGCCGATCAGTTGTCCGACGACGATCTGCGCCGCAAGAACGAGGGCGGCTACGTCACCGGCGTCCCGCTGTTCGCGTACAGCGAGGACTTCGGCCTCGGTGGCGGCGCGCGCGGCTACTACTACTGGAACGGCGCGCGCACCGATGCGCGCTTCGCCGTCACGCCGTACCTCGCGCGCGTGTTTCTCAACCTGTTCGCGACGACGCGCGGCGTGCAGTACCACTGGCTCGATCTCGATGCGCCGCGCGCGTTCTCGTCGCGCTATCGCGTGCGCGCGCAACTCGTGCTCGCGCGCAACCTGTTCTCCAACTACTTCGGCTTCGACGAGGACGGCCGCGGACCGCTGCACTTCCCGGGTGCGTCGCGGACCTTCGATCGCTACACGGACTACGACACCGCGCAGCGCCGCATCGTCGGCGGCGAGACATACACGCGCTACGACCAGTACGATCAGCTGCGCCCCGCCGCGATCACGAGTATCGAGCGCGATCTCGGCACGCACCTGCGCGTGCTCGGTGGCTTCACGCTGAGCTACGTCCGCATCCGCGACTACACCGGGCGCAGCGTCGACGCGACCGCGGCCGGCGGCGCGTCGACGACAGCGCCCGAAGCTCCGACGCGCCTGCGCGAGGACTGCGATCGCGGCGTGCTCGTCGGCTGCACCGGCGGACGCGATCACACGCTTCGCCTCGGGCTGGTCTACGACACGCGCGACTTCGAGCCCGATCCCAATCGCGGCGTGTACGCAGACCTCGCGATCGACGTCGGCACCGTCGCCATCGGATCCGAGTTCGACTACGTCCGCGCGCTCCTCGCCGTGCGCGGCTATTGGAGCCCGGTCCCCGACGCGGCGGACATCGTGATCGCGGGTCGCGTGTTGATCCAAGCGCAGACCGCCGGGACCCCGTTCTTCTCGATGGACGTGCTGCCGTTCGTCGAGGATCCGCGCACCGGTCTCGGCGGTCATCGCACGATGCGCGGCGTCCGCCAGAGCCGCTTCGTCGATCACGCGATGAGCGCGGTCTCGGGCGAAGTGCGCTGGACGTTCGCGCGTACGACGATCAAGCGGCAGAAGCTAGCGTTCATCGTCGCACCGTTCGTCGACGCGGGCCGCGCGGCCGACGACCTCGTGGGCCTCGCCCGTCTGCCTCGCTGGCGCGCCTCGACGGGCGCCGCGTTCCGCGTGAGCTGGAACATCGCGACGATCGGGACGTTCGATTATGGATTCTCCGAGGAGGGCAGCGGCATCTACGTCAACTTCGGCCACGTGTTCTAACGACACGCCGCGGTGAGCTCGTTCGTCTTGAAGCCGGGAATGAACACCTTGGCCTCGTCGAGGACGTTCAGCGCGGTCGTGCAGTCGTCGCGCTTCGAGTAACAGAACGCGATGTCGCGCAGGACCGCGCCGACGACGCGTTTGTCGCGATCCGTCTTGACGATCTTCGCGGCCGCGCGCGCGTGCGGGAGGTACTCGTCGCAATCGAAGCTCGTCGCGAACATGTCGATCTGCTTCGCGAGCCTGCGCAACCGCACCTGCGGATCGGTGCTCGCCGTGACGGGGCAGTACAGGTCCGCGATGATCTCCGCCGAATCGGGCGGCGTACCATCGCGAACGTACAGCGCGCGTTGCTCGCGCGTGCCGCCCTCGCAGTTGCCCGCGATCATCTCGCAGATGGCGTGCGCACTCGCGACGCGGAAGTCCGACGGTGGCGGCGTGGTCAGCGCCGCGAGCGCCGCGCGACACGCCTTTCCGTCGCGGCGCTTGATCGCGGCGTGGACCATGTCGAGCGTCACCCCCGACGGCGCGATCGCGGGCGCGGGTGTCACCGTCGACGGCACGAGCTTCTCGGTGTCCGACGGGCTCGTCGACGGAGCGACGGTCGCCGGTCCCATCGTGGTCGGTGGGGCGATCGGTCCGACGCCCGCTCCCGCGGACCCCTTCGCCGGCGGCGCGGTCTTCGCCGGTGGCGCGGTCATCTCCGTCGGCGGATCGCGCGGCACCGTCTTCTCGATCGGCGCGTCCATCACCGGCACGACGGTGTCGTGATCCGCGGCGGAGTGATCGATCGGTGGCGTCGGCGTCGGCGCGGGCGTGAGCGGCGAGGGCGTCTGCTGCGCGGGCGCCACGACCTGTAACCCGCGATCGCGATCTCTCGTCACGAGCACGACGAGCACCGCCACCGCCGCGACGATCACGACGCCCGCGATCACCAGGGTCCCGCTCCATCGCGGCCGCGTCTTCTCTGTCAGCGGCATCTCCGGCACCGAGTTGGATTCCGGGATGATCGCCTGTGCACCCGTCGGCGTTCGCAGCGCGCGCATCCCACCGGTCGGCGTGCGGATCGCGCGGTGCTCGCCGCTCACCTTGATCGGCGGCACGAGCTCGTCGAGCGCGTCGCCGAGCGAGGCCATGTCGGGGAAGCGCTCCGCGGGCAGGATCGCGAGACCGCGCGAGATGATCGTGCACAGCGTCTCGAGATCGGGCTCCATCTGCCGGCGCTCGCCGACGAACGTGATCATGTCCTTCGGCGTGATCTCCATCGGCGGGCGGCGCCCGCTGATCGCTTCGCCGAGCGCGACACACAGCGCGAACTGGTCCGCCGGAGCTTCGGTTCGCAGCCCGGCGCGCTGTTCGGGCGCCATGTACGCGGGCGTACCGGCGATGTGTCCGCGCTGCGTGATCGAACCGCCGAGGCTCGCATCGACGTCGGGTGTCTCCGTTGCAGCGACGGGGTTCGGCGTCTTGCTGCGCACCGCAAGCCCGAAGTCAGCAACGCGCACGCGGCCGTCCGTGCCGAGAAGCAAGTTCGCGGGCTTCACGTCGCGATGGACGAGCCCCGCGTTGTGCGCGGCCGCGAGCCCGCGCGCTGCTTGCGCGTAGAGCCGTACGATCATGCGCCAGTCCGCGGACGGACCACCGCGATTCGCGAGCGTGTCCCCGGTGACGAGCTCGCTGACGATGAACACCTCGCCGTCCTGCTCGCCGACGTCGTGCACCGCGATCACGTTCGGATGCGTCAGGCGCGCGAGCGCACGGGCTTCGCGCAGCAAGCGATCGCGCTCGCGCGTGTCGTCGGCGCGCTCGGGCTTGACGAGCTTCACCGCGATCTCGCGGCGCAGCTTCGGATCCCACGCGGCCCACACTTCGCCCATGCCGCCGGCGGCGATGCGCCGATCGAGCTGGTAGCGATCGATCGCGCGCGGCTTGCCGGCGTCGCCGAGCGCACCGAGATCGCCGACGACGGACGCGCAGGTCTCGCACGACGCGACGTGCTTCTCGATCGCCGCGAGCTGCTGCGCGCTGAGCGCGCCTTCGATCATCGCGACAAGCTCGTCCTCACTCGGACACGCACCGTCGCTGTCGATCTGCGCGAAGCTGCCCCCCGACGGCGCCGTGTCGGGTGTGGTCATGTGGCCGAGTCCAGCTCGCTCTCGGATCCGTCGGCCAGCTCGGGTGCCTTCAGCACGCGCGACAACGACAGATCGATCCGGCTGTCCGCCGCGCGGACAACGCTATCGAGGGCGTCATCGGGAATGCCGAGTTGGATGCCGAGCTCTTTGCGCGTCATCTCCGTCAGCTCCTGACGCGCAGCCGCGAGGGTGCGCGCCACCGTCGCGCGATGGATATTGTACAGGCCTGCGATCTGATCGAGCGTGAGGCTATCGACCTGTGCGTGGCGCAGGAAGTTGCGCTGCCGCGGTGCGAGGCCGGCGACCGCGCGCGCGAACGCTTGCTTGATCGCGCGCGAGACCTCCTCGCGCGAGTACTTCGCGGCGATGTCCGGGCTGAGATCCGGCATGCCCATGAGATCGTCGTCGGCGAGCAGCTCCTCGAGCTTGCGCGCCTTCTCGCTGCGCGCGATGTCCACGAGCGCACGCAGCGCCGTGACCCGCAGCCAGTTCTGCAAGAAGCCAAACCCCGAATAGCTCGCGATCTGCGGCGGCCGCGTGTCCGTCTTCACGAACAGCTTGATGCGCAGCGTCTGCCGGAGCTCGTCGCCGGTGACGGCGAGCCTCCGAAACCGCGCGAGCACCGCATCGAGATCCGCGCGGTGCACTTGCTCGAAGATCGCGATCGCACGCGCGTCCCCGGTCGCGCACCACAGCGCGAGATACAGATCCTCCACGCGCAGGCGTCCGAGCGCCGGCGCGAGATCGCGTTGCGTCGCGATGCGCGAGGCGAGCGCCTCCGCGAACTGCGCGTCGGTGATCGTCCCGTCGGGCCACTTCGTCCGCACCGCCGCGAGATCCGCGGCCACCTTCTTGCCGAGACCGTCGTGCGCCGCGAGCACGGGACGCGCGCTCGCAGGGACAGCCGCGACGATCTGGTTCCACCACGTGCTCACAGCCGCGCGATACTGCCACGGCAAAAGCCCATTGGTCACACCAATTCGGCGGGTAGAGATCTAGTGGTTTCTTGACGTTACGCTTGGGTCCGATCGCGGGGCGCGGGGAGCGAGGAGGTCTCTCGACGAGCCGATCGATGAACGAGTAACCAGTTCGGACGACGCACGTAGCTCCACGTTGTTGGCCTCGCCGATCGAGACACTTCGTTGCTGCACGCAGTGTTTCGCGATCTATCGCGCCGATTTCACGCGGTGTCCGTTGGACGGAGCCCTGCTCGAGCTTCGCTCGGACGATCCCCTGATCGGAGCCACGATCGGAGAGCACTACCTGATCGACGCGCTGGTCGGCGAAGGCGGAATGGGCCGTGTCTATCGCGCGCACCACACGCGACTTCAGCGACGCCAGTTCGCGATCAAGGTGCTGCTCGGTGACCTTGCCGCCACGATCGCGACCCGCATGCGATTCGCGCAGGAAGCGAACGCGGCGAGCCGCCTCGATCATCCCAACGTCGTGCCTGTCGTCGACTTCGGCAAGACCGAGACCGGGCTCATGTACTTGGCAATGGAGCTCGTGCAAGGCCGCACCCTCGCGACCGTGATCGCGGAGGAGGCGCCGCTCGCACCCGACCGGGTCGTGGCGCTCGCTCGCCAGCTGTGCTTTGGCCTCGCGCACGCGCACGGTCACGACCTCGTCCACCGTGACTTCAAGCCAGACAACATCGTCGTCGTCGAGAGTCAGGGCGGCGAGGTGCCTCGCATCCTCGATTTCGGCCTCGCGATCACGCACGACGAGGAGACCTCGACGCGGCTCACCACGGCCGGCCTCATGTTCGGGACGCCGCTCTACATCGCGCCCGAGCAGGCGAGCGGTGGGGTCGTCGACGCGCGCGCCGACCAGTTCTCCCTCGGCGTGACGATGTACGAGATGCTCACGGGGAACACACCGCACGACGGAACGGCGTTCGAGGTGATTCGCCGGAACGCATCCGAGACTCCACCGCCGATGGCATCGCGCGCACCGGTGAGTGTTCCGCCGGCGCTCGAAGCGCTCGTCGCGCGCCTGTTGTCGATCAACCCCGACGATCGCTTCGCGACGACCGTCGATGTGATCGCTGCTCTCGATGCCGTGTCTTCCACGACGAACACCGTCCATGCCGCCGTGGAACTGCGTTCGGCACCGGCACCGCACGCCGCGACCACGATGCCGTCGCCGCCGACCTCGACGCCGATGGCCCCGCGATCGAGAGCGCGCATTGCAGCGTTCGCAGCGCTCGCGGCCGCGATCACGCTGGCAGTGATCGGCTGGCGCGGTGCGAATCGCGACCGCCCCTCGAGCATCGCTTCGAACGAGGCGAGGACGACTGCGACCGACACGAGCACGGCGACGCCCCCGACCGCGATCGAGCCGAGTCCGAGCTCGTCGGGCTCGAATGCAACCCGAACGGCCGCAGCGACCCCGATCGAATCCAGCCCGAGCTCCACCGCGACGAAGGTGAAGGTGAAGACCCCGCCGCGACGATCGATGACGTCGCGCGAGACCGTCACGATGTCCGCGACGGGGCGGACTCCACCGACCGAACGCGCTGCAGCGCCGACCGGATCGACGATGCCAACCGCGACGGGATCGGCGACACCGGAACCCGCGACCCCGAAGAGCGGAACGGCCGAGCCCTCGATCGGTTCGACGACATCGGCCGGGTCGGCAGCATCGACAGGATCGGCGTCGCCGCCGACCTCGACTGCGTCCACCTCCAGCGCTTCGCCATCTCGGCAGGTCACCACGACACCGCCGGCCACGACACCACCCATCGCGGCGCGTCGCCTCCTCGTGTCGTCGTCGCTCGGCGCGTTGACCACCCGCGGATCGCTGTCCGCATCCGTCGTCCGCAGGGCCATCGAACGAACCATCCCCTCCATGACCGACTGTGTCCGCCGGCTCTCGATCGCGTCCGCGGCGCCGACGATGACCGTGCGCGCGACATTCGTGATCGACGATCGGCGCCGCGCCACGAGCATCTCGGTCAACGGATCACCCGCGCTCGCGCCGTGCGTCACCAGCGCACTCGAGACGGTACGCACCCAGGATCCTCCGGACGTCGGGACGGTCGCGGTGTCGGTCGAAGTTCGCTTCTCGGAAGGACCCTCGTGAAGATCGTGCCACTCGTGAGCTGTTCCGTCTCGGTCCTCGCCGGCTGCCTGGAGCCACTCGTCAGCGACGAGGTCGTGGAGCCGACGCTCATTCTCCCTGCAGGCTCGATCGTTCCGTCACTTCTCGACGATCCCGAAGAGCTGGCGCAGATCATCGATGGCGATGGGCTGTCCGGACCGATCATCCGCCAGACCGCATTCGCGAACGGTCAGCTCGTTCACGCGTGGAACTTCGGTCCTGCACCGGCTGTTGCTTCGCCGCTGTTCGTGATCGCGCGCCGCGATACCAATGGCGATCTCGCTCGGATCCCGGAGCACAACACCGTGATCGAGGCGGTGCCCGGGGATCCACGCTATTCGCCGTTCTGGGCCGTGTTCTTCGTCGAGGTCACACCGATGTACGATGGCGAGCTCCTGACCTCGTTCGCAGCGGTCAGCGAGGCCGTCGAGCGCGGGTTGGTCGAAGCGCCGGCCCTGCAGACGTTTGCGGTCAACTGTCCGATCGCCGGGCCGGATGTAGTGGTGGACGCCGGCAACGGCACGATCGGCCCGAACGCGACCTTCTACTACGAGGGCAAGACGGTCCCGTACTACGACTTCGGTCCCATGCCGCTCGTCGCGGGATCCACGATCCCCGAGAGCCGGCGCGTCGTGTTGAGACGCGAGGGCGGCGAGCCGCTGAGCGAGATCGTTCGCCACGTCGATCTCACGGGGGACGGCGATACGACGGACACCAACGATATCCTCGAGGCGGTGCCCGGTCTGATGGCCTCGCCGCGCATGCGCACGGTGACGCTCGCGGTTCCTTCGGGCACGCCGTCGATCGACACGTCGAGGAGTGAGGCGCTCGCCGACGTGACATCGATGGACCAACTGTTCGCGCCCGATCCCACCGCACTCGTCGTCAGCTACACACCAACGGACGAGGTCGCGAACTGGGTCGTGCAAGCGACGGCGGGCGGGCTGTGAGGTCCATCGTCGTCGCTTCGATCTTCGTCGCAGGCTGTGTCGAACCCGAGGTCGGCAGTCCATCGCGTGAGGCGTGCACGGGCGAGGACTCCGATCCGGACACCGAGATCGACTACGCGCGCGACATCGACGGCGCCATCATCCACGGCGGAGCGAATTGCCAGCTTTGCCACACTCCTGGCTTCGGAACGCCGATCGGACTCTCACTGGGAGGACTCGATCTTTCGAGCGCGGAGGCGCTGCGCCGCGGCGGCATCGAGAGCGGCACCGACATCGTCGTGCCCGGCGATCCGTGCAACAGCATCCTCGTCCAGAAGATCGGAGCCTCGCCGCCCTTCGGCGCGCGGATGCCTCTGGACGGACCGCCCTACCTGGATCGGGCGCAGGTGCAGGTCATCATCGACTGGATCGCGGAAGGCGCCCATGCCGAATAGGCGCTCGCTCTCGTGGGTCGCGTTCGCGGTGGTCGTGGCCTGCAGATCTGGAACCCGGCCGGTCGAGCTCGCGCCAAACGCTCCGATGCCGATTCGCGACGCGTGTGCGCTCGCCGGCCGGCGCTGCTCGCGATGCCATTCGATCGAACGCGTCGAACGCGCGCGCATCGATCAGCCGACGCAGTGGCGCGACTACGTCCATCGCATGCGCCTCATGCCGACCAGCGGAATCCCGCCCGAGGACGAGCCGGTCATCGTGCAGTGCTTGGTGTTCCGCTCGAAGGGACAAGCGGGTCTCGTCGATCTCGCTCGAGGAGATGCTCGGTGAGAGCGCTCGTTGTCATCGCGGTGTCGATCATCGGTGCCTCGTTCGCTCGCGCGCAGCCCGAGCCGGGGACCGAGCCCCCTCGCGTCGATCCCGCGCCTGTCGAGCCGGCGGCGCTCGAACCCGCGTCGCGCATCGAGCCGCCGGCCACAGCAGCGCCCACGCCGGCGTCACCGGCTGTGTCGCCACAGCCCGACGATGCATCGCTCTACTCGAAGGCCATCGAGGCGGCGGAACGCCATCTCGCGGGCTCTGTCCAGCTCGACTATCTCGCGTCACGCAAACGTGCTTCGAGCGATCAGGGACTGTCTGGTGCGACCGTCGAGCTCTCGCTCAAGCTCACGCTCGATTTCGGCGAGCACGTGTCGTCGAACATCAAGGTCTGTTTCGCGTGTCACGGCTTCGATGTCGGGATGGCTTTCTTCGACCTGCGGGTTGTCGACGAGCTCAACGTCCGAGCCGGCCGGTTCACGCCCGCGTTCGGAGCGTTCCCGCTGCGCCACGATCCCGCGAACCACAACACGAGCGACAAGCCCCTCGTCTACGACATGGGACGGATGCTCCGTCTCCGGCAGTGGAACGAGGGCGTTCTGCCGGCGCCATGGGTCGACAACGGCATCGAGATCAACGGCACGCACTTCTTTGGCACGCGCGCACAGCTCGACTACGCCGCGTACGCGATCAACGGTCCCAAAGGCGACAACGATGGCGTCGATCTCGACTTCAAACAGTCGCGATCCTCCGAGCGATACTACGCCGACAACAACGGTGAACCGGTTTTCGGCGGCCGCGTCGCCGCGACGTTCGACCTTGCCCAGACTGCGATCCTCAGTGTTGGCGGATCGATCATGGCGGGTCATTACGACCCGCGTGCAGCACTCGGATTCCTGATCACCGGTGGTGACGCATCGCTACAGCTAGGGCGCATCGTGCTGCGCGCCGAGTACGTGCGCAGACGAACCGAGATGAGCCTCGGCGACGACCCGATCGAGCGCTTCAAGTACGGTCCCGCGGCCGACGGGAGATTCGCGAACTTCTCGATCAAGGACGGGTTCGATACCGAGGCCGAGCTTCGCGCGGGACCCTTCACGCTGATCGGTCGATGGGACGGACTGCGCCAGATCGGCAACGTTCTCGCGACGAGCGATCTCCGGTCGAAGAGCGCCATCCTTCGCTACACCGCGGCGACTGCCTACAATCTCAGCGGCGCGCTTCGCCTCAAGACCAGCGTCGAGCTCTACGACTTCAGCGACTTCGAGGACGAGCTCGCGGTGCACGTCGGGATCGCCGGACCGTTCTAAGTCGATGATGGTCGACTAGCCCTGCTCGACGGGCTGCTTCGCCTTTTCCCAGCCCGCAATGCCGTCGGGCATCACGTACACGTTCGTGTATCCGAGGTCGAGGGCGCGCCCGGCGCCCGCATGGCAACTGTGTCAACCAGGGCCGGAGCAGTAGAAGACGAGCGTCGCCGTCTCGTCCTCGGGTAGATCGTGGCGATCGAACGAGTACGCGTTGAGGTTCTTCGCCCCCGGCACGTGGCTCCGCTTCCACCGACCGGGTCCATTGTTGTCGAAGACATGGAACCCGGGCGTGCCGAGCCGAGCGGCCACGTCGGCCACCGTCAGCTCGGGAATCTCGGCGCTCACGAGACGGGCTTGCGCGCGGGCTGCGTGCGGTTCGTCGGCTTCTTCTTCGCCTTCTTGCCGCCGCCCTTCGAGTGTCCCGACCAGTCGGTCCAGCGATAGCTCGGCTCGCCGGGCGCGCGGAAGTCGACGTGGATGAAGTTGCTGGTCGGGTACAGGCCGATGCCCATGTTCCCGCTGTCCAGCGACTCCGCGTACTTGTACATGTCGCGGATCGAGACGCCCTTGATGCGGATGTCCATCGCCGAGGCGTGGAAGTGCCGGCTCGACGAGCGCTCGGCGAACCGGAAGCCGCTGATCAGCTCGACGCGCTTGTCGCCGCCGAAGTGATCCGAGATCCGCGAGAGCTGCTCGTACAGCTCGGGGCGGACCGCGCGAACCTCGCCGGTCTGGCGGCAGCGGAACAGCTCGTCCAGCTTGGCGAGCGCGGCATCATCATAGGTGCCGTCCGCCTTGTAGATGTTGACCTTGGCCTCTTCGGCCAGGTTCTCGGCATAGAGCCAGACGTTGCCCGACGGCTTCGTCAGATCCTCGGTCCGCAGCGTCGACTTGGACGCTCCATGACCCTGGAACACCGCGACGCGCTTGCACTTCCGCTTGCCGCCGTTGGTGGAGCACTGCTTCATCGTGCCCTTGTCGCTCGATGACTTCCGTACCGACGTGCTTCCCTTTTTGGCCTTCTTGGCCTGGACCTTGGTCGCTGTAGCTTTCGAGCCGGCCATCGCTGGGCTCGCCGAAGCGAGCACCAACGTTGCGGCGATGAGCAGAGCCATCCGACGCATGGGACCGGTAGGCTAGGCTGACGCCGGGATCTCGATCAACAAAACCGGCCGGAGAATCGCTCCCTGCAGAAAGAAACGAACGGGAGCGCACATCATGCGCACCGAAAAACGTAACGAGTGTTCAGTGATCGTGCGCCGATCGAACGAGGCGTGAGGTCACGGGGTCGGAGTCGGAGGTAGGGCCGGAAGCGTGACGCCGGGCAGCCCGGTATGGACGAGCTCGATGCCGATCTTCGAAGCGACTTCAAAGATGCGGTTGTCGCGATAGAACTCGCCGAAGCAGATCCGCTTGATGCCGGCGTTCGCGAGCTGCTTGAAGCAGTTCCAGCACGGGCTCGCGGTGACGTAGCAGTCGCCGCCGTCGATCGTCACGCCGTTCTTCGCGGCCTGGATGATCGCGTTCGCCTCGGCGTGGATCGTCGCGACGCAGTGATTGTCTTCCATCATGTGGCCGACGTCAGAGCAGTGCGGCATCCCGCGGATCGATCCGTTGTAGCCGGTCGACAGGATGGTTCGGTTGCGGACGATGACCGAGCCGACGTACTTGCGAGGGCACGTCGATCGCGTCGCCACCACCTGCGCGATGCTCATGAAGTATTCGTCCCACGATGCTCGCGGCCGGACCTCTTCGGGCATGGACGCATGATGCTATGGTCCGCGTCCCATGTCGTCGGGCCAGTCCAAATACAAGGACAGCGTCATCCTCCCGGACACCCCGTTTCCCATGCGAGGAGATCTCGCCACGCGCGAGCCCGAGATCCTCGCCACTTGGGATCGCATCGGGCTGTACCAGCAGATCCAGACCGCGCGGGCGGGGGCTCCACTCTTCATCCTGCATGACGGTCCGCCGTACTCGAACGGCAACATTCACTACGGGCACATCCTCAACAAGATCCTGAAGGACATCGTCGTGAAGTCGCACACGATGGCCGGCTTCCGCACGCCGTACGTCCCCGGTTGGGACACGCACGGCTTGCCGATCGAGCTGGCCGTCGAGCGCGAGCTCAAGGACAAGCGGGCAGGGATGACGCCCGCGCAGGTGCGGCAGACGTGCCGCGAGTACGCGATGAAGTACGTCGACATCCAGCGCAACGAGTTCAAGCGACTCGGCGTGCTGGGCGATTGGTCGCGCCCGTACCTCACGCTCGATCCCTCGTACGAAGGCGCGATCGCGAAGGCGCTCGCGGTGTTCGCGCGCAAGGGCTTCCTCTATCGCGGCAAGAAGCCGGTGTCGTGGTGCCCGATCGACAAGACGGCGCTCGCCGAGGCCGAGGTCGAGTACAAGGACAAGACGTCACCCTCCGTCTACGTGAAGATGCCGCTCGTCGATCGCGGTCAGCTTCCGCAGGAGCTCGAGGGACGCCGCCTCGCCTACGTCATCTGGACGACGACACCGTGGACGCTTCCAGCGAACCTCGCGATCGTCGCGCACCCGCAGTTCACGTACGTCGCGATCCCGAACCCGAAGGATCCGGGCGAGTCCTTGATCGTCGCCAAAGAGCTCGTCGAGACGTTCGCGAAGGCGATCGGCGCGACCGACCTCGCGGGCGTGGAGATCACGCCGGCGCAGATGAAGACGCTCGAAGGCGGGCGCTACCAGCATCCGTTCGTGAAGGGCGCGCCCGAGGGCGTGCCGGCGGACAAGGTGTGGCGGCTGTGGTTCGCCGACTACGTCACGGCGGAGGCCGGTACAGGACTCGTGCACACGGCACCGGGTCACGGCGCGGACGACTACAAGACCGGCATGGCGCACGATCTCCCCGCGTACGCGCCTCTCGACGACAGCGCTCGCTACGTCGGCGGTGTGATGCTCGAGGGCCCCGAGGCTCCGATCGATCTCGCGGGCAAGAGCACGACCGAGGCGAACCCGATCATCGTCGAGTGGCTGCACTCGCATGGCTACTTGCTCAATCCGCCGACGGACAAGATCCATCACAGCTACCAGCACTGCTGGCGCTGCAAGCAGCCGATCGTCTTCCGCGCGACGCCGCAGTGGTTCATCGAGATGGATCACGAAGGCTTCCGCCAGAAGGCGCTGCAGGAGATCGATCAGACGACGTGGGTGCCGCCGTGGGGCCACGATCGCATCTACGCGATGATCGCGAATCGCCCGGACTGGGTGCTGTCGCGCCAGCGCCTGTGGGGCACGCCGATCCCGGCGTTCTACTGCACCGCGTGCGGCGGCGAGCACGCCGACGCCGACACGATGGATCACGTCGCCACGATCTTCGAGCAGGAAGGCGCCGACGCGTGGTGGACGCGCACGGTCACCGAGCTGTTGCCACCCGGAACGAAGTGCAAGAAGTGCGGCGCCGCCGGCGAGAAGCTCGAGCGCGAGAAGGACATCGTCGACGTGTGGTTCGAGTCCGGCGTGTCGTGGCTCGCGATGGAGAATCGCGGCGGCCATGAAGGCGAGGATCACCAGAACATCGACGTCTACCTCGAGGGTAGCGATCAGCATCGCGGTTGGTTCCACTCATCGCTCCTCGCCGCGATCGGCGTGAAGGGCCGCGCGCCGTACCGCCAGGTGATCACGCACGGCTTCGTCGTCGACGGCGCCACGGGCAAGCCCTACTCGAAGAGCGACATCGCGAAGGCGAAGGCCGAGGGCATCGAGATCAAGTACGTCCCGCCCGAGGACATCATCAAGAAGAGCGGCGCCGAGCTGTTCCGCTTGTGGGTCGCCTCGACGGAGTTCCGCTCGGACATCCCGTACTCGCAGACCGCGCTGTACGGCAACGACGGCAAGGGCGGACTCGCCGAGTGGTATCGCAAGCTGCGCAACACCGCGCGGTTCCTCCTCGGAAACCTCAAGGGCTTCGATCCGAACCGCTACACGCGCGAGCACGTCGCGGAGCACGGGCTCGTCGTCGATCAGTACATGCTCGGCCAGGTCGACGCGTTCGTGCGCACCACGCGCGACGCGTACGAGAAGTACGAGCTGCACGTCGTGCACCGCGAGCTCGTCGAGCTCGTCACCGTCGATCTGTCGGCGCTCTACGGCGACGTGACCAAGGATCGTCTCTACAGCGATGCCGAGGACTCGCCGCGCCGCCGCGCCGCTCAGGTCGTGATGTACGAAGCGCTGCGCGCGATCGTGACGGTCGCCGCGCCGATCCTGTCGTTCACCGCCGAGGACATCTGGCAGTACATGCCCAAGCTCGCGGGCGATCCGGAGAGCGTGCACGTCGCGTCGTTCCCCGAGCTGCGGCCGCCCGTCGACGTTCCCACCGCGACGCGCATCACCGCGCTGCAGCACGCCCTCGCGTGGCGCGAGCGGGTGACGAAGGCGATCGAGCCGTTCCGTGCCCAGAAGAAGAAGTCCGTCGACGCGAAGGTCGTGCTGCGAGTCGCCGACCGGGCCGAGCTCGAAGCGCTGACCACGCTGTCCGAGGAGCTGGCGGACCTGTTCATCGTGTCGAGCGTGGAGCTCGCGTCGGGTGCCGAGAGCACCGTCGATGTCGCCGACCACGAGGGCCCGCGCTGCGAGCGCTGCTGGAAACACTACGATCACCTCGCGGCGGATCCCGCCGATGTTTGTGATCGCTGCGCCACCGCGCTAAAGGGATCGTGAGATGGCCGACGACGAGAAGGACAAGGTCGAGAACGAGAAGGACGAAGCGCCAGCGACGGCAGCTCCGGCGCCCGTCGTCGCCGACAAGCGCTGGAAGATCTTCGGCATCGTCGCGCTCGTGAACCTCGTCGCGGATCAAGCGACGAAGATCTGGTCGCGCTCGGCGCTCGCCGACACGGTCCACCCGTACAGCGGGGGCGGGCCGTGCTCGATCCCGTACGACCTGATCCCCTCGATCGCGGCGAAGGGCCGCGGCGGCGCAGACATTCTCGTCGCCAAGTGCGACTCGCAATCGGTGAAGTTCCTCGGCGACTTCTGGTCGTGGAAGCTGTCGATGAACACCGGCTCGGCGTTCGGTCTGTTCGGATCGAGCCCCGGCGCGGCGCGCGTGTTCCTGTCGATCGTCGGCCTCGTCGCCGTCGCGGGCATGGTCTACATGCTGCGCAAGAGCCGCGCGGACCAGCGCATCCTCCAATGGGCACTCGCGTTCGTCGCGGGTGGCGCGGTCGGTAACCTGATCGATCGCATCTACTTCGGCGCGGTCACCGACATGGTCTCGTGGGACCTGAAGTTCATGCGCTGGCCGACGTTCAACGTCGCCGACGTCTCGCTCGTGATCGGCGTTGGCCTGATGTTCATCGACATCCAAAAAGAGGGCAAACGCGAGAAAGAGGAGAAGAAACGGCGAAAAGAGGCGCGCGAGGCTCGCAAGAAGAAGCTGAAGGACGCGGCCACGAAGGAGTAGGGGAATGCGCGCGCGTCGCGGTCGGTAGTCCCGATCATGCGGCGCACGGTGTTCGTGGTGATGTTTCTCCTGACGGCGGGATTCGATCAGGGAACGAAACAGTGGGCGCTGTCACTTCCGGTGCCCGCGCACTGCGATGTGCCGGCGGACCTCGTCGCGCACACGTGCCATGGCATCCCGCAGCCGGTGATCGCGGGCTACTGGGACTGGGAGCTCGCGATGAACACGGGCGCGGCGTTCAGCTCCCTCGATTTCGGCGATGCCACGCAGATCCTGCTCGCGATCTTCGCAGCCCTCGCGGTGGGCGGTATCGGCTTCTACGCGTATCGGCTGCGCCCGGACCAACGCCTCGAGCGCATCGCGCTCGGGCTCATCGCCGGGGGAGCGCTCGGGAATTTGCTCGATCGGATCCGGCACGGCGGGGTCACCGACTTCATTCGATGGCGTGTCGGTGACCATCGCTGGCCGATCTTCAACGTGGCCGACGCCGCGCTGCTCGTCGGCGTGGGGCTCATGCTGGTAGCGAGTGCGCTAGCGCACCGACGGTCCCGGCAGACGGCTTGATTTTTCGCCATCCCGGTCGAACTGCGTACACTGAAACCATGAGGCTCGTAGCGTGTGCGCTGTTCGTGCTCGTCGGCTGCAAGGCAGGCGAGGGTGACGATTACTACACCGAGCCCGGCAACGGCGGCGGCCTGTTCGGCAACACGTCGGGCTCGCTGCCCGACGGCGGTGGCGGCGGCGATGCCGGTACGACGATCATGGGCCGCGTGTGCGGACTCTCGGAGATCCTGAACTGGGACGAGTGTGATCAGGCCGGTCTCGACGGACTCCTCGTGACGGTCGGCACTTCGCAGAAGACGACGACCGCGAACGGAACGTTCACCGACATGCCGAGCCCGACCGGATCCAACCTCGTGTGGCGCGTGTCGGGGAACACGCAGATGAAGAGCCTGCTCGAGTACCCCGGCGACCTCACGATCCCGTCGATCAAGACGAACCTCTATCAGAACGTCGCGGCCGACGCGAACGTCGCGATCGACCCCACGGCCGGCACGATCTTCGTGAAGGTGATGTACATGGGCAACCCGGTCGCCGGCGCGACCGCGACGCTCGCGGGTCTGAACGACCTCGTTCGCTACGACGACGCCGCCGCGAACGGCAGCTTCAACGTCGACGCCACGCACCTCGACGGCGTCGTGTGGTTTCCGAATGTCTCGCCGGGCGCGACGCGCACCTTCACGATCACCCCGCCGCAGGCCATCGGTACGCCGAAGATGACGACCGTGGTCGTCGAGGCAGAGACCGCCACGTTCGCCACCGTCGCGTTTCCCTGATTCACGACACCGTCTTGATCGTGGCGTGCTGCTGCGCGATCGTCGCGAGCGCTCGAGTCCAGCCCGAGGCTTTGATCTCGGTTTCGGCGAGCTCCGCGGCGGCATCGGAGTCCGCGACGATTCCGCCACCGACATGCACGCGCAGCTCGTTGCCTTTGAGCACGCCGATGCGAATCGCGATCGCGAGATCGAACGCGCCGCGCGCACCGAAGTAGCCGAACGCGCCGCAGTACGGGCCGCGTCGCGCGGGCTCGAGCTCGTCGATGAGCTCCATCGCGCGGACCTTCGGGGCGCCGGTGATCGAGCCGCCGGGAAACATCGCGCGTAGGAGCGCCGCGAAGCCGATGTCTGAACGAGGCTTCGCGCTGACCCGCGAGACCTTGTGATAGAGCGTCGGCAACTCGACGATGTAGCCGAGATCGTCGACGACGACCGAGCCTGTCTCGGCGATGCGGCCGAGGTCGTTGCGCTCGAGATCGACGATCATCAGGTGCTCCGCCGCATCCTTCGCCGACGCCGCGAGCGCCTCGCCTTCGGTGTGAGTGCCTTTGATCGGCCGGGTCTCGATGCGATCGCCGACGGACGCGAGGAAGCGCTCCGGCGAGCTGCTGAGGATCGTCAGCCCGTCGGCCTCCATCAGCGCGCCGTACGGCGCCGGCGAGTGTTGGCGCAGCGCCGAGTACACGGCGAGGACATCGCCGGGCATCGTGACGCGCGCGACGAGCCGCCGCGCGAGGTTGACCTGATAGACGTCGCCCGCCGCGAGGTAGTCTTTGATCTTCTCGACGCGCGCCATGTGATGAGCGCCGTCGTCATCGGGCTCGAACGGACCGAACACCGGGGCAGGGCGCGAGGGCTTCACGCCTTCGAGGTGCGCCCGGAGACGCGCGCGCGCCTCCGCGTCGGGGCCGACGATCGTCGGACGCTGCTCGCCGTTGGTGCCGAACCGCGCGACCGCGCCGTACGCGGCGAGCCACAGATCGGGCGTGTCGTGCCCGCGCGAGGGGCCACCGGGCAACTTCTCGACGACGCGTGCGAGGTCGTAGCCGAAGAAGCCGATCACCCGCGGTTCGTGCGGTCCGGTCTCGGGCCCGTCACCGAGCACGCAGCCATGTTCGCGCAGGAACTCTTCGGCGGCGGCAAACGGATCGCCGGTGAAGCGACGCGCGGGACGTCCGTCGCGATCGAGGACGACGAGCGAGTGACCACGCGCGATCAGCGTCGCGTGCGGCTCGGCGGCGAGAAACGAGCTGCGCGCGAGACCATCGTCATCGCGCGCGGAATCGAGCAGCACGCGGCCGCGCAGTCCCGAGAGCCGCGTCGCACCGTCGATCGGGCCCGCGACGCCATCGACAACATCCTCGGCCATCACATCTCGTCGGTCGAAGACTTCTTCTCGGGAGGATCCTCGGCGAACACGGAGCTCATATCGAGCTCGGGATCGATCTCCTGTGCGACGGGCGCGGCAGGCGGCGGCGGTGGTGGCGTCGTGCGCGGCGGAGGCGGCGCTGCGTGCGCGGCGGTCTCGGATGGGATCGCCACGCTCGGTGCGGCGCTCGTACGCTCGGCCTCGGGCGCGGGCTCGACGAGGACGATGCCTTCGCCGGTGCACTCGATGCAGGTCGCGCCCATCGGGCCACCGACGGGCGGCGCGACGGCGCGCGGGATCACGCGACCGATCCAACCCGCGAGCCGATCGGCATCGATGAACACGACGCCGTTCGCGGGAAGCTTCACGCGGACGAGTGTGCGGTCGTGCTGCATGCGAATCGCGAGCGCACCGTCGCCGCGGAACTGCACGATCGGGAACTTTCCGCGCAAGCCGGGGACGTTGCCGCTCTCCCAGCGCAGCGTGGACTCGAACGCGAACACGAGATCCTCGCGGAGATAGAGGATGTCGTCGTCGAGCAGGACCGCGCTGAACGCGCGCTTCTTGCCGGGGACCGCGACCAGATAGCCGTGACCGCTCACCGCGTGCAGCGGCGTACCGCCGTAGTCGAAGCGCTCCTTCGTGTCGCTGCCGCGCGAGCGACGCATCGCGATCTCGTACGCGAGGTCGCCGCCGGTGATGTGCACGCCATCGAGGCGCGTGAGCACGCGATCCGTGACGCGAACGATCAGCGCACCGCTCGCCGAGATCTCGAACGCTTCATCGCCGTCCTCGGGGCGAAGCAGCTCGTCGGTCGCGAGCTCCGAGAGCGGACGCGGCAAGTAGCCACCGGACTTCGTGCGCTCGCCCGTCGTCGACGGTGTGGTCGCAGCGGGCGCCGCGGCCGCGACGGCCGTCGAGATCATCGAGACGCCCGGTGTGGGAACCGGCGCATCGGCCTTCGGCAGCACGAACATCTGCGACTCGGTCATGCGCAGCTCGTTCGTCGGCGGTGTCTGCACGGGAAACACCGTCGCCGCGTCGACGACGCTCGCACCGGAGCGCGCCGGCACCATCGTCACGTTCGACGTGGGCAAGGGACCCGAGTGCTTGTCGATCACGATCTCGGGGTGCGACAGCTCGAGATCGTGCTTCTTCGGCGGTGCGCTCGGCGGTTTCGTGCGCGGTTCGGGCGTCACCGTGCGCGGCTCGACGGGCGCCCGCACGCCCCCGGGCGGTGTCGCGGTGCGCGAGACCTGTGGCTGCGGCGTGACCGTGCGCGAGACAGTGACTTGATCTCCCGCCGCGGTGGCCGCGAGGTTCGTGACGTTGATCGGTCCCGACGGCGTGCGACCGAGCTGCGCGTGAATGCCGTCGCGCTCGGCCGCGGTCAGGTTGACCTCGATCTCCGTCGCGAGCTCGTTCTGTCCTGCGAGCAAGAACGATCGATACGCTTCGGCGTAGCGACCCGCGCGCGCGTACGCGAGTCCGAGATAGCTCACGGCGCGACCCTGACTGGGATCGAGCGCGCGGCTCGCCTCGAGCGATCCGATCGCTCTATCGGACTCGTTGAGCTTCAGATACACGAGGCCGAGGTTCAGGCGGTGCGATGCATCGGTCGGCGCACGCTCGACGAGGCTCTCGTAGATCGGTCGGGCTTCGGCGAACTGGTTGCCACGGAAGTAGGTCAGGCCGAGGAGCGCGAGGATCCGGACGTTGTCGGGTTCCGCGTCGAGCGCCTCGCGAAACTGTTGCTGCGCGACACTCAGGTTCCCTTGCTTGAGTGCGTCACTGCCGCGCGCGACGGCATCTTCGAAAGCCACGATCGGATTGAACCACGATTCAACGGTCGACTGCCAACGCGCCCGCAGAATCGACGACCACGGTGACGGCGCCGTGAAGGTCTGTCCGCATGACCTCCGCGCCGGTACCGCGCCAGCGCGCGACGACCTCCGCCGATGGAAACCCGAACGCGTTGCCGCGTCCGCACGAGATGACCGCGAGCTGCGGCGCGGTGGTCCGGACGAACGCTTCCGCCGACGACGTGGGGCTGCCGTGGTGCGCGACCTTCACGACGTCCACGCGTCCGAGGCCCGCCGCGACCACCTGCTCTTCGCCTTCGAGCTCGAGGTCGCCCGCGAACACGATCGACCGTCCCGCGAACCGCAGCTCGATGACCAGCGAGTTGTCGTTCACGCTGCGCACCGGATCGCTTCCAGCGACGACGCTGCCGCCGTCGATCGCCTGATAGCGCGGCGACCAGACCACGAGCTGCACGCCCGCGCGCTCGGCCGCGACACCGAGCGGTGGATGCACCCACCGCGTGCCGCGCACGACGAGCATGTTCGCCACGCGGTGGAAGGCTTTGTCGCTGGCTTCGATCTCGGCGGCCGACCACAGCTCGCCGATCGGTACGGTCATGCCCGCGAGCCCCGAGTAGTGGTCCGGGTGTGGATGCGAGACGATCGCGATGTCGACGCGATCGTGTCCCGCGCTCGCTAACGCTCTGTCGACGATCGCGCCGGTCGCGCTCGCGCGTGCGAGGTCGCGTGCGTTCGCGTAGCCCCCCGCGTCGACGATCCACACGCCGCCATCGGGTAGCTCGACGAGCGCCGCATCGCCTTGCCCGACATCGAGGAACGTCACGCGCAGCGTACCGAGCGGCGCGGGCGATCGCGCGAACGACCACACGACGCACAGCACGACCCATCCGAGCCTGCGCTGGGTCGCTGCGACGAGCCCGAGCGAGAGCGCGACGAGCGTGACGAGCACGATCGGGCTCGCGATCGCCACGCGACCGATGATCGCGACGTGCGCTCCGATCGTTGCCGCGCCGTCGACGAGCCCCACGATCTCGGTCGCGAGGCGCACGAGCGGCCAGCCGATCGAGCCGAGCGCGATGCCGGCCAGCGCGATTGGTAGCGCGATCAGCTCGAGCAGCGGCGTGAGCACGAGGTTGCCGAGCACGCCGCTCGGCTGCACCTGGTGAAAGTGATAGGCGGTGATCGGCGCAGTTGCCACCGTCACCCAGAGCGACGTCGCGACACCTCGCACGATCCATCCCTTCACGCCGCGGACGGTCGTCGGCGGCTTCACGAGCGCGAGCACGATCGCGGCGGTGAACGACAACTGGAACGACGGGTCGAACAGGTCCATCGGTCGCCACACCAAGATGGCGATCGCCGCGATGCCGAGCGCGTCGAGGAGCCGCATCGGGCGATCGAGCATCGCGCCGACGAGCATCAGGCCGATGACGATCAGCGCGCGCAACGTCGCGAGCTGCGCGCCGGTCACGAGCGTGTAGACGATCGCGATCACCAACGCCGGTGGTGCAGCCCACGGCCCGGGCCGCACGCGACCACCCCACGGCGATCCGGCGACGACCTTGCGCAGCAGCATGAACGCCAACCCGGCGACCACGGCGAGGTGCAGCCCGCTGACGCTGAGTACGTGAAAGATGCCGACGGCTCGCCATCGCGCGTCGAGGTCAGCGGGCACGCCGCTACGATCGCCGGTCACGATGCCGGTCAGCGCGGCGCGGGCGCTCGCGTCGCCGCCCGCGTCGTCGATGCGCTCGCCCCACGCGACCTGCGTCTCGCGCGCCCAGCGCCACGCGCGATCGATCGGACCGGGATCGTCGGCTAGGAGCAGGATCGAGTCGACCGCCATCTCGACCCGTGGGCCTCGTCGGGGAACCATCCCGGGGCCCCGCGATCCCTTCGGTGACATCGCGCGCCCGCTCACGTGGACACGCGATCCAGGAAGGCGCCGCTCGTCGAACAGGTTTGCATCGAGCCACAACCAGATCGATCCGCCATCGATCGCGTCGAGGCGTGCGCCGCTTCCGTGCGGAGTGATCGTGACGGGACCCGCGATCACGCCCGTGACGCGGTCGATCGTCCGGTCATCGATCGTGACTCCATCCGGGATCCGATCGGACGGTCGCGTTCCGATCATCAAGCCGATCGCGAGCGCGATGCCTGCGACCCATCTCCGATCACGCGTGGTCGCGAGCGCGAACCCGATTCCACCGGCGAGCCCGATCACGCGTGCGGCGGGAAGCAGCGAGGCGAGCGCGATACCTGACGCGAACGCGATGGCGATCGGGAGCGGCCGGCGGAGTCGCGCCACGAGGGAATCCGCGTAAGACATGTGGGCCCACTCGATCGGTCCGTCGGCGGGTTGCGGAGAATCTCGATGGCGACGCGATCGGTCCCTCGATGGGTTGCGGCCGGGAGTGCGGCGGCACTACGATTTGCACCGCATCATGTCCTCGCTCCGTGTCGTGGTGTTCGGTGTCGTTACAGGGTCTTCGTGCCTCTTCACGAGTGCCGCGATGGCGGGACCGGTGTTCGGCAAGCTCGACTTGCCACCGCCGCCCGATCGTCCGCCTCCGGCGACGAAGGGGTTCCTCGATCGCGTCGAGAATCCGCTCGCACCGGCACGCCCCGTGGTGGTGACGCCGTGGATGATCGTCGTCCTCGAGGGCGAGGCCAAGCCGAGCTCGCCGGGGCAGGTGACGTGGGATCTGCCGGGCGAGTCATTCGCGCGACCGGTCATGGGCGCGCCCGCCGGGGCCGAGGTCGTCATCAAGAACACGTCGCGGACCGCGCGTACGTTGGTCGCAGCCGAGGATCCGAAGCTGATCCCTGCGGGACCGATCAACCCCACGGGCCCGAAGTCGTTTCGACCGAGCGAGGCCGGCAAGATCTACTCGATCTCCGACGCCGACGCGCCGCACCTCAAGGGCAAGCTCGTCGTCGTCGGAACGCCGTACGTCGCGACGGTCGACGACGCCGGCAAGTTCGATTTCGGCGACGTCGCGGAAGGCAGCTACAAGCTCAAGGTCTTCTACAAGGACGGCTGGCTCGAGGGCGCTACCGACGTCACCGTCGGCAAGGGCAAGGTCGAAGTGAACCCGAAGGTGCCGGCGCTCGCGCAGCCGGTGAAGAAGTGAGCTCCCGGTGTTCCTGAGCAAGATCTGGTTCTTTCTCGTCGCGCTCGCGGGCGCGATCGCACTGACGATCGCACTCGTGATGCCGCGCCCCGCGCAGCGCACGCTCGTGGCCGAGGAGCAGCAGCGCCTCGTCGTCGCGTGTGGCGTTGTCGACATCTTGCTCGGCGACGACGCGCGAAATCGCGTCGAGCTCGCCGGCCAGTTCGCGCGCACGCCGGAGATCGTCGGTGCGCTCGAGGCCGCGTCGGGACAGGACAAGCTCGACGAAGCGCGCATGAAGACCGTGCGCGATGTCGGCGAGAAGGTCATGAACACGATCCAGGGCCGCAAGCCCGACTTCGCGATGCTGATCGATCGCAAGGGTCGCGTGGTCGCCCGCGTCGCACTCGATGCGAATGACTTCGGCGATGTCGCCGCGGGGCGTCCGCTCGTCGACGACGCGCTCGCCGGCTACCTCCGCGATGATCTGTGGGCGCACAACGGCACGATGTACTTCGTGTCGGCCGCGCCGGTGATCAAGCGCGATCCACCCGTCGCGTATGCGGGCGCGGTCGTGCTCGGACACCAGGTCACCAACGCGCTCGCGCAGCGCCTCGTGAAGTCGCTCGACGTCGAGCTCGGCTTCTATCTCGGCAAGGACGACGTCGCGGGCTCGAAGGGCCTCGCCGTCGACACCGCGCCGATGCTCGACATCGTCAAGAAGAGCAGCGGCGAGCTCGGTCGCGATTGCCAGGCGAACAAGCCGCTCGGTGTCACGAGCGGCAAGGACGACTACACCGCGATCGTCGCGCGGCTGCCCGGCGAGGCAGCGTCGAAGAACGCGTACTACTCCGTGATGATCAAGCGACCGACGACGGTCGGCTTCGCGGGCACGATGAAGGTCGTCACGCAGAGCGATCTGTCGTTCGGGAACTTCCCGTGGATCCTCGTCGGTGGCGCGTTCATCGTCGTGCTCGCCGTCGGCATCGTACTGATGCTGCTCGAAGCTGATCGCCCCTTGAAGCGACTCGCCGCGGATGCGGTGAAGCTCGCAAAGGGAGAGACCGAGCGGCTGTCCGAGGACGGACACGGCGGCAAGTTCGGATCGATCGCGCGCAGCGTGAACATCCACATCGACAAGCTCAGCCGCGAAGCAAAGACGGCGAAGAAGGATCTCGACGGACTCCTCGGGCCCGCGCCGGAAGGCAGCCTCGGCACCATCGATCTGCTCGCGACCGCGCTGCCATCGGTGCGCCCCGGTGGCGCGGGGCCATCCGCGCCGCCGACGCCGTCGGACTTCAAGTTCAACGATCCGCCACCGTCGCTGTCGGTGCCCTCGCGTCCGACGCCGATGCCGATGCCGGCGTCTCCGCCGCCCAAGCCTGCGTTCCCGCCGCCGTCCGCGGTCGCCACGCCACCGAAGCCGATGGCGCCGCCGCGCACGCCCACACCGCCTGCGTTCCCCGCGACGCCTGCGTTGTCGGCGCCGCCACCGCCAGCCGCGCCCGGATCGCTCGGCGACGCGCTCGACGACGACATCCTCGGTGGCCTCGGCGACAAGCCGGCCGATGCCGCGCAGGACATGGAAGCGCACTTCAAGCAGGTGTTCGAGCAGTTCGTCTCCGTGAAGAAGAGCTGCGGCGAGCCGACGTCGGGGCTCACGTATCCGAAGTTCGCCGAGAAGCTGGTCAAGAACCGCGATGACCTGATGGCGAAGACCGGCTGCAAAGAGGTCCGCTTCACGGTCTACGTGAAGGACGGCAAGGCCGCGCTCAAGGCCACGCCCGTCAAAGACGACTGATCACGAGTCTTCGGTCGTTACGGCGCGCCGGCAGCGATGACGCGTTCCCGGAGACGCTGCGACTCGGCGAGCGCCTGCGCCGTCGTGGGACGCTTGCTCGGATCCGGATCACCCATGCGCAGGATGTGGTGCTGCACCTCTTCGGCGATCTCCGTCGGTACTCCCGCGAACACGAAGTCGGGGAGGCGCAGATCGTCCGCTTTCCGGACACCAGCCATCAGCGCGCGCTCCCACGGCGTTCGCGCGGTGAGGTTCTCGTAGAGCACGACCGCGGTCGCGTAGATGTCCGCGGCGGGTGTGAGCTCGCCGCGGCGTTGCTCGGGAGACATGTAGGCGAGGGTGCCGACCGCTTCGGCTCGCTTCGTGTTCGCGCCGATCTCGCCGGTCTCGTCGGGCAAGTGCGCCACGCCGAAGTCTCCGAGCATCACCTCGACGCCCGGACCGTCGACGTCGCGGCGGAACATCAAATTTGCGGGCTTCAGATCGCAGTGCACGATGCCGCGGCGATGCGCCGCCGCGAGCGCCGACAGGATCTGGCCGTGCCGCTCGATCGCGCGCCGCAGCGGGCGAGGGCCGCGCTCGCGCAACACGTCCTTGAGCGTGCCACCCGCGGCGAGCTCCATCACGATACGGCGCGATGGCTCGTCCATGTCGAGCACCGCGACGATGTTCGGGTGGCGCAGCGACGCCATCACCCGTGCTTCGTGGAAGAACCGCGCGAGCTGGTCGGCCCGCTCGGTGCCCGCGAGGTGCGGGTGCAACAGCTTCACCGCGACATCGCGCTCGAGCTCGGCATCGCGCGCGAGGTACACCACGCCCGTCGCGCCGCGACCGAGCTCGCGCACCAAGCGATAGCGCGCGCCCGCCTGAATGCCGGCGACATCACCCGCCGCGATCGTCTCGCCGGCCACCGGAGCCGCGCGACCCGCGAGCTGGCGCAATCGCTCGACGCGCACGCGCACGTTCGGATAGTCGACATCGCGGCCGAGCACCGCCTCGTAGTGGCGCAGCGCGCGCTCGTGATCGCCTTTCTTGCGTGCGTGCTCCGCGAGCAAGTAGTGCGCGCGCAACGCGTACGGCTCCTCGGTGGTGAGGCCCTCGAGGTGAGCGAGCGCGCTCTCGAGCTCGCCGCGCTGCTCGTATCGCTCGACGAGCAACGCGCGCAGCCCCGCCGTCGACGCGTGCGGGATCTCGGGAATCGACAGCAGCTTCTCCATCCACTCGATCGCGAGCCGCTCGTGTCCCGAGCTCCACACGCCGTCGATCTTCTTCAGCGTGTTCGCGTTCCCGATCTCGTCGCGGCGCTTGCCCTCCGCGAGATCCGCCACCAGCGTCGCGAGGAACGTCTCCTCTTCGCTACCCAAATGCTGCGGCTCGGGCGCCGCCGGACGAGGAGGCGCGGGCAGCTCCGCCGCCTTGTCACCGCGCCCGAACAGCCGTTTGAAGAACCCGGCCATTACGCGATGTCGATCTCGTCGCCGTCCGCGACCACGCGATCATCGCGGATCAACTGCACGCGGACGTCACCGAGCGGCTCGTTGTTGAACACCACGTCCTTCGCCGCGCCGCGCCCCAGGAGCGGCCGGCCATTCTTGAACAGCACGTCGAGCGGCAACCCGAGCGGCGACAGATCGATCTTCGTTCCCTCGGGCGCCGCGATCAGCGCGACGCCGCGATCGAGCCCGTTCGTGCAGCGCAAGATCAACCGCTCGCCGACGTTCTCGTACTCGATCGAGCACTCGTCGCCCAAGCCGAACTTGCCGGCCCCCGCGAGGGGAACGCGCCCCGCGAGCGGCAACCCGGCCAGCGTGGTGCCGTTGCGCGAGTCCAGATCGCGCAGCACGAAGGTCGTGCCGTCGCGCTCGATCTCCGCATGCTGTCGCGACACACCGCCCGCGCGCAGCGTCAGATCGCACAGCGGATCGCGCCCGAGCACGAGCTTGTCCGCCGAGCACGCGACGATCAGGGGCTTGCTGCGCCGCTTGATCTCGACCTTGCCCGCGGTCAACAGCGCCGTGTCGAGCTGATCCAACAAGCGCCGATACTCGCCGGCCACCGCGGCGGTCGCGATCGCACGCACGAGCTCCGCACGCGCATCGTCGCGCCGGCCGACGCGCATCGCTGTCTCGTAGTTCGCGTGCGCGTCCGCCTCGGAGCGATTGCGTTCGTTGAGCGCGTCATCCTTCGCGAGCGCGCCCTCCATCCGCTCGACGAGCCCGCCGGCCGAGTACGCGTTCGCCGCCGCGAGGTGATCGTTGATCGCCTCGAGCGCTTCTCCCGCGAGCGAGTGGTCCTCGCCGAGTACGAGCAGATCCGCCGCCTCGCGCACCTTCGCGCGATCGCGCTCGGTGGCGATGCCTTCCGCTTTCGCGGCTTCCCACAGCGCCTTGCCCAGCGCCGCCGCGGCGCGCTGCTTGAGCGCGGGATCCTCACCGGCCCAGCGCATCGCATCGCGCAGCGCGCCGATCTCCGCGAGGCGCGAGCCGGCACGTGCCGCGCGCGCGAGGTGCATGCGCACCGCGCCTTCGGCCTCGCCGCACAGCGCGTACCGCTCGGCCGCCAGGTCGACATTGCCCGCCGCCTCGGCCGCCACCGCGGCGCGGTAGTCGGAGGAGAACATCCGGCGGAAGAACGTCACGGCGCCAGTATATCCGCGCTGCGTTTGTGTCGGCACACGCGCCGGCCGATCAGGGAGGGGTATCGCACCGGCCCCCGGTTCCTGGTGTTACATGCACGACGTGAAGTTGGAGGCGTTTCTCGACGCGCTGCACGCCCTTCCGTGGTTCGCGAACGTCGGTCAGGCGTGCGAGCTCGACCCGACGGCGGTCCGTATTCACGCGTGGACCGAATACCCGGGCCCCGAGGACGAGCACATCGACGCGTTCTACGTGCGTCTCGGCGAGCTCGAGAAGAAGATCGCTCCAAACCTCGCCCTCGGCAGTCGCACCGTCTTCGTACGGATGTTCCAGCCAGGGACCTATCTCGCGCGCAACGCCTACGCCAAGGCTCGAGACCTGGCGAGCACGCTCGCATCCGATCGGATCCTCGAGACGCCCGAAGAGGATCCGTGGCATCCGCAGACCGCCGCAGTGATGCTCGCGCGTCACGTAGCAGGGCTCGTCGCCGCGCATCACGCGATGGATACACGGCTGGGTGCCGAGCTCGCGCGTGTTTGGAGCTGGCTCGAAGCAGGGCATTGGCCCTGCGGGTACGCGCCCGACGGGCGACGGCGATTGCTCGTGTTCTAAACGAGCGCGCTCAGGGCGGCAACGCTTGGTTGAACTTCGCCTGATACTCCTTCGCGAGCGTCTCGTACGCCGCGCGATCCTTCGCGCGCGTGTACGCCTTGGCGAGCGTGCGCCATGCCTGGCCGAGCTCGGCGTCGACGGCGATCGCCTTCTTGAGATACTCGATGCCGGTCTTGGTTCCGCTCGCCTCCTTGAGCGCGATCACGCCCGAGAGATACAGCGCCCACGACTCGTTCGGATCACCCGCGAGCGCTCGCGTGCACGCGGCACGCGCGCCATCGACCGAGCCCATGCGCAACGCGAGGTCGCATCGCGCCGCGGCGAGGCCGGGCGCACCGGGCCACTTCTTCTCGGCAGCTGCGATCGCCTTCTCCGCGTCGCCGTACTTCGTCGCGTAGACGAGCTCGAGCGAGGTCTTCACCGCGCGCACGAGCGTGGCTTCGTCCTCGGGTTTGACGAACTTCGCGCCGCGCGGCACGCCGTAGCGCGCGCGGGTCTGGGCGATCACGAGCGCGATGGGATCGTTGTCGAGCTTCGCTTTGACGATCGTCTCCTCGGTCCAGGTCAGCGAGCCGATCTGTTGATAGATGCCGATCAGCGCGCGCCACGCCGCTTCCGCATTGAGCTGGTCGGGCAGGTTCGCGATCTTGGGCTCCGCGAGCTGCAGCTCCGCGCGCGCACCGGCGATGTCCCCCGAGCGCGCGAGCGCCTGGCCGATCGCGATGTGCGGCCCCGGATCGCCGGGGGCGAGGTCGCTGACGCGCTTGCACGCCGCGCGCGTCTTCGGATCCTTCACGCCGAACGCGGGCGCCTTCGGATCGCGCGAGCCCGCGAGCATCAGCTCGCACTTCATCTGGTGAAGCGACGCGGTGCCCGGGTACGCCGCGAGGATGTTATCGAGCTCCGCGAGCGCGTTCGTCAGGTCGCCTTGTCGCGCGAGCTGCTTGATGCGACCCACTTGATCGAGCGCCGCGGGCGGGATGTCGCTCGCGACCTTGCCGGCCTTGCCCGCGTCGGTGATCGCGCGCAGCAGCGACACGGTTTGGTCCTTCTGCGCGGGGATCCAGCCGCCCCACTCGGCCTTGTCGATGACCTCGAGGAGCTTCTTCGCGATGTCGATGTCCTTGTCGCCCGCGATGCGCGCGTCGAGCGAGAGCGTCATCAGCTCGCGCGTGCGATCCGCGAACCCGGTCTGCTTCGGCGAATACGTGGGATGCGCGATCCACGTCGGGTCCGCTTCCGCGAGCGCACCGAGCGACACCGCGAGCTGGTGCAGGAGCACGACGGTCTGCTTGTGGCGGCGATGGGCGGCGAGCAGCTCGGTGCGCTCGCTCTCCTTGAGATCCGGCAAGAGCTTCGCGAGCACCTCGGTCTCCGCGCGTTCGGCCCACGCACGCACGATCACGTGCCGGCCGAGCAGCTCTGCGGTGCCGAGCTCGTCGAGGACCTTGCTCGCGGCGTCGGGCGGCGTGACATAGCCGATGACCCACGTGACGTCATCGCCCTTGTCGATTTCCTCGAGCTGCTTCAGCGCATCGCTCGGCTCGCCGGCGCGCGCCCAGTCCTTCATCTCGGCGACCGACAGATCGGCGCCGAGCAGCGGGCGCAACAGCTGGCTCGCGTAGTCGATCTGTTCGGTGATCTCTTCTTTCCATCGCGGCAACGCGCGCACGCCCGGATCGACGTACACGCGCAGCTTCACCGTGTGCGGCTCGCCGTCGCGTGGTCGCTCCGCTTCGAGCGTCGCCGGAGTCGCTTTGGACAGGTCCGTCGATGCGGGCTCTTTGATCTGCGGGCCACCGCAAGCGACCGCGAACAACACGGCGAGAGCACCGAAGCGCATGCGTGAACTCTCCCCCGAGATCGACGCTCAGACAACGCGAGAAGCACGGTGTCGTACTGGCGAAAGGCCGTCACCGCGGTTCCGATCTGCGCGAGGATGGATCGCGGAGGAGGGCGCATGTCAGATCCAACGAAGCCTGGGGAGCCACCGATCGGGTCACCGTTTCCAAATGGTTCGTCACCACCGCCGGCGGGCTCGCCGTTCCCGAGCGGGCCGCCGCAGAACCAGACTCCGTACGCGCAGAATCAGTACGCACCGCTGCCGGCGGATCTGAACGTTCGCAAGAACCAAGGCTGGAGCTGGAACCCGCTGATCGGCATCACGTACAACGGGTTTCCCGTCGGCATCGTGATCGTGGTGATCGTCGGTTTGCTCGTCCTCGCCGGAAAGTAGCGCGCGACACGATGTAGAGTCTGCGCGTGTTGCTGCTCGACGAACGAATCCTTGCCGACGGCACGCACGCGAAGACGTACGCGAAGCTCGATGGCGACCGCGTGCAGATCGTCGACTCCGATGGAACGCACGGGGTGTTGTCGGTCGCCGCGCTCGATCGCGTGATGACTCGCTACGGGCGCGAGCTCGAGCCCGACATCGCGCTCGAAGGCGACGTGCTCGAGCTGCCTGGTGGCTATCGGTTGCGACGGTTGCGCTTCCACGCGGTGGTCGACGCCGAGGGTCGCGACTACCTGGTTTGGGAGCGGTCCGGAGCCGATCCCCTGGCCGCCGTCGGGACGATGGTGACGGCTGCGCTGCGCTACCTGGTCCTGCGCCTCGCCTCCGACGGAAATCCGGGCGGAACCTTGGGTGGAACCAGCGGATCTCAGGAATCTGAGACCTAGCGTCGCTCCGGGCTCACATTCGACCGTGTGAGCGGGGGCATACCCCGCCCATTCCAGATATTTGGGGGTGGCACGAGGGGTGCTATTCATCGGGTCCATGTCTCGGTGGTTGATCGTGCTCGTCCTCGCGCTGGCTCCGGCCATCGCGTCGGCGCAGTCGTCGCCCACCGCGGTGACCCAAAAGGCGCAGGACGATGCGCGCCAGACCGAGCGCCGGGTCGCCACGCTGACCGTGAGCCGCAACGCGCTCGCGAAGCAGTACGAGGATCAGCTGAAGGCGATCGATCGGCTCAAGCAGCAGCGCGCTTCGTGGCGCCGCGATCGCGAGCTCAAGGATGCGCTCGCCGACGCGCAAACGACGGCGACGAAGCTGTCGGCCGCCGCGGCGGAGCTCGGTCGCGCGACCAGCCAGCTCGCAGCGCTGCGCCGGAACCTCGTGCGCGCGATCGACGCGGAGCTCGCCACGTCGACCACGCCGGCTCGCAGCGCGGAGCTCTCCAAGTGGAAGGCGCAGCTCGCGCCGCCCGCGCCGAAGAAGAACCTCCAGAAGATCGTGATCCCGGACCTCGAGATCGATCCGCTCGCGGATCCCGAAGAGCTCGAGCAGCAAGCGGCGGAGCTGATGCGCGCCGAGCAAGAGCTGTCGCGTCAGGCGATCGGCCTCGACAAGCAGGCCAAGGAGCTCGACGAAGTGGCCAAGCTGCGCAAGGCGCACGAGCGCGCCGGCGACCTCGCGCGTCGCGATGACGACCAGCCACAGCGCAGCTCGCGCGACGGTGCGAGCCGCACGTCGAGCCTGGGCGAGGACAACGCCGCCCCCGAGGCCGGCGGTGGTAGCAGCCCGCCGCCGGGCGATGGTCTCGGCGACGTGCAGACGCCGATGTTCGAGTCCGACGTCACCGTCGTGCTGCAGAATGTCATCGACGCAAACACGATCGAGACGCTGACCAAGGCGTCTCGCTCGGGCGATCCGGCGCAGCGCGCGCTCGCTGCCAAGCGTGCACGCGATGCCGTCAACGGCCGTCTCGAGCAGCTCCGCAAGAAGCGCGCGGAGATCGAAGCCGCCGCCAAAGCGCGCCGCAAGCACTAGTGCATGTGGTGAACGATCACCCCGCGGTCGGCCGTCACGGCCTCCGCGAGGAACACGCGTAGCTTCACGAGAGATCGGATCAGCTCGGCCACCGCGGGCACCGCGAGGTCGTTCTTCGCGATGTTCCGCATCAAGTGATCCTCGGTGACGCGCGCGACCGCCGCGAGCATCTTGATCGTCTGCGCGGGGGTGAAGTAACGACCGTGCGAGCCCGAGCCATCGTCGAGCGGCTTGAACGGCTCGCCGCCGTGCGCGAGGAAGCCCAGCGGATGGTCGGGGCCGTGATCACCGAGCGCGGCGTGGAGCGGCTTCCAGATCTGCGCGAGCTCTACGATATGGGGGCGATCGATCGCCGCGCTCACCTTCGACGTGCGATCCGCGATCGACGGCAGCGAGACGTCCGTGGTCGGCGCCACGAGATCGTCGGTGTTGACCGAGAACAGCGTACAGATCACACCCACCCGCGCAGCGTAAGACGTGCAGCGCTGCCGAGCCAAGTTCTCCGGTGAGAGGACTCGGTTAGCAGGTGGCTAACATCGCCTAGCGAGGCGCGAAGCGAACGCCGGCCCCGAGGACGATCGCGGTCCCGCCATAGCTCGCCGCCATGGTCTCGGTGCTGGTCGTCTCGCGACGCAAGAGCCACATGTGCTCCGCGAACACGTCGGCGCTCCACGCCTTCGCGAACTGGTAGCTCGCACCGACGGTGAGACCGACGCGCGTGGCATCGGGCGACGTCGGTGACAGGCGATCCGCGGGCACGGGCGACGGATCGATGTACCCGCCCGCGCGTGTGGTGAACCCGCTCTCGGTGTATTCGGCGCCGGCGCGCACGGCGACCGTGTCGTGCCAGTCGTTCTGCTGCAGCGCCGTCGGCGTGGATGCGTTCGCGAACGCGATCTCCGTCTTCTCGTTCACGCTCCAGTTCGCGTACTCGACGTCCGCGACCGCCGCGAGCGCGCCACGCTTGTAGTGCACGCCGAGCACGAGCACGTCGGGCATCGTCATCGTCGTCGATGCGGTCTGATCCGGTGTCTTGTCGGCGAACGCATCGGGCGCGGTGAAGTTCGCGTTGCCGCCGAGCTCGATGCGCGAGCGACTGCGAAAGGCGAGGGCGAGCCCGAGCTCCGGCGTCGCGTCGTAGTACGCCGCCGCGTCGACGCCATATCCGCGGCCGTCGAGATCGAGGCGCACGTCGCCGTCGATGTCGATGAAGTCCAAGCCGCGGTGCAGCTGCAACCGCGCCGCATCGATGTGCACGCCGGCCGACACGCGCAGCTTGCCGACGCGATACGCCGCGAACGGCGCCGTGCGCACGACCATCAGCTCGCTCGAGATGATCTCGCTCGCACCGGCCCACGCCGCGGGCCACGTCACGCCACCGCCGAATGGCACACCGACGGAGACGCCGGCGGCCCACTTGCCCTGGGCGTAGCTCGCGTCGAGGTGGGGCGGGGTCGACCAGCCGCGCTCGTTCTCCGCGGTCCACGTGTCGTCCATCGATGTCGCTTCGAGCGCGGGCCGCGCGAGCGCGAGCGAGAGTCCGATTCGCAGCCCGCCGCCGTCGGCGAGCGCTGCGGGCGCGTACCACGCGGCGCCTGGATCGTCGGTGCGTGCGGCGCCGGCGCCGCCGGTTCCCGACGACACGGCGTTCTGCTCGCCGACGCCGAGGCCACCCGCGTACGCGACGGCAGGAGCGGCAATGAACATCGCGATAATAGACGTCTTCATCACGGCACCAACTCCCCGCTGAGGAAGTTCGCGAGGTCGCGCACGCCGCCGAAGTAGGCGGGCTCGACGGGGATCGTGATGAACGCGTGCTCGCCGATGTAGTCGCGTCGCGGTGCGCCCGTCACCTCCTGCAACACCTTCGTGTTGTCGTTCGGGATGATGAAGTCGAGCGTGGCCATCTGGATCATCAGCGCGCGCGCGCCGGTGATCGGTCCGAGGTGCTGCGGATCCACCGCGTCCATGAACCACTTCGCCACGGTGATGAACCGGCGGCCCTCGTAGCTCTCGCGCGTGATGTGCTGGCGCGTGAAGAACGCGTCCATCTGCGCGCTGAAGAACGTCGAGTCGTCGAACATCGGGACGAGGTTCGCGCCCGGAACGTTGAGCACCGCGCGCGAGATATCCGGCGCCGTTCCGAGGAACACCGCGCCCATGATCCCGCCGAGGGATTGCCCGGCGTAGAAGATGCGCGTGGTGTCGACGGGACGACCGAGGATGCTCTGCCACGCACCCGTGCGGAGCGAGCGATCGAGCGCGCCCATATCGATCAGCGCTTGCTGGAAGTGATCCTTGCTGTTCGAGATGTGCTCGATCTCGAGGAACACCGCGCCGGTCGCGACCGGCATGTCGAGCACCGGGAACTTCGCCAGCTTGTTGCCGTTGCCCTGCGCGTCGACGCACTTGCCGAGGTCGTTGCACGTCGTGCCGCTGCCGCACGGCTCGAGCGAGGTGAGGCTACCGTCCGTCGGATCGACCACGCTGATCGGTCCGCCCTTCGCGCAGTAGCTGCGATCGCCGTGATACGGGAAGTCGATCGAGATCGCCGCGTAGCCCTTCGCCGCGAGCGCGTCGCCGATCGCGAGCACGAATCGCCGCTCGGTGACCAAGCCGTGCCCGAAGATGACGACGGGCATCGCGCCCGCCGGCTTGTTCTTGGGCACCGTCATCGTGAACTTGATGTTCTGCACCTCGTGTCCACCGTCGGTGCGCCAGCCGCGCGTCACCGGATCGAGGAACACGGGCGACTCGATCGTGCCGTTGTAGACATCGCCGACGTTCAAGATCGAGCCGACGCCGATCGGGAAGTCGAGCAGCGCTTCGCCGGGCGTCATGTGCGTGACGTTCGCCGGATTCGCCGAGGTGCCCTCGCGCTCCGCCGTCAGCCGCAGCTCCTTGAGCGGCTCGCTCACGCTCATCGTGGTGAACGGCCACGCCGCGAGGATGTTGTCGCGCCCGATCGCGTCGAGCGCACCCGCGAGCTTGGTCCGCGAATTCTCGAGCTTCACCGCGTCGTGATCCTCGATCGCAGGAATCTGGCTCTTCCCCTCGACGAGGATCGGCGCCTTCGCCTGCAGGAAGTGGCCGATCGGCATCGTCACCGGGACGTTGCCCTCGGCGTCGCGCGCATCCTTGGACAGCACGACCGCGTACGTCGCCTTCTCCGCGAGGCGCTTGCTCTTCGGCGTCACGACCATGTGCACCTTGTCGCCGAGCGCTTCGATCGTCGCGGGCACGAGCACCGGCGTCGCGCCATCGATGCGATAGAGCTTCACGGTGTTCTCGTTGATCGTCGTCGTGCTCATCGGCTGCGTGAGCTCGAACAGCTGGCTCGACGACAACCCGAACCCGTCGAACACGGCGAGCTTCTGCTTCGCCTCCGCCTCGACCGGCGTGTCCCACTCGGCCACGGGCGCATCGACCCTGCCCGTCGTCGGATCGATCATCAGATCGATCGGCAACGGAATCCGCTGCGACGGCTGATCCATCGCGACCTCCGTGTGCCGCGTCACCGTGAACGCCCACAGCGCCGCCACTTCGTCGCGCGGAATGCCGCGCGAGTCGGCGATGAAATCGAACGGCGCTTCGAGGTCCGTGCGGATCTTCTCGAGCTTCTGCGCGTTGTCGCGGCGCTTCTCCGCCGTCTCGCCCGGGAACGCGCGCTCGTGCTCCGGCACGTCGAGCCGCTCGCGCTGGCGCAAGAAGTAGAACGCCGCATCGCACTCGACGCGCTCGCCCTCGAGCCCCTTCACGCCATTCGCGCCACCGCGCACGACCGCCACATACCGATCACCACGCAGCCATCCGGTGCGCGGCGGATCGATCGACAGCTTCTTTCCATCCGCGGACAGATGCATCCGCACCGCATCCACGCGCGCCGGCACCGTGCCCCAGTGCCAGACCTGCACGGTGCCATCGGTGATCGACGCCGGATCGATCGCGCCCGTGAACTCCACGGTCGCCGTCATCAGCGTCGACCAGCCATCGAGCGTCTCGAGGTAGTCGTAGAACTCGGCCTCCGCCGCGGTCAGCTTCGCGACTTCCTCGGCCGTGTCGTTCGGCAGCGACAGCTTGCCGGCGTCCTTGTCGCGCAGCACGTCCGTCGGCATCGGAATCACGCGCGCCTCCGGATCGAAGCGTGCGTGGATCAGCGTGACGGGCGGATCGAGCTCGAGACTCGAGCAGCTTCCTCCGACGACTACGACGACACTAGCTACGGCGAGAAAACGTAACGTTCGCGCGATTCGCATCGAGGCCCCCCTGTCAGCGCGTCGGTTTTGCGCCTTCTCGACGCACCCCGTCAAGCACAATTGACCAAAGTTCAATGACGGTCGGACCAAGTGTTCCGGCCCTTACGCTCCGTACACGGCCGCGTCGACGATCAACGCGAGTAGATCGCGCCGACGTAGATCGACGCGCGCCGGAACGTGACGTCCGCCGCGTCGACGTCGCCGCCGATGTTGCGCCAGATCGCCCCACGCGCCTCGATCGACCACGCATCGGACACGGGGCGTCCGATCCGCACCTGGAGCGAGCTGCGATTCTCGTCATCGAGGCTCGTGAACTCGCTACGCTGCGTATCGGTCTTGATCACCAAGCCGTCCAGATACTGATCGATCTGCAGCTGCCCCAAGAGCGTCCCGTACACGCCCTTCCACAGCGTGGTCGTCGCGCTCGCGGTCGCCTTGTGCCGCACGAGGCTCTGCCCGTAGCTGTTCGAATCGATCACCGTCACCTGATATCCCGCCGCCGCCACGACCCTCCCGACCCACGTCACCTCCGCACCGATGCGCTGCAATCGATCGCGACGTCCCCGCGACGTCGCCGCCGAGCAGCCATCGTTCACGTCCGCCCCCGGCTCGCAGATGTTCGCCAACGCGACCGAGTCGAAGTCGCGCAGCTCGAATCCCGCCGTCACCGCGAGCTCGACGCTCCGCGTGCCACCGCTCGGCTGCCACAGCGTCGAGTCCAACCGCGCCGTCGCCGCCACGCCGTCCCAATCGAACTCGCTGTTCTCCTTGTACACGAACTGCCGCACACCAAACCCGAGCGACAAGTGCGTCGACTCGCTCGCGTCCATCACCATCAGCGCATCCGCGCCCAAGTTGCGAAACGTGCGCGCCCCGATCTCGTCGGTCAGCGGCACCGCATCCGCGGCCACCACGCCCGCACCGAGCGACACGCTCCGCCCCTCGAGCGGCCGCAGATAGCGCGCCTCCCCCGTAAACAACGCGACGTTCTCCGTCGACGCCACGGGGTCCGCGACCGCCCGCGCCAACATCGAGGCGACGGCCTGATACCCACCGCCCCACGCGCGATCGCGCTTGTCCAACTTGCCGCCCACTCGCAGCACACCCGCTGCCACGCGCTCTGTCCCCAACCCCGGCCCGGTCTCCACGCGCTGCACGTTCGTGTCTCCCTCGGCCCCGCCCTCCACCGTGATCACCACGGGCGCACCCATCGAATGCCCACCGCCGACGGCGAGCACCACGATCGCGGCCACCGTGTGGCGCATGGTCGCAGCCTATCGCAACCACGCCCGTGGTACGCACGCCCCATGGCCCGCACCGTGTTGTTTGTCCTGGCACTCGCCTCCGCTGCTCTCGGCTGCAAGGGCGACCGCAACAAGTGCGAGACGGCCTGCCGGAACTACGCGACGCTCGTGTACTGGGAGAAGACGGACGCGGAGATCGCGTCGGCCCCCGAAGGTGCGCGCGAGAACCTCAAGAAGCAGCGGCTGTCGGAGTTCACGAACTACCTCGAGCAAGGCGTCGAGATGTGCGTGAACCAGTGCAGCTCGGCCAACAATGACGAGCAGATCGAGTGCATGACGAAGGCGAAGACCGGCGCCGAGGCGAAGGTCTGCTCGGATAAAGACGACTAGCCCGAGAAATCGCGCAACCGCCGCCTGGTGACAGGGATAGGCCCGCTTCATGGGCTTTTTTGACCGACCGATCACTTCCTTTGAATCGTCGCTGGCGGAATCACAGAAGCGTGAGCGCGAGCAGGTCGAAGAACGTCGCGCAGAACTAGCGGGCTACGCAAAGGTTCCAGGTCCTGTTCGGCGCGACGACGAGGAACCGGTTCTCTGGGGCGTTCACGACCGTATGCCCGCAACCCCGGCCTCGGAGTACGCCCTCGACGTCGCTCCTTCTATCCCCGTCTGGATTTCACATCCCATGGATCCCGAATTCGAGCGCCGGAACGTCTATTGGAAAGCCTTCGCCCACAAGGCAGCCGATCTCCGGCAGCGTCACGATCGAATGCGTCCCGCGCTCGACGCATACCGTGTTGCGACTGACGACGAACAGCTAAACGCTCTGGACATCGGGGACAACAAGGAGAAGGCACACTCCGACGTGCCCAGCCGTGGCGATAGAAAGCGTTTGCCAAATCGTGGTGGAACGGCCGTTCGCGATCTGTACGATGGCAACAAGCTGCGGCTTGACCCGGCGGACCAGAAGGCAATCGATTCTCTCGCGCATCGCGTTGCCGAGGGGACTGGCGGAGTGGAGGAGGCAGGGAACACGACGCGGTCTGCGGATGACCGATTGGTGCAGGCGCGACAACGGTTGGAGGGTGCGCGCAGAGAGGTCTCCGCTTCCGCAAACACCCTAGAGGGCGAACGTAGGCTCGCGGAAGCATCGGCGCTCGAGCGCAGAGCCATGGCGGCGCAAAAAGACATCGACGACATCAACGAACGCTTGGCCTTGGCGCGGGCGATCGTGAGCGCGATGAAGAATGCCGCATCGGCAGCGTTCCACATCTCTAAAGGTGAGTACGGCGACGCTCTCGACAAGATCGGTGATGTTGCAGATTCCGCCATCGAGATCACGGGCACGATCGTGGTCGGCAACGCGCAGGAGAAGCTCGAGGACATCCGCATCTCCCAATCCGTTCTCGTCGATCAGGCACGTAGGCTGAGTTTCAACGCAGCCGTTGACAATGCAGCGAAGGCACAGCACCTGCTGCACGAGGCCCAATTCGGTCTGCGTGTCGCCACACGCGAACAACAAGGAAAGTACAACGCATTCGCAGCTACGGCAGTTGCGCAACTTCCTGGCCACGACGAAGGGACTAAGAGGCATCTCGCCGCAATCCTTTCGGCGATTCCAACGGTGGCTGTTGTGCAAGGGAGAGCGTCCGACCTCGCGGCTATGTCAGCGAAACTTCCAATCGACCAAGTAGCTATGCGAGGACTCGGAATCGCTGTAGCTCATCAGTACCCCGCGGCTGAGCCGTTCCGCGCCGCTGCTGACGAGCTTCGAACTGTGGAGTCGATGGCTCGCGCGGACGAACGAAAGTGGCGAACTCGGCTGGATCAGCTGTTTGTCGTGAAGAACCGCGTCATGGATCCGGATGTCGAGTGACTACCTCTCGTGCACTGCGAGGACGACCTGCGTCGCGGTTTGGTTGCTGCTCTGATCAAACGTTGCCAGCGGTAGCCAAAAGCGCATCTTCTCGAGCATCGGAAGCGTCTGCTCGATGATCTTCGAGCACGGCTGCAATCGATCCCCGCAGGAGTGAGAGATGACTGCGAGGTTTCCAGCGCGCGGCCAAGGCCCTACGTCTGCGTGGACGATGACGAGATCCTGTGTGCCCGCCTCGCGCAGTGAAGGAACGGGATCAGCAATTGGATACTCGAGCGGCACGATCGAGATGATTCGGCTGTCCGGTAGGCGTTTGAAAAACTCACCGAGCGCGAATGCGCACCACCGTGCACCGCTCACGTTGTTCTGCGATGGTGGCTGACCCTCAAGCGCAGTACCGGCCGCGACCAGGCAGGGCACGACCGATGTGACGACGGCTGGCTTTGGAGCGTCTTTGGTGCACCCAACGACACCGGCGACGGAAAACACGAACACCAGCGCCACTCGCATCATCCGTCGAACTCTGGACGCAGCCAAAGGGTAGGTCAAGTACGCAGAACCTTGGGGTGTTGCTTTCACGAGTACACGCCCAAACAAACTACGAAACTACCAACGACACCGGGCGACCAACGCTCTCATGCTCGAAGCTCGTCGCCGCTGGACCCTCACGAAGCTCGGTCGCCTCATCAACACCGGACGTAGCGAAGGCTGGCTGCCCGGCGACGTGATCGATGGTGTCGCCGAGCTGCATGAAGTCGCTGTCACCGATCACTGCTCGCCGATTGCACTCCTCGGTTCGCGACTAACGCTCGCGACAGCGGAGCTCGAGACACTCTGGATCCTCGCCTGCATCGAGCTCCTGCCGGACGTCGCCGCGGCCTCGCAGGTTCTCGTGTCGCATGGAATGCACGAGCTCAACGCGCAGGTGATCGAACAGCTCACCGGCGTCGACGAGATCGGACTCGCGAAGCTCGCGCGCCTGGGGCTGATCGAGACCACCGACGATCGTCGACTTCCGCGCTTTCGCCGCGGCGTGCGCGCGAGCGATCGCGTGCTCGAGCTCGCTCGCGGTCGGCTGGAGCTCGATCCGACGCTGCGGGAGGTCGCGGTGCTCGAGCCGGGTCGGCGCGCCACCGACGTTCGGTTCGCCGCGAACACGCTCGTCGTTGCCGTGGGAGCCAAGGGCAGCGGTCGCATGTCGAAGCTGCGAACGAGCGCGAAGGGTGCCGCGATGATCGTCGTCGAGTGTTCGCGCCTCGCGGAGGAGTGCGCGTGGCAGTTACGCGCGATCGCGAGGGAAGCAGCGCTGCACGATGCGCTCGTCGTGCTGCGCGATGTCGACGCGATCGCGAAGCTCGCAGCCGTCGAACGCGAGCTGTTGGAGAGCGATGCGTACGTGTTCGCGACCGCGCGTGCGGCTGGCGCGTGGAATACCAAGCGCAGCGTGGTTCCGATCGTCGTCGCGCTCCCCGATGCGGCGCATCGCGCGGTGCTGTGGGAGGACGCCCTCGGCGGTGCGAGTGAAGCGGTCGTTGCCGAGTGCGCGCGCCGCTACGTCATCTCGCCCAGCGCGATCGAGACCGCCGCTCGCAGCGCGATCGCGATCGCGGGTGCGCGCACCGTGACGGTCGATCACGTGCACCACGCGCTGCGCGGGCAGCTCGAGCGGTCGCTGAGTGGGGTTGCGACGCGCATCGAAACGAAGCAGACCTGGGATGACTTGGTGCTGCCGGCCGATCAGCAGGACGTCTTGCTGGAGCTGATCTCGCGCGTGCGTTTCCGCGGAAAGGTGATGGACGAGTGGGGCTTCGCCGACAAGATCGGACGCGGCCTCGGCATGAGCGTTCTGTTCTCGGGACCGCCGGGCACGGGCAAGACGATGATCGCCGGCTTGCTCGCGAAGGAGCTGGGGCTCGACCTGTATCAAGTCGATCTGTCGAAGCTCGTCTCGAAGTACATCGGCGAGACCGAGAAGCAGCTCGGCGCGCTGTTCGATGCGGCGGAGTCGGGGCACGCGATCCTCTTGTTCGACGAAGCGGACTCGCTGTTCGGCAAGCGAACCGAGGTGAAGACGAGCAACGATCGCTACGCGAACCTCGAGGTGAACTACTTGCTGCAGCGGATGGAGCAGTTCACGGGGATCTCGATTCTCACGACGAACCACGAGAAGGCGATCGATCCGGCGTTCCAGCGTCGACTCGCGTTCCATCTGCGCGTGCCGATGCCCGACGAGGAGCAGCGCGCGCTGATGTGGCAGGCAATGATTCCCGCGCGCGCGGCGGTCGCGGCGAATATCAATGTCGCGAAGCTCGCGTCGGGGTTCGAGATGAGCGGCGGCTACATCAAGAACGCCGTGGTTCGCGCGGCGTTCTTGGCAGCGGGCGAGGGTGAGGTGATCAGCACGACGCACTTGCAGCGTGCCGCGCGACTCGAGTACGAGGCGATGGGCAAGATCGCGAGCTAGCGCCCACGTGGGCGCCTATGGTGTCGTCGGCTCGGACTCGTTCCGCTCGAGCCACAGCGGGTGGCCCGGGTGGCCGCGCATCGCGTCGATCAGGTGATCGCGATAGCCGCCGCCCGCGAGCTGCTCGGGAGCCACGGTCCCGAGGGCCGAGACCGAGTCGCCCGCGCAGAGCACCGTGCGCCAGAGCGTGATGCGGTTGCGTTCGGCGCGCGTGAGCGGGATGCCCGCGGCGGCGAGGCCGTTGCGGGCCGCGGTCGCGTCGAGGCGCGACGGGGTGGCGGAGGACAGCCAGAGGATTCCGTCGACGAGAATGCGCCGCTTGTCGTGCAGCACGAGCCAGAACGGGACCGACTCGATGCGACGCGCGATGACGCCGCCGTCGAGCCCGACCATCGAAGCGACGACGAGCGGTTGCGCGGGCGCGTTGGCGAGCTCGAGGATGCGCTCGTGCGGTTGCGCGGTGCCGAGGAGCCGATCGCCGGGAGGAGGGCGGGGCGGATCGATCGGGAGGACGCGATCGCGGCGCGTGAAGGCGGTGCGCCAGAACTGCTTCGTGTAGCCGAAGGTGGCGAAGGCGGGGCCGGCGAGGAGGCCGATCGGGCCGAGGTAGAACGCGCCCGCGGCCGCGGCGCCGAACATGCCGAAGGAGGTGGTGAGGAGCGCGAGCATGTCCCGCCAGCCTTTGGCGGGTGGCTTGGTGATCGCGGTGACGCCCGAGATGATCGGGCGCGCGAGCTTGTTCGGGGGAACGGTGTCGTCGCCGCAGTGGGCGCAGCGGCGCGCGTTGTCGAGCGCGAGCATGCGGCACGAGGGGCAACAGCTCGGCACGCGGCGAGCGTAGCGCGTTGATGTACATCAAGGCGCGCGAACGGCGGAGCACCTAGCGTGATGGGCATGGTGCGCGCTCTTGCGATTGCGTCGATGGTCGTGCTCGCGGCGATGATGGGGATCACGTTTGCGACCGGGGTCTCGCAGGAGACGTTCGAGATCGCGCGGGCGCCGGGCGAGTACGTGCGCGAGTTGCGCGAGTTTGCGGTGCCGCTGCGCGCGTTGTTCGCGCTCGATAGCGCGTTTCTAGTGCTGTATGGGACGTTGCTGATCCAGTTCGCGTTGCGGCTGCGCACGCCCGAGACGCGCAGTCTGGTTGCCATCGTCGTCGGAGCGGTGCTCGTGACGGTAGCGCTCGACATGATCGAGGACCACGCGATTCTCGCGATGCTCCGGCTCGCCGAGCGCGGTGCGGAGCCGAGCGGGACGCAGATCGCGGTGCAGCACGTGGTGAGTCAGGTGAAGTTCCACGTCGGGTACTTCGCGCTGTTCGTCCTCGGGCTCGTGGTGCCGCGCACGAGTCGGACAGCGGTGGTGCTCGCCGGGCTCCTGACGGTGGGCACGCTCGTGCAAGGTGCGTGGCTCTATGCTGCGCCGGATCGTGCGCTGCCCGCGGGAAACATCGGGCGCTGGATCGGGTTCCTCGTCGGGTTCGCGCTGATCGCGAAGATCAGCCGCGACGGCGGAGCCGCGAGAGATGCTCGGGTGTGATGCCGATGTACGACGCGACCGCGCGGAGCGGGATTCGATCTTCGAGGGCGGCGTAGCGGACGCGAAATCGGCGATAGCGTTCGGCGGCGTCGAGCGCGAGCAGCTCGTATTCGCGCTCCGCTTTGCGCAGGTAGAGTTGCTCGGTGATCCGCGCGAGGAAGCGGGTCCACGCGGGGACGGTGCGCGCGAGCTCGCGCAGCGTGGCCCATGGCATCACGGCGACCCGCGCATCGGTCTCGGCGACGATGCTGCTGCGCGAGGGCTCGCCGATGATCAGATCGCTCAGCGAGCCGACCCCATCGCCGGGGCCTGCGAAGCCGCGCGTCACTTCGCGGCCATCGTCGAGCGGGTAGTGCTCTCGCAGGACGCCGGAGAGCAGCGTGCCGCACATCGTCGCAACATCGCCGGCGCGGAGGAATGACTCGCCGCGCGCGAGCTCGATCACGCGTGCCGCGTTGTCGAGCTGGGCGCATTCGTCGTCGGTGAGCGGCGCGACTCGGCGCAGCGCTGCTCGCAGGTGGTCGCGATCGATCGCGGTGAACGGTTTACTCACCCGGCTCGAGCGTAGCGCGAGCTAGTGGCGGTGGTCGCGGATCATGCGGGTGCCACCGTCGTCCGACTTCTTGTCGTCGCGCTTGTCTTCGTCACGCTTGCGATCGTCACGCGGTGGCGGATCGCTCTTCGAGGGAGTCCACGAGGTCGGCGTGTCGCGATGGTCGCGGACGCTCGTCGTCGGCGTGCGGTGATCGCGGACGCGGCCCTGTTGCGATTCGCGCAGCTCGTTGCGGTGGGCGCGACGGTCGCCCGCTCCGACGCCGAGGCCGACACCGACGCTCATGCCGACGTCGATGATGTCGTCGACGATGGAGGTGTCCTCGACGGGAGGCTCGATGTAGTCGTTGTCGCCGGCGGCGGTGAACACGTCCGAGTCGCCCCAGCCACCGGCGGTCCACTGCCAACGACCGGCGGTCCACGTCCACTTGCCGGCGATCCAGATCGCGCCGTCGAAGGGCGGCGTGCCGGGTGTCTCGGCGATCAGCGCGGGCATCGGCGGGCGCGCGATGGCGCCGAAGCGCACGAGCCGCGAGCGGAGCGACGTGCGGGCGCCGAGTGCTAGATCCAGGCGGCGTTGTTCGATGTCGACGCGAAGGCGCGCTCGCGCTTCGCCCGCGATGCGCTGCTCTTCAGCGATGCGTTCGCGGTAGTGCGGATCGGCGCCGTGGCCTTGGCAGCGGCCGCGTAGCTCGGCCCGTGCGTGAAGGGCGGTGATGCGCCATTGCTCTTCTTGCTCGGCGCGCATGCGAGCGCGTAGCTCGATCTCGGCGTTCGCTCTGGCTTCGGCGGCGTAGTGCGCTTCTGCGGCGGCACGACGCTCGCGAATGCTCACCTCCGGGTCGGCGCCGTGCGCGACGAGCCGGGATTGGAGCCGCGCGCGAACCGACATCGCCGCCGAGCGCTCGGACATGACGGCGACGCGCGCTTCGGCGTCGAGATCGCGGATGCGCGTGACCTGGTAGGTGCCGAGAACGGAGGCGTCATCGGCGAACGCGGTGACCACGCACATCCCGTTGCCCGTGGTGGTGAGGTGGACGGTTCGTCCGAACCGACCGCGACCGACGTCGCCCGGAGGCAACGCGACGTCATCGGGGATCGCACTCTCGGCGACCGCTTCACCGACGGCGTTCGCGTCGACGCCTGCTTCACCGTGGATGGTGACCGGGCCCGTGTGGTGCGTCGCGACGACGCGCGGCGTGAATGCGCCGACGACCGCGCTCGTGACCGCGGCGGTGCGCTCGCGATCGCGTTGCACCTGCGCGCGCAGCTCGGCGAGGCGACGCTCGCGATAGTGTTCGAAGGTCTCGCCCGCGGTGCCGTTCAGTTGAACGCCAGGGCACGACACCGTCCATTCGATCTCTTGTGCGCGCGGGACATCGAACGCCATCGCGAGATCGTAGGTGCCGGCCGCGAGCTGGATCCCGCCACCAACGGCCCATGGGGTGGCGACGGCGTCGGTCGGGCCGGTCGTGGCGATCTCGCTGCGCGGTTGCACGATCGCGGTGCCGGTGCCCACGAATTCTGCGCGATAGCGACCGGCACAGCCTGATACCAACGCACACACGGCGAGCGTACTGATCCGCATCGGTGGGCCAGAATTGCAAGCAGGTGGCCACGGGGCTGGCCCCCGAATTGCGACCCATGTCGTCCATGGGGAAGTTGAACGTACGGCATGACGCCTACTTGCACGCGTTGCTCGACGGAAAGCAGGTGATCGCGGACGCAGTCCGTGAACAGCGCACCACGCCCGAGCGACGCACGCCCGTCACACCCACGAGGTGGTGGTTTGCGTTGTCCGCGTTCGCACTTTTTTGTGCGCTCGCTGCGTGTTCTGGAAATAAAGGCGGCGGTGACACCTACGCGCGCGGTGTTCAGGTGCAAGAGCAGTGCTGCGAGAACCTCCAAGGACCCGCGCGCGATAGCTGTTTGAAAGAAGTCGTTCGCGTCGACGATCCGAACGCACAACGCACCGCGACGAACCAACAGACGTACGCGTGCATCACGGAGCACTTCGTCTGCGATCCGCAGACCGGTCACGAGACACAGCAGAGCGCGCAAGCGCAGCACGACTGCACCGACGATCTGCAATAACGCTCGCGCGGCCCACGTTCAAAAGTCCTACGGAGCACATCGAGGCTCCAGGAAAGGCATCGACATGGGCTTGGCAGAGAAACGTTGGGCCGCGGAGCGCAAGAAGACCGACGAGGCGGCGTTCAAGTCGCAGATCTTCGGGACACTCGGCTTTGACTGCGCGATCGAGATCGACTGGGACGGCTTTAGCGAGAACCTCGACGAGGTCCAGTACATCACCAACGAGAGCTACGGCCTTCCGAACCTCGTGCGGGCGCTCGCGACGATCACCGCCGACGACATCGGCAAGGAAGCGATCAAAGGCGTGCTCAAGAAGATCGTGATCACGCCGGCGAAGCCCGATGACACGAGCTTCAACTTCGAGAACGGCACGATCACGTGGAAGGCGTACTTCGGCGGATCGAGCAACGGCTACATCTACGCCGACGTGATGCAGGCGAAGCTCGAAAAAGCGCTGTAGCCGCCGGGACAATAAAAAACGGCGCCCGCAGGCGCCGCTCTCGGTCAGCGAGGTGCGTGGACTAGAAGTCCATGCCGCCCATGCCGCCCATACCGCCCATGCCACCGCCGCCACCACCGGCCGGCGCGGGCGCATCCTTCTTCGGACGCTCGGCGATCATCGCCTCGGTCGTGAGGAGGAGTGCGGCCACCGACGCGGCGTTCTGCAGCGCCGTACGGACGACCTTGGTCGGATCGATGACGCCGGCCTTCACGAGGTCGCCGTACTCGAGCGTCGCGGCGTTGAAGCCGAACGCGTCGCTACCCTCTTTGACCTTCGACACGACGATCGAGCCGTCGACGCCCGCGTTCTGCGAGATCTGGCGGAGCGGCTCCTCCATCGCGCGGCGGATGATCGACACGCCGAACTGCTGCTCCTCGGAGAGCTTCAGCGTCTCGAGTGCGGTCTGCGCGCGCAGCAGCGCGACGCCGCCGCCGGGGACCACGCCCTCTTCGACGGCCGCGCGCGTTGCGTGCAGCGCGTCCTCGACGCGGGCCTTCTTCTCCTTCATCTCGACCTCGGTCGCAGCGCCGACCTTGATCACGGCGACGCCGCCGACGAGCTTCGCGAGGCGCTCTTGGAGCTTCTCGCGATCGTAGTCCGACGTGGTCTCCTCGATCTGGTTGCGGATCTGCTTCACGCGCGCGTCGATGTCGGTCTTCTGGCCGGCGCCGTCGACGATCGTGGTGTTGTCCTTGTCGACCGTGATGCGCTTCGCGGTGCCGAGGTCGGCCAGCGTGAGGTTCTCGAGCTTGAGGCCGAGGTCCTCCGTCACTGCCTGGCCGCCCGTGAGCGTCGCGATGTCCTTCAGCATCTCCTTGCGGCGATCGCCGAAGCCCGGCGCCTTGACCGCGCAGATGTGCAGCGTGCCGCGGAGCTTGTTCACGACGAGCGTGGCGAGTGCCTCACCGTCGACGTCTTCCGCGATGATCAGGAGCGGCTTGCCCTGCTTGGCAACCTGCTCGAGCACCGGGAGGAG
>JBGARE010000022.1:0-3863 GCA_044230415.1 Kofleriaceae bacterium
GTGAGCGCGAGCTGCTTCAGCGCGAGCCCGTCGATGTTCGTCGACGACACGCGCTCCGACACTCCGCGCGCGAGGCCGAAATCGACCATCTTCACGTCGCCGTCATTCGCGATCATCACGTTCGCCGGCTTCACGTCGCGGTGCACGAGCCCGGCCGCGTGCGCCGCCGCGAGCCCGCGTCCCGCTCGCTCGAGCACCTTCGCGATCTGACGCCACGTGCGCGGCTGCCGGCGCAGCCAGCGATCGAGCGACTCGCCCTCGACGAGCTCCATCGCGATGAACACCTCGCCCTCGTGCGTCCCGACCTCGTACACCGTGACGACGTTCGGATGCTGCAGCTGCGCGAGTCCCTGTGCCTCGCGCAGAAGCAGCGCTTGCGGGACATCGGGCGTCCCGCGATCGGCGATCGGCATCGGTGCCGCGCGCACGAGCTTGAGCGCCACGTCGCGTTTTAGCGTCGGATCGTGCGCGCGATAGATGATGCCCATCGCACCTTCGGCGATCGGCTCCTCGATCTCGAAGCGGCCGACCTTCGCACCCGCGGCGATCGCCGATGCGCCGTCTTCGTGAGCGCCACCGGTCGCGAGCGCGAACGCGAGCTGGCGACAGCTATCGCACTCGTCGAAGTGCGTCTCCACCGCGTGCGCGGACTCGCGGGATAGACGTCCGCCGAGGAAGCTCGCGAGCTGGCTCTCGTCCGGGCACGTCACGCATCGATTCTGCGCCGAAACCGAACCAGCGTGCGACCTCGAACGCTCTGTCACCGTGGACGGGAAATCAACGGTCCAAGGGGCGCGCGCGCAGATCGCGTTGTGCGAGACCGTGCTTGTGGGCCTGGTAGCGCCAGCCCAGATCGCCCATCCATCGATACGCGAGATCGGGCATCGGTGCCTTCATCATGAGCTCGACGGCGCTGTGGGGCACATCAGCTCCCTCGATCAGCGCACGCGCCGCGACGTCGAGGGCCTGCTTCACGTGCTCGGCCGGGCCGTGTTGCTCGTCGAGCGGAACCTCGGGTCTCAAGTAGCCGCCGCCGCCGAGCGGAAGTCCGCCGGCCCAGCGATACCCGGCGTGCGCGCAGAAGTGCCGTGCGATTCGCATCGCGGTGCGAACCTGCTCGGGCTCGGGAAACCCGCAGTTCACGATCGCCGCGAACCGCGCCGGCGTGCCGGTGCGTGCGCGCACCACGTGATCCAGTGCGTGCACGACCAACGCCGGCAATGCATCCACGTAGAGCGGCGTCACCACGACGAACAAGTCGGCCTTCGCGATGTGGTCCGCGACCTCTGCTGCGTTGGTGTCGTGGACGAAGTCGGTGGCGAAGTAGAGCTCCGTCGCCACGCCGTCGCCCTGCATCTTTGCGAGCAGTGCGCGCGCCATCAGCTCCGACACGCTGGTGCCTTTGATCTTCGCGCTCCCGACGAGGATCGCGACGCTGCGCGTGCGCGTCGGTGTGGTGGCGCCAAGATCCGGACGTACCGCGTCGAGGAGCGCTTCGGTGAGTGGACCGCGTGCGTGAATGTTCTCGCCCGGGTGTGCCACCGACGTCAGCATCGCGCAGAGCTCGGCGGGCCACTGGTCGGGGTGCTCGTCGTCGACAACGACCGCCCCCACGCACGGCGACAGCATGTTGATCGCGTTGCCGTCGGCGAGCTCGCACCAGGTGCGTGCCTCGGCCGCGTCCGCCCGTGGCATCCAGCCCAACGCGTACATGCTCGGTTGCTTGTCATAGCGGCTAGCGTGGTGGGTCAGCGAAGCGCGCTTCTCGAAGAACGGGCTCAATAGACAGATCAACCGGTCCTGTGCTCGCTTCACGGTGTAGCTGTGTCCGCCGTACGAGACCTCGTCGATCAGCACGAGGCGATCGGCGTCGTGGATCGCGCGGACGATCTCCTGTTCCGCATCGTGTGCGCGGCACACGCCGGGAGTCTTTACCCAGCAATCGAACTCGCCCTGGCAGTACGCGAGCTTCGTGTGCGCGAGATCGAAGGTGCGGATCGGAGTCTCGCCCTTGTACTCGAGCTCGGCGCGGACGAGCGCCTCGAGCTTCTGGAGCGACGGACGCTCGGGCGATCCAGCAGACAGGATGACGGTCGCCATGCTGCGCCTGCGAAGCAACAGGCGTACCACTCCGCATCGCTCGAATCGGGCGTGGGCTGCCCCACCACCGCACCCATTGCGAGGAGCTCGGATCGGTGCGGACATATTGCGCGGTCGCGCCGCCGATCACGCAACGAATGCGCATCTCTCGCTGTAAGCGAGGGCGCAGCTACGACACGTCTCGGCACCGTGGCTGCACGCGGTGGGAGCACATGAAGTCCTCGATGCTCTCTCGACTGTTCGCGTTCCTGTTGCCGATCTTCGTGCTCGCGCTTCCGGTCACCGCGCGCGCCGACAAGAAGGGATGCGTCGACCCATCGCTGTTTCCGACGCGCATGCCGGGCTACGAGATCGCGAACTGCGAGACGTCCGCGTTCGAGGGCTACGACTTCTACACGCCGAAGGGACCGAAGCACCGGGAGGAGGGCACGTTCACGTTCGTGACCTACCAGCTCGTACGAGGGGAGACCGAGGCGAGCGGGATCGCGGTGATCCGGAACTACGAGAACGCGTTCAAGGCGCTCGGCGGCACCATCGTCGCGACCGATCCGAAAGGGAACTGGTGGACCAACGGCAAGGTCACCATCGACGGCAAGGAGGTCTGGTTTCAGGTCGAAAAGGGGAACGGGAGGATCTGGCTTCGCATCATCGAGAAGACCGCGATGGAGCAACACGTCGTCGCGGATGCTGCCGCGATCCACGGCGACCTGAAGCGTACGGGTCACGTCGCGATCGAAGGCATCTACTTCGACACCAACAAGGCGACGATCAAGCCCGAGTCCAAGGCGGCCCTCGACGAGATCGGAAAACTCTTGAAGACCGAGGCCGGGTTGAAGCTGTGGGTCGTCGGGCACACGGACTGGGTCGGAAAGATCGACGACAACGTCAAGCTCGCGCAGGCGCGCGCGGAGTCCGTGGTCAAGGCGCTGACGAGCACCTACGGGATCGCGGCCGCACGCTTGAAGGCACAGGGAGTTGGACCGTACGCACCGATCTCGAGCAACGAGACCGACGAGGGACGCACGAAGAACCGCCGCGTCGAGCTGGTGAAGCAGCCATGACACGAAGCCGCCTGACCGTTGCTGCGTTGGTGCTGGCGGCGGGTGGCCTCGCGCCTTCGTCGGCGGGCACCTACTCCGAGAACTGTCCGAAGACCACGGATAGCAAGCTCAGCGACGATACGTACAACGGAACGTTCGAGGTACGAGTGACGGCGACCGGCGAGATGCTGAGCCGCATCGAGCTCGCGATGAACGGGACCTTCGAGATGCGTCGCGAGTCCGGCAGCATCGCGTCGATCACCGGCAAGCTGACGTTCTCGCTCCAGACCTACTCGAGCCACTTCCTGAACCCGACGCTGTCGAACGAGGCCTACGGCGATCTCGAGCGCAAAGGCCAGACCGCGTTGGCCGATCAGTTCCAGCTGGGCGCACAGCTCAAGGGGAGCGCGAGCATTTCCACGAAGGACTCCAGCATGAACCTAGGCTCGGGCATCGTCGAGGATCTGCTCGAGTTCACGATCGTCAGCGCGGACTGCGACGCCGCCGAGGGCACCGTCAAGAGTCGCGCGCTGGAGCAGGCGCGGGCGAGGCTCGCCGGGCTCGGCCAATACCAGGTCAGCGAGATGTCCGGCTACTGGTCCGCGACCACCGGGACCAAGCTCGGCGAAGAGCAGAAGAAGCTGAAGGAAGACCTCGATCGCGTCATGAACGCGGGCGGAAGCAGCGGTGCGCTCGTGCGTACGCGCGGCACGATGGCCAACA
>JBGARE010000022.1:4240-144634 GCA_044230415.1 Kofleriaceae bacterium
CGGATGGCCGAGCTCCTCGGCGACATCACGCCGGCGCTGCGCGAGCGCGTCTACACCGCCGTGCGCGCGCGAGCGGTCGCGCTGTTCGAGGAGCTGCGCAAGGGCTTCGCTCACATGCGCTCCGTGAATCCCGGATGCGACAGCGGCATCATCAGCGCGTACCTCGTGACGCTCGCGGCGGGCAAGCAATGCCAGCTGCTCAGCGGCAACTGCGAGTTTCCGACGGAGGCCGACCATCTGTGGCGCCTCGAGTGTCAGTCGGCAAAGGGGGCCAAATGACGTCGTCGCGTCGCCGCCTCGTCATCGGTGCGATCCTGTTCGTGGCGGCGGCGATCGTCACGGTGATCGTGGTGCTGCGCGACACGTCCAACCTGTCGGTGACCGGGTCCGCATCGAGCCCGACGACGCGGGGAGATCGATCAGGACCCACGAGCGACACGATCACCAATCTCGCGGCCTCGGGCACGGGGCCGCAGTTGTCGTGGGATCGGCTCGACAACGCGATGACGTACCACGTGACGGCGACGGGTCCGCAAGGACGCTGGATGTGGGGCGGCTATGCGTCGAAGGTGTTGTTCGGAACGCTCGAGACCGATACCGATCCGGTGGTCCGTCCGGATCTGCCCGAGGTGCGCGTCCTCGTTCCCAAGCCGGGCGAGACGTACCGCTGGGCCGTCATCGCGTTCTCGGACACGGGAGATGTCGTCGCGACGAGCGAGATCCAGTCGTTCACCTATGCACCCCCTGCTGGCGAACCGCTGCCTCCGCGGGCGCCACGCTCGACGCCCCCGGCGCTGTCGTGCTCGAAGCTCATTCCTGACGCTCTCGCCACGAAGCTCTTTCCCGGCTTCACGATGCAAGAGTCCACGCCGTGTGGCACCGCGTTGAATGGAGGATGTCCGTTGACCTGCGGGTTCGTGAAGCGTGAGGACGAGGGAACATCTCGCGTGAGCGTCACGTTCTCGTGCTCGCAGAGCGAATGGGCGAGCTTCCCGAAACCCGAGCACGGCGTTCCGCTCGGCGGCGTCGGACGCGCAGCGCAGATCGCCGTCGAGGACGAAACCACGACGATCCTGTTCCAGTCGTCGTCGACGAAGTGCGTCGTCGATCAGCGGAGCGACGTGCCGCGCGATGCGTCGATCGCCATCGCGAAGGAGATCGACGCGCAGCTCGTGCCCGGCTCGATGTGGATGCCGGACGACTGGCGCTGATTGGTCGCGATCGATTCAAACGCGGACGCTGGATACGGGGTCGCTGCGCATCGTCCATCCGGTCAGCCGGAAGAGGTGGCTTCGCGGTCGCGGAGCATTCCTCGGAGGGCAACGGCGGGCAGGGCCGCGTCGCGAGCGGCGAGCGCGCTCGTCAGCGCCGCCATGTGCGGGCCGGTCCCCCGAGGGTATTCGCACCAGGCGGCGTGCCCGAGCGCTCTGACCTCCCGATCCGTTTCGAGCAATTGCCATGCACGGCGCGCGGCGGCGATGTACCGCGACGGGCTCAGGAACGTCCCGACCTTCATGGCAAGGTCGCTGCACATCTGGCACTGGCACAGACGCGTCATGGCGACCCAGGCGACCCCGTCCCGCTCGCTCGGACTGCCGTCGTCAAGCCGTGGAGGCTCTTGGTCGAGGCCACGATCGACGACGAACAGGTCGCTCGCGTCTTCGATCGCCGTACCCGAGGGGAGCTCGGAGACGATGAGGGGAGCCCCTCGCCAGGTCGCCACACCGGCGGACTCGGAGGCGAGGATCGCGTCCAACTCGGGGATCGTCGCCTTCCAACCGGCTTTCGCCAGCTGGCGCTCGATCGTCGACCGCGACTTGCTGATCGCGAGGGCCGTCCAATGACACGCGAGCTGAGCCGAAGCCGCCAGGCCGGACATATCCGGGAAGACGAGCTCGAGGGTGACCGGCCCTTCGCCGGAGTACTGCGCCTGGGCTTCAGCTGCGACGTCCGCGATCGTCGTCTGGTAGTAGTCCCAACAGTCGGGCTGGATCGCGCTCCAGATGTCCCGGCGCCGCAATTCCTTCTTCACGACCTTCCAGAGTCCGCTCGCTACATCGCCCAGCAACTCGCGGCGAGCGTGGCTCGGAATCGGCTCCAACACGAGCACGTACTCCGTTGCACCAAAGGGCATCGACCGACTGTATGCGTCCTTCTCCCGGCGCGACAACCGTTTCTGGTGGACAGCCACGATGGCGGCGGCACGATGTGGGCAGTTGCGAGGTGCAGCGTGACGGGCCGTTACCTTCCGGAGACCACTACGACGTGTCGCGTGTGCGCGACGAGCATTACCGTCCGGACCCACCCCGACCCTCGCGGTGGCGGCCTCGTCACCGTGCCTCGGGCGTGCCCAGAATGCACCGCCGTGCTCAAACATCGACCGTCGCTCGATCGCGGACTCGCGAAGGGGCTTCTCGAGGCCGCGAGCTCGGAGCGCGACGTGGTGGAGTACCTCGAACGGTTCACCCTGATCGAACGCGAGGTGGACGAGTTGCTCGAGCTGGCGAGTCAACTTCCGCTGTCGAGCGTGGTGGCAGCGCGACTCGAGGCCGCCGCGGAGCTAGTGCGGGCCAACTATCGCGCGGAGCACGCGCGATGTATGGCTGTCGCGCGGCGCCGCGGATCCCTCTGAACCGAAGCTAACTACCCATCGAGTACCTGTGCAAGCCGCAGCTCGAGAAGCAGCATCGCGGCATGAAGCGAAAACTCGCTGCGGAGCTGGTCGGTACCTTTTGGCTGGTGCTTGGAGGTTGTGGCGCAGCGATCTTCGCGGGTGGAAGTATCGGTGTTCTCGGGGTCGCCATCGCGTTCGGCCTGACCGTGCTGACGATGGCCGCAACGGTTGGTCCGATCTCGGGCGGTCATTTCAATCCGGCAGTAACCCTCGGCCTGGTCGCCGCGGGGCGCCATCCGGCGAAGGAAGCGGCCCCTTACATCGCGGCGCAGCTGGTCGGCGCGTTGATCAGCGCCGGGCTGCTCGCCTTCATCGTGCACGACGGAGGCGGGACCATCGGCCAGTTCGCGGCCAATGGATTCGGAGCCGAGGGAATGCCGAAATCGAGCGCGCCGTACGTGTCCGCAAACCTGTCAGCGGGTGGCGCATTCGCGATCGAAGCCACGCTCACCTTCGTGTTCCTGCTGGTGATCCTCGGTAGCACCACGAAGGGTGCGTCTGTCCCGGGCTTGCCGCCGCTGGCCATCGGTCTGGGGCTGACCCTGATCCACTTGATCTCGATCCCGCTCACCAATACCAGCGTCAACCCGGCTCGGTCGGCCTCTCAGGCGATCTTTGCGGGCGGACCGTGGCTGGCGCAACTCTGGCTGTTCATCGCCGCGCCGATCGTCGGTGCGGTGCTCGCAGGTGGAGTCTCGAAGTGGCTGAACGCAGCGGCTCCTGATGCACGATGAGCGGCAGAGACGTTGACGGCTCGTCACGCATCGACGGTCGAAACGAAGACCGGCGGTCGTTCGAACCGCGTGCGCGGATCACGAGTATGCCGGTGGCGACTTGCCGAAAACGAAAAACGGCCGCCGAAGCGACCGTTTACCGGGTGGAGATTAGGGGGATCGAACCCCTGACCTCGTGAATGCCATTCACGCGCTCTCCCAGCTGAGCTAAATCCCCGGGTGGACCGGTTTACTACCGGCGGGGCCGGGGGCTGTCAAGGCGGAACCCGCACCTCATCTAGATCGCGTCGTTGTACGACGACTCCGAGATGCGGCAGCGGTAGTTGTCCCCGAGGGGACCCTGGAGATCGAGGTTGGAGTTCGCGAGGTTCACGTTGAGCGCGCGGGCCGCCTTGTAGTCCGTGATCGTGTCGCAATCGACGAAGAACACCTGGTTGTTCCCGGCGTCTCGGTAAGTGCCGAGCTTGCTGGGATCGTAGGCCGCGTGGGAGTCGGGCAGGGTGGGCAACGTGAGCGTCTCGGAGCGCTCGTTGTCGACGATGGTCCACTCGATGTCCGTCTTGGCCGTGCCGACCGCGAAGTGTCCCGTCCAGCGGACGATGCGCGCGTCGGGCGCGAACGTGCCCGCGGTCTGGGTCCACGTCGCGCCGGTCGCGGTCTGCACGGGGATCGTCAGCAGGCGCGGGAGGTTTTGCGTCGCGTAGTCGAACGCGAGGGTGCTCGTGATCGCGGCCGTGCGGATGTTGAGCCATTGGCGCTCGCCGGTCGTCTGGTTGCCGACCGCGACGCTGTAGCGCACGCCGGTGCCGACGTTCGGCGGATAGGGGACCGTGAGCGTCGTGTCAGCGGCCGGATTGCTGACGCCCGCGGAGGCCGAGAGAGTCTTCACGCCGTCTTGCAGCGTCGAGCGCGTGAGCGAGAAGTACTCCATTCCGCTCATCACGTGGGTGAAGGTGGCGGTCAGCGTCGACATGTTGGTCCACGGCGTCGGAACGACGATCGCCGTCGTCGCGCCGCGCGTTTGATTCGGCACGTACGAGTAGAACTGCTGGTTGCCGAGCGTCGCGACGCCGAGGACGCTGAACGTCGCGGGGACGCACTCGTCGTTGATCGGGACGGTGCCCGTTGTCGCCGTGTCGGTGTTGGAGAAGAAGCGATTGCCGCACGGCACGTAGAACGTGTGGCTCGCGCTGGTGGCGTAGCGCGTGAACTGGATCGCGCGGTTCGCGTTGACCGTGGTCGAGTCCTCGGGGCGTCGCGGCGGGCCGATGAACAACTCGTCGCCCGGCTCGACGCCGCGGATCGTGGTCATCACGACGGTGGTCGTGGTTCCGTTCGTCGTGACGGAGCGGGACGTGACCCAGCCCGTCGACGGCAAGGTCGCCGTGGCTTGGCCTGTCGCGTCGACCAAGCCGTCGAACACCACGTCGCCGCCGTCGGTCATCACGAGGACGTTGGCGGCGAGGTTCGGAACGCCGCCGAACTCGCGAACGTGGACGACGATCGGAGCCGCGGGTGGCGCGTCGCTACTGCCGCTGCCACCACCATCGTCGTCGGCTCCACCGTCGGTCTGCTTGACCACGTCGCCGCACGCCGTGACGAACGCGATACAGAGTAGGACTCCCCTCATGGGAGGAGTATCGCCTATCGCTGCATCGATCGGCGAACGTCTTCTTCGAAGGTGTTTCGGATCACATCGACGGTGGCCTGGCGCAGACGCTGCTTCGTGCCGATGAACGCGGGCTTCGAGAGTGCACTCAAGCGCTTGGCTTCCGCGAACGCGGTCGAGGCGAGCGCATCGGCTGCAACAACTGAATCGACGTATCCCGCCGCGCGTGCCTCGGCGGGCGCGTAGATGTTGGCGAGCAAGGTCGCGCGCGTCAGCTCGGTGGGGAGGAGGCGTGCGCGCGCGAGCTCCATCGCGAGGACGGGGACGGGCAGACCGATCGCGACTTCGTTGAGCCCGATCTTGTACGCACCGTCGGCGACGATGCGGTGATCACCCGTGAGCACGACGAGCGCGCCGCCCGCGAGCGAGTGACCCGTGGCCGCGATGACGAGCGGCAGCGGCAGCTCGAACAAGCGAAGCAGCAGATCGGATCCGCGGCGGAGCAGATCGATCGCGGCGTCGGGCCCCGACATCATCACGCGCAGATCGAAGCCCGCGCAGAACTTGTCCGGGCGCCCGGTGAGGATGACCGCGCCGGCCTCGGTCTTCGCGCGATCGAGAGCGGCGACGACTTGCTCGATCATCGCGATCGAGAGGGCGTTCGCTTTGCCATCGTCCATCGTGATGGTGGCGACGTTATCGACGAGCTCGTAGCGGACGATCGGGTCACTCATACGCGCACGTTATCACTCGTCGGCGGGTGGCTTCGCCGGGACGTCGTCGGGATGCATGTAGTCGGCGAGATCGTCGTCGTCGTCGCCGAACGAGATGCCGCCTTTGCGATGCGGATCCTTGGGCAACGGCACGCGTCGCGCGGGAGCGGCGGTGCGTTCGGGAGGCGCTTCGTCGGCGGCTTCGGTGGGACGCCACACGCGCGCGGCGGGCTTGGCGGGTTTCGGTGGCGACCAGCGCGCGGAGCTGGTGGTGCCGTCGTCGCGCGAGTCGCGTGCCGACGACCGCGTGTCGAAGCGGCTGCGCGAGGGCGGTTGCGCGATCTGCTCGCGGAAGCCCGCGTCGCCGTCGTCGCCATCGAGCTCCTCGAGGTGACGGATCACGTCGCGCGCTTCGGGGATCTCGTTCGCGTCGATCTCGCCGCGCCGAACGAGGTCGAGCACGATCTCGCCGAGCTCTGCGAGAGCTTCTGTGCGACGCGCGCTGCCCCGCCAGCTGTCGACGCGCTCCCGGCCTTCACGCACGCCGCGCTCGAGGACCTCGCGGACGCCTCCCGCTTGTGCGAGCGCCGAGCGAATCAGCGTACCGAGAGTTCCGCGAATTTCGGGGGGACGGCGCTTTCCGGCCATGAACAGCAGCCTACGCTGGATTCCGCGTGCGTGTTACCGTCGCTGCCACGTGCGGTTTGCGTTGACGATTGGCGTGGCTGTGGTGGCCTTGGGGGCGGGATGTCCGCCGCCGGAGCCCACGCGTCCGCTGCCCCCCGTGTCCACCGGCAAGGTCCGCGTGCGCGTGTTCACCGAGCCCTCGCCCGTGCGCATGGTGATCGGCGCCGAGCGGTTCGTGTTTGTCGCGACCGGCGATGACCTCGAACGCTTCGATGACGGCGGCGGCGTGTTCGCGCTGTCGAGCGCGACCAAGCGCGAAGGCTCGACGGTGTTGGCGCTCGGCCCCGATCCCGACCGCAAGCTCGTGTGGATCCTGAGCGACACCGGCGTCGGTCGCTACGACGCGCAGACCGAGACGTACGACGAGCTTCTCGAGCCGCCCGCATCGATCGGGTTGGACTTCGCCACGCTCGAGAAAGACGGCGGCGCCGCGATCGCTTCGGCGAGCGATGGCGGTGCGTGGATCGGCACGTCCAAGGGACTGCTCTACGTCAGCGGGAAGGGCGGCTGGACCGCGACGGCGATCAAGGATCCGATCAAGGCCGTCGTGCGCGATCGCGCGGGCTGGCTGTGGATCGCGACGACGACCGGCCTCATCGCACGCGATCCCAAGGGCACGAGCGCGCACATCGGCGCGGGGCAGGGCCTCGTCATCGCGTCGCCGCGGTTGCTCGTCGAGCTGCCGGGCGATCGCATGCTGGTGATCGGCGCCGACGAGCAGGGCAAGGAGCGCGTCGCGTTCGGCAAGGGCATGGCGTGGCACACGTATCGCGCGCTGCCCGACGTGAGGTGGGATGCGGCCACGAAGCGCGGCAACGGCGCCGTCGTGATGGGCGGCGGTCGCGTGTATCGCATCGGACTCGCGGAGCCCAATGCCGTGCGTCCGCTCGCGCGCGACGGGATGCGGCTCGTGCCCGTCACCGTCGGCGCGAAGTCGGAGTGGGTGATCGATCCGATCGATCTCGTGGTGCCGCCCGGCGCGACGAGCCTCGGCTCGATCGACGATCAGCTGCTGATCGGCACGCGCGATCTCGGCACCGCGCGGTTCGTGATGTCGAAGGACGGTCACGCGCATCCGCGCGATTGGCTGCGCCGCAAGCAGATGTTCCAGGACGCGACGACGCTGTCGGTCGCGTGCGTCGGCGTCGACGATTGCTGGATCGCGACGGGCGCGCGGCAAGCGTGGCACTGGACCGGCTCGCGCTTCGTCGCGGGCGGGCCCGATCAGATCGTGCTCGGCGTCGTTCGCGATCCGAGCGGAACGATCTATGCGGTGCATCGTGCCGGCAGCGAAGCCGTGGCGCATCTCTCGCGCATCGATCGCACCGGCGCGTGGACGCTCGTCCCCAACGTCACGGTGCAGACGCCCGGCGCCGCCACCGAGATCAGCTTCGCGCGCTTCGCGTCGGCGTCCTCGCTGTGGATCGGCCTCCGCTATCGCGATGGCATCGAGCGCCGCCCGTACGGGCTCGCGATCGTCGACACGACGAACGGCAAGGTCGTCTATCACCGCACCGGCGAGACCTCGGCCGCGGGCAAAGGAATGCTGCCGATTCCGGTCGGCCTCGTCGATGGCGACGTGCGCGGAGAGACCGCGTGGTTCGCCACGAACGAAGGCGTGGGCCGCCTCGCCGATGGTCAGGTCCGCATGTGGACCGAAGCGGATGGCCTGCAGTCCGAGCTCGCGCGCGCCGTCTCGATCGCCGCGAGCGGCAGCGTGATCGTCGCGACCGGCACCGGCGCCGCGATCTGGGACGGCAAGGGCTGGGAGTTCCCCGCCGCGCTGCGATTCGAGATCAACGATGTCGTCGCCACGCGCAACGGCCAGGTGTGGATGGCCACGGAGCGCGGCATCGCCGCGTGGGACGGCCAGAAGGTCCGCCGCGTCGATATGCGCCGCGGGCTCGCCGAGAACCAGATCCTCGACGTGGCGGTCGACCAGTTCGATCGCGTGTGGGCGCGCGGGGTTGGTTCGCTGACCCTGATCTCGCAGTAACCCGCCTAGGCCGGAATAGCGCCTCGCGGATCGTGCGTTACGATCCACCGATGACGCCGTCCGCCGGAGCCTGGAAGGGCACGTTTCTCGGCCTGCTCAACGTCATCGTCATCGCCACCGGTCTGTCGATCAGCGAGCACAACGCGGGCGTGTTGCCGCTCGTGATGATCTTCGGCGCGATCCCCGGGATGTTCCTCGGGCTGATGCTCGGGCTGTTCGCGGGCGGGTTCCCGAAGCTCGCGATCGCGATCCGTCTCGCGCTGCTGATCGTGCCGTCGCTCGGCCTCGTGTACATGCTCGCCGACGAGTTCGCGATGAGCGACTACATCGCGGTCGCGATGATCCCGACCGCGGTCGCGGGCTCGATCCTCGAGCGCTGGACCCGCTGGCGCGAACCGCCTCCGCTCCCGGTCGCCCACGTCGCGTAGCGTGCACGACTCGCGCATCCGCGTGCACCACGTTCTTCGTTGACCCCGCGCACGCACGCGACGAGAGTCGACGCATGAAGGCGCTCGCCGTTTTCCTCGTCCTCGTGCTCGGATCATCGACGGTACACGCGAACGATCGCGAGGACGCCGAGGCCACGGTCGAGACGCAGCGCGGTTCGACGATCTGGAAGGCAGCGTTCGCGAGCTCCACCGTGATCTTTCTCGGCTTGACCACGGCCAGCATCTACACGACGGCCGCGTGGCGCAGCGATCTCTCGGACGTTCGCGCCGAGAAGGCCTCGCCCGGTCCGATCACCGAGGACGATTGTGGCGATCCCAGCGTCGTCGACAAGAACGGCGTGTTCGCCGATGTCTGTCGCAACCACGGTCGCTCGCGGCGCTTCATGCTCGCGGCGGTGATGAGCATTCCGTTCGTGGCCGTAACCGGCTACTTCGCGTTCGTCCATGTCACGAAGCGCGAGAAGCGAACGATCGCACTCGTGCCGACGGTGACCACGCAGAGCGCGGGTGCGACGCTCGATATCCGCTGGTAGCGCTTAGCGCGTGGTCTTCGCCGAGCTCGGTGACTTCGTGCGGTAGTTCGCGTCGATGTAGTCCATCAGCTCGAGCAGGTTCGTCTCCATGCGAGCGGGGCCACCGAGCGGCGCGTCCGTGTAGAACGTTCCGCCTTCGCACTTGTCGCCGTTCGGATCGACCGGCACGCCATCGATCTGTGGGCGGCAGCGACCATCGACGTACACGATGATGAACTTCTGGAACCGCACCTCGATCGGGCGATCCGAGATCATGTAGAGCGCGAACACGCTCGACAGCTGGACGAGATCGTCGGGCTGCTGACCGTATCCGTGGAGGAAGTACACGACCGGGTAGCGGACATTGGCGTTCGCGGGATCGCTGTAGCCCGGCGGCAGGAACAGACCGAATGGACTCTCGCGCCCCGTGGTGGGCGACGTGTGCGTGAGGTTGCGAATGATCTGGCCGCCGTCGAGTGTCTCGCTGCGATCTCCGTCGGGCCATCGCTTGTCGAGCCACGCGAACGCGGTCTGCGCGCGATTGATGATCTGCACCGCGGTGCCGACGTGGCGACCGTCACCCTTCGAGATGTCGCTCGCCGACGCGTCGGGATCGCCGTACCTCACATAGAGGTTCTTCGGCATCTCGTTCCAATCGATCTCGGTGAAGTCGTAGCCGGCCTCCGACTCGCCGTGCGTGAGCGTCTTGAACTGGTCGTAGACGCCGAACGGGACCTGGTACTTCGCCATGAGGCCACCGACGGTGACGTTGGCGCCGAGCGAGTTGTTCAAGAAGTCACGGATGCCCGCATCGAACCAGAACGCCATGTGCTGCTTCTGCGCGGCCGTGAGCTTCTCGAAGTTCTTGAGCGTGTCGCTCTGGTACCAGCGCTCGATGTTCGGCGACAGGTCCCACTTCCCGTTGCCCTGGCCGTAGTCGTAGCAACCCGGGGCCGATCCGGCGGTGCAGCCCGCGGCGACACCGTCGAGGCCGACGTCTTCGTACGGCTCTCCCATGTCGAAGTCCCCGTTGTTCTCGGTCCCGAGCGGGTTGCGCAGGTAGTGATAGTCGTCCTTCGCGGGATCCGGGTTGGTCTGCGCGTTGTAGCCGGGCTCGTCCTTGTCGGCCTTGCCGTCGGTGCCGACATCGCCGAACGGTTCGTACGCGTTCGTGACCACGGGCTCGCCGCTATCGCGCTTGTTGTTGCCGTTGAGATCCACGGCGAGCAGCACCTCCGCCGGATCGTTCTGCGTGGCGGCGGGATCGAACACGCCGAGCATGCCGTTCTTGTCGACGCCGTCGCAGAACGTGATCACGGGCTTGCTTCCGTCCGCGTTGAACTCGCGATCGTAGAAGTTCGTCAGCACGACGGGGTTCGCGCAGCGCTGCGCCGGTGTCTGCGCGAGGAACGCATCGTCGACGCCGGGTGGCGCGTACGGGTTGGTCGGGTTGTAGTGCGCGGGGTTCGACAGCGCGCGAGCGAGATCGCGCGAGGCGCGCACGTACAGCTGGCGGCGCAACGTGAGGCCGACGCCGTCGCCCTCTTGCGAGATCTGGTGCTCGTAGTCGCCGCCGATCTCGAACTGATCCGCGCGCGTGCTGGTGACCGGGCACAGCTGGCCGATGTTGCCGCGACCCGCGGCTTGATCGTCCGCGGTGCAGAAGCCTCCGTAGAGGTAGTCGCGCACCATCGCGAGGAAGTAGATCTGCGACGGACCGGGATCGCCGCCGATGTCCGCGATGATGTCGAAGCGCTCGGGGTGGCGCATGCCGATCGAGTTCGCCGCGAAGCCGCCCATCGAGATGCCGATGATCGCGTTCCACTTGAAGTCTTCGTCGACGACCTCGCCGGCATTCTCGGCGACGACGACCTGATACGTCGTGAGCTCGCCCGCGCGGAACGACGCGCGCGACGCGTACGTGTTCTCCTCGTCGAGGATCCGGTTCGCGACCGGCGGGAAGAACGGCGCGTCTTGGCCCGCGCGCTTCGCGACGATGCGCACGTCCTTCTGATGCGCGAGCTTGGGATAGCGCGCGGCCTTGTACGGCAGCGTCAGGATGAACGGACGATCGGACCAGGTGCCATCGGCACCGAACGTGACCGCCGGTCCGAGCGCCGTGTAGCCCGCGGGAACGATGTCGGGCGCGCACTCGATCGACACGTCGCCGGCGGGCAACGTGGTCTTGGCCTGCGCCGCGATCGCCGCGCCGCGCAGGTCCGCTCCACCCTCGCCGGTGACCTCGACCGGACTATCGACGGCGAGCGAGCCACTCGTGCCGGTGCCGCAGGTGATCGTGGTGGTCTGGTCGTCGCCGCAACCGGCGGCGGCTACTGCGACCGAAACGACAAACAGACGGATCCCCATCATGTGGGCGGCAGCGTACACATAGGCCGCCGAAACTCCACCACAAACGGATCGACCGTGACGTGGGCCAAAAGTTGCCCGGGCCGTCCCGATCCGTAGTGTCGAGAGCGGTGCCGAAACCACTCGCCGATATGCACGTGCCTCCGGCCGCACGGAGGTGGACGACGCGTGCCGCGCTGGCGATCGTGGTCGCGGCGGTGATCGGCTATCTGCCGGGCCAAGTGCTGCGTCGCGATCCGCGGAGCGCGAAGCTCGAGGCGCAGCTCGCGGAGCTCGACGTCGAGGCGAAGGAGCTCGCGGCTCGCAACACCGAGCTCGTGCGCGAGATCGAAGCGCTGCGCAACGACATCGGTGCGATCGAGGATCGCGCGCGCGCGGATCTCGGGATGGTCTACCCCGACGAGATCGTGCTTCGCGTCGGAACCCCCACGGTGACTCCGTGATGGCCATGACGCGGATGAAGCGAACGCTGCGGCGGGCGCTCAAGGTGTCCGTCGGTGCGATCGCGGGCGCGGTCGCGTGCGCCGTCGTCGCCGTCGGCGGCGCCGATGGTGCGGCGATCCTGTCGCGGACGCCCAGCGTGCCGATGACGATGATCGTCGTCGCGATCGCCGCGCTCGTCGCCACCGCCGTCATCCGCCGCGTGCAGTACACGCCGCCGTCGGCGCGCGCACAGCGTGCGAGCTACTGGCTCGCCGCGGCGACGGACCTCGCGGACCTCGAGCTCGCGCTGACGTTGATCGCGGGCGGCCACGCGATCATCGCCGTCACCGGCGGTCTGTCGTCGCCCGCGTATCCGATGCTCTACGGCCTCGTCGCGTTCGCGATGACGGTGCTCGCGCGGCCCGGTGCGATCGGCACGCTCGCCGCGTCACTGCTCCTCGAAGGAGCGCTGCTCGCGCGCACCGGCGTTTCGGAGGCGAACATCACGCTCGCCGCGATCCATATCGCGTGCCTCGTCGGCGCCGCGCTCGCGCACATCTTGCTGCTGCGCGGGGTGACCGCACGCTATCGCCGCCGCCGCGCCGCGCGCCTCGAGGAAGAGCTCACCGCGCTCAAGGACAGCGCGCGCGACTACCGCCTGATCGCCGCCGCGCTCGGCCCCGCGAGCCGCGCGCCACGCACGCGTGATGAAGAGGAGCGCCTGCTCGCGATCGGCGGCGTCGAGATGATCGGCGACTCCGCGAGCTGGGTGCTGTCGACGCTCAAGCGCTCGCTCCACGCACGCACGGTCGCGCTGCTCTGGCTCGACGACGACGGCGAGCGCATCAAGCTCAAGGAGGTCGCCTCCGACGCCGACGACATCACCGAGCAGCCGCGCCTCGCCCACGCGGGCATCCTCGGCGCGGTGGTCCGCGATCGCCAGCCGCTGTTGTGCGCCGCGACCAAGCCCGGTCAGCTCACGTATTACGAAGGCGGCCGCGCGGGCGTGGCGCTCGTCGCCGTTCCGATCATCGAGCACGGCCACCTGCGCGGCATCCTCGCCGCGGATCGCGACAACCCGTTCACCGAGACCGATCGCGATCTCCTCGCCGAGGCGAGCCATCAGGTCCTGCGCGTCGTGCAGTCCGAGCAGGTGTTCCGCGCCGTCGAGCGCGCGAAGTACGAGCACGAGCGGTTCTATCAAGCGACCGCGCTGCTCGGCCGCGCGCTCACGCCCGAGCAGGTGATGGAGACTGCGTTCGATGCAGCCGCGGCGATCTGCGACTACGACGTCGGTGCGATCGCGCTGTACGAGAAGGATCGCGGCAAGCACCGCGTCGCCGCCGTGCGCGTGCGTCCGTCCGGCGAGGGCCTGATCGATCAGCACCAGCTGCTGAACCTCGAGTTCAAGGACAACGCCGGCCTCGCCTCGATGGTCGTGAAGAACCGGCACTACCTGCCCTCGGGTGGCGAGCCGCGCGAGCTGTCCGCGCCGATCTTCACGCGCAAGGTGAAGCTCGACGATGCGAAGTCACTGCTCGTGCTGCCGCTGCTCGCCGCCGACGAGCCCGTCGGTACGCTCACGCTCGTCGCGCGCGCCGAGAAGCGGTTCGGCAAGGACGTGCGCGAGATGCTCGCGGTGATCGCGAACCAAGTCGCGATCTCGCTGCAGAACGGTTTCCTCTATAAGCAGATGGAGACGATGGCGACGACCGATGGTCTCACCGGTCTCACCAATCACCGGACGTTCCAGACGAAGTTCGCCGAGATGCTCGAGCGCGCTGCACGCCATAACCACAAGGTCGCGCTGCTGCTCTGTGACGTCGACTTCTTCAAGAAGGTCAACGACGGCTACGGTCACCCCGTCGGTGACGAGGTCCTCCGTCGCGTCGCGCGCGTGCTGCAGGAAGTCCCGCGCAAGATCGATATCCCGGCGCGCTACGGCGGCGAGGAGTTCGCGGTCCTGCTCGATAACGTCGACGTCGCGCAAGCGAAGGCGGTCGCCGAACGGATCCGCCAGGAGATCGCGAAGGTCGTCGTCGAGACCGAGAAGGGTCCACTCTCCGTGACCGAGTCGATCGGAGTTGCGGCGTTCCCGGAAGATGGTCGCGACCGCGCGACGCTCATCGAGCGTGCCGACCTCGCGCTCTATCACGCGAAGCACACCGGTCGAAATCGCGTCGTCACCTGGGCCGAAGCCCAGAGTGCGAAGACGAAGAAGGCGTCGTAGCTCAGGGGCCGACGGCGAGGCCGCCGAGCGCACCGAGGACAGCGCCGCCGTAGTTGCCGACGGTCTCGCCGAGGCGACCACCGCGCGCGGCACCGATCGCCGCACCGATGCGAGGCGCGCCGCGTTCGGCGCCTTGCTGGCGTCCGACTTCGCGACCGACATTCGTGCCGACCTGGCGGCCGGCTGCGCCGCCGACGTTCCAGCCGGCGACCGCGCCACCGACCGCGCCGACGATGCCGCCGCCGGTGATGGCTTCGAGTTGTTCGTGAGAGATGTCTTGGGGCTTGGTCATCGGAGCTCCCGAGTTCAACGGTTGACCCAGTTACCGACCACGTTGCCGACCTGGCTGCCGACGACGGAGCCGACCTGGCCACCGACCACCGAGCCCACGGGACCGGCGACGCCGCCGACCACCGAGCCAACCCCACGACCGACCACGCTACCCACCTGGCTTCCCACGCTGCCACCCACCACAGGCTTCACGCCCGACACGACGCCACCGGTGATGTTGCGGAGGGCGGAAATTTCGATCGTCTGGAAGTTGCTCATGGTGTTCTCCTCGTTCCCAGTTGTTGACGAAGGGACCAGGAGCAACGGGTATGCCGCGGCCTAACATATGAGAGGTCGGGCAGTTACCTCGATATCTCCGTCTTTCTCCTGCTTCTGGCGGTAGGCGAATCGCATCCCCGTCGCGACAGGCCGTACAATTCGAGCGCGTGCCGAGCGTTGTCGCCGAGGTCGGATCGACCGCGAACAACTACCAAGTCCTGGCAAAGCTAGCGACCGGTGGCATGGCCGAGATCTTTTTGGCGCGCGGCGCGAGTGCCGCTGGCGTCGAGCGGTACGTCGTTCTGAAGCGGATCCTTCGCGAGCGCGCGAGCGACGCGAACTTCGTGCAGATGTTCTTGGAGGAGGCGCGCCTCGCAGCGCAGCTCAACCACCCGCACGTCGCGCAGGTGTTCGACATCGGCAAGCTCGGCGACTCGTACTTCTTCACGATGGAGTACGTGCACGGCGAGACCGTGCGCGCGCTCCTGCATCGCGCGCGCTCGCTGCGGCGCGAGATCCCGCTCGGCAACATCTTCACGGTGATCGCGAACGCGGCGTCGGGTCTGCATCACGCGCACGAGCGAATCGGCATGGACGGCCGTCCGCTCGGCATCGTGCATCGCGATGTCTCGCCGTCGAACCTCATGATCAGCTACGAGGGTTCGGTCAAGGTCGTCGACTTCGGCGTCGCGAAAGCAGAGAACCGCGCGAGCGAGACGCGATCGGGAACGGTGAAGGGAAAGATCAGCTACCTGTCGCCCGAGCAATGCCGCGGCGCGCCGGTGGATCGCCGCAGTGATCTGTTCTCGCTCGGCATCGTGTTCTGGGAAATGCTCACGACCGAGCGGCTGTATCGGCGCGCGAGCGACTTCGAGAACATGCACGCGATCGTCACGGAGCCACCACCGCCGCCGTCGACGCGACGCCCCGGGTTGCCGCCGGAGATCGATGCGATCGCGGTGCGCCTGTTGTCGAAGACGCCCGAGGAGCGGTTCCAGACCGCGGACGAGCTCGTCGACGCGCTCGAGACGGTGGCCGCTCGCAACAACGTGATCATGTCGTCGAGCGGCCTGTCGCGGTTCTTGCGCGAGCTGTTCGGCCAGCGTCCCGAGCCGTGGGTCGAGATGGAGCAGCAACGCGAGGCTCCGGAAGGCGTCACGGTCCCGATCCCACCCGAGCTGATCGCGAAGCTCGATCCCGTCGACATGAGCCTCGCGCGCGTGCGCGATCTCAGCGCGATGCAGATGTCGACGTCGCAATCCCAGCAGTCGAAGTCGCCGCTGCCTCCGCCGGTCGCCGCTCCACCCGTCGTCGCGCCATCGACCGCGCCGACGATGCCCGCGCGCAACCCGATGGACGATCTGCCGACGCTGCGGCAGCGCCCGTCGACGGAAGCGATCGAGACGAACATCCAGCCCTCACGCCCGCACTCCGCGAGCGTGCCGCCGCCGGTGCAGGCGCGCCCGACCGTGCCGGCTGCGGTGCCGCCGATGCCCATGCCGATGCATCACTCGGGATCGATATCGGCGTATCCGGTCGCGCAGCAAGCGTGGCTCGCGCCGCCCGTCGACGTTCACAACCAGCCGCGCGATCAGGGCCGCAACAACAAGGTGCTGTTCGCGGTGATCGGTGTCGCGATCGTCCTCGGCGTGATCATCACGGTGATCGCGACACGCGGTGGCGACTCGTCCGATGCGAAGGCGCCACCGGATGCAGCGGTCGCGCAAGCGATCACGATCGACGCGCAGGTCGCGCAGGCGATCACCATCGACGCGGCGGTCGCGCAGGCGATCACCATCGATGCGGCGGTCGCACCGGCGAGCATCGATGCGGCGGTCGCGCCGGTCGTCGATGCGGAGATCGTGGCCGCGATCGAGATCGATGCGGCACCGCCGGCGGTCGTCGATGCAGCGGTCGCGATGGTGGTCGATGCAGCACCGAAGGCGCCGAAGGTCGTCGATGCGGCGGTTCCGGCTGCCGATGCGCGCACGGCGGCCCCGCAGCTCACGCGCTCCGAAAAGATCGAGCGTGCGTTCGCGGCCAGCAAGTACTCCGACGCGTTCGCGCTGTGTAGCGATGGCGTTCCGAGCGAGCGCGCGGTGATGTGTACGCAGTCCGCGTGTCAGGTCGGGGAGCCGACCAAAGCGAAAGCGTGGCTCTCGAAGGTGAGCAGCGCGAAGCGCACGGATGTGATCGCATCGTGCAAACAGAGCGGCGTCGATCTCTCTCCGCCGAAGGTTCGTCCGCCCAAGCCCGACGCCCGCGTGGTCGATTGCGTCAAAGAACCGATGGCCTGCCAGCACTGAAATCGCGTTATCCTCGTGGCATGCGCTCCGTGGGGTTGACGCTGGTCCTTCTGTGCGGCGTCGCCGTGGCGCAGCCGAAGAACAAGAGCACCGAGCTGTTCGAGGAAGGTCGCGCGCTCGCGGGTGCGGGCAAGATCAAAGAGGCGTGTGACAAGTTCGACGAGAGCTACAAGCTCGATCGCGCTCCGGGCACCGCGTTGAACTACGGGGACTGCCTCGAGAAGCTCGGGCAACTGCGTCGCGCGTGGCAGATGTTCGACTCCGCGGCGAAGGACTTCGCGCGCGACAACGATGGACGCGCGCCCTATGCGAAGCAGCGCGCGGAGACCGTGTCGCCGAAGTTGGCGGCGATCACCGTCAAGGTCGCGAACCCGCAGCTGCCCGGGCTCGTGATCGAGATCGGCGATCAGACCGTCACGCCCGCCGAGCAGATCGAGGATCGCTTCGAGCCCGGCGACATCGTCGTCAGAGCTACCGCCCCGGGGAAGCAAGAGTTCTCGACGCGCGCGAACGGACTCGCGGGCTCGTCGGTGATCGTCGACATCCCGGCCGAGCTCGGCGCGGGTGCCGGTGCGGTCGACCCGTTCATCGCGGACAAGCCCGAAGGTGGCCGGCGCGACAAGCGACGCGTGCGCATCGCGCTCGTCATGGGTGGCGTCGGTGTGGCGTCGCTCGCGACGAGCCTCGCCCTCGGAATGAGCGCGAAGGCGAAGTACGACGACGGCCTCGACGATTGCCCCGTGACCGGCGGCACGCCGCGCTGCTCGACGCCCGCGCAGTTGAAGGTGCTCGACGATGCCGGTGCTCGCGCGAACATCGCGACGGGCTTCGCGGTCGCCGGCGGCGCACTCGTCGCCGCGGGCGTGGTCATCTATTTCACCGCGCCGCGCGAATCGATGCAGATCTCGCCGACCGCGTCCGCGTCGAGCGTCGGCCTGGCGTTTTCTGGTCGGTTCTGATCGACGCGGCCCCTGTTTCGTCGGAAGGTCGGACCGTGGCGGCAAAGAACTACGTCCTGGACACCAACGTCCTCCTCCACGATGCCCGCGCGATCTATTCGTTCGCCGACAACAACGTGATCATTCCCATCTACGTGCTCGAAGAGATCGACACGTTCAAAAAGGATCAATCCGAGCTCGGTCGCAACGCTCGCCAGATTGCACGCGAGCTCGACCAATTCCGTAGCGATGGCGGGCTCTCGCATCCGCAGAAGATGACGAACGGCGGCACCGTTCGCGTCGCGCTCGCGAAGAACCCGACGAAGAACCCGAGCAGCGATTCGCGGTCGATGGATCAGCGGATCATCGACATCGCGATCGAAGTGCGCGACGAGGATCGCAAGATCCCGACGGTCCTCGTCACCAAGGACGTGAACCTGCGCATCCGCGGCGACGCCCTCGGACTGCAGACGATCGACTTCGAGCCCGAGCGCATCTCCATCGAGGAGCTGTATCCAGGCAACCGCGAGCTGCTCGTGCCGCCCGGCACGATCGACACGTTCTACGCGGAGGGCACCGTCGTCGTCGACGCGCCCGGCCTGCATGCGAACGAGTACCTGACGCTCAAGGATGACTCCGGCAAGAGCGCACTCACGAAGTGGGACAAGAACGTCGGCAAGGCGGTCCCGGTCAAGAAGCTGCGCGAGGGCGTGTGGGGCATCAAGCCGCGCAACAAGGAGCAGCACTTCGCGCTCGATCTGCTGCTCAACGACGACGTCAAGCTGATCACGCTCGTCGGCAAGGCCGGCACCGGCAAGACGCTGCTCGCGATCGCCGCGGGTCTGCAGAAGGTGACCGAGGAGCAGGTGTTCTCGAAGCTGCTCGTCAGCCGTCCGATCTTCCCGCTCGGTCGCGACATCGGCTATCTGCCGGGCACGATCGAAGAGAAGCTGAACCCGTGGATGCAGCCGATCTACGACAACCTCGAGCTGCTCCTCGGACTCAACAAGTCCGACAAGAAGGACGGCCGCAGCTACGCGGAGCTCGTCGACCTCGGCTTCGTCGAGATCGAGCCGCTGACGTACATCCGCGGTCGCTCGCTGCCGAACGTGTTCATGATCGTCGACGAGGCGCAGAACCTCACGCCGCACGAAGTGAAGACGATCGTCACGCGCGCCGGCGAGGGCACGAAGATCATCCTGACGGGTGACCCGTACCAGATCGATCACCCGTACCTGGACTCGTCGAACAACGGTCTCACCACCGTCGCCGAGCGGTTCAAGAACGAGCAGATCGCCGGTCACGTGATCCTGACGAAGGGCGAGCGCTCGCCGCTGGCCGAGCTCGCGACGCAGATCCTGTGAGGTTTGCGCTGGTCGCGCTGCTGGTCGCCGCGACGGCGCACGCACAGCCGCGACAACCAGGCTGGGAGGTCACCGTCGCCGACAAGGTGGCCGTGGCGCCCGGCGATCAAGGCTCGATCTCGGTCGCGATCCGCGTCGATCGCGGTCTCACCGTGTCCAAGGACGCGAGCGTGATCGTCGACGTGCAGGCGGATCCCGGCGTGACCGTCCGCAAGAAGCGGCTCGGTCGCACCGACGCCGTGGATCCTGAGGCCGATGCACCGCGGTTCGCGATCGCGGTGAAGGGCGACAGCGCGGGCGAGCACGCGGTGAAGGTCCGCGTGCGGTTCTGGGTGTGCGGCGGAAGGTCCTGCAAGCCGATCGACGTGCGCCGCAGCGCGATGGTGTCGGTCGCGGCGCCGTCTCCACCCTCGGACGCCGGCGTTGCGCCGTAGACGCGCAACCGTCGCGACCGGTTGGTAACGTGCCGAGGCGCATCGGTTGGTATGTCGGCGCCAAGCGCAATGGCCCCGACCTTGTGTACAGTCCGAGGTGATGTCCACGGTCGGCTCCGACAATGCGGACCAGGCTGAGCAGCTGACCGGCGCGAACACCGCGAGCGACGCCCCACGCGGCGAGGCGCAGTGGGTGCTGGTGGTGCTGCGCCATGGAGCGATCGAGGAGCACACGTTGTCACCTCGGCGGCTGCTCCGAATAGGGCGCGACGAGGGAGTCGAGATCCGGATCAACCATCGCTCGATCTCGCGTGTTCACGCCACCATCGGAATCGTCGACGGCAACGTCCAGATCACGGACCTCCAAAGCCGCAACGGAACGATGGTGGCGGGCCGGCTCCTCGGCCGCGAACCGCACGTCGCCGCCGAGGGAACGACCATCACGTTCGGCGAAGTGGCGTGTCACCTCATGACGGCTCGGCGCTCGGAGTTCCGTTCGGAGCTTCGTGTCGAGCCGGACGAGTTCGATCGACGTCTCGTGCACGAGGGCGAGCGCGCACTTCGCCACGATCACAGTGTCGGCGCGATGGTCGTCATGCTGGGTGGATCGACGCCCGTGGAGCTCCAACGAGCGCTGCGCACCGTCGTGGTCCAACTTCGCGACCTCGATATCTACAGCGTGCGGAGCGCTCAGCGCGTCGACGTGATGTTGTTCGAGACGGATCGTCGGTCCGCGCGTGACGAGGCCACGCGAATCGCTGCGGCTCTCGCTGCTGCCGAGACGCCCTCGCGCATCGGGATCGCCTGCTTTCCCGGCGACGCGCCCACGCCGAGCTTGCTCGTGGAGGCGGCGGCCATGGCGGCCGCCAGCGACGGTCCGGGCGTTCATCTCGCCGACGACGCGGTGCGCGTCCTCCGCTTCGGTGATCTCGAGGTCATCGTCGCGGATCGAGCGATGCATCGCGTGTTCGGCCTGTTGGAGCGCGTCGCGCCGTCGGATCTCAGCGTCCTGATCAACGGCGAGACCGGTACCGGCAAGGAAGTCATCGCCAACGCTCTGCATGCGATCAGTCCACGCAAACGCAGGCCGCTCGTCGCGATCAACTGCGCCGCGCTGCCGGAGAACCTGCTCGAGAGCGAGCTGTTCGGTCACGAGCGGGGCGCCTTCAGCGGTGCATCGGCGACCAAGCCCGGTCTGTTCGAACAGGCCGATGGAGGCACGCTGTTCTTGGACGAGATCGGCGAGATGCATCCGAGCCTTCAGGCCAAGCTCCTGCGCGTTCTGGAGACGAAGCGCGTGCGCCGGGTCGGTGGAATCGAGGAGCGAAGCCTCGACGTCCGGCTCGTATCGGCCACGCATCGCGATCTCGATCGGCAGGTGGAGAACGGCGCGTTTCGCCAGGACCTGCTGTTTCGACTGCGTGGGATGCAGATCGTCCTGCCACCTCTGCGCGAACGTCCACACGAGATCGCGATCCTCGCGCAGCGATTCCTCACCGAGGCGTGTCAGGCATCGCGGCGGGTCCCGTTGATGATCAGCTCGACAGCCGCGGCCGCGCTCTCGGCGTACGCGTGGCCCGGGAACATCCGCGAGCTTCGACACGCCATGAGCAGCGCCGCCGTGCTCGCCGAGGGTGACACGCTCACGCTGGAGGATCTTCCCGAGGCGATCCGTTCGCCTCGAGCGACTCCGGCTTCTCGTCACGAGGCAGACGACAACGCGCTGTCTCTCGACGAAGCGGTCCGTGCCTACGAGCGGGCGCGGATCGAGCGCGCGCTCGAAACGAGCGGAGGCAATCAAAGCCAGGCCGCGCGGTTGCTCGGGATCCCGCGCAAGACGCTGGTGTCCAAGCTGAAGGCGCTGGGGATCCGTCGCGACGAGTGAGCGTCGTCGACGAGCGGGTCAGAGCATCGGACGTCCGCTACCCGCGGCGACCGCACCGAACCGCGATGGATCGGTCTCCATGAACACCTGCACCGCATACGGTCGTACGACGCCGGCGTCGACGCAGCTCATCGGATAGCGCTGCGCCATCGGACCGCCATACGTGCACGTGGCCGCGTAGTAGGGTCGTACGCCGCCGCCGTACACGCTGCACCCACCAAAGCCCGGGCACACGCGCCGGCTGTCTTCGGGACGTAGCGCCGCGTATCCGCCGACGACGACGTCGAGCTGATTGGCGAACAGATTGCCAGTCGCTGCGATCTCCTGGAACGAGTACGTGGCCGGGCAGTCAGGGGTGGACGGCGTCTTGAGACAGATCTCCACCTTGTTCGCGTAGTAGTCCACGTTCACGGCCATCGCCGCGGTGACGAGCGACTGCGCTCGAGTTCCCCACGCCGTGGTGAGAATCTCGGGAGCCAGACCATAGCTACCCTCGAAGGCCGCGCTGCTCGGAGCGTCGAGCACGACCGTGCCATACGGTGCGCCGGTCTTGATCATGTAGCGAACGAGATCGTGGCGGTACGTGTCGGCGCCCGCCCACGCAGACCACAACGAATCGAGATCGCATGTCGAAGGCGAACCGGTGGGTGACGTTCCGGCTTCACAGATCGCACGCACGGTCCCTCCCGCGAACAAGCCGCTCGTGGCGAGCGCGCTCGGGGAGAGCTCTGCCGGTGCGCGTGACCACGAAGCCGGTGGGAGGCCGTTGTCGTCGCAGGTCGTGCACTTCTTCGCCTCGATCGTCTCGATGACCGGAGCCTCGACAGCGCACCCCACGAGTAGCGCGAGCAATACACTTCGCATGTTCATGTCCTTAAGCAGCAGATGTGCCAGCAACGGCGAGTGTAAACCGCAAGAAGCCAACGACTTGCACGGTTGGAGGGTGCTCTGATCTCGGCACCTGGCGAGAAGTCAGCGACGACCTCCGCGCAGATGACGGTCGACATAGGTGGCTAGCCCACCCGGCGCGATCGCTTCTACCTGCTCGACGCTGGCGATGCGTGCTGCACCGTCGACATCCACGACGAGAACGCTAGACCCTTTCGGGTCAGCAGCCGCTCCCACGATCCGCGCCGTCGAGACCACCGCGGTGTTCTGCTCCCGGTTCCACACACGAACCACGGCGGCGGAGCGGCTCCAGGTCACCATGACCGAGCCAACGGGATCCACACCGTGAACCCAACGCTCGTGACCGTCGGTGTACGTGACGCGGGTACCGTCGGCCGGTTGCCAACCGTAGACCGTGCCGTCGACACCACCGGCGAGGATCGAGGTGTCGTTGCTGGCGAGGGAGAGCACTTCGGCGCCGAGCGCGAGCGAGGCAATCTGACCGCCGTGCTCGTCGATAATCGCGATCGCGCCGGTGGTCGATCCGACGGCCAAACGCCCATCGGGAACGATCGTGGCAAGCACGGGCTCGAACGAAAGCGGAACTCGGATGGGGGTCGCGTGTGGCGCGAGCGGGAGTCGCCACAAGTCGCCGTGCTCGACGAAGAAGGCGTGCTCGCCCACGACGATCAGGTATTCGTCCACGCTCCCTCGGGTCAGGATCCGCTCACCGGTATCGGTCCGGAAGATCGAGCTGTCATCCGCGAACGCGCTGACGAACGCTGCGCGTTCATCGATCCACAAGCGCTGTGTGCCGGTCAGTGGGGCATCGACGACCTGCGATCCGTCACGCCAGATCACGATCCGCTCCTCGCTGGTCGCGGCGACCACGTTGCCTCGTGCCGCGACCAGCTTCACGCGGCCCGGGAGTTTGCCGAGCGTCGATATGGATCCGTCGGCGTGTACCTCGACGATGTCACCCGATGCGCGCCCCAGGATCCATCCGTTCGCTGTACGTGCGGGACTCGCGCTGGCATCTCGCGCCACGACTCGCGTTGGCGACGGCAACCGCCAGAACCGCACCTCGCCGACACGATCGCCGCTCGCGATCGTCGTCGCGTCCACGCCGACCACTGCCTCGACGCGATCGGCGTGGCCGCGGTAGATCGCGCGATCTCCATCGCGCTCGAGCCACAGCTCGGGGCCTCCACTCGCGATGCGCCACCCGCATGCGCGCCAGCACAGCGCGGCTCCGGCGAACGATAGCGCGTGCGTGGTCGTGCCGTTCTTCGACCACCGTACGAGAGACGGCTGTTCGCCGAGGATCGCGATCTCGCTGTCGTCGGCATCGAGGTGGCTGATTCCGGACTCGATGCGAGTGCGTGCGATCACCGCGCCGTCGGTGGTCCACCGTACGAGCGATCGATCGACGCCGCCGGACACGATCTCGTTCGGCGCGATCGCGAGATCCGTGATCGCTCCGTCGTGTGCGACGTGTCTCCAGCGCACCGCATCTCGACCCGCACGGAGCAGCACACCCCGCGCCGTGCCCACGAGGACGTCGTGATCGAGCGAGCGCATCGTGGTGATGTCGCCGGCGTCCACCACAAGCGTGATCGGTGACCCAGCACCGTTCCACCACGCGAGCACACCACCGGGCTGCCCGAACACGAGATCCGCGCCGACGAACGCCAGCGTGGTCACCGCTCCGGCGGTCGTGATCTCGATCGGCGATGCACCAGCGGTCCTCCACCAGCGAAGCTTGCGATCGCTCGTCGCGACCGCGTACCCCGCGTCCGGACCGAGCGCGAGCGCGGTCGCTGGCACGCCCAGCTCGACGCGAGAGATCTCCGCGCCACCGCGATCCCACACCGCCACCGAGCCCCCGGTCGACGCACCGACCACGTGATCGCCCGCCGCTGCGAGCGCGACGATCCGTCCGCGCAGCTGATGCCGTACAAACGCGACGCCCATCGCAGTCGCGCGCGTCGCGAGGGCCATAGCACGCTGATGAAGCGCGGGCGGAAGCGCGACGTCGGTGTCGAGCCATGCAAGCGCGGCAGTGGGATCGCGGTCGATCACGGCCGCTGCTTGGAGCACCCGAAGGCGATCCCGTTCGGCCGCCGCGTTCGCGCCGACGGTCTCGGCGCGTTCGCGTTCGGTGATCGCGACTGCACGCTCCGCGGTCGCCGTGCGTTCCGCCGCGACGATGCGGACGATCGCGAAGGTCGTAAACGCGAGGGCAGCAACTACAGCCACGGCCCCGAACGCGATCCCCGTTCGATGTTTGCGAATCCATCGGCGCACGAGCTCACCGAGCGTGTACTGGCGCGCCGACACGAGCTGTCCCGCTTCGAAGCGACGGAGCTCGTGCGCGAGCTCGCGGGCGCTCGGATAGCGCGCGTCGGGATCGTCGGCCATCGCCTTGCCGACGATCGCTCGAAGGTCCGGAGGCGCATCTATCAACGTGGTCAGCGCGACGGTGGTGCTGCGCGCGCGTGTGGTGCCGGCTGCCGTGGCGGCATCGGAGCTCTCTCGACGAGGCGGAGCTCCGTCGAGAACGTGATACAGCATCGCGCCGAGGGCGTAGACGTCGGTTCGCTCGTCGACGGCATCTCCTCTCGCTTGCTCCGGCGCCATGTACGCGGGCGTACCGAGGATGTCGCCGGCGCGGGTCAACTCCGCACTGGCGTTTCGATACGGATCGACGGACTCGGTAGAGGGTTGGGTTGGCGCGTCGAGATCTTTCGCGAGACCCCAGTCGACGATCATGGTCTCGCCGAACTCGCCGATCACGACGTTCGACGGCTTGAGATCGCGATGGATGACGCGCCGATCGTGCGCGTACGCCATCGTCTCGCACACCGCGACGAGGTTGGGAACGAGCGCGAGGCGCGCGGCGAGCCCGGAGCACTCGCGGATTCGAAGCGCGAGATCGCGGCCCTCGACGAGCTTCATCGCGTAATACGGTGAGCCATTGGGCCAGCGGCCCGCGTCATGGACCGGAACGATTCCCGGATGCTGCAGTCGGGCGGTGACCAACGCTTCTCGCTGGAACCGCGCGACGCTCTCGGGCGTCTGCTGGAGAAGCTCCTTGACCGCGACGAGCCGATCGAGCTCGCGATCGTAGGCGAGCATGACGCGGCCGAGTCCGCCTTGACCGATGACTTGCTTCAGCTCGTAGCGATCGGTGGGCTTGATCGTGAGCGATTCGGGAACGTCGAGTCGCACGCCGAGCGCAGGTGTCCGCGTACCGGCGCTGCGGACGGCCGCCGTGTCTTCGAACGCGAACGCCGGCGAGGCTGGCCCGGTCGCGACGTCATCGGTCCCCTGCGGCGGCGGCAAGGCGCCTGCACGCATCGCAACGACATCGTCGAGAGCCTCGAGCTCGAGCTCTCCGAGGCGGCGTTCGGCGACAGTGGCAGTCACGGTCGCGCTCAGGAGCGCTTCGACGAGCGTGGCCAGCTCGGCCGGTGCTCGAAGGTCGTGAACCGATTCCGAACCGCCGAGCATCTGCGCCAACAAGCGTCCAGCGGCACGGATGTCTGCAGCGTTGGACGACGCCCGCGCAGCGGGTTCGAGAAGCGTGATCTGGTCATCCTCTCCCACCACGATCCGCTCCGCAGAGATGGCTCCGTGGCTGAGTCCCGCTTCGTGCAACACAGCCAGACATCGCGCGACCGTGCGCGAGATTCGCACCGCACGCCGAACCGTGAGGCCTCGCACGCGCTGGTACTCGGCGACCGTCTGGCCGCTGACCCACGCGAGGACGAGGTAACGCGCGTCCTGATCGGCGAGCCCGTGTGCGATCACACGCGCCAGTCCCGGCACCTCCAACTCGCTCAACTCCGACAGGCGAAGCGCGAGGTCCGCGTCGAAGCCGCTCGCTGGAGCGCCGAATCGGATCGCGACGATGTCGTTCGTGATCCGATCGCGCGCTCGCACGACGTCACCCATGGGGCCACCGTGCGAGCTGCCGATCGGCTCGAACCGTTGGTCCAACACCTTGCCCGGGGCCATACCGGCCCAGTGTACCCAGATGCGTTGCACGCGATCCTCCTGGGCCGAGCTACAACGAGTTGCATTCGTCTTCGGTGAAGTCCGTGCTGCAGCCATGCGCGGTTGCCACCCAACCGCAGTCCTCGATCACGCAAGTGGCAGACCCCATGTGCCCGCTGCAAACCTCGACTTCGAGGGTCCCGCAACAACCTTCCTCTTCGCTGTACGTGTAGCTGTCTTGCCAAGCGCCAGTCTCCTCGCTACACGCTGCGCCCGATCCCGGCGTCTCGGCCTCCGAAGGATCTAGCCCGAGATTTGGGATGACGATCCCATCTCCCACCTGCTGCTGCGTTTCGCGGACGCACGTGGCGTAGATCTGGTCGCGAAGCACATCGGCCTCCGCCTTGGCCGCGTCCTTGTAGAGCTGGTATTGCAACGCGGAGTACGCGATCACTCCGGTGACCGCCGGTGTGGCGGCGCCGCCCGTAGCGGCGGTTGCGATTCCCGTGGCGATCAAGCCCACGCTGACCAACACGAGCGCTTTCTCGCCCGCCTCGGCGAGGCGTAGCTTGTAGACGCTGTTGGCCTCCGCGGTCGCCCGGCTCGAGCAATCGATCGTACCGGTTGGAATCCCGATCTGATAGTCCGTCCAGGTGGTTCCGTTCGCGAAGGTCATCGTCCACTCGTAGCCCATCGCGCTCGAGCGATGGACCGCGCGACCTTCGGAGGTCGCGGCGAGGAATGGACGATAGATCCACGCGCCGCCAAACCCGAGGAGTTGGGTTGATTGGTAGTGCAAACTCCAGGTCTCGACTTCGTCGCTTCTAAGAACATGAACTCCCGACAACGTGCTCGACAGTTGTACATAGCCGCCGAAACACGCGCCGGGGTCGATGGGTAGTGTGCAGGGGAGAGCCCGGACTTCCCTTGTCGCGATCACACCGGCCATCGGTGTGGTGATCAACGCGAGGCAATCGTCGATCGCGCCTCCGCCATCGCGGCACGCGGACCACGAGGTTAGTGGTTCTCCAGCCGTCGCGGCGATGGCGCGTGCAACACCACCTCCACTCGTCGCTACACCGCCGAACCGGTGGATGCGTGGACCACCATAGGGCATAGGCAACGGCCCACTTGAAGGAAGGGTCGATCCCGTGGGGGACGGGGTTGGTGATGTGGGCGCAGCAAACGCGGGTACGGTGGAGAGAAGCAGCGAGAGCATGGACATCAACGAGACTGGGCGGTTCATGGACAGTTCCTCCGCCACACGCCATCCGCAACACACGTGCCGCGCTCGGTCGGTCCTGCAGCGCCACCCCTAGCAGCGATCGAGTACGGCAATGTCGCGAGGTTGGACGACGAGCACAGCTGTCGCAGGCATGGCGATCGTCGAGCACTGCCGAGCGATCGCCACGTAGACCAGCATCGAGGCACCGTAAGTAAGCGATTCGCCCGAATTAGATCGGCCGGCGGGATCGTGCGTGGAAAGCACCACCCACCATGATCACGCGCCAGCGCATCGTCACTTTCGGTATCCCGACCGCCGCCATCGCCACCGTCACCGTGGCCGCGCTCCTCTCCCCGTGGACGAAGTCGCCGACCAGCGCGCCGGACCCGATCGAGGTTCCCGACAACGGTCATCAGATCGATGTCGTGTTCGCGGTGGATACCACCGGCTCGATGGGTGGCCTCATCGATGGCGCGAAGCGGACCGTGTGGTCGATCGCGAGTCACATCCGCAAGACGGACGCGCAAGCGGACATTCGCGTGGGCCTCGTCGCGTATCGCGATGTCGGCGACGACTACGTCACGCGTGACTTTCCGCTGAACGGCGATCTCGACGCGGTGTTCGCGGAGCTCTCGAGCTATCAAGCGGCCGGCGGTGGCGATGTCCCGGAGAACGTGGACGCGGCGCTCGATGTCACGCTGCACAAGATGAAGTGGCGCTCGGGCGCGAAGAAGATCGTGTTCGTCGTCGGCGATGCACCGCCCGCGAGCCGTGGCGATGTCCCGACGTACGACGAGCTCGCGCGCGAGGCCGCGTCGAAGCACATCACGATCAACGCGATCCGCGCGGGTCACGATTCCGACACGCAGGTCGCGTTCCAGCAGATGGCCGCCCTCGGTGGCGGCGCGTTCTCGTCGATCCAGCAGGACGGCGGCGTGCAGCAGGTCGCGACGCCCTACGACGACAAGATGGCCGAGCTGTCCGCGAAGATCGACTCGACGATGATCATCGTCGGTGACGAAGGCGTTCGCCGGAACTACCAAGCGAAGATGGCCGCGGCCGAAGCGGCGCCGGCACCCGCGAAGGCGGACCGCGCGGGTTACTACGCGACCAAGGGCAGCGGTGGTCGCGCGGCGGAAGACCTCGTGGGTGGCGTCGCCACCGGCACGATGAACTGGGATGGCCTCGCCGACGAGTCGCTCCCCGCGGAGATGCGTGGCATGGACAAGGCGCAGCTCAAGCAAGAGGTCGAGAAGCGCGCGGCGCAGCGTGCCGAGGCGCAGAAGGAGCTCGGCGAGCTGGCCAAGAAGCGCGACGAGTACATCAACGCGAACAAGCCCGGCGCCGGTGAAGGCGGCTTCGACGCGAAGGTGAAGGAAGCGATCGAGATCCAGATCAAGTAGGCGCCTCCTAGGAACTGTCCCTCCCCACGAGACCCGCCCCTGAAAAGGGCGGGTTTCGTGCTATGTCGCCGCGATGCTGTTTACCGAACTGGGCTTGATTCCCCCCATCGCCGCCGCCGTGGCCGCGGAGGGCTATATCGAGCCGACGCCGATTCAGGCACGCGCGATCCCGCACGTGCTCGCCGGCAAAGACCTCCTGGGACTCGCACAGACGGGCACCGGCAAGACCGCCGCGTTCGCTCTCCCGATCCTGCAACGCCTCGCGATGCCGCACGAGAACTCCGGTGCGCGCCAGCGGCCGATCCGCTGCCTCATCCTCACGCCCACGCGCGAGCTCGCCGCGCAGATCGGCGAGAGCTTCTCGACGTATGGCAAGAACCTGCCGCTGCGCAACACCGTCATCTTCGGCGGCGTCGGCATGGACGCGCAGAAGCAAGCGCTGCGGAGCGGCATGGACATCCTCGTCGCGACGCCCGGGCGACTGTTGGATCTGATGGGGCAGGGCCTCGTCGATCTGCGCCCGCTCCAGGTGTTCGTCCTCGACGAAGCCGATCGCATGCTCGACATGGGCTTCATCCATGACGTGAAGAAGGTGATCGCGAAGTTGCCGCACGCGCGCCAGACGCTGTTCTTCAGCGCCACGATGCCGCGCGAGGCGCAGGACCTCGCCGATCAGCTCCTGAAGAACCCCGAGACCGTCGCGGTCGTCCCGCCGGCGACGACGGCCGAGAAGGTCGATCAAGAGGTGTTCTTCGTCGAGAAGGCCGACAAGCGCGCGCTCCTCGTCGAGGTGCTGCGCGATCCGTCGATGAAGCGCGTGCTCGTGTTCTCGCGCACCAAGCACGGCGCGAATCGCATCGCCGAGCACCTCGTGAAGAGCCGCATCGAAGCCGAAGCGATCCACGGCAACAAGAGCCAGAACGCTCGCGAGCGCGCACTCGCGGGCTTCAAGTCGGGTCGCGTTCGCGTGCTCGTGGCGACGGACATCGCCGCGCGCGGCATCGATGTCGACGCGGTCACGCACGTCGTCAACTTCGACGTGCCCGAGGTCCCCGAGACGTACGTGCACCGCATCGGTCGCACGGCGCGCGCGGGTGCCTCCGGCATGGCGATGACGTTCTGCGATACCGACGAGCGTCCCGATCTGCGCAACATCGAGAAGCTGACGCGGCAAGCGATCCCGCTCGTCGAGGGTCACCCGTTCGAGTCGAGGAACCCGCCGCCCGTCGCGTTCGACGAGCGCAGCGCGCACAACGTGTCGCGCGGTGCGCCGCCGCGTTCGAACGGTCCGCAGCGCGACAACCGCGGCGGCGATCGTCGTCCCGGCGGTGGTGGCGGTGGCCCGGGTGGACGTCGCCGTCGACGTGGCGGTGGTGGCGGTGGCGGCGGCGGTGGTGGTGGTCGCGGTCCGCGCCCCAACTGATGACCGCGTCCGTCGACGTCGTGCTGATCGGTGCGGGCATCATGTCCGCGACGCTGGGCACGTTGCTCCGCCAGCTCGCGCCCGAGTTACGCATCGTGGTGTTCGAGCGGCTCGATCGCGCGGCCACCGAGAGCTCCGACGCGTGGAACAACGCGGGCACCGGCCACAGCGGCTTCTGCGAGCTGAACTACACGCCGCGCCGTCCGGACGGCAGCGTGGATTGCAGCAAGGCCATCGCGATCGCGGCGCAGTTCGCGCAGAGCCTCGAGCTCTGGCAAGCGCTCGTCGAGAACGGCGACCTGCCGGACTCGCCGTCGTTCGTGCGCCGCGTTCCGCACCTGAGCTTCGTCACCGGCAACGACGTGGACTTTCTCCGCACGCGCGCCGAGAAGCTGCGCGCCTCGCCGCTGTTTCGCGACCTCGAGTACACCGAGGACCGCGCACGGATCGCCGAGTGGATCCCACTCGTGATGGACGGCCGCGACGAGGGCCCCGTCGCCGCGACGCGCATGGCGCGCGGTGCCGACATCAACTTCGGCGCGCTCGCGCGCTCGATGTTCCACTACCTCGGGGCGCAACCCGGAGTGGCCGTCGAACTGAACCACGAGGTCCTCGACATCACGCGCGACGGCACCGCGTGGCGCGTCGACGTGCGTGATCTCGCGACGGACACCGAGCGCACGCTCACCGCGCCGTTCGTGTTCATCGGCGCGGGCGGCTATTCGCTGACGCTGCTCGAGAAGTCCGGAATCCCCGAGGCGAAGGGCTACGGCGCGTTTCCCGTCAGCGGCCAATGGCTGCGCTGCACGAACGCCGAGGTCATCGCGCGCCACGAGGCGAAGGTCTACGGTCAAGCGGAGGTCGGCGCGCCGCCGATGTCCGTGCCGCACCTCGACACGCGATGGATCGGCGACACGCAGGAGCTGCTGTTCGGTCCGTACGCGGGCTTCACGACGAAGTTCCTCAAGGAAGGATCGTGGCTCGATCTGCTGCGCTCGATCGGCATCCACAACGCGCGCACGGTGGCCGCGGCAGGGCTCGCGAACCTCGATCTCACGCGCTACCTGATCGGGCAAGCGATGCTGTCCACCGAGGAGCGCATCGATCTTCTCCGGCGCTACTACCCGCTCGCGCGCGACGACGACTGGGAGGTGCAGATCGCCGGACTGCGCGTGCAGATCATCAAGAGCGACGGCCACGGCGGTGGCGAGCTGCGCTTCGGTACTGAGGTCGTGACATCGGCCGATGGCAGCATCGCCGCGTTGCTCGGTGCGTCGCCGGGCGCGTCGACGGCGGTGTCGATCATGATCGGTCTCCTCGCGCGCTGCTTCCCGGAGCGATGGCGCTCGGACGAGTGGCGCACGCGGCTCTTGCGCCTGATCCCGTCCGCGATCGTCGCTTAGACGAACAGCGGCGGCACGAGCGCGTCGGATTCGCCGGCGTGGACTTCGGTGTACAAGTCGCGCGCGTCGTCGAACACCTCGAGGTTGATCAGCACGCGGCGCGCGTTGTTGAGCGCGGCCCAGCGCACGAAGCTCGCGGCCGGATCGACGGTGCCCGACGTGCCGATGCCGATGAACAGATCGCAGTCGCGCAGCGCGTTCTTCATCGTGCGCTCGGTCTCGACGGCGAGATGCTCGCCGAACAAGACGACATCGGGACGCATGCGCTCGTCGCAGTGCATCGGCGGATCACCGTCGGGCGGCGTCGACGTGTAGCCGCAGTCTTCGCAGCGCCAGCGGCGCAGGTTGCCGTGCAGCTCGCACACGTTCCGCGAGCCCGCGGCTTGATGCAGACCGTCGACGTTCTGGGTGAGGATCGTGAACGAGGCGCCCGCCGGAAGCGTTCTCTCGAACGCGGCGATCGCGCGATGCGCGGCGGTGGGCGAGACCTTCACGATCGCTTCGCGAAAGCTCCAGAACATGTCGCAGACCTTCGTGTGCGAGTGCTGGAGCGAGTCCTTGTGGGACATGCTCGCTTTGTCCTCGTCGGTCCACAGCCCACCGGGCCCGCGATACGTGGCGAGGCCCGCGCTGCGCGACAGGCCCGCTCCCGTGAGCACGACGATGTTCTTGTAGTCCGAGAACGCGCGCGTCATCGCCACGCCTCGAACGTCTTCTTCAGCTCGCCGAGCCGCGCGCGCGACAGCGTCCCGACAGCCGCGAGGCACAACCGATCGGGCGCGAGCACGCGACCGGCTACCTCGACGATCGCGTCGCGATTCACCGCGGACATCTTCGCGAGTCGCTCGCTGATCGGCGGCGGCGGGTAGTACAGCGGCGTGCCGCCGAACCAGCTCGCCATCATCGCGGCGTCGTCGATCGCGGCGAGCGCCTCGTAGCGATAGCGCACGCGCGCCTTGGTCAGCTCGTCCTGGGTGATCTTGCCTTTGCGCAACCCGGTGCACAGGCCGAGCAGCTCTTTGACGAGCGCGGGCACCTTCGCGTTCGCGGTCGCGCTCGTGATCTCGAACAGCGCTGCATCGGCGAGCGGCTCGATGCCCGCGTGCACCGAGTAGGCGAGGCCCTTCTGATCCGCGATCTGATAGTGCAGCCGCGTCGACATGCCGTCGTCGAGGATGCGCAGCAGCGCGCCGAGCGTGAGGAAATCGGGATCGAGCTCGGACAGCGCGCGGAACACGATCGACAGCGAGGTCTGCGAGCCCGCATCGCGCACGTGGCGAAACTTGCGACCGGGCACGTGCTCCGGTGCGGCGACGAGCTCGGCGCGCTCGCCCGACGGAATCGCCGCGAGCGTCTTCTGCGCGGCGTCGACGATGCGCGCGTGCTCGACGGGACCCGCGACGCACAAGCTGCAGTTCTTCGCGCCGTAGAACTTCGCGAAGTGGCGGCGGACATCCGCGGTCGTGAACCGCTTCACGTTCTTGCGCGGGCCGATGATGCGCTGGCCGAGCGGGTGATCCTCGAACGCCATCCCGCGCGCGATGTCGTCCGCGTTGATCTCGACGCCGTCCTCGTCGTAGTCCTCGTTGATCTCCTCGAGGATCAGCGCCCGCTCGAGCTCGATCTCCATGAACCGCGGGCGGGTCAACAGCTCGCCGAGCAGCGCGATGCCGGCGGGGACATTCGCGGGCTCGAGGGCGAGCTGGAACAGCGAGTCGTGGCGGCCGGTCTCGGCCTGGAGCGTCGAGCCGAGGTGCTCGATCGCGGTGTTCAGGGCCAGGGACGTCGGATACTTCTCCGTCCCGCGAAACAGCATGTGCTCGACGAAATGGGACAGCCCGTTGTCGTCGGGAGACTCGAAGCGGGACCCGACCTTCACGAACATCGCGCACACGGCCGTGTGGAGGTGGGGCAGGGCGACCGTCGTCACGGCCAGCCCGTTGGGGAGCGTCGTTGTTTCGACCTTCGGGTCGATAGGATCCACGACCTAGCCTTACCACGCTGGGTTGCGAGGCTCTTGGTCGAGCACAATTGACGCAGTGGATGGATCGGCGGTATCACCACGTAAACCCATGCTTCTCAAGAAGATCGTCATCGCCGAGGACGACGACGCCATCGCGCACATGGTCAGCATGTCGCTGGGAGACGCTGGCTTCCTCTGCCTGCGCGCTCGTGATGGCGAAGAAGCGCTCAAGCTCGTGAAGGCACACGATCCGGACGTGCTCGTCCTCGACGTGATGATGCCGCGCGTGGACGGCCACGAAGTCGCGCGTCGCCTCAAGGCCGACGTGATGTGGTCGCGCACGCCGATCCTGATGCTCACGGCGCTCGCCGGCATCGACGATCAGGTCAAAGGCCTCGAGGCAGGTGCCGACGCGTACATGTCCAAGCCGTTCGATCTGCGCGAGATGGGCGCACGCGTGAAGGCGCTGATCCGCGCCGCGCGCCGCGAACGCGACCGCAGCCCGTCGACGAACCTGCCGGGCTCGCGCGCGATCGACGAAGAGATCGAGGGCGCGCTCAAGAGCGGCAAGCCCACGAGCGTCGTCCACGTCGACATCTTGAACTTCGACGCGTACGCCGATTCGATCGGCATCACGCACTCCGAGGATGTCGTGAAGAACCTCGGTCGGTGGCTGCTCGAAGCCGCGCGCCTCGCCTCCGGTGGCGGCGCGTTCGTCGGTCACGTCGGCGGCTCCGACTTCATCGCCGTCCTCTCGCCCGAGCACTGCGACGCGTTCCTCACGGGCTCCGAAGGCGCGTTCGATGCGAAGCGTTCGGAGCTCCCCGGCGATGCGAGCACGCTGCACCTCGTGGCCGCGATCACGAACACCGAGGGCCTCAACATCAACACCGGCGCCGACGAGCTCGGTCGCCGCCTCGGCAAGGCGATGAAAGCGGCAAAGGCGCTCAATCGGACGAATCACGTGGTGTGGTCACCCTAGTGACTAGTGGCAGCTGATCCCGAGAAGCCCGCCGACGATACCGACCCCGCGGTCGCCGACACGCACGCCTCCGAGCCGGGCAACGCCGACACGCACGAGCCCGGCAGCAGCGCAGCCACCACGGCGCGCATCGGCCGCGCACGCGCGATCCGCCCGGGCGACACGCTCGGACGGTACGAGGTCGGCGACGAGCTCGGCGAAGGCGGCATGGCCACCGTGTTCAAAGCACGCGACACGCAGCTGCGCCGCGACGTCGCGGTAAAGGTGCTGTTCCCGCACCTCGCGAAGCGCGAGGAGATCGTGCGCCGCTTCCAGCGTGAAGCGCGCGCCGCCGCGGGCCTCGAGCACCCGAACATCCTGCGCATCTACGATGTCGGCGGCGCCGAGGGCGAAGACCCGCCGTACATCGTCATGGAGATCATTCGCGGCCGCTCTCTGCTCCAAGAGATGGAGCAGCGCGGCCCGATGTTCCCCGAGATCGTCGCGTGCATCGGCGCGCTGCTCGCGGACGCGCTCGCCGCCGCGCACGCCGCCGCGATCGTCCATCGCGACATCAAGCCCGCGAACGTGATGATCGCGCCGAACGGTCGGCTCCTGCTCACGGACTTCGGCGTCGCGCGCCTCGAGACCGAGGACTCCTCGCTCGTCACGAAGACCGGCGCGCTCCTCGGCACGCCCGCGTACATGAGCCCCGAGCAAGCGAGCGGCGACACCGCCACCGCGAAGAGCGATCTCTACTCGCTCGGCGCGACGCTGTACCAGCTCTCGACCGGCTCGCTGCCCTACACGGGCTCGCCCGCGCGCGTGCTCGCGCAGATCGCGAGCGGCTCTCTCGTCGCGCCCGCGAAGAAGAAGCCCGGCGTCGGCCCCGATCTGTCTCGCGTGATCGAGAAGCTGATGCAGACCGAGCCCGATCAGCGCACCGCGACCGCGGCGCTCGTCGCCACGGAGCTGCGCGCCCTCGCCGCCGCGAGCGGTTTCGGCGAGCCCGCCGACGAGCTCACCGCGTACTTCGCGGATCCGCCCGCGTTCCTCGCGGCGAAGACGCCGAAGGTGCTCGCGCACACGCTCGCCGCCGGTCACGCCGCGCTCGCCGAGGGCAAGCTACCACGCGCGATGGCGCTCGCCGATCGCGCGAACGCGCTCGCGCCCGACGATCCCGCGGTCGCCGCGTTGATCGAGAAGGTGTCCGCCGGCGGCACCTCGCGCGATCGCCGCCGCGTGCTCGGCTACGTCGCGCTCGGCGTGCTGCTCGCCGGTGGTGGCACGTTCGCGGCCGTGACGCTATTCGCGGGCTCGTCGACGGCGCCGGTCGATGCGTCGACGGTCGCGATGATCGAAGACGCAGGCATCGGGAGCAACAGCGCGCTCGACGCGAACGGCGATCGCGGCTCCAACGATCGCGGCTCGGGCGATCGCGGCTCCAACGATCGCGGCTCGGGCGATCTCGACGCGGCGATCGTGCCCACGACCATCGACGTTGCGCTCTCGCGCGATGCAGCGATCGCACGCGAGGACGCGGGCACGCGCACGCGTCCGGACGCGATGTCGCGCGACGGGCTCGATGCGGGCGCACGCACGCGTCCCGATGGCGCGATGGCCGCGATGCCGGACGCGATCGCCCTGCCGATCGATGCTGCGGTGATCGCGACGCCGATCGATGCGGCTCCCGCGACCAAAGCCACGTTGGTGATCACGAACAACGCATGGTGCTCCGTCTCGATCGATGGCGCGACGCGCGGCGAGTTCCGCCCGCCGAAGCCGCTGCGCATCGATGTGGATGTCGGCCCGCACGAGGTCACGTGCAGTCAGCCGACCGTCGATGGCTTCACGTGGACGAAGCGGGTCGACGCGAAGCCCGGCGACCAGTCGATCCGCGGCGAGTTCGACATGACCGTCGAGCTCCGCCTCGAGGTCGATACCTCGATCGACGACGTGCCCCATCGGGCGGGCGATGTCGTGAAGGTGAAGCGCGGCACCGTGAAGATCGGCAACCAGTACCGCCAGATCAGCGGGCCCTGCGCGGTTCGCAAAGACCTCCAGTGCTATCGGTGATCGATCGGACGGGCTGCGACACGCATCGGCAGATCACCGCACGCTCCGCCTCGATGGTTCCGATTTGCCCATACGAGGCACCCCTTCGAGAGACGCGGCCGTTCGAGCGAAGACAGGCCTCGAGGTGAGGCGGGGCACGAACCGCCTTTGGGATCGGTGACTTCGACGCGAAGCGTCCTTCCGCGACATCGATGTCGCGATCGGTATCCGACGAGCGAAGCGGGCCGCTCGGACAGCCCCGTGATCCGGCTACTTGCGCCTGGCAGGTCGGTTGCAGCACAACGGATCCATCGTGCATCGCATCGCGGTCATCGCAGCGGTCGTGGGAGCCCTTCCGGGGTGCTTCTACTACGAGTCGATCAACCAGCGACCCGCCGCGCAGATCGAGAACCTGAGCAGCGATTCGCTGAGCCCCGGCGAGACGGCCATGCTTCACGCGGTGAAGGAAGACCCCGACGGGGACTTCATCAAGCTGCGATGGCGCGTGTACGCGTGTACCGATGCGGAGAAGTTCGGCTCGTACGGCGAAGACCAGAGCTGCGACCAGTCGCCATTCTTCGAGAAGAGCGACGACGACGTCGAGTTCACGATCCCCGCGTTGCGGACGTTCATCCAGGAGGGCGGCCAGCTCTCGGCCGAAAGCGCTCTCGTGATCCTCGAGGCGACGGACGAATACGGCGCGACGGCGCGGCCGCGTGCGGAGCTGATCATTCCGATCGTCAACCGCATGCCGACGATCAACCTGTTCGATCCACAGTCGAAGTACAACTTCGTCGCGGGGACGCCGGTGCGCGTGATCGCGAAGGTCGGCGACGACGACGACGGTCCGAGCAATGTCGCGCTGACGTGGACGGTGATCCCGCCGGCGGCGACCGGGTTCGTCGCGACGCTCGTCGACGACGATCCCGCGGTGATCACGGACGAAGACGATCCGGCGCACCTGCAACACGCGAAGGTGTTCACGGCGAACGATGCCGGCATGTGGAAGGTGCACGTGACGGCCGCCGATCGACTCGGCCAAGAGGATCCCGTGGCGCACCCCGACAACATCGCGATGGACGACGTCAGCATCTTCGTCGTCGAGGATCAGGCGCCGTGCCTCGCGCAGCTCTCGCCGATCGTTCCGCCGGTGGGCTTTGCCATGCCGATGTCGTCGCCGACCTTGTTCCGCGTCCCGGTGGTTCGCGATGACCTGGATCCGTATCCGTTGATCCCGAGCGACGAGATCTTCCGCGCCACGAAGTTCCGCTGGTCGCTGCAGAACCCGGGCTCGTCGACGCACGTGGTGGTCGCGGGAGCGAACGGCAACTCGCTCGCGGTGGATCCGAGCAACTACACCGCCGGTGATATCGTCGAGGTTCGCGTGGAGATCTTCGATCGCAAGGCCACGCCGATCCCGTGCCCCGACAGCGAGCTGACGTGCTCGACGATCTCGCAGCCGTCGTGTCTGCAGCGCCAGACCTGGCGCGTGGAGGTGCGGTGATGCTGCGCATCGCGCTGATCGCGTCGTTGTTCGTCGGGTGTGCGGACTTGGGCGCGATCGAGGACGACGACTGCACGACGAGCCTGCAGGTGACTCCGTCGGGCGATCCGCTCGTGGGCACCGAAGTGCGAGTTACCGCCATCATCTACAATCCGAATGGCGGAGTGCCGTCCATCGACTGGCGTGTGACGCACGAGCAGTTCGAGGTGCCGATCACCGGCGACGGCACGATGGAGATCTCGTTCATCCCCAGCGCGGCGGGCACCTACTTCGTCGACATGACGCCGAGCAGCCCGGGTTCGAGCTGCCCGAGCCAGCAGACGGAGATCAACGTCGTCACGGGACAACCGGGTGGCGATGTTCGGTTGCACGTGACGCCGCCGCCGGGCATCGACGTGCCGCCGATCGATCGGCTCATCGTGCTCCCCGGTGGATCGCCGACGTATTCGATGGGCACCGTGACGCTCGATCCCGGGGCGATCACCGCCGGTACCGTCGGAATGCCGGCGTACTTGCGGTTCTATCCCGGTGGCCAGCCGGAGGCGATCGTCGAGACGTACACCAACGGAAGCGGCGCTTACAGCGCACGCGTGCAGCTGACGCCACACCAGATCCTGATCGTGCCGATGGACACGGCGTACCCGCCGCAGACCGTCGCTGACAATCAACTCACCGGCGCCGAGAGTTACACGGTGTCCGCCGGCGTCGCGATCACGGGCACGGTGTTGCGGCCCAACGGCACGCCGCTCCAGGGCGCGAACGTGCAGATCTTCCAGAACGACGTCGCGGGCCTCACCGTCCCCTCGACGATCGGCACGTCGGCGGCGAACGGCACTTTCACGCTGCGGGCGTTCACCTCGAACGGCACCAACGCTCGCGTCGTGGTCACGCCGCCGGCGGGCAGCGGGTTGCCGCGGCTCGAGACGAGCAGCCAAGGCTTCAACTTCACGAACGCGATCACCGTCAACTACGGCGCGTCGCTCGTCACGCGCAACGTGAGCGGCACGAGCGTCGTGCGCGGCGGGGCGCTCGCGAATGCGAAGGTCACGATCGTCGGCACGATCCCGTTCTCGTCGGCGGGGACGATCGTCGCCGGTGCATCCGCGGTCGCGAACGGCTTCGTACGCATTCCGATGACGGCGAACGCGAGCGGCGTGTTGCCGAGCGTGCTCGTTCCGGCGGGTGGCTTGTACGCGGTGGTCGAGCCCGCGAATGCGCCCGGTGATTCTGCGGTGGTGGCGTTCGACACCACGGCGTCCGTGCCGTCGACGATCAACGCGCCGGCCATGGTCCCGTTCTCGACCACGGTCAAACACGACAGCGACATCATCGACGGTGCGCGGCTCGAGCTCGTCCCCACCGGGGTCCTCGGACTCGCGGGCGTGGGCCCGACGGTGATCTACGCGAACGAAGCGGGCGTGCTCTCGGGCACTTTCGCCAGTGGCGCGATTTACCGATCGTACTTGTCCGATCCATCGCGGCGCGCGGGCACCGGCGGGATCGATGTCGCGACCGTGTCTGGGACGACGTACTTGCCCGACGCGCTCGTCATCACGGGCACGCTACAGATCCAGGGGCAGACAAACCGCATCGACGGCGCGTCGGTGCACGTGCTCTGCAATTCGGACAGCGCGTTCCCGTGCGATGGTGTGGAGCGCGATCGCCCGCTCGGCGAGGACGCATCCGACTCGCAAGGATCGTTCGCCGTCGCGGTCACGCGTCCCGGCGTACCGATATAGGATCTCCGCATGGTGCGCGCGCTGATGATCTTCCTCGTGCTGATGGGCGGCGTTGCCCGAGGTGATGATCGCGTCGCGCTCTTGCCGCTCGATGCCGAGAAGGGTCTCGAGATCTACGGCCAGCCCGTCGCGAGCGAGGTCGCGCGTGCGTTGCGCGAGGGCAAGATCGAGATCGAGGTGATCGGCGCGAAGATGGCCGTGCCCGACACCGCGAAGCTGATCGTCGACGGCACGATCGCGGCCGGGAAGAACAAGAAGGACATCGTGCTCTCGCTGCGCATTCGCAATCCCGTGGATGGCGTCGTGCTCGCGACGGTGCAATCGACGGCCGCGGGGATCGCGAACATCGACAAAGCCGCCGCGGATGTCTCCGCGCGCCTCATGCCGGCCTTGCGCGAGCGACTCACCGCGCTGCGACCGACGACGCCGGTCGAGCCCGATCACGGCACGGTGCATCAGGTGACCCAGCCGCCGGCGCCGGAGCCGCGTCCGATGCTCGCCGTCGTGTCGATGCGCGAGAACGAGAGCGATCCGCTGCGCGCGGCGCTGACGATCCAGCTCGAGGCGCAGCTGCGCAAGGTGTATCGCACGCCGCAGCTCGTCGATCCCGCGAAGATGACGCGCGAGCTCGCGACGGACACTGTGAAGGCCAGCAAGCTCGATCTCGGCATGCTCCTCGAGATCACGAGCTACACGCTCGAGATCGAGGACAACATTCCGATCGCGCGCGCGCACGTTCGCTTTCGCGTGACCGACGCGGTGGGCATCGTGTTCGATCGCGTCGTCGTCACCGACAGCGTCGTCGGCGAGAAGAACATGTCGCTCGCGCAGCTCGCGGAGCGCGTCGCGCGCGAGGTACTCGACATCGCGCGCCCGCACTTGAAGCGCAAGGTGACGGCGTGGCGGTGAGGGTCGTCGCGCTCGTCGCGCTGGTGCTCGCGAGCCGCCTCGCGTACGCGCAAGCTCCCGAGGAGCCGATGGAGCTGAAGTCTCCCGCGGAGGTGCTGCGCGCGAGCATGGACGCCGCGACCGCGGGCGATTGGCAGAAGGTCAGCCAGCTCGTGGACACGCTCCTGCGCGGGCAACTCGGGCAAGCCGAGCTCGCGGAAGCGCATCGCCTCGCGGGGCTCGCGGCGTTCTTCCAGGATCGCAAGCCGGACGCGGAGCGGCACTTCCTCGCGTATCTGCAGCTCGATCTCGACGGTCAGCTCGATGCCGCGCTGTATCCGCCCGACGTGATCGTGTTCTTCGCCGACGTGAAGGCGAAGAACAACGCCGAGCTGCGCGCGCGCCGACCGAAGCCGAAGCGCTACGCGGTGGTCTCCGTGTTGCCGCCGTTCGCGCAGTTCCAGAATGGCGATCGCACGAAGGGGTGGATCCTCGCGGGCGCGCTCGTCGGTCTCGGACTCACGAACGTCATCACCTACGGCCTTCTCGCATCGTGGTGCTCCGACGACCGCACGTGCGATGGCCGCGAGGACACGATGCCTGGCGAAGTGATTGGCCGCGACCGCACGTCGGCGGCCGCGAAGGCACGCGTGATCAACTTGGTCTCGGGGATCGGAACGATCCTGACGTTTGCCTACGGTGTGTACGATGGTGTGTCGGGGTATCGTCGCGACACACGAGAGCGCGCGACAGCCTACGTTTCCTCGTCGGGAACCGACGCATTTATCGGAGTTGCAGGCTCGTTCTAGACGAGTTGTGGCGTCCAGCCCACGGCCTGGCGACCACGGGACAGCCTCGTGGCGTGCGACGGTGTTGTCTGTGGGCTGGGGAGAAGTGGCCCCTTCTTCGTTGTGATCGGTGCTGCGCGTCGGCTACGATTCTCAACGAGTGAGGCAGCCCGTCCCGTTCGGGAAATACCTCCTGCTCGATCGCATTAGCGTCGGCGGGATGGCCGAAGTCTTCAAAGCCAAGAGTTATGGCGTCGAGGGCTTCGAAAAGATCATCGCGATCAAGCGCATCTTGCCGACGATGGGCGAGGACCGCGACTTCATCAAGATGTTCATCGACGAGGCGAAGATCGCCGGGCAGCTCGCGCACGCGAACATCTGCCAGATCTTCGAGCTCGGCCGCATCGACGGCTCGCACTTCATCGCGATGGAGTACATCTGGGGCAAGGATCTGCTCCAGATCCAGAACCGCCTCCGCAAGGTGAAGCAGCAGATGCCGGTGCCGATGGCGTGCTTCTGCATCGCCAAGGTGCTCGAGGGTCTCGACTACGCGCACCGCAAGCGAGATCCGCTCGGGCGTCCGCTCGAGATCGTTCACCGCGATTGCTCGCCTCAGAACGTGCTCGTCTCGTACGAGGGCGAGGTCAAGGTCATCGACTTCGGCATCGCGAAGGCGACATCGCGCAACTCGCGAACGATGGCCGGCGTGCTCAAGGGCAAGTTCGGCTACATGTCTCCCGAGCAAGTGCGTGGCCTGCCGCTCGATCGCCGCAGCGACATCTTCGCGCTCGGCACGATGCTCTACGAGTGCCTCACCGGCGAGCGCCTGTTCCAAGGCGAGACCGATTTCTCGACGCTGGAGAAGGTCCGCAACGTCGACGTTCAGAACCCGCGCGCGATCAACCCGAACATCCCGGAGTCGATCGAGCGCGTGATCATGAAGGCGCTCGCGAAGGACGTCGACGATCGCTACCAGTGGTGTAGCGAGATGCTCGCCGACCTGCAGCAGTACCTCATGGGGCAGGACGCGGTGTTCACCGCGAAGTCGCTCTCGGGGTGGCTCAAGGACGTGTTCCAGGGCGAGATCGAAAAAGAGCGCCAGCAGCTCGAGCAATACAAGCGTGTCGGTCGCGATGGATTGATCGCGGGCCTGCCCGCCGCCGAAGCGAAGCTCGATGTCGTCGAGCACCTCGGACAAGCGCCGGAGATCCCCGAGTCCGATGCGACGCAGCTCGGTGGACCGAGCTTCGATGACATCGAGCGCGAGATCGCGAACAACGCATCTCCGACGGTGGGACCGGCGAGCGGATCGCCCGCGACGCAGCGCGCCGGCGGCGACGACGGCGATTTCGGCGAGGAAGCTCCGACGGAGATCTTCGGCGAGATCGATAACCCTCCCGCCGCGGCGGCGAAGCCGCTGCCTGCAGCGGGGCGTCCCGCGACGAGCACCCAGCAGCCCGCGTCGCGGCCGCCGAAGCCGCCGCCGCGTGGGAACACGCAGAGCCAGCCCGCGATGTCCGCCGTCAACGGAGGCGGAGGCGTGACCGCGCAGCGTCCCGCGTCGATGCCGCCGCCGATGGCCGCGGGTCCGATGTCGCAACCGATGGCCACGATGCAGCCGAGCGGCCACACGCCGCCGCCGATGGTCTCGAACATGCCGACGATGCAGGCGGGCTACGTGCCCGTCGGTAGTTCGCCTCCGCAAGGCTTCCAACAACAGCCGCAGCCGTACGACGCGCAGTACGACGCGCAGGGCTATCCGCAACAGCAGCCGTACTACCAGGGGCAGGGCACGCCGAATCAACCGATGCCGGCGCAGCAGCACCAGTCGGGCGCCCACGCGCAGAAGACGATGCTCGGCATGCAGAGCCAGGTGCCCGCGATGCCGCCGCAGGGCAACTACGGGCAGCAGTACCGCGTGAGCGGACAGCAGCCCGCACAGCCGTATCCGCAGCAGTACCCGCAGCAGCAGCAGTACCCGCAGCAATACAACTCCAACCCACAGATGCAGGGCTACGGGTACGCGCAGCCCGAGCCGTCGGGACCGATCCCGATGGCGACGCCCGCGCCGGAGAAGAAGAAGTCGTCGATCGGTCGCGATGTCGCGATCGGCGTGGCGATCGCGGCGGTCGTCCTCGGCGGTTTCCTCGCGGTGAAGTTCCTCGTGCTCGACGCCGATACGGGGAGCGGCTCGTCGAGCGGTTCGGATCAAACGTCGTCGATCGCGACGCTTCGCATGCAGTTGCCCGAAGGCACGACGGCGGAGCTATGGGTCGACGACAAGCGGATCGCGACGGTCGGTGACAAGAAGGAAGTCCCGATCACGAAGGGTCTGCGCAAGGTCAAGCTCGTCGGGCCGAACGGCACGAAGTGCGAAGCGACGCTCGATCTTCCGGGGGGAAAGATCACGCCGCTCGAATGCGCTCTCAAGCCGGGCGGCCCGACGACCACCGATGCCGGCAGCGGCAGCGCCGCGGTGGCCACGCCGAACACGGGCAGCGGCAGCGCTGCGATCGCGACGCCGAACGGTGGCGGTAGCGGTGCGACCGGCAGCGGCGGTGGCACGGGCGGCGGAAGCGCCGTCGTCGTCGCGACCACGGACAAGAAGCCGACGGTCGACGACAAGATGCCGCCGGAGGACAAGAAGCCGGCGGTCGACGACAAGAAGCCCGTCGAGGTGAAGACGACAGACAAGAAGCCCGTCGAGGTGAAGACGACGGACAAGAAGCCCGTCGAGGACAAGAAACCCGTCGAGGTGAAGACGACCGACAAGAAGCCGGTCGAGGACAAGAAGCCGGTCGAGGTGAAGACGACCGACAAGAAGCCGGTCGAGGACAAGAAGCCCGTCGACAACACGAAGGTCGTGACCACGGACAAGAAGCCGGTCGAGGACAAGAAGCCCTCCGACAAGGCGAACCCGACCGCGGCCGACACGTCGGGCAAGGGCTACCTCCACGTGTTCAGCAAGCCGAGCGCGAAGGTGCTCGTCGACGGGAACGAGACCGGTCTGTCGACGCCGATCACCGGTCGCTCGATCGCGCTGCCACCCGGCCGCCACAAGGTCACGTTCCAGATCGGCGGCGACAAGTTCACCTACGCCGTGAACATCAAGGCCGGCGCGACGGAGGTCCTGTCGAAGGACCTACCGGTTCAGTAGACGGCTCGGGAACGGCTCGAACGGCTACGACGGCTTCGCGTCGCTGTTGTCTTCGCCCGCCTGCAGCGCCATCAGCTTGGTCTCGAGCTCGGCGATGCGATCGGCGAGTGCGCGCACGTCTTTGTTGACGCTGTGGAACGGCGAGATGCCTTCGATCGTCTCGCGGATGCGCGTGTCGACCTGCTTCTGCCATTCCTCGAGGCGCTGCTTGCTGTGATCGACCCACTCGCGCAGCGACGCGAGCGAGCGCTTCTTCACCATCGCCTCGTCGTTGCCCGCGTCTTCTGCGGGTGGTGCGTCGTCCTCCTCCGGCTCGCCCTCTTTGCGCTTGCCGGGCAGGATGCTCTGCACGCGGCGCTGCGCTTCGGCAAACCACTCGCCGCCGCTCTGGATGATGTTGCGCATCGCGCCGAGCGGGAGGAACGAGCGCTGCTTCTTCTCTTCTTCGAAGATGATTTGAGCCAGCGTGACCGTCGTCAGATCCTCTTTGGTCTTGTTGTCGACGATCTTCACGTCGTCGCCCTGCCGGATCATCTCGCTGATCTGGTCGAGCGTGACGTAGCGGCTGTGCTCGGTGTCGTAGAGCTTGCGGTTCGCATACCGCTTGATGATCCGAGTCTCCGCCATCCACTCCAAAACTATCACGCACCGCGGCAAGTGCTCAATGTCGGACGCGAAGGCACCTGTGGTGACACAATGTCTACGTGGGGCCCGACCACGCGATAGCGCGCCTCAAGGCGATCCGAGACCCACGGATGCGTGCCCTGGCGGTTATCGAAGCGCTCGGGGTGGGCGAGGCAGACGCCTGGGTCGAAGTGCTGGCCTCCATCGTGAGCCGCTCGCACCTGATGGACGATGCCGATGCGATCGAGGCCCTGGAGAGCATCACGCAGGCCACGGCCGATCCCGCGCTCCCCTACGCGACCCGCCAGCGCCTCTACATCGCAGCGACCGAGCGCGGCCTGCCCGCCATCGCGCGGCTGTTCTTCAGCGCGTCGCCACCCACGGCCAACGAATCCCAGCTCAAGAAGGCGCTCGCGCCGGAGCGTCCGCTCAAGCCCACCGGCCGACCGCTCACGCTCGGCGAGCGCAAGGCGCTGGCCCGCACGCATCGGCGCGAGGATCTCTTGTTGCTGATCCGCGATCCGCACCCCGCGGTTGTCGAGATCCTCCTCGGGAATCCACATGTCACCGAAGCGGAGATCCTCAAGATCGCCTCGTTTCGCCCTGCGGTCCCCGAGTCGCTGACGAAGATCGCCGCACACCCGCGCTGGTCCGTTCGCCACGCCGTGAAGCGCGCGCTCGTCATGAACCCCGCGACGCCGCTCGCGGATGCGATCCGCATCGCGACCACGCTCCGCACGCAAGAGCTCCTCGAGCTCTCGACGGATCCGCAGCTACCAGAGCCACTGCGTCGTCATGCTGCCGATCTCGCCGCGAGCACGCAGCGACGACCGCAGGCGTGAATTACTCGGCGGCCGACTTCTTCTTCCGACGAACGACGACCTCTTCCCACTCACCATCCTCCTCGGTGCCCTTCGCGAGCTCCTTCGCCTTTTTCCCAGAGGCAGCGAGCTGCTTCTTGTCGTCCTTGCCGGCCGGAATCTCTTCCGGCTCGTCATCGTCGTCGACTTTCGACGCGCGTTTGAAGTTCTTGATGCTCCGCCCCAACGCATCGCCGATACCCGGAAGCTTGCTAGCTCCAAATACGACGAGGACGATGAGGAGGATAATGATTAGCTCACCCATGCCTGGCATGGCGGACTCCTTGGTGGTGAGCCCAGGCTAGCACCGTTTCACGTCGAGACCGCGATTGCGTCTGCTGTCAAAAGCCCGACCTGAAAACTTGGTTCAGGGCGACCCCGGCGCCTATGTTCAGGCGATGCGCGTCGTCGGTACCGCCCTCCTCGTTGCGGGCATCGTTCTGGGGCGTTTTGGGGCAGCGAGTGCGGACGAGCCCGTTCGCCCGGGTCCACAAGCCGCACCACCGATCGCGAACCCCGAGCCGAGCTTGTCGCAGGAGCTCGATGGTCGCCGTGCGGTCCGTGGCTGTGCGGTCGGCGAGACCTGCTCGCGCGCTGGCGACGAGCTGCGCGAGATCGATGTCGAGCTGTTCCCGCGCCCCGATGCGAGCCCGTGGCTCGACGAGCGCACGCCGCCGGCGTCGAAGCTCGAGAGCACGCCGCGCGTGGTGAAGAAGCCGAGCGAGCTGCGTCCCGATCAGCCGTGGCTCGACAACCTCGAGCTTCCCGATCTCCCCGTGCGGTGGACGCAGAAGCTCGTCGACTACCTGGTGTTCTACAAGACCGACCCGCGCGGCAAGAACATCATCGCGAGCTGGCTCGTCGATCAGGGTCGCTACAAGGACATGATCACGAGCTACCTGCGCAAGGCGCACTTGCCGCAGGACTTGCTCTACGTGGCGATGATCGAGTCGTCGTACGATCCGAACACGCTGTCGCGCGCCGGTGCACTCGGCCTGTGGCAGTTCATGTCCGACGGCGGTCGCATCTATGGCCTGCGTCAAGATCGCTGGGTCGACGAGCGCAAAGATCCGCTGCGCTCGACGATCGCGCAGATGGACTACTTCCGCGATCTCTACCAACGCTTCGGCGATTGGGACATCGCGCTCGGCGCGTTCAACGTCGGCTACGGCGCGATGCTGCGCTCGATCGCGCGTTACAACACCAACGACTTCTACAAGCTCTGCGACTACGAGAACGCGGTGCCGTGGGAGACGTGCCTCTATCCACCGAAGGTCCTCGCGACGGCGATCGTCGGTCACAACCGCGCGCTGTTCGGCGTGGACAACCTCAAGGTCGCCGCACCCGAGGTCTACGACGAGGTCAGCGTGCCGACGTCGTTGCCGCTCTCGGTGATCGCGCGCGCCGCGAACGCATCGGAAGCCGACATCAAGCGCTTGAACCCGCAGCTGCGCCGAGGCCGCACACCGCCCGGCGAGGCCGGCTACGTGGTGCGCGTGCCGATGGGAACGAAAGCCGACACGGTGCGCCGGATCGTCGAGCTGCAGACCGATTGGGACAACTTCGACGCGCATGTCGTCGCGCATGGCGAGCGCTTCGAGGACATCGCGACCACGTACGGCACCTCGACGAGCGCGCTGCGCAAGCTGAACGGCGTCGAGCACGAATCGGAGATCACGGGCGGCACGGTGCTCGTGGTGCCGCGGGTCAGCGCCGATGCGCGCGCGAAGAACCAAGCGAAGGCGAAAGCGAAGCTGCTCTCCTCGGGAATCGATTCGAAAGAAGGCGAATCGCTGATCGTTCCGATCCCCGACAAGGATGCGCAGGTCGCGGGCAAGCGGCGCGTGTTCTATCGCGTGGTCATCGGCGACACGCTGAAGTCGATCGCGAAGGCGCTCGATTCGTCGCGCGAGAAGCTGGCGACCTGGAACGACCTCGACGTCGACGCGAACCTGCACCCGAAGATGGTGCTCGTCGCGTGGGTCTCTCCGGACTTCGATGCCGACAAGGCGAAGGTCTCTCTGCTCGACGAGACGCAGCTCGTCGTCGTCACGCGCGGCTCCGAGGAGCACATGGATCTCGCCGAGGCGCGTACGGGTCGCGTGCGCATGGAGTACATCGCGCAGGGGAAAGAGAAGCTCGCCGACATCGCGAAGAAGTACGGCATGGGCTCGCACGATCTCGCGCGCATCAACCGCATCTCGTATTCGAGAGTTCTCGAGAAGGGCGACAAGATCATCGTGTATCAGGTCGTCGATCCGAAGCGCTCGGACCGCGCGGAAGAACAGTGGAAGAAGACGCCTCGCGCGCGTCGCGGCAAGGTCGACAAGGACAGCATCGCGAAGGAGAGCGCGAGCCGCTCCGACGACGATGATGACAAGCCGGCGAAGAAATCGGCGAAGGACGAGGATGACAAGCCGGCGAAGAAGTCGGCGAAGGACGAGGACGACAAGCCGGCGAAGAAGTCGGCGAAGGACGAGGACGACAAGCCGGCGAAGAAGTCGGCGAAGGACGAGGACGACAAGCCGGCGAAGAAGTCCGACGAGAAGTCCGACGACAAGCCGGCGGCGAAGTCCGACAAGTCCGGCGACAGGCCACAGCGCCCGGTGTCGAAGCCGAGCGATCTCATGTAGTCAGGCGCAGTCAGCGCGGTTCGGCGTTGCCGCTGCGACCTGATTGGGCGACGCTCCTCGTGGATTTGGGAGGTTTTCATGTCGATGACGCGTAATGAGTTTCTTCGTTCGATCGTGGGTATCGGTGTCGGCGCCGTGGGTGTCGCGATGATCGCCGGGTGTGGCGACGATGGCGGCAGTGCCGTCGACGCCGCCAACACGTGCACGAACCCGACGAACCAGATCGGTTCGAACCACGGCCACACGCTGACCGTCACGCTCGCAGACGTGGATGCGGGCGTGAACAAGACGTACGACATCACCGGCACGGCCGATCACTCGCACATGCTCACGATCACCGCGGCGCAGTTCACGCAGATCAAGAACGGCCAGACGCTCAACCTCACGTCGACGAGCACCGCGCACACGCACAATGTCGTCGTGATGTGCGTTAGCTAGAAGTCGAGCCCAGCGGATACGGACAGGGTGCGCTGCGCCTTGGCCGTGTCCTTCGCATCGCAGCTCGCGGTCTCGGAGTTGGGAACGCACGCGTCGGTCGTGCCGGCGCGATCGTCGACGGAGCTCCCCGCGAGCGCGAACTGCGCTTCGACGGTGAGATGGAAGATGTAGTACTTGAGCTTCGCGCCGACGAGGAAGCGATTGCGGAAGATCGTGTCCTGCTCGCGGAACACGAAGTTGAGCTCGCTATCCATCTCGTTTCCGGGCTGGAGCGAATCGATGTTCGGCGTCGGGTCGATGACCTCGGAGCGCGGAACGATCATCAGGAGGTTCCAGCCGGCGTAGGGATCGAAGCGCCACGTGCCGCCGATGCCGATGTGCTTGGACAGGGTGACGTCGAGCGAGGCGATCGTCATGTCGAGGTCGCGCTGCTCCATCATGCGCGAGACGGATCCGCGCACCGCGAGCGAGGGCAGGGGAAGCTGGTGATAGCCCTCGTGCAGACCGACCTTCGCGTAGAGCTGGCCGGTCCACGTCGACGAATCGAGTAAGTGCACCGCACCGACGCCGACCTCGAACGACGGGATCGGGAACCACATGCCCTTGCGCGCGAAGAAGCCGATCGTCGACATGTAGCCCGGCGCCGTCGCCCGCTCGAGCGCGCGCCAATACTCGGCGCTCGGATCGATCGTGGTAGTCGCGTAGTCGACGCTGAACTGGAACCCGCCGAACCCGATGGTGTCCGCCGGCGTCAGCATGTGTGGTGCGAGGACCACGCCGAGCTGCGAGGCGAGCGCGCGGAACTCGAGGTTCTGGCCGACGACGTTCGTCAGCTCGCCGCTGCCGTTCATGATCCGCGTGGCCAGACGACTGATGACGATGTCGTTGCTATCGGCCGCCGCGGTGGCAGGCGCGATCAAGCTCAGTACAACGAGCGCCACGGCGCGAATCATGGTGGCAGGGTACCAGAACCGGCTGGTACGTCGGGGCCGTTGCGCGAGAACACGAACGGGTAGGTGACTTTGACCTCGCTCCCCTCGGACAGCGGGGGCATCTCGAGCGAGACGAAGGCGTCCTTCAGGCACGCATCGAAGCTCGGCTCGAGCGCCTTGCCATCACCGTCGGTGATGCCGTTCGTATCGATGATCGTACCGATGTCGGGATCGCCGGTCAGCGTCATGTCCGCGACGACCTTGATCTCGGCGGGGACCTTGTCGCCGGCCTTGTCGTAGCAGTCGGCGAGGTACGGGATGATCTCTTTCATCGCGGCCTTCATCGTGGTGCGGACGATCGCGGCGTCCCCATCGTCCGGCAACCGAGGTGGAGGTCCGCTCGCACCGCCCGACGACGTCGAGGGACCGCGATTCGCGCGTGCCTTCGCGATCTGATCGGCGAGGCGTTTGCGTTCGTCGGGAGACACGCGGCCGACCTTCGCAACCGGCGTGGGCTTTGCGCTCGGCGATGTCGCGGAGCCCGTCGTCGCGGCCGCGCTCGAACCCGCCGGCTTCGCCGGGTCCGCCGCGATCGATGCCTTGTCCGTGGAGCGGCTCAGCAACAGCCAGACGGCGATCGCTGCGGCCGCAACGCCGACGAGCATCAGGATCTTGTTCACGCGAAAATCATACACTGCGCGCTGCGCTATCCTGCTCGCTCACGAATGCGGCTCCGACCGATGACGTCATGTGCGGGAGTCCGATGGTGGCTTGGGCTCGTGCTGCTATTCGGCGGGTGCGATCGGGTGTTCGGCCTGGACGGTCGGAACGACGGCGACGGCGACGACGCGTCGATCGACGGTGATGGCTCGAGCAGCGGACCGGATCTCGACCTCGACGGGATCGGGGACGCCGCCGATCCGTGTATCGCGGCGCGCCTCGACGGGAGCTCGGACTACGACCTCGACGGGATCCGCAACGACATGGATCCGTGCCCCCTCGACGACACGACCAGCATTTCGGGCGACGCGGATGGGGACAGCATTCCGGACCGATGCGATCCCTTCGCCGCCGCCGAGGGCGACAGCGTGCGCTGCTTCATGAAGTTCTCGAACAGCGACCTCAACACGCTGCTGTGGCGAGAGCGCGGCGCCACGAGCGAGTGGATGCTGCCCTCCAACCAGCTCGCGACGAGCGACATCGACAGCACGGCGAGCCTCGTGTCGACCTTGCGCCTCGAGGGCTCGGACGTGCCGACGTTCGACGTCGATCTGACGATCGATGGGGACTCTTCGCTGATGATCGAACACGCCGTGCAGATCTGGGGGCGGGCTGCCGACGCGGTCGACCAGTCGGACATCGGCTGCCAGCTCACGAGCGACCCCGCAGCGACGCGGCTCCAGATCATCAACGGCGGCGGCGGTGACCTCGCGCAGGACAGCGCGACCGGTGTCGCGTTCCCGCTGGGCGTCGCGATCCGCATGCGCCTCACCTACGCCGTCGGCACAGCCGGGACCAACGTGTTCTGTTCGGCGACGGCGAATGGACGAACGTGGACCGTGAGCACCCGTGCCACGATCCCGGCGACGGGCAGGTTCGGGTTCGGAGTCCTGGCAGGTCAGGTCAGCATCACGGGGCTCGCGATCTACGATCGTTCGCAGCTGCCCTGATCCGAGGAGTCGCCCTCGCGCGAAAGTGATACACCCGCGTGTATGTCCGCCTACGCGACGATCCTCGTCGACACGATTGGCCCGATCACGCGCATCACGCTGAACCGTCCCGACAAACGGAACCCGATCGGTCCCGGGACGTGCGGCGAGATCGTGCACGCGCTCACCGCGATCAAGTCCGACACGGCAGCTCGCGTCGTCGTCCTGACCGGCGCTGGACCTGCGTTCTCCGCCGGCGGCGATCTGGCGCAGATGAAGACGCCCGAGGGCGGCGTGCCGCCCGCGAGCCTCGTCGATCTGTTCAACACGATGCACGGGCTCGGCAAGCCGATCATCGCCATGGTCAACGGCCCCGCGCTCGCCGGCGGTCTCGGCCTCATGGTCGCGTGCGATCTCGTCATCGCCGCCGACAGCGCGGTGTTCGGCACCACGGAGATCGCGGTGGGCCTGTGGCCGATGATGATCACCGCGGAGCTCACGCGCAGCGTCGGGCGCAAGAAGGTGCTCGAGATGATGCTCACCGGTGCGAAGCTGCCCGCGGCCGAGGCGCTCGCCTGCGGACTCGTGAATCGCATCGTCCCCGCGACGGAGCTCGAGTCCTCGACGATGGCGCTCGCGACCGAGCTCGCCGAGCGTAGCCCCGCGGCGATGGCGCTCGGCCTCCACGCGTTTTATCGCTCGCAGGACATGGAGTTCGATCCGCAGCTTCGCTACCTGCAAGCAGAGCTCGGGCGCGTGCTCGCACTCGAGGACGCCGCCGAAGGAATCGCGGCGTTCCTCGGCAAGCGCAAGCCGGTGTGGAAGGGACGCTGACAGCGCCGCGCAAGCGGTCATAACAGCTACGACGCGATGCAAGACGCCAAGTTCGATCAGGTCTTTCCCGCCGCACAGCGCCTCCGGTCATACCTTCACTGGACTCCGGTCGAGATCGCCAAGCGTGCCGCCGTCTTGCTCGCCCCTACGTCGGACTGCAGGGTCCTCGATATCGGATCCGGCGTCGGCAAGATGTGCCTGGTCGGAGCAGCCGCGACTCGCGCATCGTGGTTCGGCATCGAGCGTGATGCCGAGATGGTCGAGGTAGCGAGAGCCGCAGCGTCGCGTCTCCAACTCGACGATCGAGCGAAGTTCCTCGTCGGCGACGTCACGTCTGTCGACTGGTCCATGTACGACGCGTTCTACATGTTCAACCCGTTCGCCGAGATGCTGGCGTACGGCCCAGACGACGCGCTCACGCGCCGCGAGAGATACGTCGCGGCGATCGAGTTCGTGCAACATCAGCTGGCATGTTCACCGGTGGGAACGCGGGTGGTCACGTATCACGGGTTCGGAGGATCGCCACCGAGCGGCTACCATCTCGTGCATCGCGAAGACGCGCGCGAGGACGAACTGTGTCTCTGGGTTCGCCAGCCAACACACCCGTGACGAGGACGAGGTACCCACCATGCCATGCATCCCGTGCCGCTCGCTGATCGTCGGCCTCGCTGGGTCCGTCGCGGTCGGGCCGACCTCGATCCTGGGTCGGGGGTGACCCGAACGAACGCGCCAACTCGGCGATTTCTCGTCGAGACGAAGCGGCACGAAGGTTGATATGACCCCCCGCATGCTTCGTACATCGGCACTCGTTATCGCTCTCGCGAGCGTCTCCCTCCTCGGTTGCAGCAAGAAGGACGGTGGCAGCGACAAGCCGGCCGGCCCGACCAAGCTGCCCAAGCTCTCTCTCCAGATCGACGTTCCCGGCAGCGTCGAGCTGTCCGACGCCATCGGCGGTGAAGGCCACATGCTGATGGGCGAGGGCATCGGCGCGATGAGCGTCACGATCGAGAAGGAAGCGAAGACGCTCGATCAAGCGAAGTCCGACGCGGACATGTACTCGCCGAAGAACCTCAAGGAAGAGAAGCTCGCCGATGGCTGGGCGCTCACCTTCGAGAACACCGGCAGCATGGGCAAGAACTACTTCGTCGAGGTCCGTCGCGACATCGACGGCAAGTCCTACTCGTGTTCGACCACGAGCCCCGACGAACGCGCGCAGAAGGTGCTCGCGGCGTGCAAGACCCTCCGCAAGTAAGGACCACGACGATGACCAAGACGATCCAACTGTCTCTCGCGCTCGCTCTCGCCCTCACCGCCGCATGCAAGAAGGGCGACGACAAAGGCGGCGGCGGCGCTGCCAAGACCGCGGACAAGCCCGCGGTCGCCCCCGTGTGGAAGAAGGTCGCGAGCATGAACATCGAGGTCGAAGTCGCGCCCGATGCCGACGTGCAGGACAACACGGCGAGCTCCGGCTTCCCGTCGTCGACGATCTACTCGACCGATGGAACTCCGACGACGTTCATCTTCGGCGCGAAGGATCCCGCCGACTCGATGGCGATCTCGAAGGACTACGAGTCGACGAAGGCGCGCGTGCAGAAGGAGCACAGCGGCTTCAAAGCGTTCTCGAAGGACGAGAAGGCTGCCGACGGCGTCGGCTTCGAGCTGCGCTACGCGGGCACCGACATGATCGAGAAGGACAAGACGCTGTACGGCGTGACGATCCGCTCGAAGGTCGGCGACCTCATCCTCGATTGTTCGACGAACGCGTCGAGCGAAGCGGAGATCGAGAAGACCGCGAAGCTGTGCAAGTCGATCCGCGCCGCGAAGTGAGAGCCGTCGAGCACTAGCCGCGAGGAGCGCGGTAATCGACGAGCTCCACGGTGAGCGAGCCGATCGGTGTCTCGCATTCGAAGCGGAGTGGGACGCGCGCGGTGTCGTCGCTGATCCAGCCCGTGAAGTGAAATTCGTCCTCGAACGCGCCGGTGTACTTCACCGCTGGACGTTCGGCGCTCGGGAGAAACTCGTGGCGCTCGTCGACGAGCGTGCCGTCGATCGACGACCCGCCGAAGCGAATCGAGATCTCCGCGCGTTGCGCGGGCGAGGATCTCCACGCGCGCACGGCACCGACGGCCGACATCACGTCGTGCGCCTGCTCGTCGCCGAGATCTTGCGTCTCGGTCTCGGTCCGTCCTGCGAACACCATGCGGGTCTCTTCGTGCGAGCGGATCACGTAGCCACGATCCAGGTCGACAGTGGTGGTCATCTCCCAGACCATCTCGGCGAGCAGCGCGGCAAGCCCCGCGCTCTGGCCGCGCCCGCGCACGATCATCGCGCGGCGGCCGTCGATCCAACCGAGCTCGCCGACCGCGATGACGGCGCGGCCGACCGGGATCCCGCGGAGCGCGAATTCGTACTCCATCGTCTCGCCGGGCACGCCGTAGACGAGCCCGAGCCGCGTCGGTGCGGCATCGGTGGTGGCTTTCGAGGCCGACACCGACGCACCTGCCGCGGCCGCGCATCCAGCGAGCAGGAGGGGAAGCACGCGCAGCACGCGATGAAGACGCACGTCGCCGTCGATCAGTGCACGAAAACAGCGGGGCTCGACGCATCGCCGTTCTAACGATTGCGCGCGTGGTGCGTGCGACACGCGCCAGTGCGACGCCGAAAATGCGGACGGGCACCCGGAATGGGTGCCCGTTGCGCAACTTCGTAACTTTGTAGGCTAAGAGAAAGCGAACCGACTTACAGAATCTGGACGTCGGGGAGGAACGACTTCAGCGAGGTGATGGCCGACTGCGCCGCCGACTTGGTCGTGTACTGCTGCGAGACGCCGATGATCTGGCCGTTGTCGGCCTTCACGGTGAAGTACCAGCCCTTCGCCGCGTTCTGCTGGAGGGTGTACGCCGACGCATCCGCGCCGACCGTCTGCACCGCGACCGCGCCGTTCACTGCGGCGGCTTCCGTCGTGTACTGCTCCGACGAGAGAACGATCTGGCCATTCTTCGCGTGGACGTTGAAGCGGAACTGACCGGTCTCGCCCTGGAGGAACTCGACGCGCGCGCCGGTGGTGTTCGACTCCTTCTTGTCGAGGTAGCTGGTGACCGCCTTGACCGACGAGGTCACCGCGCGGGTCGCGTTCGACTTGGTCGAGTAGACCTGCGAGAACGCGATCGTCTCGTGGTTGCCGGCCTTGAGGTGGAGGTTCCAACCCGTCGCCGTCTGGTTCACTTCGTACATCGCCGGGTCGACGCCGTTGTCGAGGACCGAGAGCGCGCCGTTGATGGCGCCGGTGCGCGACGTGTACGCCTCGGACGTGAGGAGGATCGCGCCGTTGCCGCTCTTGAGGTTGAAGTGGAAACCGTCGCCGGCCTTCCAGAACGAGAGCTTGCCCGCGGCGGCCGCTTCGCCGTCGACCTCGTTCAGGTCGTCGGAGCCAACCTCGGCGCAGCCAACGGCGGCTACGGTCGAGAACGAGAGAACGAGAGCGGTGAGAAGCGAGTTGATGTTGCGCATGATGGAGGTCGACAAATACAAGCAGTGGGCCAATCGCGATGCGCTGCAACTGCGTGATCACACAGGCCTGGCTGCTCGAGCTTCCATGTCGTCTGAGCAAGTTTCGTTGCAAAAATGCAATTCGATTTGCGCGATGACAGCTTATCCACAAGGGATCTGCTTGAAACCAAACGTGTAGGTGGATGACCACCTGCCGATCTTGGTTCGACCACGAACCGAAATCGGGAGCGTTCGCGCCGGTCGCGGGTAGCCGCTCGCGCCTAGTCGTAGCGCAGGCCTTCGACCGGTCGCAGCGAAGCGGCGGACGAGGCAGGCACGACGGTCGCGAGCACGCTGATCACCATCGTGATCGCGGCGACGAGCACGACCTCGAGGCCGCGCACTTCGATCGGCAAGCGATCGATCAGATAGACCTTGGGATCGAGGTGGTAGCCGTACGAGCTGACCACGAAGCACGTCGCGAGTCCGATCGTGACGCCGGTCAGCGTGCCGACGCCGCCGATCGCGAGGCCCACGACCTGGAAGATGCGCGCGACGCTCGATGACGATCCGCCCATCGACTTGAGGATCGCGATCTCGCGCGTCTTGTCGGTGACCATCATCGTCAGCGCCGAGATCATGTTCACGGCGGCGACGACGATGATCAGCGTGAGGATGATGACGAGCGCGAGCTTCTGGAGGTTCAGCGCGGTGAACAGGTTGTGGTTCAGCTCGTACCAGTCCTGGACTTGATACGGCGGACCGCCGAGCGCGGCTTCGAGGTTCGCCGCGATCTTCTCGGCGCGGTCGACGTCTTTGACCTTGAGCTCGACGCCCATCACCTGGTCGCCGCGACCGACGAGCTCCTGCGTGTCCTCGAGCGCCGTGTACATGAGGCGGCGGTCGTATTCGTCGAAGCCGCTGTAGAAGATGCCGGTGACGACGAACTTCCGCGTGCGCGGCGCGCTCGACTTCGCGCGCCACGTGTCGAAGTCGATGTTCGACAGCGGAACGACGACGGTGACGACATCGCCGACCTTCGCCTTGAGCTTGTGAGCGAGCTCCTTGCCCATGATGATCGGCGGGAGCTCGCCCGTGCCGGGACGCTTCGCGAGCGTGTCGACCTTGCCCTCGATCATGTGCTTGTCGAGATCGAGCACGCGACCGACGAGCGTCGGGTCGATGCCTTTGATCGCGACACCCGACAGCTCGCCCTTGCCGCGGGTGACGAGCATCTCGGCGAAGATGAACGGCTGCACCGCGATGACATCGGGATCGATGTTGCGCGCGGTGTCCATGACGTCGCGGTATTCGGCGAACGTCGCCTGCGACTTGAGCACGATGACGTGCGCGTTGACGCCGAGCACCTTGTCGCGGAACTGCTTCTGGAATCCGGTCGTCACCGCGAGCACGACGGTGAGCGCCGACACGCCGAGCGCGACGCCGAGCACCGACACGCTCGTGAACACGCTGAACAGCGACAGCAGCAGGAACACCGCCGTCGAGATCAGCCCGAGCACGAACATCAGCACGCCGATCGTGCTGCCGCTCGAGAGGAGCAGGATCGCGAGCCCGGCGAGCGTGATCACCGCCGAGCCGCCCGCGAACGCGAGCATCATCGGATCGCGCTTGCCGCCGTAGAGGTAGCGCCAGCCGATGCCGCGCTCGTAGCCGCGGAACACGTCGACGAGACGGATCGTCCCCAGCACCGAGAACACGAGGCCCGTCCACCGCAGATACACGCGAGTGACCAGCCACGCATCATTCGTCGCACCGAACAGCACCATCGCCAGGTACAGCACGATGGCGCCGACGACGATGCCGACCGCGAGGCGGAAAAGGGGAATGCGACGGATCACGAGCGGTGGACTTTGCCTTGGTCCTGGCTCGGGTGCCAGTCACGCGGTCAACCATGGCGTCCGCCGGTCGATTCCCGGGCTCACCACATCGCGGTGTAGCCGACGTTGAACGTCAGGGCGCTCGTGAGTGCGACGGTGGTCACGCCGGTATTGGTCGGCATGTCCGTGCTGATCGTCGTGTACTGGTAGGACAGCGACGGCGTCAGGACACCGGACCGACCGACCATCATGTTCGCACCGATGCGAGGAGCGACCGCGAACCCCGTACCGAGTCCGCTGACGTGTGCGGCGCCGGCACCGAGGCCGAGGAAGCCGAACACCGTGCGATTGAACGGGACGTGATAGCTCGGCTCGAGGAGCGCCGACCACAGCGTCGAGGACGCTGCATCACCTTGCTTGATGTTCGCGACGCTGACGATCGCGGAGATCTCGAAGTTGTCCGCGAGGAACCAGCCGATCGTCGGTGCGAAGCTCAGGCTGCGATACTCGGAGGCGAAGGCAAAGCCCGCCGATCCGCCGAGCTCGAGGACGCCCGCGCGACCGTAGCCGACGACGCCGCCGACGCCTGCTTGGCTGACGATTCCGCCCGCCGCCGGCAATCCGGGAGACGCGACCTCGGGTTGCACGTCGTTATCCGACTGTGACTTCGGCAGATCGGCCGGTGCCGTCGGTGGAGCCGTCGAGCCCGGCGTGTTGGTCGATCCCGTGTCGGGCGTTCCGTCCGACGGTACCGGTGGTTCGTCGTCGGCAAACGCGACCGTCGACGACACGAGAAGGAGAGAGCTGAAGATAGTCTTGGAGAGCATACGCATAGAGAGTCCTCTTTCCGCAGGGATGCGGTGAATGGCGCAAGAGGCAGGAACCGCTTGCCGCACCGAGGCACATGAGCAACTGCTGGGCCACGAGGCGAAACGGCTGCGTTCGTGCGTAGAGGTCGATCGCCGATGAAAACTCGCAGTCGAGCTGTGCGACAGGTGCTCGTCGATCGCCCGATCGCTCGTATTTGACGACAGCAAACCGCTGGCGTGTACCTGCACGGCCTACCGAGTCGTGGATACGAACGTGCACTCGGACCGAGGAGGCTCGTGCAGCTTGCCGCGAGGGTACGAGCCGGCCGTCGGCGTTTTTGCGCCGGCGGCTTTTTTGTCGGCGGTCAGCTACCTCTGACCACTGCGGAAACTAACAAACAGTCTTGACTGACTGTTTTCTGAGCGGTACACCGCAAGCGGATGCCCGAAGCTCTCCGTGCCCCTCGCACGCAGCAGCAGCGACGCGACGAGACGCGCCGCGCGTTGCTCGATGCAGCGGTCGAGAGCTTGATCGAAGTTGGCTTCGCGCGCACCACGACGCTCGAGGTCCAGCGCCGCGCCGATGTCTCGCGCGGAGCGCTGCTGCATCACTTTCCGTCGAAGGCGGAGTTGCTCGTCGCCGCGGTCGATCACCTCGCCGAGATGCGCGCGCGCGAGCTCAAGCAGTTCGCGCAGCAGCTGCCGGAGGAGAAGAACGCGAAGGCGCGCACCGACGCCGTCCTCGGTCTGCTCTGGCAGTGCTTCAGCGGGACGATGTTTCAGGTCTCGATGGAGCTGCGCACCGCGGCGCGCACGGATCCCGAGCTGCGCCCCGTGCTCGCGACCGCCGAGCGCGCGCTGCGCGATCGCATCTTCGCGCAGGCGCGCACGCTGTTCGGCAAAGACGTCGCCGATCATCCCGGCATCGAGCGCGCATTGGATCTGACGCTGCAACTCATGATCGGCGCGGCGATGTCTGCCGTCCTCCACAAGGAGGAGCGCCGGCTCGATGACCTGATCGACGACTGGAAGGCGCTGTTCCCCACCGTTCTCGGGCACGCGGCCCAGGCGGTCACGAAGAAACCCACCCCGCTGCCGCGGAAAGGAATGAAACGATGAGTGACCTACGATTCGATGGAAAAGTCGCACTGGTAACCGGCGCAGGTGGTGGCCTCGGCAGGTCGCACGCGCTCCTGCTCGCCTCGCGAGGCGCGAAGGTCGTCGTCAACGACCTCGGCGGAAGCTTCACCGGCGATGGGAGATCGTCGTCGGCGGCCGACAAGGTCGTCGCGGAGATCAAAGAGAAGGGCGGCGAGGCCGTCGCGAACTACGACTCCGTCACCGATGGCGACAAGATCATCAAGACGGCCGTCGACGCGTTCGGTCGCATCGACATCATCATCAACAACGCCGGCATCCTCCGCGATGTCTCGTTCAAGAAGATGACCCAGCAGGACTGGGACCTCGTCTATCAAGTCCACGTCCTCGGCGCGATGAAGGTCACGCACGCCGCGTGGACGCTGATGAACGATCAGGGCTACGGCCGCATCATCAACACCGCGAGCGCCGCCGGCATCTACGGCAACTTCGGCCAGGCGAACTACGCGATGGCGAAGCTCGGCATCCACGGCTTCACGCAGACGCTCGCCGCCGAGGGCCGCAAGCGCAACGTCATCGTCAACACGATCGCCCCGATCGCGGGCTCGCGCATGACGGAGACCGTGCTGCCGAAGGAGCTCCTCGACGCACTGAAGCCCGAGTACGTGTCATCGCTGGTCGCGAAGCTCGCGCACGAGTCGTGCGAGGACACCGGCGGCCTCTACGAGGTCGGCGGTGGTTTCTACGCGAAGCTGCGCTGGGAGCGCTCGACGGGCAAGACGTTCAAGCTCGGTCGCGACATCACGCCCGAGAACGTGAACGACGCGTGGAAGGACATCACGCAGTTCGACAAGACCACGCATCCCGGCTCGGTCGCGGAGTCGATGGGCCCGATCATGGCCAACGTCGAGGCGGGGCCGTCCAAGGGCGGCAACCAGTTCATCGATGTCGACGCGGCGCTCGGCTACACGTATCCCGAGTTCACCTCGAGCTACGACGAGCGCGACGTCTCCCTCTATGCACTCGGCGTCGGCGCGGCGCAGAACCCGCTCGACGAGCGCGACCTGCAGCTCGTATACGAGCTGAGCGGCAAGGGCATGAAGGTGCTGCCGAGCTTCGGCGTCGTCCCGGCGATCTCGATGGTGTTCACGCAGGGCAAGAACGGCGTCACCGCGCCGGGCTTGAACTTCGGCCTCGATCGCGTGCTCCACGGCGAGCAGTACACCGAGCTCAAGCGTCCGCTGCCGACGAAGGGCAAGCTGACGACGAAGGCGACCGTCAAGAACATCTACGACAAGGGCAAGGGCGCGCTCGTCGTGACCGAGTTCATCTCGTACGACGAGCACGGCGACGAGCTCGTGAAGAACGAGCTGACCACGTTCGTGCGTGGCGCCGGTGGATGGGGCGGCGATCGCGGCCCGAGCGCCGACGTGAACGTCCCGCCGGATCGCGCGCCCGACAAGGTCGTCGAGGACAAGACCACGGACAACCAAGCGCTCATCTATCGTCTGTCCGGTGACTGGAACCCGCTGCACGCGGATCCGGGCTTCGCGAAGGCATTCGGCTTCCAGAAGCCGATCCTGCACGGCCTCGCGTCGTTCGGCTTCGCCACGCGCCATGTCGCGCAGGCGTTCGCCCCCGATGGCAACCCGGACTTCGTGAAGAGCATCAAGGCGCGGTTCGCGTCGACGGTGCTGCCGGGCCAGACGCTCGTCACCGAGATGTGGAAGGAGTCGGACACGAAGATCGTGTTCCGCACCAAGCTCAAGGAGACGGGCGAGGTCGTGATCTCGAACGCGGCCGTCGAGCTGTGGAAAGAGATTCCGAAGCCGAAGGATCGCAGCAAGCCGGCGACCGCTCAGAAGAGCGGCGGCGCGGCGGTGCCGAACTCGGGCGACATCTTCCGCGCGATCGGCACGTTCGTCGGCGGCAACCCCGCGACGGCGGAGAAGGTGAAGACCGCGTTCGTGTTCAAGCTGAGCTCGCCCGAGAGTGCGTGGACGATCGATCTGACCACGCCGCCGGGCAAGGTCACCGAGGGCGCGGGCACCGGCTCGTGCACGCTCGAGATGTCCGACGCGGACTTCATGGCGATGGCGACCGGTCAGGCCGATGCGATGAAGCTGTTCTCGACGGGCAAGCTGAAGATCAGCGGCGACGTGATGGCCTCGCAGAAGCTCGGCTTCCTGAAGAAGCTCACGCCCGAAATGGTGCTCGCCGAGACCACGAAGCGCACCGGCGGCGGCGGCAGCGCAGCCGCAGCGCCCGCGGGCGTTCCGGCCGATTACGTGCCGACCGTCGACGACGTGTTCGCGGTGATCGAGGAGTACCTGAAGCAGAACCCCGATCTCGCGGGCAAGGTGAACACCACGTACCTGTGGAAGATCGGCCCCAAGAGCTGGACGCTCGACCTCAAGGGCGCGGGCTCGGTGAAGGCCGGCGGCGACTCCGGCGAGTGCACGCTCGAGCTCACCGAGGAAGACTTCCTCGCGCTGACGCAGGGCAAGGCCGACGCGATGAAGCTGTTCACCACGGGCAAGCTGAAGATCAGCGGCAACGTGATGGCGTCCCAGAAGCTGAACTTCCTGTCGAAGCTCGATCCGAGCAAGGCGGTCGAAGTGATCGCGAAGCGCAAGGGGCTCGGCGGTGCGGCGGCTGCGCCTGCGGCGGCGGCTGCTCCGGCGGCGGCGAAGCAAGCAGCGCAGGCTCCCGTGATCTTCACGCAGCTCGCGAAGCGCCTGGCGGACAACCCGGGGCTCCAGAACGAAGTGCGCGCGACGGTGAAGTTCGTCGTCGACGGCGCGGAGCAGACGTTCGCGATCGGCGGCAACGATCCGAAGAAGATCGACGCCACGCTCACGATCAGCGACGCGGATCTCGTCGCGCTGGTCACCGGCAAGGCGACCGCGAAGAACCTCTATCAACACGGCCAGCTGAAGGTCGACGGAGATGTCTCCGTCGCGCACCGCCTCGGCTTCCTCAACAAGCTCGTCTGAAAGCGAAGGAGAAAATCACATGCCACGCAAAGTAAACGTCATCGGCGTCGGAATGGTTCCCTTCGCCAAGCCCGGCAAGTCCGAGGAGTATCACGTGATGGCGAAGAAGGCGGCCGAGGCCGCTCTCGCCGACGCGAACGTCAAGTTCACCGAAATGGAGCAGGCATACGCCGGCTACGTCTACGGCGACTCGACCTGCGGCCAGCGCGCGATCTACCAGCTCGGCACTACCGGCATCCCGGTGTTCAACGTGAACAACAACTGCTCGACCGGATCGTCGGCGCTGATGCTCGGCGCGCAAGCGATCGCAGGCGGCCTCGCCGAGGCCGTCCTCGTCGTCGGCTTCGAGCAGATGGAAGCCGGCGCGCTGTCCGCGAGGTGGACCGATCGCGCGAACCCGCTCGACAAGTTCGTCGAGGTGATGAACGCGGAGCAGGGCTTCACGTCCGCCCCGGGCGCAGCGCAGTTCTTCGGCGGCGCGGGTCGCGAGTACCGCTGGAAGTACGGCACGAAGAAGGAGACGTTCGCGAAGATCAGCGCGAAGGCGCGCCAGCACGCGTCGAAGAACCCCTACGCGCTGTTCAAGGAGGTGCTCTCCGTCGAGGAGATCCTCGCGTCGCCCGAGGTCTTCGATCCGTTGACGCGCTACCAGTGCTGCCCGCCCACCTGCGGCGCCGCGGCCGCCATCCTGTGCTCCGACGAGTTCGCGAAAAAGCACAACATCTCCAAGCCGGTCTACATCGCCGCGCAAGCGATGACGACGGACTACGCGTCCACGTTCGAAGAGCACTCGATGATCAAGGCCGTCGGCTACGACATGGCCAAGGAGTGCGCGAAGAAGGCGTACGAGCAGGCGGGCCTCGGCCCGAGCGACGTCCAGGTCGTCGAGCTGCACGACTGCTTCACCGCCAACGAGCTCCTCACGTATGAAGCGCTCGGCCTGTGCAAAGAAGGCGAAGCCGAGAAGTTCATCTGGGACGGCGACAACACGTACGGCGGCAAGTTCGTGACGAACCCGTCGGGCGGCCTACTCTCCAAGGGCCACCCGCTCGGCGCCACCGGCCTCGCACAGTGCACCGAGCTCGTGTGGCACCTCCGCGGCACCGCCGATCAGCGCCAGGTCCCCAACGCGAAGGTCGCGTTGCAGCACAACCTCGGCCTCGGTGGTGCGTGCGTCGTGACGATGTACCGTCGCGACTGACGGAGCTGCCGCTCCTCGCCGCTGACCACGTGCTCGCTAGTACGCCTTGGTCAGCCGGATCGGATCGACCTCGCCGGGGAAGTTCGGCGTGTCGAGCTTGACCGTATTCGGGTTCTCGAACCGGAAGCCTTTGCCACCGGTCGAGTCGACGCCCGCGCCGATGACGGTGCCGTGCAGATAGCCGGCCTTCGTTGTCTCGACAAAGAGATGCAGGCCGTGCCAGTCGTACCAGACCGACGCGGCGACGCCGCGGTCGACGATGTCGATGAAGTAGCGGACCGAGCCTTTGTAGTCCTCGTCGAGAAGGACGGTGACAAACACGCCGTGTGTCGCCAGATCGCGATCGCCCGCGAGCTCGCGAAGCAGAGCGACCGCGTCGTCGGTGAACCGCACGATCGACATGTCGTACGGAGCGCTCGCGTGCGTAGTACATCGGCCGTTGCCCGTTCCACGACGTAACGACAGCCGTGCCTAGCGAGCGCTAGCGCAGACCGAAGCTGCCGCGGAGCACGAAGTGCTGACCGCTCGACTGCAGCGTCGGGTTCACGATGCCGAGCTCCTCGCCGACGGGCAGGCCGAAGGTGCCGAGGGACGCGGGGATCGCGAATGCCGGGATCGGGATCGCGGGGAGCGCGTTGTTGAGCGACTGCGTGATCACCGTTTGCGCGACATCGGCGAGTGCGTCCTCGAGCGTTTGCACGTCGGACGCGGTGAGCGTGAACAGATCGCTCGACACGCGGACCTCGTCGAGGACGAAGCCGCCGAAGACGAGATCGTTGCCGGAGAGCGAGACCGAGGTGTGAGCGCGTGCGCCGAAGGTGACGGCCGTGTTCTGCGGCAGGCCGGGGTACTGGATCACCGCGTCGACGGCGCCGAGCGAGAGCTCCGCGACGTTCGTGCCGGTGAGCGTCACGACCGGCGGTAGGCGACCGGTGAGCGCGATCGAGACCGTCGACGGCAGGCCGATGGCGGTGCCGGGGATCGTGACCCTCAGGTAGTTCGCCTTCCACAGTGCGTGCATCGCTTGGTTGAGCAGGGCGACGTGGACCGCGACGGCGGTGTTGGTGTTCGAGGTCGGATCGAGGAGCACCGCGCCGGGTTGGATCGGTACGCCGAGCGTCGGATATGCGTTGGCGATCGTGGAAGACATGCGCGTGCCGATACCGAACAGCAGGCGCGACGGCGTGGTGGAGATCAACGAGAAGCCGACGCCGAAGCTGAGCGGGACGGAGCCGCCGCCGGCGAGCTTGGGGACGTTGAAGGATGCGCCGAGCGTGGAGATATCGAGGCCACCGAGGACGCCGTCGAGCACGGAGTCGAAGTTGTTCTGCACGTAGTTGCGCAGCGTGCTCGCGACGAGGTCACGGACGGCGCCGTTCGCGATCGAGACGGCGATGTTGATGATGAAGCCATCGATGCCGCTGAAGTTCGTGGAGATCGATCCGACGGCGACGGACGTGGTGTTCGCGCGGACGGTGACGCGCGGCGAGCCGCCGCTGATCGACGGATCGAGGATCATGCCGATCTGCACCGACGAGATGTTCACGTTGCCCGTGGTGTCGAAGCCGATGCCCGCGGCTTGGCCGTTGACGCGCATGCGGACGTTGAGGTTCTCGAGGCGCGCCGTGATCGCGAGGCCGTCTTGGACGAGGCTCATGTTGACGGTCTTCGCGCCGTCGAGGCTCGACGATTGGTAGTTGATCGCGGAGCGCAACACGCACGCGCAGGCGCCGAACACGCACACCTGTTGGTCGCAGCTCGATGGCTTGAGCGGGTTCGCGGCGAGGAGTGCGCTGTGGAGCGCGTCCGCGAGGCCTTGCGAGTTGAGGACGGTGTGGAGGATGTCGCCGAACGAGCCGAGTGCGTTCGATCGGTTGCCGTCGTCGACGGCGGACTGGGTCATGCGGAGCGAGAGGATGTCGCTCGTGGTCGACGTCGTCGAGCCCCACTGGTTGGCGGCGAGGAACGAGCAGTACTTGGTGGTCGGCACGTTGAACGTGTCGAACGCTTCGATCTTGACGAAGTTGATGCCGAAGCGCGTGGGGATCGAGAGCGAGAACGCGCCGTTCGCACCGAGCGTGGCGTTGGCGCCGTTGACCTTCACGCTCGTGACGCCGCTGACGTCGGAGGCGGTACCGCTGAACGTGCGGTTCGTGCCGGGCGTGTGGTTGACCATGGTGCCGTCGGCGGGCGCGCCGCAGACGATCGCGGGGCCGAGGCTGTTGACCGTGAGGACCACGGACGCGCGCACCGGGAGATCGTCGTGCGTCGGGTCGGTGACGTTGGCGTCGACGCGATAGGTACCTTCGCCGTTGTAGACGAACTGCTCGGGCGGCATCGGGAGCGTCGGGCCGACACCGGTGAGCGGCGTGCTGGTCTTGTCGACCATCGCGAGCGGGATCTCGTTTCCGAAGCGATCGGTGACGACGTGCGTGACGGTGATGATGTCGCCGATCGCGTAGACCTGGAGGTCGGGCGACTTCGCGATCGCGATGTTCGCGGCGAGGTCCGGGTTGACCGTGAACGGGAAGTTGTTCGTGGTGGTGCCCGGCAGCACGCAGCGACCGACGTAGTTTCCCGCGCGTGTCATCTCGGCGGACAGGCCCGCGACCGTGTTGCCACCGTCGGTGGGAGAGAGCTCGAGGGTCGGCGTCGCGCCGGTGATGATGTTCGCTTGGCTGTCGTAGACGGTGCAGGTCGCGGTGACCATCTGGCCGGCGGTGACCGGCGCGGGGTTGATCTCGGTGACGATGTTCGCAGGCGCACCGACGAGGATCTCGACGGCCGCGGGCGTTGCATCGATCAGGTCGCGGTCCGGAAGCTTGCACGCGATCTGGACGGTGCCGACCTTGCGCGCGACGAGCCCGCCGCCGGTACGCGTGATCGATGCTTCGTCCATCACGACGAGCTCGCCTTGCACCATCGTGGTGATCGGCTCGTCGACCGTGCCTTCGGTCAGGGTGCAGGTGACGGCGATCGGATCACCGGCGACGACCTGCATCGGGGCGATCGTCTCGACCGTCGGCGTCAGCGCTTCCGGCCCCGCATCGACTTGTTCGGGAACATCGTTGTCACCACACGCCGCGATCGCGAATACGAGCGCGAGGAATCCAAGCCTCGTCCGAGAGATGCCCATAGCGCGCCATTCTACCGGCGGCCTGGTCCGACCGTTCCTCAGAAAGAAAAGCCGGCTACCTCACAGGTCGTTCCTCTGTCGTTGCTCAGTCGCTCGGGCGAACCGTGCGCCCCAACGACAGGCCGCGGCGCTTCAATAGTCGGTACAAGGTGACGGTGTTCACGCCCGCGGCCTTCGCGGCGACCTTCACGTTGCCGTCGTGTTTTGCGAGGAGATCCGTGAGGTACTGCCGCTCGAGCGGCTCGAGCCACTTCTCGCGGGCCTCGTCGAGCGTGAGCTGCGCGGGCTTGGCCGCGCGGATCGGCTTGCCGCTCGCGGAGCTGCCGGCGAGCAGCGGGCGGGGGAGGTCCTCGGGGCGCAGCTCGTCCTCGGTCGACAGGATCACCGCGTGCTCGATCGTGTTCTTCAGCTCGCGCACGTTGCCCGGGAAGTCGTACGCCGTCATGCGCGCGAGCACCTCTGGACCGAGCCGCGGCGCCGGCTTGCCGTGCGCGGACGCGGATTGCTCGAGAAACACGTTCGCGAGCGTCTCGAGGTTGTCCTTGTACGAGCGCAGCGGCGGCAGATCGAGCGTCATCACGCTGAGGCGATAGAACAAGTCGTCGCGGAACTGACCGACCTTGGCCATCGCTTCCAGGTCGCGGTTCGTCGCGCAGATCAAGCGAACGTCGACGCGCTCGGGCGGCTCGTTCGAGCCGAGCGGTTGCACCTCGCCTTGCTCGACGGCGCGCAGCACCTTCGCCTGCAGCATCACGGGGAGCTCGCCGACCTCGTCGAGGAACAGCGTGCCGCCGTCCGCTTTCTGGAACTCGCCGACCTTGTGGATCACCGCGCCGGTGAACGCGCCCTTCACGTGACCGAACAGGATCGATTCGAGCAGCGTCTCTGGAATCGCCGCGCAGTTGACGACGACATACGGCTTCTCCGTGCGGCGACTGTTCCAGTGAATCGCGCGCGCGACGAGGTCCTTGCCGGTGCCGCTCTCGCCGCGAATGAGGATCGGCGCGTTCGTCGGTGCAGCGAGCTCGAGCTTGCGTTCGACCTCGTGCCACGCGGGCGAGAGGCCCTTGATCATGAGCGGGCGCCCCGTCGCCGCGCGCGAGATGCGATCCACCTGCGCGCGACGCAATAGCGGCGCGGCGACCTCCGCGATCGAGGTCAGCGCTCGCAGCGTCGATTGATCGAGCGCGCGCGGATCGCGCATCGACACCGTGAGCACACCGATCGGTCGCTTCTGATACCGGATCGGCGCCGCGGCGATCGAGCCGACATCGATCAAGTAGCGCGTGTACAGCGGATCCTTCGACGTGTCGGGCGAGAGGTACGGCTGCTCCGTCTCGAACACGTGCAGTGCGATACCGGCCTTCTGTCCCGTCTCGCTCTTGATGACGCGCGGGATCGTCACGGTCACGCCGTTGACGACGTGCTGCACGAGCGTGAGCCCGCCGGCTTCCTTGCTCCACACGAACAGCGCGCCGTGCTCTGCCTCGGTCTGTTCGAGCGCGATCGCGACGAGCTCGGCTTCGATCGACCCGGCGGGGGCCGCGTGAAGACGATCCTCGATGTCGCGCACGGGCCGACTATACGTCAGTAGCGGCGCATGCCGAGGCGCTGCGCGAGCTGCGCGGCGGCGGGCACCTTGGGATCCGTTTGCAGCGCGATGTGCAGGTGCCAGCGCGCCGAGTCCGCATCACCGGCGGCCGCACATAGCAGCGCGAGCGCGACGAGCGCGCGCGGCCACGGGCGGCACCCGAGCAGCAGATCCTCGACGGCCTTGCGCTCCGCGTTCGCGGCTTCCACGCGATCGCGACCGGACGCGACCTGCACGCGATAGCGCGCCCACGCGAGGTTCGCTTCCATGTCCGGGTTGCCCGGGAAGTGGCGGCACGCACCGGCGAGCTCGCTCATCGCTTTGTGGACGTCGCCTTCGCCGAGCGACTTCTGGCCGCGCACGAACATCGTCTTCGCCGCTTCGACCGCCTTCGGATCGATCGCCCACACGGTCTTGAGGTCGTTCATCCGCTGGCGAAGCCAATCGTGATAGCGACCGCGCTGCGCGTGATCCACGAGCACGGAGCGCGCTTTCTCGACGAGCTCCCACATCGGCTGCACGAGCGGCTTCAGCTCGGACAGATCGTGCTGCAATAGGTTTGCAGGTGCGTACCGCGAGCCGACGATGCGATATGCCTCTTCGATGTCGGGATACTCGGCGAGCGGCGTGATCTCGAGGACGTCGTAGAACGTGCTCTGTCCGAGGCGCGAAGAGCGCGCGCGCAGATGGTTGCGCAGATCGTCGAGCATGCGGCGCTGCGGCGTCGCGACGTCGCGCACTTCGGGCGTGAGCTCGAGCGCGCCGATCGAGGTCATCGTCCACAGAAAGCGCGCCATCGCCTGGGGATCGAGCGGGCGACCGAGGCCGACGATCGTCTGCACGGTGCGCGTGCCATCGAGGTGCTGGCTCGCTTCGAGCTCGGGCACGGTGAGCAGGCGCTCTTCGCGCAGCTGATCCATGCGCGCCGTCGGCGTCGCGTAGTGCATCGCGTGCCAGCGCAGAGCGGAGCGCGGGATCTCGATGTCGACCTTGCGCGCGGCGACGAGCGTGGGTTGCCACGCGGCGGGCGAATCGGGGAGCGGCGGCAAGCCGGCGGCGGCACGCAGCACGTTCCAGCGCATGCCGGAGGCGAGGCGCAGCTTCGCGGTCTCTTTGATCGCGTTGCCGATCGTCGTCAGCTTCGCGCTCGGTGCGATCAGCGTGACGCGTGCGATCGGTGCGTTCTCGCGCGCGGTGGGTGACGTCCCGAGTGCGATCACGCCGGGCACCGAGGGAGCGTCGCGCCACTGCTCGGCCACCGCGCCGAGCCGATTGCCGAGGTGATCGGCATCGATCAACACGACCTGCTGCAGCCCTCCGCCGCGCGGTCCATCTGCTTGCGCGGCATCCCAGCGCGCGGTGAAGCCGGCTTGGTTCAATTGCTCTTCGAGCTGAACGCCGGGCCCGACGTCAGCCAGTGCAATCAGCACGGCAATCACGTCTCAGGGTAACCCGCCGTTGTCAGGACGCCAAAATAGAGACGAGGTCGGTGCACGCTTCGTCGATGGCGGCGCGGGCCGCCCGGACGCCACCGGCGAGGCTCAAGAAGCCGTGGACCAAGGACGGATGTCGACGGTGGACCACCTGGATGCCGGCGGCGCGGAGGCGGTCTGCGTGTGCGTCGCCCTCGAGACACAGTGGGTCGAAGCCGGCGGTGACGACGATGGCGGGCGCGGCCCCCTCGACCTCGGGCCAGAACGCAGGGGAGGCGGCGCGTCGATCGTCCTCGGGCCGCATGTAGTGCGTGCGGAAGTACTGCGCCATCGCCTTCGTGTAGAGGTAGCCCACACCGTGCGACTCGAAGCCGGGTGAGGTCATCGTCAGATCGACGATCGGATAGAACAGCACCTGTGCGGCGGGCTTTCGTGCGGAGCGACGCGCGTGGCGATCGACATGCGCGGCGAGGAACCCGCCGAAGCTATCGCCGGCGACCGCGATCTTCGCGTTCGCGGGCGCGCGCTTCGTGATCGCGTCCCACGCGGCGCGTGCGTCGTCGATCGCGGCCGGATGTTTGTGCTCGGGGCCGAGGCGATAGTCGATCGACGCGACCGTGCACCGTGTCTGCGCGGCGATCAGGCGCGTGACCGGCTCGGAGGATCGCGCGCTGCCGATCACACCGCCGCCACCGTGGAAGTAGACGATCCAATGTGGCGTTGCCTCGTGAGGCACGAAGATGCGGGCGGGCACGGGCAAGCGCGTATCGATCACCTGCGCCATCTGCACGACGTCGACCTCGAGCGGTGACAGGCCTCTCTCGGCGAACCGGCGTGCCTTCGCGGGTTCCATCGATTCGAGCGCGGGCAGCTTCATGCGGCGCTGGAGCTCGAGGACGGCGGCGACCTGGCGATCGAGACCGGCGTCCGCGCCACCTTGCCGCGCTTTCGCGAGCAGCGATACGAGGGGCTCTTGGAGTGCCGCGAGCGCAGCGGTTCGCATCACCTGATCGCGGACGGACACGCGACGACGATATCAGCGCCGGCGACGCAGCACGATCGCCGCGAAGCCAATCCCGAGCAGGATCATGATCGGCGGCTCGCGACCCGGCGTGACCTCGCAGCCCGCGTCGCGATCGGGCCAACACACCGGCGACTCGTCGGGGCCGGTGCAGAAGAAGCCGTCGGGACACCCGCGGTCGCGATCGCACGGTCCGACGCACAGCTGCTCGCCGTTGCCGCTCGCGCATGCGCGCGTGATGCAGGCTTCGTTGCCGAGGCACTCCGCGCCGAGCCCACCGTCGACGTCGGCGCCCGGCACGCAGTAATCGCCGATGCAGTACCCCTCGTCGCACGGCTTGCTCGCGCTGCACGCGGGCGTGACATGCACGCTGATCGTGGTCGTCACGCTGCGATTGCCACCGTCGATGCCGACGGCGGTGACCTCGTGGACTCCGCCGCCGATCGCCTCCGGCGCGTTGAACGCGAACGGTCCGGGCGACAGCGTCGCGACCTCCGCGCCATCGATCTGCAGCGTCGCGCGCGTGCCACCGAGCACCGAATCGATCATCACGTGCACCGGGAAGCCCGGCTTCACCCACGAGCCATTCCCCGGCGAGGTGATCGCGACGACCGACGGCGGCAGCTCCGTCGCGCCGAACATCTGCTCGAGGTACTCGTAGCTGTTCTGCGTGGTGCCGCCGCACGCGCACGGCTGCGGTTGATGCAACACGGTGCCGCACTGCGCGTCCGCGTTCTGAAATCGCTTGAGGCTTCCGAGATCGAGATACGTCATCGGATCGAGCGCGTTCAGCTCGTGATCGAGTCCCCACACGTGCGCCGCCTCCTGCGCGACCGCGCCGCACAAGTACTCGAGGTCGTCGGACTGCTGCGCGAACACGAAGCTGATCACGTTGTCGTCGGAGCCGCCGCAGCCGATGAACGGCGCGACGCCACCCGCACCCTCGAGCTCCGGGTTGAGCTGCGCGAACGTGCCCGCGATCATCACCTCGAAGTGATTCGAGGATCCCGGATCCTCGGTCACGACGTCGATGTCGAACGGCCGAAACGTCGCGCGCACGCACGACACGAGCTCGTCCCACAGTGCGTCGCCATGCGGCCACGCGGACATCGTCGTCGCGTTGAACGCGATGCTCGTGTGATTCGTGCGCGTGTCGTCGAAGCCGGGCTGCAGCGCGCAGCCATCGGGCCGGCAGTCGTTCAAGTACAGCTTGTTCGATACGAGCGGCGGCGCCGCGGTCTCGCTCGTCGCGCGCTGATGCGTGCGTCCGCGAAATACGTCCGCGTGCGCGATCGGGCTCGCCAGAGCGAGGAGGGCAAGCGCCACGAATCGCACGCCTTACGGTACGGCACCTGCCGACCGAAACGGTGGATCACTCCGGCAGAGTGTGACGTTGACCACCACGCGAATTCGCGCGATCAACCGCCCATGTTGAAGATCGATCTGACCGGGAAGCACGCGCTGGTCGCCGGCGTCGCCGACGATGGTGGCTTTGGCTTTGCCATCGCCAAGGCGTTCGTCGAAGCGGGTGCGAAGGTCTCCGTCGCGACCTGGCCACCCGCCCTCGGCATCTTCAAGACGATGCTCGAGCGCGGCAAGTTCGACGAGTCCCTGAAGCTGTCCTCGGGCGAAAAGATGTCGTTCGCGAAGATCTATCCGCTCGACGCCGAATACGATCGCTTCGAGGACGTCCCCGACGAGGTCAAGACGAGCAAGCGCTACCGCGACCTCGGTGACTTCACGATCGGTGGCCTCGCGAACGCGGTCGCCGCCGACGGTGGCGTGGACATCGTCGTGCACTCGCTCGCGAACGGTTCCGAGGTGAAGAAGCCGCTGCTCGAGACCTCGCGCAAGGGCTACCTCTCGGCCGTCTCCGCATCCGCGTACTCCAACGTGTCGCTCGTTCAAGCGCTGGGTCCGCATACGCGCAAGGGCGGTTCGTTCCTCTCGCTCTCGTACATGGCCGCGGAGCGCGTGGTCCCCGGCTACGGCGGCGGCATGTCGTCGGCGAAGGCCGCGCTCGAGTCCGATGCGCGCGTGCTCGCGTTCGAAGCGGGTCGCAAGTGGGGCCACCGCGTCAACGTGATCAGCGCGGGCCCGTACGCCTCGCGCGCGGCGAGCGCGATCGGCTTCATCCAGCAGATGCTCGACTACGCGCGCCGCAACTCGCCGCTCACCGAGGACATCACCGCCGAGGAAGTCGGCGCGACGGCGGCGTTCCTCTCGAGCCCGCTCGCGAGCGGCATCACGGGCTCGGTCGTCTACGTCGACAAGGGCTTCCAAGCGATGGGCCTCGCGGTCGATCGCGAAGGCGCGCTCGCTCCCCAGTAGTGGCCGAACGTATGGAGTGAGCGCTCGCGTGCGGCGCGGTACCACCGAGCCCATGCGCGCGCTCCTCGTCGCCGTCGTCGCCGTCTTGGCCGCACCCGCGTTCGCGGGGCCGAAGTCGCTGCCGCCGCAGATCACGAAAGCCGCGCGCGATGCATTCGCCGCGGCGCGCGTCGCCGATGACAAGGGCGACCTCGACGAAGCGATCAAGCAGTACAAGCGCGCCTACGAGATCGCGCCGCATCCATACGCGCTCTACAACCTCGCCGACTTGTACCGGCGAAAGAAGTCGATCGACACCGCGATCGACTACTTCGAGAAGTACCTTGCATCCGACGACGTCACCGATCGCGCGGCGGTCGAGAAGGTCGTGAAGGAGCTGAAGGCGATCCCCGGAACGCTCGACATCGAGTGGGACGAGCCGGACGGCATCGTGTTCATCGACGGCAAGCGACGCGGCAAGCTCGACAAGAAGGCGTCGTTCGAGGTCTCGTCCGGCACGCACGTGATCGACGTGATCACGCCGATCACGCACGGCGATGGCGTGTGCTCGGTGTCCGCCGGTCACGACAGCACGTGCCGCGTCTCGGGGAAGCCTCGCACCGACGGTAACGTCGTGCTCAGCGGGCGTTGGCCGATGGGTGGCCTGAGTTGGCCCGTGGTGCACGCGGATGGCGACAAGGTGCGCCTCCAGTTCCGCGGTCGAGCGATCGCGAAGCCGGGTCGCTATCCAGACTTGAAGGTGATGGACAACCAGTGCCAGCCGCTGCCCCTCGACGTACCGAAGGGTGACGTCGTGATCTTCGGCTACGTCACGTATCCCGATCGCGAGAACACCGGACATTCCTGCTACGACGTCACGATGACCATCACGCGCGTGACGTTCTAGCTGCGACGTGTCGGGCGATCAGAGTATCGGCGCGCTGTGGTTCGGACCGGGCTGGGATGATCGCTCGCGCGAGGAGCGCAAGGTGGATCCCGACGCGGACGAAGACGATAGCGACGACGCCGAGTAGCCAGCGAGCAACCGCTGGCCGTCGCGCGTGCGCACGCGGCCGGGCGTGATCCCGAACCGCGCACGAAACAGGTTCGTCAGATGAGATTGGCTCGCGAAGCCCGTCGCCGCCGCGATCTCGGCGAGCGGCTCGTCGCCGTCGAGCAAGCGCGCGAGCGCGTGGCGAAGGCGTAGCTCGCGGCGGAAGCCATGGATCGTCTGGCCGGTCGCGCGTTGGAACACGCGGCACGTGTGGAACACCGAGTAGCCCGTGGTCTCCGCCAGCTCGCCCAGCGTTGTCGACTGCGAGTACGACAGGCGCAGCTCGCGCGCGACGGCGCTCGCGAGATCACGCCCCGTGCCGATCGCGGCGTCGACGGAGCCCACGACAACCGGCGTGGTGCTGCCGTCACGAGCGGGATCGGCGACGGCTCCGAGGAGCTCCGTCAGCGCGAGATCGTCGGCGGTCCCGCCGCGATATGCCGCGAGCTCGGCGCTGATGCGCGCGACGATCGCCGGCGTGATCGGGATCAGGCGCGGGCCGTGCGCGGCGAGCTCGTCGATCAGCGGGCCGTGAAAGCCGAGGCAGATGTCGGGGCCCGCGGGATGCGTGACGACAAACGGATGATGCGGAGGCATCACGATCGCCAACGTGGGATCGATGACGCGCACGCCGTTCGCGTCGCGCACCTGCATCGCACCCGCGGTGACGAGCCAGAGCGACGCGCGTGTCGTGGCTTCCTCGCGCGCACGACGCGGATCGCAGCCGTCGCACATGCAGCGCGTCGCATCGAGATCGCGGGTCTCGTACACGGGCGCGCTGCGAAACGTCGGCACGAGATCACTGTGGCCGAATGCCATCGTGTCCGCAAGACACGAAGTGCAGCAAGCCCGTGCAAGACGCTCCGGATCGCGAAGGGTAGGGTCACCAACATGTGGCACGTCATGGGTTCCAAAGGTTGCGGCTCGGTCCTCGCCGAAGCCGCGCTCGCGCTGGCAAATGTCCCGTTCGACCGCGAGGAGGTCGACTACGAGCACCCGAGCCCGGCGTTGCTCGCGAAGAATCCGCTCGGACAAGTGCCGACGCTCGTCGCGCCCGATGGCGGCGTGATGACCGAGTCGGCCGCGATCGTGATCCACCTCGACGAGCTGTATCCCGAGGCGAAGCTATTGCCTCCGCGAGGGACCGCCGCGCGCCGCGATGCATTGCGCTGGCTCGTGTTCTTCGTTGCGGCGGTCTATCCGACGTGGACGTACGGAGACAACCCGGCGAAGTGGGTCGGCGATGCGGGTGATCGGCTGCGCGAGTCGACGGAGAACCACCGCAAGAAGCTGTGGGCCCAGATCGAAGGCGCGGCGAAGGGACCGTGGTTCCTCGGCGAGACTCGCTCGATGCTCGACGTCTACATCTGCACCATGACGCGCTGGCGCCCGCAGCGCGCGTGGTTCCAGAACAGCACGCCGAAGCTGTTCGCGATCGCACGGGCGCTCGATGACGATCCGGCGCTCGCGCCGCTGTGGAAGGCGAACTTCGAGTAGAGCCGGCTACTCGAGTAGCCGCCCTCGGCAAGCTCGCGAGATCGCGGCGACGAACGAACCCCGGAATGGGCCCGCGCCTTGCTGCTGTCCGAGGGATGGACGCGCGCTGGCTGATCTCGTTGCTCTTGACGTCGACGGTGATCGGCTGCGCGACCGACGCGAGCGAGGACATCGACGACGAGGAGTGGCTCGACGGCAAAGCGGATGCGGTCAGCGGCGTCAACGTGAAGTCCACGGACCTCGATGTCGACCTCGCCGCGATGACGGCGACGGCGACGATCGAGCTCGAGAAGTACGGCAACGTCGCGCTCGAGGTCGGCGGCCTGACGATCACGCACGTGTCCGACGAGCGCGGCAATCGCAACTACAAGGTCACGAACGGCAAGCTGCGCGTCACGAACGTTCGCAGCCCGCTCGTGGTCTCGTACGGTTTCACCGGACACGATCAGGCGAACGGCCTCTTGCCCGGCGGGTCCACGGTGATCTGGCCGTACTTCTGCGGCAACTTGTTCCCGTGTCATAGCCAGCCGGCGGACGGCACGACGTTCGCGCTGAACATCGACAACGTTCCGACGGGAAAGACGGCCGTGTATCCGACGGCGATCGAGAGCGAGGCGCCGCCATACATGATCGCGTGGGCCGTCGGCAAGTACACGACCGCGACGCTCGGCACGACGCCCGCGGGCACGAAGGTCAGCGTGCATTGGTTGCCCAGCGGCGAGACCGCCGCGCGCGCGGGAACGAAGAACCTCGTCAAGGTCGTCGATTGGTACGAGAAGACGCTCGGACCGTACGCGTTCGGCAAGGAGATCGCGTCGGTGTCCGTGGTGTGGGGCGAAGGGCTCTACGGCGGAATGGAGCACCATCCGTACTTCCACGTCGCGAAGGACGCGATGAACGACGAGGTCACGCAGGCGCACGAGGCGGCGCATGGGTGGTTCGGTGACGGCGTTCGCCTCAAGTGCTGGGAGGACTTCGTGCTGTCCGAGGGCACGGTGTCGTATCTGTCGGCGCGTGCGCTGTCGAAGACGGTGCCCGCGATGGAAGCGACGATCTGGGCGGACTATCAGGAAGAGCTCGACGCCGCGATCGCCGAGGGCGGCGCGCCCGCGTGGCCGCGCGGCTGCAACGCGATCGATATCGTGCAGGACAAGCTGTTCACGAACCTGCCGTACATGCAGGGCGCGTTCTTCTACAAGGAAGTCGCCGATCACGTCGGCGCGGATGTCCTCGACGGTGTGATCGGTCGGTTCTACAAGAAGTACAAGAACAAGCCGGCCGGCATGCAGGACATGGTCAACGCGATCAAGACCGAGACCGGTTTCGATCCGAAGGCGATCGTCGACGCGCGCCTGCGCAAGCAATTCTAGTGCGCCGTATGATCACGGCGTGTTCGCTTCGTGGCTGATCAGCACGCTCGTCATCGGCGGCGTCCTCGGCTACATCGTGCGATCGCTACGCGATCAGCCGCAGCGATCGAAGCCGCTGCCACCGGGCGCGGGTCCGCCGAAGAACCGCGCGGAGGCGGTGCGTCGCGTCCTCAAGCACTTGCAGCGCAAGACGATCGCGGAGCTGGTCGAGGGTAGCGCCGCGGTGATCGAGGGGGCCGTGCGTCCGATCGCGAGCGTGCCGCCGCTGAATGCGCCGTTCTCCGGGACGGCGTGCATCGGCTATCACCTCGACATGCGCGCGGGCTGGATCGATCACGACATGCTGTTCGCGCAGCTTCACGAAGACGCGCGCTGCGCCGACTTCGAGCTCGAGGATGCGACGGGCGTCATCCGCGTCATCGGCGCGGGCCTCGAGCTCGCGATCACCGACGGTCCGTTCACGTACTGGAACCACGCGCCGCCACACCTCGCAGCGCGCATTCCGCACCACGTCGGGCCGATGACGATCGAGGAGGGCCTGCTTCGCCCCGGCGATCGGATCCTCGTGTGCGGCGTGGTGACGAGCGAGCTGACGGCGACGGACTATCGCGATGGCAAGCCCGTCTACACGCTGCGCGCGACGCCCTCGTTTCCGCTGGTCGCGAGCACGGATCGCGATCTGTTCATGCCGGGCGATCGACCGATCGCGCCGGAGGAGCTGCACAAGCGTCGCTGAGCGTCGCTTAGGGTTCGTTGCGGTTCTTGCGTACCAAGCGCGACGCGGCGATGACCTCGGGCGTCTTCTTCGGCGAGAGCTGCGCGGGATCGAGATCCGTGGTGCCGCAGTAGTAGCAAGCGGCGTTCAAGATCAGCTCGTGCACGCAGTGGCCGCACGTGGTGCACACACCGTTCTCGCGCGTGGGATGCGTGCACTCGCTCACGTGGCAAGCCTGGCAAGCAAGCGCGGACCGAGCCCCGAGTAGCGCAGCGCCGCGAGCTTGCAGCCGGTGGTGAACACGGCGCGCGAGCCGACGATCGCGACGCCGCGCCGCGCACGCGTGATGCCCGTGTAGAGCAGCTCGCGCGTGACGAGCGGCAGCGGATCGTGCGGCAGGATCAGCGCGACGCCATCGAGCTCTGAGCCCTGGCTCTTGTGCACCGTGAGCGCCCACGACAGCTCGAGCCGATCGCGCAACGCTTCGATCGCGAACGGGCGCAGCTCGCCCGCGATGCGGAACACGGCGCGATAGTGATGGCGCGAGAGGCCCTCGTCGGCGCGGACGATCATGCCTTGGTCGCCGTTGAACAAGCCGCGCTGGTAGTCGTTCGCGGTGATCATCACGGGCTCGCCGGGGACGAAGTCGGGGCGCCCCGTGACCGACATGCGATCGAGCGCGAGATCGTGGAGGTGCGCGTTGATCGCGATCGCGCCGGTGGGCAACGCGCGCGTGACCGTGAGCAAGCGACCGCGCGTGAGCAGCTGCCACAGCGACTCGAGATCCGCGGCCTCGGCGGGATCGATGCGTCCGTCGACGAAGCGGAAGATGCGCTCGGCCGCGATCAGCGCCGTGTGGCCGCCCCAGTGGTGCCACGTGGCTTCGGCGACCTGCAGCGTGGCGTCGTGCTGCTTCTTCGCTTTCGCGGTGTCCACCCACTCCGCACCCGTGAACGTCAGCGTTCCCGGGGAACGCGCGACGAGCCGCTCGATGACGGGCCCGTTCGTGTGTACGGCTTGCGCGAGATCGTAGACCGCGCGTCCCGCCGGATCGGAGGTGTCCATGCGGAAGCTCTTCTCGAGCACGGCGACGCGCGAGGACAGCTTGGCGACCGCGCCGGCGGAGGGTGCCGCGAGGTCCGCGAGGATCTGGCCCGCGTCGATCGCGGGGAGCTGATGCGCGTCGCCGATCATGATCAGCGGCGCGGACAGCGGCAGTGCGTCGAGGAGGGCATCCATTAGCTCGAGATCGATCATCGAGGCTTCGTCGATGATCACCGCGCCGACGGGCAGCGGACTCTGCGCGTGATGTGCGAACCGGCGCCCGCTGTAGCCGAGCAAGCGATGGAGCGTCTGCGCTGTCGGTGGTGACGCGGCGAGCGCGCGATCGACGTCGGTGGGCGAGGCGATCGCCGCGAGCTGTTCGGAGATCACCTGCGTGAGGCGGTTCGCCGCTTTACCCGTCTGCGCGGCGAGCGCGACGTGCGAGATGCCCATGCGCGCGAGGCCACGGACGATCGCCGAGGCGACGACGGTCTTGCCGGTGCCCGGGCCACCGGTGACCACGGCGAGCGAGCCCGAGAGCGCCTTGCCGACCGCGCGCGCTTGCTCGTCGGTGAGCGGGCGACCACCGGGACGCGCGATCAGGTCCGCGAGCGCCGCGGATGCATCGCGCACAGGTCGATCGATGCGCGTGGCCAAGCGCTCGGCGACGCGGCTCTCGAGCCAGCGCGCGCGCTCGGTGTAGAGGCAGCCATCGTCGACGATCAGCGGCAGCCGCGCGTCGCCCGCGCCGATCACCGAGTTGAAGCGCGGCGTCGCGGTGAGGTTCGTGATCGTCTTGAGCACGCGCGTGCCGTCGACCTCGAGCTTCGCGATGCGCAGGATGTCGCCGACGAGCGTGCGCAGCGGGCTCTTCGGTTGCGTGCCGAGGGGCAACCGCGTCGAGCCTTGGCGTTGCGCGATCATCAGCGCGAGCACGAGGATCGCGAGCGCTTCGGGGTGATCGCCGGCGCCGAGCCACATCGAATCGGCGGAGACCAGCTCCTCGGCGAGATAGAGGCCCTCGTCGCCGAGGTCACACGTGCGCGCGCCGACGCCGAGCTTGCGGAACAGCTCGCCGCCCTGGATCGGCGCGAACCGCACGCGCAGTGTTCCACGTGGATGGAGCGGCGCGGTCATGGGGTGTTCGCTCCGTTCACGGGCGGACCTCGCGCGACATCGTGGCCGGCAGCGTCGGCAGGCCCGCGAGCCACGACATCCACGTGGCGAGCGTGTCGCCCTGCATGCGCAGCGGCACGGTGATGTCGTGACGCACGAACTGATAGAGCAACCCGCCGAGGCGACGCGATCCGCGCAGCTTGTCGGCGGCGATCGCGTAGAGGCGCGCCTGCACCGCGTAGTGATTGCGCACGCGCAGATCGGCCGCGCGCGCGAGGTCATCGCCGGAGAGGAGATCGGTCTTGTAGTCGAGGACCCATAGCTCGTCGTCGTAGACCACGAGCGCGTCGATGAAGCCTTTGACCAAGCCGCGGCGCACGCGATCGTCGCCCGATCCCTGGATGGACGCGGGGATCGGATAGTTGAACTCGACCTCGCGCGCGAGCCGCGTCGCGTTCACGAGCGAGGGCAGGGTGGTGCCATCGGTCAACGCGAGCGGCAGCGTGAGCGTGCGATAGACGAGGTCGGACGCGTGGCGCAGGTAGCGCTCGTCGATTCCGCGATCGCGCGCGGCGTCGACGAACGCCGGCCGGATCTCGGGGTGCGCGCGCCACGCATCGACATCGCGCGCATCGCGGGCGAGATCGAGGTCCGCGTTCTCGAGGACATCGTGCACCAAGAGACCCGCGCTCGCGCCGGGCGGCAGCTCGTCGGGGCCGACCTCGCCGACGGTGTCGTCGATATCGAACTCCGCGGGATCGATCGCGAGCAGGTCGCCGGCGCGCGCCGCGATCGCGGCGGTGTCCGGCAGGTTCGCGAGGCGCGTGTACGACAGCATCGTGAGCCCGCTGCGTCCGGCCGCGAGCGGCGCGAGCTCTCGCGTCACCGGCGGCGGTGGCGCATCGAACGACGCGAGTGCATCGATCGGCGGTGCGTCTTCCTCGACGGTGTCGACCCACACCGGGGTGTCCTCGAACAGCGGACGCGGCAGCGCATCGTACGAGTTCTGCGCCGCCAACGACGCGTGCACGCACGTCTGCACCGGGGCGTACGACGCGCCCTTCGTCAGCTTGGGATACAGCGGGAGGTACAGCCGCACTTGCGCGCGGGTGAGCGCGACGTACGCGAGCCGTTGATCCTCGGCGAGCTGCTCGTTCTCGAGCTGCGCCTTCGTGACCGGATCGGGCGCGCCGACGATCAGCGCGCGACCCGCGGGATCGCGCAGCGTGTGCACCTGCGCCGATTTCGGCGTTCCCGTGAGCCCGCCGTACACGAACACGTACGGCGCTTCGAGGCCCTTGGCCTTGTGGATGGTCAGGATCCGGATCGCGTCGGACTCCGTCTCCGCGCGTTGCACGTCGCGCTCGTCGGGCTGCATCGTGTCGTCGGCCATCCAGCGCCGCAGCTGCGTGACGAGCTCGTGCAGATCGCAGCGCGCACGCGCGACCTCGGCGAGCAGCAGCTCGATCAGGTGCCACGTGTTGGTCAGCGCCCGCTCGCCGCCGCCGAGCACGAGGGCGCGCTCCGCGAACCGCGAATCCTCGACGAGCCGGCGGAACAGCGCTTCGTACGCGCGACGCGTAGCGAGCTGCGCCCAATCGAACAGCCGCGCGACGAGCGGATGGTGATCGGGCGCATCGGTGACGAGTGGCAGGTCGGCCCACGGCACGTCGAAGAACCGCGTGCGCAGCGCGCGCATGCGTGCGGATCGATCGCGCGGCGCCGCGATCGCCGCGAGCACCGCCGCGAGCTCGTACGCTTCGCGCGTCTCGAACAGCTTCTCCGGCTCGACGAGCGCACACGCGAGGCCGCGCGCACGCAGCGACGTGGCGATCTCCGTCGAGTCGCGATTGCTGCGCGTCAGCACCATCACGTGACCGAGCGCGAACGGCACCGCTTGGCTACTCTTGCCCCACTTCATCGGGTTCGCGCGCAGCTTCTCGATCGCCGCGCCGATCGCGACCATCAACGACGCCTTGTTCTCGTCGACCTTCGGCGTCCCCGATGACTGCAAGTGCAGGATCTCGATCGGCATCCGCGGATCGCGGCACACGACATCACCGCTCGCCATCACCGGCTCTTCGTACGTGATGTCTCCATCGAGGAGCCGCACGCCGAGGTTGCCGCACAGGATGTGGTTGACCGCCTCGACGAGCTGCGCCGTCGAGCGCCGGTTGATGTTCAGCGTCACGCGCGTCGCGCCGTTGCGCAGCATCTCGTCGCGCGCGGCCATGTACGTCGCGACATCGGCGCCGCGGAACCCGTAGATCGCCTGCTTCGGATCGCCGACGATCGTCAGCCCCTTCGCATCCGGGTGCATCCAGACGGTGCGGAAGATCTCCCACTGCACCGGATCGGTGTCCTGGAACTCGTCGATCATCACCCACGGTGTCCGCGTGCGGAGCCGCGCCGCGAGCTCCGGTCCGCGCGGTCCGCGCAGCGCGCGCGCGACCAGCTCGAGCATGTCGTCGTAGTCGAACAGGCCGCGCTCCGACTTGTCGACCTCGACGCGCGCGAGGATGTGCGGCAACAGCTCCATCGCGAGCGCTTCGTTGAGCGACACCGTGTGCAGCACTCCGCGGATCGCGGTGATCACCGGCGTCGGCGGGTTCCGCCCGAGCAGCTCGACGAGCTTCTCGTGCAGCTTCTCCGTCGGCTCGCGCATCCGATCGATCAGCGCGAGCAGCTCGGGCATGGGCATCTCGTCGCGAACGAGCGCGAGCTCGACGCCGATCTGATCGAGCCACGGGCCCATCCAGCGCACGTAGTTGCCCTTGAGCGGCGCGAGGAGCGCTTGTCGCTTCTCGGGCGATCCGAGCTGCGCGTTCAGATCGCGGACGACGCGCTGTGCGGTGTCGGGATCGAGCTGCCGGCGCACGGGGGCATCGGCGCGCGCGCATTGCAGCAGCAGCTTGCGCAGCTGCTCGACGGTCTTGTCCGTCTGCAGATACGCGCCGAGCAAGTCGCGATCGGGCTGCACGCGCGCGAACCGCTCGCGCAACAGCGCGTTGAACGCGACATCGAACGCGACCTCGTCCGCGATCTGCGTCTGCTCGAACAACCGCCGCGCGGCGAATGCATCCTCGACGAGGACGCGATGACAAAACCCGTGGATCGTGAAGATCGGCGCGTAGTCGAACGCGGTCACCGCGGCGCGCAGCTTGCGCCGGGCGTCGTCGTCGAGCGTCCACGCCGGCTCGCCCGGCTTGGCCGTGTCCGCGGTCGCCCGCGACAGGCGATCGAGCAGATCGCGGATGCGCATGCGCAGCTCGGCGACGGCCTTGTCGGTGAACGTCACGAGCAGGATCTGCCCGAGTTCCGCACCGGCGAGAATGAGGTCGACCACCCGGTGCTCGAGGAAGTACGTCTTGCCCGTGCCGGCCGATGCTTCGACCACCACGAACCGGTCGCTCGCAGGCGGCAGGGACGCGGGACGCGCGACACGGACCGCGCCGGCGGACGCGGTGCTCGACGACGTGGTGCTCGACGAGGCCACCGTGCTCGACGATGTCACGGTGCTCGACGAGGCCACCGTGCTCGACGATGTCACGGCGCTCGACGAGGCCATGTTCGACGATGCGTTCGGCGATGCCGTCGTGCTCGACGCATCGCTCGCATCGTTCGGGACGAGGCGCAGCGTCATCCCCAGCCTCGCTTGGGCTCGACGAAGCCGTGATCGCCCGACATGCGCTCGACGAGCGGGCCGAGGCGGCGCTTCGCGATCGCGATCGCGTCCGGCGGAACCGCGAGGCCATCTTTGCGCTCGATCGGTCCCCAACCGAGGCCCTTGGTCGGATCGAAGAACCGCGTGCCGACCTTGCCGCCGAACAGCGCGCGCGCGAGGCCATCGAACGGCAAGAGATAGCCGTGCGGCACGTCGAGCAGCTCGGTGACGAGCATGGTCAGGTAGCCGCGCGCTTCGTCGATCGACCACGCGGCGTGCTCGATCTCGACGACCTTGCCCTCGGGATCGATCAGCTTGTGGGCGTGCCCCTGGTTCGCGAGGCCCGCGGCGGCGAGGACGAGGTGATCGAACGCGCCGCGCAGGTGGTACGGCGACTTGCGCTCGTACGCACGGATCAACGCGATCACCGACGTGAACTTCGCGCCGCTCTTGATCAAGAGCTCGGTCTGTCCGGTCAGCCGGACAGTCCGTCCACCGGACAGCTCGAGCTCGATCGGTGGCTGCAGCTGCGCGCCCGGCGAGGAGGCGCGCCCGAAGCCGAAGCGGGTGGCGGCTTCGACGGGAACGGGGCCGAGCGACGATCGCCAGGTCTCGAGCGTGCGCAGATCGATCGCGCGCTCTGCTTCAGCGAACACGCCGACGGGAAACTGCCCGCGGAGCTGTGCATCGGCCATGGCGGCGTCGTAGCGGCGCGCGATCGGCGTGCCCATGCCCGCGTGCAGCGGGATCACGTTCGAGCCGCGCGGGGCCGCGCCGGGTGCGCCGGCATCGCGCAGCTGCGAGGCGAACACCTCGCGGAGCAGCGTCGCGCGCTCGGGGCGATCGAGGTGGAACGGCTCGTCGCTGTGCTCGTGGGTCGGGTCATCGGGGAGCTCGCCGAGGCCGAGCACCGCTTGCGCCCACGCTTGCACGGGCTTCTCGAGGAAGTCGCGCAGGTTCGCGATCGCGAGCGAGCGAGACACCGCTTGCTGCGTCACCGCCGGCGGCGCCGAGATCACGCCGAGCGCCGCGCGCAGATCTTCGAGGGCGGGGTGAGCGAGCAGCGCGAGCAGGCCGTCCTCGTCGGGGATCGGCAGCTTCGCGGCCCGCAGATGCGCCCGGACGGCATCGCGCACCGAGCACGCCCACCGCTCGCGCACCGCCGAGGGAATGATGTCGAGCTCGCCGCCCGTGGCGGTCACCGAACCGAAGCGATGCAGCGGTACGCGCACCGTCATCCGCGCGAGGGCCTCGCGGCTCGACGCGGCGCCGACGTACGGCGCGAGTGCATCCGCGAGCTCGAGCACCACGCTCGACGGCCCGAGCGGCTGTCCGCTCTTCGCTTCGACGGCGACGTACGACAGCGTCAGCGCCTCGCGCGCGCACAGCATCACCTCGAGGAATGCGGCGCGATCGCGGTCGCGCGGGGTGACATCGTTCGTGCGCACCTCGCGGCGAAGATCGAGCGGGCTCGTCGTATCGCCGGCGGGGAACACACCCTCGTCGAGCCCCGCGACGAACACCACGCGGAACGGCACGGCGCGCATCGTCGCCAGCGGCGCGACCATCACGCCCGCTGCGAGCGGCTCGCCGCGATTGGCGCGCATCGTCTCGAGCGCGTGCGCTGCGTGCTCGCGCGCTTCGCGAAAGCCGAGCGGGCGCCCGTCGAGATCGAGGTGCGCGAGTCCGGCGAGCATCGCGCGCACGCGCTCGATGTCGCGCGTCGCATCTTGATCGCGCGGTGCGAGGTACACGTCGACGATGCCGGCGAAGATCTGCGCCCACGTGGCGAGCGGAGCCTCGTGGCGCGCGAGCCACTGCGCGTCGTCGGACAGCGAGCGCACGAGCAGCGCGAACGTCGCCGCGCTCGCCTGCTGATCCGGGCGCAGCTCCTCGGGCGCGACATCGAGGCTAGCGATGCGCACGGGCCCGCGCTCCGCGCGCTCGCCGACCATGAACGCACCGAGCGCCAACCGCCGCACGCCCTGATCCCAGTGGAAGTGGCCGGGGTGCTCCTCGAGATAGGTGCCTTTGTGCGCGTCGCTGTCGGCGCCGAACGCGATGCCGAGCCGGTCGGTCCAGCGAACCCAGTCGTCGGCCGCGACGTGCGGATGCCCGGCGAGCACTGCGGGGTGTGTCATCACGCGCAACAGATCGCGGCGCGCCATCGTCGACGTGGGCAGCTCGAGCAGCGCGAGCATCGCTTCGCCGATGCGACCGCGATCGTCGACCGGTGCATCGACGAGGTGACACGGCACGCCGACGGCATCGAACGCGCTCGGTGCCTGCGCGAGATAGCGCTCGTGATCACCCGCGAGCCACAGGCCGATCTCGTGTGCGTGCAGCGTGGGATCCGCGTCGAGCCGCCGCCGGACATCCGCCGCGATCGCCTCGATCTCGCGACGCGCGTTGGGACACGCGAACACGCTGACACCCGGTTCGCTCGGCTCGGTGACCGCGGGCACGCGCCGCGCGCGAACATCGTCGAGCAAGCGCTCGCGCGCGGTCACCGGCACGTCGTCGACGAACACGGCATCCACGTCGCCGCCCGTGCGCTCGACGAGCGCGGCGAGCGTGTCCCGGATCGGCTTGCCCCACAGAAGGAGCGGCAGCGGATCGGTCGCGGTCTCGGTCATCGCGAGCGTGCGCCGGCCACCGACGTCATCCCAGAGCTCCTGGCACGGATCGAGCGCGTACACGGTGACATCCGTGGTGGTCGCGAGATCCGTCAGCGCCTCGAGCTGCGCGCGCGCCAAGTAGCTCACGCCGAACACCGCCACTGGTGACAGCGTCGGTGGTTGGAGGTGCAGCCGCCGCCGCGCCCACGGCAACATCGGCGCGAGCACGTGATGGCGCGTCGGCTGCGCCTTCACGAGCCGCGCGAACGCCGCCGCGATCAGCTGCGCTTGCCACGCGGCCATCGGCTCGGCGGCGAGCTCGCTCGGCACGTGGCCGTTGATCAGCGCGGGCATCCAATCGGGGCGCGTGGTCGCGTACTGCCAGCACAGGCTCGCGAGGTGCGACGCGAGCTGCACGCGCCGCGGCCCCGCGCGATCGCCCGGATCCGGCGCTGCATCGAGATACGCCGCCACCGCCGGCAATCCGCGCACGACGCTGCCATCCGCGAGCACGCTCGCCATCAGCGTCGCGAGCTGCGCGCGATCGATCGCCGCGAGCTCCGCCGTCGTATCGCTCCACGCTCGCTCGACGAAGCGATCGAACGTGATCAGCTCGAGGCCCGCCGCGATCCCGCGCGCGAACGCGAGCTCTCGCGTCAGCCAACGCTGCACGAGGTGCGAGCCGACCACCACCGTCGACGGCGCGAACGGATCCGCCGGCGGCAACGCCTCGAACAGCGCGCCGAGCAGGTTCTCGACGCGATTTGAGTGCACGGCGCGAAGCAATCGATCTCCGTCAGGCTCCGGCCGCCGAAGGCCCCGGAACCGCCACCCACAACGATCGCGGCACGATCTCGAACTGCGCGGGCAGCTTGCCGGGCGCCTCGCCATCGACATCGAGCTCCACGACCGCGCCCGCTTCGATCGGCTCCGCGTGCACCACGCGCGCGCGCCGCGACGTCACCTTGTCCATCGACAGGTGCGCGCCGTCGTAGATCTTGCGGCTCAGCTTGAGCGCCTCGCCGAGGCCCATGTCTCCGAACGCGACCACGTCGAACGTGCCGTCGTCGAGCTCGGCATTGGGCGCGACCTTCATCCCGCCCCCGAAGTACCGCCCGTTCGCGACCGCCACATTATAGATGGTGCTCTCGACGCGGTCCGTCCCGTCGAACACGAGCTGCACGCGCTGGTTCGTGTACTGGAACGTCGCGCGGATGCTCGCCCACGCGAACGCCGCTTTGCCGCCCAAGCGCTTCTTCGAATCGTTGACCAAGCGATCCACGACCCCCGACAAGCCGAACGACGTGATGTTCGCGAACATGCGCACGGCCTGGCCACCCGCGTCGGGTCCCGACGTGGCGACAAACGTCAACTTGCCGAGATCGATCTTCCGCCGCTTGCCCATGGCGATGATCTTGGCCGCCTCCTGCACGTCGTTGGCGACGCCGATCGACCGGCGAAAATCGCCACCGGTGCCATAGGGCACGAGCGCGAACGTGGCCTCGGGCGCGATCGGCTTGCCATCGACGAAGAAGCCATTGACGACCTCGTTGACCGTGCCGTCGCCACCGATCGCGACGATCCGATCCGCGCCGGCCTGCAACGCCTCGCGCGTCAGTCGCGTCGCATCGCCGACCCCGGAGGTCTTCACGTCATCGAACGGGAACGCACGCGACAAGGTGTCGGCCACTTCGGGCCACCGCTTGCCGAGCTTCCCGCCCTGGGAATTCGGATTGACGACGACCACCGTCCGCGGAGCGCTCATACGCTCGGGAATATACCCGTGGGGTACGATCGTCGACGCTACCGCGGGCGATCTTCGTCGGTTACGTGAACCGGCTGCGAGCGATACCGAGCTTCTTCATCTTGCTCTGCAGCGTGGCTGGAGGCCCACGCCGCGCCGCCGCCCCCGCAGCGCCGTAGATCTTCCCCGTGCGAGGCCCGGAGCGCCGCCTCGATCCTCGCGAAAGGTCCCGCTGCGCAGATCGCGGTGCGTCGCCGCGAGCACGCGCACGTCGACTGGAGTCTCGCTCGTGCCGCCCACGCGCCGGACCGTGCGCTCCTGCAGCACGCGCAACAGCTTGGTCTGCGCGGCGAGCGGCAGATCAGACGACGCCTCCGTGTTTGTATGGACATAGCCGCCCATCTACCCGACGAACATCGAGTCGTTAGCGACTACCGCATCCTTTCGGGTGCCTCGGTCGTCTTGGAGACATGACGACCGCAACGAAGTCCGCGAGCACCTTCCGTCTCACCTATCGCGTCGAGCGCGAGATCAAAGCGCCGGCGGCGCGGATCTGGGCGCTGCTGACGGATGCAAAGAAGTTCCCGGCGTGGAACTCGACCGTGACGAGCATCGACGGCGAGATCGCCCTCGGCCAGAAGCTCGGCATCAAGGTGCCGTTGGATCCGAAGCGCACCTTCCACCCCAAGGTCACGAAGTTGGTGGCCAACGAATCGATGGAGTGGGCCGATGGCTTCGCGCCGATGTTTCGCGGCGTGCGGACGTTCACGCTCGCGCCCGCGGGAGCCAGCGCCACGAAGTTCACCATGGAGGAGACGTTCTCGGGGTTGATGCTGCCGATGATCAAGGGAAGCCTCCCGGACTTCGCGCCCGCATTCGAGACGTACGCGGCGGACCTCGCGAGGGCGGCGGAGAAGTAAGCTCGCGTGATGAGTGACGCACGGGCAGCGATCGCGAAGGCGCACGACGAGTTTCAAGCGATCGTCCAGAGCGTCCGGCCCGAGCTGCATCGCTATTGCGCGCGGCTGACGGGCTCGGTGATCGAAGGCGAAGACATCGTGCAGGACACCCTCGCGAAGGCGTTCTTCGCGCTCGGGACGGTGCACGAGCTCCCGCCGCTGCGTCCGTGGTTGTTTCGCATCGCGCACAACACCGCGCTCGACTTCTTGAAGAGCCACGGCCGCAAGCTGACCGATCCGCGCGCGGACATGACCGAGGCCGCAGGCTTCGACGACGCGCCGGATCCATTCGCGACCCGGCTCGCGCTCGCACGCTTCCTGGCGTTGCCCGTCGTCCAGCGCAGCGCTGTCATCCTCAAGGACGTTCTCGGCCACTCCCTCGAGGAGACGGCCGAAACGATGGAGACCACCGTCATGGCCGTGAAAGCAGCACTCGTTCGAGGGCGCGCGCAGTTGCGCGCGGTCGCCGATGCACCCGCGCCAGAGCCGACGATCGAGCGCATCGATCTGGATCGCTACGCGTCGCTGTTCAACGCGCGCGATTGGGATGGCGTGCGCTCGTTGATCGGCGAGGACTGCCGGCTCGATCTCGTGTCCCGATCGCAGCGGCGCGGCAAGGCGGTCGGCGCGTACTTCGGCCGCTACGCCGCGGAGAACGTCACGCTGCGGCCCGCGCAGCTCGAGGGTCGACTCGTGCTCGCCGCGCACGTCGATGGCGCGCCCGAGCCCGCGTACTTCATCCTGCTCGCGTGGGAGGACGGCCGGGTTGTCGCGATCCGCGACTTCCGCTACGTCCCGTACATCACCGCGGACGCCGAGATCGTCGAGCTCACGTGAAGCGGACGTACTCGAAGTCGATCGGCTTGCCGTCGATCCCGCGCGCCGGCGGTGCGATCCAGCTCGCGAACTTTCCGGGCTCGGTGACGGCCTGGCCTTGCAGTGCGCGCACCGCGGCGCGATCGGCGGCGGTGGGCAACCACTGACCGACGCCGCGCGCCCAGGCCGCCGCGTCGATCGGCTCGCCTCGCGGCGTGAAGTAGTGATCGGAGTGCTCGCCGATGCCGCGGTGGAAGCGGCGGCTCGGCAGCGTGAGCGTGAAGCTCGCACCAGCTTCGGCGATCGCCTTGTTCCATCGATCGACCGCGCGCTGGCAGTCGCGAATGTACGCGTCGCGCGTGTCCTCGTTGACGGCGAGACGTGCCGGCACTTCACGGGTGACGAGGTGATCGGCTTCGGCCACCTGGAGCAGGCGAACGTCGTCGCGCTCGTCGTGGTTCGGGAACTTCGTCTCGTGCGGGCGGCCTTTGAGCCCGGTCGCGAAGTAGCTCGCCGCGTTCGACGACACTTCGCCGCCGAACAGATCGAGGCACGACGAGAACCACAGGTTGAGATAGCGCTGGATCACGGGCAGATCGATCGCGCCGTGACGGAACGCGTCGCCGTTCGGATCGAGCCGCGTCAACTCCGCGGAGCGCCGGACGATGCGCTCGATGCCCGTCTCGCCGACGAACAGGTGGTGCGCCTCTTCGGTGAGCATGAAGTGACAGCTGCGCGCGAGTGGATCGAACGCGCTCTCGGCGAGCGACAGCAGCTGGAACTTGCCGTCGCGGTCCGTGAACATCGTGAACATGAAGAAGTCGAGCCAGTCCTCGACGGGCTCGTTGAACGTCTGGAGGATGCGCGGCTTGTCGGTGGAGCCCGAGCGACGCGCGAGGAGCTCGTCGCCTTCGTCGCGGCCGTCGCGGCCGAAGTAGCGATGGAGCAGGTAGACCATCGCCCAGAGGTGGCGGCCCTCCTCGACGTTGACCTGGAACAGGTTGCGCAGATCGTAGAGCGATGGACAGATCGCGCCGAGCTTGCGCTGCTGCTCGACGCTCGCCGGCTCCGTATCGGCCTGCGTGACGATCAGCCGGCGAAGCGCGGCGCGGTGCTCTCCGGGCACGTCTTGCCACACCGGTGCATCGGGCGTGTCGCCGAAGCCGATCGTGCGCTCCGCTTCCTGCGGCGACAGGAAGATGCCCCAGCGGTAGTCGGGCATGCGGACGTAGTCGAAGTGCGCCCAGCCTCGCGCGCCGACATCGACGGCGGTGCGCAGATAGATCTCCTTGTTCTGGAACCCGACGGGGCCGACCTCTTTCCACCACTCGACGTACTTCGGCTGCCAGCTCTCGAGCGCCTTGCGCAGCTTGGGATCGCGATCGAGATCGACGTTGTTCGGGATCTTCGCGGACAGGTCCACCGACGTGCTCATGGCGGTCACCGTCGCGCGCTGCGGTGCTCAGAAAAAGCACTATGTTTCGTCCAACATTGTTCACGATGTGAACGATCTGGGAGCCGCCCTCGCAGCGACGGCGCCACGTTAGAGTCCGCGGATGGACCGCGTGCGCGTGCTCGAGCTACTGCGCACGCACGGTTGGAACGCGACGAGCTTCCAGATTCTCGAGCCCGGCTTCCAGTACTTCTTCGCCGGAGATGACGCGGTGGTCGGGTACGTCGACACCGGCTCGGCGTGGGTGGCCGCGGGCGCACCCATCGCGTCGCCCGAGCGCGTCGGCGAGGTGAGCGATGCGTTCGTCGCGGCGGCGCGTGCCGCGGGACGGCGCGCGAGCTGCTTCGGCACCGAGGCGCGGTTCTCGGAGATCACGAAGTGGCCCGCGATGCGGATCGGCGACCAGCCCGTCTGGAACCCCGCGAGCTGGGCCGACGTCGTGAAGAGTCGCAAGAGCCTGCGCGAGCAGCTGCGCCGCGCGCGGGCGAAGGGCGTCGTGGTCCGCGGCGTAGCGACGAGCGAGCTCGAGGGCACCGCGCTGCGCGCGCAGATCGACGAGCTGATCGCGCGGTGGCAGGCGTCGCGGCCGATCGCGCCGATGGGCTTCCTCGTGCAGATCGATCCGTTCACGTTTGTCGACGAGCGGCGCTACTTCGTCGCGGAGCGCGCGGGCAAGGTCGTCGCGTTCCTCGGCATCATCCCGATCTTCGCGCGCGGCGGCTGGTTCTTCGAGGACTTCCTGCGCGACCCGGACGCGCCGAACGGAACCATCGAGCTGCTCGTCGACGCGGGCATGAAGGCGGCCGCCGATGCGCGCGTTCCGTTCGTCACGCTCGGCCTGGTCCCGCTGTCGGGCGACGTGAAGCCGTGGCTGCGCGCGACGCGAAGGCTGGGGCGCGCGCTGTACGACTTCGACGGGCTGCGCGCGTTCAAAGCGAAGTTCGAGCCGAGCGGATGGGATCCGATCTACCTCGCGCATCCGCCGAAGACGTCATCGATCGTCGCGCTGTTCGACACGCTGCGTGCGTTCGCGCGAGGCGGCCTCCTGCGCTTCGGGCTCGAGACGTTCTTGCGCGGACCCGCGATCGTCGTGCGCGCTCTCGCGGCGCTGCTGGTGGTGTGGACCATGCTGCTCGCACTGCCGATCAGCGCGCGGTTCTTTCCATCGGCGGCGTGGCAGTACGGCTGGGTCGGCTTCGATGTCGCGCTCGGTGCATCGCTGTTCGTCCTCGCGCAGCGATGGCGGCGAGGTCTGGGCGACGTGGTCGCGATCGCGGTCACGCTCGATGCGCTCGCGACGATCGCGCAAGCGCTCGTCTACAACGTGCCGCGCCGCGCCGGTCCGTTCGATCTCGTCGTCATCGCGATCGCGATGCTCGCACCGACGCTGGCGGCGCTCATGCTGTGGAACGCGCGGGCGGTCCGCGAGTCTGGATGACGATGTGGGCGAACGAATGTTCGGCAGAGAGCGCGGCGCGAGCGAGCGCACTGTCGACGTCGCGATCCGCTACCCGGGGCCGTCGTTGATCGCGCGATCGATCTTCGTCTTCAGCTCGACGTAGCGGCGCAGGAAGTCGTAGTGGCGCTCGCGGAACGCCTGCGTGTAGCGACGCTCGCGCGCCTTGATGCGCCACGCCTCCGCGAGATCGTCGAGCCGATCGACGAGCTGCTTCGTCTCGGAGAACGGGCTGACGAGAACGCGCGTGCCGGACATCTCGACGAGCTCGACCTTGCCGTTCTCCGACGGGCCGAGGAACGTGAGCACCACGGTGTCCGGGTTCTGATTGCGGATCGTGCGCGCGATCGTCTTCGCGGGGAGGTCGCTGACGTCCTCCGCGATCATCGCGTAGTGGAAGCCGTGCGACATGCGATCGAGACCTTCACCACCGCTGGTCGCGTGCGTGAACGTGAAGTTCTTCGGCGCGCTCTCGGACATCGAGGTGAAGAAGTCATCGACCTCGTCGATCACGAGCACGCGCAGCTCCTCGAGCGGGCTCATCTTCTTCGTGTCCTTGCCGGCGGCCTTGTCGGCGAGATCGATCGCGCGGCGCTCGGTCTCCATGAACCGCTGGAGGAACTCTTCGTGGACACCGCGGACGTCGACGAGGACCGAGTCCACTTCGCGCTTGCCGACGGAGCGGCCCGCCGCATCGAGCACGCGATCCTTGAGGTACGCGACCGACTCCGGCGCCTTGAGGATCAGATCGATCGCGCCCGCGCGCACGGCATCGACGGCATCGTCGTACGAGCGGCGCGGCGTCATCGCGACGATCATCGATGTCGGCGAGCGCTCCTTGATCGCGCGGATCGTGTTGATGCCGCTCGCGGGGGAGGGCGTGTCGATATCGACGAGCACGACCGAGAAGAACTGTCGATCGACGAGACGCAGCGCATCTTCTGCGCTCGCGGCGCACGTGACGTGCAGGCTCGCCTCGGACAATAGCTGCGTGATTCCTGCGTGGACGCCTTTGTCGGCGTCGAGGACGAGCACCTCGATGCCGACGAGCGAGACGACCGAGGTCTGTGTCCGGTAGGAGCCCGAGGTTTCGGTGGTGGTCATGCGAGGCCTTCGGTCAGCAGATAGACGCCCGCACCGGCGAGCGCGAGATCGATGACGAGCACGGTGATGATCAAGCCCCACCGGCGACGCGGCGGTGCGGCGATGGACGGATCGGAGAACGCAGGCGCCGGTGGTTGCCGGCGCGACACCGACGGAACACCGTTCGTCTTGGGGCGCGGTTGACTCGGCGTTCCCTGCGGTGTCGGCGACGCGATCGGCGGCGCGGTTTGCAGGCGCTGTGCGTTCTGAGGCGGGATGCTTTTCGGTCCCGACTGATAGCTGTTCTGCGGCGGGATCGAGTTGTTCTGCGGTGGAACGCTCGTCGGTCCCGTCTGGTAGCTGTTGTTCTGCGGCGGGATGCTCGTCGGGGTGTAGTTCTGCGGCGGGATGGACTGATAGTTCTGCGGCGGGATGCTCGCCGGAGCGGACGGGTAGTGTTGCGCCGGCGGCGTGTAGTTCTGTGGCGGGATGCTGCTCGGTCCCGAGGTCGGGTACGGCGCATCGTCCGAGATCTTTTGTGTGGGCGCGACGAGGCCACTCGACTGCATGCGCGCGCCGCACCCCCCGCAAAACCGGGAGTCCGGTGCGTTTTCGGTGCCGCAGTTCGGGCAGCGCATTCCGCGATAAGCGTATCCCAGCGCACGCGCGACCGCGACTAACTCGGCCGGATCCGACGGAGGGGCGTGTGATACCCTTTTCGCTGGGATTCGATGAGCCAGATCCTCGATCGAGTGCTCGCTGCTGCCCGACAGCTCGGGGCGTCTGACGTGCACCTAAAGGCAGGACTTCCTCCGATCTTTCGGATCAAGGGGGACCTGCGCACGGTCCGCGACGTCCCCGCGCTGACGCGCGAGGCGATCGCGCAGTTCGCGGTCCACATGATGAACGACCGGCAGCGCGAAGAGTTCGAGACCAACCTCGACATCGACCTCGCGTACGGAACCCCCGACGGCGTCCGCTACCGCGTGAACATGTTCCAGCAGCGCGGATCGGTCGGCATGGTGCTGCGGTTGATCCCACCGGAAGTGCCGCCGTTCGCGAACTTGAACCTGCCGCAGGCGGTGCTCGATCTCTGCAACAACAACCGCGGCATCGTCCTCGTCACCGGGGCTACGGGCTCCGGCAAGTCGACCACGCTCGCGGCGATGATCGACTTCATCAACACGCAGAGCGCGTATCACATCGTTACCGTCGAAGATCCCATCGAATACACGTTCCGCGACAAGCGGTCGGTGATCAACCAGCGCGAGATCGGCTTCGATACGATGTCGTTCGCCCGCGCACTGCGAGCCGCACTTCGCCAGGACCCAGACGTCATCCTGGTCGGCGAAATGCGTGATTTCGAGACCGCGCAGATCGGCATGACGGCTGCAGAGACAGGACACCTCGTGCTGTCGACGCTCCACACCGTCGACGCGACCGAGACCATCAGCCGCATCATCTCGATGTTCCCGACCCACCAACAGCAGCAAGCCCGGCTGACGCTCGCGAGCGTGCTGCGCGGCGTTATCTCCCAGAGATTGCTGCCTCGCGCCGACGGGAAAGGCATGGTCCCGGCGCTCGAGATCATGGTCAACACCGAGCGAGTCCGCGAGATGATCGAGGATCCGCAGCGGACCCGCGAGATCAAGCAGGCCATCACCGAGGGTCTACACCCCTATGGCATGGTGTCGTTCGACCAGAGCTTGGCGGCCCTGGTCAAGCAGCGCCTCGTCACCTACGAAGAGGCCGTCAAGCACTCGACGAGCCCGTCGGACTTCGCGCTGCTGTTCCGCGGCGTGTCGGCCAGCGCGGGGTCGTGGCGCGGCGGCGACGGTGGTGGCATCACTCAATCTTCCCCCGAGCCCAAACCCGGAGCCAGCAATGACGAGTTCGAGATCGAGAGCTTCGATAAATAATCTGCTGGCATTGCTGGTAGTGCTCGGCGTCGCGTTCGTTCCCGCGATCGCCGAGGCCGGACGCAAACGCGTCGTCGTCCTCGAGCTCGAAGGGCCGAAGGCGGAGAAGTTTCACGAAGGACTCGTGAAGCTCCTCAAGAAGACGCACACCGTGGTGCCGACCGAGAAGTGGAGCTCGACCGCCGAAGAGCTCGGCGCGGACAAGCTCACCGACGGCAACATCAAGAAGGTCGCGAAGAAGCTCAAGGTCGACGCGATCATCACGGGCAAGGTCGAGAAGCGTCGCGACGAGTACATCCTCCAGCTCAAGGTCCGCGCGGGATCGACGGGCGCGGTCACGGGCTCGCGCATCGACACGTCATCCGAGGGACCGCGCATCGACGCGAAGCAGTCCAAGGATCTCAAGGACGAGCTCGTCGGCGCGATCGACACGATGAAGTCGGGGAAGGGCGGCGACGAGGACGAGGAAGAAGAGGAAGACCGCCCGAAGAAGAAGGTGGTCGCGAAGAAGGACGAGGAAGAGGAAGAAGAGGAAGAAGAGGACAAGCCCAAGAAGAAGGGCTTCAGCAAGAAGTCCTCGGATGAAGACGAGGAAGAGGAAGAAGAAGAGGCCAAGCCTTCGAAGAAGGAGCTCGCGGCCAAGAAGAAGAAGGAAGAGGAAGAGCGCAAGAAGGAAGAGCTCGCGGCGAAGAAGGAAGAAGAGAAGCGCAAGAAGGAAGAAGCCGCAGCGAAGAAGGAAGAAGAGAAGCGGAAGAAGGAAGAGGCCAAGAAGAAGGTCGCGAAGAAGGACGAGGAAGAGGAAGAAGAGGCGGAGGAGGAGGACGACACCAAGGCCGCGCTCAAGACGAAGAAGGACAGCGAGGAAGAAGAAGAGGAAGACGACGGCGGCTCGAAGAAGAAGGTCGCCGCGCGTGATGGCGACGAAGACGAAGAAGGCGTCGAAGCGAGCGCCGACGAAGGCGAAGGCGAAGCCGCGCCGGACAAGCTGTCGGTCGGCGAGCGCGCCGTCGAGGCCGTGGCCGGTGTGTCGTTCAACGCACGCCGCATGAAGTTCACGTATCAAACGACGCTCCAGAACCACCCGCCCCCGTACAACGGCGTGCCGGTCGCCGGCGTCGTTCTCGACGTGGCGGTGTTCCCGCTCGCGTTCGGACACAAGAACAAGTCGATGCTGAAGAACATCGGCATCACGGCGATGTACGACAAAGTCCTGTTCATCAACTCGAAGTCGGATCCCGACGGCCCCGGTGGCAACGCGCCGGTCACGCTGCCGACCTCGCAGGCGCGGTGGGCGGTCGGTGCCGTGTTCCGCTATCCCGTCAGCAAGCTGTTCACCGCGGGTCTGGGACTCGAGTACGGCACGCAGAGCTTCACGATCAAGCCGGCGCAGGGTGTGTCGCCCGGCATCCCGAACACGGCGTACTCGGCGATCGCACCGACGGTGTTCGCGCGCCTGACGTTGGGCAAGCTCGTCGTCGGCGTCGATGCGACGTACCTCGCGATCAGCAAGGCCGGGCAGATCGAGAACAACGATCAGTACGGTCCCGCGAGCAAGAACGGCTTCGAGGGACAGCTGTCTATCGACTACATGCTGAAGAAGTTCTTGTTCGCGCGTGTCGCGTTCCGTGGCGAGGCGATCGGCTTCACCTTCACGGGATCCGGCGCGATGCTGACCAACCGCGACGGCGACATGGCGACCAAGGACGTGTACGGCGCGAGCGACAAGTACTTCGGCGGCATCGCCACCGTCGGCTACCTCTACTGATCCGCCGGGCGCGACCTTGGGGTGACCCGGGCGCAGTGCTAGGTTGCCTTCGTCATGAAGGCGTCCGACGTCCGTAAAGGTTTCCTCGAGTTCTGGAAGAGCAAGGGCCACGAAGTGGTCGCTTCGAGCTCGCTCGTTCCTGCCAACGATCCGACGCTGTTGTTCACCAACGCCGGCATGGTCCAGTTCAAGGACGTGTTCACGGGTGCGGACAAGCGTCCGTACAAGCGCGCGACCACGTCGCAGAAGTGCGTGCGCGCGGGCGGCAAGCACAACGACCTCGACGAGGTGGGCAAGACGCCGCGTCACCACACGTTCTTCGAGATGCTCGGCAACTTCTCGTTCGGCGACTACTTCAAGGAAGAGGCGATCGCCGGCGCGTGGGAGATGATCACCAAGGTCTGGGGCATGGACACGTCGCGCATCTGCGTGACGATCTTCGGCGGCAACGATCCGCAGCTCCCGGGCGTGGAAGCCGACAACGAAGCACGCGCGATCTGGAAGCGCGTCACCGGCTTTTCCGACGAGCGCATCATCGGCCTCGGCAAGGCCGACAACTTCTGGATGATGGGCGACACGGGGCCGATGGGCCCGTGCACCGAGATCCACTACTACACGCCCGGCACGCCGACGTCGTGGCCCACGCCGGATCCGGCGAGCTGGGTCGGCTGGCTCGAGTTCTGGAACAACGTGTTCATGCAGTACGAGCGGCGCACGCCGAACGGCGAGCTGTTCCCGTTGCCGGCGCCGTCGATCGATACCGGTGCGGGTCTCGAGCGCGTGACCGCGATCGTGCAGGGCGTGACGTCGAACTACGACACGGATCTGTTCACGGGGATCCTGCAGACCGCCGCGGAGCTCGCGAAGAAGACGTACGGCAAGGACAAGGATGCGGACACGTCGATGCGCGTGATCGCGGACCACGCGCGCTGCGCGTCGTTCCTGATGGCCGATGGCGTGCTGCCCGACAACACGGGGCGCAACTACGTGCTGCGCCGGATCTTCCGCCGCGCGGTTCGCCACGGAAAGCTGCTCGGCATCGAGCAGCCGTTCATGCATACGGTCTGCGAGCGCGTGATCGAAGAGATGAAGGGCCAGTACCCCGAGCTCGTCGAGCGCCGCGGCGTGATCACGAGCAACGCGCTCGACGAAGAGAAGCGGTTCCGCAAGACGCTCGCGAACGGACTCGACCTGCTCGACGGCGAGTTCTCGTCGCTGCCGGCCGGTGGCACCGTGCCGGGCAAGACCGTGTTCACGCTGTACGACACGTTCGGCTTCCCGTGGGACCTCACGGAGATCGTGGCGAACGAGCGCGGCTTCGAGATCGACAAGGCCGGGTACCACGAGGAGATGGCAAAGGCGCAGGAGCGCAGCAAGTTCAGCGGCTCGGATCAGGAAGCGATCGCGGGCGATGTTCGCGCGCTCGCGCACGAGATCGGCGCGACGAAGTTCCTCGGCTACGAAGGCCGCGGGACGTCGGGCGAAGGCAACGTGAAGGCGATCATCGGCGGCGGAGCGCGCGTCGACAGCGCGGCGGTGGGCACGAAGGTGCAGCTGCTGTTCGATCAGACGCCGTTCTACGCGGAGTCCGGCGGACAGATCGGCGACACCGGCGAGGTGCGCGGGCCGAACGGTCGCGTCGCGATCACCGACACGAAGAAGCCCGCGGGCGATGTCCACGTGCTGTTCGGCGAGGTCGTCGAGGGATCGATCCACGTCGGCGACAAGGTGTCGTTCGCCGTCGACGACGATCGCCGCGAGCGCATTCGCGCGAATCACTCGGCGACGCACCTGCTGAACCACGCGCTCAAGAAGGTGCTCGGCGATCACATCGCGCAGAAGGGTTCGCTTGTCTCTCCGGATCGCCTGCGCTTCGACTTCGCGCACGGCAAGCCGATGACCGAGGACGAGAAGCGTCGCGTCGAGGATCTGGTCAACGCGGAGATCCGCGCGAACGCGGACTCGGTGGTCGAGACGCTGCCGATCGAAGCGGCGAAGCAGAAGGGCGCGGTCGCGATGTTCGGCGAGAAGTACGGCGACGTCGTGCGCGTCGTGCACATCGGACGCGAGTCGCTCGAGTTCTGCGGCGGCACCCACGTGCGCCGCGCGGGCGACATCGGCCTCATGAAGATCGTCAGCGAAGGCGGCGTCGCGCAGGGCGTGCGCCGCATCGAAGCGGTCACCGGCGCGGGCGCGCTCGACTATCTGCGCAAGCTCGAGGACGAGCTCGGCAAGACGGCGGCGCAGATGAAGTCGCCGCTGTTCGAGGTGGCCGCGCGCTACGAGAAGTCGCGCGAAGACGTGAAGGCGCTCGAGCGCGAGATCGAGAAGCTCAAGCAGAAGCTCGCGTCGGGCGGCGGCGGTCGCGACCTCATGGCCGAGGCCGTGATGATCAAGGGCATCAAGGTGCTCGCGGCGGCGATCGAGGTCGACGACGCGAAGGTGCTGCGCGACACCGGCGATCAGCTCCGCGACAAGCTCGGCTCGGGTGTCGTCGTGCTCGCGGGCACGGGCGGCGCCGAAGTGAAGCTCGTTGCTATGGTCACGAAGGATCTCGTGGGCAAGGTGCAGGCGGGGAAGCTACTGGGCGAGATCGCACAGCAGCTCGGCGGTCGCGCCGGCGGCAAGCCGGAGATGGCGCAGGGCGGTGGCAAAGACGCCGCGGCGGTTCCTGCGGCGCTCGATGCAGCGCGCAAGTGGGTGGAAGAGCACGCGTAGCCGGGGCGCCACCTCGGGCCATGCATCCCTACATAGAGGTGCGCTAGTGTTGCCCTTCGTCCGAGGGAGGGAACTGATGCGAATGCACCTGAAACGTCTACTCATCGCCGCGCTGATCGTCGGAACCGCGTCGCCCGCGATCGCCGATCGCTGGTCGCGCGGCCGCGAAGAACGGCGCGAGGATCGCCGCGAGCGACGCGAGGATCGCCGCGAGCGTCGCGAGGAGCGACGCGAGGATCGCCGCGAGCGTCGCGAGGATCGCTTCGATCGCCGCCGCGCGCACCGCGCGCCGCCCGCCATGCGTGTCGAGCGCTGGGAGCGTCGCCCGGGTCACGTCTGGGTGAGCGGTCACTGGGATTGGAACGGCAACGACTACGTCTGGGTCGGTGGACGCTACGAGCGCGAGCGCCGCGGCTATCGTTGGCGCGAGCCGCGCTGGGAGCAACAGGACGGTGTCTACGTGAGCATCGATGGCGGCTGGATCAGCGTCGGTCCGTCGAGCGCGCCGCCCGCGTTGCGCGTCGAGCGGTACGACAACCGCGCCGGCTACCTCTGGGTGCGTGGCAACTGGAACTGGCAGGGTGACCAATGGGTGTGGGTCCCGGGTCACTACGAGCGCGAGCGCCGTGGGTATCGCTATCGCGAGCCGCGCTGGGAAGAGCGCGACGGCGCGTGGATCTCGGTTCAGGGCACCTGGGAAGTCGGAAACTAGTCGCGCGCCGGTCGGTCGCCGATCGGCGATCGATAGCGTGACCACCGCCTCGGCTCCGCGACCCACCTTGCGGTTGCGGAGCACGAGGCTGCCACCGTGTGCTTCGGCGATCTGTCGCGCGAGCTCGACGAGCACGATTGCCAGGGCAACCGGCCGAAATCAGGCGTCCCGCGCGCGTTGGCGGTCCGGGCGTGGGACCGAGTGTCCGAAATTGGGATCGGAGTACAAGTTGTCCAAGTCTCGTCGGAGCCCGATAATTAGTCGTTCATGCCGCCCGACGGTCCAAGCGGGGCACGACCCGCTCCGGTCGTGCTGCGGATCAAGCTCCGCTACGACGACGTCGAGACGTTGGCGGCGAGGTTTGCGCCGAACGTCGGCAAGTCCGGACTGTTCCTGCCCACGAAGACGCTGCAAGCCATCGGCGCCGAGGTGAAGTTCGAGCTGCGCCTCGCGGACGACAAGGTCGTCATCACCGGGCTCGGCAAGGTTCGTGCGGCGAAGGCCGCGGATCCCGATCAGCCACGCGCCGCGTTCGGCATGGCGATCGAGCTCACGCGCGTGACCCGCGAGAGTCGCGACGTGATCCTGAAGATCCTCGCGAAGCGTCGCGAGCTCGGCTTGCCCGACGTGGCGATCCCGATGCCGCACGATATCGATGCCGCGAAGGCCTCGCAGGACAATACGGGCACCGGCTCCGCGCCGTCACCGACTCCGATCCCGAGGACGATCGACAGCGCGCCGATCCTGATGTCCTCTCCCGTCGAGGCGACTCCGATCCCGGCAGCAGCGACGACGATCGATCGCGCACCGGTTCGCGGCGGTCGCGATAGCTCGCCGATCCTCGACAGCGGCCCGCTGCGTGACAGCTCGCCGATCCTCGACAGTGGAGCGATCCGCGAACACACGCGCGACAGCGCGCCGATCCTCGACAGCGGACCGGTGCGCGACAGCTCGCCGATCTTCGAAAGCGCACCGATCCCGCGCAAAGAGCCCGAGCAATCGCGCGTGCTCACCGCGCCGCGCCGCGCGTCGGGGCCGATCGCGATCGCGAAGGTGCACACGGTGTCCGCGCTCGCGCCCGAAGCGCCGCGCAAGAAGCGACCGGCGCTGCAAGAGGTGATCGATCGCGCGTCGGGGCCCGTCGCCGCGGTCAGCGTGAACCTGCCCGGGCTCGACGACGAAGTCGATGTCGCCGCCGTGATGGCGATGGCCCGCGCGCTCGCGGGCAGCGACATCGACGCGGAGCTCGAAGCGCTACGCGACAGCGCGTCGGCGCCGATCGAGATCAGCGTCGAAGCCGCCTCGGCCGAGCTCGCGCGCCAGCTCGGCGGCGCGGCGGTTCGTCGAGGCTGGGCGCCGCCGCCGCCCGTCGAAGAATCGAGGCCCGTCGAGGCGAAGAGCGGCGGGCCGGCCATCGGTGCGGAGGAGTCCGTCGGGTCCATCGGTGCGGCGTCCATCGATGGCACGGCCGAGACCGGCGAGTCGATCGATGCGACGGCGAGCGGCGAGCGTGTCGAAACGGCCGAGTCCGTCGCTGCGTCGACGAACGGCGAGCGTGTCGAAGCGAGCTCCGGCACGGTCGCCGACGACAATCGCATCGTCGAGCCCGGCCCCGAGCGTGCCGATGCGAACGCCGTACGACACGCGATGCCGGAGCCCGAGGCGGAGCCGACGCCCGTCGCGGCGATGCCCGATCCCGAGGCGGAGCCGACGCCCGTCGCGGCGATGCCCGAGCCGGGCGTGTCGCCCAATGCCGAGCAGGCCGCATTCGTCGCCGCGAGCACGGAGGTCGAGCCGCAGCTCGACACGCCCGCCGCTCCGATGTTCTCGCTGTCCGACGAGGACGACGTGCCGGGCGAGGATCACGAGGTCGATCCCGAGCAGATCGCCGACGAGATCCACCAGCTCGGCGAGGACGACTTCGAAGAGGTCGAGCACACCGCGATCGGCGCCGAGCCGCCCGAGCCCGAGCCCGAGCTCACGCCCGTCTACACCGAGCCTTCGGTCGCGGCGGCGATCGAAGCGAGCCTCGATCAACAGCTCGCGGATGCAGACTCGGAGCCCGATGACCTGGGGTTCGCGCAGTCGTATCCCGCGCCCGCGTACGGAGAGGCCGAGCCCGCATATGCCGAGTCCGCATATGCCGAGCCCGCGTATGCCGAGGCCCCCCATGCCGGGCCCGCGACCGGGGACTACAACGAAGAGGAGCTCGAGGAGATCGAGGACTTCGAGATCCTCGCGGAGGCCGACGAGGAAGACGCGGATCTGCTCGCGTCGCACGGCGAGGAAGAAGCGTCGGGCAGCGGCGCCGTGTATCCCGATCGCGATCCCGTACCGGAGCCGGCGCCGCGCGCATCGTACGATTACTCGCGTCACTCGGATCCTGATTTCCACGCGCGCCTCGAGCTCTCCGACGAGCACCCGCGTGCACCCGCGCCCGACGACGAAGACGAGCCGCCGCTCCACATCGATCCGCGCGAGCTGAGTGCGCGCCAGGCGATGGCTGCGTTCGAGGAGCCGCAGAACGCGTACGAGCCGATGCACGAGCTCTCGCTCGGCGACGACATTCCCCACGACGACTTCGACTCGCCACACGCCGACTTCAACAAGCCGTCCGCATACGCGCGGGCGGCGCCGGTGGTCGAGGGCTTTCCCCCGCTGAGCAAGTTCGACGAGAGCGACGTGCACGCGCCGGCGCCCGCAGCCGAGCCGCGCTATCTGCGGGCGTCGCAACAGCCCGCACCGCAGCCGAAGCAGGGCGAGGACGGGTACGACCTCGAGACCGCGCTCGAGGCGCTCGATGTCGATCTCGACGATCTCTCGATCCCGCACGCGAAGACCGAGCGCGGTCCTACGATCCCGCCGACGAATCGTCCACGGACCGGATCGCAGCGCGCGCAGCGTGCGTCGACCAGCGGTCGCGTGCAGACGCGTACTCCGCAGCGTCCGACGACCGACGACGGTGTGCTGATCGACTTCGACGACGACGACGACTGACTACGCGGGATCGAGGCCGGGGTGCGCGAGGGCGCGGATCACGGCGCTGCGATCGCCGTTGGTGGATCTCCACACGTCGAGGATCGCGTCGGACTGCGTGCGACCGCTCGTCGCGATCTCCTCGACGGGATCCAAGAGCGACAGCGACGACGGCGCGACGCGCGAGAGGCCGTCCTTCGCGATCGCGACGAGCTCTTTCGCGAGCTCGCCGACGGTGGTGTCACCGACCGGCGCGGCAAAGCCCATGCTCGGTACCGCGTCGGCCAGCGCGTCCCGCTGCTCGAACGAGAGCTTCGCGGTGAGCGCGATGGCGGCGGTGCGCGCGGTGGTGTCGTACAGCATGCCGCGCATCATCGGCGCGAGCGCGGCGATCATGCCGAGCGAGCCGCAGTCGCAGCCGCGCACCTCGATGAACTTCTTCAGCCGTCCCTCGGGGAACAACGTCGAAAGGTGCAACGCCCAATCCGCGCGTGTCGCGTGTTCGGTGCCGAGGCCGCGCTCCATGAACTGACGGAACGTGAAGCCTGCCGGCACGCGGACGTAGCCGCCGCGATAGATGAAGTACAGCGGGACGTCGAGGGCCCACTCCGTGTACGCGGTGAAGATGTCGTCGCGTTCGAACGCGAACGGCATGAGGCCCGCGCGCGCGTTGTCGGTGTCGCGCCAGATCCACGCGCGATACGACTGATAGTCCGACACGTTCTCGTCGACGATCGGCGAGCACGCCCACAGCGCGGTGAGGATCGACGTGACCGAGTACAGCGCGCGCATCTTGTGCGCGGCATCGGCCTCGTCGGCGAAGTCGAGGTTCGCCTGCACCGTGGCGGTGCGCACCATCATGTCGAGACCACGCGAGCCGACCGTCGGCATGTAGTCGCGCATCACGGCGTAGCGCTGCTTCGGCATCCACGGAATCGACAGGCGCGTTCCGAACGGACGCATGCCCACCGACAACCACGCGAGCCCGAGAGGCTTCGATGCTGCGGCGAGCTCGGCGACGTACGCCCGGAGATCCGTGACGAAGTCTTTGTCGTCAGAGACGGGACGCGCCGCGAGCTCGAACTGACCGCCGGGCTCGATCGTGAGCTGCGTGTCGCCGCGAGCGAGCGCGATCATGAAGCCGTCTTCGCGCACGGGCGTGCCGCTGTTCTTGGCAAACGCCTCGAACAGCGCGCCGATGCCGTGCGGTCCTTCGTACGGCGGCGCCTCGCCGACATGAGGCCCCGAGGCGATCACACCGACGAGCTCGTGCTCCGTGCCCACGCGCCACTGGGCCGCAGGCTTTCCGGCACTCTCGAAATACGCCAGCAGATCCGCCATGGAGCGAACCGGTACGGCATCTGCTTCATCGACGAGGTGCACGAAGTCCCGGCACTCTAGGGGGTGATCTACGCACGGTCAATTCGGCCCGGTCGCGAACGGACCGTTCCACGACCTCGCGTGGTAGCGTGCACCGAGATGTCGATGCAGACACTGCTCGATCGGCCAGGTTTTGCGACGAAACGTGCACGTCTCCTCGAGCTCCTGCGAGAGCGCAGCTTCCAGGAGCGAGAGGTCGTTCTCTCGTCCGGCCTCAAGTCCAACTTCTACATCGACTGTAAACAGGTCAGCCTCGACGCCGAAGGCGCGGCCCTGATCGGCGAGCTGTTCCACATGGTCGTCGATCAGGTCGCACCCGACGCAGTCGCCGTCGGTGGCCTCACGCTCGGCGCAGATCCGCTCGCGACCGCGACGTCGCTGCAGAGCTTCGTCGCGGGCCGCCCGCGTGCGGCCTTCATCGTTCGTAAAGAGCCCAAGGGCCACGGCACGAACCAATGGATCGAGAGCACGAAGCTCGCGCCCGGTGCGCAGGTCGTGATCCTCGAGGACGTCATCACCACGGGAGCCTCCACGCTCAAGGCGATCGAACGCGCGCGGCTCGCGGGCCTCACGGTCGTGCACTCGCTCGGGCTCGTCGATCGACTCGAAGGTGGACGCGAGGCCGTCCTCGCCGAATCGCCGCTCACCACCCTCTTCACGCGCCGCGACTTCCTCCCCAACAGCTGACCATGTTGCGCGTCGTCGCATCGCTTCTGCTTGTCGTGACGTTCGCCGCGTGCGGCGCCTCCGTCGTGCGCAAGCCGCTGACGGAAGACTTCCCCGCGGCCCCACTCGATCCGGACGACTACCTCGACATCACCGACGACTGGACGCGCAAGGCCACGCTGCGGGGCTCGTACCAAGAAGTGCTCGAGCTCGCCGCGACGCTCAAGTCGCCCGAGTGGCGTGCAGCTCACGCTGCTCGCGACGCCGAGCACCGCGGCCTCGTCGGCGCAGCGCGTGATCAGCGCATCGCGCAGGCCAAGGCCGAGGCTGCGGGGCCCTTCGAGTTCGAGCTCATGGTCACCACGTGGGATCGCCGCGAGAACGACTTCGATCGCGGCAAGAAGAGCACGTGGCGCGTGATGCTCCTCGACGCGAACGGCCACGAGATCGAGCCGCTCGAGATCATCAAGGACCGCCGCCCGGCCTTCGTCGTGCGCACCGAGTTCCCTGCCTTCGGTGACTTCGCGCAAGCGTACATCCTTCGCTTTCCTCGCGAAGCAAACGTCCTCGGCCCGAACGTGAAGCAGGTCCGCCTTCGCGTGTCGAGCGAGCGCGGCGGCATCGAAGTCACCTGGGACGCGCCCGAGTAGTCTATTTCTTTGGCGGCTTCTCGGGCTTCTTGCCGCGAAGACGATCCCAAAATCCAACCGGCTTGTAGTCGTCGTCGAGGTCATCGAACGTCTCGACGGGGCCCGTGACCTGAAACGTCGTCGAGGTCTCCTTCTCGGAGCCCTGCCGGAAGAATGCTTCCTCCGCATCGCTGAACGCGATCGCGGCATCGTTGCGCACGTCGGCGATCGACTTCTCCAGCGCCGAGCCCGCGAGATCCGCTGTCTTCGGCGCGGGCACTTGCGACACCGCCGCCGCGGCCACGGCCGCGTGCGCCGCCGCGAGATCGGCCGCCGTCGCCGCCGCCACCTCCTCGATCAGGATCGAGGGCTCCGCGTTCGGCGGTGGGGTGCTCGCGTGCTTCTTCCGCGCCGCGGTGATCTCTCCCGTGCGATCGCCAGGACGATCATCGGCGATCTCGACCTTCGGCGGAGGTGGCCGCTTCTGCGGTGCGGTCTCCACCGTCGGAATGTGGCGGACGATCCCGTCGGACGGATCGTCATCGATCTCCGTCGGTGCCGCGAGCTCGCGCTTCCCGAACAGCTCGGTGGCCGCGCTTTGATCGACCGCCGCCACCGGCGCGACCGCAGCAACGGGCGCTTCGGTCACCGTCGTGATCTGCGCCGACGCGATCCGCGCGGTCTGCACCGAGCGATCGATCGTGATCGCTTCCTGCACGACCACGCTCGTCGTCGGTGTCTCCGCGATCGTGACTTTCTGCCCCAGTAGCTCGCGCACGAGGTCTTCGGCTTCGAGCTTGGGCACGGGCATCGTCTTCTGATCCGCCGCCGCCGCTCGCGCACGCGCCTCCGCCTGCCGCCACAGGATCTCCTCGTCGACGGCATCTGGATCCGGCGTGGCCAACGTGATCGGCACGCTGCTATCCGGATCGGGGGTCACGAGCGTGACCGGCACGCTGTCGGGATCGGGCGTGATCGACGTCAGAGGTGCCTGCGCCTTCGCGCGCGCATCGGCCAATCGCTGCGCGAGCTCCATCGCTTCGCGCGCTTGCTTGTCCTGCTCCGCCGCTCGCGCGGCTGCCTGCTTCTTCGCGAGCTCGACTGTCTCGGCGCGCAGCCGCGCGTCCTCGGCATCCTGCTCGGCCTCGCGCTTCGCCTTGAGCTCCGCGGCGGACAGCTCCGGCGTCGTGGGAATCGGCGGCGTCGTGGGGATCGGCGGTGGCGTCGTGGGAATCGGCGGTGGCACCGATGGCGACTTCGTGCGCGCGATCGCCGGCGAGCTCGCGCGCGACCCCTCGGTTTCGTGCGCCTTGTCGCTGTCGTCGAACTTGCTGTCGATCCTCGTCGACGGAGGCGTGCGCAAGAATGCAGGCGCATCCGGCGATTCGGTCGCGCTCGGAGCGATCGAGGTCAGCTGCGCCGGTGCGATCGAAGACATGGGTGTCGGCGCCATCACGGGCAGCACCTCGCTCGCGTCGCCCGACAGCCCCGGCGGCACCGACGGAGACTTTGTCCGAGGAATGATCGGGGGCACGCTGATCGGTGGTGGAGCCGACGGCGTCTTCGTGCGCGGAATCGCGGGCACGCTGATCGGCGGTGGGACCGACGGTGTCCTCGTGCGCGGAATCGCGGGCACGGCGATCGGCGGTGGGACCGAGGGCGTCTTCGTGCGCGGAATCGCGGGCACGGCGATCGCTGGTGGATCGATCGCGGGCGATGATGGCCGCGGAGGTGGAACGGCGATCGCTTTGGCCTCTTCGATGCGCTTGGCATCGATCGCGGCTTTCGCGTCGGCGTCGGCCTTCGCCTTCGCATCGGCGTCAGCCTTGGCTTTCGCATCGGCGTCGGCCTTCGCTTTCGCATCGGCGTCGGCCTTCGCTTCTGCATCGGCCTTCGCTTTCGCATCGGCGTCGGCCTTCGCTTCTGCGTCGGCCTTCGCTTTCGCATCGGCGTCGGCCTTCGCCTTCGCATCGATGTCCGCCTTCGCTTTCGCATCGGCGTCGGCCTTCGCCTTCGCATCGGCGTCAGCCTTGGCCTTTGCGGTGGCTGCATCAGCGTCGGCGATCGCTTTCGCGTCGGCGATCGCTTTCGCGTCGGCGATCGCTTTCGCGTCGGCGATCGCTTTCGCGTCGGCGACCGCCTTTGCATCGGCGTCGGCCTTCGCCTTCGCGGTGGCTGCATCAGCGTCGGCGATCGCTTTCGCGTCGGCGATCGCTTTCGCGTCGGCGATCGCTTTCGCGTCGGCGATCGCTTTCGCGTCGGCGATCGCTTTCGCATCGGCGATCGCTTTCGCATCGGCGTCGGCCTTGGCCTTCGCATCGGCGTCGGCCTTTGCTTTCGCATCGGCGTCGGCCTTTGCCTTCACGGTAGCCACATCGGCCCCAGGTTCCACGATCACCGTCGGAGCGTTACCCGCGGGTTTCGCGTGGCCGTTGCTTCCGATACCCCCGGCTGACGGCGCGTTGGTCGCGGGCTTGCCGAGCGTCTCCTCGGTGTCGGGCTCGATGACGATGCTCGGCTCTGCATCCTTCGGAAAGATCCGCTCGCGTGCGCCGGTGTCGAGCGCTTCGAGCCGCTCGCGCGAGATCTCGCCGGAGCGCTGGGCCGCGGGCACCACTTGCGAGAGCGAGCCGACCTCGCCCCCCACGATGCGAGGGACGAGCGCCCCCCAATCGATATCCGGACGGGACGAGGTGCGCGCGACCGCGGGCTCGGCGGGAGGGGGGCTCTCCTTGGTCTTGCGCTTCTTGCCCTTTTGGAACTTGGGCTTCGACTCGCGCGTCTTCTCGACCTGGCCGGTGTCGGCGGTGCCGGAGACGGGGGCCGAATCGATGAGCGAGGTCGCGCGCTCGACGGCAGCGTCGCGGTCTTGGCCGGTGAGCCACTCCTCGATCGAGAGGACCGCGCGCCACTTCGCGCGAGGCCGCTGCGTCTCGACCACCTTGAGCAGGCCGACCTCGACGGCGCGCTGGGTCACGCGAAGCGTCTCGAACACGCGGTACGGCGAGTCTTCGAGGATGTCCGCGAGGACGCGGTGGCCATCGAACATGCGAAGCACGCCGTGGACCTCGGTGGGGACTTGGCGACCGAGCGACTGGATGCGCGCGGTGTCTTGCTCGAGGATCATGGAGGGCGAGAGCGAGCCCGAGGAGTCGCGGACGCCCTGGAGGAAGCGCTCCGCGTCGGCGAAGAGCTCCTCGTGCGAGAGGGGGATCTGCTGACGGCGGACGACGTCCTCGTGGAGGAACTCGAAGCGCGCTTCGGTCCACAGGAGCAGCTGGTGCAGGGCGGCTTGGCCGTGGATCAGGGCGAGCTCGGCGGAGGTGACCTCGCCGTGGAAGAACCGGATCTCGCCACGCCGGAGGCCGCGGACCACGGTCAGGACCGCGCTGCGGCCGAGGGCGGCGAGGGCGCGGACCAGCGTGAACATGCCCGTGGTCTCGGCGAGGCTGCCGACGATGTGCTCGCGCTTGGCCTTGGGGACGCCGCGCAGGAGGCGGCCGACGGTAACCACGTCACGGAGGTAGGCAGGGTAGAGCACCACCTCGTCGGCGCCGGCGTGCTCGGCGTCGGTGCGGCGGAGGCCCTTGCCGGCGAACACGATGGGGATGTCGAGCTTCGCGGCGGCGACCTGGCTGCGAGCTTTGCGCAACAGGTCCACGGCGTTGCCGTCGGTGCCGCCCACGAGGACCAGGCCGGCGCCGTCGAGTGGAAGGGCATCGGGCTTGGTCGTGAGGGCGGTCGGGATGCCTTCGCGCTCGAAGCCGAGTTGAATCTGACTTCCGGCGCGCGCGTCGAAACCGTCCCCATCAGCGGGGCCGTCCGGATAGACCACGATGACTTTCGAGGACCCCGACATGCGCGAGTGAACGAGCATGCAGTATAAACCCGAGGGTATCTGTCGAGGGGCGGCACAGCGCCACGTTTCCGTGATCGTTCTAGAAATCCTTCAAGGCACTGCGGCGACACGCACGCACCGCCTGCTCTCGTCGGGAGCGGGTGGGACGGTCACGCTCGGACGTTCGCCGGCGAGCACCGTCGTGATCACGGACTTCCACCTCTCCGGTGACCACGCGCAGATCACGCAGGTCGGCGAGCACTTCGTGTTTCGCGATCTGCGATCGACAAATGGCTCGGCGGTCGAACGCGATGGTCGCCGCATCCCGGTCGACGCATCGGCGCGATGGGAGCTCGCGCTCGCCGATGGCGACACGTTGCTCCTCGGCAATCCGCACGATCCGGTGCGCATCGCGGTGCGGATCGGCGACGAAGCGGAAGAGGATCTCGGCGACCGGCTGATCGCTTCGCGCTCGATCATGGATCTGCCCGCGGTCGCGGATCAGATCGAAGGCAGCCCGGCCGACGCCGTTCGTGTCTACAAAGCGCTGCAACCGCTCGGGACGCGGCTCGAGCCGAGCGAGGTGATCGAGGCGTGCGTCAACGCGACGTTCCAGCTGTTGCCGCGCGCGACGCACGTCGCGATCTTGCTGCGCTCGGAGAGCGACAAGGATCGCTTCGCGCTCGCGGTGTCGCGACCGAGCCCCGCGGCGAAAGCAGCGGCCGGTACGGGCGCGGATCCCGTGCGTGCGAGTCGCGCGGTGCTGCGCCGCGTGCTCGCGGATCGCGCGGCGGTGCTGACGGCGAACGCGCAGGAAGCGCTGTCGAGCGAATCGATCCTCGGTGGCCAGATCCTGTCGATCCTCGCGGTGCCGCTGTGGCGCGGCGACGACATCATCGGGCTCATCCAAGCGGACAACCGCGCGAGCATCGGCATGTTCGTCGAGAACGATCTCGAGGTCGCGCTGCTGCTCGCCGCGCAGGCATCGCTCGCGATCGATAACGCCACGCTCGTGCAGCGACTGCGCGTCGCGGAAGAGCGGGCGCGCGGCGAGAACGTCTACCTCAAGCGCAAAGAGCAGAAGATCAAGTTCGACAACATCATCGGCGATTCGCCGGCGATGAAGGCCGTGCTCGCGCAGCTCGAGCGCGTGATCGACACGCGCGCCACCGTGTGCATCGAAGGCGAGACCGGCACGGGCAAAGAGCTGATCGCCGCCGGCGTGCACCATCAGTCGGCGCGTGCGGACAAGATGTTCGTGGCGCAGAACTGCGCCGCGCTCCCGGAGAACCTCCTCGAGAGCGAGCTGTTCGGTCACAAGCGCGGCGCGTTCACGAGCGCGGACTCGGACAAGAAGGGCCTGTTCGAGATCGCCGACGGCGGCACGCTGTTCCTCGACGAGATGGGCGAGATGCCGATGACGCTGCAAGCGAAGCTCTTGCGCGTGTTGCAGGAAGGCACGATTCGCCCCGTCGGTGCCACGAACGAGAAGCAGGTCGACGTTCGCATCATCTGCGCGACCAATCGCGATCTCGCCGCCGAAGTCGAGAAGGGCAAGTTCCGTCAGGACCTCTATTACCGACTGATGGTGTTCCCGATCAAATTGCCGCCGCTGCGCGATCGTCGCGAAGACATCCCGCTGCTCGCGGCGCACTTCCTCAAGCGCTACGCCGAGGAGTATCGCCTCGAGATCCCCGGCTTCACGCAGGACGCGATCGACGCGCTGCAGTCGTACAACTGGCCCGGCAACATCCGCGAGCTCGAGAACGAGGTCCAGCGCCTCGTGATCCAGGCGGAGCCCGGCCATTGGATCGAGATCACGGATCTGTCGCCGCGCCTGCGCAAGATCGAAGGCACCGTCACTCGCATCGCGCCCAAGCAGGGCACGCTGAAGGAGATGATGGAGCAGGTCGAGCGCTGGCTGATCACCGAAGCGCTTCGGGATCACGGCAACAACAAGACGAAGACCGCCGTCACCCTCGGGATCACCCGCGAGGGTCTGCACAAGAAGCTCGCGAAGTTCGGCGTCTGAACGCCGCCGAGCGCGCCGCCCTAGATTCCCGGGACGTCGATCACGAACCAGCGACCGCCAAGCTCGGCGAGCGTGAGCTTCGTGGTGTGCGACTCGTTCTCGAGCGTCCACTTCGCAGCGACGCGCGCACGCTTGAACTCTTTGGTCACCTTGCAGTCGCCTTCGAACGGGCCGACGGGAACGACCATCGCATCCGTGGTCTCGAGAGACACGAACGTCGACGGCCGGTCCTTCATCGCCTTGACGTCGTCGATGCCGACGATCGTCTTCGCGGTGTCGTCCATCAGCGCGGCCATCTTCGCTCCGCAGTCGAGGTGCGCCGACAGCGCGGCAACGCCGGGCAACTGCGCGCGCACCTTCGCGGCATCGCCGGTCTCGAGCGCGGTGTTGAACGACTTCACCGCGTCGTCCATCGATGCCGCGCCGGTGCCACCCGCACTCGTGTTCGACGACTTGTTGCCACACGCTGCGACCAAGACCAAGACCCACACATGACGCATACGAGTGCATCTACCACACTGTTCTGCTCGGTCGACCGATGATCTGATCGCTCTGCTCGATGAGCGCGTGTTAAGAGTCCGCGGATGAAGCCTCATCTCTACGTCGGCAGTAAACGTTACTCGTCGTGGTCGCTTCGTCCGTACCTCGCGCTCGTCCACGCGGGAGAGTTGTTCGACACGACGACGATCATCCTCGACACGCCGACCGCGAAAGCCGAGATCGCCGCGGTGAACCCGGCGGGACAAGTCCCGGTGCTGCACGTCGACGGAATGGTGATCTGGGACTCCCTCGCGATCTGCGAGCTCGTCGCCGAGCGCAATCCCGCGGCCAAGCTGTGGCCCGAGGATCCGAAGCTGCGTGCGAAGGCGCGCGCGATCAGCTGCGAGATGCACTCGGGCTTCGCGGCGCTGCGTCAGGCGTTTCCGTTCCAGATCCTCGAGACGAACATCCCGTCGCCGACGGGCGATCCGTCGCCGAAAGCGCTCGCCGACGCGAAGCGCATCGAGCAGATCTGGCGCGAGCAGCTGTCCGAAAAGCGGACAGGTGGTCCCTTCCTGTTCGGATCGTTCACGATCGCGGACGCGATGTTCGCACCGGTCGCATCCCGATTCCGCACGTACGGCATCGATGTCGAGGCCACGAGCCGCGGCTACATCGACGCGATCTTCGCGCTCCCCGGCGTCAAGCAGTGGATGGCCGACGCTGCGACCGAGCCCGTAACGCGCTAGACACGGACATGGCCGCGCGGATCTTCCAGCTCAACGCATCGGGTGGTGGCGTTCCGAAGCTGCCGATCCGCGAAGCGACGATCGAGACGAACGGGCTCGTCGGCGACGTGCAGAAGAACACGAAGATCCACGGCGGACCGATGCGCGCGGTGTGCCTGTACTCGCTCGAGCGCATCCTCGAGCTGCAGGTCGAGGGGCATCGGATCTATCCGGGAGCCATCGGCGAGAACATCACCATCACGGGATTGCCGTGGACGTCGCTCGAGGCGGGCCAGCGGTGGGCGTTTGGCGACGAAGTCATCCTCGAGCTCGTGAAGCAGACCGACCCGTGCAAGAACATCGCGGCGTCGTTCGTCGGTGGCAACTTCAAGCGCGTCGATCATCGCGACGACGCGCCGCCGGCATGGGCGCGCTGGTACGCACGCGTGGAACGGACCGGTCGGGTTCGCGTCGGCGATTCCATCGAACGCGTCTTGCTCTAGCAGAGGCACGCCGCTGGTCGGCGATCCGATCAAACGCCTACTGCTCTGACCGTGGCCATGGGCGCGCTCGTACGCGCACGTGGAACGGATCGGTCGGCGTGGGCGACGCCATCCGAGCGCGTGCTGCTCTGAACGACGACCATCGACAAGACCGAAATCGGCGTTAGCATGGCCTCCGATGGCGGTCGGGCTCGAAGACACGGTGGCGGCGCCGAGCCCCGCAAACCCCACGCCCGCATCGAACAAAGCATCCCCCGGCCCCGCTGCATCGAACGGTGCAGTCCCCGGCCCCGCTAACGGGGCTGATCGACCCACGGCCGCAGCGTCCTCGAACGAGGCAGCACCCGACCTCACGCTGTCCGAGCGCCGCGGCGCTCCGGCGCCCACGAACACGCCTCGCCTCGGCGCGGGGAAGCAGCTCGGTCACTTCCGCATCGAGCGCCTGCTCGGCGCGGGCGGCATGGGCGAGGTCTATCTCGCGACCGACCTCGCGCTCGATCGCCCCGTCGCGATCAAGGTATTGCCCGAGGAGATGGCGGCCCGCGCGGATCGACGCGAGCGTCTGGTGCGCGAGGCGCGTGCACAGGCTCGCGTCTCGCACCCACACGTCGCGCACATCTACTTCGTCGGTGAGGACGGCGGCCAGCTGTACTTCGCGATGGAGTACATCAACGGCACCACCGTCGCGGATCGGATCGCGAAGGGGCCGCTGCCCGTCGACGATGCGATCGCGATCATCCGCGCCGCGATCACCGGCCTTCGCGAAGCCGAGAAGCACGGCGTCACGCATCGCGACGTGAAGCCCTCGAATCTGATGATCGACGCGAACGGCATCGTGAAGCTCGTCGACTTCGGCCTCGCGGCGCAGCGAGAGCCCACCGACGATGATCGCGAAGGCGGCGTCGCGCAGACCTCCGTCGCGGGGACGCCGCTGTACATGGCGCCGGAGCAAGCGTTCGGCGAGCGCGTCGACTTCCGCGCGGACATCTACGCTCTCGGTGCCACGCTGTATCACCTCGTGTCGGGCAAGCCGCCGTTCGAAGCCGAGAACGCCGACGCGCTGCGCACGAAGCACGCGACCGCCGTCCGTCCCGCGGTCGTGCGCCACAGCGGTCAGACGCGCTCCGTGGTCACCGGGGTCGAGCGGCTGTGCGCGCGCATGATGGCGCCGGATCCCGCCGATCGCTTCGCGAGCTACGACGAGCTATTGCGCGAGCTCGAGCTGACCTCGGCAGAGCACACGCGACCGGCGGGCGCCTCGGTGCGAATCATGGCCGCGCTCGTCGACATGATCGTGACCCTGGTGTTCATCGGCATCGGTGCTCTCGTCATGGAGGCGCTCGGCTACGGCCCCGACTTCAACATCAACCCCGCGCTGATTACCGTCTTCGGAGCGTTCACGTTCCTCTTGCTCGTGCGCTACGGGCGGACCGCGGGACAACTGATGTTCGAGCTCGAAGTCGCCGACGTGACAACGGGGTCGCTGCCGCGCAAGCGACAAGCAGCGATCCGCGTCCTGATCCCGCTCGCGATCCCGATCATCGACATGGTGCTCGCGGCGGTCGGCAAGATGTTCTCGATGCCGACGGTGACCCACGTCGGTGACATCCTCGGCTTCGGCTTCTTCCTCGTCCCGATCGCGATGATCTGGGCGTCGGCTCGCGCGCCGGGGAAGCGAACGATCTGGGACCGCGCGAGCGGCACGATCGTTCGCTATCGCATGCCGCGCGCGAAGCTCGATCAGAGCGCGTAGCCGAGGAACGTGGTGATCGCCTTCGCGTCGGCGCTCGCCTTCACGTACGGCACCGCGCCGTCGTCGTCGATCGCCGCGAACACGCCGGGCTTGATGCCGGCAGCGAACACGGCGGGAACGTCCTGCGGCGCGGGCGTCAGATCGACCTTCACCATCTTGCCGGTCTGCCAGCAGTTGCGCCGCCAGATGATGTTGCCGTTGCCGTCGATGTGCGAGATGCGGTTCGTCTCCTTGCACTCGACCTGCGCTTCCATGCGCGACACCTTCTTGAACTCGACGCGGATGCCGCCCGCCGACTTCGTCACCTTGCCGACCACGCCGCGCGACTCGACCGCGTTGGGATCGAGCGGGACGCCGCCCGCGAGAGCGATGTCGTCGTTCGCTTCGCGATCCGACGCGCCGCCGCTGTTCGGGTTGTAGAAGTTCGCGAGCTCGAGGAGCAGGCGGGGGCGGTCCTTCTTCACCTCGGCGAGCTTGTCGACGATCGCGTAGTAGCCGAACGAGCGGCGTCCGCGGATCGGCCGGCTCTTCGTCGCGAGGTCCTGCAGGACGCCCGCGTTCGGCAGCTTGTCGATGCCATGGCACAGCGCGATCCGCGACAAGAGGATCGACGCGATCGGGTCGTCACCGATCTTCGTCATCAGGGTCGTGTAGTCGGTCGACTTGTACGACTTGAACAGCTTCTCGACGACGCCGGCGAAGTCCTTCGAGCAACCCGCGACCGCGCTGCGCGAGGACTGCGCGAGCTTCTTCTCGAAGGCGAACGCCTTGTCGAGCTCGGCCTTCCACGGCGCGGTGAGCTTCGACCAGCTCGCCGACGCTTGCTTCGGTGCATCGCGCAGGATCGCGGCGTACGCGGCATCGCTGCTCGCGAGCTTGTCGATCGCCGCATCGAACAGCTTCTTGCGCCAGCGCAGCACCGCGAGCGATTCGTTGACCACGACCCGCGCGAGGTCGCTGTTCGCGAACGGCGCGCGCGACAGCTCTGCGGCGGCGGCGGCTTCGTCGAGGTTCGCCATGTCGGCGGCGACCGCGGCGTACGCGAGGAGCTGCTTGTTGTCGGCCGCGCTGTTCGCGGGCAGGTCCGTTCGCGGCGTGCTCGTCGCGCTGAACAGCCAGTAGATGCGCGCGATCTCGGACTCGACCGCATCGCTGCCGTCGACGTAGTAGCCGGTCTCGTCGCCCTGGAAGTGCAGATTGCCCTGCCACGTCTCGCCGTAGCGATCGTCATAGCAGCCGAAGAACTTCTGCTTCGCGATCGCGTACGCCTTGCCCGCGCCGGCGAGCTCGCCGCCGGGGACGAGCTGCTTGCACAGCGATGCGCGCTCCGCGGTCACCTTGTCGAGCTGGATGCGAACCTTGATCGACGCGATCGCATCGCCCTGCGATTGCTTCGTCCAGTTCATCCACGCTTGCAGCAGCGTGCCGGCCTTCTGTTTCCACGTCGGATCGTTCGGGCGCTGGCACAGATGCAGCGCCGACTCGACGATGCCATCGCGGCTCACGCCGTCGCGGCCTTCCGAGTTGCGCGCGATGCGACCAGCGTCCCACTTCTCGCTGACCTTCACGCCATCGCACCACGGAACCGCGCCGCTGATCTTCGCGGTGTCGACGCCGCGATCGGGCGCGACCGCCGCGAGGTGACTCGCGTCGAACGCGAAGCGATCCTCGTCGGTCGGCTCCTTGCCCGCGTTCGCGCGCTCCTTCTGGCTCGCGGCGATCAAGCGCTTGATGCGCGCGACGACTTCGTCTTGCGTCTTGTCGGTGTCGCTGTTCATCGCGGCTTGCACGACGTACGTCGCCTGGCGCTGCCACATCGGATCGTCGGCGAACTGGCACATCTGCTCGAGCCCGCGCTCCCATCCGGTGTCGGGCTGCCAATCCGCGTAGCCGTTGATCGAGCGAAGGATGCGCCGGTAGTCCCACGTCTCGCCGCGGAACGTCCCCTCGCACCACGGGATGCGGCCCGGCTTGTGGACCGCGGTCTCGGCGGTGCCTTGCGGTTTGACGACGTAGAGCTCGTCGGTGGTCAGCGCATCCGCCTGCGCGAGGCCCGCCGAAGCGGTGACGAAGAGGGAACACAGGGCGAGGAGCCGTTTGGACATGGGCGGCCCTCTCGGGGCCACCCCGTCCGGGGTTGCGCGAATAATGGGGACGGGCCCCATTTCGGTCGTCGCGCAGATAATGGGGACGGGCCCCTTCTCATGTCCCTAGAACCACGCGGGATCGAGGGCGCCGTAGCTGTCCTCGCCGTCGCGGCAGAGCTTCGCGAGGTGATCGATGCGCGGCAGCTCCGTGCGGATCCAGTACTGCGCCGCGGCGAGGAGGCCGCGGTAGTAGGCCTCGTCGCGCGAGGCGCGGCCGCGTGGCAGCGGACCGGCGAGGGCTTCGCGCGCGACCGCGGCGAGCTCGATCCATTGCCACGCGATCACGACGGTGGAGAACAGGTCGAGGTAGTCCGACGCGTGCAGCAGCATGCCGGCGGGGTCACCCGAGAGGCCGCGTTGCGCGAGCTCGCCGGTCAGCGCGCCGACGACGCTGACGCCGCGCGCGAGCTCGGCGACCCACGCGTCGTCGACGCCGGCCTCGCGCGCGCGAGCACACGACGTGGCGATCGCGGTGGCGAGCGCTCCGAGTGCAGCTCCACCTTTGGCGACCGCGCGCCGGCCGAGGAGGTCCGCGGCCTGGATCCCGGTCGTGCCCTCGTGGATCGAGTTGAGCTTCTGATCGCGCAGCCATGCCTCGGGCAAGTACTCGCTCGAGTAGCCGTAGCCGCCGTGGATCTGCAGCGCGAGCGCGTTGGACTCGAAGCCGCGCTCGGCGGGGAACGACTTCGCGATCGGCGTGAGCACGTCGAGGAGCAGCTGCGCGGTCTCGGCGGCGTTGCCTTCTCCGTGCGCCGCGAGGTCGGCGTAGTACGACGCGCGCGCGACGAGCGCGAGGCCGCCCTCGACGATCGCTTTCTGGCGCAGCAGCATGCGGCGAACGTCGGCGTGCTCGATGATCGGCACCGCGGGCGTCGCGGGATCCTTCGCGCCGAGTGGACGGCCTTGCGTGCGACCGCGCGCGTACTCGAGCGACTCGTGATACGCGACCGACGCGGTCGACACGCCGTTGAGGCCGACCATGATCCGCGCCTCGTTCATCATCTGGAACATGTAGCGGATGCCTTGGTTCGGTTCTCCGACGAGGAAGCCGTGGCAATCACCGCGCTCGCCGTACGCGAGGATCGCGCTCGGCAATCCGCGCCAGCCGATCTTGTGCACGAGGCCGGTGATCGCGACGTCGTTGTCGACGAGCGCGCCGTTCTCCATGCGCCGCTTCGGCACGCAGAACAGGGAGACGCCTTTCATACCGGCGGGTGCGCCCGCGATGCGCGCGAGCGTCATGTGGACGATGTTGTCCGCCATGTCGTGGTCTGCACCCGAGATGAAGATCTTCGCGCCGGACAGCACGTAGTGATCGCCCGCGGGCGTCGCCGTCGTGGTGATGTCCGCGAGGCTCGAGCCCGCGTGCGGCTCGGTGAGCGCCATCGTGCCCATCCACGCGCCGCGATACATCGGCGTCATGTACGTCGCGCGCAGCTCGTCGCTGCCGAACGCTTCGAGCAGGTGCGCCGCGCCTTGCGTCAGTCCGACGTAGCCATAGACCGAGAGGTTCGCGGCCATGAGGTACGCGGTCGCGAGCGAGAACACCGTGAGCGGGAGCTGCGCACCACCGACCTCGGCGGGTCGCGGCGCGGCGACGAAGCCGAGCTCGATGATCTGCTGGACCAGCGAGCGCAGCGCGGGATGCACGTGCACGCGGCCATCGACGAGCGTGGGCGGCGCGAGATCGAGCGTGCGATACGCGGGGAACAGCACGTCACGCGCGAGGCTGCGCGCGGACGCGAGCACCATCTCGTACGTCTCGCGATCGTGATCGGCGAAGTAGGGCAGGGCTCCGAGCGGCCGGAGGTCCAGGAGCTCGTCGAGGATCACCTCGACGATGCGATCGTCGACAAGGCGGTTCATTCGTCGTCGTTCGAATCCGCGGGCCGTGTTTGCGGCACGGTGAAGGGAGTCTCGGACAACTTCGCGATCGCGGTCGCGAGGTTCACGACCTCGACGCTCGGTGGCGCATTGCGCGACAGCATGAACGTGCACGTCGCGCACGACGTGACCACCATGCCGCCGCCGGTCTGCTGCACTTCGGCGAGGCGTCGCTTCGCCATCTGATCCGCGACCGCCGGCATCGTCTTCGGCAGCAGGCCACCACCACCGCAGCACTCGGTGTCGGTCTTGGACCATCCGAACTCGTGGATGGTGACGAGCTGACCGAGCGCGCGGCGCGGCTGCTCGATCACCCCGTTGTAGCGCGCGTGATAGCAGGGGTCGTGGTAGTAGACCGAGCGCTTGGTCAGCGAGCACGCGAGGTTCGGCACCGTCGGTGCGAGGACGTCCGCGATCGAGACGACCTCCGTCTTCATGTTCACGCCCTCGGCGGGATACTGCGTTCGCATCGCGTACAGACACGCGGAGCAGTTGATCGCGACCTTCTTGAACCCGCGCAGCGACGCGGCCACGCGACCTGCATGCCAACGAAACAGATCGCGATGACCCGCCGCGAGCAGCGGATACCCCGCACATGCCTGCGGTGCATCGACGATGCGCACGTCTTCGAGGCCGACGCGCTCGAACAACGCGAGCGTCGCGGCGATGTCGCCGGCGCCTTTGTCGATCGCGTCGCAGCCCGGCCACACACCGAGCTCGCCCGACGTGCCGAGCTGATCGGGGAACATCGTCTGCACCTGCGTCGCTAGTCGCTGCTCGCGCGCGCGAAAGCGTTCGCTGTATCCCGTGAGCGCCGGATGCGGCGTGCCGTGTTGCACCGCCGCCGCGCGCGCAGAGAGCAGCACCAAGCCCGGCTCGTTGCCGTGATCGCAGTACATCGTGCAGTGGCGGCATCCCGTGCACGCCCACAGCGGATCGGTGGACTCGGCCGACCACGCGCTGCGTCCCAGTCGGAGCTGGTTCGCGCGGTCCATCTTGACCTGCGGGATGTACGTCTCGCGGCCGCTCGCCGTCGACACCGGGCACGCGTGCCGGCACATCTTCGGGCAGAACGTGCAGTAGTCGAGCTGCTTCGCCACCGACTCCGGCGAGAACGTCATCGCGCGCAGCATATCAGTCCGCGCGCTGTACCTACACTCGTGCCATGCGCGTCCTCGTCACGAACGACCCTAGTTCAGGCCGCCGACGCGCTCGCGCAGCGAGGTCAGGTCGCGTTGGATGCGCGGGTTCATCGGCTCGAGGATGTGCAAGCGCTCGAGGACGTCGAGCGAGCGCGGCAGATCGCCGTTGCGCCCGTAGATGCCCGCGAGGTTGACGAGCATTCGCGACAGGATCTGGCGCTTGCTCGCGGCCGCGATCACGCTCGGCTCGAGGACAGCGTCCGGCGTGGTCGTCTTCTTGAGCAGCGCTTCGAGATCGGCGGACGTCAGCGAGCGCCCCCCCGAGAACGGATCGATGTACAGCCACGCGTCCTCGATCGCGACGCGCACGAGGAAGTGACCGGGGAAGTTCACGCCCTGCGCGAGCACGCCGACGCGCCGCGCGACCTCGAGATACACGACGGACAACGTGATCGGAATTCCCATCCGGCGATCGAGCACGTCGGCGAGGAAGCTGTTGCGCGGATCGTAGTAGTCCGTGGTGTTGCCGGCGAAGCCGAGGCGATCGAACAGGCAGTCGCTGATCGCGCGTGCGCGGGCGATGCCGGACGGAGCGCGCGCGACTTCGGGCGCCGCGCGGCGCGCGATGTCGTCGAGCAGGTCGCGATAGGCAACGAGATCACGCTGCGGGTAGTCCCACGAACCGATCAGCAGGGCGGCTTGGTCGAGTGTGAAGTCTTCGCGCGAAACGATCGCCGAAAACTCCGACAACCCATTGCTACCCTGCATGGAGATCGAATCGTATCACCAGTCGCCCGACGACGCGTCGATGATTTCGGTCAGTCGTGATGGGCGGCGGCGACGAGGTTGTCGTCGGGGAAACCCCGAGCGAGGTAGGCGCGTGCACCGGGATCGTCGTCGAGCGTGGCTCGGAAAAACGCGGTCACGTACGCAGCGGTGATCGCTCGTCCGGTTGTCGGACCGAGGTACGTGAACGGCGTGTCGTCGGTCTGGCGGATGTCCATGCCGCAGCCGGCATCGAAGTTGTCGACGACACCCACGAGGTCCGACACCGACCAATGACCGGCGTCGGCGACTTCGAGCTTCCAGGCGGCCTGCGGAGCGGCGTCGAAGTTGTCGCGGATGAAGTCGTTCCCGAATTCGCTGATCGAGTTGTCCTCGCGCGCGACCAGGAACGCGAGTGGGATGGGGGCGAGCTCGACACCCGGGAACAGCGGGCTGTCGATCGGCGCGGCGAGTGCGAACGTTGCTTGGATGCGATCGTCGAGCTGCGCGAGCTTTCCCGCGGTCACGGCGCCGAAGCTGTGACCGAGGCTCCCGATGCGCGTGCGGTCGGCGGAGGCAAGCGACGCGTGATCGGCTGCGAGGGTCGCTTGCATGTCGGTGATCCGAGCATCGAGCGCTTGGGAGGTGAGTCCGGTCTGGTTCATCGCGAGCAGGTTCCACAGCGTGGCGCCGTCGTGATCGACCGACAGCACGACGAAGCCATGGCTCGCGAGGCGCGCCGAGACGGTCGCGAGGTTCAGACGCGTGCACGTGTAGCAATGCGAGACCACGACGAGCGGGAACGCGCCCGCGGCCGGCGGTGCATCGACGGCGAGCGAGAGGCGGCGCGTCGGGCATGCCGGATCGGCCATCGCGAGGAGGCTGCCGTACTCGGTGCGGTGCGGTTCGTCTTCGAGAGACTCGAACGCGATGTCGGCTTCCGCCGTGTCCGTCGGATAGAAGCTCTGCAGCGTTCGGCCATCGCTCGTGAAGCGCGCCGTGCCGACGGAGTACGGCCCGTGCTCCTCGACGGACATGTCGGGCGGCGTCTCGGGATCGCCACAGGCCTCGAGCCACGCGATGCACACGAGCAGGACGAAACGACGCATTCCGCTTCCGTATCACGAGGACCGGCACTAGAGTCGATCTCGGCCGTTCCGAGCGGCCCACGGTCCGCGTGAAGAGCCCCAGGCTCCTCGGTCATCGACTGAACAACACGACCTTCTTCCAGCCCGTCGACGCGGACCTCGGGCGCATCCGGAAGGAAGGTGTCCATGGTTCGTCTCGATCTCGATCGTCTGCGCACGCTCGCCAAACAGCGCAAGCGCACCACCGGCGGCACGCTCGCCGCCGCGCAGCTCGCCATCGCGCGCGAGCACGGTCAGCAGAGCTGGCGCGCGTTGGTCGATCACGTTCGCACCGCGCGCACCGCTCCACGCGCGGAGATCTCCGAGGAGCGAGTGGCCGCGTTCTTGCGCGACGTCGGTGGGGGCAACCTCGATGCCGTGAGGGCCGCGTTGGCTCAGACGCCCGCCCTGGTCAACGCGGTCGGTCCGCATCCGTTCTGGGGCGGACGACTGCAGTCGCTGCACGTGGCGATCGAGACCAATCGCCAACCGATGATCCAGCTGCTCTTGCGCGCGGGCGCGAACGTCGACGGAGACAACGCGGACTACGAGCACTGGTCGCCGCTGCTGATCGCGCTGAACGATCCGAAGCGTGCGGCATCGCGGCGGGCGCTCGTGCGTCGCGGGGTTACCATCGGCCTCGTCGAGGCGTTGGCCATGGGCGACGACGTTCGCGTCGCGCGACTGCTGAGGCGCGGGCGCGCGGCGCTGCCGGCGATCGTTCCGAGCGGTGGAAGCGTGATGGCGTTCGCGCGCACGCGGTTCGCCATCGATCGCTTGCTGGCACTCGGCGTGTCGGCGGATGCGAAGGATCGCTGGAACACCTCACCGATCGAGGCGATCGCCAAACGTGGACCACGCGCGGCACCGCTCGTTCGCTATCTCGCCACGAAGGGCGTCGCCGTCGCGCCCGAGACGCTCGCGCAGATCGGGGATCGCACGAGCCTCGCGAAGCTCCCGCCCGAGACACTCGCGAGTGCGTCGGTGATCGAGGCCGCGGTTCGAGCACGCCACGTCCAGCTCGCGAGCTGGCTCCTGGATCGCGGGGCGAGCCCGCAGGCGCGGGCGAACTGGGGTAGCAAGGGGACGCTGCTGCACGCCGCGGCGTGGAATGGCGACACCGCGATGGTCGACCTCCTCCTCGAACGAGGTGCGGACCCGACGGCCCTCGACGAGGAGCACCGGACCACGCCGGCCGAGTGGGCGGATGTGTCGCTCGGCGTTACCAACAACCCGGAGTGCGCTGCCATCGCCCAGCGTTTGCGACGAGACCTCGAGATCCGGACCCGACGATAGTGAGCCGCGGATCACCCGCGCAGCGCTCGCGCGTAGTATGCGAGACTCGAAGACCATGGCTGAGGAGCCACGCGCAGGCATGATCGTCGGTGGGCGCTACGAGCTCATCGAAGTGGCCGGCCGTGGCGGCATGGCCGATGTCTGGCGCGGCCGCGTGCGCGGTGACTCCGGCTTCGTGCGCGATGTCGCGGTCAAGCAGATGCACCAGAACCTCGCGTCGCAGCCGACGTACGTCGCGATGTTCGTGGAAGAGGCGCGCGTCGGTTCGTCGCTGCAGTCGCCGAACGTCGCCGAGGTGCACGACTTCGTCCACGACCGCGGCAACTACTACATGATCCTCGAGTGGATCGAGGCGGTCGACCTCGGCACGTGGGTGAAGCACCACGTCGCGAAGAACGAGCCGACGCGATGGGAGCTCGTCGCCGCCGTCGGCGTCGGCATCCTGCGCGGCCTCGCCGCGGCGCACGAGCGCGTCGGTAGCGATGGACGCCCGGCACCGATCGTCCACCGCGACGTGTCGCCGCACAACGTGATGCTGACGACGCGCGGCATGGTGAAGCTGATCGACTTCGGATTGGCGCTCGCTCCGGATCGCACGCAGGAGCTCACCGACCCCGGCATCGTGAAGGGCAAGATGAGCTACCTCGCGCCCGAGATCGTGGCGGGTGGCCGGCCGCAGCCCGCATCGGATCAGTTCGCGACGGGCTCGGTGCTGTGGGAGGCGCTCGTCGGTCGCAAGCTGTTCGACGGCGCGACGGACTACGAGGTCTACTGCCGTCTGCGCGATTGCATGGTGCAGCCGCTGCGTCCGCTCCGTCCCGACGTGCCCGCGCCGTTCGCGCAGATCATCGCGCGTGCGTTGTCGCCGGGCGTCGAGCAACGGTTCCCGTCGACGCGCGAGATGGCGCGGCAGATCGGCACCGCGCTCAAGAAGGTGCAGCTGCGCAAGGATCTGCACACGGTCCTCGCGAAGAGCGTCACGGACATCCGCGGCACGCGCAGCGGCCCGATCGTCGTCACCGACACCTCGGAGGCGACGCCGATCGCGGAGATCCTCGCCGAGGAGACTCCCCGGATCGAGGTGCTGCCGACGCCCGACGAAAAGAAGGCCGCGGCGCAAGAGAAGCCGCGCGGACTACGCCACTACCTGCCGTTCTTCGGTAGAAAACGAGGGTGAGGTGGTTCGGGCTTCTTGGACTGTTGCTCGTCGCATGTGGTGACGATCGGCTTCCCGCCGCGCCGGAGGTGATCGAGGCGGGGCCGGTGTCGATCGACACGCGTACGATGACGCTGACGCTCGCGGGCTCGCCCGCGCTGGAGATGGCGCAGTTCCTCTCGATCGGCACCGCCGGGGAGGTGGAGGAAGCGCACTACTACGATCCGCGCGGCGATGATCTCGTGACGCTCGCGCCGGTCACCACGGCGCGCGGGCTCGTCGATGGCTGGATCGTCTTCGACGGTGGCGCGCGCATGAAGCTCGAAGCGTGCCCCGCGGGCGAGTGCGCGATCCTCGACGTCGATGCGAGCACCGTCGAGAATGCCGTGCAGCTGCAGATCGCACTGCCGCGTGGCGCCGGCGAGCCGCTGTACGGCACCGGCGATTCTCCGTCACGCGCGAACGTGGCAGGCACCGTGCGCGAGATGTCGCTGCGCGTAGATCTCTTGTCCGATTCATCGCTGAACGAGACGCACGTTCCGGTACCGCTCGTGATGTGGCCGCGCCGGACGGCCGCGATGTTCATCGCCGACGATCGCCCGGGGGCACTCGATCTCGGCGCTGCGGATCCGACGCGCGTGACGGCGACGTTCACGCTGCCCGTGCGCGGCGCGTTCCGCATCTATCTGTACACGGCGCAGACGCCGCTCGATCTCGTCCGCCAGTACGTCGCGCTGACGACGAAGCCCGCGGTTCCGCCGCGCTGGGCGTTCGCGCCGCAGCAGTGGCGCAACGCGCATAACGCGACCTCCGAGCTCCTCGACGACGCGCAGCAGATGCGCACGCGCGCGATTCCGGGTTCGGTGATGTGGATCGACAACCCGTGGCAGACCGCGTACAACTCGTTCGTCATCGACGAGACGCGGTTCGCGCAGATCGACGCCGCGATCACGACACTCACCTCGCAGGGCTACAAGGTCGTGTTCTGGTCGACACCGTACGTCGGCAAGGAAGCCGAGCTCGCGGCCGATCGTGCCGAGGGCATCGCGAAGGATTACTTCATCACCAACGACTCCGGGACCGCCTTCGATTGGCCGTGGCAGGACGGGCCCGGGATGCTCGTCGACTTCACGCGCGACGGCGCGACCGCGTGGTGGCGCGAGCGCATCCAGCGCGTGATCGCGCGCGGCGCGGCGGGCTTCAAGCTCGACTTCGCCGAGGAGGTCGTGCCCGACATCGGCGGCAACATCGTCGAGTTCCGGCTCGCCGCCGGCGACAACTCCTCGCACCACAACCGCTACGCCGAGGGCTATCACGACGCGTACCTGAACGCGTTCCCACCGGGCGAGGGCTTCCTGATCACGCGCGCGGGTGCGTGGGGCGAGCAGCACGTGAACACGTCGATCTGGCCCGGCGATCTCGATAGCGATTTCGGGGAGCACGGCCTGATCAAGGACGGCAAGAAGACGATCGGTGGACTTCCGTCAGCCATCGCGCGTGGCCTGGGCCTATCTGTATCCGGCTATCCCTTCTACGGCTCGGATATCGGCGGATTCAAGGATCGCCCGACCACCGAGACGCTCCTGCGCTGGGCGCAGTACGCATCGCTCGGCACGATCATGCAGCTCGGTGGCGGCGGCCCCTCGCACAACCCGTGGGACACGACGCAGTTCGATCCGAACGCCGCGACGATCTACAAGCGCTACGCGGATCTGCACATGCAGCTCAATCCGCTGCTGTGGACGCTCGCGCTGCAAGCCGGCAGCGACGGCACGCCGGTGACGCGCCCGGCGCGCTTCGTCTACGACTGCGACTGCGATGATGCGATGTTCCTCCTCGGAAACGACATCCTCGTCGCGCCGGTCGTGATCGCGGGCGCGCGGATGCGCGAGATCACCCTGCCCCCGGGGACGTGGGTCGAGCGCGCGACCGGTGCGATCCACGTCGGTGGCTCGACGATCACCGTTCCGGCACCGCTCGACGAGCTGCCCATGTTCTTCCACGCGGGTTCGCTCGTCCCGATGTTCGCGCTCTACGCCGACACGATCCTCCCCGCGACCGCCGCGGGCGTGACGTCGTACGACGAGCCCGCGTTCGGCAGCGAGCTGCGCCTCGTGTTCACGCCGGGCACCACGACGGCGCTGGTGTCGCTGCACGACGGCACGAGCGCATCGGCGAACGGCACGAACGCCGCGATCACCGGCGGCAGCGAGTACACGATCTTCACGCTCGACATCGACGCACGCGCGCAGACGGGCAACGCGCTCGCCACGCCCACCGACGTCACGGTGAACAGCGCGACCGTCCCGGTCGTGGCCTCCGAGGCGGCGCTGCGTGCATGCGCGGCGCCGGGATGCTGGTTCTTCGACGGTGCCCAGAAGCGGCTCCAGGTCCGCGTGTTCGCGCCGCAGGGCCAGAACCGCGCGATCTCGATCCATTGATCCGCTACTCGCCCACGATCCAGTCGCGGCGGATCTTCTTGTACGGCTCGAACCCGGGCTCGTGATCTCCGAACTTGATCTTGTGGCTCGGCAACAGCGCGAACTGTCCGTTGGCCAGCGCGACGCAGTGAAGCATCTCGTTGCCCGTGTACCAGTCCACGGTGAAGCGGTACTCGCCCTTCATCCAAAGGTCGCGCTTCTTGAAGTAGGCGAGCACCGGACCGCGCAGCGCGCTGACATCGTGGACGCTGATCTCGACGTGCTTGCAGTCGTGATAGACGAGGTCGGTCAGCTCGAGCGTGGGCTCCGCGCGGCGCTCGGGATCGACGAGCGCGCTCGGTGGAACGTACGAGAACACCGCACCGTCACCGAGGAGGATCTGGAACGTCGGCGCTTGTCCGACGTAGCTCGAGATCGCAAACGCGGTGCACGGGCGCAGCTCGCCCACGCGTGCCGGATCCATGTTGTAGAGGTACTCGGCGCGCACGTGCGTTTGCAGTCGCGGGATCTCCGCGTGCACGCGAGATGCGGGTGACGCGGGCATGCTCGGCGCGAGGCTCGCCCGCAGGCTCTCCGCGTACGCGAGGTAGTCGACGATCGCGTGCTCGAGCGTGTTCGGCGTCGGCGTCCCGATCGCTCCGAACGTCTCGAAGCGATAGACGCGCTTCCGCGTCGCATCGCACAGGCCGATCTCGATCGTCCAGTCCACGTACGCGAGCAGCGGCTCGATACCGCGATCGAACGGGCTCGACACCGCCGGCGGACCGAACAGCGCCACCACGTGATCGGTGCGCGGATCGAACAGGTGCACGAAGTCATACGGGTTGCGCATGCCCTCGATCACCGCGTGCTCGTCGGGGCGCAGGCGTGACTGCAGGCTCGCGACGGACACGTGCGGATCGCGGCGCAGCTCGGCGAGCGCGAACGCGGTGATGCGCTCGACGTGGCTCGCGCGCTCGGACGCCGGAGAATCGTCGGCGGGACGAGGCTCCGTGAACCGCTCGCGCACCCACGCGGACGCCCCGAGGTGGCGGATTCCGAGCGACTCGGCGACTCGACGCGCGAACGGAGACTTGCCCGTGTGCGACGCGCCGATGACGAAGATGCGCATCCCGCTACCGTGGGTTGATGGCGTCGAGCCAGAGCTTCTTCGCGGGGACGTACTCGGCCACGATCGCGAACGCGAGGTGACCCGCGGGAACGAACTGCGCCGAGGTCTGGCGCACGACCATGCCGACACCCTCGCGCACCGCGCCGTCCTTGTACTCGACGTTCAGATACTTCGTCTCGAAGTAGTCCTCGGGGAACACGCTCATCTCGATGTAGCGCTCGATGTGCCAGCCGGCTTCGGTGAGCGCCTTCACGTCACCCTCGGTGTACGCGTCGCCGAACGTCACGCGCGAGCGAGGCAGGCACTCGAACGCCCAGCCGAGCTCGTATGCCGCGCGCTCGTGCAGGTACTGCTCGCGCCACACCATGCCGATGCGCTTGTTCTTTCGCAGCGTGCCCGATGCGTGCTTCTCGACGAACGTGTCCGCGTCCATCTGGCGTAGCCCGACCACCTTCGCGAGCGGCGCGCACGCGAGGATCGCGGGATCGATCGGCACCACCTTCGTCTCCATGCGGCGACGTTACCGCATGCGGGTCACCCGCGGTCGTCCGTGGGCCACGTGGCGAAGACGCGAGCGAAGCGCGTCGGATCCACGATGCCGCGCGTCGCGAGGTACGCGTCGGCTTCATCGATGGCGCGTTGATCGTTGTTGAGCTCGGCGAACCGACGGCGAGCGAGGCCGGCGAGCGTGGACATCTGGCTGCTCTCGGAGTCCGCGATCGAGCCCGCCAATGCTTCGCGGGCGGCGGCGGTGTTGCCATCGATCGCGTGCGCGGCGGCGTAGACGAGGCGGACGAACGCGCGGATGTACGGCACCTCGACCTTCGCGAGCGGCGCGACCTCTTTGCGCGCGAGCGCCGAGTTGCCGTCGCGGATCGCGAAGCGTGCGAGCTGGTAGCGCGTCTCGGTGCTCACGGCTTGCACGTGCGCGAATGCGGGTCCGACGAACGCGCGCAGCGGTACCGCGAGGTTCGCCATCTCGATGCGATCGTCCTCGTACATCGCGACCTCGGCCTGCGCGCGGACGTGGAACCAATGCTGGAGATGCAGCCCGTCTTCGGGCTTGGACCACGATACGGACGCGAGGTCGGCGCGGGCTCGCTCGACGTCTCCCGCCGCGAGGAACACGACGTTCGAGGACCACACGTACGACGTGGCCGCGTAGCGATCGCCGCGGCGGAGCGCATCGCGAACGTACTCGGTCTGGCGATCGCGGAGCTTGTCGTATTCGCCCATCCGGCGCAGCGCGAACAACATGAAGTTGCGAATGTGGTTGAGCTCGGCCGACGTACCGACGGAGCGCTCGCTCAGTTGATCCTCTGCCTCGTCGAGGGTCTCGAGTGAGGTCACGTAGTTTCCGGCGAAGAAGTCGGCGATGCCCTCTCCCGAGCGCGTCCACGCGAGGAGCAACGGGTGGTCGAGGTCGTGTGCGATCTCTCGGGCCTGCGCGACCATCTTCTTCGCCGTCGCCACGCGCGTTCCGCTCGACGCGAGGTACATCGCGTAGAAGCACAACGCGTACGCGAATCGCCGCGGGTCGCCGATGCGCCGTGCCACGAGCACCGCGTTCGCCTGCAGCGCGGCGCCGGTCAGCGGCTCCACCATCGACAGACCGAGCGACGCGGAGCGCATCATGTCGATGCGCAGCTCGTCGAGGCTCGTGCGAACGTCGGGAGACTTGCGAGCGCGAAACTGCGTGCCGCGCAGCGCGATGCGGAAGTGTCGCCACACGAGCTGGCGCTTCACCGCGCCGATCGTCGTCGGGATCTTGTCGCCGGTCTCGGTCAGCACCGAGCGCAGCATCGCGAGGCCTTCATGGATGTGGCCGCTGACCAAGAGCTCGTGGGCGGCATGACGGCGGCACTGGAAGCCGAGCTCGCTCGTCGCTCCCTCCGCCGCGGCGAGAAACGCGGCCGCGGACTCCGGCCCACGTCCCGCATTGGATAGCGCCTGCGCGCGGCGGAGCAGGACGTCGCGGCGCGTGTCCTCGTCGGGGTTGCCGAGCCGTAACGCGACCTCCCACAGCGCCGCGGCGAGCTCGAACGCGAGCGCTTCTTCCGCGCGACGAGCGGCGTTGATCGCGAGCTCGCCCGCGTGCGCGATGTGACCCGCCGCTTCGAGGTGGCGCACGATCGTCAGCGGATCCTTGTCCGCGATCGGCGATGCGAGCAGCACCGTCGCGAGCTTCTCGTGATAGCGACGGCGGCGCGGTGCGGGCACGCGCGCGACCACAGCCTCGCGCACGCGATCGTGATACGGCTCGACGGGATCGTTGGTTCGCGTGCCGCCCGTGCGCACGAGCGATGTCGCGCGCAACGCGCCGAGCAGCTTCGTGAGGCGCGGCGGCTCCATGTCGAGCGCTTGCCGGATCACGCCTTGCGGCAGCGGCGCGCCGGCGACGGCGATCAGCTCGAGCACGCGGCGCGCGCGATGATCCATGCGCAGGATGCGCGCCCACAACGCGTCCTCGAAGCGCTGGCCCGTGAGCGGTGCCCCCGCGTGGCGCACGAGCTCGTGCATGAACATCGGATGGCCACCCGCGTCGTCGACGAGCGCATCGGCCTCCGCCTCGCGACCCGGCGCGATCAGCGCGATCAGCGCGCGGCCTTCCTCGGCGGTCAGCCGCCCGAGCGTCAGCACGCGCACGTGGTTCGGCAGATCGGGGCGCTCGCCCGCGTTGCTCCGACGCGTGATCACGACGAGGATGCGCGGGGCATCCGGCGGATGCAGGATCTCGCGAAGGAGTGCGATCGAGTCCGTGTCGGCCCACTGCAGATCGTCGAGGACGATCACGAGCGTCTGCGTCGCAGCCAACGATGCGAGCAAGGCACGCAGCCCGCGGAACGCGCGCGCACGCAGCTCGACGGGGGATGCCGGCCGCGGAACGCTGAGCCGCGCGATCGCCGACACTCGCCGCAACACGGGGAACACGCGCGCGAGCGCTTCGACATCGTTCGTCAGGTGCAGCGCGACATCCACGGGGTGGCGGCGCATCAGCTCGTGCGCGAGCGCGTCGACGATGTTGTCGATGCCCTTGAACGGCACGGACTCGCGCTCGTAGCAGCGGCCCGACAACACGAGCGCGCTCGGGTGCCGCTGATGGACGCGACCGATGAAGCTGCGTACGAGCGAGCTCTTGCCGATCCCCGATTCGCCCTCGACGAACACGGTGCTCGCGCCGCCTTCCGCGATCTCGTCGAGCGCGGCGTCGAGGACCGCCAGCTCTCCCGCGCGTCCCACGAACGGCGGCGGGCGCTCGTCGGGCACATCGCGCGAGCCGAGGCGCGCGACGATCGCTGCGGAGCTCGGCCGATCCTGCGGCCTCCGGCGAAGCAGCTCCATGCACAGCGTCGACAGCTCCGTCGGTGGCTGGCCGACGTTCGGCGGCAGCGGATCCTCGTTCTGCTTGCGCGTGATGATCTCGAGCGGCGCCCCATCGAACGGCAGCTTTCCCGATAGCGCCTCGTACATCATCACGCCAACGGAGTACGAGTCCGCCGACGGTGCGACCGACGACGATCGCGCTTGTTCGGGCGCCATGTACGCCGCGGTGCCGAGCACCTCGAGGCCGGCGCTTCCGCGACTGGGTGACGTTTGCCCGACGAGCCCGAAATCGAGGACGACCACGCGACCCTTGCGCGTGACGACGACATTCGACGGCTTGAGATCGCGATGCACCGCACCCGAGCGATGCAGCGCATCGAGCCCGGACGCGAGCTGGCGCACCGCATCGCGCAAGCGCATCTCGGGCGTCGTGGGATCGTCTTGCTCGCCGGCGCCGTAGCGCACCCAATCGAGGAACGGCCAGCCCTCGACGAGCTCCATCGTGAAGAACCAGTGTCCGTCGTCGTGCAGCAGCTCGCCGAGCCGCACGAGGTTGCGATGCTCGAGATCCACGCGCGCGCGGAACTCGGTCTTCAAGCGATACAGCGTCTGCGCATCGAGCTGCCGCACCGTCTTGAGCGCGACCAGCATGCCGCGCTCGTGATCGAACGCTTCGTAGACGATGCCCATCGATCCTTCGCCGAGAACTCGACGAAGCTCGAAGCGACCATTGCCGGCGAAGTGCTGCTCGGGGAGCTGCGCATACGCCAGGCCTCGCGGCGTGGACATCACGACCACTGTGCCCGACGAACGTGATTTCGCGGCCGAGTAAGGTTTGTGCGAGCGCTGACGTGCGGTTCAGCTCGGTAAGTACGAGTCGTACACGGGACGAGATCGGGTGCGCTAGCGCGGCACGTACCAGTCGGGGATCGGCACCGCCGTCGGAACACGGAACGCGAGCGTCCACGCGTAGTACATCATCACGAGGATCACGAACGCGATCGCCCACGCGGCGAGCAGCGACGCGAGCTTGGACGAGAGCCTCTCGGTCCGGAGGCGCGCGGTCACCACGAGCGTCAGCGCGATGACCACGGCGGCGACGAGGACGCCTTGCAAGAGTCGCCCGTAGAAGTCCATCGCGAGCCCGGCGGGCTTCGCCGTGAGCTCCCAGGTGCGCTCGAGCGGGAAGTACTGCAGCACCGCTTGGCCGGTGAACTGCGGCACGACGAACGCGATGCAGAACGCGATGGTCCCGAGGCACGCGGCCGCGTAGAGCGAGTCCTGGCGCTTCACGGAACGCCTCGCACGTTCGTGATCACGAGGCCGCTGATCACGTCGAACCAGACGATGAACGCCGTCGTCCACGCCATCGCGACATAGCCGCCGACGAGGTGCCGATCATCTTTGCTGCTCATCGCACGCGAGAGCAGCAACATGCCGAGCACGAGCGGCAGGCCGAGCGCGGCGAAGTTCTCCTTCATGTCGAACAAATTCGATGCCCAGCGATCGTAGCGATCGAGGAACAGCGCGCGCGTGTGATAGCGAAACGTGGGGTACACGAGCAGACCGAAGCCGAACGTGATCACGTACGTGATGGCGATCGTCGCCGCGTAGATCCGCCCGAGCCGCTGCTTGTGCGTGCCGCGCAGGTAGCCCCACGCGATGATGGCGTGATGCGTGGTCGCTCCGATCAGGACGATCGCGGCGCAGGCGTGGAGCACGAGCAGGAGGCGCGCGCCTCCGTCGAGAAAGATGTCCGGCATACGCCCCTAGAAGTCGTCCGGAATTCCTTCCGGATCCGTGTCCTTCTCGCTCTCGTCCTTCGGGGCGGGGCGGATGTAGATGTCATCGACGCGCCACTCGTCGTCTTCCTTGCGCAGCACGATGCGGTAGCGGATTCCGTTCTCGTCCCAGCGCAGCTCGGCGCGATCGGTGCCGTACTCGTCGATGCGATCGTTGATGCGCTTGCCGATGCCCGCGACGAAGCCCTCGACCTGCTTCATCAGGCCATCGCGCCGGCGCTGCGTGAGCACGCCGAGTGCGCCGTTGATGTCGCGCTGCGCGATCGCATCGGCGAACAACCGGATCGCATCACGCGGGCGCTTGGCACGCGAGCGCGACACGAGCTCGGACTCGAGCCGCCACGTGCGGCCCTCGCGCTCGAGCTGCACGAGCTTGCCATCGGGGAAGCTGATCAGCGCGCGCTCGCCGACGTCCGGGTTGCCCTTGAGGCTCTCTTCGAGAACCTTGATCTGCCACTGCCGCTCTTTGTCGCTGGACTTCCAGGCCAGCGCGAACTCGTCGTAGCTGATGCGCTTTCGCGTGTCGCTCGACAGCATGTCGTACGCGTCGCGGGGATCGTTGGACTTGAGTGCGTTCAAGTAGACGCGGACACCATCGGCGGCCGGTGACGACGGCCCGGCCGCCCCACCGCACGCAGCGGTGAACAGGAGCAGCGTCAACAGACGGCGCATTGCCAGACAGTAGCAGTGCGCGGAAGGGTCTCCAGTGCGAGGACCGAAAATAGCAAACCCACCGAAGCACCATGCTTCGGTGGGCCCCCTTGCTGCGTGGCCGTCCGTCAAGATCCGGCAGCGAGGAGTATGTCGCTGGATACTGCTAGGTCGGTGCCAGCCCGCAAGTGCTCGCAGGATGGTCCCGGCGCACCTGGCATGTGAACGCCGGTTGATAGAGCCGTGTGAAACCGGCGGGACTTCGCGTAGTTGAATGTTTCAGTCGGTGAATCAGCCGCGGGGCCCGTTCGTCAACTGCAGTTCGCTGTGACGAGCTTCGGGCAGCTTCTCGGGATAGTCGAGCGAGCTGTGGAGGCCGCGCGATTCCTTGCGCCGGCGGGCGCTCTCGATCACGAGGTGCGCCGTGAGCGCGAGGTTGCGCAGCTCGATCAGGTCGCTCGTGATCTTGAAGTCCATGTAGTACTCGCGGATCTCGTCGCGCAGCACGTCGATGCGATGGCGCGCTCGCTCGATGCGCTTGTTCGAGCGGACGATGCCCAAGTACGACCACATGAAGCGGCGGATCTCTTCCCAGTTTAGCGTCACGACGATCGCGTCGTTGGAGTCCGTCGCATCGCCGCTCGACCACGGCGCGACCTGTGTCGGGCGATGGCGCGGAGCATCTTTGACCGCGGCCGCGGCGTGCGCCGAGTACACCATGCCTTCGAGTAGCGAGTTCGATGCGAGTCGATTCGCGCCGTGCAGACCCGTGAACGCGCACTCGCCGATCGCGTAGAGGCCCGCGATCGTGGTCGCGCCCGTCTTGTCCGTCTTCACGCCGCCGCACATGTAGTGCGCCGCGGGCACGACGGGGATCGGCTGCTTCGTCATGTCGATGCCGAGGCCGAGGCAGCGCTCGTAGATGTTCGGGAAGCGACCACGCACGAACGCCGGATCGAGGTGCGTCATGTCGAGGAACACGCAGTCCGCACCGGACTTCTTGAGCTCGTTGTCGATCGCGCGCGCGACGATGTCGCGTGACGCGAGTGACTTCATCTCGCTGTAGTTCTCCATGAAGGTCTCGCCGGTCGCGAGCTTCAGGATGCCGCCTTCACCGCGCAGCGCCTCGGAGATGAGGAAGTTGCGCGCGTGCGGGTGGAACAACACCGTCGGGTGGAACTGGACGAACTCCAAGTCGCAGACGGCCGCGCCGAGGCGATAGGCCATCGCGACGCCATCGCCGGTCGCGACGTCGGGGTTCGAAGTGTAGAGGAACACCTTGCCGGTGCCGCCGCTCGCGAGCACGGTCGCGCGTGCACACAGCGTCTTCACCGCGCCGCTGTTTCGGTCGAGCACGTAGGCGCCGAAGCAGGCCGGATCGCCGCCGTACTTGGCCATCGACAGCAAGTCGACCGCGATGTGGTCCTCGAGGATCGTGATGTTCGCGTGCGACTTCGCGGCGGCGAGCAGCGCGCGCTGGATCTCGCGCCCCGTCACGTCCTGCCAGTGCACGACGCGATTCTTCGTGTGCGCACCTTCGCGGCCGAGATTCAGGCTGCCATCGGGTGCGCGATCGAGGCGCACGCCGATGTCGAGCAGGCGCTGCACCTGCGCGGGGCCCTCGGAGACGCACATCTCGACCACGTCGCGGTCGCACAGGCCATCGCCGGCCTTGAGCGTGTCTTCTATATGCAGGGCGAACGAGTCGTCGGACGACAGGGCGGCAGCGACGCCCCCCTGTGCCCAGTTGGTGTTCGTGTCGTCGGGGCGCTTCTTCGTGACCACGACCACGCGACCGTGCTCGGCGGCGAGCAGCGCGAAGTTGAGGCCCGCGATTCCCGTTCCGATGACCAGATAATCGGTGTCGAGGACCTCATTCATTGCGGGGCGGACCATACACCGCTACGATTTCGGGCGTGAAGCGCATCACTGCCGCTTCGATGCTCGTTTGCCTCCTCGGGCTTCTCGGAGGGGTCGCGAGCGCCGACATCTACTCGTGGACCGACGAGGAGGGTGTCCAGCACTTCACGAACGTGAAGCCGCGGGGCGGGGACGCCGGGAAGTACAAAAAGGTGCTCTCCTCGCAGCCCGAAAAGGGCAGCAAGGCGGCAGCGCAGCGAGGCTCGTGCCCGCGGTGCGACAAGATCACGTCGAACGATCGCTCGCCCGAGCGCTTCCATCGCTACGACGAGTACATCTACGAAGCCTCGCAGCTGTACAAGATTCCCGTCCCGCTGATCCGCGCGGTGATCAAGGTCGAGAGCGACTACGACCCGCGCGTCGTGTCCGCGATGGACTGCAAAGGGCTGATGCAGGTGCATCCCGACGTCGAGGTCGACATGGGCGTCGTCGGTGACGTCTTCGATCCGCGCACGAACATCATGACGGGCACGCGCCTCTTGCGCTGGCTCGCGAATCGCGTCGATGGCGATCTCGTGCTCACGATCGCGGGCTATCACGCGGGCCTCGGTTCGCTCGCGAAGTACGGCTACACCGTGCCGCCGTACGAGTACACGCGGCAGTACTTGAAGATGGTCCTCGAGCGCTACTACCAGTACAAGACCGAAGAAGCGCGCGCGCGGCTGCGGTGAAGTCGATCCTGCGCGTGGAGGTGAGTGAGGTCGGGCAGCCCGCGCTGCCCGCGATCGACGTCGCCGGTGGCATGGTGATCGGCAGCGGCGCGAACGCACAGATCCGCTTGCCCGCGAAGGCCGCGCAGCCCGCGATGGTGCGCATCGAGGACGGCACGTGGACCGCGCTCGCGAACGTCTCCGTCGACGGTGCCGCGAAGAAGCAGGGCGAGACCGGCGCGATCGCCGACGGCACCACGTTCGAGAGCGGCGGCTACAGCGTGCGCGTGGCTCCCGCGCCCGAAGGTGTTCCGCCGTCGCCGCCGCAACGCACGGAGAGCCTCGCGCGCGAGCTCGTGCGCGGCATGCTCGGCGGAGCGGCGCCGATGTTGATCGTCGAGCGCGGGCCCGGTGCGGGTGCGAAGCGCAACCTGCCGCCGACCGACGTGACGATGGTGATCGGGCGCGGCGATGAAGCGACGTGGCCGATCGCCGACGAGGATCTGTCGCGCACGCACGCGGAGCTGCGCCGTGGATGGGATGGCACCGTGCTGCGCGATCTCGGCTCGAAGAACGGCACGCTCGTCGATGGCGTGCGGGTGCGCGAATCGATCGTGCTCCACGACGGTGCGCTGATCGAGCTCGGCAACGTCGCGCTGCGCTACGAGGATCCGGCCGAGCGCCACCTGCGTCCAACACCCGCCGCCGGCGTACGCGCGGTCAGCGCATCGCCATCGCGAACGTCGCCGGTGTTCGTGATGGCGATCGTGATCGCGGCGATCGCGATCGCGGGCCTCGTGTGGATCCTCAGTTGAACGGCGGGACGAGCACGCGATAGTCCGCGCGGCCCGCGTCGGTATCTGCGAGCCACGCATCGTTGGCGGGCCAGCTGCCGAGGAGCGTGGTGCGCGCGCTGCTGCCGTCGTCGACGGCGATCGTCGCGAGCTGCGTCACCCACGCGTCCGCGGCCGGACGAAGCTCTCCATCGGGTAGCACGGGATAGCGAACGATCGCGGCCTCCGTGCGCGGCGAGAGGACCTTCCACATCCGCGATCGCGAACCCGGCGGCGACCACGACAGCTCGAGCATCACGAGGTCACCGATACCGCCCGTAGGCTCCTCGGTCCACTGCACGCTCGACGCGTTCGCGACGATCCGCGGACGCGTGGTGTACGAGCGCAGCGCCTGTGCGCCGAGCGCGATCTCGGTCTCGCTCCCCGACGGACCCCACACGAGCGTCGTCTGCCCCGACAGGCCGAGCGCTTGCGGCGTCACGCGCGTGAGCGTCATGCCGTCCTCGGGCGCGAACATCTTCGCGATGCGTCCACTCGCTGCGTTGCCGACGACGTCGACGGTGATCGATCGCGACTGTCCGAGCTCGCGACGATCGCGCACGAGCTGCTGCGTGAACACCACGCGCGGCGCGGGATCGCGAAGCGCGGTGGCGATGACCTCGGAGTCGATCTGCGGCACGAACTCGGTCTCGAACGTGGTGATCGCCGACGGATCGAGCGGAACGTCCTTGCGATACAGGTAGCGATAGTTGCTCCCGAACGGCTGTGGCTCCGTCGAGCTCGCGGTGATCACGACATCGCTGATCGGACCGCAGCCGATCAGCAGCACCTGCTGTGGCATGCCCTGCTCGATCGGGTCGCGGTCGAGACGAGTCGCGCCGCAGTTCGTCCACATCGTGTAGAGGTTCGCGCCGGGGCTCGGCGGCAACGCGACTTGGATCTCTTTGCGCTCGGTGTTGTTGTCGGCTTCGTTCACGACGAGCGTGTCGCCCCCGCGAACGTCGGCGTACGTGTACATGCGCCCGCTAGGTAGCGCGATCGTCACGAAGCCACCGGGGAGCATGCGCGCCCGCGCGCGACCGTCGCTGTCCGTGCGTGTCGCCATCACGAGCGAGCTGTCGGCGTTCTGGAAGTAGACGGCGAAGCCCCCGAGATCGACGGCATCCGCGTAGAACTGCAGCGTCACGATCTCGCGCGGGTCATCGATCGCGCCGGCATCGGGTGGCGCGTCTGCCTGATCGCCGTAGCACGCGGCGCACATCGCGAGGACCACTGGCCACCCACGCATTACAACCATGATACGCGCCTAGTGAAGGCTGCGGTAGCTCGCGCGTCCGC
>JBGARE010000023.1:0-138624 GCA_044230415.1 Kofleriaceae bacterium
AGGTCGTCGGGACGCCCGCGTATTGCGCGCCCGAGCAGCTCGTCGGTGGCGAGGCCGATCCGGCGAGCGACGTGTTCAGCTTCTGCGTGATGTGTTGCGAGGCGATGCTCGGTCGACGCCCGTATGTCGCGACCACCGCGAGTGGACTGCTCGAGCGGATGCGCGACGGCCCCGAGCTGCCGGCGCGGCCGCTGCCCGCGAAGCTGCGCGGGCTCTTGCGGCAGGGCCTCGCGATGGAGCGCGAGCAGCGGTTGTCATCGCTCGATGCGCTACTCGACGAGCTCGCCGCCGCGCCGTCGCGGTTTCGCCGGCGTGCGCTCGTCGCCGGCGTGGCGGCGTTTGCGATCGCGGCTCCGCTCGTCACGCTCGCGGCCACGCGTGGGTCGGAGGATCCGTGCGCCGGCACCGATCAGCCGCTTCCCGGTGGCTATGCTCCCGACGCCGACGCGGCGATCCGCACGGGGTTCGCGGCGACCGAGCTCGGCTTCGCGGTGCCGACGGCCGAGCGCACGATCGCGGACCTCGTCGCATGGCGACAGCGCGCGGCCGAGCTGCGTGGCAAGGCGTGTCGTGCGGCGCGCGTGGACCGTACGGAGTCGCCCGAGCTGTTCGATCTGCGCATGACGTGTCTCGCGGAGAGTACGCATCGCGTCGGCGCGCTGGTCGGTGCGCTCGAGAAGGCGACGCCGCTCCTCGTCGAGAATGCGGTGACCGCGGTCCACGAAGCGACGGATCTCGAGGTGTGCGCGGGCCCACGCGAAGCGCTCGCGCAGTTCCGGGTGCCCGCCGAGCCCGCGTTGCGCGCGAAGTACGACGAGCTTCGCCGCGAGCTCGAAGCAGCGACGGGCGAGCGAACGAGCGGCCGGTACGCAGCGGCCGTCGCCAAAGCGACGAAGGTCGCGGACGCAGCGCACGCGGCTCCGCTGCCCGCGATCGAAGCCCAGGCGTGGAAGATCGCCGGCGATGCACGCAACGAGGGCCACGAGTTCGCCGCCGCGCGCGATGCATGGCAGAAGGCGCTCGTCGCGTCCGAGGCCGCTGGGCTCGAAGAGCTGCGCGCGCGCCTGTATCTCGATCTCGCGCGTGCGGAGTCCAACATCGATCGCCGCGAGGACAGTCTGCGCTGGTTGGCCCAGGCCCGCGGCGTGATCGCACGCATCGCCGACGACAACCTTCGCTTCGATCTCGCGTTCACCGAGGGCAGAGTCGCGATGTCGCTGAACGAGTTTCCCGCGGCGATCGAACACATGAAGAACGCGATCGCACTCCGCGAGAGCGCGGTCGGCACGCGCGACGATCTCGATCTATCGCTCGCGCTGATCGGCCTCGGCACGCTGCAGTGGCAATCGGGCGCTAACGCCGAGGGCGACAAGACGCTCCAGCGCGCGGTCGCGATGCGCGAGCGCCTGCTCGGCGACACCCACCCCGGGCTCATCGATGCGCTCAACATGCTCGGCTCCGCACGCATCGTCGCCGGCAAGCCGAGCGAGAGCCTCGACGTGCTGCGCCGCTCGTTCGCGATCGCCGTCGAGTCCGCGGGCGCGAATGCCGCGCGCATCTCGCACAGCGCCGCGATCCTCGGCACCGCGCTGACGTCGCTCGGCAAGAACGACGAGGCGCTCGCGCTCCTCGATCGCGCGCTGCCGATCTACGAGCGCGCCACCGGCGAGACGGGCCAGATCGTCCCGCTGCTCGAGATGCGCGGCCGCACGCTGACCGCGCTGGCCGTCCACGATCGCGCACGCGCGGATCTCGAACGCGCCGTCGCGATCCGTCGCAAGTTCTCCGCGCCGGATTCCCGCGATCTCGCGATGTCGCTCGAGTGGCTCGGGATCGCGCATCAAGCAGCGAAGCGCTTCGACGACGCGATCGCTGCATTCTCGGAAGCGCGCTCGATCGGCGAGAAGCAGCCCGACGAGCACGCCGACTACTACGCCATCTTCGGCCTCGGCAGCGTGTACCTCGATACCAAGGAGCCCGCGAAAGCGATGCCGCTGTTCGAGCGCGCGATCGCGCTGCGCCCCATCACCGGCGACTACGATGCCACCGAGCTCGCCGATGCCCGGCTCGGCCTCGCTCGTGCGCTCGTCGCACTGAAGCGCGATCCGGCGCGCACGCGAGAGCTACTCGATGGTGCGCGAACCGCGTACGCTTCTGCCGACGGCGTCGACACCGCGAAGCTCGCGGAGGTCGACGCGATGCTGGCAGCGCTCCGCTAGAGAACCGCGAATGACCACACGCAGGCCGCTCTCGCGAGACGTCGTCGTCCTCGGCTGGGTCTCGTTCTTCAACGACGTGTCGAGCGAGATGATCTATCCGCTCCTCCCGCTGTTCATGATCGCCGTCCTCGGCGCATCCGCCACGTCGCTCGGCTGGGTCGAGGGAATCGCCCAAGGCGCGGTCGCCGTGCTGACCGCATGGGCGGGATGGCGCAGCGATCGGTTTCGCAAGCGCGTGCCGTACGTGCGGCTCGGCTATGGCCTGCCGGTCGCGGGCAAGGCGCTCCTGATCGGCGCCGTCGCGTGGCCGATGGTCATGCTCGGGCGCACGATCGATCGCATCGGCAAGGGCATTCGCTCGAGTCCGCGCGACGCCCTGATCGCCGACACGACAGTGCCCGAGGATCGCGGTCGCGCGTTCGGTCTGCATCGCGCGATGGACAGCGCCGGTGCGGTCGTCGGTGTGTTGCTGTCGGCGGGGCTGTTGTGGTGGCTCAGCGGATCACCGGTGAGCGGCGTCTCGCAGACCGAGCACACCGCCGCGACGTTTCGCACGATCTTCGCCGTCGCCGCGATCCTCGGGCTCGCCGCCGTCGGGTTCACGTTCCTCTTGCGCGAGCCGCCGCACGAACCGTCGGCACCGCCCCCACCGGTCGCACCGATCGCCGGAGTCGCCGGACTCTCGCGTGGTTACTGGAAGGTGACCGCCATCCTGATCGTGTTCTCGCTCGCGAACAGCAGTGACACGTTCCTCTTGTTGCGCGCGGGACAGGTCGGCCTCGCGCCGTGGGAGATCGTCCTCGTCTACGCGCTGTACAGCTTCGTCTACACGATCGTCTCGTATCCGGCGGGCATCCTCAGCGATCGCTTCGGGCGCTGGCGCGTGATCGCGGTGGGCTGGATCATCTACGCGGGCGTGTACCTCGGGCTCGCGCACGCGGGTTCGACGACGGTGTGGCCGCTCCTCGCGATCTATGGCGTGTACATCGCGCTCACCGACGGTGTGGGCAAGGCGCTGATCGCCGATCACGTGCCGCGCGAGCGCCGCGGGTTCGCGATCGGTGTGTTCTACATGGCGACGGGAGGCACGACGCTCGTCAGCAGCGTGATCGCGGGCGTCCTCTGGGATCGAGTGAGCCCGGCGGCGCCGTTCTGGTTCGGTGGCATCGCGGCGCTCGCGGCGCTGGCGCTGCTGATCGTCACGCGACCCTGGCGGAACAAACCATGACCTTCGGGCCGAGCAGCACCGCGACGCCAGCGTGGCGCTTCTGACTCACAACGAGCCACCGATCAGTGCCGCGACCCCGAGGTCGCCACCGCGGATCGCGTCGAGCGACAGGATGAAGCGAGCGGGACCGAGCGCGATCGATAGCTGTGCGCGTCCACCGATGCGCCGATCGTTCGCGAGCACCACACCCGCGCCCGCGCCGAGCGAGAGTGGGAGCACCCACGCGCGGGTCGTCGGCTCGGCCGTGAGCGCGACGTTCCACGCACCGGCGAAGTCGGTCTCGCCGGTCAGGCCGACCACGAGCCACGGCGCGCCGATCGCGGCTTCCCATCCGCCGCGCATGCGGAACGTGCGGCCCTCGCCGGAGTGCGCGCCGATCACGAGGAGCGGGCCGCCGTGCGTGAACCGCCGCTCCGGCGCCTCGAACCACAGACGCGTCGTCTTGTCGTCGCGCTTGTCGACGAGCATGGTCCAGCTCGACGGCGCGATGACGTGCGGTGTGGCGCGCGTGTCGATCTGGAGCACGTGCTCGTTGCTCGTGCGCGACGACGCGAGATAGGGATGGCGCGCGATCACGCCGTCGGTGAAGCAGCCATCGACAAAGGGCACGACATCGACGATCGCGTGAACGACGAGCTGGGTCGTGGTGGGCGCGAGCTCGGCGGTGACGGATGCGGGGTCCGCGGGATTCGCGATCGTCGTCCGCCCGGGGATGCGAAGAGACAGGGAGCTCGCGTGATACGCCGTCACCGTCGCGCGCGCCGGTTGCGCGACGACGATGTCGAATGTCGAGTCGACCTCGCACGTGAAGGTCTCGGTGCAGTGAACGTCGACGGTCTCCTTGGTGACTGTGACATCGCCGGCGGGCTCGAACACGGGAGCTCCGACGATCGCGCGGTTGAAGGCGGGATAGCATGCGTCGGCGGGGCGCGCCGCACACGCGAGGACTCCGATCGCGATCACGATCCGCACGAGCGTCAACGCTAGCTCGAAGCGCGTCCGCGCGAGCGCCTATCGCGCACGTCGATGTCGAGTCGTCGGTTTATTCCCCGTCGGCGCGGTCTACACGATGCGGATCGGTCCGCGATAGCCGGTCGGCAGGTCATGTGCCGCGAATGCGCGCGCAGTTCTCGCGATGGTGATCGTGCATGCCGACGACATCGGCCGCACGCGGCAGCGGTGTCGCGAGCGCGGCGTCGAGCGAGGTCGCCGACACGAGGCTCTCGATGTACGCGAGGTCGGCGCGCGCGATCGCGAGAGCCTCCGACGCCGCGAGCCGCGGCCCGTGTCCCGGGATGACCTCGCTCACCGATGACAGCACGTCGAGCAAGCGGACGAGCGTCGCGCGGTAGTGCGCGGCATCGTCGACGAACGGGATCTCGCACGGCGACAGGTAGTCACCGACGAGCAGCGTGCCTTCCACGACCAACCCCAAGCCGTCCGGGCTGTGTCCCGGCAGGTGCAACACGCCGGCGGTCACGCCCGCGAGATCGAGCGGACCCTCGGCGAGACCGACGAGCGATGCCGGCCAGCGATGACCGCTCGGTCGCGGCACGTACCAGCGCGAGTCGAACTCGCGGGCGTCGTCGAGGTAGCGCATCGCCTTCGGATCGTTCGCGGCGATCGCCGTAGCGAGCGGCTGACTCACCCAGACCGGCGCATCCGGACACACCGAGTGGCCCATCACGTGATCCCAGTGGCCGTGCGTGAAGATCACCGCGTCGGCGTGGCCGATCTCGCGAACTCGCGCGGAGATCGCGTCGAGCTCGCGCGGAAAGTACGCGGGATCGAGGACGACGCAGCGATCCCTGTTCGAGACGATGGTCGTGTTCGTCTGCCAGATGCCGCTGGTCAACGTCTCGATCTTCATGTTGGCGAGTAGCGCACGGGCTTCGTCTCGCGATCGAACGTCTCCACCTTGCCCCGCTCGAGTCGCGCTCCTTGGCGCGTGAACGAGATCGCCGCGCGCTTGCACGACAGCCAATCGACGTACACGAGATCCACGCCGCCGCCCGGCTGTAGCCGCGCGTGGCACCACCCGTTGTTCACCATGTCCTGGCGCATCTCGGTCCAGCGCGGGAATCGCGGCTCGTCCTCGAACCACAGCGGGAACGTCTTGTAGCTCGCGAGCGACTCGGTCTGTCGCGGCCCGGGATATCCCGCGTGACCGATGCAGCTGCCAAAGAACGGCACCTCGTCATCCTTGCGATCGAACAACGCGCAGTAGTGATCGTCGCCCCAGAACCACAGGCCGATCGATCCGTCGGCGATCAACGGACGCACATCCTCGAGGAGCTTGCGCGCATCGTGATCGCCGTAGTCGAACGGTGCACTTCCGGACAGCAAGATGTTCGTGCGATGGCCCGCCTCTGCGAGGCGCGCACGGAGCCACTTCTGGAGCTCGCCGTCGGTGAAGCGTTGCCGCCCCTGCCAATTGACGTCGATGCCGATCACCTGGTGATCCGGGAACCGCACGCAGAAGTAGCTTCCCTCTTGATCCGTGTTACCCGCTTCGCGCAGTCGCTTGAAGTACTCGAGGTAGTGCGCACCGCCGAAGTACAGCTCGTGGTTCTCCGCGAGTCCGAACAGCCGCGTCTTGTCGACGACCTGTAGCAGCGGCGCTTCGAAGCGCTCGTCGAACTCGTCCTGCCGTCCCGCGTAGTAGACGTCGCCGAGGTGAAACGCGTATGGAAACGCCCACGCCGCGATCTGCTCCGCGATCGCCCACGAGTGGTAGTAGCCCGTGCCGAAGTCCGCGAACAACGCGATGTCGATCGGCGCTCCCTTCGCGAGCGCCTTCTTGTCGGCACCGACCGCCGTGTACGTGAACTGCGACGCGCCGTGCCTCGGCATGTCCGAGAGAAACTTCGGCCAGAACCCCTCGCGGATCTTCGCGCCGAGCAGCGGAACCCACGCGGGATCGAGCGTCTCGAGCATGCGTTCGTGCGGATTGATGCCCGGGCCCATCGGGTTCGCCGGCAGCTTGTAGTTCGCCGACATCATCCCGATCTTCGTCGCATCGGCCTGATCCGCTTCCGACGGTGCATGGAGATACGCGCGGAGCTTGTCCCACCAATCGCCGAAGCCGCGGGTCGGTGATCGCACGTTGTTCTCGAACGCCTCCGGATCCTCGACGGCCGTGCGCCACACGCGGATGAATTCCACGAGATCGTTGTCGGTCAGCTGCTTGTTCTGCAGTTGCTCGCGAAGCACGCGCAGCGCCTTCTCGGGATCGCTCGCGCGCAACGCTTCGAGCTCGTCGATCGCCAGGCGAGTCTCGTCGAGCACCACGTCGGGTGCTCGCGCCGGACCGCGCACGGGTGCGCGATCGTCGAGATGCTTCCGGCGCCCTGACAATAGATCCGCGGCAAACGCACGTGAGTCGCTCATGTGTGGAGGAGCGTAACTCTCGTTCCGTGACACAACCCCGCGCCGCAGCGACGCGTTTTGTGGCGGACCCGGCGCGCCGATTCGGCGTTGCCGTTGCTGCGCTCGAGTAACCGGTGGAAACGCTTGGAGTCCGAGGCGGCCCGGCGGCTGCACATCCCGCGGGGATGCTGAGAGCTTCTGCCTTCCTCGTTCTTGTCGGCTGCGGATCGGTCACGAACACGCTCCCGGATGCGGGCGGCTCCGACGACGCAGCGTCCGATGCTGCGGTGCCCGATGCTGCCGACCCAGCGCCGTCGATCGCGACTGCGCTCGACTGCGGTACGCCCGCGAGCGCGGGTGGCTTGCGCGCGGGCACCGACCTGCAGCGCGTGGATCTCGATCTCGCCGCATTTCCGAACGCACGGTGCAACGACGGATCGGCCGGCACGTTCTATTTCCGCCCGGCGGCAACGGCGGCAGGTGCGTCGCGCTGGGTGCTCCAGATCCAGGGCGGCGGGAGCTGCAAGGATGCCGACGACTGCGCCCGTCGATGGTGCTCGGTCGACACGAACTTCGGCATGACCCAGATGACATCGATGCTCGCACCGGCAGGCGGCATCCCCGGCGACGGCATCCTGCTGCGCGGCGCCGCGAATCCGATCTCGGACGCGAACCAGGTGTTCGTGCGCTACTGCTCGAGCGACGGTTGGGCGGGCACGACGGGACCGCTCGATGTCGACGCGCTCCATCCGGTCAGCGGCGCACCGATCCGGTATCGGATCGACTTCCACGGCCGCGACATCCTCGATGCGGTCATCGCCACGCTTCGCCGCGATGGCAGCAGCGTGCCCGCGTATACGCTCGGTGGTGGGTCGGTCGTGCTGCCGGATCTCGATACGGCGAGCAACGTGTTGTTCGCGGGTGCATCGGCCGGTGGCTCGGGTGTGATCCAGAACGCGGATCGGGTCAACGCGACGCTACGCGCGCACAACACGTGCGTGGATTGCTCGCTCGAGCTCAACACGCTGATCGATTCGATCTTCGGGCCGCGTGGCGACGTGTTGGACTGGTCGACCTCGCTACCCTGCACCCAGGGCGGCGCGTGCACGTACGAAGCGATCGTGGCCGCGACCCGCACGCTCTACGAGGTCGCCGGCGACGAGAGTTGCGTCACGTGGCACGCGACGAATGCGCCGGACACCGCGTATCTGTGTGCCGATCCGGGACACGTCATTCGCAATCACGTGACCACGCCGATGATGGTGCGCATGGGTCTGCTCGATCAGCAGATCGGCGGCAACTTCGTCGAGACGGGCGTGACCGTTCCGGGCCTCGGTGTGATGACGCCGGCGCGCTTCGCACAGCTCGTCCACGACCAGCTCGTCGATCTCGCGCAGCTGCGCACGCTCGCCGAGGAAGGGCCCGCGATCACGCGCGAGCCCGCGACGTTCGGTCCCCCGTGCATCGATCACGAGACGCTGTCGACGAACCCGAGCGTGTTCGACGTGACGGTCACGGCTGCCAACGCTCCGCGCACGATGCTCGACATCTTCGGTGCCTGGCGCACGAATGGCTCCCCGATCCACGCCGTCTGGAACACCAACGACCCCATCGATTGCGGTGCACAATGAAGCGCGCATGGATCGTGTTCGCGATGCTGGCCGCGTGCGATCGCGGTGACATGGCACAGGTGGGACGAATGCCTGGGATCGCCACGCCGACGACCGTCGAACCGACGGCACGGCCGACCCCGACACCGACGACACCGACGCCGCCCCCGCCTCCGGCGAGCACGTTGCGTCGCGGTGACAAGGTCTCCGCGCAATGGAGGAACGGAGGCTGGTACCCCGGCACGCTGACCGCGGTCTACGACGACGGCACCGCCGACGTTCGCTACGATGATGGCGATCGATCGAAAGGCCTGCCGTTCGCGAAGATCAAACTCGTCAAGCGCCCGCAGTTCGAGGTCGAGGTGTCCGGGTCGCGGCCGACGGGAAAGCGCGGACTCGTCGAGGGTGCATCGTGTGCGGGACCCGGATGGCAGTACGTGTGTGGCGGGCGCTGCACCGATACGAAAACGGACTCCGCGAACTGCGGCTCGTGCGGTCATCGCTGCGATAGCGGCTACTCGTGCGACGGCAGCGGTACCTGCCGCGACGCGAACGGTGGCCTCTAGCTACTTCGCATCGCAGCTCGTCGTGTGATCACTCGTCGTAGAACGAGCCGCCGAACGACGTGTACACGCCGCCACCGGCGGTCGGCGTGGGCGCGGTGTCGTAGTAGTCGAGGTACGGCATCCACGTCGTCGATGCGGTCGGCTTCACCTCCGCGAGCGCGACGACCTTGAAGCCCGCGCCGGTGACCTCGGCGCCGTACTGACCGAGGCGACCGGTGACTCCGAGCGTGGTCGCGGATGCCCAGTGCCCCGGGACATCGGAGGCATCGAAGATCTGCAGCGTGAGCCGGCCGTCGAGCGTGGGCATCGAGCCATCCGCGAGCGCGATCTTCGTCGTGTTCGTGTACACGAGCTTGCCGTCGAGCAGATCCGAATCGGTAGCGCTGAACGCCCAGTTCTCGTTCGCCGCGTCGATCGGACCGTCGAGCGAGACGCCGCACGGCGTCGCCGGGTCATCGCAGACGATCCAGTAGATGTGAAACAGATCGCCGCGCTCGATGCCCGTGTACGTCCAGGTCAAGCTCGCCGCACGGCCGAGGCTGCCCGTCGGTGTCCACGTCATTCCGTACGACGGAAACACGGGCTGCAACGTCGGGTTCACCTGTGCGTCGGAGCAGCCGTCCATGTTGACGGTGCCGAGCGACGACGTGCCCGGGCACAGATCGAGACCGTCGACCACGCCGTCGTGATCCTCGTCGCACGTGGTCCCGCACGACGCATCGCTTCCGCTACCGCCGCCATCGCCGGAGGAACCACCGTCGGTGCCCGCACCGCCCTTCTCGGCGTTCGCGCAGCCCATCGCCACGAACGCGATGCACCAGAGGAGGTTCCCTGCCACGATCTCGACGATACCCGCCCCGATCCGGCGGGACAACCATGATCCGGCTCGTGCTCGATCTATCGGGCACCTAGCGCGAGGGTGACGCTCGCGCCGCATACCTCCGTGGTCGTGACGCGCAGCGGTGCCGCCAGCGGTACCCGCGCGACGTGACTCGCGCTGCACTGGTCGGCAACCCACGGTGCGTGGACCTCGAGCATCGCCGCGAGCTCCGCCGAGTCGCCGACCACGGATAGCGTGACCGGCTCGCCGTAGCGAAGACGCGCCTGCTTGCGCAGGTCCTGCACCGCGCGAACGAGCTCGCGTGCGGATGCTTCGCGAACGAGCGCCTCGTCGAGCGAGAGATCGAGCGACACCACGAGGCCATCGCGCGACGCCGTACCTCGCTCGCTCGCCGACAGCATCCGCCACGAGACCTCGTCGGCGGCGAGGGTGACGCCGCGAACCTCGACGGAGCCATCGGAGTTCTCGCGATAGTCGCCCGCGTCGACGGCGGCCTTGACCGTCGCGAGACGTGATCGCAAGCGCCGGCCGAGCTTCGCGAAGTCGAGCAGCAGCGCTCGCTGCGCGGTCGCCGTGAACCGCTCGACGCGCTTCACGTTGAGCTCGGTCTCGAGGAGCGCACGATGTTCCGCGAGCATCGCGTCCGGCAGACCCGCGACACGTGCGAGGCGAAGCGGCTGGCGATGCTTGACGTTCGCGTTCTCGCGGACCGAGCGCGCGAGGCGCACGACGTCGCGCAGTCGGCGCATGTCCGCCACGGCGGCGACATCGACGTCGTGCGGCGGCGGCCAGTCCTCGAGATGCACGGATCGCTCGTGGCCGAGCTCCGCGTACATCGCGTCTGCGAGGAACGGCAAGAACGGCGCGGCCACGAGCGCGAGCTGGTCGAGCGCGCCGAACAGCGCTTCGTACGTCGCTCGCTTCTCGTCGTCGAGACCGTCGCGCCACAGCGTCGGCTTCGCGAGGCGCACGTACCACGTCGACAGCGTCGTGACGAAGGCTTCGAGCGTCGCGTACGCCCGCGCGAAGTCGAGGTCTGCCATCGCCGCCTCGACGTCGCTGCGCAACAGCTCGGCCTCGCTCCACAGCGCGCGATCGAGGACGCTCGTCGTCGATGTCTCGCCGCGCCGGACGAAGCCATCGCCGGCCGCATATGCGGTGACGAGATGGACGACGTTCCACCACGGTAGGTGCAAGCGGCGCACGGCATCGCGCACCGGTGCCGCCGAGAACCGCGCATCGGCACCGGACACCACGCCCGACGTGAGCAGCGCCACGCGCAATGCATCCGATCCGTGCTCGGCGACGAGCAGCGATGGATCGGGATAGTTGCGGAGGCGCTTGCTCATCTTGCGACCATCTTCGCCGAGGAGAACTCCGTGACAGACGGCGTTGCGAAACGGCGGCTCGTCGAACAGCGCCGTCGACAACACGAGCATCGTGTAGAACCAGCCACGCGTCTGCGCGACGTACTCCGCGACGAAGTCTCCCGGAAACGACGCGCGAAACAGCTCCGTGTTTTCGAACGGCACGTGGAGGGACGCGAACGGCATCGCACCCGACTCGAACCAACAGTCGAGGACGTCGGGGACTCGACGCTGCTCGCCTCCACACGAACACGGCAGCACGTGCTCGTCGACGGCGGGGCGATGCCAATCGGTGACCGGGCGACCCGAGAGTTGCTCGAGCTCCGCGCGTGAACCGACGACACGCGTCGCGTTGCACGCGGCACATCGCCAGACGGGCACGGGTGCGCCCCACGATCGCTTGCGCGAGACCGCCCAATCGCGCGCGTTCGCGAGCCAGTCCGCGAAGCGTTTGTCGCCGAGCTCCGAGGGAACCCAGCGCACCTTCGCATTGCACGCGAGCAAGCGTTCGCGAAGCCGCGACGCCGCGACGTACCAGCTCGGCACCGCGCGATACACGAGCGGCCGATCGCAGCGCCAGCAATGCGGATACTCGTGCACCACGTTGCCGCGGGCGAACAGTCGTCCCGACGCCGCGAGCGCGCGCGCGACCGGCTCGTTCGCTGCGAGGACGTCGAGGCCCGCGAAGTCGCGCACGCGTGCGTCGAGCGTGCCGTCGTCGCGCACGTGGTTCTCGCCGTGAACATCGTGTGCGGCGCACGTCGCTTGATCCTCCTCGCCGAACGCAGGTGCGAGGTGCACCACGCCCGTGCCGTCGCTCGCGCTCACCCAATCGGCGGCGAGCACGGGCACGCTCGACGCGAAGTAGTCGAACGGCGGCATGCACGTTCGCCCTGCGAGGTCGGCTCCGCTGCATCGCTCGCGCTCGACATATCCGGCGAGCTCGTAGCGTTCGCGCGCAGCATCGGCGAGCCACACCGAGTCTCCGTCGGTAGACTCGAGGCGCACGTACGTCAGCGCGGGATGCACGGCGAGCGCTGCGTTGGCCGGAAGCGTCCACGGCGTCGTGGTCCACGCGAGCAACGAGGCGCGCTCGCCGACGAGAGGGAAGCGCACGGTGACCGCGAGATCCACGCGCTCGCGATACGAATCGTCGAGGCGCGTCTCGAAGTTCGACAGCGGCGTCTGGCAGCGCGTGCAGTACGCGACGACCTTTTTCCCTTCGTAGACGAGGCCGCGCCGATGCAGCTCCGCGAATGCCCACACGACGGACTCCGTGTATTCGGGATCCATCGTGCTGTACGCGCCGTCGAAGTCGCCCCAGCGCCCGAGACGCGAGACGACGCCTTCCCATTCGGTCGCGTAGCGCAGCACGAGGCCGCGACACGCATCGTTGAACGCCGCGACGGCGGAGCCATCGCTCGCCGCAGGTGACGACAGGCCGTGCTCCTTCTCCACTTCGAGCTCGACCGGGAGACCGTGACAGTCCCATCCCCATCGGCGCGGAACATGAAACCCGCGCATCGTCTGATACCGCGGGACCACGTCCTTCATGTACGAGGTCAAGAGGTGCCCGTAGTGCGGAAGGCCCGTCGCGAACGGAGGGCCATCGTAAAATACGTAACGCGGGGAATCCGCGCGCTGAACGAGTGATTGGTGAAACGTACGCTCGCGATTCCACTTCGCGAGCACGGAGTGCTCGAGAGAAACAAAGTCGACAGACATGACACACGCCTTCTGCTCCCGCGGATGCGAGAGCTCGTTACACGACGACAAACAACGCGATTGCGGTCAGTCGTGCGGCGCGATGGTGCGGCTGTCGAATGTTGCCCACTCGCGAGTCATTCTCGCGAGCTCCACGTGGGTTTGGGCATTCGACAGCACGGCACGTCCTTGAATGAACAGACCATAACAACGCGGCCTGCGAGTGCCAAGAACGATCTACGAGGCGCGCGATTTGACTAGAGGCGTGCAGCGCACGCGGTGTCCGCGACGGTCTCGATCGCGATCGCGGTGACCGCGGCGCAGTAGTCGAGATCGATGTTCGCCATCGTGTCGAGCGTGTCGTGATAGCCGGTGCGGCTGATGTCGTAGTTCTCCATGAACAGCACGCACGGGATCCCGAGGTCGCTGAAGATCTGACCGTCGGTGTTGAACAACGCGGAGCGCGGCTCCCACTCCACGCGGACCTCGCCGCGCAGCGGGAGATGCGCGAACGGCGGCGGTGGTGGCGATGGATGCAGGCCGTCGGGAACGCGCTCGGCACGAGCGAGCCCGCGGCGATCGTGCTCGTTCCACGCGGCCGCGCTCGCATTCCATTTCTGGTTCGCGCGATGCGCACGCAGCGCGAGGCGTGCGGAGCGAGCGCCTTCGCCGGGCGCGATCATGAACACGTCGCGATTGCGCTCGGTGTTGTGGCCGATCATGTCGAGGATGAATGCCGCCACCACGTCGACGTTCGACATGTCGCGCGGAGTGCCGTCTTCGGCGGTGAACACGAGCGTCTTCTCGACGAGCGCTTGGCCGAGCGCGCGCGCGCCCATGCAGTCCGCCGGGTACTCCTCGCCGGTGAGGTGCACGAGCCACACGTCGCGCTCGAGCGTGCCCGCGGCGGCGAGCGGCAGGAGTTGCTCGGCGGCGAGCAGCAAGGCTGTGGTCGCCGAGTGATTGTCGTCGGCGCCGGCGGCGGGCGCACGCAAGAAGTCCCCGCCCTTCTCGCTGTAGAACACGTCCTCCATGTACGCCGTGTCGTAGTGGTCACCCATCACCACGGCCTGCGTGCGATCGCGACCGGGGATCACGAGCACGATGTTGCGCTCGGCGGGCGCGGCTTGGTTCTTCACCCAGCCTTCCATCCACGGAAACTCGTGGTCGCTCTCCCAGCGAAACACGTGATCGACGACCTCGGCTCTCCCCGTCATGCCGTGCGCTTCGATCAGCTCGCGATAGCGCGCGTGCAGGTGATCGCCGAGCGCTTCCAGATCGCGGCGCTCGTGCGCGTGAACGTGTGCGGCCTTCGCCGCCGTGCCGCCGTGCCGTCCCCGATTGACCACGATCCCGTCGGCGTCGTTCTTCATGCGGAACTCCCCGTGCGCGAGCTCGCGGATCGTCGTCCACACGCGCTCCTCGAACTCGCGCGTGCCGAGGTGGTGGAGGACGAGCGGCACGCCCGGCTCCTCGTCGGCAGCGATCGATTCGCGCAGCGTCTTCGCGAGGCGAGTGGCGGCGGCGCGATCGGAGCTGCGCCCTGCAAGCTCCGCGAGCCACTCGTCGAGCGTGGTGTTCTTCGCGACGTGCAACAGCGCGCGCGCGAACGTAGGTGGCACCGGCGCGTCGAGGAGCGAGCGCGCTTCGAGGAGCTTGCGCGCGTTCGACTCCGTCGTGTCGCGAGCGAGGCCGCGTTCGCGAGGAAACGCGCGCGCCGCGGTGACGTGCTCCGGGCGCGCGAGCAACTCGGGTGCGAGCACGAGCGACGAGTGGCCGTCGCGCTCGGCGGTGATGTAGCCCGTCGCAGCCGGGTAGCGTTCGCCATCCGCGCGCGCGACGAGCGGCAGATGCCAGAACACCTCGCGCAGCCCCGCGCGCATCGGCGGGTAGTACATGCGATAGCCGAAGCGACCGCCGCGATCGACGATGCCGGCCGCGTGCGCGATCGCGGTGTGATCCGCGCGCGGACCGTCGAGCAGCAGGTGGTAGTCCGCGGTCCACACCTGCGAGTTGCGCGCGAGCGGTTTGTCGTAAAGATCGATCGCCTCCGGTGTCGTCGAGAACAGCGCGATCGCGACCTTGTCGCTGTACGCGCCATCGCCATGAACGTCCGAGTCGCGTGCGACGCGCTGCCAGCGATGCGTGCGGATGATGTGATTGACGACGTGGTGACCGTGCGCGTGATGCGTCGCTTCGTCGTGCTCGTCGATCCATCCCGATTGCGGGATCCGGATCGCGCAGCCCGCTTCCATGCGCGGAAACAGATGGAGCAGCGCGATCTGGCGAGCGCGCGGCATCTCGCGCGCGAGCTCGCGATAGCGCGGATGCTCGAACAGCACGAGGCACGCGGGCGATGGAACGAGCACGAGCTGGCCCGCGAGGTATGCGGTGCGCACGCGCGACGGCAGCTCCGAGAACGCGGTGAACGTCACGAGCGCATCGAGCTCCGAGGCATCGCCGGCGAACGCACGCGATGCCAGCGCCGCGGGCAGATCGTCCGCGAGCACGCGCCAGCGATCGCTCGCGACACCACCCCACGCGAGCAGCGCACCGAGCGCTTCCTCGTCGAGGCGATGCAACGCGGGCCGCGCCGCCCCGTCGTGGCTCGCGCCGAACAGCGTCCACTGATCGAGCCCCTTGTCGCTCTGACTGCGCGACAGCGCGAGCGGACAGATCACGACGAGTGGATCGTGGGTGAGCGCGCCCGCCGCCGCGGCGGCCGCGAGCTCCGGTGGCCACGCGGGATTCCCCTCGAGCAACGTGCGCGACAGCGCGTGGGGCTGTCCGCGCACGAGCTTGCCGAGCTCCGTCGCGAGGTGACGAGCGATCACGTCGAGGCCCGGCTCGAGATCGTTCGCCTGCTCGTACTCGTCGACCTCGAGCGTCGAGCGATCGTGGACCTCGCACGCCGATGCTGCACACGCATCGATGCGCGGCGCCGCCGGCTTGATGCCGATGTACGGCGGCGGCATCCACTCCGAGTACGCGCGCAGCGGAAACGCGCCCCGCCCGTAGCGCGACCTCCGCACTTCGTCCTCGATCACGTCCCACGGTGCCGGCATGTGCGCGAGCCTAGCCGAACGCACCGCGGACCGGATACGCTGCGCGCGTGAAGGAACGCCGCCGCATCGAGTGGACTACACCGGTCGGTCAGCTCACCGCCCTCGAGCCGACGATGGACGAAGTGCGCGAGCACGCGGCGGTCCTGGCCGAGGGCTACAACGAACCGAAAAACGCGGAGCTGATGGGGCACACCGCCGCCATCGAGCCCGACGAGGTCGTCGATCACTACGCCGACATGTTCTCCGAGGACGCGCGTCCGTTCCTGCTACTTCGCGATGGTGCGCTCGTCGGCGATGGCGATCTGCGTGGCTTCGCCGACGGCGCGGCCGAGTTCGCGTTCATGATCGGCGCGCCGAATGTTCAAGGCAAAGGCCTCGGCACTCGGTTCGCACTGATGATCGCTGCGTTCGGGTTTCGCGAAGCCGGCCTGCACCGCATCTACGCATCGGTGGTCCCGCAGAACACGGCCTCGCGTCGCGTGTTCGAGAAGCTGGGCTACCTGGTCGACGATAGCGAGCTCGCGCGCTCGTACGCGGACGAGCCCGACGACATCGTCCTGTCGATCGATCGCGAGACGTTCGAGCGCGTGAACGCCGCGATGATCGCGGAGCTCGAGATCGGTCCGCGCTAGTTTTCGGAACGCCCTACGATCTCGACAAACGCAGCCACGTCGGCCTCGGTCGCCACGTAGGTCTTCACGCCGGCCTTGTCGAGCGCCGCGATCCCGCGCTCCGTCTCCTTGCGCCAGCTCGCGCGGATCTTCGGCTGCCACTCGCGACAGACCTCGAGCACCTTCGCTTGCTGCGCCGGCGACAATCGCGACCACGCCGCGCGCGAGAACACGAGGGCACCGACCACGTAGCGATAGCGCAGGTTCGTCATGTAGCGCGCGTGGTTTCCGATCGCGAGCATGTACAGCGGTGGTAGCGCCCACGTGCGCAGCGTGCCGCTGTTGATCGCGGACGTGAGCGTGCCGTCGAGGGGCCGCGCGAGATCCGGCGACCGCACCACCGAGGCGAGGCTCGTGATCCGATCGCGCGAGAACACGCGAGCAAACCCGAGGTCGGCCCACATCACGAGCTGCAGATCTGCCTTCGCGAACCGCTCGCGAATCTTCGCGTCGCTCGCCGCGATCGCTTTGTCGACATCTTCGTACGTGTAGAAGCGGCCCGGCGTGCCCCACGCGGACATCTCGGGCACGAGCGCGACGAGGCCCGCCTCCGAGAATCCGCCCCCGTCGAGCTTCTTCGCGCGCACGAGCTTGGCCATCTCGGCCTCTTCACCGAGCTGACCGTCGGAGATCCAGTCGAGCTGGACGGCGCCACGCGTGCGGCGATCGATCTCGGCCGCGAGCGCCGCCATGTCCTTCATGTAGCGCGTGCCTTGGATCGCGAGCGTGCCCGCACGTAGATGCACGGGCTCGTCGCTGTCTGCCTGTGCGATCGCGGAGCGTTGGAGCACTGCCACGGCGAGCACGAGCAACACGAGCCTCATCCATTCGGCGTAGCGCGGCGGCGCGCGAGGACCGAGGGCAAACGCCGGCAGCCTCGGTCACTCGTCGCACGAAGAGATCGAGATCATTCCAAGAATGATGCGACTCGGTCCGACCTGCGGCCGTCCGTAGCCGCGTGGACAGGAACTATTACTTCGTTCAGGAGCCGGGGTCGCCCGATGACGGGCCGTACGTTCTCACCGAGATTCGCCGTCGCCTCGGCCTCGGTTTGCTCACGAAGAACGCGACGTTATGTCGGGTCGGGGAGACGGAGTACCTACCGATCATCCACGAGCGCTTCGCCTCGATCATGAACGCACCGCCCCCGGTGCCGGTGCGCTCGCCGAAGGGCACGCAACAAACGCCGATCGTGCCGGCCGCTACGATTCCGGCTCCGCAGGTCGAGATCGACATTCCGATCACCGTGGCCGACATCGGCCCGCCCCGGGTTCCGAGCGTGTTCGCTCCGCCGATCGACACCGACCACACGGCCCCGATCCAACCGATCACGATCGAAGCGCTTCCGATCGAGATGGGCATGCAGGTGTACGCGCCTCCGCAGCCGCAGCCGCCGTTGCCGTCTCCCATGCCTGCGGCGCCCGCGCCCCTTCCCCTTCCGATCACTCCTCCGATCGCGGTCGCGCCGCCGCCCCCGCGGAAGCCACGCGCGCCGATGTCGCGGAACCTCAAGCTCGGCCTCGTGGCCGGCGGTGGTGTCGTCGTCGCCATCGGCCTCGGCATCGCACTCACGCGTGGTGGTCACGGCACCGTCGCGGTCAAGGACGCGATGGTTCGCGTCACCACGCCCAGTGGAACGGGCGCCGGCTTTCTGATCGATGGCCCCGACGAGTACGTCTATGTCGCGACCGCGAATCACGTCGTCGATCGCGGCGAGCGCGTCCTGATCGAGCGCGACGTCGGCACCGACAAGAAGGCGTACATCGAAGCGTTCCCCGAGACGGAGATCGTCGCATCGGATCCCGATGCCGACCTCGCGATCATTCGGATCAAGAACGTGGAAGCCTCGCGCTTCGAACGACTGCCGCTCGCCAGTGCCCCACAGAAGGATGCGAAGATCCTCTCGTACGGCTATCCCGGCTCGAGCCTCGCGAAGCACGCGGGCCTCGTGTCGAAGGACGGCAAGGTCCTGAGCCTCGTCTCGTTCCCCGCCTACGACGAGCGCTACTCGCGCATCCTGCGAGAGAACGCCGTCGACGGCCTGCTGATCTCCACGGACATCGAGCCCGGATTCTCCGGCGGCCCGACGCTGAACGAAGCCGGCGAAGTCGTCGGCGTCAACGTCACCAAGGATCGCGCACACGTGGGCCAGAACGGCGCCGTCAGCGTCACTGCGCTGCGCGAGCTCGTGAAGCGCGTGAAGCCCGCGAGCGCGAAGCTCGAGCCATCGCCCGCCGATGTCGTCGCGCTGCTCGACAAGATCCAGACCGAGTACCTCATGCTCCCGCTCGAGGAGCGCAGCAAGGTGCGCGAGACCGACTTCGTGAACCGCGCCGATCTGCCCGCGCTGCGCCGCCTCGTCGGTGAAGTGCGCCGCGAAGAGCGCAACACGGACACGAGCTTCATCGCGAAGTACAAGCTGTCCGGCCAAGCCGCGCTCGGCATCTTCTTCGCGCGCCTGCCCGGCAAGCTGCTCGAGACGTATCGCTCCCCGACGACCACCGCGCCGCTCATCACGTGCGAGCTGCGCAACCAGAACCTGACGAGCTTCCTCGGTGATCTCACCGCGAGCGCCGATCAACGCGGTGATTCGCGGACCAACGATCTCGCGAGCTGCGACGAGCTGGCCGTGCGTCCGCTCGCGTGGGACCTCGTCGCCGCCACGATGCAGTGGGATGGCAAGGAGAAGAAGTACACGGTCACCAAGCTCGATCGCATGGACGACGAAGGCCGCGTCTATCGCGCGTCCGTTCGCATCGCCGGTGCCTCGAACCTCATCGAGCTGTGGATCGGCGCCGATCAGCAAGGCGCGCGCCTCAAGCTGTTCGATCCGACGAGCAACCTCTACGCGATCAAGTCGCCGCGCTCGTCGTCGGCGACGGCGATGCAGGGCACGTGGACCACGAGCCGGCCGCGTGTCACCGATGCGATCAACAAGGAAGCCGAGATCGAATCGAACGAGACCGTCAGCGTCTCGATCGACAACGAGCGCAAGGTCTCCGTTCGCTACGTGATCACCGAGCGCTACTTCAGCGCGGGTGCGAAGGCGAAGCGGTTCCGTTGCAACGGCAAGGCGACGATCGAGACCGGGCTCTTGCAGTCCTTCACGGGCACGCTCGATAACGGCGTGGTCGTCGCGCTGCCCGAGAAGGATGCCGAGACGATCGGCGCCGACGCCGGCTACTGCGACCCGAGCCACCGTGCGGATCGCATCGTCGCCGCGAAGATGCAGGGCGAGCAGCTCGTGCTCTATCGCACCGACGGCAACGCCTATCCCGAGACGATCACGCTGACCAAGCAGCCCTGATGCACCGTCGACGGCGCCTGGTCACAGGTCGTCGTCGAGAAGAAGCCGCTCGCCTTCGGGCTTCTCGGGCTTCGCCGCCTCGGGCTTCTTCGTCTCGGTCTTCTTCGCCTCGGGCTTCTTCGCCTCGGGCTTCTTCGCCTCGGGCTTCTTCTTCGTCTTTCGTTCGGGTGTCGCGACGGCGGGCTCGGTCTCGGTCGCAACGACCGCGGGCTCGGTCGGCTCGACCGCGGACTCGGGCGGCGTCGCAACGACCGCGGGCTCGGGCGTCGGCGCGACCGCGGGCTGGGGCGGCGTCGCAACGACGGCGGGCTCGGGCGTCGGACGTGGAGCGGCCACGGGCTCGGGCGTGGGTTGCGACGGTGCCGTTGCCGGCTCGACCTTGGTCGCCGTCGAGCTCGACGAGCCACCACCGCGCAGCACCACCAGCGCGACCACGGCGATGACAGCGACGGCGGCCACGCCGACGAGGATGCCCATCCTCGACTTCGCCGGCGCGGTCGGCGGTAACGCCACGGCCGCCTGCCCTGCCGCGCTCGACAGTGTCGTCGGCTTCTGCGCGACGGACGGAAGCGGCGTGAACGTCGGCGTCATGTTCGGCGACGACTGGAATACCGGCGTGAACGACATCGGCGGCACCGGCGTCGGCATGCGCGACGGCGACGCGAACTGCATCGACGGGCGATCCGATTCAGCAGGCGGCGCGAAGCCTGCGTTGCGCGCGATCGACGTGAGGTGCTGCGCGAGATCACGAGCTGTTTGCACGCGGCGTTCGGGCTGCTTCTCGAGGAGGCTCGTGATCAGCGCTTCGGTCTCGGCGCTGAGGCCTTGCGTGAACTGTGATGGCGACGGCGCCGGCATGAAGAGATGCGCGCCGATCAGCTCGCCGACACCGAGGGAGTCGAACGGTGGGCGGCCCGTGACGAGCTCGAAGAAGATGCAGCCGAGCGAGTAGAGGTCGGCGCGATGATCGACAGCACCCGTGCCTTTGCATTGCTCGGGCGACATGTATGTCGGCGTCCCCATCACGGCGCCGGTCTTCGTCGCGCTCGATGCCATACCGACGTCCGTGAGCTTCGCGATGCCGAAGTCGAGGAGCTTGCTGCGCTCGCCGAGCGGCGATTCCGGATCGGGAAGGATGAAGATGTTGTCGGGCTTGAGATCGCGGTGGACGATGCCTTTCGCGTGCGCCGCAGCGAGCGCGCTGCAGACGCCACGGATCACCATCGCGGCTTCGCCTTCGGGGATCGGGCCGCGCATCTTGATGCGCTGCGAGAGCGTCATGCCCTCGAGAAACTCCATGACGAGAAAGGCATGGCCCGTGGGCATGTAGCCGAAGTCGAAGATCTCGACGATGCCCGGGTGCTTGATCGCGGTCGTTGCCTTCGCTTCGTTGAAGAAGCGATTGATGATCTCTTTGTTGGCGCAGAGCTCCGGATGCAACACCTTCAGCGCGGCCATGCGCCCGAGGAGGACGTGCTCGGCGCGATAGACAGCGCCCATGCCACCCGAGCTGAGGAGGCTCGTGATCCGGTAGCTCCCGACAACTTCGCCGATCATGCGGTGCGCCTGCGGCGCCTCCACACGACGAGCACGAGAACACCGAGTGGCCACAGGCCCGCCGCACCGCCGCCGGTGCTGCACGAGTAATAGCTGCTGTCCTCGGGGACGCGGTCGTCGATCGGCTCGCCCGTGCCGTTGCCGAGCAGCGGAACCTCGACGGTGCCGCTGTCATGTCGAACCTCGAGGGTCGCCGTACGCTCACCCGCGTTGACCGGCGATGCGATGATCACGTAGCTCACGGACTTGCCCGGCTCGACGGTCGTGGTGGTGGGCGGAACGACGATCTGGAAGTCGTCCTTGTTCTTGCCGGTGATAACGGATTCGAGCAGCGATAGTGGCGTCGCGCTGCAGTTCGTCACGACGACTGTTTGCCCCGGTGAGCTCGCGCCGATGGAGACCGAGCCGAGGTCGAGCGCCGTTGGTGTCGGCGTGATGCCGTCGGGAAGTCCTTTGGCCGTGAGCACGATCTTGCGAGGCGTCTCGTTTGGAATATCGGTCGTCACCGTGACGAAACCACTGAGGTCGGCAACGGTCGTCGGAGTGACGCTCGCGGTGAAGTTCACGGCATTGGTGTCGATCGCCAGCGCGCCGCTCGTCGGCAACATTCCTCCGAGCTCGAACGGCGGGGTCGCTTCGACCGACGTGATGCGGAACGTGCCCGGGTTGTTCTTGAGCACGAAGAACGACTGCGTCGCCGTCGCATCGACACAGACAGGGCCGAGATCGACAGCGCCGTCGGGCGAGATCGACATCGACGTCGGAAGCGCAGCGCCGAGGACGTTGATCACGCGCGGCGCGGCGCTGTCATACGACGCCGTCATGGTGCCGATCGTTCCCTGCTCGAAGGCGGTGGATGCTTCGTAGCGCAGCACGACGTCTGCTGTCGCGCCCGCCGCGATCGACGCGTTCGCATTCGGTCGCGACACGAACGAGAGCTCGGCGTTGCTGAGCGTGAGGTCATGCAACGTCATCGCCGCGGTGCCGGAGTTGCGCAGCGAGATCGTGATGTTCACGGGCTCGCCGACGCGCGTCGCGTCTTGCGACTGCGTTCCATCGATGAGGGCGGGGCTCGACGGAAGGAACAACAGGTTGGACGTCACGCCCGTGCACGTCACGGTCAGCGTCGTGCTCGGCGCGGCCGGATCGTCCGTCAAGATCGTCAGTGACCCGGTCTGCACACCGGTGGTCGTCGGCCGGCACGTGATGGTGTGCGGGTCGCTACCGCCGTTCGCCGCGACGACATGCGAGGTGGTCACGCCAGAGGCGACCGCGAAGCCCTTGCTGATCGATGCGGCGTCGAACGCGAACGATGACACCGTGAGCGGCTGTGGACCGCTGCCGAAGTTGCGAATGAGAACGCTCGTAGCGGTGGAGGTCTCGTTCACGCGAACCTGACCGAAGTCGAGCGTCGTGCTGGGCGACGGCGAGACCTGCAACCGCACCGTCGGTTCGGTGCCCGTACCGGTGAGCGTGAGGGTCGTCGTGGCCGAGTCGATCACGATCGTCACCGGACAACTCACCTGCTGCGCGACGGTCGGCGTGAACGTCGCGGTGAACGAGTAGTTCGTCGTGATGTAGCTCGGACAGTTCGAGCCACCGGTGCACACGTTGCTCACCGTCGCGGGGAGGCCGGTCGCGACGATCGAGAAGTCTGGGCAATTCTCCGTGATGCTCGAGACGGTGCTGTTCTGAACGCCTGATGCGGGACGGATCGTGAACGTGTGTGGCGCGGACGCGACGTTCACCTGCTGGTTGCCGAAGTTGAATGGAGCGAGTGGAATGGTGGCCTCTTGCTCGGTCTCACCGAGCTCGAGGCTGCTCACACAGGCCACGATCGCGAATAGCAACGGCACGCAGACGGGTGCCGTGCTCGAGACCCACCCAAGCCGCTTGAACTGCACACTCCACGATCGAATGTTCGAATCGTGAAAGCAACGGTTACCTCGGAGAACCTCCCAAGAACACGTGTGCGACGTGTGGGCTCGTGTGGCAACTAGGGTGTCAGAAGATCGCGAACGTAGTCGTACTCGTGCTTCGGCGTTCCGCCGGGGACGAGCAAGTACGCACCGAGCATTGCCACGGCGATCGCGACCGCGAGGAGCACGCCGCGCCTCGCCGCCACGCGATGGATCGCCCATCCGGTCGCCCCGAAGACGATCGCCAGGTAGGGGACGAGACTGGCAACGCCATGGAGGCCGACCCACTCGCCGACGTTGGGACCGACGAGATCATCGGCAAGCAGGTGCAGGGTGATATCGCGGACCGGATTCTTCACGCTGTCGGGCCAATAGGGGAACGTCGCCGAGCTCAGCGTGTAGATGAAGACGCCGACGAAGATCGATCCCGCGATCACTCCGAGGAGCAGCCGTCGCTCGTCGTACAGCACCTGGAGGTGCGCGGCCACGAGCGGCAACACGAACGGCAGCATCGCCGTGATGTAGCGAGGACCGACCGCACCTCCGCCGCGCCAGAAGTTGATCGAAGAGATGAACACGACGTAGACGAACATCACGCCGATACACGTGAGCGCGACGGCGCGGTCGCCCCCGTTGCGAGGGCGCCGGATCATCTCGTTCGCTCCGGAGATCGCGAGCAGGATCCACGGCGATAGTGTGAACAACCCGTTGTCGAACGCGAACAGCGATCCGCGAAACGCTTCCCAGCGAGGCCGGTCGAGGCCGAGGAAGCCGACCTGGTGATACTGCGCGAAGCTCGTCGATGCGTCGTATCCCGTTCGCCACGGACTTCCAAAGCACGCCTGGTGATACGCGAGCAGCACGGCGATCGGCAGCGCAGCACCTGCGATCGCGAGTCCCGCGACGCGCCCGAGCTTCGGCAGATCGCGGCGCAGGTGATACGCGGCGTGAAGCGCGAAAGGAATCACCGCAAACACCGCCTGGTAGTCGACCAGGAGCGCGAGCCCGGCGAGAAAACCGGCGACGATCGCCGCCCGCGTCCCGCGCTTTCCGTCGACGACGTCGAGCAGCACGATCCACGACGAGCCCACGCACGCGGCTGCGAGCTGGTGCGAGAAGTACAGCACCGAGTAGGTCATCGCCATCGAGCCGAACGCGTACGCGAGAATGACGAGAGTCCGGATGTCGGGGTTGGGGGCAAACCGTGCGAGGAAGCGATGCAAGAGCAGCAAGAACAGCAACGTGGGGATCACGCCCATGACCACGCGACACAGCCACACCGACGTCTCTAGATCCGGCTCGCCAAACACCGCGCTCACGGCGGCATAGATCGGAACGACCAGCAGCGACGAGCCTGGCGCTTTGTTCGAGTAGAGATGATCACCGCTCGCGGAGACATCGAGCGTGGAGCCCCAACGGGCAACACCGTCGTCGATCGCGAACGTCCCGTGATGCACCATCGCCTTCACGAGGTACACGCGCGGCAGCTCGTTGGCGCTGGCGAGCTTCGGGAAGTAGGGAAACACGTAGAGGTAGGCGACGGCGATCGCCGCGAGCCACCAGTAGCGACGCGCCCACATGATTCCGCGAACCGTGATAGCACGACATGAACGGCGCTTGATGACGGAACCCGTGAGGAGCTGGAAGCAGCGAGCGATCTGGATCGTCGCGTTCGTCGTTCTCTCCGCGCTGCTCGCGGTCCTGCTCGTCGTCGGCAACGGCCTCTGGGATTGGGACACCTATCAGCGCGTCCAGTTCATGCCGGTGTATCGCGACGACGTCACCGCAGATACGCACGTCCTCTATCACCACGCGCTGCGCGCGCTGATGGTCACCGGGTTCTCGCCGAGCGCGAGTATCGTCGTGCTCACCGCGACCTCGGCCGCTGCGTTCTTGTTGCTCGTGCTTCGCGTCGCGATCCACCTCGGGCTCTCGCTGCGCGCACGGATCTTCGTCGTGTTCGCCGCGTCGGCCGCGAGTCCCGGGCTCGTCGCGCTGTTTCTGTTGCGCGAGGACAACGTGCCGTACATCCCGATCCTGTTCGCGCTGTACTGGGTGCTCTATCGCGCCCCCGTCGACCGCTCGGCGGCGACTCGCGACGGGGTCCTCGGTGGTGTTCTCGTCGCCATCGGGATGTTGCTCAACATCTCGCTGCTCGTCATCCCGATCGCGCTCGTCGCTCCGTGCGTTCTGTGGCGGTGGATGCCTCTGCGCGCGTATCGCGCCGCGGTGATCATCGCAGTCACGTTCGCGACGTACTACCTCGTCAACCTGACGCTGTTCCACGGCTCCCGCCTCGCGCTCCACGAGTTCCTCCCGCAGGCGCTCGCGCTGAAGGATCCCACGACACATGTCCCGCTGGTCTCGACGACCCGTCTCGCTCAATACGTGGGGGGACTTCGCGCGATCGCGCTCGAACCGTCGGTGCACATGATGCACGTGCCGGACGTCCTGCGGACCGCGCTCGTCGTCGTCGCGCCGAAGATCCTCGCGTTGCTCTACGCGCTCGTCTTCGTCGACACACTGCAACGCGATCGCCGCGCGCTGTGGATGTCCTTGCGCGGGCGTCTCGATCTCGCCGCGGTCGCCGGCGTCGCGTTCGGCTTCCCGTATCTCTACGAGCCGACGTTGATCGAACGCTGGGACGTCATGTGGGCCGGGCTGGTGCTCGTCTTGATCGTGCGCTGGGCACGCTCGCCATCGCGGCGCTCACGCGCGCTGATCATCGCGATCGTCATCCTGCAATCGCTCGGCACCGCCATCACGGTCGCTCACCACTTCGGCGTCGCCTTCACCGATCCGACGATCGCAGACCTGCGCGCCGCGACGGAGCGCATCGACGCCGAAGGACGCGATCCGCTGATCTTCCCGTACGACATCGATCGCCTCTACCTCGCGGACGTCGCAACGCGCACGCCGGGCAAGCTGCTCTACCTGGTGCACGACGCGGGCTCGAGCTTCCTCGCGTACCGCGTGCTCTACCTCCACGAGCATCCGGTGCCGCTCGCCGAGGTCCGGTGGGCCCTCGACCACGCGCGCTTGCCGTATCTGAGTCCCGCGGTCACGCCGCGGATGCGCACGGCGCTGGGTCGCTAGAGACGCGCGGACATTCCCAGGGCGGGAATGAACGCTGTCGAGTTGATCGTGCGTAGCGCGCCGCTGAACTCGACCATGTCCTGCGGGTTCAATAGATGCTCGACCCCGAGCTCGATGATCACCGCGAAGTGACGGTTGGCCACGATCTCCAAGCCAGCCGCTCCACGCAGCGCGATGCGCGCTCCATCGTTGAAGAAGATCGGAATGCCGCCCGCCACGATCGGTCGCAGCGTGCCCGTCAGGAACGCGAACTGCGCACCGGCGTACGCGCCAAAGTTCGGACCCGCGATCACGGCTGCATTTGTCTGCACGCGGTCCGTCACGTCGAACGCCGCACCGACGAACGCGGCGGCACCTCCGCGAACATCGAAGTGACCCAGCGCCAGTGCACCGAGCCGGCTTCGCGGCTCTTCTTCGCGCTGCTCTACCGGCACCTCGATGTACACGGGCGACGCCGTCGCCTTCGGTTCCGGTTCGAGGACCATCGCCACGGGCACTGATTGTCCGATGGTCATCTCACCTTTCGACACGAATGGCTTGAAGCCCTTCCGCCGCCCTTCCACCACGTAGGGCCCGGGTGCAACGCGATAGAGCTTCCCGACCGTCGAAGACACCCAGTCTTCATTGCCGACACGTACCTCGACTTCGGGAGGCGCGGTGATCTCGAGCTTGCCGACGCCTTGATCCAACCGCGCGATCTCAGCCTCGACCTCCATCCGTCGCGGATCATTTGCCGGCGACGAATCGAGATAGCGCTGATACGCGTTCGCGGCTTCCGCGTGCCGATCGAGCAGGCGCAGTGTCGTGCCGATGTTCAGCAGGATCTTCGCGCTGGGGAACCTCTTGTACGCATCCTTGAACACGGCGAGTGCGCCGAGGAGGTCATTCGATTTGACGAGCTTCACACCGAGCTGCACGAGCTCTTTCGCTTCGCCCTTCTCGGGATCCGCTTCGGGTGCAGGCGGTGCCGGCGCGGGCGCCTGCGCGTGAGCGTTGGTGACGAGACCGACGACGAGTCCGAAACCGATCGAGAGCTGTCGAATCCCCATCGTCGCAAACTATACACGTCGCACGCGTGCGCTACACGATCGCTCCGCAGAGCAGCTTTCCACACACGCATGCCCTGTTCGCGTCGAGCGGAGCAGCGCTACCTCGACGGTCCCTGACCAGCCGCGAACATGCGGCGATAGTCCGTCGGCAAGACGCCCAGCGATCGCTGGAACGCGGCGGCCATCCGCGCGGTATTGCCGAACCCGCATAGACGCGCGATGGCCTTGGCCTGCCGCTTTCCGGCGGCGAGCAGGGTCCGCGCTTGCTCCACTCGCAATCGCTCGATCAACTTCGCGGGCGTGAGCTGCAGTTGTTCTTGGCAGCGACGATGAAAGTTGCGCACGGACATTCCAGCGCGCTTCGCGAACCGCGGCACGTCGAGCTCGCCGAGGTGGCTACGCGCCCACGCGATCGACGCCGCGATCGTATCCGGCTCGTCGATCTGCGCGACCAATGCGTCGCTCCACTGCGACTGGAACCCCTGCCTCCGGGTATACAGCACGAGCTCCGCCGCTACTGCGTCCGCGACCGCACGACCGTGATCCGCTTCGACCATCGCGAGCGCCATGTCGATGCCCGTGGTCACGCCCGCCGAGGTCCACCATCGCCCGTCCTCGACGAAGATCGCGTCGCAGTCGACGCGTACGGCGCGACGAAAGTTCGCGAGCCTGGCAACGGCGGACCAGTGCGTGGCCACTCGCCTGCCGTCGAGCAGGCCTGTTGCCGACATGACAAACGCGCCCGTACAGATCGAACCGATCCGCTTCGCGGTCTTCGCGACGCGTGCGAGCCAACGCAACAGTTCGCGGTCGTTGCACGCACGCTCGACCCCTGCGCGATCGCCTCCGACGACGAGGACCGTATCGTTCGCGGTGGGTCGTAGCTTGAACAACGGCTGCGTGATGATCGCGTAGCCGGCCGTCGTCTCGACCGGCCCACCGTGCGCGCTCGCGATCACGACCTCGTAGTCACGCGCGGCGGTCGCGAACACCTCTGCCGGTCCCGACACGTCGAGCGCATTGCATCCGGGGTACGCGACGAACACGATGCGCATTGGCCGATTTTAGATGCAGGTTGGCAATTCTGCCAAGGCGCTCTCCTCGATGCTCCGCGACATGCGTACCCTTCTCATCGGCTTCTTCATGACGACCACCGCCTTCTTCGCCTGCGCGACCGACTCCGACAGCTCCGTCCCCGACGAGAGCGAGGTCGAGCAGGACATCGGCATCAAGTGCGACTCCGGACACGCGTGTCCGCTCGACATGCACTGCAAGACCCCTCCGGGAAACTGCGTGCAGTGCGTGACCAACAGCGATTGCCGCTTCCCGACGAGGGAGTGCAATCAGCGGACGAACACCTGCGAATCGCCGTTCGGGACGCTCTAGACACTTGTCCGATATAACGGATTCGGGTAGGTTCAGCGCATCCGTTATATCAGATCCCACCTCCAGACTCTCGAAGACGAGTCTGTTCACATCCTCCGCGAGCTCGCCGCGGAGCGCGAACGCCCGTGTCTGCTGTTCAGCGGCGGCAAGGACTCGATCGTCATGCTGCGCCTCGCCGAGAAGGCGTTTCGTCCGGCGCGGTTTCCGTTTCCGCTCCTGCACGTCGACACCGGGCACAACTTCCCCGAGACGCTCGAGTATCGCGATGCCGAGGTCGCGCGCCTGCAAGAGCGGCTGATCGTCGCGTCCGTGCAGGACTCGATCGACCGCGGCCGCGTCACCGAAGAGACCGGTCCCCGCGCCTCCCGTAATCGCCTGCAGACGACCACGCTCCTCGACGCGCTCGCCGAGCACCAGTTCGATGCCGCGATCGGCGGCGCGCGCCGCGACGAGGAACGCGCCCGCGCCAAGGAGCGCATCTTTTCGCACCGCGACGAGTTCGGGCAGTGGAACCCGAAGAACCAGCGGCCCGAGCTGTGGTCGCTCTACAACGGGCGCATCAAGAAGGGGGAGCACCTCCGCGTGTTCCCGCTGTCGAACTGGACCGAGCTCGACGTGTGGCAGTACATCGCGCTCGAGTCGATCCCGCTGCCGTCGATCTACTTCGCCCACGAGCGCGAGGTGTTCGTGCGCGACGGCATGTACTACGCCGCGAATCCCTACGTGACGCTGCTGCCGAACGAGCGCATCGAGCGGCGCACGGTCCGCTTCCGCACGATCGGCGACATGACGTGCACCGGCGCCGTGCTGTCGACGGCGCGCACGCTCGACGAGGTGATCGCGGAGGTCGCCGCCGCGCGCATCACCGAGCGCGGCGCCACGCGCGCGGACGATCGATTCACCGAGGCCTCGATGGAGGATCGGAAACGCGAGGGGTACTTCTGATGCACGCCGCTGTTGTCCGTTTGCCCGATCGCACCGTGGGCCTCGCCGACGATAGCGAGCTGCTGCGCTTCACCACCGCGGGCTCCGTCGACGACGGCAAGTCGACGCTGATCGGCCGCCTGCTCTACGACACGAAGACCGCGTTCGAGGACCAGCTCGATCACGTGCAAGACGTCTCGCGCCGCCGCGGTGACGAGCGCACGAACCTCGCGCTCCTGACCGATGGCCTGCGCGCCGAGCGCGAACAGGGCATCACGATCGACGTCGCGTATCGCTACTTCGCGACCGTGCGCCGCAAGTTCATCATCGCGGACACGCCGGGGCACATCCAGTACACGCGCAACATGGTCACGGGCGCGTCGACGGCGCACCTCGCGATCATCCTCGTCGATGCGCGCCACGGTCTCGTCGAGCAATCGCGCCGCCACGCGCTGATCGCGCACCTCTTGCGGATCCCCCAGGTCGTGTTCGCGATCAACAAGATGGATCTCGTCGATTGGAGCGAGGCCCGCTTCCGCGAGATCGATGCGGATCTGCGCGCGTTCGTCGCCGACCTCGCGATCCCCGCGATCACGTCGTTGCCGATCAGCGCGCTCACCGGCGCCAACGTCGTCGAGCGCGCCGCAAAGATGCCGTGGTACGCGGGGCCGACGCTGCTCGAGCACCTCGAGACCGCGCCGATTCACGCGCAGCACGATCCGGACGCGGCGCGGTTTCCCGTGCAGTGGGTGATCCGCCCGCAGTCGGCGCAGCACCACGACTATCGCGGCTACGCGGGTCAGGTCGCGGGCGGCGTATTGCGGCCCGGCGACGAGGTCGTCGTGTTGCCGGCGGGTCGCACGACGCGCATCACGAAGATCGAGCAGGGCGGCGTCTCGCTCGCCGCGGCGTTCGCGCCGATGTCGGTCACGGTGCACCTCGCGGATAACGTCGATGTCAGCCGCGGCGATACGCTGGCGAGCCCGCGCCGCGCACCGCTCGTGGCGCAAGAGCTCGACGCGATGGTGTGCTGGATGAGCGAGCGCCCGCTGTCCGCGAACGGCCGCTATGCGCTCAAGCACACGACGCGGACCACGCGCGCGGTGGTGTCGGAGGTCGCGTATCGCCTCGACATCAACACCGGCGCGCGCCACGCCGCCGACGGTCCGGTCGCGCTCGCGCTCAACGACCTCGGCCGCATCCGCCTGCGTGCGATGGCGCCGATCGTGTTCGATCCGTACAGCGACAACCGCGCCACGGGCTCGTTCGTGCTGATCGACGAAGCGACGAACGAGACGGTCGCCGCGGGCATGCTGCTTCCGGGGTAGCATCGTCGTGGATGTGGCGTCTGGTGCTGCTCGGATGCGTGGGAGCGTGCGGCTTTCAGATCGCGACGAGCACCTCGAGCGACGACGAGCCGCTGCGCGACGGCGGCGACGACGCGGTGATCGATGTCGAGCCGGCGCATTGGCTTCCCGGATACACCCACCGCCGGCGCATCGAGGTGAGCTCGGGCCAATCCGTCGCCCTCGATGACTTCGTCGTCGCGATCATCGTGCCCGACGACGCGGGCCTCGCCGCGAACGCGCGCGACGACGGACAGGATCTGATCGTCACCGCGGTCGACGACACGATCCTCGACTACGAGCTCGAGCGCTTCAGCGGCACGACCGGCGCGCTGACGATGTGGGTCCGCGTTCCGTCGCTCGCGGCGCACACCGCGCTGTACCTGTACTACGGCGGCGAGATCCGGCTGCACGATGCGCGCACGACGTGGAGTGCGCAGACGTTTCGCGCGGTGTGGCACATGACGGATGCCGTCGGCACGCTCGCGCGCGACAGCGCCGGCCCGCACGATCTCGCGTCGTCGGGCTCGACGAACCTTCCATTGTTGCAGGACGGCATCGCGGGCCTCGGGCGCGGCTTCGACGGGATCAACGACATGGTCCGCGACGACGCCGACGACGACACGCTCGACTTCGGCCTCGCATCGTTTAGCTATTCGGTCTGGGTCAACGTCGCGACGAGCGCGGGCCCGTTCGACATGCCGATGTACAAGGGTGGATCGTCGGCGGGAACGCCGGGCTTCGACATCGAGCTCGGCACCAACAACTGGACGACGTACATCGGCGACGGCACGCAGAATCGTCCCGTGACCGTCGCGAACGAGACCTTCAACACGTGGGTGAACATCACGGGCGTCGTCGATCGCGCGAGCCAACAATTGCTCGGCTACAAGGACGGTGTCGTGATCATGAAGGCCGACATCAACGACATCGGCGCGATCGCGAGCAACAGCACGTTCGTGATCGGATCGAACGGCGGCAACTACTGGTTCCGCGGTCGCGTCGACGAGCCGCGCATCTACGCGCGCGCGCTGACCGCCGAGTGGATCGCCGCGGAGCACGCGAACCTTCGCTCGCCTTCGACGTTCGCCGCCGTGGCCGCCGAAGAGATGGCGCCGTGAGCTACTCGGTGTAGTGCGCGAACGTGTTCGTCTCGGGGACGCGCAGGTTCACGCGCAGCTTCGCCGCTTCGAACGCCACCACCGCGGCGATCCACGACAGGACCGTCGGCGAGAGCGTCTCGGTGAGGACGTCGTGGCGCACGAGGACCGACTCGCCGCGGATCACGATGGCTCCGAAGGGCAGACGATCCTGATATTGCAGGATGGTCGCCGGGTCGAGCCGCTGCGCCGTGCAGATCGGGGCGAGCAGCGTGAGCAGCTTGCGGTTGCGGGCCTCGTGGATGGCCATGCCGAGATCCTGACTGATATCAGAGCCTTCGGCCTTCATCGGGATCTGGACGGCGAACATGTTGGGCTCGTCCCGAATCACCTTGAAGGGACTGCGAAACTGCGTGCGAATCGCGTCCCATTCCACGCAGAAACCTTCCCAGATCTCGGGAACGAAGGCCACGCTTTGGACGTAGGATGACAACTATGGATTGGGACAGTCTCGGACCGATGGCCGCGGAGCTGATTGGCGCGCTTCCCAGCTGGGATGACGTGTCGAGCACCGCAGGCTCCGTTTACGACACCGTCAGCGGCATGTTCGATCCGAGCATGGCCGCGGAGCTCGTCCCCACGATGCCGATGGAGGTGCTCGGACCCGGCGGACTCCCGGGCGACTTCGCACCTCCGATGGAGCTGATCGGTCCCGGCGGATTGTTCCCCGGTGGCGACATGCCCAGCGACTTCTTGCCCCCCGACATCGTCGGTCCCGGTGGCCTCATCGAGGACGGTGGGTTCGGCGGCATCTCCGGACGTGCCGGCGGTGGTCTCAGTGGTGGTGGAGCGTTCGCGGGTGCAAAGGGTGGCGCGTCGGGCTCCGTCGGCGGCATGGGTGGCATCCTTCCATCGATCGCCGAGATCCTTCCGAGCATCCCGAGCCTCCCGTGGGGCTCGTTGGTCGAGCTGATGGCTCCTCTGGGTGGCGGCAGTGGGTATCGGGGTGGTGGCGGACAGTCGGGCGGCGGTGGCGCGAGTGGTAGCTGGTAGCTCGCAGCGCGGCCGCGATGTCATCTGATCGCGCCGAGCTGTTGCAGCTCCTCTCCACCCACGGAGTTCTCCAATCCACCGACGAGCGACCCGTGATGTCGCCCGCCGGGGAACGAATGTCGTGGATGCTCGACTCGCTCGCCGTGTCGATGACGCCGCGCGGAGCCGAGCTCGCAGCGCGGTGCTTGCTCGTCGAGCTCGCGAAGTTCGAGTCGACACAGATCGCGACGTACGGGCTGACGGCGATCCCGCTGCTTCAAGCGTGCATCACGCTCGGCGGTGGCACGTACACCGGTATCGTCGTGCGCAAGGAAGCGAAGCCGTGGGGCGCGAGCAAGATCCTCGAGGGGACGTTCGATCGCACGAAGCCCGTCGTCATCCTCGACGATTCGATCTCGTCGGGGAACTCGATGGTCAAAGGCATCGAGCAACTCGAAGCCGCCGGCCTCTACGTCGAAGGCGGGCTCGTGTTGGTGCGCTTCGGTTTCGGCGGTGGCTGGACACGCTTGCGATCGCGCGGTCTGCGCATGGAGATGGTGTTCGACGTGTTTCGCGACATGGTGCCGATCGCGGATCCGCCGCGCATGGTGCCCGCGAATCCGCACGCGCGCTTGCCCCCGTTCACGTGGGCCGACGCTGCCGCGCCCGATGGCCTGCATCCGACGGCGCTCGCGCGTCGCGTGATGGAGTGCTTCCTCGCAGGTGAACCGATTCCGCGACCACCCGCAGCACTCGACGCGGACTACGATACGCGCGGCGGCGCATGGGTCAGCGTGCGCTCGCGAGCGAACGTGTTCGATCGCCACGCACGCAATGGCTTGTGGGTGCTGCCCGAGGAGCCCGCGCCCAGCGCGGGTGACGCGATCGTCAAGGCGGCGCTCCGCACCGCGCCGATGATCACGCGCGAGCAACTCGATAGCAGCGCGCTCGCGGTGACGAACTTCGGTCCGCTCGAGCGCACCACCGTCGGCGAGCTCGACGGAGAACGCTACGGGATCCTCGTGCACAGCCTCGAACGCCCCGAGCTGTGGGGCGGCGCGTTGCCGAGCATGCCGACGCTGTTCAGTGATTGGGCGCAGTTCGATCACGCACGGACCCGCAACGCGAAGCTCGTCGCGTTCGAGCGGTTCGAGCTGTTCCGGCACGAGGTGACGAAGGCGATCGAGCCCGGCGCGACGTGGCAGCCCGATGGCGTGCCTCGCCCACCGGCGCCGCGCTGGCACGAGGTCGCGCCGCGGATCGCCGCGCGCGCACGCGAGCTCGTGCACGCCGAGATCACGGGGACGGCCGCGCGCGGACAGCCGATCGCCAACGAGCTGCGCACTGGCGAGGTCGAGGGCATCTATCTCTCGGTGTTCCGCGATGGACAGATCGTCGCGTGCGTCGGAAACCGCGTCGGTGCATCGCTGGACGAGACGCTGCGCACGCTCGCGGCGCAGGTGCTGAAGGACACGAGGTTCGGTCAGCACACGGCGCCGACACGATCGTTGGTGGTGGTCACGTCGTTCCTCGATCGGATGATCGTGTTTCCGAATCAGCTGCCGAGCGCGATCGCGTCGCACGTCGATCTGCATCGCCACGCGCTCGTGGTGCAACAGAACGCACGCACGGCGCTGTTGCTGCCGTTCGTCGCGCTGCAACACAGCCTCACGCGCGCGCAGTTCGTCGCCGAGCTCGTCGACAAGGCCGGCATCACGCGCGCGCCGTACAACTGGACGCGCCTCGAAGCGACATCGTGGTACTGCGACGGCGACACCACGTCCGAGCTCGCGTGGGGGCTCCCGCCGGCGACGCCGCCCGCGACGATCGCCGACGCGGTCGAGCACTTGTTGCCGCGCATGCTCGAGTACATGCGCGTGCATCAGCGCGCCGATGGACTGCGCGACGGCGTTTATCGCGCGCTCGCGGATCTCGTGCACGGCGAGCTCGAGCGGCCGCGCCAGATCCACGGCGCATGGACGCTCGCCGCCGCACATCGGGCGCTCGGCGGTGACGAGCTCGGCGAGCGCGCGGGGCGCAGCATCGATGTCTTCGTCGACGAGACGCTCCAGCTCAACGAGGCCGCCGTGTTGTTGCTCGCGCTGTGCGAACGCGATCCGGCACACCCGAAAGTCGCGTCGCTCGTCGCGCGGTTGTCGTCGACGATCGATCCATTCGGCGGCATCGTCGTGACGGAGCTCCCTCCCCCTCCGCCACCGCCGGACACGGAGCCCGCGAAGGCGCGCGAGATGGCGCACTACTGGCGCGAGCAGCAGCTCGACTACGTACTACCGCAGATCGTGTTCACGCTCGCGCGCGCACCGAGCCCCGAGCTCGACGCGATCCAGCGCGCGCTTCGCCGCTGCGCCGCGCGGTTTGTCGCGCAGCCCTCGTGGCCGCACGTCTGCTGGCTCCCTCAGGCCGCCGCGGCCGTGTACGCGCTCGCCCCCTCCCCCGCGATCGCGCGGTTCGCATTCGATGCCGTCGAGTGGGCGTTGCCGTATCAACAACGCTCGAGCGGCGGCTTCTTGAACGGCGAGACTCCCGATAGCCCGGGCTGCATGACCGCCGTGTACCTCGAGGGCGTCGCCGCCGCGCTCGAGCTCGCGATCGCCACGGGGGATCGCGAGCGCGCCGATCGCTACCGCGCGTCGTGCCTCGCGGCGGTGCGGTTCGTCGATCAGCTGACGTACCAGGAGCGCGATCGCGGCATGTTGCCGGCACCGCAGCGCGCGTTCGGTGGCGTCCGCTTCTCGCGCACCGCCGGGGACGTTCGCATCGATTTCGTGCAGCACGCGATCCACGCGCTACTGCGGCTGCGCGCGCTCGCTTAATCGAGAAATGGCTCGAGCGCAGCGAGGAGCGCGGGCGACTGCACGATGTCGTAGTGCGTCACGCCGGGGAGGATCGCGAGCCGCGATGCCGAGCGTCCCGCGGAGCCATCCCAGCCCGGATCGCGCAGACCACCGCCGAGCTTCGCGAACATCTCGATGACGTGCGCCGGGCGCAGAGCGTCCGCATCGCCGACGACGATCAGCGTCGGCGGGAACTTCTTGTCGTCGATGCTCGCGGTGCAGTCGAAGTCCTGCCTCATCAGCGTCCCCATCTTCTCGACGACACGCTCGAAGTCCTGCGGGCGCGGCGCGATCTTCTCGTACAACGCATACACCGGGCTCTGCTTCAGCATCGGGGCGAGGTGCGGACCGAACGCGTCGAAGGCGGCGCGCGCCTCGGGGAACCAGCCATCGCGCGCGAACGGCGTCGACACGAGCACGAGCTTGCGAATGCGCTCGGGGTGACGAATCGCCGCTTGCCGTGCTGCCCCGCCACCGAACGAGTAGCCCAGCACGTCTGCCTTCTCGAAGCCGAGGTGCGTGATCAACGCGGCGACGTCATCGCCGAGCGCGTCGCTCGACAGCGGTCGATCGATGTCCCCGGTGCGACCGTGACCTTGGAGATCGACACCGATCACCTGGCGCGTCCTCGCGAGGAGCTCGATGCTCGATCCGAAGCTCTCGACGGAGCCGAAGCCTCCGTGGAGAAGGATCAGCGGTCTGCCGCTCCCGTGGATCTCGTAATAGAGGTGGAGTCCGTTGATATCTGCATAGCCGGTCTTCTTCACGAGAGCACCTCCGGGAGATCGAACGCGTCGAGCAGTCCGCGACCATCGAACGTCGTGACCTCGGCGACAAGACCGTCGACGACGCGCAGGACATCGATCTTGAAGATGCGGAACTGCGTGTCGCCGGGCGCGCGCAGATAGCTGACCGCCGCCGGCATGCGGTTCGCCATCGTCGGGACGAGGCGCCACTCGCCCATGTTCGACTCGAACGCCCGCACGAGCAGCGAGCGGATCGATTCGCGACCGACGAAGATCGCGGTCTGCGGCGGCATCGTGATGCGGATGTCTTCGCGCATGAGCGCGAACGAGGCCGCGGCATCGTTGCGCTGATGCGCGTCGATGAACGCCGCGAGCACGGCGCGCTCGGACTCCGTGGGCTCGGTCGGCATCGGGTGCGTGCCCTGGTTGCGCTCGATCGTCTCTCTCGCGCGCTGCAGCGCCGAGTTCGCGGCCGCGACGGTGATGTCGAGTGTCTCCGCGGTTTCGGCGGCGGTCCAGCCGAGCACCTCGCGGCACAGATACACCGCGCGCTGCTGCGCGGGCAGCATCTGGATCAGCGCGAGATAACCCAGCGCGATCGTCTCCTTCGTGGCGGTCTCGTCGTCGAGCATGCGATCCGGGTACGGCTGGATCCACGCGATCTCCGAGAACGAGCTCGACGCCGACGACACGCGACGCGATGCGCTCTTGAGGAAATCGAGGCACGCGTTCGTCGCGATGCGATACAGCCAGCGGCGGAGGCCGAGCTCGCCGGTCGACGCGTCGTACGAGCTCTGCGCGGACCATGCGCGGATCATCGTCTCTTGCACGAGATCCTCGGCGTCCGTGTACGAGCCGAGCATCCGATAGCAGTGCACGCGCAGCGCGCGCCGGTGGTTCTCGAGGGGAAGGGTCACGGGAGGTGGCGTCATGCCGGTGAAACGAGCCTCGATCGAGAAACTCATCGGTGGGCCGATGATTTCTCGCAACCGAGCGGAATTGCGTCAGTCGTCGTAGATGATCTTCTCGAGTCCGAGCCTGCGCGCGGTGCGCTCGCGGAGAGCTCCATTGCGCAGATCGTCGCCCCACGCGAACGGCGTCGGCGGCGCGAACGTGTACGGCTCGATGTGGACGACGGTGCCCGCGGGCGCGGTGGTCAATTGCTGGAGGCGTGCGCGGCCCTGCAGGCCGGTCGTGACATTGACGACGAGCGCACCGGCGAAGAACACGACGGCGATCACCGCACACGCGCGCCGTAACCAGCGCGCCGCGCGCTCGTGCGATTCGAGCTCGATCATGATCGTGCCGAGCGCGAGGGCGAGCACGGTCGATGTCGCGAGCAAGAGGCGCGCGGTGAGCCGCGGCGAGAGCAGCGCGGTGCCGAACACGATCATCGCGAGCCCGAGGTACACGAGCAGCTGCTTCGTGTTCGCGGGCGAAGGTCTCCACCGCGCCGCGCGGATCGAGATCGCCACGACGATCAGCATCGGGCTCGCCCACGCGAGCAGGAGGCCGAGCACCCCGAGGTTTCCGATCAAGCCGCGATCGAACAGCGGCTCGACGAGCGAGGACTGCTGCGCGGCGAGTCCACCGTAGCGAAGCTGCTGTCCCGGCGCGGTGAGTAGGAACACGTAGCCCGCGATCAGCGCCGCGAGGCCGGTCAGCGTCCACAGCGGGATCATGCGATCGCGCTTCCACGCGATCACCACGCACACGAGCGCGGCGAGCGCGAGCCCGATGCCGGTGTGCTCGTTGCCCGCGCCGGCGAGCGCACCGAGCGGAATGATCGCGATCGCGAGACCGAGCGAGCCGACCTTCGTGCCCGGTGCGCGTGCGGCGAGAAAGCGAAACGGCACGAGCCACAAGAGCTGCAGCGCGAGCGGGTACATGTAGTTCGTGCAGATCGGGCGGTAGAACCAGATCGCGCCGACCTGCGGTGTCGTCGCGAGCGCGGTCGCGAGGACACGCACGAACAGCCAGGTGTCCTCCGGATCGCGCGGGTTCGGCCAGCGCGCACGCAACAGCGCCATCGTCGCGACGAGGCCGCCCACGATCATCACCGGCGAGATCAGCGTGGGGATCCACCACGCGCGGTACGACAACGACAGCGGGATCTGGCCCCAGCGCGGATTGCCGTGCTCGTACGCCATCTTCATCGCTTCGACGAAGCCGTCCCACGACATCGGCGTCCGCGATCCCGAGAAGTGTCCCCAGCCATCGCCGAGCGGCGGTTCCAAGCCGCAGATGACCGCGAGCACGACGAAGGTCGCTGCGAGGACGGCCCAGAACCGCAAGGGGCGCACTCTACAACGAGCAACCAGTGTGCGGGTCAGACCGGCGCCGTAGACTGAGGTCGTGCACGCTGTTCTGACCGCACAGCTCGAGGCCGCTCTCCTGCGCGAGCTACGCAGCCGCTTCGAGTACGAGAACTATGCGCGGTTCGGGGAGAAGCTCGCGGCGCCCGTGTTCGCGCTCGTCGATAGCGAGACCAAGCTCGGCCGTTGGGTCCCCGACGGCCGGCGCATCGAGCTCGCGCGCGCGTTCGTCCTCGGGCGGCCCTGGCTCGAGGTGATGTCCGTGCTGCAGCACGAGCTCGCGCACCAGTACGTCGATGAAGTCCTCCGCGTCCGCAACGAACCGCCGCACGGCGACACGTTCCGTCGCGTGTGCGAGGAGCGCGGCATCGATGCGCGCGCCGGCGGCGTCCCGATCGCGGCCGAGGCGCCCGAAGGCGATCGCATCCTGGATCGCATTCGCAAGCTGCTCGCGCTCGCCGGCAGTGACAACCGCAACGAAGCCGAGCTCGCGATGCAGAAGGCGCACGAGCTGATGCTGCGGCACAACGTCGACGCGCCGGGAGATCGCCGCTACGTGATCCGCCAGATCGGAACGCCCGAGAAGCGCGGCAATCGCGTCGAAGGCGCGGTGCTCGCGCTCCTCGCGGAGTTGTTCTTCGTGAAGGTGATCCTCGTCCCCGTGTGGCTGCCGCTCCTCGGCAAGCGCGGGACCGCGTACGAGATCAGCGGCACGCAGGCGAACGTCGACATGGCCGAGCACGTCTACAGCTTCTTGCTCGCCACCGCCGATCGCCTGTGGCGCGAGAACCGCAACGACACCCGCGTGCGCAGCGGGCGCGATCGCCTCTCGTATCAGATGGGTGTCATCGGCGGCTTCCGCGACAAGCTGCTCGCGGATCGCATCACGCTTCAGGAGACGGGCCTCGTCTGGGTCGGCGATGCCGATCTCGATCGCCACTATCGCGCCCGCCATCCGCGGGTCACCACCCGCACGCGCACCATGCGGCTCGACGATGCTCACGCCGCGGGTCGCGAAGCGGGCCGGACCGTGGTCCTCCACAAGCCGGTTTCCGAAGGGCCGACCGCGACAGGGCCGCGACTTCTTCGCTGACTGGCCACTCGACCTTCCAGTGAGACGTCGAGTCGCGTCGGCGTGTCACGATCGCGGCGTCAAACCGCTGCAACTACCTGTATTTGACCTGCGTTGACGCGGCATGTCGTTTGCTCTCGACGCGGGCTTCTTTAGCTTTCCACGGAGCCCCTCGATGCGTTCGCTGTCCTTTGTTGTTCTCTGTTCTTTGGTCGCCTGCGCCGACACCAAGCCCACCCTCGACGAGTCGTCCTTGTCCGCGTTCGACGTGAACGACGGCAAAGAAGACTCGCTCAAGTCGCCCACGTTCAAGGGCACCGTCGAGATGGGCTCGGTCGTCAACGGCCGCGTCACCAAGACGCGCGCCTTCCACGCGTACGACTACACCTACGCGGGCCAGTCCGGTCTCGTGCGCCTCGATCTCAAGAGCACGGTCGGCGAAGACCTGTTCCTCGCGGCCTACAAGCGCAAGAACAACAAGTGGCAGTTCGTGAAGCTCAACGACGACTGCGGCGACGGCTCGCTGAACTCGTGCATGTTCATCGACGCCACGGGCGGCACCAAGTACCGCTTCGTCGTCACCACCTACGACGCCATCGTCGGCTCGCCGACCGCGGCTGACTACGAGTTCTCGGTCACGTGCAAGAACGGCGATTGCCTGCAGCGCGCGTGCGGCGGCCTCCTCGGTCTCCAGTGCAATGCGGGCGAGTACTGCAACTTCGCCCCCGAAGCGATCTGCGGCGCGGCCGATGCGACCGGCACCTGCGCTCCGCAGCCCGAGATCTGCTCCAAAGAGCTCTTCCCCGTCTGCGGCTGCAATGGTCAGACGTACAGCAACGCGTGCATGGCCGCGGCTGCCGGCACGAGCGTCGTCCACCAGGGCGAGTGCCCGCCGGTCGCGTGCGGTGCGCGCGCGGGTGACACCTGCGGTGCCGATCAGTTCTGCGCGTACGAGCCCGGCGAGTACTGCGGCCAAGCGGATGCGCAGGCGACCTGCCAAGTCCGCCCCGAGGTCTGCACGCAGCAGTACCAACCGGTCTGCGGCTGCGATGGCCAGACGTACTCGAACGCGTGCCACGCGAACGCGGCGGGTACGGGCGTGTTCAGCACCGGCGCCTGCCAGTAGCTCACGTCACTCCGCGAACGCGCTCGCTGATCGCGGGCGCGTTCTTGCGTTTCGGTGCGCTCGCGACCGAGCACGCCGTGTGTTCCGCGCGCTGTCAGCTCACGGCACGAACGAGCGCAGCGCGACAGCCTCGGGCTCGTCGATCTTCGCCGCATCGATGATCGCCAACGCACGCTCGATCGACGTCTTCGCGAGCGCGTGCTGCTTCATCTCGCGCTGCGCGTGCGCGAGCATGGACAACGGACGCCACAGCTCGGGGTTCTTTGCACCACCCGCGACTTCGAGCGCGGCGATCGAGCGCTCGGCGTAGCCGACCGCGTCCGCATACATGCCTTCCGCGATCGCGAGGGACGCGCGAGCCGTCAGCGTGGTCGGAACCACCGGCGATTTGGCTTCGATCCCGAGCTGGAGTGCTCGCTCGATGGAGACGCGAGCGGCGGCGAGATCGCCGAACGTCTGTTGGACCTCACCCATCGTGGTGAGCACGATGTGATACATCGGGTGCGCGGTCCCGGGGACCTTGGCGCCGATCGCTTCGGCGCGCGCGATGATCGCGAGCGCGGTCTTGTCGCCTTGTTTGCGCAGGAGGTCGGCGATGTTGTTGAGCGTGGCGATCACACGCGGACTGTCGGCGCCGAAGGCGCGCTCGCGGATCTCGAGGGCGCGGAAGAGCGCGGCGCGGGCTTTGTCGGGTTGACCGCCGTGGTCGTAGCAAGCACCGACGCTGGTGAGCATGAGGGCGACGTCGGGGTGATCGTCGCCGGCGCTCTGTCTGCGGAGAGCGAGAGCGCGCTCGTAGTAGGGAATCGCGGCGGTATACGCGTGGGTCTTGGCGAGAGTAGCGGCGAGCGTCGCGAGGGTGCGCCAGAGGCCGGGGTGGTTCTCGCCGAGGACGGCTTCGGCTTGCTTGAGGCCTTCGGTGTGAGCAGCGATGGCGCCTTTGGTGTCTCCGTTGGCCGCAGCGACCACACCTGCGACCTCTAATCGTTTGAGCGCCGACGTTCGATCGGAGACGCGGGTGATCGCGGCGGTGCCGAGGTCGAGCCAGATCTTGGCCTCGGCGGGTCTCGCGAGACCTTCCGCGGTGACCTGAGCGGCGGCGAAGGAGGCTTCGCCGACCACGTCGTCGCGCCGGCTGCGGATGCCGGCCCAGGTGGCATCCGCATAGGTGGCGGCGGCGAGGTCCCACTTGCCAGACTGGAACAGCACCGTGCCGCGGACGAGGAGGGCTTCGGCGACCAGCGAATCGAAGCCGATCGCGCGCGCGGCCTCGATCGCGGTGTCGATCGGAACGAGATCGTTCGAGCCGGCGGCGGCGGAGACGCGCGCGTTGGCGATGGCGCTACGAACCGGAGCGAGCTTGGTCACGAGATCGGCGGGGACGCGATCGGGCGCGAGGAGTGCGGTGGTGTCCGAGCAACGCGCGAGCGGCGTGAGCTGTTCGACTGCTTTGTCCGCACGATCGACGAGCTGGTTATTCGCCTTCGCGAGGAGCTTGGTGAGCGCGCGAAGCTCGTCGAGGCGGGTGTCGAGGCAGGCTTGCCGGAGCGAGAGGACGTCCTCGGTCTGCGTCTTCGCGACGCGAGTGGCGCGGCAACTATCGGTGGCGATCGTGGTCCAGTCTTTCGCGTAGGCATCGAGGGCGCGCTCCACGCTGGTGAACGTCGTGCTTGCATAGGCGAGCTTCGTGGCCTCGAACGCGCCGCGCACGGACTGCTTCGTCGCCGCGTCCCACGCGCCGGCGAGCGCGGCATCGATGCCGAGACACGGCGCCGGGGCGGGCTCGCTCGAGCGGCGGAGTACGATGATCGCGATCGCGGCGCCGACCAGACCGACGAGCGAGGCGAGCGCGATCATGGTTCGCCGTGACGAAGAATCGTCGACGAGATCGACGAGCAGCGAGTCCATGCTCTCGTATCGCTCGGCGGGCTCGGGCGCGATCGTGCGCATGACGACGCGCTGGATCCGCGGCGGGACCTTGCTCGGCGGCGGCGGGCGCGGGACGAGCGGCTTCTGGCGCGGATGTTGTGCGAGCGAGCGGCGATCGTACGGCCGCTTGCGATAGAGCATCTCGTACAGCGCGACGCCGAACGAGAACATGTCGGTGCGCGCATCGGCGGCGCTGCCCGCGTAGAGCTCCGGCGCCATGTACGACGGCGTGCCGTACAGCTCGCCCGCGACGGTGAGGCTCGCGGAGAGCGGGCTCTTCGATTCGACGGAGGAGTCGATCGAGACATCCGAATCGCGGCGCGCGGGATCTTCGTCGTCGCTCGTGCCGAGCCGCGCGAGGCCGAAGTCCATCACGCGCACGCGCCCGTCGCGTCCGACGATCACGTTGTCGGGCTTGAAGTCGCGATGCACGAGACCGACGGCGTGCGCGGCCGCGAGCCCCGCGCCCGCCCCGCGCATCACCTCGACGACGTCGCGCCACGGACGGCCATCGCGCGCCCACTCGCGCAGCGTTTGACCCTCGACGTGCTCCATCGCGACGAAGACTTGGTCGTTCGCGAACGTGCCGACGTCGTAGACCGCGACGACGTTCGGATGCGAGAGCCGCGCGAGCGCTTGGGCTTCGCGCACGAGCCAGGCCTGCTGGCGCTCGGTTCCGCTGGAGCGCGCTTGCAAGAGCTTGATCGCGACCGTGCGACCGAGCTCGGGATCGCGAGCGGCGTAGACGATGCCCATGCCACCCTCGCCGAGGCGCTCGGTGACGACGTAGCGCCCCACCTGCGTGCCGGGCTCGAGGTACGCATCCTTGCGCAGCGGCGCACCCGGGCCCTCGCGCACGGTCGCGTTCGTATTCGAGGTCAGATCATCCTGCGCCTCGCCCATTCGAGATCATGGTCTCACACCAGGGCGGCGAGCTGCAGCTCCTACACCGGAGCCAGCTCATGCGATCGACGACAACGCCGAGCGCAACGGCTCGGGGATCGCGACCGGTGTTCGGGTCTCGCGGTCGACAAACACGTGGACGAAATGGCCGTGAGCCGCCGCACGGTCATCGGGGTTCCCCGCTCCGTCCGCAAAGATCGCGATGCCGTACGTGACCGCGCGGTTCCCGAGCCGGTCGACCCGCACGCCCGCGCGCAGCGTCTGCGGATACGCGAGCGGTGCGTGATAGGTGCACTTGGACTCGACGACGAGCCCGATGATCGATGCACGCGCGATATCGAGACCGCCGCGTTCGATCAGGAATTGATTCGCCGCGGTGTCGAAGAAGCTGTAGTACGCGACGTTGTTCACGTGACCGTAGATGTCGTTGTCCATCCAACGCGTGGTGATCGTCGTGACGTACGGATACGCGGAGATCAACAGACAATCAGCGGGCATCGACATCTCCATAGCGCAGAGCGCTGCCGAAGAGCTCCGCGAGGCATTCGCGATCGACATCGCATGGCGCATTCGCGAGCAAGCGCTGCTGCGGCAGCGTCCCCGCGACGAGGTCATCGGTGTCGTCGGCGGTGTAGCCCACGCCGCTCGTGCCGTCGGGCAGCCCGATCGCGCGAGAGATGCGGATCACCGCGTGCGCGAGCAGTGTGCCCGCATCGGCGAGCGACGCGCCGCGCGCATCGGCACCGAGCAGCGCCGCGGCTTCGAGGTGTCGCTCGGGCGCGAAGCTCGCGAACGCGCGGAACACCGCCGGCGCGCCGATGCCGACCGCGATGCCATGCGGCACGATCGGCGCGCTCGGATAGCCCGCGGGTGCGAACTGGAGTCGCGCGCGACCATCGCCGCGAGAGCCACCATCGCCGTGATGCTCGCCGGCGCCGATGCCCGCCTCGTGCACGAGGCCCGCGATCGCGTACGCCATCGCGTGCGGCGCGTGCACACCCGCGTTGCCGAACGCGATGCCCGCGAGCGTCGCGGCCCACATCATCTGCTCGCGAGCTTCGCGATCGCTCGCGTCGACGACCGCGCGTACGAGGTACGTGTTCGCGAGCCGAAGCGCTTCGCGACAGCCGAGGTCGCTCCACGGATTTCCGCCTTGACTCATCGGCCGCAGCGTCGGAGCCGCGGGCGCCGCGCGCTGCGTGTACCGACGCGCGGTGAACGATTCGATCGCGTGGCACAGCACGTCCATGCCGCTCGCCGCGACGACGTTGGCCGGCAGCGTCGCGGTGGTTCGCGGGTCGACGATCGCCTCCGTCGGGCGCAGCCGCGGCGATGCGATGCCGGTCTTCGCGTGCAGGGCGAGATCGTCGAAGATCGCGATGCCCGTCACCTCGCTCCCCGTGCCCGACGTGGTGGGGCACGCGATATGTGGTGCGAGCGGACCGGGCACCGCTCGCCCCTCCCCGACCGGCGCGTTGACGTACGCGCGCAACGGCGCCGGATGCGTCGAGAGCAGCGCCGCGATCTTCGCCGTGTCGATCACCGAGCCACCGCCGAGCGACACGAACCCGTCGGGCCGCGCATCGCGCGCGAAGCGAACGGCATCGTCGAGCGATGCATCGGTGGGCTCGATCGCGACGCTGTCGAACACGGCGATGTCGAGGCCGGCCGCGGCGAGCGACGCGGAGACCTCCGCGAACCAGGGCAGCGCACGCAATCGCACGTCGGTGATCAGCGCGACCCGGCGCATGCCGAGCGCGCGGGCGCGGGCGCCGACCTCGGGCAGCGATCCGGCACCGAACGTCACGCGCGACGCGTCGACGGTGAACGCGCTGTCGCAACCCGCGTGGTGCGCTGCGAGGTGTCGGCAGGGCATCGGCGAAAGCTACCCCGCGTCCAGCATGAATAGAAGATTTCCGCGGTAGCGGACACGTCGCTCCGACGGGAACGTCGGGCGCATTCCGCGTTACAGTGGCCGACGCACGCCGTGCCGATCGATCTCTCCATTCCGCTCGGAGCGCGATCCGAGTACGCGCGGTTGGTCTCGCAGGACCGCTACCGCGTGCTGTTCAACTCCGACGTCATCGGCATGGCGATCGCGCGGTGTGACGGCACGTTGATCGAGGTGAACGCCGCATACGCGAACATGCTCGGTTACACGCGCGACGAGCTGTGCCAGCTCGGATGGCGACAGATCACGCCCGAGGATCAAGCACACACCGACGTGGCAGCGATTCGGTCGCTCGAGGTCAACGGCACCGCGCCGACCTGGGAGAAAGAACTTCTCCACAAGGATGGCTCGCGCGTCGCGATCCTCATCGGCTGCGCGCGCATCGGCGACGGCGAGGTCATCTCGTACATCATCGACAACCGCGGTCGCAAATCCGCCGAAGCGGCGCTCGCCGAGCTCAACGCGGTGCTCGAGCAAAAGATCGCCGATTCGAACAACGAGCTGCGTTCGCTCGCCGCGCACCTCCACACCGTGCGCGAAGAGCAGAGCACCACGCTCGCCCGCGAGATCCACGATGTCCTCGGTCAAGAGCTCACAGGCCTGCGCCTCGACGCGGCATGGATCGCGCGCAGGCTCGGCGACGCTCACCCCGCGGAGCGCGAGCGACTCGCCGAGATGCAGACTCGCATCGACGCGCTGATCGCGAGCGTGCGCGGAATCGCTCGCGAGCTGCGCCCGAGGATCCTCGACGATCTCGGTCTGTGCCCCGCGATCGAGTCGCTCGGTCGCGAGTGGTCCGAGCGATCGGGTGTCGCGATCGAGCTCGATCTACCGGCAGCGCTCGACGTCGATCGCGAGCGCGCGACCGCGATGTTCCGCATCTTCCAGGAGCTGCTCACCAACGTCGCGCGCCACGCGGGTGCGAAGCGTGTCCGTGCGCGACTGTTCTTCGAGCCCGAGGAGCAGTACATCGGACTCGACTTCGACGATGATGGCCTCGGCATGACACCGGAAGTCACATCGGGTCCCCATCGCTCGCTCGGTCTCCTCGGAATCCGCGAGCGATTGATGACCTTCGGCGGCGAGCTCGCGATCAGCAGCTCTCCGGGTCGTGGCACCCACGTGTCCATTCACCTTCCACTCGGAGGATCCGCGTGCGGTTCCTGATCGTCGACGATCACCCCGTCGTGCGCCGCGGTGTCCGCGAGCTCCTCGACGACGAGTTCCCCGGCGCCGCGTTCGTCGAGCTCGACAACGGCGAAGCCGCGGTCACCACGGTCGAGGACGAAGCGTTCGACTGCGCGCTCCTCGATCTCAGCATGCCGGGCCGCGGTGGCCTCGATGCGCTCAAGGAGATCCGCTCCCGCCGCCCTCGCCTCCCCGTACTCGTACACAGCCACCACGCCGAGCAGCAATACGCGATCCGCGCGCTGCGTGCCGGTGCCCGCGGCTACGTCACCAAGGACACCGCACCCGACGAGTTAGTCCGCGCGGTGCGCGAGGTGATCGCCGGCCGTCGCTACATGACGTCTGCCCTCGCCGCGCAGATCGCATCGGCGCTGTCCGACGATCCGGACACGGAGCCGCACGACACGCTGTCCGACCGCGAGCTCCAGGTGCTTCGCATGATGGCGCTCGGCAAGACCGTGCGCGATATCGCGAAGGAGCTCGGCCTCAGCGACAAGACCATCTCGACGTATCGCACTCGTGTCCTCGAGAAGCTCGAGCTGCGCACGACCGCGGATCTGATGCGCTACGCGATCAAAGCAAAACTCGTCGACTGACCGACGCGCGTGTCATAACTAGACCGTGAGCTCGTCGCGCGTCGTTCGATCGATCCTCTACGCCGGCAGCCTCGCCGCCGAGATGCTGATCGCGCTCGCGTGGTGGTGGCGGCCCGAGTACCGCATGGAGTGGGCGATCCTCGCGGGCTTCGTCCTCGTGATCGCCGTGATCGTCGACCACGGCTCGCGCCGCTAGCCGGCCTTCGCGATGCACAGATAGGCACCGCCACTCGCGGTGCGCGCGACGTCGATCGTGACGTCATCGGTCATGCGATAGCGACTCAGTCGGTGCTGCACACGCACCCTCGTGCCGAGCGGCACGGCAGCGACCTCCGCCGCGAGCGCCGCTCCCTCGGTACCCACGACCTCGCGATAGAAGTCCCGGCCGATCACGCGCCACCTCTGCATGCCGGCGCGCTCGGCTTCCGTACGGTTGTAGCGCTCCACGCGCCCCGTCGGTCCGAGCCGGATCACGCCGAACGGCAGGTGATCCAGCGCGTTGTCGTCGAGTGCGTCGAGGCAGGCCTCGTCTGTCATGGCGATTGGATGGTCTACCCCAATTCCACGTTACGCACGGTTCTAGCCCCTAACCGAACGGTCGGGATTCACGGTTGCGTGGCACAATCGGGAGTAGGTGCGACGCATCGGCGACATCTTGCTCGACCACGGATGGGTCGACGCCGACGTGCTCGATCGCGCCCTCGCGCAACAACCGTCGAGCGGCATGCGAACCTGCTCGTACTTGATCGAGTGCGGAGTACTCGACGCGGACAACGCGTCGCGCGCGCTCGGTGAGCAGCACGGTGTCGCCGCCGCGTTGCAGCGCCACCTCGCACGCCGCGATCGCGAGCTCGCCGCCACGCTCCCCGCCGGCACCGCACAGCTCTACATGGCGCTCCCCCTCGGTCGCATGAACAACGGCGACGTGATCGTCTGCGTGCGCGATCCCAATCCCGAGCTCCGCGGCGTTCTCTCTCGCGCGCTGCAGGAGAAGGTCGTCCTCGCCGTCGCTCCGGCCACGCAGCTCGAAGCGTTGATCCACGAAGCGTACGGTGATGAAGCGAACGAGTTCGATGTCGATCTCGGAACCCAGCCCATCCCGATCGCGCTCGAGCTCGACGCACCCGACATCTCGGATCACGCCGAGCTCGATCCCCTCGACGACGACTCGATCCCCGAGCTCGACAACCTGCAGCTCGTCGAGCTCGACGACACGCGCGTGTCCAAAGATCCGACGCAATCGGGTCACGTGAAGCTGCCGTCCTCGCTCCCCGCGATCACGCCCTCGCGCGTGCCGCTGCCCGCGACGCAGCGCCGCCCACAGGTCTCGGGTCTGCACGCGGTGCCCGAATCACGGCCCGCGATCGCCGTCCCGCCTCCCGAGCCGGAGCCCGAGCGGCCCCCACCGCGCGCGACTCCGTCGACGACGATTCGCCCGCCCGGCGGCATGGAAGCGCTCGCGCGCGGCACGCAACCGCCATCGCGCGAGGCCATCCAGCTCACGCACCTCGCCGAAACACTCGACGCGCTCGCGACCGCGCGCACGCACGACGACATCTCGGACGCCGCGATGCGCTTCATCGCGTCTCGCTGGCGCGCCGCGCTGCTCCTCGCCGCCGAGGGCCACGAGGTCACCGGCCTGCGCGGTCACGGCGCGAAGCTGTCCGCGGAGGTCGTGCGCTCGATCTCGATCTCGCTCGACACGCCGTCGATCGTCGCGTCCGCTCACGCCACGCCGGGCAAGCTGATCACGCAGCTCCCCGCGGGCGGCGACGAGATCCACGATCACCTCGAGCCGCTGCTCGGCGTGCCGCGGTTTCCCGCGGCGGTGGGCATCGCCGTCGGCGCCGCGTGCGACTACGTGCTGCTCGTCGGCGATCCGAACGCGCAGGACGTGCAAGCCGCGACCGGCGATCTCAATCGCATCGCGACCGCACTATCGGCCGCGTACACGCGCCTCGAGTTTCGCTAGCCGAAAACGAAAACGGCCTCCCGTGTCCGGAAGGCCGTGCGAAGCGAACGCTTCGACTACAGGTGCGTCAGCTTGACCGACGTACCCGCGAGATCGATCGGGTCGTTCTCGAAGAAGAACACCGACGTGCCCTGGCTCGCATCGGCGTTCTCGACGCCGGCGGACTGGAACGTGCCATCGCTCTCCATGTACGGCGCGTAGACGAACTCGATCGAGCCGTCCGAGGTATCGAGGATCGCCTGCATCGCGATCTCGTCGGTCGCGCCGAACGGCGTGCCGCGCCACTGGATGATGAACTTCGTGCCCGACGTGGCCGTGCAGAGTCGGACGTTGATCAGGTCATCCCAGTACGGCGCGATCTTGTCGTTCGTGTCCGGGTCGCCGAACAGATCCGTGTCGCTCGGGAACGGAGCCGGGAGGTTCTGCGAATCGGTCGCGGCCGTGTCGAACGTGAACCAACCATTCGTGCTGATCCGGATCGACGTCTTGGCAACTCCGTAGAACGTGAACGGCGTCGGAAGCACGATGACGTTCGTCAGCGAGTCGTCGCGGTTCGTCAGCGGGACATCCGTCGAGCCCGTCGCCGTGCAGACGTTCGTCCACAGCGTCGTCGACGCGGCCGCCGTGTAGAACAGCGGAGCCGGCGCCGTCACGGTGATCGTGATGTCGTAGGTGCCATCGTCGAAGTAGTTGTGGACGTTGAAGGCGAGGTAGCCAACGTTATCCATCGTGAACTCGAACGTCTCGGGGTCACCTTCGAAGCCGCTGTCTGCACCGTCGAACGGCGACTCGTCGTCGTTGAGCGCGGTGATCTCGGGATCGACGTCGACGTTCGGAGTCACCGTGATCGTGATCTTGTGGCCGGGTGGCGTGCGGAGCAGGTAGCGCTGGTCGGAGTCCGCCGCCGACGCGACCGCGGTGTGCGTGACGGTGTACGGACCCGCGTGGTTGCCTTCGTCGGTGAAGACGCGCGCAGCCGTGCCGAGATCGAACGTTCCCGTCGCCGCCGTCGCGCTCGCCACCATCAGCACGTTCTCCGGGAGGCCGAGCATCACGTAGCCCTGGTCGATGCTGGCGTTCGCTGCCGTGGGCAGCGTGAGCAGCGAGCCCGAGGGCTGCGACGTCGCCTGCGTTCCGCTCGCGTTCACGGTGGTGAGTGCGCCGAGGCGACCGACCGCCGTGAGCGGGTTGAACACGCGCAGGGTCGCGCCCGTCGTCGCGGTATCCGCGCCGAACGAGATCAGCTGCCACGGCGTGCCGCCCGTGCCGTAGGTGTACGGGTTGCCGTTGAACGCGTTGACCGCGACGTCGGTGACCGGCGTGTTGAACGTCAGCGTCGCCGAGGTGACCGGCGCGATCGTGCTGGTCGCGACGATCGGTGCACCCGCGAGGATCGCCGGGGCGAAGACCTCGAAGTAGTAGCGGCCGGGCGCGCGCGTGCGAATGAGGCCCTTGTAGCCGGACCAACGGTTCGTGAGGCTCGTCAGGCTCGTGAACGTGCTGACGGTGTTTCCGAGATCGTCGGTGAGAACACCGATGACCGGCGTGTTCCACGACAGGTTGAAGCCCGTCAGCGCATCGGTCGAGTTGACGTCGAAGTACCAGAACGTGTGACCGTCGAGGTTCGAAACGGCCGGGTTGATGTTGTTCTGGGTCTCGGTGGTGCCGTCGGTCTTGAGCGCCTTGCCAGCGCGCGTGCGCGCGTGCAGTCGGTACTGCGCCGACGTGTGACCGGTGTTGATGCGGTGATCGACGACGAGGATCGCCGACTGACCGGTCGCCACGCCGAAGCGCGCCGTGGCCGGAGCGTCACCCGCGCCGCCGGGCGAGTGCGTCTCGGTGGTCACCGAGCGAACCGCCGCGCCGATGGTGAGGACGAGCGAGGCATCGAAGTCCGGATCGAAGCTCTGCAGGTCGGCGCTGTTGATGCCTTCGCCCCATGCACCCGTGTAGAACTCGACTTCGTTGTTGTCGACGGTGCCGAACGCGACCGCGTCGCCGTTCGTGAACGTCAGGTTCGTCGCCGTCGGAATCGCCTTCTTCTCGATGCTGACGAAGTACTTGTTCTGCGCGTCACCCGCGGCCTCGGCGAGGACCAGCGTGCGCGTGTCCGCGATCGCGAGCAGATAGACGCCCGCGCTCGGCAGGAACACCTGACGCTTCGAGGTGTCGCCCGTGAGGTTCACGCCAAAGCGGACCCAGGTCTCGAGACCGTCGATCGCGCCGAACATCACGAAGCCACCCGCCGCACCACCGACGCCATCGACGGAGATGTCGACGAGCGTGGCACCATCGGTTTCGAACAGGTACGTGTCGAGGTCACCCTCGAGCTGGCCGTCTTCGTTGCGGTCGGGGCGCGGGGTCAGGTTGCCCTGGAGGACGACCTTCTGACCGATCGGCTTGAGCTGGAACTCGCCCGCGGGATCCGCGCTGCTCTCACCACCGACGCCGAAGCCGTTCGGCTCCGCTGCCTCGGTGGTGTCGACCGTCAGACCCGCCGTCGGATCGACGCACGCGTTGCCGATCAACACGGTGCCGTCCTGGCACGAGGCCGGATCGATCACGCAGGTGTTGGTCGCCTGATCGAGCATCGTGCCATCGGTGCACGTGACGGGGTCACCGCCGGTCGGCACGCAAAACCCATCGTCGTTTTCGGTGGTGCCTTCACCGCATTCGACGGAGCTGTCCCCACATCCGATCAGCGCGGATGCGGCGAAAGCCAAGACCAGTCCCGTTAGTCGCTTCATGTGCCGCGGACATTCGCAATCCTCGACGGTAGCGTCAACTTGTCACCGACATGGAACCGAATGAAAAACGAAACTTTGCAGTCCGGATCACACGGGCGACGTGAAGCGCAAAACGCAATCGGCGGCGGGTCGTGCTAGGTAGAGAGGCGTGACGCCTCGTCACATCGTCCTGGTCGTCGCTGCCGTAGCCGTCATGGGCCTCGGCGTGTACCTCTACGTGGCGGTAAACACGCCCTCCACGGCGGTGGCCAACGTGCGCCCGCGCTCATCGGAAGCGAAGCCAACCCCTCAACAAACCGAGGACACCGCGCCTGCGAAGAGCCCCGGGGTGGCAACCCAGGGCCGGCAGGGCCCCACGTTCAACGGCGCGATCCGGGACGCCGCGGCGCCGGCGTCGAACGCGGAGACGCCCGCCGAGCGGCCCGGGGCGAACATCGACATCAAGAAGGACGAGCTGATGGCGTCGGCGAACAAGGCGTACGACCACGGCGACTTCGACGAGGCGATCGTGATCGCGAAGAAGGTGTTGGCCAACGATCCCGCCAACACGCGCATGCTCCGCATCGTGGTGTCCGCGTCGTGCATCCTCGACGACGCGTCGACCGCGCAGAAGAACTACCTGCTTTTGCCGATCGGTGGGAACGATCGCGCAGACATGAAGAAGCGGTGTGATCGATACGGCGTCGTGTTCACCGAGACCTGACCGTCGCCTGACGGTGCGGCAATCGTGACGACCGGACGGGACTGTGGTACGCCGCAGCATCGTCTATGCCTACTCTCGTCGAGCAACTCGGTAAGGATCCGGTTCGTGCGCAGGTCATCGCGGATTGCGTCGACCTCATCGATGCCCAGGTGAAGCAGAAGGGCCTGATCATCAAGGGCGCCTATGGCGCCATCAAGGGCATCAAGAAGAAGTTCGTCCCCGAGACGGTGGACGCGCTGCTCGATGATTGGCTCGGCAAGCTGCAGCCGCACTACGACAAGTGGTCCGCGGCGCCGGCGACGACGACGTTCCCCGACTACGTGGTCGCGCGTGGCGATGACGTCGCCGAGGATCTGCTCAAGGTCACCGACGAGCGTGCGGAGAAGACGACGCACACGACGGCGAAGAAGATGTACTTCCGCATGCGCGACGGCGCGAAGCGGAACGTCATCGAGGCGATTCCCGAGCTGTCCAAGCTCATCGAGAAGCACCTGAACGCGACGAAGTCCGCAGCGTCGGCATCGTGACCGTCTACTGCTGGTCGAGCAGGTAGACCATCAAGTAGCCCTCGGCCGTGCGGCGAGGACCGGGCGCGTTCGACATCAAGCGGAAGTCCGCGGCGAGCTGGCGGCGCTGATACGAGCGGTAAAGCGCCATCGGATCGATCTCGTGTTTCGGACCGTGCTCGAGCTCCTCGATCTGTCGACCGAGGATCTCGGCGGCCCACGCGGGTGACGCGGCCGACACGTGGTGCTGCTGCATCGCGCGGCGCAGCGTGGCGAGCTCTTCGCTCGTCATGTTGAACAGGAACTCTTCGAACGCCGCGCTCTCGTCGGCGGACATGCCCTCGCGGCCGAAGAACTCGAGCACGTCGGGCGAGCAGTCCTCGGTGACGAGGCGGAATGTTTCGGTGGCGCCGAGCAGCGTGCCGTACGCGCTGTTGATGCGGTTGCGCGCGTGCCACGCGGACTCGAGCAGCGGCGCGAAGTCATCGATCTCGAGCATCGCGTCGTCCCACACCGTGATCAGCTGATCGGCGGCGCGCTGCTTCGTGCGACGCGAGACGTCCGGCTTGCGGAGGAGCGCGAGGAACAGCTCCTCGGCGAGCAACGTGTAGATCGATTGCGCGAGCTCTTCGCGAAGCTCGTGCGACATGCGCTGGCCGTCGGCGGAATCGGCGCACGCGGCGGTGGCCTTCACGAAGCCGCGGAGGAAGTTGATCTTGGTGATGAGGTACGTCCGCGACAGCGTCGCCTTCAGCGGAAGCGCGAGGTCCCCCGAGAGGCCATCGATCGTGCACAGGTGATCGATCAGCGTTTGCTCGTCGCGCGGCTCGCCGCCGAGGGCGGTAGGACGGCGGAGCGGACGCTGGCGATCGAGCAGCTCGGACGTGGCCTTGAGCTCGGCGATCAGGCCGTGGAGGATCGTGGCATCGGTCGGCGAGCGGGCGCTGACCATCGCGATCGCGGCATCGACGAGCTCGGATTCGTGACGGTCGAGCACCTTGACGGCAGCGGACGCAGCATGGCCGGACGACAGCGACACGCCTGAAGAAGCTAGCACGTTGCCAGCATCGGTCTGACCGGGGGCAACGATCGACGCGACGATCGACGCCTCCGGTGGACTGGTGGGGTTACGACTGGAGTACGACACGTGGGTACTACGTGGATGCAGAGTCTGAAGCGGCGGCTGTCGCAGCGGCGCGTTCCTTCCGACGGCGGAAGTAGAAGTACAGGGCTGTGCCAACGATGGCTACCACGATCGCGAGCGCGATGAGGTGATCAACGCTCTTTGCCTTGGCTTCGATCTGGGTCCAACGCGCCCCTAGTACGTACCCCATCACCATCAATCCCCCTCCCCACAAGGTGGCCCCCAGACCGGTGAGGGCGAAGAACGGCACGAGGGGCATACGAGCGATGCCGGCAGGAATCGAGATGATGTGCCGGATCACGGGGAGGAACCGCCCGACGAGGATCGTCCACGTGCCGTGCTTCGCGAAGTAGACCTCGGTCTTCTCGATGTCCTTGGCCCGCACCAAGACGTACTTGCCGTACTTCAGGAGCAGCGGCTTGCCACCGGCGGCACCGAGCCAATAGGACAGGCCCGACCCCGTGAGAGCACCCGCTGTATTGATGATCAGGATCACGGGGAGCGAGAAATGTCCCTGCGCTGCGAGGAACCCCGCGAACGGCATCACGAGCAGTGATGGGATCGGCACCATCGTGCTCTCGAGGACGATCAGCATGAACAGGCCCGGGTACCCGAGGCTGATGACCAGCTCTTGCACCCATCTCGCGAACTCGTGAAGCACGGCGCGGTCTTACCCGATTACGAGGAGAGGAACGAGAAGTATCGCTCGGGGAAATCGTTGAAAGCCATTTGCGCTTTGCACTCGGGGCATGTCATGGGAGGCGGCTCGAGCCGGACGAGCGCGGGTCCGTTCGCGATCGCGTCGATGAGCAGCGACTCCTCGCGGCCGCACGCATCGCAGGCGTACGGCGCGTAGAACGACGTGACCTGCGCCGTGCCACGCGTGGCGATGATCATGTTCAGTTGGTGCACCAACGGTTCGGCCACGCGGCGAAGCTGCACGGCGATGTTCTGCTGGCTCGCCGCTGCCTGGAACCGGATCCAGTCGCGCACGCCGAGCGAGTTGATGAACGTGACCGCGGCGAGATCGAGGTTGAGCTTGCCGTTCTGTGCGCGCCCGATCATCTCGTGGAGCGCAGCCGTCTCGTCGATCGCGCCGGCGAGCACGAACTGATCGCCCTGCGTCTCGATCGTCATTCGGCCGCGAGTCTCCGTCATTGGGGCCGCTCCACGAACACGTTATACGACGACGACGCGGCTCCGGCGTACGCGCTCGCGGGATTTCCCGCGGGTGCGAAGCGCACGTCGATGAGCCCGATGATCTGCGTGCGCTTGCCGGGTGCGAGGTTGAACACCAGGTGGTCGCACGAGCGATAGGCGAGCGAGATCCCCATGCCCGCGCCCTCCCCGGTCTCGCGCACGTTGCTCTTCGCGAGCGCGGCGAGGATGGTCTCGCGATCGAGGCTGCCGAACGAATCGGTGACCTCGACGGCGAGGTAGCGCGCGTCGCAGCCCCAGCGGTACGAGACGCGATGTCGCTCGTCGAGCTCGATCTCCTGATCGCGCGCGAGGTCGCGCCGATAGAACACGCCGGCCGCGTCGCACGGCGCGTTGTGGATCGCGTTCGAGATCAGCTCGTCGGCGACGAGCATCGCCATCGACGCGACTCGCGCGCTCTGGCCCCGGCTCTTGATCTCCGCCGACAGCGCGTGCACGAGCTCCGTGCGCTGACTACCGCGCGTGATGATCGTCTCGGTGATCGCCGTCCCCCACAGCAGGTACTTCTCCGCGCCGAAGATGTCGTTGCGGATCAACTTCTCGGCGGTGATCGTGAGCTCCTCCGCGAGCACCGGCATCGGATGCACGAGCAGGTTCGTCACCGCGCCCATGTTCAAGATCTTCGGCACCTGATCCGCCGACGCGCCGCCGAGCAGCGTCATGCATGCCTCGGCACCGCGCGTGCGAGCTTGCGCGAAGAACTCGATCATCTGCGGCGCCGTCACCGCGCTCGCATCGACGACGACGAGGATCGGGTTCAGGTTCTGGAGCAACCGCAGGCCTTGCTCGAGATCGTCGGCGATGTCGATCGAGTAGCGCGTCACGCCGAGAATGCGCTGCACGATCCGCTGTGTCTTGCGGTCGGGATGCACGACCAAGATCGAGGGCGCGCGACTCAACGTCCCATCGTACCCCGGTCGCGACGTGAAGTCGCGCCCGGGCATCGGGCTCAGACCCCGCGGCCACCCTTGCGATTGCGCAGGACGAGCGCGAGGCAGAACAGCGTACCGAGGGCAGCACCCGCGAACAGCATGACGAACACCGGGCCGAGATCGCCGCCCTTGCTGTCGTACATCCGGCCGATCACGACCTCCTGGATCACCGGACCGACAGCGCCGCACGTCGCGATCACGCCGGTCACCATGGTCGCGTGATGGCGGCCGCCGATGTCGACGGCGCCGGCACCGCTGAGCAGCGCGTCGGGGCCGAACAGCGTGAACCCGACCGCGCCGAGTAGCACCACGAACGTGGTCACGCTCACGTCGCCGAATTGCACGAGCATCGCGCACGCGACACACATGCCGATCATCATGCCGAGCGCGACACCGCCGCGACGGCTGCCGAAGTACTTGTCGCTGATCCAGCCGGTCAGGAAGATGCCCGGCAGGCCGCACAGATCGAACACGATCGCGTAGTAGTTCGACGTGTCCTGATCGAGCTTGTAGTTCTCGTGGAGAAAGTACGCAGACCACGACCAGACCGCGTAGCGGACGAACTTGGCGCAGAAGTAGAAGCCGCCGACGATGAAGATGTTGATCCACGCGTCGCGCGTGAGCTTCGGTGCCGGGCCAATGTCCTTGGACTCGTCGGCTGCGGTCTTCGGATCGTCGACGGGCGGGAGGCCCACGTCCTCGGGCTTGTTCCGCTGGAGGAAATAGAACTGGATCCAGATCGCGCCGAGGATCCACGCACCGCTGAAGAAGCACGCGCTCCAATGATAGCGGCCGAGGATCCACCCCATCACGAGCCCCGAGATGACCGAGCCGATCGTGAAGTTCGTCGACCAGATGCCCATCACGCGCCCGCGCTCGTGCTTGTGGAACCAGCCGGCCATCGTCCCGACATTTCCCGACCAGCCCGTGGCCTGCGCGATCCCGTTGACGAACACGAGCGAGGCCATCAGCCACGGGTTGTTCCCGAAGCCCATCACCATCGACACCGCGATCGAGAGGCCCATCCCGACGAGCACGTTCTTGCGCGGTCCGAGGCGAGGCCCCGTCTGCGAGGCGAGGTACTGGCCGAGCGCGTAGGCGATCAAGTACGCGGCACCGATGTTCGCGAGCGTCGTCGCGTTCCAGTGCATCTCCTTGCCGATCTCCGACTTCGCGGCAGACCACGGCTTCCGGCAGAAATAGAACCCGACGTACGAGAGCCACGTCGCGACGAACACCTTCGCTCGCCACGCTCGATGGTCGCGCGTGAGCGGCGTGGCCCCACGCGAGAGCTCGGGAACCTCGGGCCGCTGTTCCACCACGCGATCACGGTACCTCGCACCGAACGCGAAGTCGCCGCGGGGCGCCGCGCGTGTTGCGAAGGGTGACAGGTAACCTCAGAACCTGTGAGGGAACGGCTCTTCCCACAACGGGGCACCCTGGTGTTTTCGGGGTAGCATCGATGCTGGGAATGGGGACCGCACCGAAGCCGCCGCCGAAGGCGCCGGATCCACCGCCGCCTGAGATCAAGGTCGGCGACATGGTCCTCGATCGTTATCGCGTCGTCGAGCAGGTCGCTCAAGGCGGACACAGCGTCGTCTATCGCGGCCAAGACGAGCGCTTGAACCGACCGGTGTGCATCAAGGTGTTCTCGGGTCTCGGTGGCAAGAGCGGCGTCGGTCGCACGAGCTACGAGCACTTCGTGCAGGAAGCGTTCGCACTCTCGCGACTGACGCACCCCAACACGCTGCGCATCTACGACTTCGGACACCTCGGCGCAAAGGATCAGGAGGGCATGCCCCTCCAGGTCTGCGAGTTCATGAACGGCGGCACGCTCTCGATGATCGTGCGCGAGCAGGGCAAGCAATCGGTCGAAGAGACAGTGCGCGTGATCAGCGCGATGTGCCTCGCACTCGCCGAAGCGCATCAGCTCGGCATCGTTCATCGCGATATCAAGCCGCAGAACATCTTGTTCGGCTCGGTCGGCGAGAAGAAGCTGCCCAAGCTCGCCGATTTCGGCATCGCGAAGTGGAGCGCCGACGACGAGAAGGAACAGAGCAAGCGCGCGGAGGACACCGCGATCGTCGCGGGTCAGAAGCTCGCGATGTACTCGCCGAGCTGGGCCGCGCCCGAGCAGCTCGCGGGTCAACCCGTCAGCCCCGCGACGGACATCTACTCGCTCGCGGTCGTCGCGATCTACATGCTGAGCGGCAAGGCGATCTTCGCGGACGAAGATGTGTACGCGGGCTACAAGAAGCGCCGCCACGCCGACGAGCTCGTCCGCGATGCGCTCAAGCCTCTCGGCATCAGCAAGAAGGTGCAGGACATCCTGATCAAGGCGCTCGCCTTCGATCCGAAGAAGCGCACCGCGAAGGTCGACGAGCTGCACACGCAGCTGAACGACGCGATCGAGCTCGAGTCCGACGAGGTAGCGGGCTTGCCCGAGAAGGGCCAAGAGCCCACGCAATCGCTGCGCGAGCTCGCGAACATCCACACCGTCGACACCCCGCCGTCGGGACAACGTGCGCTCCCGCCCCCACCTCCGCGACCGGCGTCGCCGATGACCGCGGTCGCGAAGCCGACGACGACGCCACCGCCGACGACGTTCGAGAACACCGCGCAGATCGCCGCGGCGATCGACGGCCCGTCGCTGCAAACCTCGGCACCACAACCACCGCAACCCGCGCCCGTGCCGACACCCGGTTGGTATCCCGATCCCGTCGCGCGTCCGCCGTGGATGGCGACCCCCGCGCCGGTGACCGGTCCGGGTCGATTGCTCGCCCTCTCGGATCTGCCGCAGTACGCGGGCGAGCGAAGCGTTCACTTCGTGATGGTCGGCGCGAACAACCAGGCCGACCTCACCGGGCCGCAGAACACGCGCGTGCGAATCACGCTGATCAACGCGCCCGCGGGACTGATGATCCACTTGAAGGGGCTGACCTGCTTCGTCGCGAAGCTCGGTGGTCGACCGTCGCCCGCGGTGCAGATCGATCAGCCGGGCGACTTCTCCCTCGTGACGCCCCGCGCGCAGGAGATCGGCCACATCCGGGTTTCGAACGGCACGGTCGAGCCCACCCAGCGCTTATTTACCCTTGGTGTCGAACGCGTCAGCATTCGCAACGAGGACTGTATGGACCCGATCCTATTCGACTTCGGGCCCGGATCCGACGCATACTTCGTCTACACCCGGGGACGGATGATCCCCAGGACGCGTACGCGATAAGCGCGCGCACTGATACGTCACCTATGGCCTCTACCCCACCGTCTCCGCCTGGATCTGGTCCGCCGCGTAACAAGACGGCGTCCGTGCAGCCGATCGTCGAGGACTACCAAGACTTCGAGGGCGACGCGACCAACGTCAATCAGATCCCGCAGCAGCAGGCGAATCCGCGCGCGTCGGCGCAGCAGATACCGCAGCCGCAGCCGTCGGGAATGCACCCGGCGCCGCATCACACGCCGCCGCAGAACTTCGCGGCCGGCTCGCCCTCGCTCTCGCACGTCGGTCAGCCTCCGCAGCCGCCGATGTACGGCGGGCACATGTCGCCACACTCCGGCATGGGCCAGATGCCCGGTCCGCCGATGAGCCAGGTCTCCGGCGTCATCGCGCAGCCGACGCCGTACGTCTCGCGCAGCCGGATCTACGCGTTCGTCGTCGACGAGACGGGGCTGCCGATCGAGCTCGGCTCGGGTCGCTTCGCGAAGGCGTACCTCGGCGAGGAGCGCTGGGTCGAGAGCAAGACCACGCTGCGCCGTCCGGTCGCGATCAAGTGCCTGCAGCGCGGCGTCACCGGCGAAGATCAGATGCGGTTCCAGATGGAGAAGGAGATCCTGGAGCGCGTCCAGGGTCACCCGAACATCGTCGAGCTGCTCGGCTCCGGTGAAGGCGACAGCGCCGGGTTCATCCCGCCGATGATCCGCGAGAAGGTCGAGAACGACTTCATGATCCTCGAGCTGCTCGACATGAGCCTCGAGGAGCGCCTCAAGGGTGCGCGCCAGAAGCGCCGCCGCGACGATCTGCTCGCGGTGCCGCTACGCGAGCGCATCTTCCGCGTGCTCGAGTACATCATCCCGGTCGCCACGGCCGTGGAGTTCGCTCACCTCGTCCGCGACACGTGTCACCGCGACATCAAGCCGGCGAACATCCTCGTCAAGCTTCCGGATCCGAACCTGCGCGGCTCGCAGATGAAGATCAAGCTCGCCGACTTCAACGTCGGCAAGGTCGCGGACGCGGACCTCGACGTCTCCATGACGCGGTTCCAAGCGGTGCCCGGTACGCTCTACTTCCAGAGCCCCGAGCAGGAGACGAACACGTTCGAGCTCCTCGTGAACTGCACGCAGGGCTCGCCCGAAGTCGAGTTCTTCGAGGACTTCTACATCGACATCTACGAGAACGACACGTTCTCGCTGTTCAACCGCAACGAGCTGTACTCGATCGCGGCCGCGGACCGCACGCGGAAGAAAATACTGCTCAATCGCCCGTTCGCAGAGCCGAGCGAGATCAACGTGCGCGGCCGCGTCGTGAAGAGCGTCGGCCGTCCCGCGGACATCTACTCGCTCGGCGCGGTGTTCTACTATTTGATCTCGGGCGCGTACGCGAACCCGAAGAACCTGTTCGACGCGTTCCGCAAGTTCGTCGAGTACGAGAAGCGCGACGAGAACAACTCGATCGCCGCGTACATCGAGCACGAGTACCGCACGATTCAGAACATGCGCGCGCCCAAGCAGGAGGGCCAAGGCGCCCCCGAGCTCGCGCCCGAGGATCGCTTCTTCAGCTACAAGCACTACCTCGACGGTAACGGCGAGCTGATCGATCCGTTGATCCTGATGATCATCGCGAAGGCCATGATCCGGAACAAGCCGGACAGCTACTGCCTGTCGTACGACCTGCGCACCACCGGCATCTCGGCGATGGTGCACGATCTGTTGTCGCTCTACGTGCAGTACGGCATCGACCCGTCGGCGCGCATCGCGTACGGCAACGACACGTACAGCGGCTCGCAGAAGAAGTCCGGCGCGATGCGCCGCGCGTTCGACAAGCTGTTCAAGAAGTAGTGGCGGCCTGCTCGGGCTCGCCGACCACGGTCGCGAGCAGCGTGAAGATCACGCCGCCGACGATCGCGATCGCGTGCAGCTTTAGCGGCGTCTGCGCATCGCTGAAGTGCTGCAGCACCGTCCACACGCGCGCCTTGACCATCGCCAACGCGAAGCCGCCGAGCGCGAGGTAGCCGTGCCACGTGCGGACACTGCGCATCGCGAGGCCCGCCGCCACGCCCGCGGCAAGGAACGACAGCAACAGCAGCGTCAGGCGCGGCGTGTCGAACTCGGCGTAGAGGCGAAACAACGAGCCGTGTGGCCCGGGCACGAACATGCTCGCGATGCCGAGCAACGCGAACACCAGGATCGGTAGCGCCAGTCTCTTCATTCTCGCCCCTCCGAAAAAAACAAACCCGCGTATCGCTACGCGGGTCGGTTGCTACGAGACAGCGTGGATTACGCCGACTCCTCGCCCTTCGCGAGCGCCATGATCGAAACGATCAGGCCACCGATGACGGCGACGACGAACAGGAGCATCGGGATCATCTTGAAGAGGGCGCCCATCTCCTTGAGGACCTCCCACAGCTTGAAGCGGACGAAGATCAGAGCGAAGGCACCGGCTGCGACGCCTGCCTGCCACTTCTGCATCGGCGGCTTGCTGATGGCCATGGCGCCCATCGCGGTCGCCGCAGCGAAACCGCCGACGATCGGAACCAGGTAGCCCATGCCCAGCATCTTGAAGAGGCTGAACAACATCATTCCCTGCTGGGGAATGAACAACGACACGAGACCGAGTACACCGAACGCCAAGATCAGTTTCTTCATCATCAGGAATCTCTCCGGCTGAGGTTGGAAGCACAGTACACCGGTTTCGTCGTCACTCCGGTGCCCACGACCTCCCCCGAGATCGCGCGAACATCATCGCGCAACTCGGACGCGCTGCCAGCTTTTTCGCCAGGTTCTGTAATGGCGGAGGATCTGCTGCCTAATTGCGGATTCCGAAACTATTCCGTAGATTGCGCCGTCATGTCGGAACCCGAGCTCCCAGCGCAAATTGCGAAGCGCCGTACGTTCGCGATCATCGCGCACCCGGACGCGGGCAAGACGACGCTGACCGAAAAGCTCCTCCTGTTCGGCGGCGCGATCCAGCTGGCCGGCGCGGTGAAGGCGCGTGGCGATCGCCGGCGCGCCCGCAGCGACTGGATGAAGGTCGAGCGCGAGCGCGGCATCAGCGTGACGACGTCGGTGATGACGTTCGACTACGCGGACTGCACGTTCAACCTGCTCGACACGCCCGGTCACGAGGACTTCAGCGAGGACACGTACCGTACCCTCACCGCCGTCGACTCCGCCGTCATGGTGATCGACGCGGCGAAGGGTATCGAGACGCAGACGCGCAAGCTGTTCGAGGTGTGCCGGCTGCGCAACGTCCCGATCGTCACGTTCATCAACAAGATGGATCGCGAGGGCCGCGACCCGTTCGAGCTGATGGACGAGATCGCGAAAGATCTGCAGCTCGAAGTCACGCCGGCGAGCTGGCCGATCGGCAGCGGTCGCGAGTTCCGCGGTTGCTTCGATCTGATGAAGGACCAGCTGATCCTCATGGAGCGCTCGAAGGGCGAGTACATGCAGGAGGGCATCACGATCGCCGGCGTCGGCGATCCACAGCTCGACACGCTGCTGCCCGAGAGCGCGGTCGCGAAGCTGCGCGAAGACGTCGACATGGTCCGGCAGCTCTGTCCCAAGTTCGACCTCGAGTTCTATCGCGAGGGTCACCTGACGCCGGTGTTCTTCGGCAGCGCGGTGAACAACTTCGGCGTGCGCGAGCTGCTCTCGGGCGTCGCGCAGCTCGCACCACCGCCGCGCTCGCAGCCCACACGCGAGCGAGCGATCCTTCCGAACGAGCCCAAGGTCAGCGGCTTCGTGTTCAAGATCCAAGCGAACATGGATCCCAAGCATCGCGATCGCATCGCGTTCGTGCGGCTCGCGTCCGGCAAGTTCTCGCGCGGCATGAAGCTGCTCGTGCCGCGCACCGGAAAGGTGCAGAGCGTGCACAACGCGATGGTGTTCCAGGCCAACGAGCGCGAGCTCGCTGAAGAAGCGTGGGCCGGCGACATCATCGGCATCCCGAACCACGGCACGCTGCGCATCGGCGACGCGCTGACCGAAGGCGAGGATCTGCACTTCACCGGCATCCCGAGCTTCGCGCCGGAGTATCTGCGGCGCGTGCGCTCGCAGGATCCGATGAAGGCCAAGCACCTCGGCCGCGCGCTCGAGCAGATCGCCGAAGAAGGTGGCGCGCAGGTGTTCAAGATGTTCCTCGGCTCCGACTTCATCGTCGGCGTCGTCGGCGCGCTGCAGTTCGAGGTGCTCGCAGATCGCATCCGCACCGAGTACGACCTGCCCTGTCACTTCGAGGGGACGTCGTTCGAGGTCGCGCGCTGGATCGACGCGGATGATCCGAAGGCGATCAAGAAGTTCGCGGACGCGAACCGCGACAACATCGCCGAGGACCACTCGGGCGCGACGGTGTTCCTCGCGCGCAACGAGTGGCAGCTCAACCGCGCGAAGCTCGATTACCCGAACTTGCGGTTCCTCCAGAATCGCGAGCAAGCGCCGCTCACCGCGGCGTCCGCGTAATTGTTGTGACCGCGAGCGGCGCGTGCACCACTTAGGGGGCATGCGCTCGTACTTGTTCTTGGTCGTGCTCGCGGCCTGCGGTGACGATGGAAGCGAGGCAGACCGGCTCGGAATCGGTGCGCAGTGCACCGAGAGCAACGACTGCGACACCGAGATGGGCCAGAGCTGCCTGCAGTTCAAGGGCGGCTACTGCGGCGAAGCGGACTGCGTGCACGACACGGACTGCCCTCTCGACTCCGCGTGCATCGCGCACGACGACGGCACGAACTACTGCTTCCGCACGTGCGTCGACAAGATCGACTGCAACGCGAATCGCGATCCCGAGAACGAAGCGAACTGCTCGTCGAGCGTGACCTTCGTCGACGGCACGATGGGACGCAAGGCGTGCGTCCCGCCGTCGGGCTAGGGAGCCCGTAGGCCGTAGCCCTTCGCGCTACGTCTGCGGCCTCCGTCGCATTATCGGCTCGCGAAGCGCTCGCCTGTACGGATAGGACGCGCTCGCAAGCTCGCGCTAGTCGGTTCGCCAGCCGACCGAGAGCATCACCGCGCGTTGCTTGATGTTGTTCTGCACGCCGACGAGGCTCGTGAAGCCGCCGTGCAGCGTGACGTCGAGGTTCTCGGTCGCGCGCGCCTTCACGATCAAGCCGAGCGGACCGTGCGAGCCATCGCGCGCGACGGCGAGATCCGATTCCCACCCGAGGTGCAGCCCGACGAGCCACCGACACGTGGGCTGCACGAGGACGTACAGCGGGATCATGAGGAACGTGCGGTTGCCGAGATCGGTGTTCGCGAGTCCCGTTCGGAGGTAGGGGTCGCTCTCCAGCGCGAACCGGCCACGGGTCCAGCGCACGAGCGCTCCGAGCACCAGCGCTGGCTTCACGGGATCTACGTCACGCACGAGGAACCGCGCGCGTGGTGCGATCGCGAGCGTCCCCGTCCGCCAGCTCCAGCGAGCTTCGATCGCGCTGCCGCGGTAATAGCGATCACAGACATTCGCGAGCTGGACGACGCAGATGCTCGCACCGGCATCGATCCGATCTAGGCTAGCGCTCGAGTGCGTGACGCCCACGGTAAATCGATCGGTCAGCCCGTACCACGCGTCGGGGGCGAGCGAGGTGGGCTTGCCCTCGATCGCGAGCTGCAAGTTCACCTCGAGGACGAGCTGCGCCTCGAGCTGACCGCGCGCGAGCGTCAGCGGTCGGGCGAGGATGTCATCGGACTCGGCGAAGGCGGGAGGGCTCGCGAGAAGCATCGCGATCGTTACCGCCGTGCGCACGCGGCGACCCTAACATGCGCGTTCGCGATTCTCGGAGCGGGCTGCCTCGAGAACCTCGACGAGATGGACAACATCTTCTACGACGGCGACGGGCGCAAAGTGCATTGCGCGGTCAACCTCGACGACGAAGCGAACCAGACGCTCGACAGCATCGACACCGGACTCGATCGCGCCGTCGAGCGTGGCGAGGTGATCGAGTTGTACGCGCATCGCCCCGGCGTGACCGTGAAGATGGCGACGCTCGAGCACGCGATCAAAGGCGCGCAGGAACGCGGGCTGCGCTTCGTCCTCTACTCGGAGTTCGCGCGCGGCGAAGGGACCGGCCCCGGCATCGCGCTATCCCTCGACGACTCGTCGGTGGAGCAGTGGAACGATGCGATGCCGATGTTTCGCCAGTACGGGGCGAAGGTCACGTTCTTCGTGACACGGTGGGCGAAATTTTCTGACGAGCGAAAGGCGCAGCTCGCCGGGTTTGTCGCCGAAGGTCACGAGCTCCAAGCACATGGCGTGTCGCATCTGCGCGCGCCACCGTTCGTCGAAGAGCATGGCCTCGAGACGTATATGAAAGACGAGGCGGTGCCGTCGATCGAGGCCATGCGAGCGGAGGGGTATGCGGTCGAAGCATTCGCCTATCCGTTCGGCGCGCGCACGCGCGAGATCGACGAGGCGTTGCTCCAGCACGTGTCCATCCTCCGGTCGGTCTCGTTCTCGTGGAGCTGGCCCGTGCAGGACGCATGTCCCTGAGAGCCGCATTCGCGCTCGTGATGCTCGCGTCGGGGTTCGCCCACGCGGATCCGGATCGTGTCCTCGTCGTCGATGCGGACGCGGAGCTCGTGCACGCGATCGAGACCTCGCTCGCGCCGTGGAAGCTCGTCGTGATCGCGCAGACCGATGGCGTCGATCCGTCGCTCGTCGGTGCACGCGCGATCCAAGCCGACGCGCAGTTCATCGTGTGGCGCGATGGCTCCGAGCTCGTCGTCTACGATCGCCAACGCGACGTCACCGAGCGTCGACCGGCGAAGGCGGGTGCGATGGATCCGGTCGCCGCGGCGGGTGCAGCGCTGACGGTGAAGACGATGATGCGCTTGCCGGATCCAGACGAAGAGCACGCGGCTCGTACCGGCGCGACGACGGTCACGACAGTGGCGCCGGCGGTGGCCGACGACATCGACCGAGTGCGGCTCGAAGCCGGGATCGGGATCGACACCGAGGCGGCCATGCGCGTGACCTTCGGTGTGCTCTATCGGCCGACCGACCACGCGCTACGCGTCGGTGGCGCCTTCGACGTCGCGAGGCAGGATGTCGATCAGGCGGGCTTCAAGGGCAGCGCCCAAGACTACTCGCTGGTGGCGATGGCGAGCTGGACCGTCCCCGTCGGTCCGTTCGAGCTCGAGCCGTGGATCGCGGCCGGAGCGATGATCGATATCGTCGATGGCAAGCACGGCCAGGAGCTGCGCCGGGAGACGGCGGTGGTGCCCATCGGTCGCGCGGGGCTCGCACTGTGGTGGTGGCATCCTCGTCACTGGGGCTTCGCGGTGACGGCCAACGCGAACTTCGCTCTCGGCACACCGACCTACACGAGAGACCCGACGATGCCCGGCAAGGCCATCATCTACGACATGCCCGGTGTGGCAGGCGCCATCGCCCTCGTCGCTGCGTGGCGTCGATAAGAATTGCTGCGACCTTTTTCGCCCCCTTTGCCACTAACAACCCGTGGGCACTGCAACATCTCCGGCGCGCGAGCAGGATCTCGCGCTCGCGCAACGCGCGGCCGGTGGTGATCGCGGCGCGCAGCGCGAGCTGTTCCAAGCGCACCGCTTCGGTGTCCACCACACGCTCTATCGAATCCTCGGCAACAACCGCGATCTCGAAGACCTGATCCAGGACGCGTTCCTCGAGATCTTTCGCTCGCTCAAGGGCTACCGCGGAGACAGCACGCTCTCGCGATGGTGCCAGACGATCGCGACGCGCTCCGCGTACCTGTACATCGGCAAGCGCAAGCCACCGAGCGTGGACCTCGCGGTGGTCGAAGACACGGTCGCCGGCGATCACGACACGCGCCGCCACGCGATGGTTCGCGAAGCCGCGCGCCGTCTGTACGCCGCGCTCGATCGGATCGAAGCAAAGCAACGCATCGCGTTCGCACTCGCGGTGATCGATGGCCTGCCACTCGCGGAGGTCGCGGTGTTGACCGAGTCCACGGTGTTCTCCGTCAAGACGCGCGTGTGGCGCGCGCGCAAGCAACTGTTTGCCCGAGCTGCGAAGGATCCGGTGCTCGCGCCGTACCTCGACGAGCTCGCAGGAGGGGAGTCATGAGTGATCAGGATCGGTTGGGGCCGCCACCCATCGAGCCGATGACGAACGCGGCGTGGTCGCGTGTCGAGCGCGGCTTGTTCGAGCGGCTCGATCAACCAGCGCCACGCCCCCTGCCCGCTCCGCGTTCGCGGTGGCCTTGGCTCGCGGTGCCGGCGTTCGCTCTCGCCGCGGCGGCGGTCATCGTCATCGTTCTCTCGCTGCGCTCCACGCCGACCACGGATGTCGCCACGGCGCCGATCGTTCCGTCGCGCGTCGTCGCGGGCGATACGCCGTCGATGGTGTCGTACGGCGACGCGCACCTGACGCTCGAAGCACACGCCGCGATCGTGATGGCTCGCGAGAACAACTCGCCGAGCGTTCTCGTCGAGCGCGGCGCCGTGGACTTCACCGTGGCTCCGCGCCAGAACGAGCCGTACGTGGTGCGCGCGGGCGATGTCGTCGTCCGCGTCGTCGGTACGCAGTTCCGCGTCGCTCGCTTCGAAGAGCGCGTCACCGTCGCGGTCGCGCGCGGTCTCGTCGACGTGCAGTTCCGCGGCGACGTCCACCGCCTCAGCGCGGGCCAGTCATGGAGCTCGCAAGAGCAAACCGCGAGCACGACTCGGACGAAGGACGAGCCCGCATCGATCGACGACACGCCGGCTCCGAACACCAAGCCCGTGGTCGGCTCGAATGGCAAACCCGTCGCGTCGAACGACAAGCCCGTCGTGTCGAACGACAAGCCCGTCGTGTCGAATGACAAGCCCGTCGTGTCGAACGACAAGCCCGTCGTGTCGAACGAGAAGCCCGTCGTGTCGAACGACAAGCCCGCGGTCGTGTCGAACGAGAAGCCCGTCGTGTCGAACGACAAACCGAGCAGCTCGAACGACCCGTCACCCGAGAAGGCGAAGTTCGAGTTGATGTCCTCCCTCGAACGCCGCGATCCCGAGCGCGCGATGAAGGGCTACCTCGAGCTGTCGAAAGGCAATTCGGAGTGGTCTGCCAACGCGTTGTTCGCCGCCGGACGCCTCGCCTTCGACCGCAAGGACAAGCGCGCGAAGACCTTCCTCGAGCTCTATCTCAAGCGCTTTCCACGCAGCGTGAACGCCGAGGACGCACGCGACCTTCTCACTCGCCTCGACGGAGACAACCCATGATCAAGACCGCGATTCTCGGACTCCTTCTCGTCGTTGCATGCGGCGATAACGGCAACGGCACCGGCGACGGTGGCACGGGGGATGGAGGCGACGGCGATGGCGGTTGCACCGGCCTGTGCACCGACGCGCCTCCGTTCGACGGCACGTGCGATCCGACGAGCACGATCCAGTGTGCGAACTGCATGGACGACGACGGCGATGGCGACACCGACGGTGACGACATCCACTGCTCGGGTCCGCTCGACGACGACGAGAGCAGCTTCGGCACCGGCATCCCCGGCGACAACATCGACGCGGTGAAGCAGGACTGCTTCTTCGACGGCAACAGCGGCGCCGGCAACGACGGCTGCGACATCCATGTCTGCTGCATCCTCGGCGCGACGACAAAGGCCGAGTGCCCGATCGGCGCGAACCGCTTCAAGCCCGAAGAGTGCCCACCGCCGATCGGAACGCGCCCGCTGTCGCAGCAGTGCATCGATAACTGCGGCGCCGTGACGCCGCCGGGCTGCGACTGCTTCGGCTGCTGCACCATCTGCGATCCGGCCAATCCGTCGACGTGTTACGACATCGCGACAAACCCGTCGACGTCGCCGATGTGCACCGCCGACAACCTCGCGGATCCGACGAAGTGCCTGCGCTGCGTGAAGAGCACGGGCTGTGGTCCGACGGAGTGCGGTGGCAGCACCTGCATCCTCTGCCCGGGTCAGGATCCGAATTCGCTGCCGACCGAGTGCAACGGCACGCAGACCTGTCCGACGGGAACCACCGTCTGCGGAGCGAACATGGAGTGCCCCGCGAACACGTACTGCTCGAACGGCTGCTGCATCGGAGTCATCCTCTAGATGTCGTGTAGAAAGCCGCCGCCCCGCATGTCGTGGGTCCGGAGGTGCGCGCGATCGTACCGCTGGACGCTCGTGAAGAAGCTTGGCTCGGGCTCGCACCGATCGCGCCAGCTCCGCTGATCGGTCGCGGCGGTGATCTCCGCGTGGTCCTGCTGACCTAGATGTCCAGATCGCCGGGATCGAAACGGTCGACCGGGCAGGTCTCGGGATACGCGTCGACTTGACCTCCCGTCGCTGCGTGGGCGAGCACGAGGAACACGTTGGCCGCCGCGAACCGATGCTCGGAGCGGTCTGGCACCATCATGTTGACGGTCAGACTGGTGCCACGGCACACGAAGAACCGAAGCCAGGTGGCCACCTGTCCTAGCGCGTCGTTGCCGAGGGTGGCACGAGCGGCGCTCAGCGCGCGCTCGAGGGACTCGCGATCTGCGTACTCGTAGCGACCACGATACTGAATGTGCTCGGTATGCATGCCGTGCTTGTACCGATCGTGGGCGACCGTGCGTGCGCTGGCGCGTGACGGCCCCGTAACGTGTCTCTCGCTGTACGAACGGGTGCGACCATTTGCTCGCGGCTCCGTCCGGACCGAGGTGACGACGACGAAAGCGTGGATGGTTGTTGCCGTGTTGTTGTCTGCGTGCACGCAGGACGTGATGTTGAACAGTGACGGCGGTGGCGGTGGTGGTGGTGGTGGTGGTGGCGGCGGCGAGATCGATCCGCTCGACCTCGCGAAGAGCGGGAGCCGGATCAAGATGAAGGTCCTCACGTCGGGCGACGGCGCGAAGCTCCTGCAGGGCTGGTTCGACTCGATGCGAAACGAGGACTGCGCGTTCCAGGTCGCCTCCGATGGAATGACGCGGTGCCTGCCCACGTCGATCGCCTGGAGCACGTCGTCGTACTTCGCGGATGCGAGCTGCACGACGCTCGTCGGCTATTCCTTCAAAGGCTGCACGCCGCCGGCGTATATCTCCGTGCCATCGGCGACGAGCTGTCCGAACACCGGCCCCACGATCTATGCACGTGGCTCCGCCGTCGCGACAGCGTACGTGAAGAGCGGGACGACGTGCACCGCGACCACTCTCGGCACCACGTACGACCTGTGGGCCGTCGGGGCGAGCGTCGCGCCGACGAGCTTTCAAGCGGCCACGGTCGCCGTCGAGTGACTCGGTAGCGCTAGGATGCGTCCCGCATGGCGAGCACCGAGGCCAACGACCCGCGTCATCGACTCGCGGAGATCCTGCACGATCGACCGGATCTCGCTGCTGCAGCGATCGCGATCTTCGACTACAGCCAATACCTCCTCGACGACGACGAGCGACTGACCAAAGGCGGCGCGCTCGACGGTGTGGGCCGCGATCTGCTCCGGCAACGCGCGCTCGAGACACTCGGTGGCCCGCCACCGAGTGACGACGATGAACCCGTCGACGAAGGAGACGAGTCCATCGACGAGCCAGAGCCAGACGAAGACGAGGACGAATGATCAAGCGTCTTCGACTCAAGGGCTTTCGGCGCTACATCGACTCGACGTTCGAGCTCGAGAAGGGCGTCACGTTCATCGACGGACGCAACAACGCGGGCAAGACCACGCTGTTCCTCGCGATCGAGTACGCGCTGACCGGGACCGTCGTGGGTGCGCGCAGCCAGATGATGTTGCTCAACCCCGCGGCGAAGGGGCTCGGCGTGGAGCTCGTGTTCACGGGCCGCGACCAAAAGACGTACAAGCTGCAGCGCTTGCACCAGTTGCCGCCGAAGGCACGGACGAAGCTCGTCGGGCACTTCACGCTCAAGGAGATCGTCGGCGAGGACGACGAGCGGTACGTGCTGTCCTCGGACTTTCAGGACCACGAGGATGCGCTCGCGAAGAAGCTGCAGGAGATCACCGGGATCTCGCGGCGCGTGCTCGATCTCGCGGTGCACGTACGACAAGGCGACATCACGAAGATCCTCGACGGGGATCCGCGGCTCGACATCGCGCTCGGCATCACCGCGGCGCAGACGGCGAACGAAGAGATGCGATCGCTCGCGCTCGAGGACGAACAGGCGATCGAAGCGCTGCCCGCGCTCGAAGCGTCGCTGGCGCACGTGGAACGCGAGCGCAACGCGAGCACGACCGACGAGTCGGCGCTGCGGACCAAGCTCGACAAGCTGGGCGAGGAGCTCGCGGCGCTCGACACGCAGGACGCGGCGGGCGCGAGCGGCGATGACGAGCTCGAGGCATTCACCGACGCCGTCGAGGAGTGGCGCGATGCCGGCGACCGCGGCGCGCGCGCCGACGAGGATCTCGCGGAGCTCGAGCCGGACGCCGCCGCGCACGAGACGGAGCGAGCGGCGGTGCAAGCACAGCTCGACATGGCCGCCGCGCGCGGCGACGAGGCCGAGCGACGCGCCGAGCTGCGCGCGCGGATCCGCCGGCGCGCCGAGCAGGTCGAGCGCGGAGCCCAAACGTGCGAGCACTGCGGTGCACCGTTCGACAGCAAGCGCGCCGCGAGCGAGCTCGCCGACTGGACGCACGAGCTCGAGAAGCTAGATGCGAGTGCGATCGACGTGCCCGCGCTGCGCGAGAAGCAGCGCGAGCTCGATCGCCGCGTGAAGGCGATCGAGACAGCGAAAGCGAACCTAGAGCGCGCACGCACGGAGCTCGCTCGTGCGGAGGCGGCCGCGCGAACGCTCGCGAAGGGCGACCCGCGATCGCTCGACGACATCCTCGCGGAGCGGCAGGCCGCGAACGAGAAGGCCAAGCTCGCGCGCGCGGCGGCCGAGGCGCGCAACGAAGCGCGGCGCGAGGCGATCACGGCGCAGATCGACGACATCGAGGCGCGCCTCGCGCAGCAAGCGCAGCGCGGCGGCGATCTCGATCGCGAGCACGCGCGCATCGTCGAGACCGTGGAGCGGCTGCGGTTGCGACGGCGCCGCGCGGAGGATCTGCGCACGCTGTCCACGGCGTTCAAGACGCTGCAAGAGGATCTGCGCACGCGCGCGGCGAGCGAGCTCTCCGTGCGCACCTTCGAGATCCACAAGGCGCTCAGCGTCGATCACGAGATCGTGGCGGTCGAGATCGATCCCGCGCGGTATCAGGTGCTCGTCACGCCGCGCGATACCGGCGTCTCGATGCCGGCATCGCTCGCGCAAGGTGGCGGCCATCGCTTGCTGCTCGGGCTCGCGTTCCGGCTCGCACTCCTCGAACGCCTCGGGCCGTTCCCGTTCATGCTGCTCGACGAGCCGACGTACGGTCTCGACGAGCGCCATCGCCACGCCCTGCTCGGCCGCATCGCGGGCCTCTCGCTGTGCGAGCAGATCCTCGTCGTGACGCATCAATCGATGGGCGAAGTTCCCGCGCAGCGGATCGTGCTCGACAAGGAGGCCGCGTGAGCGCGCCGACGGCGAAGGACCGCGCCGATCTGGTGAAGAAGCACTTCGACGCGTTCCAAGCGTCCCTCGTCGAGAAGCGGCCCGAGATCTTCGGCTATCACGATCTCGATCGCGCGGTGCCCGACGAGGCGCCGTCCAAGGAGATCCTCGACGCGATGGTGCAGAAGGCGCTCGTCGTGTTGCTCAAAGGCAAGCTCGACGCGGAGCCCGCGATCAACCAGCGGTTCGTCGCCGCGACCAAGATCCCGCTGTGGAACCAGCTGCTGACCGCGGCGCGGATCAAGGAGCTCGCGCGCGCACGCATCGTCAAGAAGGGCGGCCGCAAGCAGCTGCGCTACGACGTCGCGGATCTCGGCAAGACGTTCTTCGGCAAGCACCTCCTGACCGAAGCCGGCCTCGTGCGCCAGAAGGTCCTCGACAAAGAGGAGCTCGAGAAGCTCCAGGCCGCGTGCGCGAAGATCAAGCTGACGCTGCCCGAGACGATCGAACCGACGACGACCGAGATGTTCTTCGACGAGACGAAGGCGCCGCCGCCCGCCGAGCCGAAGCCTGCCAAACCGAAGAAGAAGAAGTCACCATGACCCTCGACCCGACCGAGCTGCTGGCGAAGATGGAGGTGAAGAACCTCGCGCAAGAGACTCCGATCATCCTGGAGGGTCAGTACCGTGAGGCCTACGACGCGATGCTCGACGCGTACAACGCGGGGCTCTACGTCGGGCTCATCGGTCCCGTCGGCTCCGGGAAGACGGCGCTGTGCCGGCGCTTCGCGGAGGATCTCAAGCGACCGTTCGAGTGGGTCACGTTCTCGGATCTCGTCCGTCCGGCGAACCTGATCGGCAGCTTCGATCCGACGCTGGTGTTCAAGTACGGCTACGCGCTCGAAGCGTTCGTGCCCGGTCCGTTCACGGTCGCGGCGCTGTCCGGCGGCGTGTTCCTCGCGAACGAGCTCAACCGCGGCGACGAGTACGTGCTCAACAGCCTCCTCGACGCGCTCGAGGAGCGAAAGCTGTACATCCCGAGCCTCAAGCGATGGTTCGGCGTCGACGAGCGCTTCTACTTCATCGCCGCGATGAACCCGAGCGAAGCGCGCGGCACGCGGCGCTTGCCGTCGGCGGTCAAGGATCGCATCAAGGTGTGGATCCAGCTCGGCTATCCGAAGAAGTCCGTCGAGCAGAAGATCGTCGAGCAGCACTGCAGCGAGTACTCGCTCAAGCCGCGACAGATCGAGCTCGTGCTCGAGATCGTGCACAAGACGCGCGACGATGCCGCCGTCGCGCAGCCCGCGTCGATCCGCAGCTCGATCGCGATGGTGCGCCTCGCGGCCGAGCGCGCGAAGCGGATGAACCGGCCCGTCGACAACCAGCTGCTCGCGCAGGCAGGCAAGCTCGTGTTGCGCGAGGCGCTGCAGATGAAGCCCGGACGCGAGGTCGAGTCGTACCTCGATGGCCTGTTCACCGAGATCCTCGGAACCGCCGCGTAGATGAAGCCGCTCGCCGACGACGAGCCAGAGCCGGAGGCATTCTTCGAGGGCGATGTCGTCTCGAAGTTCACGCCGCCGTCGTTCGCGCTCGAGTTCGTTCGCGCGATGCGAAAGCGCGCCGACCTCTCGCACATCCCGAGCGTGCGCACGAGCGTCGCCCTGCCCCGCTTCTTGACCGCGCGCTACTTCCGCACCGGCAAGCTGACCGCGAAGGACTACGTGGAGGCCGCGGTGTTCCTCACGGTCCCCGAGGATCAAGGCGCCGCGTTCGAGGTCGCGCGCGAGCTCTTGTTCCCCAAGGACCGCGTCGCGCAGAAGCCCGCGGAGACCGCCTCGGTGCTCGCCGTCGAAGGAGCGAGCGTCGTGACACCGGATGTCCCCGCCGTCGACGACGGGCCCTCGGTCCTCGAGTCACTCGCCGGCATGAACCTCGATCTCGGCAACCTCGATCTCGCCGCGCTCGATCAGATGCTCGACGCGCAGGCCACTGCCGCGAGCGAGATGAAGTCGCTCGATCTCATCACCGCGCTCTCGACGTCCGGCGATCGCGCGCAACAGAGCCTCGCCGCGCTCGCCACCACGTTCGGCGGCGCCGCCGCGCTCGAGGCCGATGGCATCCACGACGAGACCTCCGCGCGGCGCTTTCTGCTCGAGCGGCTGCTCGGTGGGCTCGGCGAGCTCGCACCCGAGACGATCGCCGCTGCGGGTCGCTCGGGGTTCGCAGAGCCGCTGCTCGACGATGCCGCGCAGCCGTGGGAGCGCGCCGGCCTGCACGCCGCGAGCGGCCAGCACACCGAAGCAAACGCGATCCTCGACGATCTGCTCGCCACCGGATCGGCACGCGACCTCGGACGCGCGCTGCGCTTCATCCGCGCCGGTGATCCGCCCGCGGCCGCGCCGTATCAAACGCGAGCGCTCTCGTCGGCGCGTCACCTCGCCGATTGGGCCGAGATCCTCGACGGGCTCGGCACCTTCGTCCCGCCTCCGGACGCGCTGATCGCACAGTCCGCACGCGAGAACATTCGCCTCGCGCTGCAGGCCGCGACGGTGATGGACACCGCGTTCCGCACGCCGAGCTTCGACTACGAGGACTGGTCCGACGAGCCCGACGACGGCCCCGACGAGCCCGATGTCCCCGAGCAACCGCCGCTCCGCCACACCGTGTTCGATCGCTGGGCCGACGGGCTCACCGAGTCGCCGGGCCTCGACGTCCTCGTCGATATCTGCGTTCCCACGCCGCGCTGGACCAAGCTCGTCGAGGCTGCGGTCGTGATCTATCGCGCCGAGATGGCAGCGCTGGAACAGCGCGCGCCCGACGATCGCATGGACGGCATCCGCGCCGCGCTCCAGCTCGCCGGTCGTCTGAAGGAGACGAAGACCACCGCCGGCAAGCTCGCAGCATCGGAGCTCGCGACATCGGCGATGGTGATCGTCGGCTCGCGCACGCGGTTCCTGCCGCTCCTCGACGCGATCCTCGATCTCGGCCTCGTCCCGCACGACGCCGCGGCGGTCGTCAGCGCCGGCACCGTCCTCGATATCGCCGAGGAGGAGATCTACGCGCGCCTGTCGCAGCCGCTCGAGCAGCTCAAGTTCCTGATCGAAGGCAACGTCCAGGATCTCCGCCGCTACCTGGACCTCGTCGACAAGATCACGATGGTCCCCCACGACCTGCTCGAGCATCTGCTCGCGTGCTGCGTGCGCGATGGCAATCGCATGGGCCTCGCGCTCTTGCTCGCGATCGCGCTCGGTCCCGTGCTCGCGCACGCCGGCACGCTCGTCCCCACGGAGCTCGTCGACGCGAGCTTCAACTACCGCGGCATCGGCGGCGGCGAGAACCTCTTGCTCCAGTGGTACGAGCATCGCGACTCCGTCCCCTCGGACTTCAAGAACCGCGTCCGCGCGCTCGCGAAGCAAGCGTTGATCGACGCCGCTCTCGTGTGGGTCCACGCCGGCGTCGGCGGCGCCGAGAAGGGCCTCGTTCCGCAGTCGCGCACGCGCCCGTATCGCGCCGGCGACGAGCTCGATCTGCTCGACATCGACGGCACGCTCGAGTCCTTGGCGATGTCGGGCAAAGCGATCGATCAGATCTCCGACGAGGATTTGCTCGTCTCCGACACCACGAGCGGACGCGCGGGCTTCGGTGTGTTGATCGATATCTCGGGCAGCATGTCCGGCCGCGACCTCGCCGTCTGCGCGATCGCCACCGTGATGCTCCTCGGCCGACTCAAATCTGAAGAGCTCGCGCTCGCCCTGTTCGAGAGCAACACGCACGTGATCAAGGGGTTCTCGTCGACGCGCGATCTCGACGACGTCGCGAACGAGCTCCTGGATCTCCGCGCCACGGGTGGCACGCGCGTCGATGCGGCGCTGCGCTTCATCGCCGACGAGTTCGCGTCGCAGACGGAGTTCGAGCGCCGCGTGTTCTTCCTGCTCTCCGACTTCGAGTTCTTCGAGTCCCACGACGAGCTGTCAACGCTGCTCGAGGAGCTGCAACAGCTCGACGTGAACTTCATCGGCGCGGGCCACGGTCACGTCGCGAAGGCGACCTCCGCGCTGTTCACGTCGCGCCTCGGCGGTCAGGTCACGAGGATCCCGTCGCTCGCGAAGCTCCCCGAGCTGCTCCTGCAGGCGCTCGCGTGGATCGCCGGCGGCTCGATGCGCTAACGACGCCGGCGTCGCCCGAGCAACACGACGAGCGCCGCGAGGATCGTCGACGAGCGCCCGTGTCCCGCCTCGCAGCAACCACCATCGCTCGGCGTGGTCACGACATCGTCTCCACCGATGCCCGCGTCGTCGCCGGCGGGAGGCATCGTCGTGCTGCACGCACCGAGCGAATGCTCGAGCGCACCGAGCGTGACCATGCCCGAGGGCCGGGTGCGCGCGCAGTAATCCTCGACGACATCGCCGCGCGCCGGGCCTACACCGACGAGCGAGGACACGTCGCCGATCACGGTGAGATCGCCGTCGAGTGGCGCGGCGTACCAGCTCGTGAACATCGCGGCAGGAACCATCTCGAGGTTGTTCGCCTTCGTTCCCGTGGCCCCTTCGCGCGTGTTGTTGATCTGTCCCGCCAAGACGTTTCCCACGGCCTCGCCGGTGCTCGTCGTGTAGCGAAAGTCGATGCCCGCCGTCGCGATCAGCGTGTTGTAGAGGAGCTTCGTGTTCGCGGCCTCGTTGAGATAGATGCCGACATCCGAGCAGTTGACGATGATGTTGTTTCGCATCGTGCCGTCGTAGTGCTCGGTGGAGCACGGGACGTTGGCGTCGTAGGCAGGCGCGCAGAACTGGTTGCCCGTTCCGCCGCCGCCGAACGACAGACCGATGCGGGTGCCGCCGGTGGGATCGTCCTTCGCGCAGATCACGAGGTTTCGTTCCACGAGTCCGCGCTTGCCGCCGGACTTGAGGAACGCGACGTACGACGTCTGATTGTCGAGCAGCTTGTGCGCGTCGTGGAGATAGTTGCCACGAACGATCCAGTCGTCGCCGGTGTCGATGTTGAGCTTGGTGACCGGATTGGCGGTGTTGCGACCACGCGTGTCACCGATGTCGTTGAGCTCGATCAACCCGGCGTCCGGAGCGGTCATCGTGCCGTTGACCATCGCAGCGTTGACCTTGAGCTGCGCGTTGAAGTCGCGGACACGCGAGTCGCGCAGGACGAAGTGATGCGCTGCGCCAGAGACGTGGAAGGCGTGCTCGCAATTGTTGTCGTCGGCGCAGACACCCTCGATGTCGAGCCCTTCGAACGTCCAGTACGGCGCGTTGACCTTGAACCCTTCGACCGCGTGCATCCGGATGTGGGCCATGCGACGATTTGCTGCACGCACCGTGATGGGTGTGCCTGCGGCTCCCGGTGTGTTGCACGAGGCGCCGGTGAGCGCATACGTCCCATCCGCGAGGACGATCTCGTCGCCCGCGTGGGCACCGGCGATGGCATCGATCAGCTGTTGCGCGGTCGCGACATCGACGATCGGCATGACGCGATCCTACGCGATTCGCGCGGATAGAAATTCTCGCGATCGACGTGAAGATTTCGAGTGACAAGTTCCACGCGACTCTTTAGCGTGAATTCACCAACGAGACTCTCGACACGAAACGGCCGAACTCCCAAGGAGGCTATGTTTCACAGCAGAGACGATCCGTAGCGTAGTTGTTTGGAGACGAGCTCTCGCCCGATGCGGCGTTTGTGACCTCGAGCGATGACTGCGATTTCCGCGCCCCGACCTAGTCGGCCTAGCACGCTCACGTCCACCCGTACCGCGATCTCGTCAGCTTCCGAGACAACAACTAAAGGCTCGTTCGCCGACCCTCGCCCGCGATAGCGGATCCGCGAGGGTCGAGCATTTTTCGGCGCAGCTCAGCGAGCACACGCCGGCAGATTCTGCGAGCACGCCGGAATCGGCGCGTTCGTCACGACGGCCTCGATCCACGCGACGACATCCTCGATGCGCTTCTCGAGGACCGTGTCGTGCGTCGCGGTCGTGTCCGTGCACACCGTCGGCTCGACGCCTTCGGCGCGGAGCTTCGCGACATCGCACGCGGCCTCACCGGCGGCGGGCATCACCTGATCCGCGAGCCCCTGCATGATCATCACGCGCGCACCGTGCGGGTCCGCGGTGACGAAGTCGCTCGTCATCCAGTGATAGAACGCAGCGCCGTTGCCGTCGCACCCCGGCATCCCGTCGATGCACGCGAGCACCTGCGTGCGGAACGTGGTGTCGACGAGATCGCGCAGGTGCAGCTGTTGCGCCCCGAGCGCGCCGCCGAGCGGAACCGTGCACAGCGATTCGATGGAGTTGATGATCGAGCTGCGCTCCTCTTCGGGAAATGCGTCGCCGCCGAGCGTCCCCATCTTGTTGATGAAGAACCCGTAGTGGCGCATCACCGTGACCGGCGGCGGTGCGAGCCCCGCGAGGCCGGTGATCCGCTCCGGGTTGCGCAGGACGTCTTCATACGAGAACGACTTCGTCGAGATCGGCCACTGCGGCGCGATCGCCGCGATCGCCTTCAGCGTGCGGGTGCCGGTGAGCTCGTGCTCGAGCGCTTGCGTCGAGAGAACGACTCCGCCGCCTTGCGAGTAGCCGATCGCCGCGACCGGATCGCCGACGAGACCGGGCAGGAGCGCGTGCAGTGCGGCTGCACCGTCGAACAGCTCGGTAACGGCCTCGTGATTGTCGAGATACGCGTGCGTGCCTTCGTTGCCGAGTCCGGCGAAGTCCGGCGTGATCGTGATGAACCCGTGTGCCGCGAACGGCAGCGCCAGGTTCGGCTCGGGCCGCGCACCGCGCGAGGGCGCGCACGAATCGGCGAGGCCCGCGGTCGGTCGTCCGACGAGCACGATCGGTGCGGGCAACGATCGCGGCTGCGCGGGCAGGTACACCGTTGCCGTCGAGATCGCGGGCGTTCCGTCGCTGCGGATCGTGCGGTACGCGAGCTTCACGACACGCGCACCGGTGGTCGCGATGACGCCTTCGGCGCCGCTTCGGGCGAGCTCGCTCTGGGCGTCGGCGAGCGTCATCAGATCGCCGAGCGCGCACGTCACGATCGAGCCCCGCGCACCGGCGGTCATGCCCTGCGTCGCGTAGATCGCATCGGCGCTCGCGGAACACGCCGGCGATGTCGTCCACGCGGCAGGCGCAGCGTCGGCGGTGACCGCACCATCGATGTCCACCGCGCCGTCACCCGGCACGTCACGTGGTCCATCGCTACACCCGCACGCTGCGATCGCCACGATCGCGAGAGCCCTCATGGCGAGCGTTGTAACGGCGGCACTCCAACCGACGAAGCACGAACTGCCGCGTAGCAAACGTGTTGCATCCGTGTCATCGCCCGAAAACAAATGCGCCTGCCGAGGGGGCCCGGCAGGCGCGAGAAGCGAGGCTAGTGGTGACTTCTTACAAACTCACTGGAACGAGAGCTTCAGCGAGCGAACCGTTCCGACATCGTCGGCCGCGTTGTCGACGACCTTGAGCTGCCAGCGACCGTTCGCCGAGCCGACCTCCGCCGCCGTCAGGGTGAACACGCCGGTGATGTTGTCCGTACCGCCGCCCTCGTTGTTCGAGAGGACCTTCTTCTCGGCGCCGTCCTTGAGGAGGGTCACCTTGAGGTCGCCACGGTAGGTGTGCTGGATGTCGAGGGTGACCGTGAGGGCCGGGGTGCCGGTGACGCCGGTGACCGGAACATCGACGGTGACGCCGGTGGTGTTGTTATCCGGGATGGCCGTGTTCGGCGTGACCGCGAACTCGCGAGCCGGACCCGTGCCGCCACCACCCGTGGACTCGGGCGCGACCGACTTGGCGATGAGCTCCTTGACCTTGGTGTGATCGACGCTCGGGTTCGACGCGCGGTTCGAGCCCGTGGGCGACCACAGGAAGTCGATGTGCGAGTTCGTCGAGTCGGTGCAGTAGCGACCGCCGATGACCTTACCCGCGTCGTTGAGCTCGAGGATGTAGTGGTAGTCGTCCTCGGACGTGTTGTTCTCGAAACCGTGCGGCGTGTTCGACGCGCTCGACTCCGACAGGTACGTCACGTTGACGCGGACTTCGTAGAGCTTCTTCGCGTTGGTGTTGTACTTCCACGTCGAGCCCGAGGCGCCGACGCACTGGTTGGCTTTGGTCTTCGAGATCTCGGCCTGCTTCGTCACTTCGTACGCGAGGACCGGCTGGTTCCAGACTTCGAAGTTCGCCGTGCGATCCTCGACGAGCGGCAGCTGCGCGATGCCGAGGAAGTTGGTGAGGATGACGTGCAGCGAGCCGGGGTTGACGTCCGAGCAGTCATCGTTCGCCGATCCATTCACGTCGTGCGTGATCTCTTCGGAGTTGCAGCGACCGCCGAGCATCACGGCGCTCGTCGAGTCGTACGCGTTCTGGATCAGAGCCTTGATGTCGCCGACGCCGAACTCGACGCCGTTGACCGTTACCGCGTGCTGCGGCTCCGGCTCCATGAGCGCGGCCGGCGACCACGCGTGGCACGTGCCCCACCAACCGGCGACGCCGTCGTTACCGTCGGAGCCGTTGCACTCGTCGATACCGTCCTTGCCGTTGTTGTCGATGCCGTCGTGCATCTTGCCGGCGCCCTGGAACGTCTTGCTCTGCCACTTCGCCGCGGGGCCCGCGCACGTGTAGTAAGCGTCCCACTTCGCCTTCGCACCGGTGCCGCACACCTCGTCGGGCTGCGTCGCGCAACCGGCGGCGTTGTTGAATGCCGCGTCGTACTTCTCGAGCGGCGACTTCACGCTCGCGCCCTGCCAGCGCTTGTTGTGCGAGCCATCCGCGCTCGGCCAGTAGGTGTCGGCCCACGCGACCGGAATGTTGGGCTTCGCGTTCGGATACTTCGCCTTCCACGTCGGCGTCTTCAGGCTGCCCTTCTTCGGCAGCGCGGAGAGCTTGTACTCGAGGCGCTGAGACATGCGCTCCGGGCTGTTCTTGTAGTCGAAGCCATCGCCCTTGCCACCATCCGAGGACGGAGGCGCGCAGTCGATGTCGCCCGGCATGCACTCGTCACCACCTTCATCGGTGGCACAGGCGGTGACCGCGAGCGAAGAGAGAAGCGAGAGTCCGAGAGTGGCGAGGAGGCTGTTGCGCATGGCTGGCACCTGATGGCGAGTTGTGGATGCGACTCCCATGAGCAGCCCCCATGCCATGCGCACGGCCGTGCACAGTGTGCGAGTTCGAACGTGATTTCATAGAGTTGCACATGACGCGTGGCGTCGCCGGTAGCCACTTCACGTGGGGACAATGAAAGCCGTTGCCGGCTGATCGATCTGCCAGACGGAGCACATCCTCGATCGATTCGCAGTGTTAGCGTCGATCTCGATGAAGGTTGCGGCGCTCGCGATCCTGCTCGCCGCCTGTAGTGGAGCCGCGGCGAATCGGCGGCCGAGCGCGTTCCGCGATGCGTGCGCGGGCGGCGAGTATTGGACCGGCACCGCGTGCGCGAAGCGAGTCGAGGTCGCGACCAAGCTCGCCGCGAGTAAAGAAGCGCTCGAGATCCCCGAGATCGAAACGGCGACCACCGCGCTCGCCGCCGTGCGCGCCGCGGGTCCACTCGCACACGACGCGAACATCTCGCTGTGGGAGCAGCTCGGCATCGCGGCCGCGTTCGTGGACAAGATCGAAGACGCGCGCGCGGCGTTCACGCAACTGCTCGCGCTCGATCCCGGTCACTTCTTGAGTTACGAGCTCTCGCCGAAAGCGACGCGCGTGTTCGAGCAAGTCCGCAACGAACAGCGCGAGCGCGGTGCACCGGCGGTCGAGGTGAACTGGGCAAACGGACAGCGCGTCGGTGCGCCCGTGCCGATCGATATCACCGTCGTCTCGGATCCACTCGCCTTCCTGCACGCGGCCACGGTGTTCGTTCGCACGCGCGGCGAGACCCGGTGGCGCGCGACCGATATCCCGCTCGGCAAGGTCGGCAGCGATCATCAGATCGTGTTGCCGAGCGTGACCGCGACCAAGCCGCTCTCGCTCGAGCTTTACGTGCGCGCCTACGACAAAGCCGGGAATGAAGTCTTCGGTTGGGCCGATGCCTCGCGCCCCCGCGAGATTCCCCTGCGCTACGACCCGCCGCGGCCGTGGTGGCAGAAGTGGTGGGTGATCACGATCGCAGGCGCCGTCGCTGTCGCAGGCACCGGCGCGATCGTGTACGGGGTCACGCGCGAGCCGGGTTCGCTCGTGAGTGGAACCGTAGATGTCGTCGACGAGTGAGCGTGGTGTGGTAAGGACGAGCGTGCGCACGCTGACCTCGGTCCTCGGAAACTCCCAGCGCCTCGACGGTGGCGCCATGTTCGGCAACGCGCCGAAGACGATGTGGGAGAAGTGGATCCCGCCGGACGAGCACAATCGCATCCCGCTCGCGTGCCGCTGCATGCTCGTTCGCGATGGCAAGAAGAACGTCCTCATCGAGACCGGAATCGGCGCGTTCTTCGAGCCCGCGCTCCGCGAACGGTACGGTGTGGTCGAGGACAAGCACGTGCTGATCTCGTCGCTCGCCGCGATCGGCCTCCGTCCCGAGCAGATCGATGTCGTCGTGCTCTCGCACCTGCACTTCGATCATGCCGGCGGCACACTCACCGCGCACTCGCCGGGCACGCAACCGCAGCTCGTGTTCCCGAACGCGATCTATGTCGTCGGCGCCGAAGCCTGGCAACGCGCGGTCTCTCCGCACGCACGCGATCGCGCGTCGTTCATCCCGGGGCTCACGAACATGCTCGCGGCGAGCGGCCGTCTCGAGCTCGCCGCCAGCGATCATGCGACCGCCCTCGGCAGCGGCTATCGCTTCCACCGCAGCTCGGGTCACACGCCCGGTCTGCTGCTCACCGAAGTCGAGATGCCCGACGGTCCGGTCGTCTTCGCCGCGGATCTGATTCCCGGCAAGGCGTGGGTGCACGCACCGATCACGATGGGCTACGACCGCTATCCCGAGCTGCTGATCGACGAGAAGACGTCGCTGCTCACCGACCTCGTCGCGCGCAACGGACGCTTGTTCTTCACGCACGATCCGAACGTCGCGATGGGCCGTGTCGTCAGAGACGACAAAGGTCGATTCACCACCGTGGATGAATCACCGGTCGTCCAAGAGCTCGCGAACTAAGTCCGCGTCGCTTCGCCGGAGCTCGCGATTGCGGCGGACTGCCCGCCACGTGCGAGCACGAGCCGAGCGGACCGAGCACCGGGAGTCCGTCGTTCGTCCGATTCGGAAGATGTGGCCCGAAGGCCCGATGATCCGAAGAAGAGACTGTTGGGTCCTCGTCTCGAATCGTCGACGAGATCTCGATCCATGATCGCGACGCGATCTCGTCAGTGATCGAGACACGTCCCCAAGAGCCTTTGGCCTTTGGGGCTTCGGGCCGATCGGCGCTGCCGAAACGCACGACGTCCGCCACGTGGGCGGACTCGCGTTACGTCAGTCGCGATTCAGGGCTGCGCGTCGCACGACGTCTCGGCCCAGCGAGCGAGGAAGCCACCCGACCGCGGGTTCGGTCCACCCTCGAAGTACACGCCGTTGATCTGGCCGTGGTCACCGCCGCGATCGATCCACCGCGCGTGGAGCTCGCCGTTCTCGTACGTGCCCTTCACGAGACCGACGAACCCACCGTCGCGCGAGATGAACTTTCCGAACATGACCGCATCACCGTTGCGGCGGTGGCCCGCGATGCCGCGGATGTGTCCCACGACTTCACCGCGCGGATTCGCGACGAGGCCGAGATACCGCGACGCGTTCGGCGCGACCTTGTGCCAGCGGCCACGGATGAAGCCGTGCTGGCACGTATCGTTGCGACGCGTCGCCACCGCGATCACGCGGTTGCCATCGCCTGCATCGATCGACAAGCGATGCTCGTCGCGCAGCTGCGCCAGATCGAGCTCGCGAACGTCTCCGCTGTTCGGCGTGTACGTCATCAGCAGCGGCTCCGTCGCGCGCGCCGGATCCTCGACGATACGCAGCGCCAAGCCATCCGCGAACGGACGCGTGCGCGACTCGAACTGGATCGCATCGCGCGACTCGCGAGGCAGCACGCGATCCGTGATCTCCTCGAAGCCCAGGCGGCGGCGCACGTACATGCCGCCGCGCGAGAGGCGCAGCTCGCCCGACCAGTCGCGCACCGCCGTCGCGTCCGGGTCAGGTGGCAGCTGGCCCCACAGCATCATGACGTCCAGCACCTCGGCGTTCGGTGCGCTCTCCATCGAGGCGATCGTCGTGTCGGTCGCCATCGGATCGGCGACGACGGTGTCGGCTTCGATCGCCGTATCGGCGTACGTGTCCTCCATGGCGAACATCGGAGCCTCGTCGGTGGTCTCGAAGCCACCGTTCTCCTGCTCCAGGGCGGAGGCGAGGTCGTCGTCGGTCTCGGGGGTGTTCACGCAAGCGGAGATAAGAACTGCGAGGGAGAGTTGAAGGCGCATGCCCGGTCAAAGAGCAACGGCCGCGCCATCGCTAACCTCGCGACCTCGCTCGTCTCCCGGCCGGAGCCGGTACCTCGAGGTTCCCGAGGACATCGAGGGCCGGTACCTCGACGTACCGGTGCGCAGCTGCGATCTCGAGCGTCCGTGACGTGACGACCGGCCGCCGAGCCTCGATCATCGGCCGATCGACGGCGGATCACGGCGTGTCGATGGGCCCACCACGCCGTCGACGACCACGCATGATTCCTACGACGTCGATGGGCCGATGATCGAGGGGTACGCGGTTGCGAAGATCCGTGATCTGTCGACGGCCGTCGGCAAGCCCGTCGATCGCACCCCACGCGCAGCTGCGATCTCGAGCGTCCGTGACGTGACGACCGGCCGCCGAGCCTCCCGAACACGAACGTGGTCAGTGCACCGGCGCGCTGTCGCGCGACCACCGCTTAGCTTCGCGAAGCGCGGACGTTCGATCTGCCGAGACGTCGCGCCTACTGCGTTGGAGGTGTGAGCTTCACGTGCGCGCCCGGCTCGAGATCGAACTCGGCCTTCTCGGTGCGGTCGACACCGACGTACTCGACGGTGTGATGCCCGGCGGGGATCTCGCGGCCGAGGATCGGTGTGGTGCCGATGTTCTTGCCGTCGAGGACGATCGTCACGAACTTCACGCTCGAGCCCTTCGGCGGATTGTTGAACGTGACCGTGCCCGTGCCTGTCGCCTGTGCGATCGCCGCGTCGGTCTTCACGTCCGCGACGCGCGCATCGGCCGCACCTGCGGCATCGACCGGGCGCGGGGTGGCGTCGAGCGGTGCACGCGGCGCGGCATCGACCGGTGTGCGCCGCGCATCGACGGGTATGACGGCGGCATCGGCGATCGTCGGGTCGACGGTCGCATCGGTCGGAGGATCGATGTTCGCGTCGACCTTCGGCTCGATGACGGGCGCATCGCTCGCGATACTCGTGTCGTTCGCGATGCCCGCATCGATCACGGCTCGCGACGAACCGCGCATCATCGCGATCACGACGATCACCGCGGCGGCGAGTAGCAGCAGGCCGATGATCGGGATCGCGAGCGAGCGACGCCGGCGTGGCTCGTCGTGATCGGCCGTGGCGTCACGCGACGGCAGTATTGTCTTCGCGTGCGGGTCAGCCACCGCGCCGAGCGGCTGCAGGCCGAGCGCGGCGAGCGCTGCAGGGCCGACCGCGGTCACCGCGCCGGTCGCGCGTCCCACCTTGGGCTTCGGCGCATCGCGGCCCGCGGTGACCTCGGCGATCCACGTGCGATGTGCGTCGCGTGCGGGCGCGAGCTCGCGATCGGCCCACGACTCGAGGGTCTCGTCGCCGGCGGCGCCGATCACGCGCTCGAGCTCCTCGGCGAATTGGGCCGCGGTGGGCGTGCGGCGCGAGAGGTCGCGATCGAGAGCGCGCATGACAACGGCGTCGAGGCCGGCCGGCAGCGCGGTGCCGGTGACGGCGGACGGCGGCGCGATCGGTTGATGCTCGACCGCGCGGGCGATCGCGTAGATCGAGTCGCCGTCGAACAGCGGTTGGCCCGTGAGCATCTCGTGGAGGACCACGCCGAGCGAGAAGACGTCCGAGCGGCGATCGATGGGCTCGTTCTTGACCTGCTCGGGAGACATGTACGGCGGCTTGCCTTTGACGGTGCCGAACTCGGTGACGGGAGCCTGGCGGTTCTTGACCAGCGCGATGCCGAAGTCGATGACCTTCACGTGGCCATCGAAGCCGAGCATCAAGTTGTCGGGGGAGATGTCGCGGTGGACGACGCCGAGGAGCGCGCCGCTGGTGTCGCGAACTTCGTGTGCGGCGTGGAGTCCGCGGCAGGCTTCGGCGACGGCGCGCGCCGCGACGGCGGGCGGCATCGGGCCATCGATCAGCGAGCGAAACGAGTTGCCCGCGACATACTCCATCACCATGTACAGCACGTTCGCTTCTTCACCGAAGTCGTGAACGGTGGCGATGCCCGGGTGCGTGAGGCGCGACAGGATCGCGGCTTCGTCGAGGAACATCGCGCGGACGGCGGCGGCTTGGGCGTACTCGGCTTTGATCGTCTTGATCGCGACGAGCTGCTCGAAGGCGCCCGGGCCACGCTTGCGGCCGAGCAGGACCGAGCCCATACCGCCCGAGCTGAGCTCGTGAAGGATCTCGTACGCGCCGAACTTCTGGGTCACTCGGAGTCGTCTTGGTCGTCGTTGGGCCGCGCGACGATGCCGTGCTTGTACAGCAGCTCGCGAAAGTGCCGGCGCGAGAGGCCGGCGTGCTCGGCGGCGCGGGTCACGTTGTTCTTGTTCGCGTCGAACACCATCGCGACGTAGCGGCGTTCGAACTGATCGTTCCAGCGCTCTTTGGCATCCTTGAAGGGCAGCGACGTGTCGACGACCTCCGCGAGCTGCGGAGCATGGCCCGCGCCGGGCCCCGAGCCGTCGACGCGCAGGCGTAGGTCGCGGAACGCGCTCGATGGTGAGAGGGCCCACGACCGCTCGAGCACGTTGCGAAGCTCGCGCACGTTGCCGGGCCACGGGTGGCGGCGCAGGCGATCGAGGTTGTCACCGTCGATCGGGCCGGGGGCGGTGCCCTTGCGCGCGTAGAACGTTTGCACGAGGTGCGGAAGATCTTCGAGGCGTTCGCGCAGTGGTGGCAACGCGACGTGAACGACGGCGAGCCGATAGAACAAGTCGAAGCGAAACTGCTTCGCATCGACCATCTGCGAGAGCGAGCGATGCGTGGCGGCGACCACACGTGTATCGACGGTCACGGGCTTGTCCGCACCGACGGGTTGCACGGTCTGTGCCTCGAGGACGCGTAGTAGCTTGGCCTGCGCGGCGAGGGGGAGCTCGCCGAGCTCGTCGAGGAACAGCGTGCCGCCGGAGGCTTCGACGAACGCGCCTTTGCGCTCGCGATCGGCCCCCGTGAAGGCACCGCGCACGTGGCCGAACAGATGCGAATCGATGAGGTTCTCCGCGATCGCGCTGCAATCGACGACGACGAAAGCGCCCTTCGCGCGCTCGCTCGCATCGTGGATCGCGCGCGCCGCGAGCTCCTTGCCCGTGCCGGACTCGCCTTCGATCAAGACGGTGGCGTCGGTCGGCGCGGCCATCTCGAGAACGGCGAACAGCTCGCGCATCGCGACGCTCTTGCCGGCCATCGCGCCGAAGTGATCCTTGTCGCTCGGCGGTAAGGACGGCGCGTCGTTGGCGCTGATCTTCACGGGGGTCTCGCCGAACTTGACGGTGGAACCGGGGGAGACCACGACCTCGCCGATCTTGCTGCCTTGCCACCACGTGCCATTCGTCGAGCCGAGGTCCTTGATACGGATGCCCTCGGTGACGATCGAGAGCTCTGCATGTCGGCGAGACACCTGCGGATCCGAGAGCACGAGGTCACACGACGCGTGCGCGCCGACGACGAGCGGTCGCGCTCCGAGGGCCACGCTCTGGGGTGCCTGGCCCAGGACTTGAAGCGTGTACGATCGTGGCGCCGTTCGTCCTTTGGTCGCGTTCATCGCGAGCCCCGTCTGCAACACCGTGCGCCGATCGACCGTCACGAAGGCAGTCTAACCTGTTAGCGTGCTCGCGATGAGGTGCATGGTGCTCGTGCTCGCGCTTGCCGCGTGCGGCGAGGATCCGTCCCTGCGCGTGAAGGTCGACTTCGAGCGCCCGCCGATGCACAGCATCGTGGTTTCGGTCTACGAGTCCCCGTCGACGACGTGCGAGCAGATCGAATACGGCGATCTGACCGAGGCTCAACTCGACGCGCTGCTTGTCGACGAGCAGACGATCACTGGCGACACGGTCGAGGGTACGCTCGATAACCTCTCGCGCACGGATCACAAGTTGATCGTGGCGCGCGGCTACTCGGAGACCGGCGAGCTACTCGAAGCCGGGTGCGAAGAGCACGATCTCGTCGTCGAGAACGACAGCGTGACCGTCAAGACCCACGTGATCGCGGGGGTGTCCGCAGAGATGATCCTCGACGAGCAGAGCGGGCTGCCGGTCGATCCGCTGCGGATCGGCGTGATCGTCACGGATCGCGACGGCGTGCCGCTCGAAGGTCGGCCCGTGTCGTGGCGCATGATCGGCCCCTCGGGCAGCGACGAGACGCAAGCGACGAACATCGCGCGAACCGGTGACGGCACGTGGCAACCCGAGGCGCCGGCATGCACGAACGACAAGGGCACCACGCCGGTGTATCCCGTGACGCCGAACCTCGTCGGAGGATTCGCGACAGCGGTTCGCGTCGCGTGGGCGAATCAAGTCGCGACGCAGTTCTCGGGCGTCACGAATGCGAACCTCGCGCTCACGGATCTCGTGATCCCCGACGAGACGAAGCATCCGTGTGCGGTCTCCGTGAAGCGCTCGGGTACCACCGTGGTCAAGCGACTGGTCTGCGTCGACGGTACGTTCGCGCGCGAGTTCCCCGTCACCGTCGCGAACGGCGCTGCCACGCTCGGCACTCCGGCGTCGGCGCCGCTCTCCCGCCCGCCGATCGGGTTGTTCGCATTGCCGATGCAAAGCGACGCGACGCAGCGCGAGGTCTACGCACTCGACAAGGACGGCAATCTCACCGCGCTGTTCGGCGCCGCGCCCGCCCAATCCACGCTGGGCTGTCCGGGTTGCACGGGCAACATCGTCGACGCGATCGTCGCGCCCGCATGTGGTCAACGCGACGCGGAGAAGATGCTCATGGTGTTGCGCCAGGGGGCGAAGGATTCGGTGAAGGTCATGCCGTCGCGCGGAGGCATCGTGGTCGATGTCGGGCTCACGAACGACACGACCATCGAGCTCGTGTTGCGCAACGCCGGTTGCGTCACCGCGATCGGAACTGCCGGCTACGAAGAGCGACAGCTCACGGTTCTCGATCTGATCACGCCGCTCGGCTCGGCGACCCGCGGCGTCTACGCGTGCACCCTCACATCGTGCAAGCGCGTCGTGTTGCCCGTCGCGGAGGGTGCGATCGGGTTCACGAAGACAACGCCACCGTACTTGATCGGTACCGCGATCGACGCGACGGGCATCGTGCTCGCGACGTGGGGCCTCATCACGGATCCCACGGACCCCACGACCGATCGCCTCGTCGAGCGAGGACCGCGCGTGGCGTCGGGCAACCTGCCCGGCCACGTCGCGATCGGAACGTTCGATGAAGATGACGGTCCCGACATGATCTGGGATCTCCCGCGCGGTCGTGGTGGCTTCGCGCTCGAGCTCGCGTACTCGAGCTCGCTCGGTGTTCGCTTGCAGGCGCTCTCGAATCCCATCCCGCTGTTGCTTCTCGACGTCCTAGCGACCGATGTCACGCACGACGATCACGACGACATTATCCTGGTCGCACGCAAGCTGTTGTTCCCCGGCCAAGCGGGCGTCGTCGTCGTGCCGACGCACACGGTCGCGCCCGCGAAGTCGATCCCCGTGGTGACCTCGTGCGGTTCGTGATCGCGCTGTGTGTTGTCTCGCTCGTGGCGTGCGGCGGTGCGCAGAAGCCGCGCTCGACGGGCATGAAGGAGCTCGCCGCCGAGATCGATGCGGAGTCTGCCGGCGTGGCGCGCATCATTCACGATCTGCGTACGGACTGTCCGCGCATGGCGCTCGAGCTGAAAGCGGTGTTCGCGCGGATGTCGGTGAGCTTCGATCGCGCGCGCGAGGCGCAGAAGGATCCCGCACTCGCGAAGGAGCTGACGACGTACCTGCGCTCGTACGACGACGTCACGAAGCAGCGCGATGCCGCGATCGAAGCGGACCTCGCCGAGAACTCGACGTGCGTGCGCGATGCGGCCGTGCGCGACACGATGATGACGATGCCGACGCTGTAGTCGGTGCGTACCGGCTCCGTTGGCATTGGTGGAATCACCATGCAACGATGCGGAGATGACCAGGCACTGCGTGATCCTGCTCGCGATCGCGCTCGGTGCGTGCCCGAAGCCCGCCCCGGCGCCGACCCCGCCGGCTCCTCCGCCGGATGCGGCGGCCGCGACCGCGGATGCGTCGCCGCCCGTTCCGCTCGACGAGGATCTGCCGCGACTCGCGCTGCGTGCGGTCGAGCTCTACGAGGATGTCGTGCGCGTGTTCGCGGCGAGCGGCAAGGACTGTGTCGCGGCGGCGGCGAAGCTGCGCGCGCTGCAGCCCACCTATGCCGCCGTCGCCGCGGCGAACGCGAAGGTGTTGCACGAGGGTGCGGCGAAAGCGCTGCGCGCGCAGCTCGAGCCACACGCCGCGCGCCTCGATGCGGCGGCGAAGACGATCGCGACCAGCCCGACCATGACGGCGTGCTCCGATGATCGCGAGTTCACGGATGCGTTCGACGATCTCGTCGGCGCGCCGTGATCAGTCCGCGAGCTCGGTCGTCAGATCGGCGTCGTCGGGAGGCGTGAGGTCTCGCTTCATCGCCTTCGACAGACGCTTCGCGAAGCGCTTCGGACGCTGGCTGTATGCATCGCGCCCCGCGTCGCGCGCGACGGTCATCAGATCGTCGAGCGCGGTCTCGATCGAATCGCGCAGGTGTTCGACCGCGTCGGCCTGGATGCCCTGCGCATAGGTGTTCACGAACTCGCGGAGCATGATCAGGTCGACGGCCGGGGATTGCGTGTTCGCGATGCCCTCGAGCTCCTCGTGGATCGCGTGGAGACGAGCGCCCGCGTGCTCCGCGACGAGCTCGAGCTGATAGACGAGCTCTTTGCTGCGACGGCGCCACGTGTGGAACCACGCCTTGGACTTCTTGCCCTTGCGCCGCGCATCGCGCGCCTCCGCGTACACATCCTTGATGCCGTCGACGACGACCTTCCACGGCAGCTCCTGCGGCAGCGCGGCCTCGAGTGCCTCGGCTTGTGCGGCGGCGCGCGTGGCCGCCTCGGCGAGCAGCTGCTTCAGCTCTTTCGTCGGCGGCAGAGCCTCCGCCGCGTTGTCGAGCACGCGCTTCGCCGTCGCGCGATCCTCGTCGGACAGCGCGATGCTCGCCAGCGTCTCGGGCGCGACCGCGTGATCGCGCGCTGTCGATAGCGAACGCCGTGCCTCTTGCAGCGCCGCACGAACCGCGCGTCGCTCGCCTTTGGGCAGCGCGCCCGACACCATCGACAGCACGGCACGCGCGCGACGCAGCGCCTTCCGCGCTTCGTGCACCGCGATCGTCGCGCCTTGATCCACCGACGCTGCTGCTTCCTTCGCCTTCGTCACGGCGGCGTTGAACTCGCGCACGAGCATCTTGCGCAGGTCGGTCGGGTCCCAAAGCGCGGAGACTTTGGCGCCGAGCGGCCCGAGCTTGTCTTCCTCGTGATAGCGAACCGCTTCACCGCGCGACCCATCGGCGGTCACGACTTCGACCTTTCCGTCGTTGTCGGCCTTCGCTTCGACCTTCACAGCCTCGGGCTTCACCTCGGGAATCGTCGTCGCCATAGAAGGGGCACCTTACTCCGTGACGTCCGGATTACCGTACCGTCATCGCAAATTCGTGCGCGTCTATCCAAGTTGTCACAGACGCGGGCGTTATCGTCGACGCGATGCCCAAGCCGATCCTGTTCGAGCCCGTCGATAGCCCGTACCTCGTCCCGTTCGACGATTCGTTCTCGATCGACAAGGCGCCGACAAAAGCCGACAACGACGGCAAGAAGGACGGCAACAAAGCCGCGCTCGACTCGACGGTCCTCGAGCTGTCGAAGCTGCAGCAGCGGCTGTACGCGAACGATCGCTACAGCGTGCTGTTGATCTTCCAGGCGCTCGACGCGGCGGGCAAGGACGGCACGATCCGCGCGGTGCTCACGGGCGTGAACCCCGTCGGTTGTCAGGTCTACGCGTTCAAGGCGCCGAACGCCGAGGAGCTCGATCACGACTTCTTGTGGCGCGTGCAGCGCAACCTGCCCGAGCGCGGCCGCATCGGCGTGTGGAATCGCTCGCACTACGAAGAGGTGCTCGTCGTGCGCGTGCACCCGAACTTCCTCGACGGACAGCGGCTCCCGTATCGCCCGAAGAAGCTCGAGGATCTGTGGACCGAGCGCTACGAGTCGATCATCGCCGCGGAGAAGCACTGGGCGCGCAGCGGCACCGTGGTGCTGAAGTTCTTCTTGAACGTCTCGCAGAAGGAACAGCACGCGCGATTCTCGGATCGCATCAACGATCCCGACGCGCACTGGAAGTTTGGCCCGGGCGACTTCGACGAGAGCACGAAGTGGAGCGAGTACATGGCCGCGTATCAGGACGCGCTCCGCGCGACGAGCAAGCCGTGGGCACCGTGGTACGCGATCCCCGCGGACTCGAAGTCGTACATGCGCAGGACGGTCGCGGAGATCATCGTCGCGACGATGAAGCAGCTCGACCTCCCGTACCCGACGCTGTCGCCCAAAGCGCAGGTCGAGCTCGAGCGCGTGCGTGCAGCGCTCGCTGCGGAGAAGTGATGTACCGCGACAATAGCGATGTCTGTCCTCGGTGCGGTACGCCGCTCGTGAAGGCCGGTGCGGCGCGCGGATGCGAAGGCTGCCGCGGTGTCTGGCTCCCCGCGGACGACGTGCGCGATATGGCGTCGGCGATGCAGCAGCCACCGTCGCCCGTCGAGATCGTCGGAGTGCCCGCGACCGGCCGCCAGCCGCTGCCGTGTCCCGACTGCACCGAGCCGATGGACACGCTGGACATCCTCGGGATCCCGCTCGACGTCTGCAAGAAGCGCCATGGCATTTGGTTCGATGCGAACGAGCTCGGCAGTCTGTTGTTCCGCGTTGCCAAACCGCCGTCGTCGTAGGCGACGTGGTAAGAGCAGCGCATGTCGAAGGTCCTCATCATCGGTGCGGGTGGTGTCGGCGGCGTCGTCGCTCACAAAGCCGCGATGGAGAAGCAAGCGTTCTCCGAAGTCATGCTCGCCAGCCGCCGTCTCGAACCCGTGCAGAAGCTCGCTGCGGAGATCGAGCAGATGCACGGTCGCAAGATCGGCACCGCGAAGGTCGATGCCGATAACGTCCCCGAGCTGACGAAGCTGCTCCGCGAGTACCAGCCGAAGCTCGTCATCAACGTCGCGCTGCCGTACCAGGACCTCCACATCATGGACGCGTGCCTCGAGGCAGGCGTCGACTACCTCGACACCGCGAACTACGAGCCGCCCGACGTCGCGAAGTTCGAGTACTCGTGGCAGTGGGCGTATCAGGATCGCTTCGCGAAGGCCGGACGCATGGCGCTGCTCGGCTCGGGCTTCGATCCGGGCGTGACGAACGTGTTCTGCGCGTACGTGCAGAAGCACCTGCTCGACGAAGTGCACTACGTCGATATCGTCGACTGCAACGGCGGCTCGCACGGCAAGGCGTTCGCGACGAACTTCAACCCCGAGATCAACATCCGCGAGATCACGGCGCGCGGTCGCTACTGGGAGAGCGGCGAGTGGAAGGAGACCGATCCGCTCAGCGTGTCGAAGATCTTCGACTATCCCGGCGTCGGCGAACGCAAGAGCTTCCTCCTCTATCACGAGGAGCTCGAGAGCCTCGCGAAGAACCTGAAGGGCCTGAAGCGCATCCGGTTCTGGATGACGTTCGGCGAGGCGTACCTCAAGCACCTCGAGGTGATGCAGAACATCGGCATCACGCGCATCGACGAGGTCGAGTTCAACGGCCAGAAGATCGTCCCGATCAAGTTCCTCCGCGCGCTGCTGCCGGATCCGGCGTCGCTCGCGCAGAACTACACGGGCAAGACGTCGATCGGTTGCCTCTGCGAAGGCATCAAGAACGGCCAGAAGAAGCGCTACTTCATCTACAACATCTGCGACCACGCGGAGACGTACAAGGAAGTGCGCGCGCAGGCGGTCTCGTACACCACGGGCGTTCCAGCGGTGACCGGCGCGGTGATGATGGTGACCGGCAAGTGGAAGGGCGCGGGCGTGTTCAACATGGAGCAGATGGATCCCGATCCGTTCCTCGAGGACGTCGGCAAGCGCGGCCTCCCGTGGCACGTCGAGGAGCGATAGTTGTCCGCCGGAGCCTCGCTCGGCGCGGACGTCGCGCGGGCGATCGATATCTCCACCGTCGAGACGCCGATCTTCATCACCGACCTCGGCGCGCTCGAAGCAAATCTGAAGATCCTCGCCGACGTGCAGCAGCGCGCCGGCTGCACGATCCTGCTCGCGCTCAAAGGCTTCGCGCAGTGGTCGACGTTCTCGCTCGTCCGGAAGTATCTAGCGGGCGCGACCTCGTCGTCGGTCGCCGAAGCGCGACTCGCGCGCGAGGAGCTCGGTGGCGAGGTTCACGCGTATGCGCCCGCGTACTCCGATGGCGAGATGCGCGAGCTGCTGACGCTGGCTGATCATATCGTCCTCAACTCGCCGAACCAGTGGCGCCGTCATCGCGCGGCGATCGAGCACCACGGCGGCAAGTCCGTCGGCCTGCGCGTCAACCACGAGCACCAAGAGGTCGAGGTCGCGCTCTACGATCCCGCCGGCGCGTGCAGCCGCCTCGGCACCACGCGCGCGAACCTGACCGCGGCGGACCTCGACGGCATCGACGGCCTGCACTTCCACACGCTCTGCCAAGGCAATTCAGATGCCCTCGAGCGCGCGATCGGGGCCTTCGAACAGAAGTTCGGAGAATTCATCCCCGGTCGCAAGTGGGTCAACTTCGGCGGCGGTCACCACATCACGCGACCCGACTACGATCGCGAGCGCCTCGTCCGCATCATCAGAGAATTCCGTGCTCGCTGGAACGACATCCCCGTCTACCTCGAACCCGGCGAGGCCGTCGCGCTCGGGACGGGCGTGCTCGTCTCGACGGTGATGGACACCTTTCACAACGGCATCGACATCGCGATTCTCGATACGTCGGCGACCGCCCACATGCCCGACGTCCTCGAGATGCCGTACCGCCCCGTGATCATCGACGCCGGCGATCCCGGCGCGAAAGCGCATACCTATCGCCTCGGTGGCATGACGTGCCTCGCGGGCGACGTCATCGGCGACTACAGCTTCGATCGCCCGCTCCAGGTCGGCGATAAGCTGGTGTTTTTGGATATGGCCCACTACACGATGGTGAAAACCACGACGTTCAACGGAGTTCGCCACCCGTCGATCGCGACGCATGATCCTGCGACTCGGAGGATCTCCGTGCATCGTAGATTCGGTTATCGCGACTATCGCGACCGCCTTTCGTGATCCAGATGCGACTGATCGCATGTATATAACGTCCGGGTGTTCTAGTTGCGCGAGCTTGCGAGCGCATCAATGACGGGCCATCAAACATGGCCAAGGGAGCTCTAATCGTGACCAAGCGTTCTGTGGCTACAGTGATCATTCTGACCTTCGTGACGTTCGGCATTTACTCGCTCGTCTGGGCGGTGAAGACCAAGAACGAGATGAACAGCTTGGGAGCCAATGTCCCGACGGCGTGGATGATCCTCATCCCGTTCATCGGACCGCTCCTCTGGTACTGGAAGTTCAGCGGCGGCGTCGAGCACGTCACGGCTGGCAAGATGTCCGGCGTGATCGCGTTCATCCTGATCGTCCTCCTCGGCTTCATCGGCATGGCCATCATCCAGGCCGAGCTGAACAAGGTCGCGGATCGCGGTATGCCGGGCCAGCTCCCGCAAGCTCGCGTCGCGTAATTAGCGCAGGAGCACGAGCTCCTCGGCGGTGGTGGGGTGGAGAGCGAACGTGCGATCGAAGTCCGCTTTGGTCGCGCCCATCGTGATCGCGATCGCCGCGGTCTGCACGATCTCCGGTGAATCCGGGCCCACCATGTGGAGCCCGAGCACCTTGTCCGTCGCGCGATCGACGACGAGCTTGATCAACACGTGCTCGTCGCGTCCCGAGAGCGCGTAGCGCATCGGGCGAAACTTCGCGCGGAAGATGCGCAGGTCGTGTCCCTGCGCTTGCGCACCCTGCTCGGTGAGCCCGACGCTCGCGGCGGGAGGCTGACCGAACACCGCGGACGGGATCAGGTGGTGATGGATCGGCGTGGGCCGATTGCCGAACAGCGTGTCGGCGACAGCGTGGCCTTCGCGGATCGCGACGGGGGTGAGAGCGACGCGGCCCGTGGCGTCGCCGACGGCATAGATGTGCGGCACCGAGGTGCGCGAGAATTCGTCGACGACGATCGCGTTGCGATGATCGAGCTGCACGCCCGCTTCGACGAGACCGATGTCCGTGGTCGAGGGCTCGCGTCCGATCGCGGCCATCGCGAGGTCCGTCGCGATCTCGCGATCGCCGGCGACAAGTGTCTTGCACCCGTCGCGCGTGGTGAGCGAGTTGCAGTGCACGACGTCGATGCCGTTCGCGGTGAGGCCCGCGGTGACGAGCTCGCGGACATCGGGATCCCAGCCGCGGAGGACGTGCGTGTCGCGATGGATCAGGGTCACGGTCGCGCCGAGACCACGGAAGATGTGAGCGAACTCGACTCCGATGTAGCCGCCGCCGAGGATCGCGATGCGCTTCGGGAGGGTTGGCAGGTGGAACGCTTCATCCGACGTGATCCAACCGGGGCCGGGTCGCTTGGGCCGGCCACCGACCGCCACGAGAATGTGAGCAGCAGTGATGCGCTCACCTTCGACGTCGATCGTATGTGGATCGAGGAGGACTGCGCGACCCGACAGGACGCGCGCACCGGCCTTCTCGAGGCGGCTGCGATACGCCTGCGAGAGCCTCGTGATCTCGCGATCCTTCGCGGCCACGAGGGCGGACCAATCATGCGTCGCGGGTTCGATCGCCCAGCCGTTGTGGCGGGCTTCTTCGAGTGTGCGGGAGGTCTCGCTCGCGTAGACGAGCAGCTTCTTTGGCACGCAGCCACGCACCACGCAGGTGCCGCCCCAGCGGTCCGCCTCCGCGATGGCAACACGAGCGCCGTGCTCCGCCGCTACCCTACCTGCACGCACACCGCCCGAGCCACCCCCGAGTACGAAGAGGTCCACGTCGAAGCGCGTCATGAATGTGAGCATAGGTCGCTCTACGCACTTCGTGCATCAGCGACGGTCAGAACGAGCAAGTTCAAAACCCGAACTTCCGTTCAATAATGCTGTGGATCCGACCACAGACATTGATAGGCTCGCCCACGAAATTAGGGGGTCACATGCGCACGAGCTTCGGCTTTTGTCTCGCGTTCGTCTCGTTGATGGCTTGCGGTACCGATGGCACCGATCCAGGCGGTGACGATGGCAGTGGCAGCGGCAGCAACATCGACCCGCCCGCTCGCGGTTTTCAGATCCAGTCGACCAACATCGACATCCAGCCCGGCCAAGAGATCACCTATTGCTATTACTTCCGTACGCCGAATACGGAGCCGATGGCGATCAGCAAGTGGAAGTCCGTCATGACGCCGGGCAGCCACCACATGATCATGTTCACGACCTCCAATGATCTGATGCCGCCCGGCACCGTGTCCGCGAGCAACTGCGGCTTCGGTGGCACGTCGAGCCTCAGCAACCGTCCGGTGTGGACGTACGCCGCGCAGACCGCGGAGTCGGAAGTTCTCCTTCCGGCGGACGACGGCACGGGCAAGCCGCTCGCGCAGGTGATCCAGCCGAACACGGCAGGCTTCTTCCAGATGCACTACCTGAACGCGACGGACGAGGTTCTCTCGGTTCACGTCACGCTCAACGCCGAAGCGCTCGCCGCCGATGCCGCGTACACCTCCACCGCCGCATACATCACGTACAACGCGGGCCTCTCGATCAAGCCGACCGCAGCCAACGGCGGTGTGCCCACCGTCGAGAACGGTGGCATCGCGACCAAGACGTGTGACACGCCCGCGAACACGAAGTTCTGGATGATGTCGACGCACGCGCACAAGCAAGCGATCAAGACCGAGGTCAAGAACGGCATGCCGGCGAGCTCTGCCGTCGCGTTCACGAGCGAGGACTGGGAGCACCCGATCCCGCAGACGTGGATGTCCGCCCCGTTCTACTCGTTCAACGATTCCTCGGGCGCCAACAAGCTGACCTACACGTGCACGTATCAGAACGATACGAACCGCACCATCCAGTCGGGTGACTCGGCGCAGACCGACGAGATGTGCATGGCGACGGGCTACATGTTCCCCGCCACGGCGCCCACGTTCTGTATCTGCGCGCAGCAGGGCTGCTTCAACCTCTAACGGTCGCGTCGCGATCGTGTCGACGGGCCGGCCGCGAGGCTGGCCCGTTGCCGTTTCGGGTCAGTCTTCGATCTCGATGACGATGTCGTCGATGATGATCACGTCGTCCGGCGCGGTCGTCGTCGCGGGCTTCGCCTCCGCCGGCTTCGCCTCGGCGGGCTTCGCGTCGGCGGGCTTGTCGACCGCCTTCACGTCGGGCTTCACGTCGTCGTCGGTCTCGGTGGCAGCGATGACGCTCGTCGTGCGGGGCGCGAGGCTCTCGCCGCCGTCGGTCTCGGCATCGGCGCGCTTGGGCCACGCTGGTTCGCGATCGCCATGGCCGGCACATCCGGCAAGCACCACGAGGACGAGGGCGACGCGCATCGCACAAGCCTAGCAAGCCGTGGTACCGCAAGCCATGATCGCTGTTGGCAAGAAGGCACCCGCGTTCACCCTCGATTCGTCGGACGGCACCAAGGTCAAGCTCGCAGACCTGGCCGGAACGATCGTCGTCGTCTACTTCTACCCGCGCGACAACACGCCGGGCTGCACCGTCGAAGCGCAAGACTTCACGGCGGCGGTCCCCGCGCTGAAGAAGCTCGGCGCGCAGGTGTATGGCGTGAGCAAAGACTCGATCGCCTCGCACTGTAAATTCCGCGACAAGTACAAGCTGTCGTTCCCGCTGCTCACCGATCCGGACGGCAAGGTGATGGAGGCGTACGACGCGTGGGGCGACAAGGTGATGTACGGCAAGAAGATGAAGGGCATCATCCGCTCGACTGTCGTCATCGATGGTGAAGGCAAGGTCTACAAGCACTGGCCCAAGGTCAGCGTGAAGGGCCACGCCGACGCGGTGGTCGAGGCGGTGAAGGCACTCGCGAGCGGCGCGAAGCCCGACGACAAGAGCGCCGCGAAGCCGGCTGCGAAGCCAGCGACAAAGAAGAAGTCGGCGAAGGCTTAGCTTCGATCCGCGATCCGGAAGCCGACGGAGCGCACGGTCTCGATCAGGTCCGGCGTCGGTAGCTTGCGACGCAGTCGGAGGATCACGTTGTCGACGGCGCGCTCGGAGACCTCGAGGTCGCCTTCGCCCCACGCGAGATCGAGCAAGTCTGCACGCGATAGCGGCTTACCGCGCGCTTTGATCAGCTCGCGCAACACCGCGAGCTCGATCGACGTGAGGGCGATCGTCTTGCCGTCGATCCACAACTCGCGGCCATAGAGATCGAGCGTGAGATCGCCGAACCGCACGCGACCGTTCGAGATGCCCTTCCAGTGCACGCGACGATGAACGGCTTTGACGCGCGCGACGAGCTCGCGCGTCGATACCGGTGTCGCGACCACGTCGTCGAAGCCGAACGCGAGGAGATCCTCGTTTGCTTCGGTGTTGCCGGACTCGACCACACCGATCAGTCCCGCGCGCAGCTCGCCGGTCGCTGCCCACGCGACGAAGCGTGGCCCCAGATCCGGTAGCAGCGCGGGCTCGAGGCTGACGACATACACCGGACACTCGGGCTCGGCGTCGAGGACCGAGGTCAACACGACGTCGACGGCCATCGCTTCGCGGCGTAGTTGGTCCACGATCGCCTGCGTGTGCGACGTCGTCACGGCGGTGACGACCGTTACGCGAAGCGGTTGAATCGGCGCGGACAGATCGTCGGTAGCAGGCAAAACGTACACGCCCCAGGCTATGGAACTCGCGTGACGAAACAGATGGCGCTCTGCAACCGGACGGTGACGTGAGGTGCATCGTGCGAGTCACCTCGTCGTGACCGTCGCGTCACATGGCGCGCTGGCAAAAAAGCAGCTAACCACGCGTCCACACAAACGTCGCCTTCGCGTTTCGCCAACTGACGCGCCTCGCCACGAGCATTCGCCAAGGTGGGCTCATCGACACGGGAGGTTTCATGGCCCACCGCCGAAGCGAGTTTCAGCCATCGCGCGTGACTTGGAAGACGCGTGGGTTCGCTCCTGTGTCGCAGACGTTTTCGGAGGCCCGATGAAGGCGCTGACAAGTGCGGCTCATATCGGTCGCGGTCTGTTCAACGCGCTCGCGGAGCTCGGCTCGGTGCGCATGGCGCCACCGTCGGGCAGCCTGGCCGCGGCGCACCGCCTGGCCGGCGCGCTCGGCGCCGTCGCGCGCGCGCATGATCTTCATGTCGACGTACGCGGTGAGGTCCCTCGCAGGACGGCGCTGCTCGTCGCGAACCACGTGAGCTATCTCGATCCGCTCGCGATCCTCCCGATGTGCCCGGCGCTACCGGTCGCGAAGGGCGAGGTCAGCGCGTGGCCGATCGTCGGCCCGATCGGCGCTGCGCTCGGCACCGTGTTCGTGCGACGCGACGATCCGATGGCGCGCGCGCGAACGCTGCGGCGGATCCACGATCTGCTCGCAGGTGGCACCAGCGTGCTGAACTTCGCCGAAGGAACGACGACGAAGGGCGACTCGGTGCGCCCGTTCTGGCGCGGGACGTTCGGCATCGCGCAGCGCCTCGGCGTGCCGGTCGTGCCCGTCGCGATCCGCTATCGCGACCCCGAGATGGCGTGGTGCGACGGCGCGACGTTCCTCCCGCACTACATGCAGCTCACGGCGCGCACGCGTGTCGACGTCGCACTCTCGTTCGGTGCGCCGATCATGCCGCGCACGGGTGAATCCCCCGAGGCGATGGCCGCGCGCGTGCGTGGCGTCGTCGGGCACTTGCTCCAACACACGAGGTACAGCGATGCAGGACTCCGCACTCAACTACCTACGCCACGGACAGACTCCGTTCTTTCGTCTCCCGACGGGCGTTGACCGCGTCGCGAACGCGGAGGCCGCGGTGATCGGCGTGCCGCACGACGGTGGCACCACGTACATGCCCGGCGCGCGGTTCGCGCCGTACCACGTGCGCCGCGTGTCCGCGCTGGTGCAGGGCTATCACCCGGTGCACGGCATCGACGTGTTCGCGCGACTGCGCTGCGTCGACGGTGGCAACGTCGTGTTCCCGCCGTTCGATCGCGAGGTGATGCGCGCGGCGGTAGAGGCCGAAGTGCGGCAGCTGTCCGCCGCGCTCGTAACGCCCGTGATCATCGGCGGTGATCACTCGGTCACGCTGCCGGTGTTGCGCGCACTCGCGAAGCGGCACGGACCGCTCGCCGTGGTGCACTTCGACGCGCACCTCGACACCAGCGGCCCCGAGGTGTGGGGCGACGCGTTCCACCACGGGACGCCGATGCGCCATGCGATCGAAGAGGGCCTCGTCGAGCGCGGCCAGCTCTACCAGCTGGGCATTCGGGGTCCCCGCGGAGGCGCCGCCGACGACGAACTGATCCGCACGCGCGAACACACGATCGTGTCCGCAGATGCGATCGACGAGCGCCAGCCACGCCGCGTGTGCGCCGAGCTACGCGAGCGCATCGGCATGCGCCCGACGTACGTGACGTTCGATGTCGACGCGATCGATCCCGCGTTCGCGCCGGGAACGGGCACACCGGTGCCGGGCGGCATCACCGCGCGCGAAGCACTGCAGCTCCTCCGCGGGCTCGCGAGCCTGCGCGTGGTCGGTGGGGATGTCGTCGAGTACTGCCCGTCTCTCGATCACGCGGACATCACCGCACACCTGACGGCAGCGATCGCGTGGGAGATCCTCGCGCTCGTCGCATTGCGGCCCTAGATGCCGCTCCTCGATCGACTGCGCGGTCCCGCATCGCTCGTGAAGCTCACGGCGAGCTTCATGGCGCGCGCGTCGCTCGGGCAGATCGCGAGTGGCGCACTCGAAGCGGTGCGCATCGGCATCCACGTGCGGCGCGCACCGGTGCTGCGATCGATGCCATCGTTACTCGTGCATGCGAGCGAGCTCGCGCCCGTGTGCTCGCTCGTCTCGGACACGCACCTCGTCGCGCCACCGTCGACGCCGGCCGAGCTGCTGATCGATCCCGGACAGTGGCCGTGGCGCGAACTACCGACTGGACGTGACCTCGCCGCGGGGCTTCGCCGCGTGCTCGCGCACATTCATGCGTTCGGGCCGCGCACCGTCTTGTGGTGTGGCGACGAGGTCGATAGCGGTGCGCTCGGCGAATGGGCCGCGTGGCTCGACATCGTCGACTCCGCGCCGCGGCTCTCGCATCGGTTGGTGCCCGGCAACCACGACATCTGCTTCAACCACCCGTTCGACGAGGACGTCACGCTCGTCCGCCGCGCGCTGCGCGAGACCGCGTTTCAAGCGCACGCCGGTCGGCTCGCCGATTTCCCGATCGTCGACACGATGATCACCGAGGTTGGCCCGGCAAACGTCGTGCTCCTCGATTCGTGCCGGCTGCGCTCGACGCACGTGCTGTCGAACGCGATCGGCCAGTTCGGCGCGGACCAGCTCGCGGAGCTCGAGCGCATGCTTGCGAAGATGCGCGGACCGCTGTTGTGCATCACGCATCATCACGTGTGGCGCGATCACGAGTTCCTCGATCCCGAGGCTTGGTACAACACCACCGTCGACTCGGATCACCTCGTGGCGATCCTGTCGTCGTACCGTCGCCGGCACGCTGCGAATCGCGTGCTCGTGTGTCACGGACATCGCCACGCGATGACGGCCGGTGTCGTCGGTGATGCCGACGCCGACATCGCGATCGTCGGCTTGCCGTCGACAACGCTCGGTGACAAGTCCGTCACCGGTGCGCTCGACGGAATGCTGCGCTATGGCATTGCCGGGCTTCGCCGTGACGGGACGTGGGGCGTCGCGATGCAGAGTGTGGGTGCGCTGGTGAAGGCCGGCGAACGTACGCGCGCGACGCCGGTGACGCCGCCGAGCACGAGCGTTCGCGCGCTGTCCGCGATCGAGCACGTTTCGTCGCGAAGACATCACACGGCCTCCGAACGGGAGTAACCGTTCCGCCACGTGACACGGTCATCTTTGTTGCGAGGAGGTCGCCATGAGTCGCTACACGATCCGTACACTCACCTCGGACGATTTCGCCGCTCTCGCGAAGCTGGAGACCGATGTCTTCGGCGCGATGGGGGAAGCCGTGTTGTGTCCGCACTATCTCCGCCTCTGCACGGAGATCTATCGAGAGTCGTGCTTTATCGCGCTCGACGGTGATCGCCCCGTCGGATACTTGCTGTCGTTCGTGCAAGGCCGCGAGACGCACTGCACGACGCTCGCGGTGATCCCCGAGTATCAGAAGACTCGTGTCACGGTGCAGCTGATCGGCGCGTTCGTTCGCCACGTCATCGATCACGTCGACGTGTGCTGGTTCACCGTGAAAGAGGACAACGCGCCCGCACGTGCGGTGCACAAGATGCTCGGCGCGATCGAAGTCGGTCGCAAGCTCGACTACTACGGCCCCGGCGACGAGCGCATCGTCTCGAAGATCGATCGCGCGACGTTCGAGCGCATGCGCGACAAGTACGAGCGCCTCGGCTTCGTGCCGCGGCGCGAGGTGCAGGTGGCCGCATGAGGCCGATCGCGCACGGACTGCGCCTCGCCCGCATGTGTGGCCTCGGCATCGATGCCCGTCGCGCTCGTCGCACGCGCAACGTCGTCGAGCTCGCGCACGCGTCGCGGTGGATCGCCGCGAACCTGTGCTCGATCCGCAGCGTTCCCGTCGTCACCACGAACGCGCGCGCACGCGTGATCTCGGTGCGCACGAACAACTTGATGCGCTTGTGTGCGGAGCTCGCAGCCTCGCCGAGCCTCGTGGACGCGGAGCTATTGCCGCTCGCGTGGCGGCTCGCGCTGCGCGGGCTCGGCTTGCCGATGCTCGATCGACCGCGCGCGCAGGTTCTCGACGCAGGAGTCAGCGTGATCGTGCCCGAGCGCGGGCACGCTCTGCTCTCGCCGTGAATTCACTGCCCGATCGTCTGCCCGCGCTTGTCGAGATCGAGCGGCTCGCGAACGCTGTCGTGACAGCGGGCCGCGCGCGGGTCGACGTGCTCGCGTCCGTCGGTGACCTGCCGATCCACGCGTTCTCGTTCGGCACGCCGAAGCGCGATCGCCCTGCCCTGCTCGTCACCGGCGGTGTCCACGGGCTCGAGCGTATCGGCACCGACGTGGCAATCGCGTATCTCGTCACGCTCGCGGCGCGCCTCGCGTGGGACGAGCTCCTCCACGCGGCGCTCGAGCAATGCCGCATCGTCGTGGTGCCGCTGCTCAACCCCGTGGGCATGTCCCGGGGTACCCGCGCGAACGGAAACGGCGTCGATCTCATGCGTAACGCGCCGGAAGCGACGCTCGGTGGCACACCGCTGCTCGGCGGTCATCGCATCTCGCGCTTGTTGCCGTGGTTCATGGGGCGCGATGGCGCGCCGATGGAAGCGGAAGCCGCGGCACTCGTGCAGCTCGTCGAGACCGAGCTGTTCGCGAGCCCGTTCGCGATCGCGATCGATCTGCACTCCGGCTTCGGCATGATCGATCGCATCTGGTATCCGTACGCGCGGACACGCGAGCCGCTGCCCGATCTTCCCGCGATCATCGCGCTCGACGCGCTCCTCGACGCGTCGCTGCCGAACCACGTGTACCGCGTCGAACAGACCGCGCAGGTCTACACGATCCGCGGCGACCTCTGGGACTACCTCTACGATCGCCGCCGTGCGCTCGGCGACGGCGTCCTGCTACCGCTCACGCTGGAGATGGGCTCGTGGGCCTGGGTGCGCAAGAATCCCTGGCAAGGCCTGTCGTCGATCGGGCGGTTCAATCCGATCAAGCCGCACCGGCTCAGCCGCACGCTGCGCCGGCATCTACCGCTGCTCGACTTTCTGTTTCACGCGGCCGCTTCGCACGGCACGTGGATGGCCTAGTTGGCGGTGCCCTTCGTCTGGACCGACGACGCCACGAAGGCGCCCGTGATCGTCGGCGACCGCGCATAGCTCGAACCCGCGGGCCCTGCTTCGCCGGTGGCCCAATCGGCCGAATCGGACACGCGCATGTCGCTGATGCGCTTGATGCTCACGGCTTCGTCGCCGGCGAGCTTGAAGCCGGTGTCGGTGTCGTTGCACGCGCGCACGTAGTACGCACCCGGCGCGAGCTGCATCGCGGGCAGCGGGCTGCACGGCGTGGCGCCCGTATCGATGATGCAGTAGTCCTCGAGGGCGATCGCTGCGCTGGTCGCGTTCACGATCTCGACCCAATCGCCATCGGTCGGCTCCGCCGCGGCGACCTCGTTCACGATCAGCGTCTTCAGCGGCGCGTTCGGGTTATCCGCGACGTTCGCCGCGTTCTTCGTGACCTGATTCGTGCGCGCGAACGTGCCGGTGATATCCGGGATGCGCGCCCAGCTCTCGCCGCCCGGCGAATCGCCCTCCGCCCAATCGGCCTTGTCGCTGATGCGCATGTCGCTGATGCGATACACACTGACCTCTTCATCGCCGCCCAGCTTGAAGCCGCTGATCGTGTCGTCGACGTCCTGCGCGTAGTGCGCCATCGGCGCGAGCGACATCGCCGGGAACGCCTTGCACGTGGCGAGAGCGCCGGAGTCGACGTAGCAGTACTCGGACAGCTCGACCGCGCTCGCGGAGACGTTCACCACCTCGAACCAATCGGGCGCACCCGCCGCGACGACCTCGTTGACGCGAAGGATATCGAGGGGCGGTCCCGCGGGCGCATCGACGGCCGCATCACCCGATGGCGGTGCATCCGGTGTATCGGCGGGATCGGCGGCGTTGCTACAAGCGGCGATCAAACAGACGAGGACGGTCGAGCGCATGACGCGCCGCGAAGCAGATCGGGTGCCAGATCCGAGCAGTGTCATGTTGGAGAGTTGTGTGGTGCGCATGTGACTCGTTGTCCCTGTCATGGCTGATCGCGTGTCCATCTCAGTCGAAAAGAAACGGTGCGGTCGCAGACGCGACGAGCATTGCGACGGTGGCGTCACCGCCGTCGGCGCCGACGAGCGGCATCGCGACGCCCGATGACGTGACGCGATCGAGGGCGAACCACAGGCGGACGCGGGCGTCTCCAGGGCCGGTCCACGGCTCGATGGCGATCGCGCCGCCGAACGTGGACGCGCGCCCGCCGGCGGTGTAGCCGAGCGTCGCGAAGCGCGCGACGACGTGCAGCTTCTCGACGATGCGTGCGTCGGCCCAGCCACCGATCTCGAGGCCCTCGGCATCACCGCGATCGCCGATGCCCCACGCCTTCACGACGTCGAGGCCACCGCGAACCCATGGCGTGATCACGTTCGCGCCGCCACCCGCGCGACGATCGCGCACGCGCGCGACGCCGATCGATCCATCGCGAAACATGCCGGCGACGCTCGCGCGGATGTCGTCGGTGTTCACGGCGACGACCTCGGCGACCGCCGTGGTGGTCTTGCCGTCGTTGCGTTCGGGGTAGCGCTGACCTTCGCCGTTGCCGACGCTCACCGCGAGGCGCGCAGGTCCGACCGTCGCGCGCACGAGGGCCGCGAGATCCGACGTCGGCCATCCGAGCAAGCGCTCGCTCCCCGTGCGCGACAGCGGCTTCAACGTGTAGCCGTCCTCGATCGCGCGGATCCACGGATCGGCGACGAAGCCGAGCGCTCCGTCGAGGATCACCGGGCCGAGCTCCGCGCTGCCGGCGACGTTCGCGTACTTCACGCGCACCACCGTCGAGTCGCCATCGATGCCGAGGGCGCCGCCATCGCTGGCCGATCGAATCGTCTCGAGCCGCAGCTCCGCAGCCGCGTGATCGCCGAGCCCGACGCGCGCCCCGAGCTCGCCGCGATCGAGGCGCAGCTCGGAGAGGTTCGCCCCCGCCTTGCTCGCGTAGCGCCCTTGCGTGACGAGCTCGAGATCGATCGCGAGACGCGCCGGCGACCACCGCGGGAACGGTGCGGGTTTGTCGACGGAGGCTTCGGCGATCGCGGCCGGTTCGACTCGCGGCTCGGCAGGCGGAGGCGTCGCGGGCGTTGGTACCGCCGGCGCAGCGTCGGTTACCGGCGGCTCCGCAGGCCCGGGCTCGTCGGTGCCCTGCGCGTGCGCGATGGAGGTTGCGACGAGACATGTCGCGATCGCGACATGGCGGACACGCGCGGTCATGGACTGCCTCCAGGTATCGTGATGAGCGTCGGAGACGGTGCGGTATCGGCGAGGGCAGACACGAGCGATGCCAGTCCACCCCGCGAAGACGCGCGTCACGGCGTGATCTCCGCGAACAGGTCCATGTCTTTCACGAGCGCGTGATCTGCGGTGATCTGCGCGGCGTCGGCGAGCGCGAGGCTCGCGAGATCGTCGACGAAATCTGTCTCGCGGTTCGCGAGCAGCGGAGCGATCACGGTGTAACCGAGTCCGCTATCGCCAAGCGACTCGAGCGCACCGTCCTCGGTCCGCGCGAGTCCGTGCGCACGCGCGAGCATCTCGCCGTAGATCGCGGCGAGCTCGAGCGCCTGCGCCTGATCGGCCGCGTTGCCCTCGGCGAGGGCGGCGATGTCGTCGTAGTTGATCCCGCGCTGGAATGCTTCGCGATCGCGGATCTTCACCGACAGCCCACCGACGAGCGCGCTGCCGAGGATCGCGTCGGCATCGCCGCGCGCTTGCAGCCGGCGCTGCGTGTCGACCGACCGCGCCGCGGGCGAGTCCCACTCGGCGGCCGACAGTCGCGGCAGCCCGCGGATGATCACGCCTTCGCGCGTCTCCTTGATCTCGAGCACGCGATCGTCGTCGGTCGCGGGCGTGGGGCCTTCGAGCACCACGTTCCAGCGATAGGCCGCGTAGCTCGACACGCCCGGGCCGATGCGACGCGCGCGCAGCTTGATCGCGCCGAGCTCCGGGTGGTCCCACTGCGCGACCGCCGTATCGATCCACCCCGCGTGCTCCGCGGAGATCGTGGTCACGCGATCCTCGACGACGCCGTCGGCGGCGACCGGCTCGAGGTCACCGAGCGCGAGTGCGCGCACGCCGTCCGTGCCGACCGGCGCGAGCTCGTCGATCGCGAACAGCGATTCGCCGCGCGTGCGCGCTTTGTCGATCTCGTCGTCGATCAACGCTGCGCGGCCGCGCGTGATCGCCGATGGCCGCGCGCCGGTGGCGAGCAGCGCCATGGTCTGCGCGTACGATGTCAGCGCGCGCCGCACGAGCGGCTCGGCCATCGCGGGCGCCGTGATCGCGAGTGACGCGCCGAGGCGGCGAAGGTCGCCCGTGAACGGCCCGTAGCCCGTGGCGTCGAAGTCGTTCCAGTCGACGACCATCGTGCCGTCGCTCGCGCGATACGTGCCGGCGTTCTCGACGTGCGGGTCGCCGACGAGCAGGACACGCGACGACGCTGCGTCGCCGAACGCGCTGGCCGGGCGGTCGGCGCCGGGCTCCATCAGGTCGCGCCAGAACAGCGATGCGGTCCCTCGGAACCACTCGTAGGGACCGCGCTGCATCTTGACGAGCTTTCCGCGCACGAGCTCGGGATCGCGGATCGCCCACAGCCAGTTGTCGTCGGAGAGCGCGGTCAGGATCCGCTGTTCGCGATCGGCCGTCGTCGGGCTCGCACATCCGAGCAGCACGACGAATGCGGCGCACTTCACGCGCGCACTAGGCCATCGGCAGGTGACGAGTCCGTGACGGTCTCGCTTCGCGCTGTGTGACAAGTTCGTCGCAAGACGTCACAGGACTGTCGTTTTCGTTTCTCGGTCGATACAGTAGTGAAGATGGACCGTCACATCGCGAAGCTGGTTCTGGGAGTGACGGTGGTTCTTAGCGGATGTGTAGATGTTCCGAGCGATTGCGAGACGTGCGTGCCACGTGTTCCGAGCTCGGTCTTCCTCAGCGATCGCGGCAACGACACGATCCTTCGCTACGACGGACGCACCGGCGACTTCGAGGGCGTGTTCGCCGAGGGCAAGGCGCAGCGGATCGATCGCCCCGCGAGCCTGCGCCTCGGTCCGAACGGCTACGCGTACCTCGCGGGCTTCGGCCGCGGCGACGTCGTACGCTACGACGTCGCCTCGGGCGCGATGAAGGACGTCTTCTATTGGGACACCACGCTGCTCGAGGAGCCGCTCGAGCTCGCCTTCCGCGGTGACGAGACGCTCGTGCTCGGCAACGACACGGGCAACGTCGTGGTGCTCGACGCGCACGGCCGAGCGACGCGCGAGCTCGGCTACATGCGCAACGCCCTCGACATGGTGCTCGCGCCCGATGGCAACACGCTGTTCGTCGGCGTCGAGACGGACACGGCGTCGATCCAAGTGTGGGACGTCGACAGCGGCACGCTCGTGCGCGAGATGGCGCCACCGAGCCTGCTCGCATCGGGGACGTCATTGGCGATCGCGCGTGATGGATCGCTCTACGCGTGCGATTGGCAGCGCGAACAGATCCTGCGCTTCGATGCCGAGAGCGGCGAGCTGATCGACACGATCGTCGCGCCGGCGTCGACGCTCCACGTGCCGGTCGCGATCGACTTCGGCCCCGACGGTGCGCTCTACGCGCTCGACGAGGCGGGACTGCACCGCATGGACCCCGAAACGGGACTCGAGCTGCAACTCCTCGTTGCAGCTCGAGATGGTCACAACGTTCGCCCGCGAGCGTTCACGTTCATGACCCAGACGGCGATCGCCTCGGCGATCGCGCGTACTCGTTAGTTCGAGACCGGGAACGCGGTCCAGCCCGCGGTCCAGTCCGTCGCGCCGATCGCACCGCAGTAGGTCGCGGTCTGATCGAGGCCGGCCGGCGGCGTGCCGCAACCCGTGAGCACGGGCGAGGCCGCCAGCGGCTTCCAGTTCGGAGCCGCGAAGTCCTTGGGCGCCGTGAGCATCGGATCGACATCGAGGTGGTTCGTCGTGTCGGCCGCGAGTGTCGTCTGCTCGTTGAAGCAGTTCGATGCACCGGGCGTCGCGGGCGGACCGTCGCAGTCGTTCTCGATCGTCGGCGTGGCGGCCATCGCGTCGTGATCGAAGAAGTCGAAGTTCGTCGCGAACAAGCCCGCCGACGGCGTCGCCTTGAGGAAGTACGTGTGGTGGATCGTCAGCGTGGTTCCGAACTGATCACGCGAGTTGAATCCATCGATGTCGACGGCGAAGTTGTTCCAGTACGCGACGATCGCGTTCGAGATCTTTCCGCCGGTGCCGCGGCGCAGGTGCATGCCGCCCTGCTTCTTCGTCGCCGCTGCGCCGTCGCCGCCGATCAGCGTGGCGTTCCAGATCTCCGGCGCGCTGATGGGCACCGAGGTGAACGCCGATGGGTGGTTGTCGGCCTCGAAGCCCTTGTCGCCGCGATCCTGCTTCTGCTGGATGATCGCGAACTGCACCTTGCCGGTCCAACCGAGGTCCCAGTCGAGACCGTCGTCGTCGTATGCGGTGATCACGAGGTGCTTGAGGTTGACCGTGCCGCCGAAGACTTCGATGCCGTCGTCGAGGCCGTAGTGCGATTGCACGTAGTCGATCTCGGTCGCCGAGCCGCAGCCGCCGACCGTGAGGCCGTTGAGCTCGTTCGCCGGCGCGAGCTCGAAGCCCGCGAACTCGATGCGCGCGTACTTCAGCTTGCCGCAGTCGTGCGCGTTGTCGGTGCCACCGTAACGAATGCGCTCGCCGAACGAGGTGGCGAAGCCTTCGATGCCGTTCGTGCCACCGGCGACGTTGATGCCGGCCTTGCCGAGCATGACGAGACCGCCCCAGTCGCCGGACTTCGGCGTCGCGCTGCTCGACGTGAACACGATCGGCTGCGCGGCCGTGCCCACGGCGTTCAGCTTCGCATCCTTGGTGATGGTGAGCGCGCTGCCGTTGTCACCGCGAATGACCGTGCCCGCTTCGATCGTGAGCGTTCCGCCGGTTACCCAGACGTACCCCTTGAGCACGTAGATGTGGTCCTTGGTCCACGTCGTCGACGCGGTGATGTCGCCGGCCGGAACGTCGACGATCGTCACGCCGGGAGGCGCATCGATCTCCGGCATCGGAGGCGCATCGATGTCCGGCTGATCGTCGCCGGTGAGGCCGGAGTCATCTCCGCAAGCCGGGAGGGTGCCGAGCGCGAGCGCGGCGAGCCAGATCACATTCTTCGATTTCATGGCTGTAGTCCTTTCACTTCCAATTGAGAACCTAGGGCGCCCAGTCGAGTCCGAGGCTGAACGCGACGCCGGGCGTGTAGCTGTTGACGGTGATGTCGCCCTGCTCGAGGGTGACCTTCTGGTTGAGGACGTTCGAGACCGCGAGCTTGAGGCGCAGGTCCTTGCGCATCATTCGCGACGCGACGACGTCGATGCGATGCACCGGCTTCTCGTAGATGTCGGGCAGTCCGCTGATGCCGACGTCGACGATGCGCGCACCGATGACGTTGTAGAGAACATTTACATCCGCGATCTTCGGGTTCGCCCAACCGAGGTTGAGGTTCACCACGAACGGCGACTGGCCGTACAGCGCGCGATTGCGGCTCGTCAGCAGCTGCGACATCGCGTCGTCGCCGATCTGCACGCGCGAGCGCATGACGCTGACGTTCGTACCGACGCGGAACTTGTCGAGTGCGGGCGTGATGCGACCGAGCGTGGTGCGTGCCTCGACCTCGGCGCCGAGGATGTTGCCGCCATCGGCGTTCTGGAACGTCGCGTCCGCGTTGACGTTCGCGATGACCTGCTCGATCGGATCGACGAACTGCTTGTAGAACGCGCTGACCGCGAAGACTTCATCCTCCGACGGGAACCACTCCCAGCGCAGGTCCGCGTTGTGGATGTGCGTGGTGACGAGGTTCGGGTTTCCCGAGATGTCGCGACGGCGGATGTAGTCGTAGTAGAGGAACGGCGCGAGCTCGCGGAAGCGCGGCCGCGCGAGCGTGTAACTGTACGCCGCGCGAATGTTCATGTCGGACTTCGCGGCCCACACGAGGTTCGCGGCGGGAAGCACGTCGTTGTCGTCGTGCGAGACCTCGGTCTCCATTCCGGACACCGCGTAGCGGCTACCGTTGGTCATCGACTGCGTCGAGCGCTCGAAGCGCGCGCCGCCGATCGCGCGGACCTTGTCGCTGATCGGATACTCGGCGCTCGCGTAGCCGGCGTACGTATTGAGCGCCGCTTGGTAGGCGTCTTCCTCGAGGGTGTCCTCCTCGATGTTGAACATCGTGCCGATCTGATCGGCGCCGAACAGCTGCTCGCCGGTGCCCGAGCGATCGCCCGCCATCCCCGTCGGCTTGAAGCGGAAGCGTCGACCGCCGAGCTCGCGCGACGACAGCTGCACCATCGTGCCCGCGCGCAGATTGAGATCGCCGATGCGGCCCTTGATGTCCGCGCCGCCACCACCCGAGAGATCATCGAGCACCTGCCAGAAGTGCTGGCCCGAGCCGGGCTGATCCTCGAACTGGCGCTCGCCGTTGCCGTCGATGCTGTAGAGGAGGTCGCGGCTATCGAGCTCGCGGCGCTTCGTCGTCGCGACGTTCGCCTGCCAGCGCAGCTCCACCGCGCTCGAGCGCTTCAAGTGATGCTTGCCGTGCAGCTGGCTGAACATCAGCGAGCGTTCGACGAACGAGAGGCGCGTGATGTCGACCGTGGAGCCTTCGTTGTCGCTGTAGCCGGTGCTCTGCTGGTTCAGGTCCTCGCCGACGTGCGTGTACAGACCGAGCACCCCGATCTCGTCGTTCGGCGACAGATCGACACCGACGTTGAGCAAACCACCGAGCGTTGCTTCGGCCGAGCCCGTCGTGAACTTGAGGTTGTCGGTCTGCAGGAGCTGATCGCCGCTCGAGGCAACGCGTCCCTGTGTTCCTTCACGCACCGTGAAGTTTCGCTTCAGCATGCCGCTACCGAGGTAGCCGACGCGCTTGCCGCCGATCTTCGTCGTGTTGCCGACCATCACGTTGAGACCGAGGTTCGGCGTGACGGTCTCGCCCTCCGGCGTCCACACGTTCGGCATCGACTCGCCGATGCGCTCGGTCTGCGCTGCATCCATGTTGCGAACCGCGCGGTCCTTCGGCACCGCCGTCGGCAGCGCACGATCGCCGTTATCGAAGCCGAGGAACCCGAGCGCGCCCTTCGATTGCGCGTTGCGCAGGCCGTCCTGGCCGGTCGCCACGGTGTTCGCGCTCGTCGACACGCCGACCTTGAATTCGAAGCTCGTCGGGAACGAGCTCGTATCGATCGACAGCGTGCCGCCACCGAACTGCCCCGGCAGCTCGGCCGAGTAGCTCTTCATCACCGTCATCGTCGAGAGCAAGTTCGTGGGAAACAGATCGAGCGGCACCGCGTTTCGATCCGGCTCCGGGCTCGGCAGCAGCACGCCGTTGAGGAGCGCTGTCACGTAGCGTCCTTCGAGTCCGCGCAGCGCGACGTAGCGACCGTCGAGCACGCTGACCGCGACGACGCGCTTCATCGCATCGCCGGCATTGCTGTCCGGCGTACGCGCGATCTCTTGCGAGCTCACCGCGTCGCTGACCACGCTCGCGGCGCGGCGCACGGCGAGGACCGCGGCTTCCTTGCGGGTGTCGATCTTGTCGACGATCTCGATCGTCTCTTCGCCACCGGTCTCGATCGGTACCGGATCGAGGTTCAGGTTGATCTCGATCTCGCCCGATTCGGGCACCGTGATCGTCTGCGATTGCTCGATGTACTCCGGCGTCGAGATCGTGAGCTTGTACGTTCCGGCCGGGACATCGAGCTTGTACGTGCCGTCGAGCTCGCTCACCGCCGTGATGTCACCGCCGGGAACCCCGAACACCTGGATCGTCGCCGCAGGCAGGCCGACCTTGGTGTTGTTGTCGATGATGCTGCCCTTGATGACGCCGGTCTTCACGGGGGCCGGCGTCGGCGCCGGGGCCGGGGCTTGCTCGACCGGCGCTCGTGCGGGCGGCGGTTCGGCAGGAGGTGTCTCGGCCGGTGGTGGTTCCGCCGGCGGCGATTCCGCGGGTGGCGTCTCGGCAGGCGGCGTCTCGGCCGACGGCGTCTCGGTAGGAGGAGCGTCCGCGGGCGGCGTACCTTGCGCGTACGCAACACCGACGAGCAGCGCGAGCACGAGGCCGGAGCGAAGGCGGAACATGCGCGCACCTTGGCAGCGCCACTTGTCGGGAACGCGCTGGTTCCGTGACCGGACGGAAACAACGCACGTCGCGATCTCGGCAAATGACGTCACTTCGGTGATCGAACGAGCGTCTGTGACGAGCGCGTTGCAACTCGATCACCGAGTGATGGCGCGAAGGCTACGGTATGCTCGCGACATGAAGACCTGGGTCTATCTCGTATTCGTACTCGGCGCGGTTGGTTGCAAGACGGAGGTCGCCGCGAGCGTCCTCTGCGAGATCAAAGAAGGCCCGGTCGTGCAATGTGTCGTCACGCAGACGAAGGGCACGCCCGAGATGGAGGTGTGCTGGGAGTACAAGGCTACCTGCGGCAACAAGGCGACGCTCGAGGCACCGCACAGCTGCGGCAAGGTCAAGGACGGCGGCAAGAACACCGTCACCGTCCACAAGGAGAGCCTCAAGATCAGCGGACCGTGCGAAGGCGAGGTCACGGGCGCCGTGACCGGTCTGACGATCAACGGTGAAGCGACGAAGTAGCTACGCGGCCTTCACGCGAATCACGCGTGTCGGCAACGGCTCGAACGCTGCCATCTCGTACGTGATCGCCGCGTCCGCGACGGTCGACGCCATCACGAGCGACATCGTGAACTGCCGGCCCATCTCCGCGAGCTGTTCGGCGGAGAACGTGAGCGCCGCGATCGGGAACAGCGTGAACTCTTCGAGCTCCGAGTGCTGCTCGACCAAACGCGCGAGGTTCGACAGCTCGACGAGCCACGCGCTGCGGCGCAGCCCCGCCACGCGCAGGCGATTGATCGCATCCTCGATCGCTTCGTGATCCGCGCGCGCCTGCGCGACCTCCGTCACGAGGCCGGCATCGTGCTCGAGTCGCGGATACACCGTGGCGTGCTCCGCGCGCATACACGCGACGAGCTTGTTCGAGAGCAGCTGGAAGGTCACGAAGGCGAGCTCCTTCTGTCCCTTCGCCATCTGCTGGATGGTGTCTTCGATCAGCTCCTCGATCTGGCGTTGCTGGCGTCCGAGAACTTCGAAGATCGACATCGTGTCGACGGAGTCAGCAAACGCCGGACCAGTGCTCCCTCCGCTCGATCGAGGGTGAGCGCTCGCGCACGGTCATCGATTCGCGGGGTTCGCCCCGATATCTCCGTCGACGAGCGAGCGCGGCGATCACTGTGCGGTGCAGCGCATGCGCGGCTAGTGAAAGTCGCGGCTGTCGACCTCGACGACGGGCCGCGAAAGCACAGGCACCCACACCCGCTCCGCGATCAAGTGCACGATCCCCTCCTGCACCTGCAGCCGTCCGGTCACGCCGATCAGCGACGTCGTCTTGATCACGTGCGCGTAGTCCGCGAACACCTGCTGCCACACGACGAGGTTCACGAAGCCCGTCTCGTCCTCGAGAGTCATGAACACGACCCCGCTCGCCGTGCCCGGCTGCTGCCGGCAGATCACGATGCCGACGTAATCGACGCGCGCGCCATCCCTGCCCTTACCGACGCTCCGCGCATCCGGCCAACCCTTCTCGCGCAGCTCGCCGCGCAACGGCGCCAGTGGATGCCCGCGCGTCGAGTGGTCACTCGTCGCGTAGTCCCAGAAGATCTCGTCGAGCGTGCCGAGCTTCGCGAAGCCGACCTCGTCGTTCACGTCGCCGCCCAAGGTCATCGTGTCGTCCTGCCGCGCGACCCATCCCGTCACTTGCCACAGCGCATCTCGTCGCGTCGGCACTAGCTCACCGAGCGCGCCGCCCTCGGCGAGCATCGCGTGCATGCGCGCGGGAACCTGCGCGCGCCGCACGAAGTCCTCGAGGCTCTCGAACGGCCGCGCCTCTCGCGCCATCACGATGCGACCACCGTCGATCATCTGCATGCCCTTGATCCACCGCAGGCCCATTCGCACCGCGAAGCCGAAATCGTCGTCGACGGGCTCGAGCGTCGAGTCCCACGCGCTGCGCGTGACATCGATCGGCCGGATCTGCAGTCCATGTCGCTGCGAATCACCCACGATCGTGGCCGCCGAGTAGAAGCCCATGGGCTGCGAATTCAGCAAGGAGCACGTGAACTCCGCGAGGTAGTGCTTGCGCATCCACGACGTCGCATATGCGATGAGAGCGAAGCTCGCGGCGTGAGAGTTGTGCACGACGAAGTCGTTGGCGAGAAAGTTGTGATTGCCGTCGATCGACAGGTCGTAGGTCTCCTGCACGCCTGCCGGCTCGATCGACACGATGCGATCCCAGTAGATGTCCGATGTGGCGAGCCGTTCGAGCTCGGGCGACTGCAGATAACGCGCGAGCTTCTCGATCACCCATCGGCGGAATCCGCGCTTGTTCTTGCTCACACTCTGGATCTCCCTCATTCCGAGCTTCGTGCTGCGGCCGATCTGGTTCCAACTGACTCGTCTCGAAGCTCGTGCACGACGGACGAGGAGTGATACGGACGCAGGGATCACATCCTTGGACATGCGGCCCACGGTTGGCCGTGCGAGCTTCTTCGCTCGATCGCGTCTCCGTTTACTGAGGAACTTTCGAGCAATCATTCGTTCGAAGCGCGCGAGATTCTCGAAGCCCGTGACCGTGATGACATAGCTGCGAACCGTTCTCCCTCGATATGGTCGCTCGCGCTCGTAACAGCGGGACACGATGCCGAGTCGAAGGAGCACGTGCTGTACGTCATCTGCTAGGCGCCGCGATGCCGTGTCGTAGTCAGCATGCAGTCCCTCGACGGCGAGAGTTCCATCGCCCTCCCACATCCGGGCGAGCAGCAATGCGAGGTCCTCGCTAGCAAGCTCGAAGACCTCCGGGGGCAAGTGCTTTGCGTAGGCGTCGTGTCCCCAGATTCCCAGATCGCGTGCCCACTGCACTGCACCTGCGAGCTCGCTGCGATCCTCGCGGCGGACTCGGACGCTGTAACACTCGTTGTGCCACTCGACGACGGCAACAGTGTTCCTAAACTTCTCCACGCAGCGAACGAACTCGTCGCAGTGTTGTTTGTCCTGCGTGTAGAAATAGAACGTGTTGGGGTGGCAGAGATTCCCTTCGGCGATCAGGTCGCCCAGAACAACGAGCTCGTGTCGCGCCCAACGTTGCTTGCCCGGGACGTCGAGAGTACGCGCACAGGCGACCGCATCTCCGACTTCTAGATCGCCGAGCCTCTTCCATCCGTTCACCGTCAGGAATGGATGTTCGGCAGTCGCTTCGATCTGCCGACCGAGCGCCGTCGTGATCCGGAACGTCTTCTTGCGCCCACTCGCCTTCGCGGCCACCACGCGACGTGGCTCGATCTTCAGATCGTCGTTGCACGTGAACGTTCGGCGGAGGCGGTGCCTTCCCGCCACGACATCATCGATGCGCACCCACGCACCGGTGTCCGCATCGATGACACGCGTCGAACCGACGACGCACTCCGGAAAGCCATATTCGCCGAAGCCGCGGATCTGCTCGAACACGCGTTCGCCGAACTCGCGCGCGATTCCCTTCTTCTCCATCGCGCCGACCAATCGCTCGCGATGTTTCTCGATGCGCCCGGAGCGGCGCCATGCAGCCATGTCGCGACGCAGCTGATCCGCTTCGCCCGGCGTGTAGTCCGCGGCGACGACGGCGAGCTTCATCACCTGCTCCTGGAATAGCGGCACGCCGAGCGTCTTCGAGAGCACCGGCTCGAGGCACTCGTGTGGATAGGTCACGGGCTCGAGGCCGCGGCGCCGGCGCAGGTAGGGATGCACCATGCCGCCGGAGATCGGGCCCGGGCGGACGAGCGAGACCTCGACGACGAGATCGTAGAAGTTGCGCGGACGCAGGCGCGGCAGCATCGACATCTGCGCACGCGACTCGATCTGGAACGTACCGACGGTGTCGGCCGTGCAGATCATGTCGTAGGTGGCTTCGTCCTCGGCCGGGATGGTCGCCATCGTCAGATCGATGCCGCGATGTTGACGGAGCAGATCGAGGCCGAGGTGCAGCTGGTGCAACGCGCCGAGACCGAGGAGGTCGACCTTGAACAGCGCGAGGTCTTCGAGATCGTCTTTGTCCCACTGGATCACGGTGCGGCCCGGCATCGAGGCGTTCTCGATCGGGACGATGTCGTGCACCGGCTCGTGACCGAGGAGGAAGCCGCCCGGGTGGATGCCGATGTGGCGCGGGAACTCGAGGATCTCGTCGGACAAGCGCGCGAGGTGCTCGACGGCGGTGGAGCCGTGCCGAGAGTCATGATCGACCAAGCCGGAGCGCTCGAGGGCTTCGGGCTCGACGAGGCCGTACATCGAGAGGTGCTTCGCGGCGCGATCGAGCGCGGTCTCGGGGATGCCGAGCGCCTTGCCGACATCGCGGAGCGCGGAGCGCGGGCGATAGCGAATGATGTTGCAGACCATCGCGGCGTGATCGCGGCCGTAGACGTTGTAGACGTGCTGGATCACTTCCTCGCGGCGCTCGTGCTCGATGTCGAGATCGATGTCCGGTGGTTCGGCGCGCTCGCGCGAGAGGAAGCGCTCGAACAAGAGGCCCATGCGGACCGGATCGACGGCGGTGATGCCGAGGCAGTAGCAGACGGCCGAGTTCGCGGCGGAGCCACGGCCCTGGCACATGATGTCGCGCCGGCGGCAGAACGCGACGATCTCGTACATCGTCAGGAAGTAGCCCGGGTAGTCGAGCTCTTCGATCAGCGCGAGCTCGATGTCGAGCTGGCGGCGCACGTTGGACGGAACGTCGTCGGCGAAGCGACGAGCGGCGCCTTCGTCGACGAGCGCGCGCAGATGATCGGCGCTGGTGGAGCCATCGGGCAAGCGCTCCGAGGGATAGCGATAGCGCAGCGATCCGAGCTCGAACGTGCAGCGCTGCGCGATCTCGAGCGTGCGAACGATCGCGGCGGGCTCGTCGGCGTAGAGGCGCGCGAAGGCGTGCGGCGCGCGGAGGTCGTACTCGTCGTTGCCGCGGATGCGCGTGCCCGCGGTGGCGAGCGTGACGCCGTGGCGGATGCAGGTGAGCACGTCCTGCAGCGGACGGCGCGCGCGCGAGTGATAGAGCACCTCGTTGGCCGCGACGAGCGGCAAGCCCGCGGCCTTCGCGCGGAGCTTGAGGCGCGCTTCGCGTGGAACGTCGTCGGCGCGGCGATGGCGCGCGAGGAGCGCGAACAAACGATCGCCGAACGCGTCCCGCAGATCGGAGATCACTGTGGCCGGTGGATCTGCTTCGCCGGCGAGCAGGCTGCTCTCGCCGCCCCACAGCGCGATGACGTCGGGCGCGCGTTCGCAGACCTCGCGCCACGACGCGACCGACTCGCCCTTATCGCAGCGACGCCGCGCCGACGTGAGCAGGCGCGTGATGTTTGCCCAGCCCGCGCGATCCTGCGCGAGCAACACGAGCTGCGTGGTCGGTGGCGATTCGGCCAGCTCGATCGCGATCTGCCGCGGCTTGCTTCTCTTCGTGCGACCGCGGCGGCCGAGCGAGCCGGGGATCGGTGAGAGCTCGTCCGTCTCGACGCCCCATCCCGGGCCGCGCCCGACGTGCGCTTCCTCGGCGTGCAGCGAGACGGGCGACGACGCGAGCTGCGTTCCGTACGGAGCGATCGAGATCTGCGCTCCACAGATCAAATGCACGCCGAGCTCGCGCGCTTTGACGTGCGCGCGGACCATGCCGTAGACACCGTCGCGATCGGTGATCGCCACCGACCGGATGCCGACGCGATTCGCTTCTTCGATCAGCTCCTCGGGATGGCTCGCGCCTTCCAAGAAGGAGAAGTTCGATTTGCACCACAACGGCGCGTACACTGGACAATTGTTCAGTATCCTGGCGGCGCAGACAATAGATGATGGCGTCGTTGCGCGATCTCTTCGCTCGCTGCCCCGTCGTCCTCGCGCCGATGGAAGACGTCTCCGACGCCGCGTTTCGTCGCGCGTGCAGATCCGTCGGCGCCGAGGTCTGCGTGACCGAGTTCGTGCATGTCGATCACGTGATCGCGGACTCGAAGACCGCGCGGCGCAAGCTCGCGCTCGGCGCCGATGATCGTCCGACCGCGATCCAGATCTACGGCGCGGATCCGCAGCGCTTGCTCGAAGCCGCGCAGATCGCCGAGCGCGCCGAGCCCGCGTACCTCGATCTCAACTGCGGCTGCTGGGTGCCGAAGATCGCGAACAAAGGCGCGGGCGCCGGATGGCTGCGCGATCCCGCGGCGATGATCGCGATGGCCGCCGCGATCGTTCGCGCGGTCGCGTTGCCCGTCACCGTGAAGACGCGTATCGGTTGGGGGCCCGAGTCCGACATGCCGATCGTCGATCTCGCGCGACGCCTCGAGGATGTCGGCGTCGCGGCGATCACGATCCACTGCCGCACCGCACTCGCGGGACACGAAGGCCCCGCGGACTGGACGTGGGCTTCGCGCGCGCGCGAGGTTGTCACGATTCCTATCATCGTCAACGGCGATGTCCGGACGGCGGACGATGTCGTGCGTGCACTCGACGAGACCGGTTGCGCCGCGGCGATGATCGGCCGCGGAGCGATCGATCACCCGTGGGTGTTTCGCGAAGCCCGCGCCGCGCTGCGCGGACAACGCATCGCCGGTCCGACCGACGAGGAACGCCGCGCGATGTTCGCGCTACTCACGGCGGAAAACGTGGCGTTGCGAGGAGAACGCATCGGCGTCGGCGTCACGCGACGACACGCGCGGGTCCTGGGCGAACAGGCAGGGTTGCTTCGACCGCGACTGTTCGCCGCACGGTCTCTCGCCGAAGTTCGCGAGGTTCTCGACGCGTGACGAGCAACCGAAGTTCGCCGTCTGGTTCCAATAGCAATGTTGTTCCGAACCGGTCTCCTTCTCGCGCTCACCGGCTGCATGACGAACAATGCCGGCAATGTCGCTGCGACGAAGCTCGGTGACACGTCCCATCCGGCCCGGCGAGGCTCTCCCGTCGACGAGGTTCGTGCTGCCTGCGGCGATGGCGGCGTGACCGCGGCGGGGACGATGATCAAGCGCGCTCCGTATCTGCAGCAAGTCACCACCGACTCCGCGATGATCGGCTGGGTCACGACGAAGGGCATGCCCGACGAGCACGTCCAGTTCGCGAGCGCCGACGAGCTCGAACGAACGATGGCGACAGCCGAGCCCGCGGACGCGATCACGCGTAGCGCCGACGAGGTCCAGATGTGGAGCACGCTGACCGGCCTCGGCGCGGCGAGCATCACGTGCTACGGCGTCGAGGACATTCATGGAGCGATCGTCGAGACCACGGGGTTTCGCACGGCACCGCTCGCGACGAGCAGCGAGCCCGTTCGCTTCCTCGCGTTCGGCGACTCGGGCGGCGGTGGCAGTGATCAGCAAGCGCTGGTCGACCAGATGTACACGGTGCCGTACGAGCTCATGATCCACACCGGCGATCTCGCGTACGACAACGGCACGATCTCGCAGATCGAAGACACGGTGTTCGCCGTCTACGCCGACATCCTGCGCAACATCCCGTTCTTTCCGTCGGCGGGAAATCACGACACCGAGACGATGAACGGCGCGCCGTTTCGCGACGTGTGGTCACTGCCCGGTGCGGGCGATCGCAAGTACTACTCGTACGATTGGGGTCGCGTGCACTTCGTCGCGCTCGATACCGAGGCGAGCTACGTGACGCAAGCGACGTGGCTCGACGAGGATCTCGCGAAGACGACGCTGCCGTGGAAGATCGTCTACTTCCATCGGCCACCGTACTCGTCGGGCCAGCATGGCTCCGACACCTCGCTCCGCCGTGCCTGGGCACCGATCTTCGAGCGGCACGGCGTGCAGCTCGTGCTCTCGGGACACGATCACGACTACGAGCGCATGACGCCGCAGAACGGCGTCGCGTATGTCGTCACCGGTGGCGGCGGCGTCGGCACGCGCCCCGTCGGAGAGTCGAGCTTCACCGCGTTCGCCGAGGAGGTGATCCACTTCGTCTACGTCGAGGTCGGCACCGACGAAGCCGTGCTCCACGCGATCGACGCGAGCGGCACCGAGTTCGACTCGATGGTCATTCCGCGAGGATGATCGCCTCGTTAGTCGACGAGGAGGTCCACGAAATGTAGGTACCGGCGAGGTGGGCGCTGTCTGCGAGGTCCTGGCACCACGCATCGACGGCCACGACGCCGCCAAAGCTGGAAGGTGCGCGGGGCATCGAGCTGACGAACGCGATGTTCGCGTCGTTGTTGCCACCTGCATCGTCGCCGCTGCGTTGAAGCTCGGGTCTCGTAAGACAGCCCGTGCCGAGGAGCACGACCGCGAGCGCGAAGCCGAGCATTGCCCACCACGATATGCGACCTCGCTGGTCCACGAAACTCGTGCCGCCGACTACGAGCGCATGAAGCCGCAGAACGGCGTCATCTCGCGCCGACGGTCACCTCTCGAAGCAGTACACGCGAAAACTCGGCACGCTGTCGCACGCGCCCGTCTCGTCGTGGAGCGCGAACGTGGGAACGCTCCGCTTGGACGCGCTCGGCTTTTTCGTTCACGAAACATGGCGGAAACGTGGCCATGCGTTACTAGAGCATGACCCGCGAGCCGCCAACGCCACACGTACAGGTGCACCATCGTGGCACCCACGGCGTCGATGGGATCATGAAGCTCATCGAGCTCGCCGGGCACGACGGTCCGGTCGAGACGATGCTGACGGCGATGTGCGACGAGCTCACCGTAATCGCCGACACAAATATCGCCAGCATCTACGTCCGCGAGGACGACCGCCTGGTGATGCGCGGTAATCATGGCTTCGCACCATCGGCGATCGGCACCGCGCTCGATGTCGGTGAAGGCATCGTCGGCCTCGTCGCCGAGTGCATGCGCCCCGTCTCCGCGGCGCACGCGGCGGCGGAACCGGCGTACAAGCCGGTGCCCGGCCTCGGCGAAGAACGGTTCCCGGTGTTCGTCGGCGTGCCGCTGATCGGTGCGGGCTCGGTGATCGGCGTGCTCGTGCTCCAGCGGCGCAAGCGCGTGTTCGCGCAAGACGAGGTGACGCTCGCGATGGCGCTCGGTGCACCGATCACGCTCGCGATCGAGCGACGCCTCGCCACGGCGATGCGATCCGCGCGGCTCGTCGGACGAGGACACGTCGCGGGCGCGGTACTCGGACGCACGGGTGTCGTGCCGACGACGACGGCGCTGGGTGCGCCACCGATCGAGCTCGAGCGCGCGTTCGCTCGACTGCGCGAAGATCTCGGGCGCGCGATGAAGCGACTCGCGGACGCAGAGGTCCCCGCCGTCGGCGCGTCGCTCGATCGATTTGCACTCGCGCTGTGCGATGCGCGGTTGCGCGAGCAGCTCGTGGCCGTCGCCGAGCAGCCCGATGGTCTGCGCAAGGTAGCGAAGGAATACGCGCGCGCACCGTACCGGCTCGGCGTGGTCGGAAGCGCGGCCGCCGGCGTCCAGGTCGTCGACATCGAGGAGCTGTGCGTGTTGCTCGCCGATCCACGTTCGTTGCGTCCGGGTCACGTGTGGATCGCGGACCGCATCCACGCGTTCGTCGCGATCGCCGCGGTCGCGCGTGGTGCCGCAGCCCTCGTCGCGAGTGATCTGTGCACGCCCGATGCGATCGCGATCGCGCGCGCCGCGGGTCTCCCCGTGGTCAGCGACGTGTCGGGGTTGTTCGGATGGGCACGGCCCAACGATCTGCTCGCGGTCGATGGCGAGAGCGGCGAGGTAGTTGTCTCGCCTGCTCCGACGGAGATCGAGCGACTGCGTCGGACACGCTGAGAACCGCACGCGATCTGCGCGGTTCCGACGAGCCTTCACTGGCCTCGCTCGTGCACTCGCACGGGAGTCACGGAGGCAGAGGTATGAGCATCGAGAGTCTAGAGAACATCGCGAAACGCGAAGAGAACGTATGGCGGCTCGGTCTGGTGTACGCGGCAGGGCTGGGACTCGCGATCTTCATCGTCGTCGCGGCGCTCGTCATTGCGATCTGAGTGCGATCAGCATTCGTCGAGAACGCGACAAGATTCGCGGTCGCTCGATGTTCGACGCAACCTTTGCGCGAAACGCCAACGGACGCGATGGTAGTCGCTACGGAAGGAGCGGCTTCTTCGGCACCGGCGTTGGACCGACCACCGGCTCGGGATCCGCGTAGGACGTCGACACCGAGAGCGTCTCGAAGTGCACCGCCGCGCGGCGCGCTTTCACGCGATCGAGAAGATCGAAGTACTCGACGTGCTTCTCGGGATGCTCGGTGCCGCGATTCGACGGATTGCGAATGTGCGGCGCGGGGATCTTCTTCTCCCAGTCGATCCAGATCCGTTCGTCTTTGCTGCAGTCATACACGCGGCACACGCGCGGGCGGTATTGGTGCACGGTGCAGCCGCCCGTGTCGGGGTTGTTGTGCACGCAGTAGCCGTCGCTCGCGCGCTGGCGAATGAGATACGGCTGGCCGTAGTCCCAGCGGATCACGCCTTCGTCGAGATCCTCGGTCGAGAGCGAGAACGTCAGCCGGCAGCACCGCGCCTCGCAGATCGGCATGAGCTCCATGCACGGCGGGCTCTTCGCTTCCGCGTCGTACTTGGACTCGCCGACATCGAGCGCGACGCGCTGACTCGCGACGATGTCCTGCGCGCGGATCTGATCGAGCGTGTTGGGCAAGTACGCCGCGACCATCTGCTCGACGGTGTGCGTCGCGGGTTCCGCCGGCGTGTTCGGTTCGGCGGGCATCGGCTCGACGCCGTCGATGCGGCGCGTGACCTCGTCGGTGAGCGCGATGACATGCGCGGCGAGCTTGAGTAGCGCGTCGCGAATATCGAGATCGCTCGCGTTGAGCGCACGCAAGGCGCGCTCGAAGTCCACGCGCGATACGGGCGCAGAGTTGTCCGCCGTTCCGTACACCTTGTTGTCCTGATCACTCACCGTCCAGAGCGTATGATGTCGGCGCGTGTCGCGACAATGGATCGACAGCCGACTCGTCAGTCACCTCGGTGGTTCCGAGCTGCAATCGGTGCGCAGCTCGTGCCGAACGTGTTCCGTCGACTACTCGACGGCGCCCTGCCAGAACCATCGCCTGCGATTGCGGTCGTAGTACACCCACAAGCAATCGCCGCGGCGCAGCTCCGCGAAGTGATACTCGCGATGCGTGGCGAGCGCGTTCGCTTGCTGCCACCACCCGCCCGACACGACGAACGGCCCGACGATACGCACGACCGCGCCGTGCTCGAGGTTCGACAACAGCCAGCCATCGTCGCGCACCTGCCGCACCTGCGGCGGCAACGGCTGCGGCTTCACTAGCAATCGTCGCACGAGCGGACGCACGAGGGTCTGTCGCGGCTGCGCGCGCGTGACATGGACCAGCCGCTCCCACCCGAAGCTGGCCTCGGGCAAATGTCCATCGCGCAGCACCGCGCGCACCACCGCGTCGTCGCCCAGCTCCGCGCGCAACTTCGCGAGCGCTTCGTCGGCCGCGCGCAAGTCTCGCCTCGGCTTCGCCGCGAACAACGCGAGCTGCTGCTGCGTCGCCGCCACATCCTCGGCCCACACGCGCAGCGCGTTCACCGGCGCCACCGGCGGCATCCCGGTCAACCGCAAGTGCACGAGCCTCACGAGCGCACGCGCATCGAGCGTCGCTTGCGCGGGCTTGATGCAATCGCTGCGCACCTCGACCTTGCCCACGCGGTGTTTCAACGCGAGCTCCAGATGCAACGCGACGAGCGCCCGTCCCTTCACCGCCAATCGATCGAGCAGCCGATCCACCGCGGGCTTGATCGCGAACATCAAGCGCTCGACGTCATCGTCCTCGTCGTCCAACAACACGCGCTCGTCGGGCGCCTCCGGCGGCGCCATCGGCACCAACGGATCCCATCGCTCTCCCGCCGCCAACTGATACAGCCGATGCGCCTCTCGCCCGAAGCGCTCCAAGATTCCGCCGCCCGGCAACCGGATCATCTGCCCGACGCTCGTGACGCCCAATCGCGACAAGTGATCGCGCAGCTTCGGATCGATCTCGAGTCGCGCCAACGGCACGTTCGCCGCTGCGGTCCGCTCGTCGGTATCGCTGCGCAACACCGTCAGCCCGTGTCGCGTCGCGCGCGCGATCGCATACGTCGCGAACCGCGTGAACCCCACGACGACTGCGCCCTGATAGCCGAGCTCCACGATCGCGCGCCCGATCGCCATGCCCCACTCCGTCCCCACCGGCCCATTCCGCTCGGGAAACACGCGCGCCAATCCATCGCCGTCCAACCAGAACGTCCCCGGCTCGCCGACCTCCACGCGCGGCGACAACGCGTGCAGCTTCGCGCGCAGCTCGACGATCGCCTCTTCGATCTTCTCGGGCGGCACCACCCTCGCGCGCAATCCCGCGCACAACGACAACGCGTGCGCATAGCGCTGCCCGGTCAACACGCCGACCGCCCTCGCCCGCTCGCACGCCCAGAGCACGCTGCCCTGCGGACGGTCCTCGTCGATCACCACCACCGGATGCGCACGCCACGCCGGCTCGCTTCGCCACACGATCTGCAGCGGCAACGCAGGCACATCCAAGCACGCGACACGAGGCACTAGACAAACGTTCAGCTATCCGATTTCAGTTGTCAATCCAACAGCTTCAATCCGGAGAGATCCCGCCTCTCGCGCGTACGCTCGCCGCCCCTAAGCGCGCGAGCTCTTCCAAGGATCCCTCTCGATCACGACCACCGACTACACGGAAGACGGCGAGCACGAGATCGAACGCGTATCGCCGCAATCGTGCGCTTCCACCTCGACTACCCGTTCGAGAAACCATTCGCCGGCGAGCTCGTCACCGACGCTGCGCCAGATCATCGACGCGATCCGGGCGGCCTACCGAACGATGTATCGAGTTCGGGATCCATGCGGCCGCCTAACCTGAATCCTTCATGACGATTGCTGTCGGGAGGTCGGTGCGGCGCGCGCTACGCGCACGTTGGCGAGACCGCGCTCCAACGATCAAGAACACGGTGCCGCCGGCAATCACGACGAGGCTGACGCCCACATGCAGAACGTTCGAGAGTCCTTCTAATCCCCCGACGTCCTCGTGAGTGTCGTACCAGGGCCATGCGAAGTAGATCGCGACCCCGTACGCCATCAGCGCCATACCTGGGCCCCAGAACAGCCGCGTCTGTTTGAGCAGCACGAGCGCCAGGACCGCGACAAACGCGAACCCCACGAACAACGGAACGGAAAGCACCGCGTCCACGCCGAAGATGGTAGCAGGACGTCGGATCGCCGCGATGGAAGCCAACTTCGCGATGCCGCGCCGTCAGTAGCGCGGATGCGCGCGGAAGAACGACCAGATCGCTTCGCTCGCGTGAAACGTCGCGCTGACCGTTCCGGTGCCGCACGCGCCTGCACCGTTGTTGCCCTCGCCACCGGGCCAGCTGTGATTGCCACCGTCGATGCTGCACAGCACCGTCTCCGCCGCGCATCCGCCCGAGGACACGCACGTGCCATTGCCTTCGGTGAACACCGTCGACGGCGGCCCGGCGCATTCGTTGCGCACGGCCCAACTCGCGACGACCTCGGGAATCGGCGCGGTCACGACCATGCCGACGCCGCAGCCCGTGCCGCCATCGTATGGCACGTTGCCGTCGAGGGTTCCATGCACGTGGAACAGCGGAACCTGCCGCGACGGCGCGCACGCGGGGAACAGCATCGAGCCCGCGACCGGCGCGATCGCCGCGATCCGATCTGCGCGCTCGCAGGCGAAGCGATAGCTCATGATCGCGCCGTTCGACATCCCCGTCGAGAACACGCGATCGAGGTCGATACACGCATCGGCTTCGACTTCGTCGAGGACCGCGGTGAGAAAGCCCACGTCGTCGACGTTCTGCTCGACCGCCGGACCGCAGCAGGTCCCGCCGTTCCACGTGCGTGCTTGTGCGAGCGGCCCGGTCGCGGTTTCGTCGCGCGGGATTCCGTCGGGATAGATCATCGCGAAGCCTTCGCGATCGGCGATCGGATCGAAGCCCGCTTGGCTCGTCTCGATCTGCTCGCCGCTGCCGAAGCCACCGTGCAGCGCGAACACGACGGGCGTGGGCTGCCCCGCATACGTCGAGGGGAGACGAACGCGATACGTCCGCGTGCGACCGCCCACCGTGATCGTGCGTGCGACGGCTTGCCCGGGCGGCAGCATGGACGCCGCCGCGCATCCCACGCTGGCCGACGGAGCATCGGGTTCGTTCGCATCCGTGGATCCGGAACCGGAACCACCGCAGGCAGCGACCAGGATCGACATCGCGATTCTCATGTTGGCACTCGGTGCAACTGGCTGTCCGGAATCGGGAACCTCGAGGTTCCACCCTTCACGTCGCAGTATCGCTCGCTAGCGCCGCGCAGTGGAACCTTCGCGTTCCACGCGGCGTTGGACATCGCGACAGCGTCGTGTTGTCCAACACCTAGAACCAGCGTGGGGTCCGGATCGCTCCGCGCGCGATCACGATCGGCTCGGCCGAGCCCGCCGGCAGCGGATACGCGACGAGCTCGGCGTGCGGGCTCTCGTGCGCATGCGATCCATTCGGTGCCGCAGCGTCGCGATAGCGAACGAGCACGAGGTACGTGCCATCGGGCGAGAAGACGACCTCGGAGTCATTCGCGTCCGGTGGCGTGAGCACCTTCTCGGTGGTTCCGTCGACGACGACGATCAGCGCGTGGCCATCGCGCTTCAGCGAGTACGCGTAGGTTCGCGGCGATTTCGGCGACCACACCACCGTGCCTTCTTCGGCCGCATCGGATCGCGCGGTCATCCGCCGGACCCCGGTGCCGTCCGGAACGACCGCGAAGATGCGCGGCACCTTCTGCTCGCGATCGCTCGTGAACGCGAGCTGCGTGCCGGTGGAGTCGATCGCGGGATCGAAGTCGTCGCGGTGGAAGGCGGTGAGGCGTTGGACCTTGGTGCCGTCCACGTTCATTCGATAGATCTCCGAGTCGCCGTCGCGCGAGGAGACGAAGGCGATGGTGTCTTTGCTGATCGCGATCGGCATGAAGTTGCCTTCGCGGTTCGTGGTCAGCGGTTTGGATGCGCCGCTCGCGACCTCGATCAGCGCGAGGTTCGTGATGCCGTCGGTCTGGACGGCGACGACGATCCACGAACCATCGGGTGACAGCGTCGGGTCGCGCACCTGCATCGCGGGATCGCCGAGGGTGGAGATGGAGCCGGTCGGGCTGACCAGCACCAAGCGCTCGCCGTCGGGGCGGCCGTCGCCGTGAGACGCGATCGCGAGCGTGCGTCCGTCGCGGAGGCGATGCGGTGTCGGGTAGAGATCGCCGAAGACGTCGTCGCTGCCCTTGCCGATCTCGCGCGCCTTGCCGCGAGCGAGCGCGAGCACGCGGCGGGGCGAGCCGTCGTCGATGAACCAGAGCTCGCCCGGCACCTTCGCCGCAGCGGGCTCGATCGTCACGCCGCTCTCGGCGACCACCGGCTTCGTGACGGGCGCAGGAGTCGGCGGAGCCGCGGGCTTGTCTTTGCAGCCCACGAGCGCGAGCAGCAGCGCGGCGCGAATCACTTCACGCGAACAGCGTCGGCGACGACGTTGGAGCCCGACGTCCAACGCGAGAGCACGATGGTGTTCCAGCCGGGCGTGAAGTTCCACGTGCCGAGCGTAACCCACTGGCTACCACTGGTTCGTTGGTTGACGAGCTTGCGCCCGACCTCCGTGCCCGACGCGTTGAACGCGATGAACGGTGCTTCGGTCGAGCGCGTGGAGGCGGCCGGCCACCATGCTTCGATCGTGCGCGGGCCCGCGGCGGAGACGTAGAACGAGAACGTCGCCGGCGCGGAGGTCTGCGCGGTGGTGGCTTGCCAGTAGCCCGTGCCGTAGTAGCCCGAGGTGCTCGTCATCGAGGTCCACGTGCCTTCGAGGGTGATCTTCGCGACGCTCGCGTCGTTGTTCGCTTGGTTCGAGTCGATGATGATCGGCGTGAAGCCCGTCGACGGCGGCGGCGACGGCGGCATGGTCGGATCGTCGGCGGGCGGCGGCGTGGTGCCTCCATCGCCGCAGTACGACTTCACGCGATCGATGTAGTGCGCCCACGGCCAGTTCGGGCCCGGATCGATGCGGTTGTTCGGTTGGAGCTGGCCGTGACCGACGATGTGATTGCGATCGCGCGGGATGTTGTGGTTCTTGGTGATCGCGCAGGTCAGCTTCGCGGATGCTTCGATCTGCCCGACCGGGAACATCGTCTGCGACTCGAAGCCGCCGTGCTCGATGCCCACGGAGAAGTTGTTCGTGGACACGCCGTTCTTGTTCGACAGCGTGCCACCGTTGAGCGAGGACTTGTAGGTCGCCGCGATGTGCCACGCCTTCTCGCTCTCCTTCACGAGCTGCGTGATCTCGGAGCCGTTCTCTTTGACCACGTAGTGCGCGCTGACCCCGGACGCGGAGTTCTTGAGCCAGCCCCAGCAGCCGGCGTACGCGCCTTCGCACGTGTGGATGATGACGAGGTTGACCGCGCTCCCACCGCGGCTCGACTTGTTCGGCGACGGACGCCAGATCGCGCCCGGATAATCGGCGCCCGCGGCGCGCGGTGCACCCGAGTGCGGCTCGCCGACTTCGGGGTGTGGAGGAATCTTCGCGACGATCGAGCCGTCCTCGGCGATGTATTCGGCGCCGGTGGCGAGCACGTCGAACACGTCGTTCGCGTAGGCCTGACGGACTTCTTCATCGTCCGACTGCGCGTACACCTCGAGCACCGGCGACCACGCGAGCAGGTTGTCTCCGCTCACGTTCAGATCCGCAGCGATGTCTGCCATGCGCGCGACCGCGGCGAGGATGTTCGGGGTCAGACGCAGGCGCGCGGACTCGGTGTCGAGACCGGCAGCAGCGGCGCCCGCGGTCAGGTTCTCGCCCCACAAGGCGAACAGGCCTGCACCCGCCGGGCGTCCCTCGTGCTCCTCGGCACCGACCACCATGTGCCAGTGCGTCTCGACGTACGCGACGGCCTTCACGAGATCCGCGGGTACACCGTAGGTGCGCGCCGCGGATTCGAAGTCGTCATCCAGCTCCGTCGTCTGCGACGAATTGGTTTCGACGACAACATCCGTCGTGCATGCCGTGATCGTGAGGAGCGTCGTTGCGCAAATCGCGCAGATTTTCGAGGCTTGCATCGCGGCCGCACGAAGCACCGTCCGCGCCAACTACGTCGGATCACGATGTGTGCAGATGAATGCCGAGCGTGATCGTGACCTTGTAGCGCACGTTCGATCGGCGAGGTCGCTGCGAACGATCGCCTGCACATCATCGTGTGCAGTCCAAGCGCGCGCGCTGCCTACGAACGCGTGCAGGCTCACATGTGCTCTAACGCGAAGTCCGCCGCGGCTGACAGCGATGACATCGCGACGAGGAAATGGTCGCGTTGATCGCCTCGTGATCGTCGGTGCACAACACGCGCACGGCGCTTCGGTGTCGACAAATTTCGACGGAGAGGACTCTCCCTCGCACATGGACCGATCGCTCCCATGTCCCGAGGTCTGAACCCGCTGCAGATCAACCGTGCCGCGCGAAACACCTGCAGTCCGCGTTACAAGCCCGAGGGCCCGCGCGCTTTGATCGCTCGCGACCATCCCGGCCCTCGACGCTTGTCTTTGACCGCACGCACGGTCACCTCGAAGTCATTCCCCGCGCGCGCTCGCAGTGCCTCCGCGCGCAGCGACACCAGCGAGCCTAGCGAGCCGGTGTCCTGGCTCTTCTCCGTCAAGCACACGATCGCTGCATCGTTTCCCTGCGCGAGCGACACCAAGCGTCCGAGCATCGCATCCGAGATCCGCGCGTTCGATGCTTCGAGGTTCGCCGAGCCGAAGTCGATCACGACCAACCCGAACGCACCCGATCGCAACAACCGTTCGGCCGCGCGCCCCGCCGCGATCACCGATGGCGCGCGCACGATGACGAGCGCCGACAGATCGATGCCGCTGTCCGCTGCATCGGGCGGATAGAACGTCCCCGGCGTGCCGCCACCTTCGCTGCACCACGGCACGATCCACGCGACGGGCTCGCCTTCGTTCTGCGCATCGAGCACCAAGCTCGCGGCCGTGGTCAGCGTCCCCGAGGCACCGCGCGCGCTCAGCTCGACGAGCCGGCCGCGCAACGCCGACAATCCCCACGGTTGATCGTCTCGTCGATCGCGCGCGAGATCGTCGAGACGGATGACCTTCGCCGTGGCCGCGCTGCCGCGAGCACGCGCGAGGAACTCTCGAAGGTCATCGCTCATGAACATATGTCCAGTAGCAGAGGCCCCTGACAACAAGGGCGCTTCGCCACGGCCGACTCGGCACTCCCGTAGCGATTACTTCGTGATCGAGTACTTCAGCGCCACGGCGTTTCCTCGTCGCAGGATGCTCGCCTCGAGCGTCGACTCGCTCTTCGCACGCTCGAACTCGTCGTTGAGGTTCGTCATCAAGATCGGCCGGCCATTCACCGAGACGATCGTGTCGCCGTTCTTGAGCCCGAGCGCCGCCCATACGGATCCGGCGCGGATCGAATACAGCTTCACGCCTTCCACGAGCCCGCTGCGAATCGCGGCCACCGGGCGCACGCCGAGCGACATCCCCGACTGCACGTTCGTTCCGATCTGCATCATCGTCGAGCGCGGCAGCTCGAACTCGAAGTCGGTCACGCGCTTGATCGTGTCGCTCAGCGGATCGGGGGCGAGCGGTGTCGGCGGCAACCGCGACATGCGGCCGATCACGCCGGTCCGCGCCTCGCGCAGATCACCCTCGAGCTCCCACTTCACCAGCACGGGCTTCCCGCCGCGCACGAGCTCGACGTACAGCGCCGTCGCATTCGAGAGCCCCGCGCCCGCGAGCGCATCGTTGACATCGAACTGCCGGCGCACCGTCTTGCCCGAGATCGCCGTGATGATGTCCGTGGACTCGAGCCGCAGCGTCGCGAGGAGCTCGGGGTCGTTGATGCGCACGCCGACCATCGTGCCGCGATCCATCACGGGCTCCACCGTGCCGCGATCCATGCGCACCACGTCGCGCGCATCGACGACCACGATCTCCGGACCATCCGCTACGATCGGCGTCCTCGTCGCGGGACTCGCGGTCGCACTGGGTCCGCGCAGCGCGACCACCGCAACGGCGATCCCGACGACCACGACCGCGACCACCGCGAACCCGAGCGCGACCTTTGCCGTCGTTGTCGCGCCAGTCGGCGGATCCTCGGCATGAGCCATTCTCGGAGCATGCCATCACCTCACGTTGCGGGCACGCGTGCTGCACTCTCTCCGTTGCATGCCTACCGAACCCCACGGCGCCGACGAACCGCGTGACATCGTGACGGAGGCGAGCATGGACTCGTTCCCCGCGAGCGATCCTCCGGGCTGGATCCGCTCCAGCGCCGCCACCGGCGACACCGAAGCGCTGGCGGCAGAGGTCGTCGATATCGGCGACGTCCCGTCGGAGATGCCGTCGTCGACGAGCGGCCCGCTCCGCCGCCTCGAGCGAATCGCGCTCGCGGCCGGCATCGCCCTCGCCGCCGGCGCGATCACCGCGTTCTTCGTCGTGCGCTCCCGCCGCCGCACTATCGCCTGACCCTCGCGGCCGCCCACCTCGATCTGCACGATTGTCCCGCGCTCCCACGCACGTGCGCGCACGCGCGCGCGATAGGATCGCGTCATGTCCTACGACGACGCCGCACGCGCCCTGTTCCAGGTGCCGCATGGGGAGTTCGTCGCCGAACGCAAACGTCTCTCGGCCGAGCTCAAGGCCGCCGGCGACAAGATGGGCGCGTCGCGCATCTCGCGCCTCCAGCGCCCGCCGGTCACGGCGTGGGCTGTCAATCAGCTCTACTGGCACGCACGCGACGCGGTCGATGCGCTGTTCGAGCTGGCCACGCGTCTGCGCAACGGCGACCTCTCGGCGACCACCGCCCATCGCGAAGCGCTCGCGAAGCTGCGCAATCGCGCGTCCGCGATGCTGACCGATGCCGGTCACGGCGTGAACGAGGCAACACTTCGTCGTATCGCGCTGACGCTCTCTGCGGTCGCCGCCGCGGGCTCGTGGATGCCGGACGCACCCGGTCAGCTCTCGGCCGATCGCGATCCACCGGGGTTCGAAGCCGTCGGTGTGATCAACGCGCCCGCCGCCCCGCTCCCCGAGAAGAGCGAGCCCGTCAAATATGACTTCGATGCGCCGATCTCTCCGGTGGTGATCGCCGCGACGCCACCGCCCCCACCGCCTCCTCCAGGTCCGAAGCGCAACGCGATCGCCGAGCTCGCTGCCAAGCGCAAGGAGATGGCGGAAGAGGAGAAGCGTCGCAAGCAAGCCGAGAAGCGCGGCGAGGTGTACGTACCGCCCGCGAAGGACGGCTCGACGAACGCCGCGCCGACATCGGCATCGGCCGCGCCGATGGCGGTATCGCCGGTGGCCGCGCCGATGACGGCATCGGTATCGCCGGTGGCTCCATCGTCGACCTCGAAGGGCGCTTCGATCACGTCGATCACATCGAGGTCGTCGAACACAGCGCCCCCGAGCGCAGTCGCCGACGAGTCCGACGGGTCCGACGAGTCCGACGAGTCCGAGGAAGAGATCGTCGTGCCGTCGCCCCGCCCTCGAACGCTGTCGATCGTACCGCCGCTGCCGCCGGACACCGATGACGACGCGGCCGATGACGATGCGGACGACGACGCGGATGCGGACGATGCAGACGATGACAATGCGGACGCGGACAATAAAGATGGCAAGAAGGCGGGCCATCGCACCGCTGCAGGCGTTGCCGCCGCGAGCGACGACGACGCGGACGACGACGACGCGGACGATGACGACGCGGACGATGACGACGCGGACGACGACGATGCACACGATGGCGCTGTTGCGAAACCCGTGGCCGCCACGCCTCTCGCGCCCGCGGCTCCGAAGCTGAGCGCGCTCGAGCTCCTTCGCCTTCGCAAGAAGCAGCAAGCTGAAGAGGCGGAAGAAGAGCGCCGCCGGAAGTTCATCGAAGACGGTGGCACCAAAGATCGCGTGATCGCGAAGCGCATGATCGAAGCGCAGGAGCGCAATCGCGACGCGGGCGACGCGAAGCGCGAGCGCATCGAATCCGCCGTGCGCGCGAAGGTCGACGCACAGCGCGCATCGACGGAAGCACATCGAGTCACGCGAGCCGACGCGTCCGAGGACGACGAGACCGACGAGGACGAGGATGACGAATCGCCCTCGCTGACCGTGACCACCGGCGGACGCACCGATGGGTCATCGAAGGGTCCGCCCCAGGCGACCGAGCTCGTCGCCGCGCTCGCCGCGAAGCTGGGGACCAAGCCATCGACCGCATCGTCGACCGCGCCATCGACGACGCCACCAGCGCGAACACCTGCCGCGTCGAATCCGTCGACGGGTCCGTCGCCCGCGCGTGGAGTCACGCCCGCGGCGTCATCGAATCTGTCGACGGGCCCCTCGCCCGCGCGTGGAGTCCCCGGCGCGCCATCGAATCTGTCGACGGGCCCCTCGCCCGCGCGACATGTTCCCGAGAACACGAATCCGCCGGGCACGTTCCCGCGGCCGCGCACGCCATCTCCGTCGGCGCTCGCGCCGTCGACACCAACGAAGCCCGCCGCGATGACCGATGCCGAGCGCCGCAAGATCGACGCGCGCGCGAAGCTCAAAGCGGAGCTCGAAGCGCGCATGCGGGCCGCGAACGCCGACGTGATCGCGGCCGAGCAACGCGTGGAGAAGCTCACCGCGGAGCTCGCCGACGCGGACGATGCGCTCGAGGCGGCTCGTGCTGTCGTCGAGGATCTGCGCGACAAGCTCGACGCGATCGACTAGGCCTTGTCCGACGTGCCACCGCGAAAAGCGGAGCTCGAAGCGCGCACGCGGACCGCGAATGCGGACGGCCGAGCAACGCGTCGAGAAGCTCACCGCGGAGCTCGCCGACGCGGATGATGCGCTCGAGGCGGCTCGTGCTGTCGTCGAGGATCTACGCGACAAGCTAGACGCGATCGTCTAGGCCTTGTCCGAGGTAGCCGCCACGGATGTCCGGACACCGGACGCTCCGGACACGCACGCGTGGGAGATCACGCGCTTCCGGTTTGGTCAGCCCGTCTTCTGTCGAGTGCCAGCGTCCCCGCGGGGACATCGTCACCGGCAATCATCGCGACCCCGCGCAGTAGATGCAGTGGAACCATCGCTCGAGACACGCACTCGAATGTCAGAACGAATGCGAACCCCGCGACCTCGCATCGAGGATCGCACCGAGCGATGAGCTCGGCTGGGATCGGGCGTCCCGGCGGGGTCGTCGTTACGTTCTGGATCGAGACCGGGCGTTCCCGCGGGGACATCGTCGCCGACAATCATTGCGAGCTCGCGCGGCAACGGCGCCGACTTCATCGGCGGAGACATCCACTCGAACGTCAGATCGAAGGGTGCGCGCCCGGTGATGGTCAGGAGCCCGAGGTGATCCGCGACGTGATGACCATCGCAGAGCGGCACGAGGTTCCACATCTCGTGGGGTCCGCCCTGACTAGGTTCAATCGGTCGTCGCAACACGCCGTTGTTTCGTGGAGCGTAGTCGATCTTCCAAAGCTTCGGCTGGTGT
>JBGARE010000024.1:0-132436 GCA_044230415.1 Kofleriaceae bacterium
CACCGGCTCCGGCAGCGATGGCACCGGCTCCGGCAGCGACGGCACCGGCTCCGGCAGCGACGGCACCGGCTCCGGCAGCGACGGCACGGTCGTCGACGCAGGCGTCGAGCCGGATGGGAGCATCTGCGAGCCATCTCCGGCGAGCTCGCAGCTACGCGAGGCGCTCGAGTGCGTGGCACTGATGAACCAAGCGCGCTCCCAATACCACGATGGATTGAAGGCCGCGATCGCGGGCTACCCTCCCGCAGAATCCACACCACCTAACGGTCCGCCGGTCGTTCTCGAGGAGATCAACGTCAACCCGACGCAGCCGCAGGATGTCTTCGGCCTCCCCGAGAGCGCGCAGCTGGCGTTCTACAAGTCGGAGAACTTCGAGCCATCGTTCTTCCTGGATCGCGTGATCGGGAATCCGGCGTTGTATCGGTGTTCTCAAGTACTCGCCGCCCTCCCCATGGAGAATGGCTATTTCGGCGATCGGCCGCCGACGTATCCCCCGACGTATCCCCCGACGTATCCCGGTTCTGAGCCGGTCAATCACTGTTTCGCCGATCCACCACCGCCCGCTGAACCACCGCAGAACTGCATGGGCGTCGTGGCCGTCGCGTTCGTCGGTTACAACGGCGGTGAAGTGATCAAGGACGACACGGCGAAGTGCCCCGATCACCAGAATCAATTCGCAGTCACGGCAGCCACGCGCAACACGGGCACGGTAACGATGGCGTACGGCGGCATGCGCAAAGACGAGAAGCAGAGCCGCTCGGGCGACAACTGCGAGCAGGCATCACCGATCGTGCAGAACTACGAGATGGGCATCGCTGCAAAGCCCGCCGGCGTGTTCGTGCCGGAGCAGATCTTGGAGAAGAAGCCCGGTCAGGCGCCGGCGTGGGTCCCGAACGAGAAAGGAAAGATGCTGTACTTCGTCTATCCAGACCGAGACGGCAAACCGGTAAAGCGCGGTCCGACGTGCCGCAAGGACACCGAGCTCACCGTCCGCACGACCGCGGATATGCACCTTCCCTACTACGTCCACGCGACGGTTCGGAACGACAAGAACGGCTACAGCGGTGGCAGCCAGGCGTATCAAGCCCAGGTCGATCTCGATCAGCGTTGTTACGGCCCGGGCACGAACGTCACCAATCCAGGATCGTTCTCGATCGTGCAGTCGGAGCACGAGAACAAGGTGTCCCTGAAGGTCGTCATCGACTGCAAGAAGGAGCAAGCCTGGAATGCCAACGTGAACATCGGCGCCAGCATGGGCGAGAAGCCCGGCGGGAGCTTTGGCTTCGGCGGTGGTGTCTCGGAGACGCTCAGCTGCGCGGAGAATCGTGACATCGACAACTTCGCGAGTGGCGGTTGCTTCGCGAACCAGAACTTCGGGAACGTCGCGCTCACGACGAAGAAGCAGAATGGACCGTTCGCGATCGGCACCGTCTTCCCGTTGTTCAATCCGAACGACGCTGCGCCGGCAACCGCGCCCGTGAACTTCCTCCAGATGGGAATGAAGATGATCGGCGCGCAGGCGAGAGCGACCTCGTCGATCAGCACGAACGCGAAGGGTGTTGCCGGTGCTGCGCTGGCAACCGTGCTCACCGATCGCAAGAAGTGGACGGACAAGCCAGCCGAAGCGAAGGCGAAGGTGAAGATGGGCAGCGGTGGATGCGCGCTGATTTCGGAAGGCACGCCGCGCCCCGCGACCGAGTGCGTGGTGCCGTTTCCGGACTGGCCGTTCCTGCCCAAGCTGGCACTCGACAAGGTGCCGACCGCACAACAGCTGAACGACACGTTCGACGCTCTCGTCAAGGGCATCAAGGACGCGGCCGCGCGGTAGTCGCGCGAGCACCGCATCCGTGAGCGACGCGGGATTGTGGAGGTTTCGCGTAGACGCAATGCCGCCTCGGCGCGAGCCGTTGGCAAGGGATGAGCCTCGCGTCTCTGTTCACGATCGCGCCCGGCGGTGGGAGCTTCACGCTTCGCTTCCTCGGGCTTCCCCTCGCCGCGGCGTTCGTTTTCGCGTGCATCGCTGCGTCCGCGAACCTTCGCCGCACGCTGATCGCGTCCTTCGTCGCGGCGATGCTGTTGTGTGCGGTTTGGGTCGGCCTCTATGCGTGGCGCCCGCGCTGGCTCGTTCTCGCTCTCGACGATCCACGCGGCGCGCCCACGCTCGGGACGGTCATGTGGGTCGAGCGATCGCCGGGCCTCGAGACCGCGGACCTCGCGATCGATCTCGCCGGTGAACGCGTCGACTCGATCGCGCTCGTGCGCCTCGATCCCGCACGCTACGAGTTGTCCGTGCATTGGGATCCCACGGCCTCGCGTCCCGTCGATGCGTGGCAGCGCGAGCTCGCCGCCGCGGTGGTGATCAACGGCAGCTACTACGAACCCGACCACCGCCCGTCGACGCCGTTGCGCATGGCGGGCACCTCGATCGGTCCCTCGCACTACACGTCGTCGCACGGCGCGCTCGTCCTCGACGACCATGCGATCGACATCGTCGATCTCCGCGACCGCGATGTCGCCACCGAGATCGGCCGTCACCGCGAAGCGATGGTCTCGTATCCGCTGCTCGTCGATCCGAGCGGGCAGTCACGCGCGGCCGGCAACGACGACTGGTTCGCGAACCGCGTGTTCGTCGCCCTCGACACCGACAATCGCATCGTCATCGGGACCACGCGCACCGGCTTCTGCTCGCTCCGCCGGCTCGGCGACATCCTGCGCCGATCACCTCTCGCACTGCGGGTCGCCTTGAACCTCGACGGTGGCCCGATCGCGAGCCAGCTCGTGCGCGTCCCCGGCTACGAGCGCACCGTCCTGGGAAACGCAGAGATCACGGGCGGCCACGACGTGCTCCGTCTCGCGTATCAGGCCACCCGCCACGCGCGCGGCCAGCGCATCCCGCTGCCGATCGTCCTCGCGGCGCGCCCGCGATGATCGCCGGGCATACATCGGCGGACATCCGCGGCTCGTCGATCCTCCGAGCGAGAATCCCTCTCTTCGCCCACGGAAGGCGGTCGACCCGTCTCTATGAAGGCGAGGTTACGGTGCGGATCGAGTCCATTCCCCAGGCATATATCGTTCACGGTGGATTCTCACCGCCCGCAGCGCACGCGGTGATCGCATGCGCCCGAACGGTGCTCGCATATGCGTTCGCGCTGTGGCCACTGACGGGAACCATGCTCGCCACCGGCGCCCTGTTGATCTCGCTGTAGTCGAGATCCGCGATACTGTTGCGCCATGTGCGCGCGGAAGCTGAGGCTAGCCCTCTTCCAGTACAACCCGGGCTTCTACGGCGATAGCGCCTACTTGCCGTACTCCGCCGGGATGCTGTGGGCGTACGCGCGCAGCTTCCCCGAGATCCGCGAGGCTTACGAGATCGCTCACTTCGGTTTTGTCCGCGAGGATCCGAAGGCGGTCGTCGATCAGCTCGAGAACATCGACGTCGTCGCGTTCTGCACGTACTTGTGGAACTGGCAGATCTCCAACTCCGTCGCGCGAGGCATCCGAGCGCGGTTCCCCGAGGCGCTGATCATCTTCGGCGGACCGCAGGTGCCCGACGACGTCGAGCCGCTGTTCGCGACGCATCCGCACATCGACCTCGCGGTCCACGGCGAAGGCGAGCACACGTTCGCGGACATCCTGCGCGAACGGATCGGCGCGCGCGCATACGCATCGATCCCCGCGGTGTCGGTCAACGCCGAGGGTGGCATGCAGCGCACGAGCCTCAAGCGCACACCGGTGGTCGATCTCGACACCCTGCCCTCGCCCTATCTGAGCGGCGTATTCGACGAGGTGCTGAAGCAGCCGCTGAAGTTCCAGGCGATCTTCGAGACCAACCGAGGGTGCCCGTATCAGTGCACGTTCTGCTATTGGGGCGACGTCTACCTCAACAAGCTGCGCCAGTTCAGCGTCGAGCGCGTGTTCGACGAGATCGATTGGTTCGGACGCAACAAGATCGGCTGGATCTACGTCGCCGATGCGAACTTCGGCATCGTCGAGCGCGACGTCGACATCGCGAAGCACCTCGTCGCGACCAACACGGCGCATCGCTATCCGAAGAAGTTCCGCGCGAACTACGCGAAGAACAGCACCGAGCGCGTGCAGCGTATCGCTCGCATCTTGAACGCACAGAAGATGGACAAGGGCATCACGCTGAGCGTGCAGAGCCTCGACCCGAACGTGCTCAAGTTGATCAAGCGGAAGAACATGCGCGTCGAGTCGCTCGGGCGATTCGTACGCCAGTACCGTCGCGAGGACATCTCCACGTACAGCGAGTTGATCCTCGGCCTACCCGGCGAGAGCTACGACACGTGGAAGCAGTCGTTCGACAAGCTGCTCGGCGCCGGCGCGCACACGTCGTTGTTCGTCTTCAACTGCATCGTCCTCGACGGCACGGAGATGTCAGAACCGGCGTATCGCAAGCGCCACGGCACACAGACATTGCGCCTCCCCGTGACGCTCGCGCACGTGGTGCCGACGCCCGGCATCGTCGACGAGCTCGAGGACGTCGTGATCGCGACGCGAACGATGCCGCACGACGCGTGGAAGCGCGCGTACATGTTCTCGTGGGCCGTCCTCGCGTTCCACACGTTCGGGTTGACGCAGGTGCCGGCGATCGTCACGCACATCTACCAGCGCCTCGGCTACGCGGACTTCTACGAGGAGCTCCTCGAGTTCGCGCGCCGACATCCAGAGACGCTGCTCGGCCAGGAGTACACGACGACGTGGGACAGCATGGAGCAAGGGCTCGCGGGCCGCGGGTTTCTGCAGCTCGTCCCCGAGTTCTCGAACATCACGTGGGTCCCGGAAGAAGCGTCGGTCTTGCGCATCAGCAACGACTTCGATCGCTTCTTCGACGAGCTGCGCATGTTCCTCGTCGAGCTGCGCACGCGCCGCGATCTCACGCTCGACGATGCGCTCCTCGAGGACATCGTTCGCTACCAGCGATCGCTGCACGTGCGGTGGGATCGCAGCGGCGCGGCTGACTTCGAGCTCGGCCACTCGCTGCACGCGTTCGTGCGCGGCCAGCTCGATGGCCGGCAGGTGAGCCTGCGCCGCGGGCGCTATCGCGTGCACGTCGAGGATGCGACCGGCATGCTCGGCCAGAAGGATCGCTGGGCTCGCGAGATGATCTTCTGGGGACGCCGCGGCGGCTGTCCCGCGCTCGACGTCACGGTGACCGAGCTCGAAGCGACGGCCGATCTCGTACCGTGGAGCGAGAGTGGTGCACGAACCGTGCGTCCCCTACCGCTTCGCGAGGACGTCGCGTCGTCGGATCTCCCGGGCGAGATCCTCTCGATCGATGGTCTTGGCTTCGAGGCGCCGCTGTCGTGCCGCGTGACGCATCTCGCCGGCGACGCCGCATCCGTGCGCATCGACGACCCGACCGTCGACATGGACGTCGGCGACGTCATCGATCTCGGCGCGCAGCTCGCCGACGGATCGAGCACGCGGTTCTCCGCCGTCGTGCGCTCGGTCGATCTGAGCGTGCCGACGCGGGCGGCGCTCGAGATCATCGCGAGCTGATCTCGAACGAAGCCATCGCGATGCGCATCACGTGATGGCTGCTCGACTTGCTAGGCTGGCCGGGGCATTGCCCCCAAACCGCCGTCTCTCGCAGTGGACACGTGCACGATCGCGCGCGTCACTCGACGAGGATTCGCACAGTTCGAGCCGCGCGACGTCGTGCGATCGAGTCCTCGAGAGCTCACTTCGTACACTCGACAACGCACCTCTCTCGCGCGACGCGCTGGCATTTCCGCTGCACGTAGCCAGGTCATGTCGAAGATCGAAACCATCCCGAGCGAGCTTCTCACCCAAGCGAACGGCGGCGCGCAGACCTGGCGCGAGCTGTCGGCGTTCGCGACCAAGCGTGGCTTCCACGTCACCTCGACCACCGGCGGTCACCACCTCGGGTGGGCGCACCGCGCCGGTCACGCAGTCGACGTGCGCACGCGCGGACACAGCGCGGGCGAGATCAACTCGTTCATGCGCGATGCTCGCTCGCACGGCATCACCGTCATCGACGAGCGCCGCGGTGGCAACTCGGCGTGGAGCGGTCCGCACCTCCACCTGCAGAAGTAAGCCGACAGGACGACGGCCTCGCACTGCGACAGATTTGACGCTTTGTGCGATGCTGGTCCGATGTCTTGTCGGTGGTTGGTCGTGTTGACATTGATGTACGCCGTGTCCCCGGTACTTGCGGACGACGCTGCGGTACGTCGCGCGCTCGCGGTGTCGGAAGAGATCCGCACTCTCACGGAGCTCAACGAAGCCGACCAACGCGACGCCGACGCGGCGGGAAGCAGGGCGGACAGCAGCATCACTGACGTCACGATCAACCCGCAGACCGGGCAGAAGATCGTCAGTCGACAGGGCGGTGGCGAGTCCGAGTCATCGAAGTGGAACAAGAGCGCTGCGCGACAACGGATCGCGGATCGCGAGCGACGGATCGCGGAGCTGCGGGCACAGCTCGAAGCGATGCCGCCCGACGTGATCGATGCCGCTGCCTCGGCTCGTGCACGCGGAGTGACGAGCTCTCGGGAGTCAGGAGTGCTCGACAACGTGAAAGGCGCGGGGACGGTGGACATCTCGGCCCGGATCCTCGGTGGCGGCGAGATGGATGACAGCAGTGGCATCACCGGTAACGGACTGACGGTTTCGGCGTCGTTAGCGGGCATCTTTGGTCGTGGGCGCCCGGGCCTCTACTTCGGCGGCGAGGCGGAGATCGGCGGATTCAAGAACCACGGAGCGATCGGCTCGGTGGGTCTCGACTTCGGTGTTGGCCTTCGTGGTCATGCGACGATGATCGCCGCGTCGTTTGGAACGCACTACGCGTCGCTGTATCAGAACGCGTCGCTGTTTCCTCTACTCGGACATCTCGCGATCTTTGGTGATCGCTGGGGACTGTTCGTGGACGCCGGTGTCGCTTGGCGCAAGGCGCTCGCGGGGTCGACGACGCTGTTCGAAGGGCCCATGGGGACCCGGGCGTCCACCTTCCGCTTGACGCTTCGACGCAACCACGTCCATCTCGGCTTCGGTGTCATCGCGATGGACGGCGACACCGTCGGCAGCGTTTATCTGGGTGGTGGTGGCCTTGCGGTGGATCCGCTCCAGTAGTCGTCACGATCGACGGCGGAACGCGAGCTCGCAACCTTCGCGAACCTCGTGTGTCGTTCGCCCATGCGCGCTTTGGCTCTCGTGCTCCTCGGCGGTTGCTCGTTCTTCGCCACCGAAGGTCCGCGACCGCCGCCGGGACCGACGGCCTGCAATCGCAGCATGAGGTCGGTCCGCGGTGACGCGATCACGAGTGTTGGTGCCGCCCTGGCCGCGGGCGCGGCGAGCGCGTTGAACGCCAGCGGTCGCGACGTCCTGGTCGGTGTCGGTGTCGCGGGCCTATTCGGCGCATCGAGCGCCTACGGCCTCGTCCAAGTCCGTCGCTGTCGCGCCGAACACGTGAAGCGCCCCGCGTGGTCACTCGCCGAGATGCCCGCCGTGATGTGACTACGTGCGCGGATGCGCGAGGAAGAACTGCCACAGCGCACTTGTCGCGATGATCGCATCCGTCTTCTTGCCGAGGAACGGCAGCGCGTCACCGCCGGGCCACTGATGCCCGCCGTCGGCGACGGTGCACAACGTGACATCGGCGCCCGCGGCGCAGCCGCCCCTGGTCACGCACGTCGTGTCGCCGTTGTGGAACGTCTGGGTTTCGGTGGTGCACTGGTTCTTGTTCGCCCAGAACGTCACGCCCTGCCCGACGAACTGATACTGCGACAGGCTATCGGCGGTTCCGTTGATCATCATCACCGGCACCGGCCGGCTCGGACTGCACGGGCTCTGCAGTAACAGGCCCGCCACCGGACCGATCGCCGCGATCCGATCGGCCATCTTGCACGCGAGCGTGTGCGACATATATCCGCCGTTCGAGATGCCCATCGCGAACACGCGGTTCGTGTCGACACACAGCCTCGCCTCGAGCTCGTCGAGGAGCTTCGCGAAGAACCCCACGTCGTCGACGTTGTTCGTGGTGGCGGGCTCGCAACAGGTCCCCGAGTTCCACGCGGTCGGCGAGGTCCCGGACTGAGGATGCACGAGGATGAAGCCCTCCGCATCCGACGTCGCGATCGCCTTCGTGAGCGTCGCCATCCCCGCGGCGCTTCCCGTGCGCCCGTGAATATTGAGCACGACCGGCGTCGCTCGAGCGGGGTCGTAGCTCGCCGGCACGTGCACGTTCGCGGTACGCGCCACGCCGCCGACCATCACGGTCCACGTCGCATCGACGGGCTGCACCGTCTTGCCGGCACACGATGCCGCCAAAGGTGCATCCGCGCCGGCATCGGGCGACCCGCCGCCATCGATATCACCCGCGGCGTCCTCCCCGACGCCCGGCTCCGACGGCGAGCTACAACCGACAACACCGATCACGACCGAGACGAGCAACGACGCGATGCGCACGACCCGCCGAAGTGCAAAGCGTGTGCGTGCAGGCGTGCGTTTCGTTTCTCGTGCGTTAGCTCGCGGTTCCCCGTCGAGTGACCATCCGTGGACACCGGCGCGCCGGTCTCGCGATCGTGCATCGACACAACTCGCGCACCGTGTTGCGCAACCTGAAAAACAGTTGTGGGCACCGCACAAGTACGAACGCTTGCCGTAGCAGCGCGTGTTGCCGCGAATTGGACAGTGGAGTTGCCGCCCGTCGCGATCACGCGCACCGGTGACGTGTTCGCGAGCGCGAAACGTGGCGCGAAACCTGATCCACGCCCGGACATGCTTCGTTCACTCGCATCGCTTGTCGTCGTGTGTGCCGCTGTTAGCTGTGCGGATTCAGAACAGGAGATGGCGGATCCCGCCCCGGTGTGCACGGGAAAGTGCGACGGCGCCTCCTCCTCGTTAACGTGTGCCGAGAAGACGGCCCCGGCGGGTCAGTACAAGCTCGCCAATCCCTCCACCACGATGTCCCGTCTGTTTCAGAGCTGGCTCGCGAGTGCGCGCCAAGTCGACCACTCGATCGACTCGTACCTCGCGTCCACGGGACGGCCGATCGAGATCGAGAAGGTCATCAAGTCGGATCCCGACCAGACCATCTTCCAGGCCACCATCGTCAGCGATCGCCCGAGCGCGAGCGACCAGGGGAGACCGACACTCCACTCGTGGGTCGTCTTCTACGACGGAGCCGAGTTTCACTGGCTGCAGGGCCGGTACAACTTCCCGGTCAAGAAGAGCCATCTCATCGATTCGTCTGCGTTCGTGCCCCACAGCTACGGTTACTCCCTCCGCCACTGGAAGCTCGTGTCGGAGAACGGCGAGCTCATCCAAGAAGAGGTCACGGACGCGGCGACGTTTCGTCGTGTCAGCAACGACGCCGTGTTGCTGATCGCACGAGGCCAGAGCAGCGGCTGGAACGAGGTCCACTACGTGGTCCACGATGATGCGATCACCTTCGTGCCCGACGAAGAGGAGCCATGCGCCGGCTTCAACTCTGATCCGTGGCGAACGTTCTGATCGCGGCGCGAACCCGTTCGCACGGCGAGTGAGCGTCAGGCGACGATGAGGAACTTCTCGCCCGTCACCATCGCGGCACAGCGTCGCAGCGTCTCGACATCGAGCAGCTGCTCGATCGAGATGCGCGCGGAGTAGTGACTCGCGAACGTCGTCGTGAGCTCGCTCATCACGCGCGCCGACATCCGCCCCATCACCTCGGGACCGAGCTTGCGCAGCGCGTTCATCACGAGGTACCCGCCGATGCTCCACGTGAGCCCGAACGTCCGCGCGAGCTGCATCGGCGACCGATCGAGCGAGCCATACACGTAGAGCTGCTTGAGCGTCGACGATCCGTAGTGACTGAACACCTTCATCGAGCGACTCGCGACGCGCTCCATCGCATCGAGGATCTGCGCGCCGATCGTGCCGCCGCCGATCGCGTCGAAGGCCAACGTCGCGCCGGTCGCGGCGATCGCGTCGACGAGCTCCTGACCGAACGTCGCCGACGAGCTGTCCAGCACGTGCTCGGCACCCAATGCGCGCAGCTGCTCCACCTGCGCGGGCCGGCGCACGATGTTGACGAGCGGCACGCGATCCGCGGCGCAGATCTTGACCAGCATCTGGCCGAGGTTCGACGCCGCGGCGGTGTGCACGATCGCCGAGTGCTTCTCCGCGCGCATCGTCTCGACGAAGCTGAGCGCGGTCATCGGGTTGACGAACCACGACGCGCCCTCCTCTGCGGTGCGCCCCGCGGGGAGCTCCCGAACGGCGCCGGCCGGCAGCTTGCGATGCGTCGCGAACATGCCGCCGTTCGCGCCGACGCGCTTGCCGACGAGCGCCTGCCCGGACGCGCCCGCGGCGACCACCGTCCCGGCTCCCTCGGTACCCACGGGCAGCGGTTGCCCGATACGACCCGCGAACACCTTGGTCACGCCGGGTGGCACGGGCGCTTCGAGCGCTCCGTCGACGATCTTCGCGCGCGCGAGGTCCGCCATCGACAGCATGAGGAAGATGTCCGTCGGATTCACCGGGGCCGCATCGACGCGAACGATGACCTCGTCGGGACCGGGCTCACCGAGATCGACCTCGTCGATCGTCAAGCGGAGGGTCCCATCGGCGGTGAGTGTGGAGTGGAGCTCGCGTGATTTCACGCGCGTAGTCTACAGCCGATCGAGCTCCATCGAGTCGACGAGCCAGTGCGCCTAGGTAACCTCGTGGCGACCTCGGCGACGAGCGAGGCTGCGTAGCGACTCGCGCGCTGACTTAGCTGCGCTCGACCACAGGCGTCGCGATCGCCGTCGGTAGCTTCTTCGCGTAGCGCCGATACGCGCGGCGACCGAACACGAAGCCGGGCACGATCAGGATCAGCCACGGGAGCAACGCCGTCCCGGCGACGACGAGCCACGCAGCGAATGCTTCGAGAGCCGCGATCGACTCGGAGAAGCCGCTCTTGATGCGCGCGCCAACTCCAACCTGCGTCGCGGCCGCGAGCTCGGGCGTCTTCGTGGTCATCGTCAGCGTCAGCGTGCTCATCGCGATCTGATCGTTCCACTGGCGGACGCGTCCCTCGTAGCTCTCGATCTCGCCGCGCACCCGCGCGAGCTCGCGCTCGACCGCGAGCAGCGAATCGACCCCGGCGGCACGATCCGCCGCGATCTCGAGCAGCCGCTTCTCGAGCGTGCGCGCGCTCGCGAGCCGTGCCGAGACATCGACGAACGCATCCGTCACGTCCTCGGCATTGGTGCTCTCCGCCGCGATCTCGCCGAGCTCCTTCAGCGCCGGCACGATCGCGCCGAACGCGGCCTGCGGGATGCGCAGCACGAGCGTCGCGCTCGAGACCGCGCCCCGATAGTGCTGCACCTGTGTCGAATCGACGTAGCCACCCGCGGCGGCGAGCATCGCATCGAGCTTCTGGCGCGCCTCGTCGTACGTGGCCACGACGAGCTCGATGCGGCCGGTGCGGATCACCTTGCGCTGCGGATCCGCGACCGGGACCGCGACGGTTCCGTCCTTCGGGGCGGCGCTACCGGCAGCAGCGGCCGAGGGAGCGGCCTTGTCGGCGACCTCGGCGCGGTCGTGCTTCGCGCACGATGCGAGGACGAATGACGTGAACAACACGACGGTGGCGAGGCGAGCTGTCATCCCGTAATTCACGTACGGCGTCGCGGTTTGTGCCCGTACTTCTTCGTCACTTGCTGTCAGCGACCGGCGACAGGCGTCGTCGCCGCGGTCAGCACCTGTCACGCGTTGTCTCCGGCGAGTCATCCGTTCTAGGGCTGATGCGGATCGCACTCGTGCAGCCGCGGGTCGCGACGCTCGAAGCCACCGGCGGCGCGACGCACGGGGACATGACCTCGCGATGGCATCCCGAGTCGCTGCATCGTCACACCGGAGCTCTGCCGCAAGAGCGCACATCACCGATCGCGAACGGAATGCTCGCGAGCTAACCCGTCGAGGCCGGCGCAACTTCACGCACGCTTCGCTCGACGACGGCCCTGCTTGGCGCGCCGCTTCTCGTACGCCGCGCGCAGCTCGTCACGCACGACACTCACCGCTTCGCCGCGCAGATGCTCCGCGCGCAGCTCCGTCATGAACCGCTCGACCAGCTCGCTACCGCCGCGCTCGAGGAGCTCCGCGCGAATGCCGAGCGCTTCCGTCGCGGGTAAGAACCGTCGCCCCCACGCACCGAGCGCGACGAACAGCGGCAGCAGCTGGATGCCCATCTCGCTCAGGCTGTAGATCTGCTTCTGCTTGTGCGTCGGATCCGCGGCGCGCGTCAGCACGCCGAGCTCCACCAGGTGCTGCAGCCGGTCCGCCAAGATGTTCGAGGCGATGCCTTCGTCGGACGCAGCGAGCAGCTCGCGAAAGCGCCGGCGACCACCGAACATGATGTCGCGCACGACGATCAGGCTCCATTTGTCGCCCAGCGCTTCGAGCGTCAGGTTGATCGGGCATCCAGATCGGTGCGGGTCTGTCATGGCGTGGCACTGCCGCCTTGCAAACGTACGCGCCGTGATCGTACCTTGCAACCAGTTGCACATTGCAACCAGTACGGAGTTCCCGATGGCAGGACACATTGTCTACGGCTTGATGGCCTCGGTAGACGGCTACATCTCCGGCGTGAAGGGCGCCGGCGGTCTGCCGATTCCCGACGAAGCACTGCACCGCTACTTCAACGCGATGCAGCCGCGCACCACGCTCGCGCTCTACGGCAAGAACATGTACGAGGTGATGAAGTACTGGGACGCCCCGCCTGCGGAGAGCTCCGACGTCGAGCACGAGTTCGCCCGCGGCTGGCAGCGAATGCCCAAGGTCGTCTTCTCTTCCACGCTGGACAGCGTCGGCCCCAACGCGCGGCTCGTGAAGGATAGGACCGACGTGGAGCGCACCGTGCGCCAATTGAAAGCGGAGGCGACCGGCGAGATCGAGGTGAACGGCGCCACCTTCGCCGCGAGCCTCGCTCGCCTGGGCTTGGTAGACGAGTTCCGCCTCTACATGATGCCGGTCGTCCTCGGCGGCGGGACGCCCTACTTCGCGGCCGGCCTCCAGCTCGAGCTGGAGCCCCTGGGAACCGAGAGCCTGCCGCAGGGCTGCACGCTGCTGCGCTTCCGACCGACGGCGTCCTGAGCCCCGATCACTCTCGTCGAGATCGCACGATCAACTCGACGCGTGTGATGACGTCGCCCATCGCGAGCGGCTTGGTGAAGTAGCCGTCCACGCCCTCTTCGACCTGGAACCCGCGCGGTTCGTCGATGCACGACGTGACGACGAGGCCGCGAACGTAGCCGTACCGGGACTTGACGTCGTGACCGAATCCCCGCAGTTCACCGCCACGACGGTTCCAGTCGTAGATGATGGCGTCCGGCCGAAACTCCTCGATGGATGCGAATGCGCCCTCGGCGGAATCGACCGTGGCGCACCGATGTCCCCGCATCGCGATCAAGAACGCCATCATCCGTCGCGAGCCCAGATCCTCGTCGAGAACGAGCAGCCGAAGGCCGATGCGCCTTCGCCATGAAGAGCTGGGGGTTCGATACATCGTCCCTTCTCCGGTGGCGATTCTAACCATGTCCGCGTCCCAGATCAGCGGCGGGTCGTTCACGGCATGGACATGCTGTCGGTCGGCGTCGGCGTCGATCTCTCGCGCGCGACGTTCTGAACCAAACCGCTCTCGCGCTGACAGCTCCCGTCGCAACCATCGCGTCGCACGAGGTTGCCGTCATCACACGTCTCGGGCGCCGCGACGACGCCATCGCCACACACCACCGTCGAGATCGGGCTGCAGCCAAGTCCCATCCCATCGATCGACGTCCCCACCGTGCCCGACGCCTCGGTCACGACCTCGCCGGGCGGACATTGTCGCTCGGATTCTTCCGTGCCGACCGAGGGCCCGAACGAGACGGACCTGGTCGCCCCGAATCGGAGCTCGCCATCGGTGTGCGAGACCCGCTGGCACGTCCACTGAAAGCCCGAGAGATACGTGTTGGTCGTGGGAACGAACCCGATCGCCACCTCGTCCGGCGCGCATTGGACGCTCAGCGACCCGCCGCTCTGCTGGGTGCCGATGAGCTTGCTCTGCGCAGAGCGCGTCAGCAGCGCGTCACCGTTTGCTCCGATCCCCAACGAGCCGCACACCACCCGGAGGATGCCGAGGTTGTCCCCCACGGGGTTGGCGAATCCCTCGAAGCCGATCACCACTTGGTCGATCGGGCACTCGAACATGAAGGGATTGCCGCTTGGACTTCCCGCGACCTCCAATCGAGTGCTGACCGCACCACGCGATAGTCCGACGACCGGAAGACAGGTGTCCTTCGTCGTCGGGCACTCGAAGCCAGGCTCGATCGTGCACGTGGTCCCGCAACCATCGCCGGCCACGTTGTCGCCGTCGTCGCAGTCCTCCTCCAACAACAGCTCGCCGTCGCCGCAGGAGGGCCCGCGCTCGAGCATGAACACTCGATCGCACCCGATCGCGCAGCTACCCACGATCACCAGCGCTTGCATCGAAACGAAGAGATTCTGGATCCGGACCTTCACGGGCTCACTTCGAATGGGAACGCGAACTCGGCTCCAGCATCGCACATCGTCCGGCCCCAGCGTCAACGCGGACCTCGCCTTCAAGCGCGCAACGCGATCGAGCCGAAGGATGCAAGCACAGGACTCGTTCACCTTGTGTCTGCGAGCGTGATCCAGCGAACATCGAGGCGTGCGCGCGTGGCTCGTTGTTGCGGTCGCCGGCTGCGGACGAATTTCGTTCGATCCGTCGAGCGATCCGCCGACCGATGGCAGCGCTTGCACGCTCGGCGCCTGGTCGACACCCGTGGAGATCGCGGAGGTGTCCTCGCCGCAAGACGATTGGGAACCGACCATCAGCAGCGATGGACAGCGGTTGGTGTTCTCGTCGAACCGCGACGGCGCGCTCCATCTCTACATGGCGACCAAGCTCGGAACCGGAGCGTTCTCTACGCCGGCGCCGATCGATCCGCTCACCACGGCGATGACCGAATACGGTCCGGCGTGGTTCGGGAATGAACGACTCTACTTCGATCGCGGAACGACGACGATCGAGCTCCATACCAGCGAGTACGACGGCGCCACGTTTTCACCGGCGAGTCCCGTCGCCGAGCTCGTCGGCGAGACCGTCGAGGCGCCCGCGATCTCGAGTGACGAACGGGAGATGTTCTTCAGCACCAACTTCGAGCTCCGACGAGCCACGCGTCCGACGAACAGCGCCGCCTGGACTCTCGCCGGCGCGGTAACCGAGCTTCGCTCCGGCGGCGGCGAGGCGTACCCCACGCTGTCTCGTGACGGCCTCGTGATCTACTTCGAGAGCGATCGAGCAAACGCGATGGGTGACATCTACGTGGCCTCGCGTCCGTCGATCGGTGCGCCGTTCGCGAATGTAGCGCCCGTCACCGAGCTCAACGAATCCGGCGCGAACGTCGGAACGAGCGACCCGGATCTATCGGCGGACGGCAGGACGATGGTCCTCGCATCACGACGGCCGGGCGGAACTGGCTCGTGGGACATCTACGTGAGCGAGCGGGACTGTCTCTAGTGCGCCGATCATCGCTGGCGTCGTGACAGCCTAGGTGCCCGACGCGACGAGCTCCCACAGCGGCTGAGCGAGGACGTCGGGCTCGCCGAAGAAGTCGTTGGACAGGACGGCGATGCAGTCGCCGCTCGTCGGATCGATGAACACCTCGGCGTTGAAGCCCATCGTCGAGCCGGTGTGGCCGACGACATCGATGCCGCCCCTGCGTCGAAGGTCGGTCGCGACTCCGTAGTTGGTGTTGGTGCCATCCGTCGGGTGGCTCTCGATCGTCAGGAGCGAGCGCAGCGGTGGCGGCAACACCGTTCCTCGATACAGCAGGTCCACCCACCGACAGAGGTCATCGCCGTTGGACACGAGCGATCCCGTGCCGAAGCCCCAGCTCGCGTCGTAGGGCGGTGGTGCCGCCGTGAGCAGATAGCCCGGGACGAGGCCGGGCGCGGACTCACCGCCTTCGATGAACGTGTTCTCGAGCCCGAGCGGATCGAGGAACCGTGCGCGCACGACGCTGGCGTAGTCGTCGCCGGTGACCGCTTCGATGACCATCGCGAGCAGGACGAAGTTCGTGTTCGAGTAGCTCCAGCTCTGGCCAGGAGGCGTGAACGCGGGCGGATGCTGGAGTGCGAACGCGACGAGGTCGGCCGGCGCGATCGGCACGGCGACGCGATTCAGGAAGCCGGAGTCGTCGGTGAAGTTGAACAGCCCGGTGAGGTGCCCGAGCGAGCGCTCGATCGTCACCTCTGGGCCGAGCGAGAAGTTCGGGACCCACGTGTCGATCGGGTCGGAGAGCGAGAGTGCGCCCTCGTCGGAGAGCTGCAGGATCGTCGCCGCGGTGAACGTCTTGGTGATGCTGCCCACGCGCATCCGATCCGCGGGCACGAGATCGATCTCGTCTTTGACGCTCGCGACTCCGCGCGCGTAGCTCCGAGTCACTCCGTCTTGTCGTACGGCGACGGTGATGCCGCGCGCGCCGACATCGAGCCAGTGCGCGTCGAGCACCATGTCGATCTCGTCGGGAACGTACGGCGGCTCGGGGTCGCCACACGCGGCGATCGCCAGAACCAACAGAAGGCGGCAGTGCATCGCACGATCTCGCGCGTGACGAACGATGCTGTCAAGCACACGACGTCGCGCGACCGTCCCAGTGTCGCAGCCGCTGACGCGGTGCTCGACGTCGACTATTGATCGTGCGCGCGAGATCGCAGGCGGTACGCTGCGCCCACGATGCGAGCAGTGCTTCTCGTGTTCCTCGCGGCCTGCTTCGGGTCTGCGCCATCCACGAACACCACACCTCCGCCGACGCCGCCGATCACATCGACGCCGCCGACATCGACCGCGCCCGCCGACGCGACGCCCGACGCCGGCGCGGTGGATCCCGCGCTCGCGGCGAAGGTGACCGGCATCCTCGAAGCGTTCACCGAGTACAGCCCGGACTTCACGCCCGACGGCAAGCGCGTCGTGTTCATGTCGAATCGCGACGGGCTCCCGCAGATGTACATCGGCGAGCTCGCGAAGCCGGCGGCGACGCCGACGCGCATCGTGACCACGCGCGAGCGCATCGGCGGTTTTCAGGTGTTGAAGGATGGCAAGACGATCCTGTTCCTCTCCGACGCCGGCGCCGACGAGAACTGGTCGATCTATCGCGTCGGCATCGACGGGAAGGGGCTGACCGATCTCACGTCCGGCGAGCGCATCAATCGCGATGGCCCGGTGGTCCCCGACAAGAAGCAAGACACGATGTTCTTCACGGCACGCAAGATGAGCGAAGCGAAGAGCACGCTCTACTCCGCGCCGACCACGGCGCCCGCACCGGCGAAGGCGATCTACACCGACGAGTTGCCGATGTATCTCTCCGCGATGAGCGCCGACGGCACGAAGGCACTCGTCACGCAGTCCCCATCGGACGGCGAGAACTACGCGCTCGTGGTGGACATCGCGACCGGCAAGGCCGAGCGGATCTTCCCCGCGACCGGCAAGGCGTCGTTGTTCGCGCTCGACTTCTCGCCCGACGGCAAGACGATCTACGTCGGGACGGACAACGGCACCGAGCAGTCGACGCTCGTCGCGATGGATGCGAAGACGAAGAAGGTCCTCGCCAAGCACGACTTCGTCCCCGTGGGCGCCGGCGTCGGGGGCACGCTGATCTCTCGAACGACCGGCCACATCGCGATGACCCTGACCATCGGCAGCACCTCGGAGATTCGAATCCTCGACGGAAAGACGCTCGCGGAGAAGTCCGCGGCGAAGATGCCGCTCGGCGCAGGCGGCGCCGTCGATTGGTCCGACGATGGCAAGCGACTCGCCGTCACCTGGTCGACGCCGAACACTCCGACGACGCTGTTCGCGCTCGATGTCGCGAGTGGCACGTCGACACAGATCCGGACCGAGCCGCGACCGACGCTCTCGGGTCTGCCGGAGATCGAAGCGCGCGTCGTCGACATCCCCGCGTTCGATGGCGGCACGATTCCGACGAACGTCTACGTCGCGAAGGGCGAGCAAGGCACACCGCACCCCACGCTCGTCCTCTACCACGGTGGTCCATCAAGCGTGTCGATGATCCGGTGGTCGGTGGTGACAGCGTTCTTCGTCTCGCTCGGCTACGCGGTCGTCGAGCCGAACGTGCGCGGATCGAGCGGCTACGGGCGCGCGTACGAAGCCGCCGACAACGGACCGAAGCGACTCGACGCGTTCAAGGACATCGAGACGAGCGCGCGCTGGGTCGCGAGGCAACCATGGGCCGACAAGGATCGCCTCGTCGTCTTCGGCAGCAGCTACGGTGGCTACACCACGCTGATCGCGCTCTCGCGCTGGCCGGACATCTGGCGCGCCGGCGTGGACCTCGTCGGCATCGTGAACCTCGACACGTTCATGAAGACGACGAGTGGCGTGGTTCGCACGCTGTTCCTCGTCGAGTTCGGGGATCCCGACAAGGACGCCGCGTTCCTCGCGCAGATCTCGCCGATCACCGACGCCGACAAGATCGTCGACCCGACCTTCGTCTACGCGGGCGCGAACGATCCACGCGTGCCGCGCACCGAGAGCGACATCATCGTGAAGGCGCTGCGAAGCCGGAAGATCGCCAGCGAGTACATCGTGGCGGACAACGAGGGCCACTCGCTCGCGCGTCGAGAGAACCAGATCGCCCTCTACGCACGTTGCGCACGGTTTCTCGCGGCGGCGCTTCGCTAGCGCGCACCCCGCGTGCGCGCCGTTCAGCGACGATGGTCGCGCACGCGCGCGGGCTCGCGACGACGAGTCGAGCTCTTCACGCGCGGCGGAGCGGCCTTCACGTCGATGGTGATCGAGCCCTGCGGCACCCCGACGGTGACGCTCGCGGGAACACGGACTGCCGTCCCCGTCGAGGTCGTCGTCTGCGTCGTCGTCGTCGGTGGCGGGGGCACCTCGCGCACCGTCTCGACCTCGCGGACCACCTCGACCTCGCGCACCGGCGCGCGAACGACGGTCTCGCCGCCCGCATCGCCGAACTGCGTGGCGTCGACCCACCCGCCCTTGCGCCACTGCCACCGCCACTCGGCCTGGATCCACATCCAGGTGCCCGCCTCCCACCGCGCGCCATCGAACGGTGCCGAGCCAGCGACCTCGACGAGCGCGCTCGGACGCGGTGGACGCATGCGAGCCCCGCGGTTCACGAGGTAGCCCGCCAACTGCATGCGCGCCGACATCACGAGCTGGCGTTCCCGCTGCTCGCGTTCGCGTCGCTGGCGAGCCACGCGCTCGTTCTCGATCGCGATCCTGCGCTCGCGCTCGATGCGCTCGATCTCGATTCGACGCTCGCGCTCGAGGATCTCGATCTCGATCCGGCGCGAGCGCTCGATGCGCTCCACCTCGAGTCGTGCGAGGCGATTCGGATCCGCGTGGCATGTTCCGACGAGCCACGCGATGTACATCCCGCGCACGCGCAACGCCTCCGCGCGCTGTCGTTCGATGATCGTGATGCGAATCCGGCGCTCCTCTTCCATGATCCGAATTCGCTCCAACCGCTCTCGCTCGACGATCACCATGCGCGCGCGTCGCTCCTCGGCTTCCTTCGCTTCGCGCTGGCGCCGCTCGGTCTCGAGCGCGAGTCGTTCCGCTTCCAGCTTCGCTTGCCGTTCGGCCTCGAGCTGTGCCTTCCGCGCACGCGCGGGCGCTTCGGCCTCCCATCGAATGCGCGCATCGGCTTCGGCCCGGAGTCGAGCCTCCTCGTCGCGCTTCGCCTGCGCGATGCGCTCGGCTTCGCGAAGGCGCTCTTGCTCTGCGATGCGTCGTTCGCGCGCGAGCTCGTCGGCTCCCAGCGCGACCAATCGCGTGCGCACGCGAACGCGCGCCTCGAGGGCGTTCGTGCGCTGAGCGGCGATTCGCTCCTGCTCCTCGGCAACGAGATCGCGAACCCGATCCACCGCGATCGTTCCGCCGATCGCATCGCTCGCACGAGTGCTCACCGTACAAGCCCCGTCCTCGAGCGTCTGCACGTGAAGCGTCGCGGTGTACGTTCCCGCGCCGACATCGCCATAGGGCAGCTCGTGAATCTCTTCGATCGCTTGCTCGGCGACCACCTCACCACTCGGGCCCCGGGCCTCCGCGCGCACGTTGCCGCCCGGACCCTCGAGCCGCACCGCCCCACTCGCCTGCGCCCCGATCGCGTTCGTCACGGTCGCGAGCCGGCGGCGATCCTGGTCGACCATCCGCTGCAACTCTGCGAGTCGTCGCGTGCGGTAGTTCTCGAACGTCTCGCCGGCAACGCCGCTGCGCTCGACGCTCGGACACCGAAGCGTCCACTCGACCACCTGCGCACGCGGTACGTCGAAGCGCAGCGCCACTTCATAGTTCCCGCGCGAGAGCGCGATGGAGCTCCCAGTGCCGATCGCCGCGACCCCGACATGTTCGGTTCGAAAGCGAGACGCACCACAGCCCGCGAGCACGACCGCGAGGCAAACAAATCTCCGCATGACGCCGCCTGCTGCAAAGGGTCAGCCATTGGCCCCGTCCTTGCGATGCCCTCCGATCATGCCCGCTGTCTCGCTCGAAACCGCCCTCCATCGTGAACTCGCAGTCACTCGTCGCCGGCACACTGTCATTGCCGGATTACTCTTCGCGGTCTCCCTCGCCGCCTGTGGGGGCAGCGGCAGCGGCTCGACCAAGGACACCTACACGCGTGCCACCGACGTCCAGGGCGCCTGTTGCGAGCACCTGAAGGGCGACCCTCGAACCCAGTGTCTCCAGCAGGTCGTTCGCGTCGAGGACGCGGGCGCCGCCACGAGCTCGCTCAACCAGGAGACCTTCGCCTGCGTGGTCGATCACTTCACGTGCGATCCCGCGACCGGTCATCCGACGCAGGCATCGGCCCAAGAGCAGCTCGAGTGCATCCAGCAGCTCGAAGGCACGACTGCCTCGCGCTGATCCTCACGTCGAGTCAGCGCGCGCGCCGATAGTGCATCGCGACCGCGCCGCAGCGGAACGGCGTCGCGGAGACGAGCTCGAGCCTTCGTGTGTTGGGCAGCCCGCTCTGGTACAGCGTCGGGCCGTGGCCAGCGATCCGCGGGTGGACGAGGAACCTGTACTCGTCGACCAGCTCCAGCCGATCGAGCGCGGTCGCGAGCGCGCCGCTGCCGAGCAGCACGCCGGCCGGCGTCGCGTCCTTGAGCTTCTGCACACCCGTCTGCAGATCGCCGTCGACGTGGTGGCTGTTGGTCCACGGAAAGCTCGTTCGCGTCGACGACACGACGTACTTCGGCTTTGCCTCCAGCTTGACCGCCCACTCGCGCGTCGCCGGCGGCGCCTCCACATCGCCGCGCGCGACCAGTGGCCAGTAGCTCTCCATCATCTCGTAGGTGACGCGGCCCCACAGCATCGCTCCGCTCTCGTCCATGAGACGCGTGAAGAACGCGCGTGTCTCGTCGTCGACGATTCCCTCCTGGTGGTCGACGCAGCCGTCCAGGGTGACGTTGATGCTGAAGGTCAAGAGCCCCATCTCTCCGGTCGAGATACGCGACGGCACGCTCCGCCGTCCAGAGGAACAGGCGCGTCTCGCGAACGAGGAGTGCCCCGCCTGCTCTCAGTGGATCAGCGACGATGTTTCCGAAGGAACCTCCGGGGTTGCGGGCTCTCGCGGCGGCCCTCCTGGCTCGCTCGCCGGCAGATCGTCACGTTCTGACGCTTTCACGCTCTTTCGCGCGCGACTTTCGCCGAGACTGGTCTCCCGTGACCATGCGCGCACTTGTCGTCCTCGTGTTGCTCGCCGGTATCGCCCACGCAGCGCCGGCCACGTTCGAATCGATGACCTACGAGGCCCCGAAGGGCTGGCAGATCAAGAGCAGCGGCGCGGCCGGCGTGCAGATGCAGATCGCCGACGACAAGGCCGGCACGTTCGCGATGATCGCGATCACGCCGAGCGTCCCGAGCCAGGGCAGCCTCGACAAGGACTTCGATGCCGCGTGGTCCACGGTCGTCGTCCCTACGTTCAAGGTCTCGGGCAAGCCGACGATGGCGCCCGGCGACACGGAAAACGGCTGGACCTCCAAGGCCGGCAGCGCCACCGGCGAGGCCGCAGGTGTGCAAGCCATCGTGATCCTCGTGACGGTGACCGGTCACGGTCGCGCGATGAACGCGGTGATCGCGATGAACAGCGAGAAGTATCAAGCCGCGCTCCAGACGTTTCTCGAGTCCGTGAAGATGGCGGTCCCCAATGCGGCACTGCCCACCGTCAAACCGCCGACACCGACAACGACACCACCAACGGCACCACCATCAGCAACGGCGTCGACGAAGAACGGCGCCGGCAGCACGACGACGACGTTCAACGACGGCTGGACCTCCACGATCGAGGAGGACTGGGTGCGCACCACGCGTCCCGGCCACACCGTCTACCTCCACTACGGCGTCGCGCTCGACGACGAATCACGCCGTGACATCACGGGCTCTATGTGGCGCAAGCTCGTCGCGCCTCGCTACTCGAACATGAAGAACGTGAACCTCGCCGTCTACTCCGAGCTGAAGTTCCCGTTCTACGAAGCCACCGCCGAAGCGACCGATCGCAACGGCGCGGCCGTGTACATCGTGATGCGCGTCTCGGTCGGCGGCGGTATTGCTCGCACGATCGAAGTCGTCTCGTCTTCGCCCACCGCATTCGCGAAGCAGTTCCCCGATCGACAGAACGTGCTCGAGATCATGGGCGCGAATCGCTTCTCCGTCGGCAAGGAGATCGCAGGCGTGTGGTCGAGCTTCACGGGCGCCTCGGTCGACATGTACTACGTCGCCACCGGCGGCTACGCGGGCATGAACGCCGCGGCGATCTCCGACACGTTCCACTTCAACGAGGGCGGCTCGTACACGAGCGAGCACAAGGGCGCCTACGGTCGTGTCGGCAGTCAGACCGTGTTCCAAGAGAAGTACAAAGGAACGTGGAGCGTGACGTCGCCGTGGGAGATCACGGTGAACCGAACGGACAGGAAGATCGTGACGGTCTACAACGCGTACTACGAGGCCGTCCGCGGCGGGCGCCTCTTGCGACTCACCGACAAGCAGTACTCCGGCTCGGGCTACTCGCTCGCACGCAGCAAGTAGTCATGTGGGAGCGCGTCCTGTGTGGAGCGAGCTATCCTCGCTGAAGTCGGAGAGCGCAAACAGAAAACCCGCCGTTTCCAGCGGGTTCTCTTCGAGGTGCCACCCAGATTTGAACTGGGGAATGGTGGTTTTGCAGACCACTGCCTTACCACTTGGCTATGGCACCGGGGGTTCTGCTTCTAGCATAGTCGGCCCTGGATGGGAAAGCAGTTGCCGCGCGCTGCGATCGCGTGCCTCGTGCTCGCGGGCTGCGAGCTGTTCGCGAACATCCCCTCGTATACGGCCACCGACGGGGATGGCGGTGCCGGGGATGGCGGCGGTGACGGCGGCTCGATGGACGGCATGGCGGAGTGCGAGCTGTCCACGGAGTGCACAGCGCCCGAGGTCTGCGTCATGGGTCAGTGCCAGCCCTGCGATAGCGACGCGCACTGCGGGCCGGCCGATGCCAACGTGTGCTTGCCCGATGGTACGTGCGCGCTGACCACGAGGATCGCGTATGCGTCGCCCGGTGGGACGGGGGCCGCGTGCTCGCTCGGCGCGCCGTGCTCGATCTCGCAGGCGTTCATCACCGCGGCTGGATCGCCGACGCTCGACATCGTGAAGCTGTTGCCCGGGAACTATCCGCGCGACGAGCAGATTCCCGTGGGGACGGACACGGTGATCCTCGGGGCCGAGGGCGCGACCGTGACCGCGATCGCGACGATCGCGATGTTCCGCGTGACGACGGGATCGTTCACGATCGTGGGCGGCGAGCTCGTGGGGATGCAGCAGTTCAACGCGCTGTGCTTCGGGATGGCCGGCCAGCTCGGGACGCTGAAGATGCATCGCGTGACGACGCGCGGGGGCGCGTATGGGGTCGGTGGGTTCACGTGCAACATCGGGTTGTCGCGAACGCTCGTGATGCAGAACGCGAACATCGGTGTGTACGTGAACGGTGGCACCGCGCGCATCGCGAACTCGGTGGTGATGGCGAATGGGGTCGCGGGGTCGGGTGAGGGAGGCGTGCAGCTGCTGCAGGTGACGGATGCGCGCGTGGAGATGTCGACGATCGTCGGCAACACGTCGGAGAACGATCTGTATGCGGGCGGGCTCACGTGCACCGGATCGACGGACGTCGTGACGACGTCGATCAGCTGGGGCAACGTGGGGACGGCGAAGGGGCCGCTCGATGCCGAGTGCGGCGTGAGCTACAGCGTGGTCGAGCCCGCGTATGCGGGTGGGACGAACAACGTGCGGATGGATCCGCTGTTTGTCGCGCCCGGGAATTTTCACGTGCAGCCGACGTCACCGGCGCGCGGTGCGGGAGATCCGGCGCTGACGATCGGCGTGGACTTCGATAACGAGTCGCGGCCGCAGGGTGGCGCGGCGTTCGACAGCGGCGCCGACGAAGTTCCATGAGCTCTCCACGAGCTCTCCACGAGCTCTATAACTGCACGACTCGCGCAAAAGTTGCCCGGAGATCGGGCGCGCGCGATGTCTGGTGAATGCTCGAAGCCGCCATGAATGATCTGACGCGCCACTTGAAGCCGCGGTTCGATCCGGCACAGCTCGTCGAGATCGGGTGGTTCATTCTCGACGACGATGATGAAGCGTTCATCTCGTCGTGGGAGTCGGACGGGCGCGTCGAGGAGCCGTACGAGCTGACGCCGTCCGAAGTGATCGCGATCGTGATCGGTTAGAGGCGCGACAGGATCGAGACGCCGAAGCCGAAGTCCCAGTCGAAGCCGTCGTCCCAGCCGAGCGGGAAGAACATCGCGAGACCGGGGCGGACCTTGCCGCCGTTGAAGCGCGCGCCGAGAGCGAACACGGAGTTCGTGTCGTCGCCGTTGGTGTCGGTGACGAGCGTGTCGATCTCGACTTGCAGCGAGACCTGTCCGAGATCGACGCCGCCGCCGATGTTGAGGTAGTACGCGGGAGACAGCGAGTCGGTGGTGTTGTCGTCGTCGAGCGCGATGTCGATGCCGATGTCACCGCGCCAGAACAGCTTGCCCTGGCGGCCCATCGGCGATGCGCCCAGGCGAAGCCACGTGGACTCGTGGATGCGATCGACGAGGTCCGTGTAGCGCGGGGCGGACGCGAGCGGCGAGAGTGCGCCCGCGCCGTCGTTGTCGGCGGAGTTGGTGGGGACGGCGACGCCGAGGTGGCCGACGATCGCGAGGTGGCGCAGCTGCTTCGCGTACATCGCGCCGACCTCGATGTTGCCGATCGAGAACTCGCTGTCGTCGACGCGGCCGATGATCGGGATGTCGAGCTCGGAGGAGACGTACGACATCGGGATCGTGAGGTAGCCACCGAAGCCCGAGCCCGGATCGACATAGTGACCGAACACGTTGATGCCGACGGTGGTGAGCGAGCTGTTGTCGCCCGTGTCCCAGATCGGGAGCCCGACCTCGAGGCCGAAGGTGGATACCGGCGTGAGCGAGTTCATGGTCAGCGGATCGCCGACGTCCATCGCTTCATCTTCAACATCCGCAGACGCGACGCTGGCTTGCGCGGCGACGAGGAGCACGACGAGGAGGTGGTGGGTCTTCATGGCGATGCGATGTTGTCACGCGGCGCGTACAACCGAGTCTGCAGCAAGACCCTTTCGTACAACGAAGTGCGAGCGCGGCAGGATCGCGTGGATCACGTTCATCTCGGACCACGCACGGTCCTGGAGATCACGATGAAGAAGCTGTCGACGCTGCTCGCGATGACGATGCTCACGCTCGGAATGGCCGGATGCCCGAAGGACAAGAAGACCGAGACCAAGGCCGACCCGGCGGCGACCAAGCCGGTCGAGGAGACGAAGCCGGCCGAGACCAAGCCGGCCGAGACCAAGCCGGCCGAGACCAAGCCCGGCGAGACCAAGCCCGACGAGGCCAAGCCCGGGACCACGACGGAGACCAAGGGCGAAGCCAAGACGGAGACGGAGGCGAAGCCCGCGGAAACCAAGCCGACCGGTCCCGCGCCGAACCCGACGACCCAGCCTGCCGATCCCAAGCCGGGCGAGCCCGTGCCCGCGACCAAGTAAGGCCAGAACAGCGCTCGTGACGCCACGCTCGCGGCGCGATACCTTCGCGCCGTGAGGGCATTCGCGATCGCGATCATTGTCACGAGTGCGTGCGCGAAAGCGGGTACCGAGACGCCCGCCGACGGTGGAGTCGGCGATGTCGCGATGCCCGGCGACGGCGACGTCGACATCGATGCGCCGCCCGGTGACGGAATGACGACCGCGAGGACGTGGCACGACGACACCGTCGCGGACTTCGCGATGGGAACCGTGACGGGTGCCGCGATCGAAGCGCCGGGCTCGGTCGCGGCGGCCGCGTACTACACGGGCGGCTTGCTGTGGCGCGCGTCCAACGCGACGACGTTCGAGACCGGTGTCGGCACGACGTGGGCGCAGGTCTCTGCGTTCACGCAGACCGGGAAGATCGCGGTCACGCGCTCGACGTCCCTCGCGTTCGGAACGGACACGCCACCGTCGGTCGGACTCACGGATCCGGACACGTTCTCGATGTGGTTCGAGGGCGACGTGTTCCTCGATGCGGGGACGTACACGTTCGAGATGCTCGTCGACGATCATGGCTTCGTCGAGCTCGCGCCCTCCCCCACGAGCGCGTTCACGCGCGTCGCCTCGTGCGATTGGCCGACCGCCGGCACCGGCACGTTCACCGCGCCGGCGGCGGGGTGGTACCCGATCCGGTTTGCCGCGTCGGAGGGCGCCACAGACTCGTTGATCCAGCTGCGCGCACAAGGCCCGGGGCTCGCGACGCTGCAACCGATTCCGCGGCATCGCCTGCGCGCGCAGATGAACGGCATCACCGGCCTCGTCGAGTCGGGCTTCGATGACAGTCACCTGCTCGGCGACGTCGAGCACACGATCGATCAGGTCACGCCCGCGAACACGAACTGGAACACGGGTAATCCGGGCGATCTCGGAATGACGGCGTCGGATGACTTCAGTGTCCGGTGGTCCGGACAGTTCCGCGTCGATGTCGCGGGAACGTTCACGTTCCGCTACGTCACCGACGACGGACAGCGGTTGTGGATCGATGGCCAACGCGTGCTCGATGCGTGGGACAACACGACGCACGATCAGACGAGCGGCCCGGTCACGCTCGCGGTCGGCTGGCACGACATCGTCGCGGATCAATCCGAGAGCAGCGGTGGCGCGATCGCGTCGGTGTCGATCGCGAGCGGGCCCGAGCTCGTCAATCAGACGCTGCCGCTCGATCGGCTCCGCCCCGTCGAGGGCCGCAGCGAGCGCTTCGAGACCGGCGTCGATCGCACCGATCGCGCGATCCCCGCGACCGGCAATGCGCCGGACTCCACCGTCGCGATCACCGCACCGGTTGGCGCGACGGTGACCGGCGTCGATGTCTCGTACAGCTTCACGCACACGTACTGGGGCGACTTGGTGATCACGCTGATCGCACCGAACGGCGCGTCGACGATCCTGCGCAACCGCGTCGGCACGAGCACCTCTGGCGTCGAGCTACAGCGGCTGTACACCACGGGTGTCGACGGTGCGCCGGTCGCGGGCACGTGGATCCTGCGCGTCAACGATGCCGTGTCGGGGGACGCGGGCACGCTCCTCGATTTCCAGATCACGCCGCACTACGCGGGAGGCGAGATGCCGATCGCGACGAGCGCCGCGTACGAATCGCAGGTGAAGGACCTCGGCGATGTCGCCGCGATCACCCGCGTCGCGTGGGTCGAGAAGCTGTCCGCGGGATCGGACATCGCGGTGCGCATGCGAACGTGCGCGACCGCGGCGGCGTGTGCGGCCGAGCCGTGGAGCGCTCCGATCACGGATCCGATGGGTGGTGCACCCGCCGTCCAGGCGAGGCAGTTCGCGCAGTACCGCGTCGAGATCACGACGAACGGGCTCCAAGGTGCGCAGCTCGACGAGCTGACGATCAGCTACTCGACGAACTAGGGACAGTCGGCCACGCACGTCGCGTGCGTTTCGCCGCCGTTGCACGCGAGATCGCCGCACGCCGCGGGACACGCACCGCAGTCTGCGGGGCACGATCGGCAGGTCTCGCGACCGTCGGTGCACGTGCCGTCACCGCAGCCGGTCGCCGTCGCGGGACAGCTCGTGGCGGGGGGACAGGTCGGCGCGCACACGATCCAACAATCGGGATCACCGCCGCCGCACACGGGCTCCGTGGTTCCATCGCCGTCGAAGTCCTCACCGACCACGCAGCTCTCTCGAGCGCTGTTGCTCGACCACCGAAGCTGCGCGATCTGGTCGCGCGACACATCATCGAAGGTGCCGAAGCGAAGGACGCCCGCACCATCGAGCGCAGAGACGAGGACGTGTCCCGCTCGTCCGGGCAACGCCGTCGCTGCGACCTGGATCCAGTTCGAGCCATCCCACTCCCACACGTCATTGAAGGTCGCTCCATCCGTGGCGCCGCCGAAGATCACCGCGCGACGCCGCGCGGAATCCCACGCCATGGCCGTTGCACCCCTCGGTGTGGGACCGACGTCGCTTCGCTTCGTCCACACGCCATTCCAGGCCCACGTGTCACCGAGTGGCGGGGCCCCACGACGAGTGCCACCGAACACGACCGTCTCCTCGCGGATCGGATCATATGTCGCTCCGGCCTCGTGGCGCGCGGGTGGCCCCGCACCCACGACCTCCGTCCACTCGGTTCCATTCCACGTCCACGTGTCGCCGAGCGAGCTCCCGTTCGCGAGGCCACCGAACAACACCACCGCGCGGCGCTTCGCGTCGTAGACCATCGAGTGACTCGACCGCGTGGATGGCGAGCTCGCCGGCGTGCGCTGCGTCCACGCGCCGTCGAAGATCCACGTGTCACCGAGCGTCGCGCTCGCGCCTTCCCCTCCGAACATCACGAACTCCTGGCGCTCGGGGTCGTAGGCCATCGCCGAGGAGGAGCGCGCCGGCGGAGCGGCGCCGGCATAGCGCGTCCAGATCCCGCGCCCGATGTCCGTTCGATCGGTGAGCGAGCTTGCATCGTAGCCACCGAACACGACGATCCGGCGATGGTCGAAGTCCACCGCCGCCGCGACGCCGCTGCGGCGCATGCCGCTCAACGAGGGGGTGAACAGCCGCGTCCATCCCGCACCGTTCCAATCGAATCCTCCGGACAGTGACAGCTGCGTCACGCGCTGCTCGTGCGTGATCGTCACGATCTTTGCCCCTCCGGGGTCGCGCAGATCGGTGGCGACGACACTCCACGTCGTCCCGTCCCACGCCAGCGTCTCGCTGCTCTGCACGCCGCTCTTCCCTCCGTACGCGAGGACTCGCCGCGAGACGGGATCGAACGCCATCGAGTGCTGGGTCCGTGGTCCCGGATTGACGGCGCTCGCTCGTGGAGCCCACGTGTCACCGGTGAGCTCCCACGTATCGTCGAGAGACGTGTTCGTCTCGGAGCTACCGCCGTAGAGCACGATGACTCCGCGAACCGGATCGAACGCCATCGCCGCAGCGGCCCGCTTGCTCGGCCCGGGTCCGACGAGCTCGGTCCAGTTCGTTCCATCCCAGACCCACGTGTCGTCGAGCTCGCTGTTCGTGTTGGCGAAGCTGCTCCGCCCACCGAACATCACCACGCGCCGGCCGATCGGATCGTAGGCGACCGCGGGCACTGTCCTCGTCGCTGGCGACGTGGCGGGTTGGCGTAGCGACCACGTGGTTCCGTCCCACTCCCACGTGTCGCGAAGGCCGAATCCACCGAACATCACCGTGCGACGGCGATGTGGATCGTGGACGAGCGCGAAGCCAGAGCGCCGCCCGGGCGAGACCAGCGGCGACACTTCGGTCCACACCCCGTCGTCGATGACGAACGTGTGCAACGTGCTCAGCACCGACGCGACCAGCACCATATTGCCGCGTGCGGGATCGTAGACCGCGTTCCAATCGTCCGAGGCGTTGACCATTTCGTCGTAGTCGGGGATCAACCGCCACTCGGGGCGCTCCTCGAGGCACGTGCTCGAGCAGCCATCGTGCGACAATCCACCGAGCACCGCGCCGTCGTCGCATTGCTCGCCGACCTGCAGATCGACGACGCCGTTACCGCACGTCTCGTCCGAGCGACAATCGGAGGAACAGCCATCGCCGGTCGCGGTGTTGCCGTCGTCGCACACCTCGATCGGTCCGATCCGACCATCGCCACAGCTGGGTGTGAGGCACGCACCGCCGAGACACGTTCCACCCGAGCACGCCGCGAAGTCGGGCTTTCCGTCGCACGCGACGATCTGTTCGTCGCTCACGCATTGATAGCTCTCGCCGATCAGCCAGCACACGCGATCACGCGGGCACACCGTTCCGTCCGCGCATGGCACGGACTCGGGGCCTACGCAGCTCGTCGCGAACCACAGGACAACCATCGCAAACGTTGCGCGCACCCATCACCAGGATAACATCGCGGACGCGGAGACTAGGGACAGCTGACCGTGAATCCGAGCGTGTTGTTGTCCTCGCGACACTCGAGGTTCGTGCCCGATGCATCGCCGCGATCGTCGACGATCACGTGGCCCATTCCGGATCCACCGGTCCACGTGCAGCTCACCGACGTACAGATGCCCGGGAAGATCCGCTCGACGGTGGTGGCCGTGCAGCGCAGCGTGCTCGGCTCGGCGTAGATGGCGACCGGCAAGCCCGGCGCGACCGGCTCCGTCCCGCGGTTGCACACTTCGGCGGTGATGACGGCGCCCGCGGCATCGCACGCGACCTTCACCCGCTTCACCGTCAGATCCGGAATCGCCCCCGCGGTCTGTCCTTCACCCGGCGAGTTCTGCCGGTAGTTGTTGAGGCCTGCCTGCGTCCAGTTCTCGAGCCACGTGCTGGTCTTCGGGATCTTGCCCGTCACGTCGACGTTGGTGACCGAGTAGTTGTGCTGGTTCCAGATGCCACGCGTGCCGACCCAGCGATCGACGGTGTCGGCGAGCACGCGGATGCCCTGCAGATCGGTGCCGGGGTGCGATGCGCGACACACCTTGCCCGCGGCTGCTGGTCCCGCGATCGGATCGCGACACACGAAGCCATCGCCGCCGCAGTCCGCGTCTTGCGTGCAGCGGCACTGGCCGAGCGGATCGCTCGCTTGCGCGCGACCGCACGGTGCTCCTTGCGGGCAGTCCGAGTCGTCGAAGCACTGCACGCCGTCGAAGATCGGATCGAGCACCGGACACACCACCGCGCAGTTCGCGTTCGACGTGCTCACGATCTCGGCGTTGTAGTCCGCGTCGGTGTCCGCGATGACCGGCATCTCGTACCAGGTGCACGAGGTGCGGAACCGCGAGTACAACACCTTGCCGGTGATGCCGTCGTACACGCGCGTGAAGCACTCGTCGCCGTAGACGACCTCGGCGCGGCCATCGCCGTCGAAGTCGAACACCGTGGATCCCGTGAGGTTCGACGAGAAGTCCTGCGACTGCTGCACCCACGCGAGGCCATTCGTCGTCATCGACGGACAGAACTGCGGATCCGGCGTCCCGAGACAATCGGGATCGAACACGTGATATGCGCTCGCACCGGCGGAGGCGAACTCGACGCGTCCATCGCCATCGAAGTCCGCGATCGTCGGCGGGCCACCACGACCGATACGCGTCTCTCCCACCGGGCGCGCGACGAGCGCCGCGCTGAACACCTCGCGGCCGTACACGTTGAACACCTTGACGAGCCCGTTCGCGGGCGCTGCCGTCGTCGAGTACACGACCGCGATCTCCGCGATGCCGTCCTTGGTCCCGCGATCGTCCGCGCCGAGGAGCTGCGGGAACGTGCCGAAGTCCGCGACGGCGGTGTGCCCGAAGTTCGCGCCGGGGAGCGCCTGCTCGAGCGTCCACGTCCGCGTCGTGGTGTTCCACGCGTAGATCTGCGAGCCCGTGATCAGCTCGACGACGCCATCGTTATCGACATCGGCCGCCGTCGCGAGGTAGCCCGTGCCGATCGAATCCACCGTCGCCGCGATCGACTCGTCGATCGTCGCGCCGGTCTGTCCGTCGTACACCGCGCCGTAGAACAGCACCTCGGGCTTGCCGTCGTCGTCGATGTCGTGAATCGACGGCCCCGCCCAATCGCAGAGGGTGTCCGCGAACTGCGACGTCGTCTGCCACAGCGGCGTCCACCCCGTCGGCCCGAGCGTGAACGCGACGAGCCCACCCTCGCTGCGAGCGGCCACGATCTCCGGCGTGGAATCCCCGGCGAGGTCACCGATCGCCACCGAGGCCGACGCGACCAACGTCGGCGACGCGATCGTCGCCTGCTGCTGGCACGTGCGGCCATCGATGATGCGGATCACGCCGTAGTACGCGGGATTGGTGCTCGCGCACGACTCGCCGCCACCGTCGTCGAAGTTGTACGAGGTGAACACGATCGACGGCACGGGGAACTCGCCGTTCTTGTAGAACGTGGCGACCATCGGCGTCGCGAGCACGTTCTTGTGATCGGGATACGCATCGCCCGCCGGCGGCGCGGTCCATTCGCATTGCGCGCCGGGGAAGAACACGCCCGGCACCGGATCGCGCTTGCACTCCGGGTCGCTCGCGCCGCCGGGCCCCACGCCCCACGGGATGCACTCCATCGCGTTCGGCTCGCAGTACCCGTCGGCGCGGCAATCCGCGTTGGACGTGCACGGCGTCGGCTCGGGCACGCACGTGTCGAAGCGACAGACTTCGTCGTTCGCGCACGGGCTCGGCGGGAAGCACGGTGCTCCATCCGGCTTCGCTGCGGTGTTGTTGCAGTTACACGCAGGAACGAGCGCGATCACGACCGCGACGAGGAATCTCATCGCGCACGGATGTTACTGCACTGCTCGTCGGACTAGCAGCCCTTCTTGCCGATCACACCGTCGAGGCACTCCTGCTTGATCGTGAACTTCGCGTTGCGGTCGATCTTGTCCTTCGCCGCCTTGATCGCGGCGCGCTGCCGATCGAGCTCGCGCTGGCGCTCCTGCGCCTCCTGCACCTTGCGCTTGCTCTCGGCGATCGCCGCCGCGCCCTCGGCCTTCAGGACGTCATCGATCGCCTTGTTCAGGCGGGTGTTGTTCTCGGACGCTTGTGCGTTGAGGGCGACGAGCTGGGAATCGAGCTCCTTGATCGCCCGCTTGTTCTCGTCGGCCGCCGCGCGAGCCTGCTCGGCGATGCGGTCCGCGTCATCCGCCGCGCGCATCCGATCGATGGCGAACCACGTCAGTGCCGAGGCGAGGAGCACCGCACCGACGGTGACCACGAGCATCCACTTCGGCCTCGTGCGCCGCGCCATCTCGCGAGCGATCTCCATCTCCTGCGCGAGCCGCGCTTCGTCGAGCTGCGCCTGATGCCGCGCGCGCTCCGCCGCTTCGGCCGCCTCGACGCGCATCCGAGCCTCGCGCTCGACGGCGACGCGCGCCTCTTCGATCGCCAGCGCCGCCGCGCGCTCGTCGGCGATTCGCTTCGCCTCCGCATCGCGGATCGCTTGCTCCGCCGCGGCTTTGGCCATCGCGCGCGCCTCTTCCTCGGCGATCCGCGACTGCCGCTCCGACAACATACGTTGCTCCTCGATCGCTCGGAGCTCTGCCAACGACGTCATGACCGAGCCTTCAGTACGCATGTCCCTCCAGACACGCGCTCGCGGTCACGATTGCACGACCGAAAAAGCGAAGGGCGCCACGTGGGCGCCCTGCTCACACACCGATTCGAGTCGGCTTAGTTGCAGCCCTTGGCCAGCGGGTTCGCTTGGCACTCGGCGGAGATCTTCACGCCCTTGAGACGCTCGGCGCGCGCGGCCTTTGCCTTCGCGTCGGCGATGCGCTGCTGCATCTCGGCCTGCTCGCGCTGGAGCGCGGCGAGCTTGGCCTTCGCGTTCGCACGATCGGCTTCGCTCTGCGCTTGATCGACCGCGGCGATGGCGCCGTTGATCGACACGATCATGTCCGACGCCTGCTTCTCGAGGCGATCGACCTGCTCCTTCGCGTCCTGCGCATCCTTCACGGCCTGCGCGGCGATCTTCTGCGCTTCGACCTTCTGCGCTTCGGCTTCCTCGGAGGCGCGCATGCGCTGGATCGCGAAGAAGACGAGACCGATCGCCGCGAGGATCGCGAAGCCGGTCACGGCGAGCATCCAGGTCGGACGCTTCTTCGCGACTTCGGCGCGACGCAGCTCCATCTCCTGCTGGAGGCGCTGCTGCTCGAGCGCGGCCTGCTGGCGCTGGCGCTCGGCTGCCTCGGTGGACTCGACACGGATGCGAGCCTCGCGCTCGGCGTTTTCGCGCGCTTGCTCGATCTGCAGCTGTGCTTCGCGCTCGGCGCGAATCTTGGCTTCCTCAGCCTCGCGGGCGGCGCGCTCGGCCGCCTCCTTCTTTGCCATGCGGTCCTGCTCGGCAGTACGCACCGCAGCTTCTTCCTCTTGGACGCGGTTCTCCTCGATCTGACGGAGCTCGCGGAGGGAGAACAGAACCGAATTTTCGCGCTTCTCGCCCTGGGCCATTGAAACGTCCTTCGACCCGGAGAACCACCTCCGGGGCTTCCGATCAGTATCACGCAGGATCCTCCACGGCAACGCGATGTTGTGCGCACGAGAGGGCTGCGATACACCCCGTTCGCCGATGGGCTACGTCGATCTCCACAGCCACGTCTTGTACGGCTTGGATGATGGCGCTCCCGACCACGCAACTTCGCTCGCGATGCTCGATGGATTGGCGGCGCTCGGGATCACGGAGCAGTGCGTGACCCCGCATCAGAAGGCGGCGCAGTACCTCCCGGCGTGGGATCGGATCGAGCAAACCCTCGCGCAACTGGAGACCACCCGAAAGACGCATCATCCCACCCTGCGACTCGGGGCCGAGAACATGTGGGATGATGTGTTCCACGGCCGACTCACCGAGGACACGGTGCCCGGCTACCGCGGCACGGTCGCGTTCTTGGTCGAGATTCCACCGCCGATGATGCCGCCCCGGATGATCGACGTGCTGTTCAAGCTGCGGATGGCGGGCAAGGTCCCCGTCCTCGCCCATCCCGAGCGCTACCACGCGCTGTGGGATGACGACGAGCTCGCGCGATCGCTGCGCAAGGTCTGTGCGTTCGCGATCGATCTCGGCGCGATCGCCGGGTTTCACGGACGCCGCGAGACCAAGGCCGCACGTCACTTGCTCGAATCGGGGCTCGCCACCGTGGTCGCGACCGATGCCCATCAGATCGGTGATCTGCAGCAGGCCGCGGCCGGCCTCGCGTGGATCGACAAGAAGCTCGGACACGCGACTACGGTGCGGCTGTTCGCCGATGCACCGCGCGCGATCCTCGGCGGCGAGCTTCCGGACTGATCATGAAGCTCGCGATCAACCTCGTCCTGTCGTTCGCGATGCTCGCGTTGTGCTTGTGGCTCGTGTGGCCCGGCGCGACCGAGCGCCACGAGCTCGTGCTCGCGTTCGAGCGACTCGAGTGGGCGAGCTTCGCGCCGTACCTGTTCGGATTCCTCGGCCTTCAGATCGTGGTGCACCTGTGTCGCTCGCTGCGCTGGAATCACTTGCTCGCGCCGCTCGGCGTGAAGATTCCGGCCGGCCCGCTCCTCGCGATCAGCTCCGTCGGCTTCATGGCGATCCTCGCCCTACCCGCGCGCCTCGGCGAGTTCGTGCGTCCGGGCCTACTCCGCCGCCGCTACAACGTGTCGGCGTCGTCGGCGCTCGGCACGGTCGCGGTCGAGCGCATCGTCGACGGCCTGATGATCTCGCTGTTCGTGTTCGTCGCGTTCTTCTCGCTGCGCGGCCCCGCGGCGCCTGGATGGATGATGCCCACCGCGTACACCGTGCTCGGCGTGTTCGGCGCCGCGCTCGCGTTCCTCGTGTTCGCGATGTGGCGGCCCGAGCCGACCGTCGACTTCTGCTTGAAGATGTCGCTCCTGCCGCGGTTCGCGCCAAAGGTCGCCGACGTCATTCGCGTGAAGCTCCTCGACATGATCCGCGGGTTCTCGGTCCTCAAGGACAAGAAGAACCTCGCGGCGTTCATCGCGTGGAGCCTCGTCTATTGGACCTGCAACGGACTCGGCGTGTGGCTCCTCACCCGCGCGTTCGGCCTCGACATCAGCGTGATGGGCGGCATGGCCACGATGGCGCTCGTCGCGGTCGGAATCTCGCTGCCGAACTCGCCCGGCCTCGTCGGTCAGTTTCAGTGGTTCACCTTGCTCGGGCTGTCGCTCTACCTCGGTCCCGACGTCCTCAAAGAGGGCACCTCGCTGCACCCGCTCGCGCTCGCGGCCGCGATCACGCAGCACCTCATGCAGGTCATCTGGTACGTCGCGATGGGCTTCCTCGGCATCGCGACGCCGTGGGTGTCGTTCGCAGACATGCGCAAGGCACGCGCGAACGAGCCTCCGCCAGAAACTGGCCCGCAGAGCGCCCAGGCGTGACCATGCGCCGATGCGGATCTCTGCCGCGCTGATCGCGTCGATCGTCGCTCTTGGCCTGCCCGGCGCGGCGGACGCGCGTTCCGAAAAGACGCTCGCGTATCAGCGCGAGGATGTCTGGCCGACCGCGGTGCGGTTCCTCGTCGTCGACGAGCACGTCAAGGTGATCGAGAAGGATGCCGACGCGGGCTATGTGGTGTTCGAGATCAAAGACGACGGCAAGATGTTTCGCGGATCGCTCGAGATCCTCACCGTCGAGCGCGACAAGCGAAAGAGCGTACGGTTCGTGCTGCAGATCGAAGACCGCCCGGACTGGATCGAGATCGCGATGCTGACGCGGCTCGAGCGCAAGCTGCGCGCGGAGCTCGGCTCGCCGGCACCGCCTCCCGCGAAGGATCCGCCGAAGGAACCGCCGCCTAAAGACCCGCCCAAGCAAGACGACGGTGGACCTCCGATCTCGCCGACGCCCTGACGGCTTCGAGCGCCGAGCACGTCGGCGAAAATGACTATGGAAGCGGTTCGCGACGACTAGCGATAGTGCGCGGATGAAAGCGATCGGAGTGATGTCGATGCTCTCCGACCGCGCTAGGCTCCGCGCATGGCGATCGTCGACCTGCGCTCCGACACCGTGACCCGCCCGACGAAGGCGATGCGCCAGGCAATGGCCGACGCCGAGGTCGGCGACGACGTGTATGGCGAAGACCCGACGGTCAAGCGCCTCGAGCAGCGCGTCGCCGAGCTGCTCGGCACCGAGGCCGCGCTGTTCGTGCCGACCGGGACGATGGCGAACCAGATCGCGCTCAAAGCGCATACGCGTCCCGGCGACGAGGTCATCGCGGGCAAAGACGCGCACTGCTGGCGTCACGAGTCCGGCGCCCTCGCCGCTCTCGCCGGCGCGCAGACGCAACTGACCGCGCAGCATCGGTTCACGGCCGCCGAGGTCCGCGCGATGTTCAAGTCGGACGCCGATCCGTACGTCTCGCCGACGCGCGTGGTCGCCGTCGAGAACACGCACAACATGGGCGGCGGTCTGTGCTGGGACCACGCCGCGCTCGCCGAGGTCACGCACGCGGCGCACGCGCTCGGCATGGCCACGCACCTCGATGGCGCGCGGCTGTGGAACGCCGCGGTCGCGGGGAACACCACCGAGAAGGAGCTCGCGACCGGCTTCGATTCGATCAGCGTGTGCCTGTCGAAAGGGCTCGGCGCCCCTGCGGGATCGCTGGTCGCCGGCTCGCGCGACTTCATTCGCCGCTGTCATCGGCTGCGCAAGATGCACGGCGGCGGCATGCGCCAAGCGGGCATCCTCGCCGCGGGCGGACTCCATGCCGTGGACCATCACCGCGCGCGCCTCGCCGACGATCACGCAAATGCCCGCGCGATCGGCGAGCGGCTCGTCGACGCGAAGAACATCGTGGTCGACCTGTCGTCGATCCACACGAACATCGTGATGATCGATCTCGCGGTCGGAACCGCCGATGCCGTGATCGCGGTCGCGCGCGAGAACGGCGTGCTCCTCGGCGCTGCGGGGCCGCATCGCATCCGCGCGGTGACGCACCTCGATGTCGATCGCGACGGCGTCACGCGGGCGGCGAAGGTGATCGCGGATATCGCGGCGTCGCTGGGATGACGCGCGATCGAACCTTGCCGGATCGGCAGCGAACCACGATCCAGCGAGCGCAGTCCGACCGGCGGTGGGCACTCGTCGCACTCGCCGTGGCCGCGTGCTCGGCGTCCCCCCCGATGACCGAGCTCACGACCGCGCATCAGCGCGAGGACGCCGGCGACATCGAGGGTGCGCTCGTCGCGTTTCGCGCCGCGCAGACCAAGTGCGGCTCGCTGTCGCCACCGCGCCGCGCGCGCGCTGCCTGTGCGGAGGCGCTCCTCGGCGAAGGCGAGGTCCTCGAGCACGCGGGGCGCGCGAAGGAAGCGATCGTCGTGTACCTCGCCGTCCCCGCGAAGGCACCCGACGACACCGCTACCGCCTCGATCGCGACGCTGCGCGCGGGCGAGATGCTCCTGCGCGCCGGCGAGACCGAGCCCGCGTGGACCGCGCTGTGGACGTGCGTCACCGAGTGGCCCGATGAAGCGAGCGCGGGTGATGCGCTGCGCGCGCTCGTCGAGGACGGGCGGCGCCGCGACGCACGCGCGCTGTCCGATCAGCTCGGCAAGGTGCTCACCGCGCTCGCCGAGACGCAGGTCGCGGACAACCTGATCTGGTCGCTCGCGGATCTCGCGGAGCACGAGCTGGCGAGTCCCGAGGCCGCGCGCGCGTTCTACGATCGCATCCCGGTCGATCATCCGACGAGCGGCATGCGCGACGACGCGCGGTGGCACGGGGCGCGGTTGTCGCGAGTACTCGGCGATCCGAAGGGAGCGGTCACGCGACTGCGCGGCCTCCTGGCCACGCGGGAGGTCGCGTTCGGCGCGGGCAGCTACTTCAGCATCTGGCTCGACGACGCGCAGCTCGAGCTCGGCAAGGTGCTGCGCGACGACCTCGGCGACCTGGCCGGTGCGATCGCCGCGTTCGAGAAGCTGCCGAAGGACTATCCCGCGAGCATCTTGAAGGACGACGCGCTGTGGGAGCTCGCGGTCGCGCACGCGCGCGCGAAGGATGGCAAGGCGTGCGAGACGGTGGCCAAGCTCGCGAAGCAATCGCCCGACTCGAAGTACGTGAAGCGATCGCCGGAGCTCGGCTGTGGCTGACAGCGCCATCGTGTTCGCGGGCGTGCGGAAGGCGTACGGCGATCGCGTCGTGCTGCGTGACATCTCGCTCGAGATCGCGAGGGGTACGCGTATCGGGCTCATCGGTCCCGCCGCCAGCGGCAAGAGCGTGGTGTGCAAGCTCGCGTGCGGGCTCGAGGCGCCGGATGCCGGCGAGATCCGCGTGCTCGGCGAGAGCGTCGTCGGCAAGCGCGAGGTCGACCTCGGGCCGCTGCGCCGGCGCATGGGGATGCTGTTCCAGAACTACGCGCTGTTCGACTACCTCACCGTGCAGGCGAACGTCGCGTTCCCGCTCGAGCAGCGCGGTGGCTTCACGCGCGACGCGATCGACGCGCGGGTCGCCGAGCGGCTGCGCGCCGTCGGGCTCGCGGGGAGCGAGATGAAGCTGACCGGCGAGCTGTCGGGCGGCATGAAGAAGCGCGTCGGCATCGCGCGCGCCACCGTCGCCGATGCGGAGATCGTGATCTACGACGAGCCCACCGCCGGCCTCGATCCGGTCACGACGCAGAAGATCTACGATTTGCTCGCCGCGGATCAGGTGCGCACGGGCGCGACCGTGCTCGCGGTATCGTCGGACGTGGCCGCGCTCGTGCAGTTCGTCGACGAGATCGTGTTCCTGTACGACGGCATGCTCCACTACCGCGGTCCGGCGGCGTCGATCGCGGACGCGAACGATCCGATCGTACGGCAGTTCGTGCGCGGCGAGCTGGAGGGGCCGCTCGCGTCGTGAAGTTCGTCTCGCGCGGCATCGAGGGCGTGGGCGGCGGCGCGATCAAGATCGCGCAGGAGGTCGGCGGCATCGTGCTGCTGACCGGACAGGTCCTCGCTGCGTTCGTGCCGCCGCGCATCGATCGCCGCGAGCTGGTGAAGAACCTGTACAAGATGGGCAACAAGAGCGTGCCCATCGTCGTGCTCACCGCGTTCTTCGCGGGCGCGCTGATGGTGCTGCAGGCCGGGCCGTTCGTGAAGAAGTTCGGCGCGACCTCGCTCGCGGGCTACGGCGCGGGCTACGCGGTGCTTCGCGAGATCGGCCCCATCCTGATCGCGCTGATGTTCTCGGGCCGCGTCGGCGCGAACAACACCGCCGAGCTCTCGACCATGACGGTCACCGAGCAGCTCGATGGTCTGCGGGCGCTCGCGATCGATCCGGTGCGCTTCCTCGTCGTGCCGCGCGTGATCGCGATGATCATCATGCTCGTCGCGCTTACCGCGATCGGCGACCTCGTCTCGTTGCTCGGCGCGTCCGTCGTCGGCCGCGCGATGCTCGAGATCGAGTGGTCGACGATGTACTACTCGTTCCGCGACAATCTCCGGCCGCACGACTTCCTGCTCGGCATCTACAAGTCGTTCGCGTTCGGCGCCGCGATCTCGATGGCGTCCTGCTATTTCGGCGTCACCGTGCGCGGCGGCGCCGTCGGCGTGGGCAAGGCGGTCAACGCCGCGGTCGTCGCGTCGGCGGTGTCGATCATGCTGCTCGACTTCTTCCTCACGTACCTCATCGGATAAGCCATGACGCGATTCATCACCTCGATCGGAGCGAAGCTCGTCGGCGCGAGCCGAGCGATCGTCGAGCTGTGGATGGTGCTCGTGTCGACGATCGCCGGGATTCTGCGCGGCCGTCGCGGTCGCCCGCGCGGCGAGATCGCGCGGCAGATGCACGCGATCGGCAACAAGAGCGTGCTGTTCATCGTCGTGACGCTCGGCTTCATCGGCATGGTGATGGCGTACGAGGCGTGCAGCCAGCTCTCGCGCATCACCGGCGATTACTCGCAGGTCGGCAGCCAGTTCATTCGTCTCGTCGTCAGCGACTTCGGTCCGACGCTGACCGCGCTCATGCTCGCCACACGCGTCGGCGCCGGCATCGCCGCCGAGATCGGCTCGATGAAGGTCACCGAGCAGATCGACGCGCTGCGCATGAGCGGCGTCCTCCCGATCGACTACCTGATCGTCCCGCGGTTCATCGCCTCGGTCGTGATGACGCTGCTGCTCTCCGTGATCGGCGCGCTCGTCATGTACGTCGCGGGAGGGCTGACCGCGAAGAGCTCGTTCGGCGTGAATCCAAACCTGTGGTTCGATATCTCGCTCGTTCGCCCGCGCCACCTCGCGCTGATGTCGATCAAGGCGCTCGCGTACGGCGCGGCGATTCCGATCGTCGCCGGCTTTTGCGGATTGCGCGCGCGCGGCAGCTCGGAAGGCGTCGGCTGGGCCACGACCGCGGCCGTGATCGGCGGCTCGTTTGCGGTCATCGTCCTCGACTTCATCATCAGCGCCGCCGCGCTGTTCCTGTATGGAGGCGACTTGTGACCGCCTTCGTCGAGTGGAAAGACGTGACGAAGTCGTTCAGCGGCAAGCCCGTGCTGCGCGGCATGAACCTCGCAGTGAACAAGGGCGAGGTCATGTTCATCATCGGCACCTCGGGCGTCGGAAAGAGCGTGACGATCAAGCACCTCATCGGCCTCTTGCCGATCGACACCGGCGAGATCTGGTTCGACGGCACGCGCGTCGACAAGCTGCCCGAGCGACGGTTCGCACCGATCCGCAAGCGCATCGGCATGGTGTTCCAGAGCTCGACGCTGTTCGATTCGATGACGCTCGCCGAGAACGTCGCGCTGCCCCTGCAGAAGCACCAGAACCTGTCGTGGCGCGACGCGATCGAGCAAGCGCGCCCTCGCCTCGCGCAGGTCTACATGGCGGAGCACGCGGATCGCTATCCGGCCGAGCTGTCCGATGGCATGCGCAAGCGCGCCGCGATCGCGCGCACGCTCGCGCTCGGCCCCGAGGTGGTCTTGTTCGACGAGCCCACGACGGGACTCGATCCCGTCAGCGCGCGGCGCATCGATCGCCTGATCCGCGAGCTCGCCCAGACGCTCGGCGTCACCGCGATCGTCGTCTCGCACGATCCACCGTCGATCTTCGGAGTCGCCGATCGCGTCGCGTTCCTCTATCAGGGCGTCGTTCACGTCGTCGCCACGCCGGCCGAGCTGCGCGCGTCTCCCGATCCGATCGTGCAGCAGTTCATCACGGGCCGATCGCACGGCCCGATGGAGACGCCCGGCTTCTAAGGAGAAGGCGGTGGCGAGATCGAGCTCGGCTCCGCGACTCCCGGTCCGATCGCCGAGTGAATCCGCACGAAGCCGACACCGCCGCCACCTCCGCCGCCGCCGCGGCTCGAGACGTCGGCGGTTTGCGCGACGTCCCCTCGCGCACCTCCATCCCCACCATCGGTTCCCGTGCCTTCGTTCGCGCCACCGCTCGCGCCGGTGCCGCTGTCCGTTCCATCGGTGCCGTCCATGCTCGGGTTCATGTCGCAACCACCACCGCCGCCGCCGCCGTTGGCCGCGACGCGGCCCCCCGAGGTCACCGTGACCGTGCTGCCTTCGAGCACGATCATCCCGCCGCTACCGCCACCGCCGCCGGCGCCGCGCTTCGTGCAACCACCGCCACCCGCGCCACCCACGTTGACGGTGCCGCTGATCGCGAGCGATTCGCGAGCGACGAGCGCGATCGCTCCGCCGCCGCTCCCCGCGCGTCCCGCGACCGAGCCGGCCAGCGTGCTCAGACCACCGATCGCGCCGGGACAACCTCCTCGGAGATTCGAGGGCCGCGCGTTCACCACCGCGCCCCCGCTTCCGCCGGGAACGGGTCCCGAAAACACGCCACAGTTGCGAGTGTCGCCGCCGCCACCGCCCTGCCCACCCATCTCGGCGAAGCTGCCTCCGCCACCACCGGACGCACCCTGATCCGCGCACGGCTGGCCGACACCGGCACCAGCAACATTGCATGCGGCGGGGTTCGCGCCCGGCGGGCCGTCCCCCACGAGCGGAGAGTTGGCGTGACCTCCGCCGTCGAGCCGGCCGTCGATGGTGATCGCGCCGGTCGCGATGATCGAGAGCGGAAAGCTGCCGATGACCCGGATCTGTGCACCCGCCGCGATGTGGAGTCCGCGTGTCCACACGACGCGAACGTCGGCCGTCACTTCGGACTCGATGGGAATCGTCGTGCCCACGCTCGTCAGCGTGCCGGCATCGGTGTCGAGCACCGCCTTGCCGCTCGACACGTCGATCGCGGGACCGTCGGTGGCCGGGCACGGCATCACGTATTCCGGAACGTACGGCCAGGGACACGCGGCCGCGACGCTATCCGGGTTGCTTCCGTCGGAGCCACTCCCCATCGCGTCGTCGGACGTGCCGCTGCCACCGGGAATGTGGAAGCCGCACGCGCTCGTCAACGCCAGGCTCGCGAGCCCGATGTAGGTCCGACGATGCATTGCGATCAGCATACAGGATTCATCAGTGGGACCTGCATGGACGAAAGTCGCGCAGATCGACCGGTTGCTAGTTCGCGGGTTTCGCGATGACGCGCCACGGTCGCCGCTTCAAGATCTTGCCGAGCTCCTTGGCATCCTCGGGGAACTCGGGGTCGTTCATGAGCCGTCCGATCGACCCTTCGTGGCGAGCGAACCGCGCGGCGAGATCGTCGACGGTGGCGAGCAGCGGATCGACCTTGTCGATCGCGGCGCGCACCTTCGCGAGCACCTCGGTCATGCGGCCTGCGGGGTCGTGCGCCACGACGTGATCGCGCACGCGCGACGCATCGGCCTCCAGGCGCGCCGCGACCGGCGACAGGCGATCGATCACGTCGCGCAGCGTGCCCACCAGCGCGCGCGCATTCGCCGTCGTCGCTTGCACCGCGGCGATGCCCGTCGCACCCCCGAGCGATTCGTCGTACGTGCGCTTCGCGATCGCTACGAGCTCGTTCGCTTCGTCGACGAGCGGACCGACGCCGGAGATCAGCGGCAGCAGCTGATCGATCTGCGCGGCGATCGCGGCGAGCTCGCCGAGCATCTGTTCGCGCGCGGTGCGCAACGCCGCGAGCTCGGGCCCGACGGCATCGACGAACTGCTCCATCGTCAACATGTTCGCCCACGTGCGGCGCAGCACCGTGTCCATCATCGGCGGGTCGGCGCCGCGCAGCTCGCTGCCTTCGCGCACGGGCTCGCCCGGATCACCCGTCGACGCGACCTCGAGGTAGCGCTCGGAGAGCAGGCCGCGCGACGACACGAACACGTCGGCGTTGCGCGGGACCTTCCACGCTTCGCCGCGATCGATCGCCACGATCGCGACGGTCCCGACCTCGCCGCGCAGCGGATTCGCGCCGCCGTGCGCGACGCTCTCGATCGTTTCGACACGACCGATGTGCTCGCCCGCGACGACGAGCGGCGCGTGCTCGCGCAGCCCGGTGCTGTTCGAGAAGTAGATACGGATGCGCGTCGGCGTCCCGAGCTCGATCTTGTCGTAGAGGAACACGAAGAACGCGATCGCTCCGCCGAGCACGAGCAGCGTGATCGCACCGACTCGCCGAGCGAGCCGCTCATTTTGGGCGAGGAGCGACACTCACTCCTTCCAGAAGAACTTCCACGGATTGCGCTTGAGGTCGCGGATCAGCTCGCGCAGATCGCTGTACAGCTCGTCGCGCGAGAGCAGCGAACCGACCGTGCCCTTGCCCGCGCGCAGATCGACGACGACGCCGTTCGTGTTGTCGAGCAGCGTGCCCGCTTTGCCCGCCGCACCACCCGCGCTCTCGATCGCCTTGTCGATGTTCGCGAGGCGCGGCTCGGTGAGGAGCCCGGTCACGCGCGTCGCATCGGTCATCAATGCGTTCGCGCTCGGCGTCAGCGTGGTCAGCGAGCTCTTCGCGGCATCGAGCGTGGCATTCGCGCTCGCGATCAGCCCCGCGACCGGTTTGCCATCGCCGAGCCCGACGTTGAGCTTCTGCAGTGTCTGCTTGCCCTCGGCGGCCAGCTGCGCGGCGGACACGAACAGCTGCGCGATCGATGCGCGATTCTCGACGAGCAGCTTGTTGACCTCCGCGACCGCGCTCGCGCCATTGGACAGTAGGTTCTTGATCGCATCCCGATCGTCGCGCAGCACGCTCGACACGCCGTCGAGCACCTCGTACAAGCGCGCGACGACGAGATCCGTGCGCGGAGGATTCTTCACGCGCGCGTCGTGAACGACCGTGCCCGCGGTGATCGGCGGCTTGTCCCAGTCCTTGCCCGGCACGATCTCGAGGTACTGCTCGCCGAGCACGCCCGCGGTGTTGATGAAGAACTCCGCGTCGCTGCGGATCGAGTCCTTCACGCGATCCTCGACCCACGCGGTCACCCGCACCTGCACGCGCTGGCCGAGCTTCGGATCCTGCTTGCCACCGAAGAACTCGATGTCGGTGATCTTGCCGACCTTGATGCCGGAGACCTTCACCGGCGCGCCCTTCTGTAGATTCCCGACGTACTCGTAGTCCAGCTTGATCGCGAAGCCGGACGACAACGAGAAGTTGCCGAGCACGAAGATGAAGCCGACCAGGATCGCGCTCGAGATCAGGATCAACAGACCGACTTTGAACTCGAGCCCGCGTTCTCGCGCCATGGGGCGAAGCGTAGCCCGAAACGAGCAACGGCTCCGTCGGAGATCCGAGGGAGCCGTTGGTCAGAGCGGGTTGCTCAGCAGCTGCTTATTGCCAGCCACCGCCACCTTGCGGCGGGTAGCCGCCACCACCGCCTTGCGGAGGATAGCCGCCACCACCTTGCGGCGGATAGCCACCACCGCCTTGCGGAGGATAGCCACCACCTTGCGGCGGGTAACCGCCACCCTGCGGAGGATAGCCGCCACCTTGCGGAGGATAGCCACCACCCTGCGGCGGAGAGCCACCCTTCTTGAACATGCGCATCGCTTCCTCGTAGGCGTTCGGCGCCGCCATCATCAGCACGCCGAAGTACGCCACGATCGGCAGGAGGCCGTGCGCGAGGAACAGGATCGCGCCGACACCCGCGTGACCGTGGATGAGCGCCGCGAGCGCGATCAACACCTGCTGCAGCGGCAGCCAGCCGATCAAGATCGCCGCGAACAACGGTCCGAGCGCGTCCACCGCCTGCAACGCGGGCGGCAGCTTCTTCGGCGGCACCACGAACACGATGCAGAACACGCCGATGACGAGCACCACGAACCAGAGCAGGTTGTGGATGACGAGCAGGATCGGGAAGCCACCGAACTTGAACGCGACGCTCAAGTAGTCGAGGAACGACGGGATGAGACATCCCGCGCCGACCGCGATGATGATGCGTGCGGTTTGATCCTGTGGCTGCGCGATTCTCGCGAGCAAGCCGAACACGAGCGTCGAGTAGCCGAGGATGTAGAGACCACCGATACCGCCGAGGCCACCACCGAAACCACCGAAGCCCATCTGCGAGATGAACACGCCGGCGTACGCGACGCCGAACGGGATCCATTGCAGGACCATCGGAGGCACCTTCGCGCGCATGTCGGCGGGAGCCGCCGTGAGCAGCAGATACGCGCCACCGGCGATGATCGGCCAGATCAGCGCGGCGAACTTATCCGGGAAGCTCCACGCGAAGATCATCGGCGAGAGGTTGTAGGGAATGACGATCGACGCGACCAGCGCGATGCCGGCCATGAGCAGGATCTTCTTCTGCAGTCCCGGATCGCGCAGCGCGGACACGGGGAAGCCGAAGATCGTGCCCGGTGCCGACGACGGCATCTTGCGCGCGAGATCGTCGAGCGGGCCCGGCAGATCTTGCTGCGGAGCTCCGAAGCCCTGCTGCGCTTGCGGATATCCACCACCCGCCGGTGCGCCGTACGGATTCGCTTGCGGCGCGCCGTAGGGATTCGCTTGCGGCGGCTGCTGCGGAGCACCGTACGGGTTCGCTTGCGGTTGTGGAGCACCGTACGGGTTTGCCGGCGGCGCTGGCTGTTGCGGCGCGCCGTAGGGATTCGCCTGCGGCTGCGGAGCACCGTAGGGATTCGCCGGCGGCGCCGGCTGCTGCGGAGCGCCGTACGGATTTGCCTGCGGTTGCTGCGGAGCACCGTACGGGTTTGCCTGCGGCGGTTGCTGCTGCGGGAATCCCGGCTGTGGACCCGGCGCACCCGGACGCGGCGCTTGCGCCGGTGCGGGAGCCTGACCACCGGGGCGATTCGCTTGCGGCACGACGGGCGCCGCATAACCAAACATCGTCTTCGCGGGCGCGCCTCCCGGCGCACCTTGCTGTGCGGGCGGCATCGGTCGACCGCACGTGCCGCACGCCGGCGCGTTCATCAGGACGGCCGCTCCGCAATACGGGCACGGCCTAGTTGGTGTCGCCATTCGGGATCCCCTGTCCTTTCGAGGTGAAACGGTATCGCAGGCGTGCGCGCGGACGCAACGCAGTGCGGTGTTTTTGGGGGCGTGATCGCGTTCCAGACATCGTCTCGTGCGGGCGATCCAGGGTTCGTCGGGGCGTGATACACGAGAAGCGTGGCGCGTCGACTGCCTGGACACGACGCGGTGAGGGGGGAAGCGGTGGACGTCCGGATCGCGGACACAGCGGTTCGCGCCTACACCGACGAGAGCATCGCGGCCGCGGCGCTCGCGAGCAGCACGCGTGTCTTGTCGCGCTCGCTGAAGTACCACCGCCCGCGCACGTTCTTCTGCTTCGAAGGCCATTGCAGTGGGTGCCTCGTGCGGCTCGATGGCGTGCCGAACCTGCGCGCGTGCCTCGCTCCATGCGCAGCGGGCGCCGAGGTCTCGGGGCAGAACGCGTTTCCGTCGGCGGAGATCGATCTGCTCGGCGCGGTCGACTTCTTGTTCTCGCGCGGCATGGATCACCACACGCTGATGACGGGCTCGTCGGTGCTGAACAAGCTCGCGAACAAGGTCGTACGCCAGCTGTCCGGGCTCGGAAAGCTTCCGGATCGCGCCGCGGCGGAGTTGCCCGACGTGCATCGCTTCGATGTCGATGTGTGTGTGATCGGCGGTGGGCCCGCGGGCCTCTCCGCCGCGACGATCACCGGACGCGCGGGACGATCGACGGTGCTCGTCGACGATCAGATGCGGCCCGGCGGAAGTCTGCGTGCCGATCCGCGCGCGGGACGCAACGAAGCAGAGACGCGCTGGGGTGCAGCCGTCGACGCGGGCGTGCGCGTGCTCGCGCGCTCGACGGCGATCGGCTACTTCCCCGAGGACGATGGCGGCGTGCTCGCGGTGAGCGCACCGGATCGCCTCTATCGCGTGTACGCGAAGCAATGGATCTGGGCGACCGGCGGCTACGTCGTGAACCTGCCCTTCCCCGACAACGATCGTCCCGGCGTGATCGCGGCGCGCGCCGTCGGACGCTTGCTCGTCGATCACGGGATCTTGGCCGGCGACAAGATCTGCATCGTCGAAGCGCCCGAGGTCAGCGCCGATGTCACCGCGCTCGCGAACGCACTCTCGCTCGCGGGCGCCGATGTCACGCGTGTCGCGCTCGCCGACGTGGCCGGTACGCGCGGTCGAGGCTGGGCATCTACGGTCGACACCAAGCGCGGACGGATCGAATGCGACATCGTGGCGGTCGCCGCGTTGCCCGCCCCCGCGTCGGAAGGCGCGCGCCAACAAGGCTGCAGCGTCGTGCTCGACTCCGCGGCGGGCGGGTTCCGCATCGTCGTCGACGAGAACGGCAAGACCACCACGCCGAACGTGTGGGCCTGCGGCGATGTCACGGGCTACGTCGGCACCGCCGGTGCCGCGGCCCACGGCACACGCATCGGCGAGCGAGTGGTCGACGCGTTGGGGAAGGTGGGCGGATAATGGCGGGCAAGATCGTGCTGTGTCGCTGCGAGGACATGACGCTCGCGGATCTCGAGCACTCGGTGTCGCGTGGCTATCGCGACATCGAAGAGGTCAAGCGCTACACCGGCTTTGGCACCGGGCCGTGTCAGGGCAAAGAGTGCCTCGCCGTCGTCGCGCTGCAGCTCGCGCGGATCACCGGACAGCCACCCGCCGCGATCCCACCGTTTACCTCGCGACCGCCGCTCGCGCCGACGCCGATCCGCTTGCTCGCGAACGATCCGGCCGCACACAGGTTCGCCGACGAGGGCGGCGACGACTCCGACGAGGAACACTAGTGCAGGCCGGTGCAAGCACGACGAACGTCGGGCGCGCAGCGCCGCCGAAGGCGGTGCGTAGGTGAACGACGAGGAAGAAGACGAGACACGCGCGGACGTGTCCGGAGAGATCCGATTGCCGGCGACGCTCGAAGGCACGAGCGGTCCGGTGCCCGCGTCGGCGGAGATCGTGATCGTCGGCGGCGGCGTGATGGGCCTGTCGATCGCGTATCACCTCGCGAAGAACGACGTCACCGATGTCGTCGTCATCGAGCGCGGCTATCTCGCCGAGGGCGCGTCGGGTCGCAACGGTGGTGGCGTGCGGCAGCAGTGGTCGACGGAGATCAACATCCGGCTGATGCAGGACTCGGTCGAGCTGTGTCGCCGATTCGCCGTGGATCTCGGGGTCAACGTCTGGTTTCGCCAGGGCGGCTATCTGTTCCTCGCGCGCACCGCGAAAGAGGTCGCGCGGCTCGAGAAGAACATCGCGCTGCAGAATCGCTTCGGTGTTCCGACGAAGATGCTCGATCCGAAGGAAGCGAAGAACATCGTTCCCGAGCTCGATCTCGATGGCATCGTCGGCGCCTCGTACAACTCCTCCGACGGCATCCTGTTCCCGTGGCCGTTCTTGTGGGGCTACGCGCGACAAGCGGCCGCGTACGGCGTTCGCATCTTCACGCAGACTCCCGTCGGTGGACTCGAGCCGATGGCAAGTGGTGGCTACACGGTCCACACGCCGCGCGGCGCGATCAAAGCGCGCCGCGTGATCAACGCGTGCGGCGCATGGTCACCCAAGCTCGCGGCGATGATCGGCGTGACGGTGCCGACCTGGCCGATCCGCCACGAGATTTGCTCGAGCGAGCCACTCAAGCCGTTCTTGCGTCCGATGGTCAGCGAGCTGACGAGCGGCCTGTATTGCTCGCAATCGATGCGCGGCGAAATCGTGGGCGGCGTGTCGCTGCCGGGGCACGGCTCGACGTATGCGATGGGCTCCACGCTCGAGTTTCTCGCGACCTATTCGCGTCGCCTCGCGCGCCTCATGCCGATCCTCGGCGACATCAAGATCCTCCGGCAGTGGGCCGGCCCGTACGACCAATCGCCCGACGGCAATCCGATCGTCGGCCCCGCACCCGACCACCCCGACTTCTTCCTCGCGTGTGGCTTCGTCGGCCACGGGTTCATGATGGCGCCGATCGTCGGCAAGCTGTACGCGGAGTGGCTCGCCGGCGGGCAGCCTCACGAGATCTTCGCGCGGTATCAGCTCAAGCGATTCGCAGACGGTAGCGGCGCGCAGCACGAGAAGGAAGACTTCAACATCGGGTAACCTCTAGCGCGGTGGGATCTGGACCTCTGCGGTTGGTGTGCTTCGAGCTTCGCGGGCAAGAGCTCGCGATCCCGATCGATGACGTGCGCGAGACCGTCCCGGTGCAGCCGGTGACGCGCGTGTTCCTGACGCCCGCGTGTCTCGCGGGGGTGTTCAGCCTGCGCGGCGAGATCGTGCCCGCGATCGATCTGGCGGTGCTGTTCGGATTGCCGCGCACCGAGGTCGGCACGGACTCGAAGATCGTCGTCATCGAGCACGCCTCGGGCACCGCGGGCGTCATCGTCGACAGCCTCAAGGACCTGCGCTCGATCGAAGCGCTCGATCCTCCACCCGCGAACCTCTCGCCGGCCGTGTCGTCGCTACTGATGGGCGTGGCCTCGACGCCGACAGGAACCGTGCGCGTGCTCGACGCGCACGCAGTACTCACCGCCGAGCCGCTTCGCGCGCTCGCAGACAAGACAGAAGGACGTTCGCCATGAGCCGGAAGCTGCGCTTTCCGATGTTCCTGAAGTTCCTGCTCGCGTGCCTGCTGCTCGCGGGAATGCTGATCTTCGGCGGCACGATGGTGGTCAAGGACCAAGCCGTGCTGCGTGCGCGCGGCAACTGGCTGGTCAAGCACCTACGTCGCTACGAGTTCTATCAAGAGAAGGCCGGCAAGGGGATGACGGGCATCGTCGAGCTCATCGTCGGCGATCCCGAGCTGCGCGCGGCGGTCGCGAACGCCGGCAAAGGCGCGGCGCTGCCACCGCCCGACAAGGCGCCGGAGAAGGCGGCCCCCGCAGCACCAGCGACGGCGCCAGCGCCCGAGGTGAGCGATGGCCCGACCCTCGCGATCCTCGGCAAGGCGATCTTCGATCGGCTGTCGTCGAAGAACTCGATCCAGCCCGATCTGTTCGCGATCTTCAACGCGAACGGAAAGCTGCTGTACACGTCGCCGAACACCATGCTCGATGCGAACGCCACGTCGTCGGTCGCGGGCATCGAGAAAGCGCGCAGCGGTTCCACGTTCATGCATCGGATCTCGCTGATCGAAGGCACCGTGTATCAGGTGACGGCGATGCCGATCCGAGCGCCCGGCCAGGAACAAGTGGTCGGCGGGTTGCTCGTCGCCGTGAAGCTCCAGCGCATGTTCAACGAGTATGCCGATCAGACCGACGACAACCCGGACACCCGATTCCGGCCCACGCTGGTGGACGGTGGGTCCGTACTGGCAACGGCCGTTCCCGGGAATCCGAACGATCTCGCGAAGGCGATCCAACCCGACAAGCTCGTTACGGTGACCGTCGGCCTCGACACGCAGCAGGTCGTACGGCTCAAGGACGCGGACTACGATCAATACGGAGAGGACCTCGACGGATATCGCAACGCGGACGCCGCGACGATCGGCAAGCTGTACATGATGCGCGGGCGCAAGGCCGTCGTCGATCCGTCGAAGACGCTCCCGATCATGGAGATCCTCGTCGGAATCGCGCTCTCGATCCTGATCGCGACGGGCCTCGCGATCTGGGTCACGCGACCGATCAAGCAGATGGTTCGCCAGTCGCGCGACCTCCTCGCCGGCGACACCGATCTCACCCAGCGCATCATCGTCAACTCGCGCGACGAAACCGCCGACCTCGCCGAGAACATCAACCAAGTGTTCGCGCGCGTGCACTCGCTCGCCGTCGGCGTGCAATCCGCCGCGTTCCAGGTCGGCGCGTCGAGCGCGGAGATCAGCGCCGCCTCGCGCGAGATGCTCGGCGGCCTCAAGGACCAGACGCTGAAGATCGAGAGTTCCACGACCGCGGTCACCGAGCTATCCGCCTCGATCCAACAGGTCGCCGGCAACGCGGCGCAGGCCACCGACGTCGCCGAGCAATCGAGCACCGCGGTCAACGACGCGGTCAACCGCATGGATCAGATCCGCGCCTCCGTCGAGGACGCCGCGATCAAGATGAAAGACCTCGCCGAGTCGAGCAAGCGCATCGGCAATATCGTCGAGGTGATCCGCCAGATCAGCGAGCAGACCTCGATGCTCGCCCTCAACGCATCGATCGAAGCCGCGCACGCCGGCGAGCAAGGCCGCGGCTTTGCCGTCGTCGCCGACGAGGTCAGCTCGCTCGCACGCCGCGTCGGCCAATCGGCCAAGGACATCGAGGCGCTGATCCAGACGGTGAAAGAGCAAACGCAGGCCGCGATCACTTCGATGGAGCACGGCACGCGCGAGGTCGGCAACGGCAGCGCACTCGTCACCTCCACGCTCACCGGCCTCGGTCAGCTGATCAGCGTCGTCAAAGAAACCGCGAACGCGGTCACCGAGCAAGCCATGGTCTCCGACGAGATCGCGCGCAACATGGACGCGGTCCGCCACATCGCCACCGACGTGCTCTCCGGCTCCGAGGAGTCCGTCGTGCAGGCCGAGCGCCTGCACGAGCTGGCCTTCGAGCTCGAAGAGTCGATCGGCGGCTTCAACCTCGACGGCAATCGCGTCGAAGTGAAGCGCCGCCCCGCTGCCAAGCGAGCGAACGGCAACCAGCGCGCTCTCCCCGCCGCCCACAAGAAGCCGACCAAGCCCAAGCGCCCGAGCCCGCCACCCGACGACACCGACGACGACGATTCGAACGAGGCGAGCGGCTAACACGTGTCGCTCGCGCCGGACATCGTCGCGGGCGTCGCGCGACGGCTCGCCGAACACGCGGGGCTCGAGCTTCCCGCGTGGGTCGTCGAGGCGCGCACCTCGGCCCGCCTCGCCGAGCTCGACATCGATCCCGCGAGCTACGTCGAGCTGATCGCCACGGCGCGCGGCGCCGCCGAGCTCGCGGCCCTCGTCGAAGCCGTGCGCGTCGGCGAGTCCTCCCTGTTCCGCCATCGCCCCCAGATCGCGGCGCTCGTCGACGTCGTCGTCCCCGCGCTCCGCGCGAAATCCAAGCGTGCCGTCAAAGTCTGGAGCGCGGGCTGCGCCACCGGCGAGGAGCCCTACACGCTCGCCGCCGTCCTCTCGCGCGCGATGCCCGGCGTCCAGCTCACCGTCGTCGCCACCGACGTCTCCGCCGAAGCGCTCGAGCGCGCCCGCAACGCCACCTACCCCGCCGCCGAATTCGCCGACGTCCCCGACGAGTGGCGCGACGGCTTCATCGTCGACGGTGACACCCTCCACGTGCACCCGGACATCGCGCAGCTCGTCACCTTCGAGCGCGCCAACCTCGTCGACGCTGTCCCGCCCCGCGGCTGCGATGTCGTCTGGTGCCGCAACGTCCTCATCTACTTCTCCGCCGACGCGCGCCGCCGCGTCATCGATCGCCTGATCGCCTCGCTCGTCCCCGGCGGCTTCCTGTTCGTCGGCTACTCCGAAACGCTGCGCGACATCACGCAGCTCGAACCCCAGCGTCACGGCGACACCGTCTTCTACGCGAAGAAAGAGCCCACCTCGCCGGGTGTCGAGGCCTACCGCACGCCGCCCTACGGCACCCAGCTCCCGCGCCCCTCGCTCGCGATTCCCGTTGCCACCGCCGACGATCGCGAGATCACGACCGTCGGCGTCCCGCCCCCGCCGCGCAAGTCCGGCTCGTCGTCGCCCGGCATCAATCCGCCCAGCTCGTCGGGAAAATCGTCGCCCGGCATCGCGATCCCGACGGCATCGAGCAAGTCGTCTCCCTCGATCCCCAAGTGGGACGCGCCAGCGTCGAACAAGTCCTCACCCTCGATTCCGACGATGTCCTCGAGGACGACTCCAACGCCGTCGACCAGATCATCGATTCCCACCCAGCCCGCCGGGAAATCATCGCCGAGCCTGCCCCTCGCGCGCACGACGCCGCTTCCGTCGACGATCGTGCGCCTCGCACTCTCCGGCCAACCCAATCCACAAGAGCTCGCCTCCCTCGTCGGTCAGCGCCTCTCGTCGCCCGAGATCGAGCGCCTCGTGATCGATCTCGATTCCGCCGAGATGCTCTCCGACGATCTCGCGCCCGTGCTCAAGCGCGCACGCGCGGCGGCGACCGCCGAGGACGTCATCGTCGAGCTCGTCGCGACCAAACCGGGCACCAAGCGCTGGCTCTCGCGCCACGGCCTCGCGGAGGACTCGTGATCGCGCACGCGCCCATCGAACACGCGACCGCGCTGGCCACGCCCGCGTCGTTCGACCGCCTCGTCGGGGTCGTCTCCCGGAAAACGCGACACAGAGGCGGAGAGAACACGGAGGACTGTTCGTACCCGTCGCGCGCGACCATCGAAGGCGCTCGGATCGAGGAGACGTCTATCGAGCACGCGACGATCGCGCACGCGACGATCGAGCACACGATGATCGGACACGCGACGCTCGAACAGGCGACGCTCGAACACGCGACGCTCGAACACGCAACGACCGATCGCGCAGCCGGAGATGGGACGTTCGAGAACACCATCGGAGAGACGACGTGCGAGTACGCGCCAGCTCCACGTGAGCGAGGAGGTCATCACCTCTTGATGACCTCCGACCCATCGACCTCGGCGCCACGCCTCCGACCCGATCCATTCGACTCTTCTCAAAAAGATCCTTGGCGCTCATGGCGTCATGGCGCCTTGGCGGTAATTCCGAGTGGCGTCCTCCTCCCGACCAGCACCTTGGCGGTAAATCCAGACCGCAGCGACGTGGCGGTAAATCCAGACAGCACCCACGTCGCTGTCGCCCACACGGGCGCCTTGGCGGCAGCCCCAGCCGTGGCGGTGCGACCGTGAGCGAGCACGCGATCCTCTGGGACCGCTTCGTCGCCGCCGGCGTTCACGACGCGAACGTCTTGGCGGCCGCCGTCGATCGCAGCTCGCGCACCTTCAGCCCCGAGGACGCCGGCCTCGGCCACCTCGCCTTCCGGCTCGGACTCTCGAGCTTGCTCATCGGCGCCGAGGACGTCGGTCGGCTCGCGCTCGCGACCGAGCCGCATCTCGATCGAGCGATCGACGGCACGATCGATGACGACGCGTGGCTCGCGCTGCGCGACGCGGTGCTCACGCTGCGCGATGCATTCACGCAGCTCGCGAACGCCGACAAGTCCGGCGCGCGCGTCGAGAATCTTCCGCTCGCCGAACACGTGGAAGCGTTGCGCGGGTTGGGACCGGCGGTCGTGAAGGCGCCCAAGCGATTCGTGCCTCCGCCGGTGGCGGCGAGCGCGCCGAGTGGCACCGAGGCGTTCGTGTGGACTCCCGCGGTCGACGAGGACATGATCGAGCTGTTCTTCGACGAGGCGGGCGAGCGGGTCGAGGCGCTGGCCGGAAAGCTCGTCGAGATCGAGCGGCGGCCCGACGATGGCGACCTGCTGCGCGACGTGTTCCGCGACATGCACACGGTAAAGGGAAGCTCCGCGATGGTCGGGCTCGTGCCCGTCAATCAGCTCGCGCATGCGGCGGAGGATCTCGTCGGGCAGATCCGAGATTCGGGGCGAGCGGCGGATGGGCCGGTGGTCGACGCGTTGCTCGCGGCGCTGGATGCGCTGCGCGACATGCTCGGGCAAGCGCGAGCTCGCGCACCGATCACCGTGGATCCGACGCCCGTGGTCGCGCGACTGCGCAATCCGGGAGCGCCGGTGGTCGCGGTGCCGAAGGCGATCGCGGTGACGGCGGCGCCCGCCGTGCAGGCGGCGCACGATGCAACGCGGGCGACCATTCGTGTCGACTTCGACAAGCTCGATCGCTTGCTGAACCTCGTCGGCGAGCTGGTGTTGGGGCGCGACGAGCTCAGGCACGCGGTGGACTCGTTGTTCGCGATCTCGAGCGAGCTGGCCGCGGATCGCGGCGTGGTGAAACGCGTGGCGACCGCGCGCGGATCGACGGGACCTGCGCTGCAGAAGGGGCTCGCGACGCTGACCGAGGAGCTGTCGCGGGTGGAGCGCGTGCTGGCGGATCTCACGACCGAGCTCGATCGCGGCACCGATCGACTGGATGCGATCTCCGACGAGCTGCGCGAGGAAGTCATGCGGCTGCGCATGGTCCCGGTCGCCGGCGTGTTCCGGAAGCACGTGCGCACCGTGCGCGATCTGTCGGCGAGCTTGGGGAAGCGCGCGCGGCTCGAGCTCGTCGGCGACGACACCGAGCTGGACAAGCTGCTCGTCGAGGCGGTCGACGAACCGCTGATGCACCTCGTTCGCAACGCGGTGGATCACGGGCTCGAGACGGCGGAGGTGCGCGTCGCGGCCGGGAAGCCCGCGGAAGGGGTCGTGCGGCTCGCGGCGGCACATCGCGGAAATCAGGTCGAGATCCGAGTGTCCGACGATGGCAAGGGTCTCGATCCGGCGAAGCTGCGCGCGAAGGCCGTCGAGAAGGGCCTGATCACGGCGCACGAGGCCGAGCACATGGAAGACGCGGACGCGCGGCTGCTGATCTTTCGCGCCGGGTTCTCGACGGCCGCGCAGGTCAGCGAGGTCTCGGGGCGTGGCGTCGGCATGGATGTCGTGCGCACGACCATCGTGCAGAAGCTCAAAGGGACGATCGACGTCGAGTCCACACCGGGCCAAGGGAGCGCCTTCGTGCTGAAACTTCCACTCACGCTCGCGATCATCCAGGTCATCGTCGCCAGGTCCGGCGGAGAGACGTTCGCGATTCCTCTCGATGTCGTGAAGCGCGTGATCGCGATCAAGCCGAAGGACATCGAGCTGATCGGCGACCGCGAAGTCTGCGTCGTGCGAGAGAAGCACGTGCCGGTCATTCGCCTCGAGCAGGTGCTCGAGCTCGACGACGGAACCGACGCGACCGAGCTGCAGCTCATCCTCGTCGAGAACGCAGGATCGTTCTACGCGCTCGTGTGCGATCAGCTCCTCGGCAAGCGCGAGATCGTGATCAAGTCGCTCGGGCGCTTGCTCGGCAACGTCGAGTGCGTCGCCGGGGCCACGCTACTCGCCGATCGCGTCGCGCTGATCCTCGACGTTCCCGCGATCATCGCGCGCGCGCTCGCGCAACCGGGCGGCGCACGCCCGCGGATCGCGAAGCGCAGCGCGGGTGGCGCGACGGGTGCGCACATCTTGCTCGTCGAGGATGGCGACATCGTGCGCGAGTCGCTGCGGCGCTTGCTCGTCGATGCAGGCTATGTCGTGACCACCGCGATCGATGGCCAGCACGGCCTCGAGCTCGCGCGGCAGCGCCGCTACGATCTCGTCTCGACGGACGTGGTGATGCCGCGCATGGATGGCTACGACCTGACCCGCGCGCTGCGTGCGATGCCCGAGTATGCCGAGACGCCGATCGTGATGGTCACGAGCATGGGCGAGCGGATCGATCGCGTGCGCGGCTTCGATGCCGGCGTCGACGAGTACATCACCAAGCCGCACGATCGCACGCAGCTGCTCAAGGCCGTGCGCAAGCTGCTCGGCCACGCGCAGGGAGCCGAGCCGAGCGAAACGGAGACGCCGACGTGAACATCGTGATCGTCAGCGACGAGCCCGTCCTCGCGCAGCTCGCGAAGCGGCCGCTCGAACCGCTCGGCCACGTCGTCACGCACGTGTCGAGTGTCGCCGAGCTCGAGGCGCGCTTCGACGAGCTCGCGCCGGGTGCCGCCCTCCTCCCGCGCCGCTTGCCCGATCGCGCGCTCGCGGAGACGGTCGCGATGCTGCGCGCCGCGAGAACGCCGGCGGCGGCGGTCGTCGTCGGGCTCGCGTCGGCCGATCGCAATATCGCGCGCGACGTCGACGCCGATGGATTCTTGCTCGTGCCGTTCTCGGACGCGGAGGTGCTCGAGGTGTTCGGCGCGACCACGCGATCGAAGCGCCTGATCATCGTCGCGGACGACTCGCCGATGATCCATCGCCACACCGTCCCGATCCTCGAGGACGATGGCTACGAGGTGTACTCCGCGTACGACGGCGAGGAAGCGCTCGCGCTCGTGAAGCAGCACAGACCGGACCTCGTCATCACCGACGTCGAGATGCCCAAGCTCGACGGCTACGGCGTGTGCAAGGCGCTCAAGGCGGATCCCGCGACGGCGCATCTCCCGGTGCTCATGTGCAGCTCGCTCGGCGAAGCGACGGACCTCGAGCGCGGCTTCGATGCCGGCGCCGATGACTACCTCGTCAAGCCGGTCATCCCCGAGGAGCTCTCGACCCGCGTGCGCGCGCTCGTGCAAGGCTCGCTCCCCGCGTCGCGCGAGAAGGTCCTCGTCGTCGACGATTCGCCCGCGCAGCGGCACTACGTCGCCGATTGCCTCGCGCGGCAGGGCTTCGTGGTCACCACCGCCGAGAATGGAAAGATCGCTCTCGACCGCGCGCGCGCGATCCAACCCGCGCTCGTCGTCAGCGACTACGAGATGCCCGTGATGACCGGCTTCGAGCTCGTGCACGCGCTGCGCCGCGATCCCGAGCTGCGCCAGATACCGGTGATCATGCTGACCGCGCGCGACTCCAAGCGCGACATGGCGCAGATGCGCGCGGCCGGCGCGTCCGCGTACCTCGTGAAGCCGTTCTCGCAGGACAAGTGCATCGCGCTCGTCGAGCGCACGCTCGCGGAGCGCCGCCTCATCGCCTACAAGGAAGCCTCTGCCCTGTTCATCTCCGAGGGTGCGCGCCACGCCGCCGAAGAGCGCGCGATGCGCGGCGAGACCCTCGCGTTCCGCGCCGACGAGCGCGTGTGCAGCGTGATGTTCAGCGACCTCGTCGGGTTCACGCCGATGTCGGCGACGATGACCGCGTCCGAGGTCATCACGCTGCTCAACGACTATTTCGACGTGATGTGTCCGATCGTGAAAGCGAACAACGGCGACATCGACAAGTTCATCGGCGACGCGATCATGGCGATCTATGAAGAAGTGCGTGGTCAGCCACCGCCCGCGGTTCGCGCCACCCGCACCGCGCTACAGATGCAGGCGGCGATGCCGGCATTCAACGAGGGCCGCGGCACGAAGCTCGCGATGCGGATCGGCATCAACACCGGACCGCTCGTGCGCGGCGACCTGGGCTCGCGCGTGTTCCGTCGCGACTACACCGTGATCGGCGACACCGTGAACCAAGCGAATCGCTACGAGCAGAAGTGCCCGCACGCCGGCGTGCTCGTCTCGGCGTCGACGCGCGCGGTGCTCGGCGAGCGCGCGACCGTCACACCGATGGAAGGACTGCAGCTCAAAGGCGTCACGGCGCCGGTCACCGGATACGTCGTGCACACGCTCGCCGACGAAGGAGAAGCCTCGTGAAGCGCATCCGGGTGCTCGTCGTCGACGATTCGTTGTTCATGCGCGCCGCGATCGCGAAGACGCTGAGCACGCCCGCGTTCGAGATCGTCGGCCAAGCCAAGGACGGCAAGGACGCGCTCGCGCAGATCACGAAGCTCAAGCCCGACGTCGTCACGATGGACTTCAACATGCCGGGCATGAACGGCGCCGACACGGTGCGCGAGCTGATGCGTACGCAGCCGACGCCCGTCGTGATGTTCTCCGCGCATACCAAGCAAGGTGCGAAAGAGACGTTCGATGCACTCGCCGCGGGCGCCGTCGACTTCGTGACCAAGCCCGCCGGCGAGGTGTCCGTCGATCTCTCGAAGATCGCGAACGAGCTGATCACGAAGCTCGCGGCGGCATCGCAATCGCGCCCCCGCGTCGCGGCGATGCCGATGCCCTCGCGCCCGTCGGGCTCGTTGACGATTCCGTCGTTCGGTGGAACCGCGGCGCAACGCCAGACCACGCCCGGCATGGGCATCGGCACGACGCGCGTGTGCATCATCGGCATCTCGACGGGCGGCCCGGCCGCGCTGTCCGAGGTGATTCCCGCGCTGCCCGAGAACCTCAAGCTCGCGATCGTCGTCGTCCAGCACATGCCGGCCGGCTTCACCGCCGCGCTGGCCGAGCGCTTGGACGCGCTGAGCAAGGTCAGCGTGCACGAGGCCGCGGCCGGCGATCGTCCGATGGTCGGCACGGTGCTGATCGCGCCGGGCGACAAGCACCTCGAGTTCGACGACCGCGGCGCGATCGTCCTCACCGACGGACCGATGGTGAACGGATGCCGTCCCGCCGCCGACGTGACGATGCAGTCCGCCGCCCGCGTGTTCGGCCGGCGGACGCTCGCCGTGGTCATGACCGGCATGGGCAAGGACGGCGCGGCCGGCGCACTCGCGATCAAGCGCGCCGATGGCAAGACGCTCGCACAGGACCAACAGACCTCCGTCATCTACGGGATGCCGAAAGCAGCGATCGACGTCGGCGCCATCGACGAGGTCGCAGCACTCGGTGACATCGCAGCATGGCTTCGCTACGCCTGATCGTCTGCGCCGTCGTGCTCGCGGGCTGCTACGACATCCCGCAGCCCGCGTGCGGCTTCCAGTGCGGTCCACCCGCCAGCATCGGTGGTGACGGCACGTGCCCCGACGGCTACGCGTGCGTCGAGGAGCGCTGCCGCCTCGTCAGCGATCCGCCGGACTCGTGCCCCGCGATCGTCGAGCCGCCGATCACCGACTCGACGGCGCCCGGCGTGATGGCGCGCTCGCCGATGCCCGGCGAGACGGACGTCGCCCTCGACGCGCTGATCCTCGTCACGTTCGACGAGAGGGTCACCGGGGTCACACCGGCGACCTTCGGCGTGCAGTCGGGCGCAGCCTTCGTGGCGGGCGAGATCACGGTCGCGTCGCCGGATCGCGCGTGGCGGTTCACGCCAAATCGGCTGCTCCAGGTCAACAAGACGTACGAGGTCGTCCTCGGCGGTGCGATCACCGACCTCGCCGGCAACCCGCTCCCCGAGACGCGGTGGATGTTCTCGACGATCGAGGATCGCAGCGGCCCCACGATCGTCACGTCCTCGCCGCAGGGCGGCGCCACGAACGTCTCGGTCACCGGCGCGCTGTCGGTCAGCTTCGACGAGCCGATCGAAGGCGTCGATACCTCGAGCGTGCGGCTCGAGCAGAACGGCGTGGCCCAGCCGATCACGCTGTCGATGCCGCTCGCGACCACCGTGACCATCGATCACGATGTCCTCGCCGGCGAGACGCTCTACACGATCGTGTTCACCAGCGGCATCACGGATCTCGTCGGCAACCCGATGACGCCGGCGACGCTGTCGTTCACCACGATCGATACCACACCGCCCGCGATCACGAATCGCACGCCACCACCCGACGCCACCGGCGTCCCGATCACCACCGCGATCTCGCTCACGTTCAGCGAGGTGCTCGGCGATCAGGACATCACGCTGTCGCAGTCTACGACCCTCGTCGACACGACGCTCGCGGACGCGACCCACCCCGACGGCACGTATACGATCACGCTCACCCCGACCGCGCCCCTCACGCCGGACACGGTCTACACCGTGAACATTGGCATCGTTCGCGACCTCGTGAACAATCCAGCCACCATCCCGAGCTACACTTTCACGACCGCGCCCTGACCTTCGATGACCGCCCTCCTCAACATCGATCTCGATCTCACCGGCACGCAACCGTTCGACACGCTCCATCACGAGCTCGATCAGGGGTTGTTCATCCTGTACGAGGAGGTCGACGAAGGCGGCACGCACCACGCGTCGTACGAGACGAACCTCGCGTCGTACGATGGCCCCGACGAGGTCTTCGCCGAGTTCGTACGCATCCTCGACGGTTTGAGCGCCGTCGCCGTCACGCAGTGGCGCTCGCTCGACGAGCGCGTGTTCGACCTCGGCGTGCGCGCGGAAGTGCCCTCCAGCCACGTCGAGATCAGCCCGGAGATGCTGAACGCGATTGCTCGCCACCGCGCGCGGCTCGTGATCACCACGTATCCGCCGGAGCCCGTCGCCGCACCCGACAAGAAGCTCTGATACGGTGAGGCGGATGTCGATCCTCGCCTCTCATACGATCGGGTTTATCGGTGCCGGCAATATGGCCGAGGCGCTGATCCGCGGCCTCGTGCGAGGCAACCACGTGACCGCCGATCGCGTGCACGCATCGGCCCCGCGGCGCGAGCGGCTCGACGAGCTTGCCTCCGCGTACGGCATCCACGTCACCACCGACAATCGCGAGGTCGCGCGCACCGCGGGCGTCGTCGTGCTCTCCGTCAAGCCGCAGATCATGGACAAGGTCCTGCGCGAGATCGGCGATCAGCTCCAGCCCGGCACGCTCCTCATCTCGATCGCCGCCGGTGTCGACACCGAGTCGATCGAGGCCGCCGTTCCCGAGGGGGTTCGCGTCGTGCGCGCGATGCCGAACACGCCCGCGCTCGTCGGTGCAGGCGCTACGGGCGTCTCGGCGGGACGCCACGCGAGCGAGGTGGATCTCGCCACGGCGAAGGCGATGTTCGACGCGGTCGGCATCGCGGTCGTCCTCGAAGAGAGCCACCTCGATGCGGTCACGGGGCTCTCGGGCTCGGGGCCGGCGTACATCTTCTTGATCCTCGAGGCGCTCGCCGACGCGGGTGTGAAGGTCGGCCTGTCCCGCCGTAACGCGCAGCGCCTCGCCGCGCAGACGGTGATGGGCTCCGCGAAGATGCTCCTCGAGACCGACGAGCACCCGGGCAAGCTCAAGGACATGGTCACCTCTCCCGGCGGCACGGCGATCGCCGGATTGCACACCCTCGAGCAGGGCGGCCTGCGAACCACGCTGATCAACGCGGTCGAGACCGCGACGAAGCGTGCGCGCGAGCTCGGCCGCGGCGGCAAGTGATCAGCGAGACAGTCGGCGGCGTCACCGTCGAAGTGCTGGTCCAGCCGCGCGCATCACGTGCGAAGATCGGCCCCGTGCACGACGGGCGCATCAAGGTCAGCGTCACCTCGCCGCCCGTCGACGGCGAAGCGAACGCCGCGGTGATCGAGCTGTTCGCGAAGCAGCTCGGCGTGCCCAAGGGAGCGGTCGAGGTCGTCGCCGGCGCCACCTCGCGACGCAAGCGACTGCGCATCACCGGCACCACGCGCGCCGCGATCGAGGCGCTGCTATGACGCGCGCGGCGCTGCTGCTCGCGCTCGCCGCGTGCACGAGCACGAAGGGCACCCTCGATCTCCAGCTCGCGACCGCGCCCGGCTCGGACCTCTTGTCGGCGATCCATCGCATCCGCTTGACGCTGACGAGCCCCGCCGCGGTGTTCGAGGCCACGCGCACCGCGAACGGCCTCGATCTGTCGTTCGAGATCGACGCGGTCGAGACCAACGGCGTCATCTACATCGAAGGCTTCGACGAGAGCGATGCGCCGATCGTCGGCGGACAGTCGCCGCCGTTCCCGCTCGCAGGTAGCGACGGCACGGTCGTCATCTACGTCGCCCCGGCCTACTCGATCCTCCCGGCGCCGTCGGCGCTGTCTCCCGCGCGCTCGCGCGTCGCCGGCACCGCGGTCATCTACGGCGCGGTGCTCGCCGGCGGTCTCGACGAGGCAGGCGCGCCGAGCGCGTCGATGGCCATCTACAACATCTACGACCACACGATCGGCTACGGCGAGAACATGCCCGTTCGCCGCGCCGACGTGACGCTCGCGGCGAACGACTCCGCCGGCGTGTACGTGCTCGGCGGCACCGACGAAGCGGCCGCGTCCACCTCCACGCTCCATCGCTTCCAGACCAACATCGCGCCCGACGGTGCGTACGTGGATCTCGGTCCGCACCCCGGGCTCGAGTCGAGCGGTCAGCGCGCGGTGAGGATCGGCGGCGATACGTTCTTCGTCACCGGCGCACAGCCCGCGCTGCTCGCCGCGTCGACGATCACGCCGATCTCCACGCTCGCCGACGTGCCCGCCGCCGCCGCGCCCGCGCTGGCAACCGACGGCACCGCGCTCGCCGCGTTCGTGCGCGATGGCAGCGTCGGCTACTACGACGCCGCCGGTGGCATCGGCGAGGTCGCGCTTCCGTCGATCGATGCCGGCCGCGCGATCGTCGCGGGCAGCGCGCCCGGCACGGCGATCGTCGTCGGCGGATCGACGCGCGATCTCTACGTCGTTTCGTTCGCGTCGCAGACGGCCACGGTGCACGCGAACGCGCTGTCCGTCGCGCGGCGCGCTCCGACGATCGCGCGCACGTCGCGCCACATCCTCGTCGCGCACGGGCTCGACGAGAACGGCGACGTGATCGCCACCGCCGACATCCTCGATGCGACGACGCTCCAGCTCCTCGGCACGCAGCCGGTCGACCCGCGCACGAACGCGGTCGCGCTGCCGATGCCGAACGATCAGATCCTGATCACCGGCGGCGACTACCCCGGCGGCGTGCCCGACGGCCTCGTCGAGCTGTTCACGCCGCCGGTGCCGTGAGATCGAGCGCGGCCGTCACCGTCACGGTGCCGTTGTCCACGTGCGCGGCCAGCCGGCAGTTGCCCTCGAACGCGATGCGCGCGAGGCCGAGCTTCGACGTAGGCGCTTCGTCTTCGCTCTGCGCGATCTGCATCATCCGCGCGCGATAGGCCGCTTCCGGCTTCGGGAAGCTGTTGATCCACTCGATCGACGACATCAGCGCCTGCGCGTTCGCGTCGCTCTTCTCGAGCGGGTTCTGCACGCTGACCGTCACCATGTTGTCCTTCGTGCCGTGCACGCGCAGGCGGAACATCGCGCGATCGCCGCCGAGCCAGTCGCCGTACTTCAGCGCGTTCTCGAGCAGCTCGCCGGTCACCATCGCGATCGCGTGGCAACCGTCGACGTCCGCGAACACCGCGGTGAAGCAGTTCTGCACGCTCGTGCGCAGGAGGTCGACGTTGCGCCACTCGTTGCGCACGGTCATGTCGATCGAAAACCCGATCTCGTCTTGGATCTCGCTCATGCGAACCTCAGCGAGAACAGCTCGTCGTTCTTCTCGAACACGCGAAGCGCGTCGAACGACAGGCGCTGCCACTTGAGCGTCTGGTCGTAGACCATCGCGAGCTTGACGTTGGTCTTGCGGCAGATCTGGATCAGGCGAATCAGCGCGGTGATCGTCGACGAGTTGAAGTGCTCGATCTTCTCGAAGTGCATCTCGACCGAGCCCTGCTTCTCGGCGACGGCGGCGAGCAGCTTCTCGAACCAGGGCTTCAAGATCTCGGGCGGGTTGCGCTCGTTGCTCTTGCCCTTCCACCAGCACTTGAACACCGACTCCGGCGTGACCGTCACCTCGATCGTCAGGTCGCCTGATTGCAAGTTGTCCATCACGTCTCCTTCAGATCGCGCGCGAGTCGAACGCCGACTCGAGCAGAGTGTTCGGTCGCGAAGTACCGCCGCCGCGACGCGAGCCGACAATCGATCGGCCAATCACACCACGCGCCACCACGCGACACGACTTCCCGCGGCTCGCGCGGTGCCGTGCGGCGATGGTCCGGCGTGCACCAATCGGCGACGCCGCCCGCGAGATCGCAGACGCCGTACGGCGAGACGTCCCACAGGAAGCTGCCCACGGGCTCGGCGAGCGGCTGGCCCGCGCGGCTATCGCGCATCTTGCAGAACGTGGCGTCGAAGTGGTCGCCCCACGGGAACACCCGCCCGTCGGTGCCGCGCCCCGCTTTCTCCCACTCGATCTCCGTCGGCAATCGCCACGCGTGACCGGTGCGCTTCGATAACCACTTCGCGAAGGCCTCGGCGGAGGTCGCGCTGATGCCGAACACCGGCAGCTTGTCCGGATCGGGCTCGTTCGCCTCGGGCAGCACGATCGCCGGCAGCGAGACATCGGCGACCCACGTCTTCTTCGTCTTCGCGTAGTGCCACGTCGGCAGGCCGATGTTCGTGCGCGGCAGGTGCGCCTCGGCGAGCGACGGGTTCTGGGCGCGGAGCTCGTCGAGGAACTCGAACCACAGGCCGAGCGTGACCGGGTAGCGCTGGATGATGAAGCCCGGGACGTCGACGATCATCGTCTCTTCGGTCTCGGTGCTCAGCGGATCGCCCCCGAGCCGCGCCGGGCCCGCCGGCACGAGCACCTCGTCGGGACCGAGGTTTTGCGCCGCGAGCTCGATCGTCAGCTTCGCCGTCGCCCCCGGCTCGATGTTGATCGGCCAGGCCACGGCTTGGTTCTCCCCGAACGTCGCGCCGACGATGTAGCGCCCGGAGGGCAACGGGCGTTGGTGCGTGGGCCGCGCCGCGATCGTCTCGACGGACGCCTCGACCGAGCGGCGATCGCGATCGATCAGCTTCGCGAGCGTCACCCGCGTCACATCGCCGGCGATCGACAGCTCGAGCGTTCCATCGCGCGACAGCTCGTGCGCGAGCTGCCCGTCGTCGACTTCGCGGAGCAGCTGCTCGTACGCGATCTCGGCGAGCGAGTCGCCGCGACGCCGCGCGAGCTTGAGCTCCGAGTAGTACAGCTTCGCGAGACCGCGCCGTGCTCGCACGTGGTTCGGCACCGCCTCGATCGCGCGCTCGTAGGCGGACACGGCCGATTGGAACGTGCGCACCTGCAGCGCGTCGGTCACGCGGATGATGTCCTCGGAGTCCCACAGGTCCTGCTTCTCCTCGGGACCGGCCCACGGGACCACGTCGGCGCGCAGGGCGCGAAACACCGTGACCTTCTCGGGACGAGATTCGACGAACTCGTGATAGCGCTCGGCGAGATCGTCGCCCGCATCGGCGCTCTTGTTGGCCTCGAGACGGCGGCGCTCCTTCTCTTTGCTGCCTTCGATGAACTCGTCGATCGCGTCGGCGAGGAAGCGCGCGCTGGTCAGGCGACCGTCGAGGTCGATCGCGATCGCGTGCATGCACATGTCCTCGAGCTCGGGCGAGACCTCGAGATCCGGCTGCACCTTCGACGGAAGCGGGGGCAGCTGGTACATCGCCATCGGATCCTTGCCCACCGTCGTCACATCCGAGTTCTTCACTTCGGGGAACGCCGACTTGCCGCTGAGGATCTCGTAGAGGATCGCGCCGAGCGCGAACACGTCGGTGCGCTCGTCGAAGCGATCGATCGCCGGATCCATCTGCTCGGGCGCCATGTAGCCGAGCGTTCCGCCGCGCACGCCGAGCGGATGCGAACGCGATTGCGCGAGCCCCCAATCGACGAGCAAGACCTCGCCGTAGTCTCCGAGCAGGATGTTCGCGGGCTTGATGTCGCAGTGAATGACGCCGCGGTAGTGGGCGTAATCGACCGCGTTGCACACCTGAAGAAAATATCGGAGTAATCGATTCATCGAGTACTCGCGCTCGTCGCCCTCGCCCAACCGCCGCTTGCGCAACAGGCCCTCGAGCGAGGTCTCCGTCACCTGACGCATCACGTAGAACGGACCGCGCACCGGATCCGTCCCCGCGTCGTAGATCGGGATGATGTTCGGATGCTCGAGGTGGGAGATGATCCGTGCCTCGCGCGCGAGGATGACCTTGGACGAGTACGAGTCCACGCCACCGTGCTGGTGGCCGGCCTTGACCGCGACGGTGCGGCCGAGCACGAGGTCCTCGCACGCGACGACTTCACCGAGGCCACCCGCGCCGAGCGGAAACAACTTCTTGTAGCGAGAGCCGAGCATCTCCTTCGGCAGCGCCGGCGGCAGTGTGCTCGGCTTGCTCGCGCGCTGCTGCGTCATCGCTTGCGGTGGAATCGGTGGCACGAGCGACGCCGCCGTCGGTGCGGTGGCGGTGCCGACCGGCATCGACTTCGGCTCCGGCGGTCGATTGCGCACCGTCATCTCCCCGCTCATGGCGTTGGGGATGGCGTTTAGCAGCGAGCCCGTTCCCGCGCCGGCGTGCGGCGGTGGCGGTGCGTTCTCCACCGAGTACAGCATCGTGTCGCGTCCGGTCTGCGGACCGATCGCGTCGAGCACGGACGCGAACTGCTTCTCGTCGAGGCGCCCGGGCCCGATCCACAGCTCGCGGATCGATTGCATGGCGCCGCCGTGCGCGAGCGTGCCCATCGTTCGCGCGAACGTCTCCAGGGTGATGAAGCCTCGCGCGAGCGCGACCAACCCCACGTTGATGTGGATCTCGGCCATTACGTCGATAGCTTCCCCGGTGGCGCGCCGTAACGCAGAACGAGGATTGTAGCGTCATCCGCGAGCGCCGGGGAATGCTTCCTCAGCGCACCGAACACCGCATCCCGGATCGCGACGACCGGGTCGGCCGCGCGCTCCTCGACGATGCGCCGCACACCGGCATAGTCGAACGACCTCCCCGACACATCCTCTGCTTCGGTCACGCCGTCGGTGAGCAGCACGAGCAGGTCGCCATCGCCGAGCGTCCAGGTGATCTCCTGGTTGACGTGGTCGATGTCCTCGGCGATCGCGATGAACGTCCCGACCGTCGGCAACAGCTCGGTCGTCTTCGTGGCCGCGCGCCACGCGATGCCATCCATGTGCGCGCCCGCGACCACGATCGACCCGTCCGTCCGGTACCGCAACAGCGACAGCGTCATGTGCCGTTCGGTCTCGAGGCGATCGTGGATGTTCTCGTACATCACCGTGTTGAGCGCGCGGACGAGGTCCTTGGGGCTCGCGTCCGGCGTCGCGCGCACGAGCGTTCCGAGCCCGCTCTGCACCATCATCATCACGAGCCCGGCGGTGAGGCCGTGGCCCGACGCATCGCCGATCGCGATCCAACATCCACCCGGCACCGCGATCAGATCGTAGTAATCGCCGCCGACCTCGGTGGCCGGGACCATCTTCGCGGCGATGTCCAACCCGTCGACGACGAGGTTGCGCGGCAGGATCGAGGTCTGGATCCGCGCCGCGATCTCCATCTCGCGTGCGAGGCGATCCTTGTCGAGCAGCGCCGCCCTGCCCTCGTCGATCTCCTTCGCCATCGCATCCATCGCCGCGCCGAGCGCCTTCACCTCCGTCGGCCCCACGGCGGGCTTCGGCGTCAGGTCACCGCTCGCGATCGACTTGGTCCGCGCGACGAGCGCATCGATCGGCCGCGCCAGTCTGCGCGCGAGACCGAACGCGAAGATCAGCGTCGCGAGCGCCGCCGCGGCGACGATGACGAGCAAGAACCGGATCACGCGGCGCGCCGGCGCGAGCGCCTGATCGATCGAGCGCACGAGCACGTACTCCGCCGTGTGCTCGCCGTGATAGCCGGGGATCGCGATCACCTGCGCGAACCACGCTTCGTCGCCGAGCGTGACCTCGCGCTTCCCCGCGCGCACGGCATCGATCGCCGCCGCGATCTCCGCTGCACCGGTGTCCGCGGGCGGCAACGTGATCGCCGCCTTGTCGACGGCGACGATCACCGTACCGCCGATGTGCTTGGACGCGGTCTGCGCGAACGCGTCGTCGATCGCGTGCCCGATCACGAGCGCACCCACGGTGCGCGCACCGAACTGCAGCCGGCAACCACCGACGAGGTACGCCTTGCCGTCGGCGAGCCACACGCCGGACTGCTCGCCGGACTCCGCGGTGAGCGCGTCCTTGACCACGGTCCGATCCATCAGATCGAACCCGACCGCTTCGGGCGCCGCGCTATCGGCGATCAGCGCACCCTGCGCGTCGACGATCACGAACACGCTCGCATCCACGGTCTGCGACAGCGTGCGAACGGCATCGAGGATCGTCTCGCGAGCGACATCCTCGGTCGCGACCACCGCTTTGAGCCGCGGCTCTTCGGCGACCACGCGGCACTCTTGCCGTGCGAGGCGCGTGCGCTCCTCGTGCAGGTCCATCACGACCTCGCGGCTGCGCGTCGCTTCCTCGGCGAGGCGCGCGCGCGTGGACCGATCGAACACCACCGCGATCGTTCCGATCGCCGCGCCGAGCACCGCCAACACGAGCACGATGACCCACAGAAACACCGTCGTGCGCAGCTTCACGGCTTGGCTCGCTTGCTGCGCCGACCCGGCGATGGCGGCACGAACGTGACGGTCTTCGGCAGCCTCGCGCGCTTCGCGCCGGTCGCGGGACCGAACGGCACCTCGAGCGTCGACAGCACCTGTTCCTCCACCTCGGTGACACCGAGCAGCTTCGCCGCTTCCTCGGCGAGCCCACGGTACACGACGCTGACGATCACTTTACCGCTCGACGGCGCCTCGCTCTTCCACGGTCCGCCCTTCCACATGCCGCCGGCGGGGATGCGCGTGTCCTCGACGACCTTGGTCGCGCGCCAGAACGGGGCGAACTCGCCGCGATCGTCGCCGAGATGACGACCGAGCGACCAGATGCGGCCGACGTTCGTCGGCGTGCCACTCGCGTCGACGACACGCGCGCGAACGTCGATGCGACGCTCGGGTAACCCCGACGGTATGTAGTGCGCTGCCGTCGTGTTCGTCACCGTGACCTCGACCTGGATGCCCTCGACGTTGTCCCAGTCCGGTTGCTGCTGCGCGGGCTTCACCGTCACCTCCACCGCAACGGCGCGCGCGCGCAGATCACTCGCGATGCCGAGGAGGCCGTGATGCGGCACGCCCGCGCGTACGGGCGATCCGTTCGCGAGCTCGGCCTTCTCGCCGGGCATGTGGCAGTCCTGGCAGACCACACCCTTCTTCGCGTCGTCTCCGTCGATGAAGTCCTTGTACTCGGTGAACACCGGGATGCCTTTGCGCTCCCACCAGTGACAGCCGCCGCAGATCTCGGCGGTCGCGTGCTCCTTCGAGCACCCCATGCGATGGAAGTAGTGATCGTCGAGGTCGCAGCGCGGCCCGTACTTCACCATGTCCTCGATCGCGAGGCGAAAGTCCGAGCCCTTCGGCGATGGCTTCGGATCGCGGAGCGTGTGGCAGACATCGCAGGTGATGCCTTCACTCGCGACGGGATCGGTCTTACCGAGCGCGCTCGCGAGCGGCGTGTGGCAGCGATCGCCGCAGCCGTCGTTGCCCGCGTTCTTGCGCGCGGCGAGGTACAGCGGCGAGCTCGCCGCCATCGCGTGCGACGACGGCTTCCACTCTTCGAACATCTTCTCGTGACACTCGCCGCAGCGCGCGGAGCCGGTCACGAACGCCTTCTTCGGACGCACGGCCGCATCCACCGCGACTTCTTGCACGGTCTTCGCGGCGACCGGCGTCGCATCGAGCTTCTTCGGCGCTTCACTCTTGCCGCACGCGGCGATCGAGACAAGCAGCGCTACTTGTAGCGACCGTATGGCGTGCCGTCCTTTCGCGTGTGCGTGGTCTTCTTCGCCACTTCGGCCACCTCGAGCTTCACGTCCGCCGTCTTGCCGGCCTCGATCGTCACGCTGCCCTTCACCTCGTCGCCCGACGGCAACCACGCGACGATCGGGTACACGCCCGCGGGCACGCCATCGATCGTGAACGAGCCGTCCGCGCCGGTGATCGTATAGAACGCGTTGTCGAGCACCTTCACCTTCGCGACCATCTCGGGGTGAATGTTGCAGTACACGTCGACGGTGCCCGCGCGCTTCATCTCGACGGACTTCTGCGTGCCGCTCTTGTACAGCCCGAGATCGAAGCGCGCCGGACGCGACACGCTGAACACGTTGTGAAAGATCTTGTCCTCGTTCGGGAAGTCGACCGTGGTTCCCTTCACGACGATGGTCAGCGGCGGATCGAACTGCTTCTCGCGCTGGCGGATCGTCGCGTTCTTCTGCTTCGGCGGCGTGCCCGGCACGTTCTCGAGGTAGACGACCACCCCCGACGCTTTGGGCTTCGCCGCGCCGTTGGCCGTGACGCGGATCGTTCCCTTGACGCCGCCGTTCGTCGGCTTCGCGAGCGCGACCGACGCACCGAACACGAGGACGGCAACCGGCACGATGAAGATGGCTTTCCTCATGATGATTCCTACAGCTTGATCACGAGAGAGGTCGTGAAGACGTCGTTGGGAAACTGCGGGACCTCGTCGAGCTCGCGGTTCTTCGTCGCTTCGATCTTCCAGATGACACGTGTCCCGATCTCGGCGCGCAGCCCGAGGGTGAAGCGCACGAGCTCGGCGTAGTAGACGAAGCTCGCGCCGCTTCGATGCAACGCGGACCGCCAGTCCACGCGTCCGTACGGCGTGAACATGTTCGTCAGGCGATACGCTACCTGCCCGTACGCGGCCTTGTACTCGAGGCACGGCGCGAGATCGCAGACCGCCCCGGACATCGTGCCCATGTCCGACGTGGATCCGGGCGCTTTGCCCTGGATGTACTCGGCGGTGACCTCGACGTCCTTCATGTCGAGGTGCGCATCGGCGCCGGCGTGCCACTGATAGATCGCGTTGTCGCCTTGCAGGTCCTGCGCGCCGAACGCGCCCGACGCGCCGACCTCCCACGCGCCGTCCTTGTCGCCGTACGACACGCGGCCCGCGACGGTCTTGAATTCGTTCGTGTCGGTCTCGTCGTGAAACGAGAAGCTCTCGCTGAAGTGGCTGCCGTTCGTGACCGCGACGTTCGCGATCAGCGACTTCCAGAACGTCGCGCGCGCCTTGATGCCGATCGGTCGCCCGCAGAGATAGCGACACAGGAGCGACGGCGTGATGCCCGTGCGATCCGGCGCTTCGATCACGCGGTACTCGCGACCGAGGACGGAGTCGAACTTGCCCGCCTGCAGCGAGAGATCGAACTTCTCGAGCGCCGGCTTCCATTCGCCGTACGCGAGCTTCACGTCGATGTAGTCGCCGACGAACAAGCCCGCGACGTCGCCGATATCGCGGGCGCGCGGGACGAAGTCGATGCTCACCGTCGCCGATCCGGTCTCGCCGATGCCCGTGAACAACGTCAGGTTCACCGCGTTGATCAAGAACGTCGAGTTGCCGCGCGAGTTGATCGGATCGAACGTGATCGCCCGCGAGTCGCCCGTATCCGCGACATCGCCGCGCGAGTTGATCGCCGTCGACAACGGATCGCCCATGAACACCCACGAACCCGGCACGATGCCGATGTACTCGGGGAAGTACTGGCCGATCAGATCGCTGCGCGTGCCCGCGCCGTTGCCGGTGGTCGCGAAGAACCCGACGTCGACGTAGCCGCCGAGCTTGCCCGCGAGCGGCAGCAGCGAGCTCACTTTCTCCTCGAGGTACGCGTTGTCGTCCTTCGCTTCGGCGAGCTTGTCCTCGAGCTCTTGCATCTTCTGCTCGAGTGCATCGAGGCGTTGCTTCGTCGCGTCGACCACCGGTTCGGGCGGCGTCACCTCCGTCGGCGGCGGGACCTCCGGCGGCGCATCCGCTGGCGGCGCATCACCACTCTGCGCGAACGCAGGGGTCGCGAGCGCGAGGATGGTGAGCGTTAGAGAGAGTCGATCCATAGGCGTACGAGCTCGATGCCATCCGTATCGGGCAACTCCGTCGCGATCGGCGGCATCTGCATGTTCGCCGTGCGCTCGCTCATGCGGTAGGGGATGGCGCTCGTATCGGCGTCTCCGGCGACGATCCGATCCGTGTAGCCGTGGTTCAGCCACTGCTGGAGGGGAACACCCACCGTCGATCGATAGAGGTCGGTGTCGGCCGGATCGGTGTCCGTCGCGGCGAGGCGCAGGATCATGCTCGAGCTCGACCACGCGCTGCCGTTCGGGTTGTGGCAGTGGCCGCAGTTCGCGTGCAGATACCCCATCGCCGCGTTCGGCGCCGCGAACGTCGTCGCGGGCGGATCCGACAACGGCCAGTCCGCCAGCGATGACAGCTGGATCGCGGACACCCCGAGCGCGCGGCCCGGCTCGCCGATGTGGCACTTCCAGCACGTGTCCGCCGACGGTGCGTCGTGCTGCGTGCCGCGTAGGTTCTCGCCGCCGTCGGGCGCGAACGTCGCGTCGGTCTCGCTGTCGTTCCACAAATACGTCCCGAACAGCGTGTCGCGCTCGCGATCGCCGGTGTCCGCGACGCGCCAGACGAGCCGCGTCTCGAGGCGCTTGCCGTCCTTCGCGAACTCCTTGAACAGCTTCGTTCCGACGGGAAACGTCCAGTGGTCGATATCGCTCGTATCGATCACGCCGCCATCGGGCAGCTGGATCCACCGCGTCTTTGTCGCGGCATCGCTCCACAGCACGTGGCGCGGCGCGAATTCGCGCGACGACGCCGCGAGCGTCTTCGCACCGATGTCCGTGTACAGACCGGTCTGCGAGAGCAACATCGGCAGCTCGCTCGGCGCCGCATCGACCGGCGCGTCCAGCGCCGCGTCGGGAGAGCCACCGGGCTCGGAGCACGCCACGGCCCCGACGAGTACGACCGCGACGCGCACTAGGGAACCGGTGGCCCCGCGCAGTTGGCCCCCGTGTTGTTGTCGACGGGCGGAAGCGACTTGATGTAGTTCGCGATGTCCGTGAGGTCGGCCGGATCGAGCCCCGCGTACGGCGAGATCAAGCTCCCGTGCGTGGCCGCGCACACCGCGTTGCCCTCGCGATCCTTGCCGTTCGCGATCGCGTCTTTGATCTGATCGACGGTCCACCCCTCGAGCCCCGTGGCGTGCGATGTCAGGTTGCGCGTGGAGATCATCGCCGGATAGCTCGCGTCGACGAGGCCGAGCTGCTCCTTGAGGAAGATGCGGCCGCCGCTCCACAGCTTGGTCGTCTGGACCGGCGTCGGGAAGAACGGCGGGAACGCGGGCGGAACGAACGGCTGATCGATCGTGTGGCAATCGATGCACAGGCCCGCCATCGACGACAGGTATCGGCCGCGCATCGCGCTCGCCATGTCGGCGGTGCCGGCGCTCGGCAGCGGAATGCTCGCCGGATCGATCGGCGTCGCGGTGCACGTGCCGCCGTTGCACACGGGGCTCGCCGTGTTGTTGTCGTTGATGTCGCTCCACGGCGGCTCGTTCGGCGGCACCGTGTTGTCGACGCCGGGCACCGTCCGCAGGTACGCGACGATCGCGTCGAGATCGTCGTCGGTCATGTTGTGAAACACCCAGTACGGCATCACGGGCACGAGCTTCTTGCCGTCGGTGCGCACGCCGTTCTTGATCGCTTCCTTGATCGCCTCGTCCGTCGCGTTCATGAGCCCGGTCGGGTGATTCGTCAGGTTGCGCGCGCCGATGCACCCGACGCCTGCGGTCGCCGGATCCGCGTCGAGGAACGGAATCGTGTCGGCACAGCTCCAGCCCGCGAACAACCGGTTGTTATTGCGCGTGCCGTCGGGGTTGAGCGGCGTGTGGCAGAACGTGCACGCGCCGAGATTGTTCATGATGTAGCGGCCACGCTCGACGGGCGTGCGACCCGCGTCGACGGAGGAATCAGCGCGCGGCCGCGCGTCCGGTGTCTCGAGGTTGTCGCCACACGCCGATAGCGCCACCACCAGTGCCACGGTCCATCCACACGCTGTCGTCATCGGTGCCTCTCAAGGAAAAGGAGTCTTCGCCGGAAGTGTTGGCTGCGACGTGATCGCAGGATCGAGCGTGCTGGTCAGCGTCTCGAGGAACGCGACGAGATCGACGATCTCCTGTTCGCTCAGGTTCAGCGGTTTGATCTCCGCGTCGAGCGTGCCGATCGTCTCGCCGCCGAGATCGACGACGCCGCCCTTGTTGTAGTGCTCGACGACCTCGCGCAGCGTCTTGTACACGCCGGTGTGCATGTACGGCGCGGTCGACGCGACATCGCGCAGCCCCGGAGTCTTCCACTGCCCCTTCAGCTCGTCGGTGAGCGGCTGGCTGTAGAACGCGATGCGCCCATCGCACTCCGTCGGGTGCTCCGCGGCGTAGTTCGCGTCGGTGTGCACGCTGTTGTGCCGGCGGCACTCTTCATCGTCGGACCACACGCCATCGCGCCGGAACTTGCTCGCCTGTAGCTTGCGCAAGCCATCGCGAAAGCCGACGGGCAAGCAGTTCGTCGGCTCGTTGCGATCGTCGCTCACGCAATCGCACCACTCGCCGGCGCCGCACATCGACGTCTGCGGGATGTACGTGCCGACCTGCGGCACACCGATGGCGTGGAACTCGCCATCCTGGAACAGCGGTCCCGAATGGCACTCCGCGCATGCCGCCTTCCCGACGAACAGCCGCGCACCGCGCTCCGCCGACGCACCGAGCTTGCCGGTCTGGAACCCACCCGCGGCCCACCGATCGAACGCGGAGTCCTTCGACACGAGCGTGAACTCGTACGCCGCGATCGCCTTTGCCCAGTTGACGTACATGCGCGTGACGAGGAGCTGATCCTCGAGCTTCATGCAGTCCCACGCGTCGCCGTACGGCTGGAGGATATTGTCGGAGGTCAAAGGATCGCAGACCGCCAGCTGGCCCGCTTTGACAAATCCAGGCCGTCCTTCGAGCGGGAAGCGAGGCGTGCAGCGGCCGTACGTGTCGTGGCAGAACTCCGCGGGACACGTGCCGTTATCGAGCGTGCACGTGCCGTCGGGCTCGAGGCGCGCCTGGTGCGCCGCGATCGAATCGAGCTGCACGGGGAGCGGGTACTCGCCGAACACCGCCTCGTAGTCCGCGCGATACGCGTCCGCGATGCGCCACGCGGTGCGCAGGCGGCTGCCGTTGACCGAGACATGGCTCTCGGCGACGGCGATGATCTGCGACCACAACGAGTCGTTGCGACCGTTCCAGTAGACGAGCGTGTTGAACGCCGCGTTGATCGTCTGCTGGCCATTCAAGTCGTACGCGCCACCGCCGAACGACACCCAGTTGCCCGGTGGATCACCCGTGTGATCGCTGCCGCCGCGCGAGACGTCGTGACACGTGTTGCACGCGACCTCGATCGCGTTACCCATTCCCGCGCGACCGGGTGTGGTCATCGGGCGGAGCAGCATGTCCGCGTAGACCTCGACGCCCGAGAAGTTCGCGTCGAAGTAGAACTTCTTGCCGAGCGCCGCCGCCGCCGCGTCGAACGCGTAGGCATTCGAGGTGTCGGGCGGCGGATCGCCCACGCCCGTGTGCTTCTCGAGCAGCGGGATGAACGGATCGTCGAGCTCGTCCTCGCAGGCCGAACCCATCGCGATCCACGCCAGACAGAGCGCCATCCCCCGGAGCACTGCCCTAGAGCAGACCACGGGCAGATCGGAGGGTCAATTAGGCGTTACCCCTGCGGTTACCGACGCGATCACAGAACGGGCGTCGGGGTGCGCTTGCGACCCGCGAGCAACATGCCGAGGAACAGCAGACCCACACCGGCACCCGCGATCACGAGGAAGGCATCGCCGCTGCCGGCATTCGTGACGACCGGCGGTGTGGGCGGAGGTGCCGGCGGGAGCTGCGCGTAACCGATCGCGTCGTAGATCCCACCATCGGATGTGCGCATCTCCGATGTCTTCAGCATGTCGGGGAGTCCGGTGACGCGAGCTTCGGTGCCATCGAAGCGGATGGCGTACAGCTCGAGGATGCCACCCTCCGCGAGCGTCTCGGGCGCGATGGTCGCCTGGGCGACGCAGTCGTGCTTTCCGATCTCGAGGACGCTGCGGCCGTCCTCGCCGACCTGCGCGGGCTCGATGTACTCGATGGAGTGTCCGATGTCGTCGAGGCGCGTGAACACGACGCGGAAGGCAGCGGTCGGCTGATCGATCTGGAACATCCAGCTATCGGAGTGCGAGCAACTCCACTCGGATTGGTGATGCCAGTACTGGACGACCCGCGGAGCCTGCGCCGGCGCGCGCCATGCCGGATCGATCGCGTACGTCATCTTGTCCCAGCGAATGCCGGCGGTGACCGTGCTCGCGAGGCCGGCCGCGTAGTCGACGCGGACGACGTTGTCGCTGACGCGCGTCTCTACCCAGCGATGAGGCACGCCATCGGAGAACTGGACGGTCTCCTCGTCGGCGTACGCACTCGGCCGATAGCCCTCGTCGAAGATGTAGAGCGAGCCGTGCTCGGGGATCGTGGTGCCGCTCGGGGTCCCGATCCATCTCGGGATCGCACACTCGGCGTGGGCAGCGGGCGCGAGGGCCAGGGATGCGAGCGCGGCCACGAGCAGCTTCATGGTCGGAAGACACGAGCCAGAACCGCTGGTTGCTAGCGTCGAAAGCTCGTGATCTCGGGAAGCTTTTGCACGAGCTCGGCGAAGCCGCGGTCCTCGTGCACGTCGATGAGGATCGTGCCGTCCTCGAATGCGATCGCGTAGCGGTCACCCCGGCCCGGGATGCGCACGCCGGTGCGGACACCGTGATCGATCTCGATCGCGGTGCCATCGCGCGACCAGCGCTCGACGGTACCACCGCGCGTGATCGCGTGAACGGTGCCATCGTCGTCGACGGACAGCTCGGTCGCCGCGCTCGTCAGGCGCACGGTTGCTTGCTCGCCGAGCGTCGCGCCGTCGATGCGCGTACGCACGAGCGTCGCATCGCGGCCTGCCGAAACGATCCAGTGTCCCGCGGGATCGATCGACATCGCGGTGATCGCTCCCGTGTGGCGCGTGACGACCTTCTGCGACGCCACATCGACGGCACCGTGCGCGATCTTCCACGCGACGACCGCGCCATCGTTGCCCGCGATCACGACGAGCGCGCCGTTCGGCGTGAACTGCACGAAGTGGGTGTCGCCACGCAGGCCCGCCTCGAGCGCCGCACTCGCGACAAACGTCTCGCCCTCGCGACGCCACACGCGCACCGAGCGATCCTGTCCACCGGACACGAGCAGCGTGCCCGTCGGGTCGAGCGCGACCGCATCTGTTCCGCCGGGATGACCCGCGATGTTCGGCAACGCCGTGCCATCGATCGAGAACATCGCGATCGGACCCGCCGAGGTCGCGACCGCCACGCGATCGTCGGTCACCGCGATCGATCGCACGATGCCTTCGACTTCGTGATGCGCGGGCACCGGTGCACCGAGCCACGACAGCTCGCCTTCCGCGGATCCGCTGATCACGAGCTTCGCGTCGACGGCGAGCTCGGTGATGCGACCGTCGACGTGACCGAGCTGCGTGTGATGCCCGTCCGCGAGCGTCCACGCCGACGCCGTCCCGTCGGCATCGACGGCGGCGAGGCGCGTCCCGTCGGCCGACGCGGCGATCTTCGCGATCGGTGCGCCCTTCGGATCGAGGAGGCCGCGCTGCATCGTCGCGAGCTCCCACCGCCGCACGATGCCATCCGAGTCGCTCGACAGGAGCCACGTCCCGTCGCGCGAGAAATCGACGTGGCGAATACGTCCGCGATGCCCGCGTAGCGAGTGCACGCGCCCCGTTTGCAGATCGCGAAGCTCGAGCGCGCCATCGTCGCCACCGTCGGCGATCCAGCGTCCATCGCGCGCGATCGCGAGGCTGCGCACCTGCGAGCGATGCGTGCCGAGCGTCTCGATCGTCCCGTCCTCGGTGATCCGCGTGACCGCACCACCGACGCCGCCGAGAGCGAGCCACGTCCCGTCCGCCGCGAAGAAGCCGCGCTTCGTCTTGAGCTTTGTCGCGATCGTCCGCTCGGGCTCGAGCGCGGCCGGTTTGATCTTCCAGCTCCGCACGACGCCCTCGATATCGATCGCCTGCAAGCGCACGCCATCGCTCCACGCGGTCACGATGTCCGTGCTCGTGTTCGTCGACCGGACGGGCTTGTCCGAGCCGTTCGCGAGGTTCCACATCCAGATCGCACCCTCGTGATCGCCGACGACGAGCTCGCCGTTCGTCGCGAACACCGTGGCCCCGACTTGCGAAGACGACGTCGCGAGCGTGCGCCCCGGCGCCGCGCCGCGCGGCCACGCGATCACCACGCCTTTGTCGTCGCCCGTGGCGAGCCATGCACCGTCGGGTGACCAGCCGATCGATTGCACGTCGCCGCGATGCCCCGTCAGCTGCGTTCGCGAGCGGCCGTCTGACGTCGCGATCCACAGCTGGCCATCGTCGCCGCCGATCGCGACGAGCGTTCCGTCGGGCGATGGAATCGCGAGGTGCACGCGCCCCGTGATCTGCACGAGCTCGACGGGCGTGGCATTCGGCGGATACCACGCGAGCGCACGCCCGTCGTAGCCCGCCGTGATGAAGCCGCCGTTCGACATCGATTCGACCCAGTGGACTTCGTCGGAGTGACCGCGCAGCACGTCGCGAGCCACGCCGCGAGCGACTGCCTCGTCGGCGATCGCCCACGCCGTTCCCGCGTCGACATCGCGCGCGGTCAGCGTCGCGAGCCACGCGATCGCATCCGTGGGATCCCGCACGAGCGCCGCGCGCGCTTGGCGCAACACGAGCTGGTTGCCGCGCGACTCGAGCTCTGCACGTGCGTGCTCGGCGACACCGCGCGCCTTCTCCGCGTTCGCGCGCGCATCGCGTGCCTCGAGCCACAGCGCGGTCACCACGCCGGCGAACGTCGCGGCCGCGAGCAGCGAGCCCGCGATCGCCGCGGCCGCGAGCGGACGGCGGCGGACGAAGCGTTGCATGCGCTCGACGGTCCCCGGCGTGCGCACCGACACCGGCGATCCCGATAGATAGCGACGCACGTCGTCGGCGAGCGCGGCGACGGACTGGTAGCGCTCCCCCGCCTCCTTCGCGAGCGTCTTCAGCGTGATCGCTTCGAGGTCCCCGCGCAGCGCCGGATCGCGCTTGCCGAGCGGAATCGGCGGGTCCTCGCAGATCACGACGGTGATCGCGGGCAGCGGCATGTTCTCGACGTCGTACGGCAGCTTGCCGCACGCGAGCTCGTACAGGATGACGCCGAGCGTGTACACGTCCGAGCGCGCATCGACCTCGTCCGCGCGCAGCCGCGCTTGCTCGGGGCTCATGTACAGCGGCGTCCCGACGAGCTCGCCCGCACGCGTGGCTCCGGGCGTGGTGCCATCGTCGTCGGCGAGTCGCGCCACGCCGAAGTCCAAGATGATCGCGCGATCACCACCGGTCGCGGTGCCATCGCGGCTCGTCGCAGCGTCGGCGAAGCGCACCATCACGTTCGAGGGCTTGAGGTCGCGATGGATCACGCCCTTCACGTGCGCGTAGTGGACGGCGTCGCACACCTGCACGAACAACTGGAGCTTGTCGACGAGCGCGTGCTTCTGCGCGTACGCGTCGAGCGTGATGCCCTCGACGTGCTCCATCACCAGGAATGGATGACCGTCGGCCTCGCCCGCCTCGAGCACGCGCGCGATGCCGGCGTGATCGAGCCGCGCCATGATCTGCGCCTCGGTCTTGAACCGGACGAGCGCGTTGAACGAGCGCGCGTGCAGCACCTTGATCGCCACCGGGCGCTGCGGCTCTTCCTGCTCCGCGGCGTACACGGTGCCCATGCCGCCTTCGCCGAGCACCTCGCGGATGCGATAGCCCGGAATCTTCAGCGGCGCGACGCGGCGCGCGGCCGGCAGATCGTCGACGGTGGGAGCGAGCGCACCGGTCGCGAGCGCGCGCTTGTTCATCGCCTTCGCATCCACCTCGAGCAGCGCGGCGAGATCGTCCGCGAGCGCGCGATCCTCGGCGCGCACGCGCTCGATCAGCTGCACCTGCGCCTCTGGAGGCAGGTCGAGCGCCTCCGCGAACAGCTCCGTCAACCGCGCGTGTTGCGCCGCTGCGGTCACGTCCCGGCCTCGTTCGTCATCGCTTCCTCGCGCCTACTCGGCCTACTCGTCGGCGGGGCGAACATCGCCGAGCTCGCGCGACAACCACGCGCGTGCGAGTCGCCACTCGGCGTGAACCGTCCGCTCCGAGACGTCGAGCGCATCGGCCGTCTCCACCACCGACATGCCGATCAAGCAGCGCATCTCGACGATCCGCGCCTGCCGCGGGCTCAGCTCCTCGAGCTTCTTCAGCGCGTCGTCGACGGCGAGCGCATCGAGTTGCTGCTCGGTCTGCGCGAGCCCCGACAGCGTCACCCGCACCTGTTCGGGACCGCCGCGCTTGGCCGCCTTCTTTCGCCGCGCACGATCCGTGAGGATCTGCCGCATCGCGAGCGCCGCGATCGCGAAGAAGTGCTTGCGGTCCTTGGCCTCCACCATGTCCTTCGAGGCGATCAGCTTCAGATACAGCTCGTGCACCAACCCGCGTGGCTCGAGCGAGCTCGCGACATTGACGTACGCACGCGCGATCTTCTCGAGCTCGCCATAGATCAGCGGCAGCAGCTCGTCGCGCGCACCGGCATCACCGTCCTGCATCTTGTGCAGGAGATGCGTGATCGCCTTCGGTGGCGCCTCGCTCATGGAGGCGACATTGTACAGCTACACGCGCTGGACCCAGTACGTCTCGACGGCCGCTCGATACGGCCCGATCTCGTAGACACCGGTCGGTCCCTCCATGTCGTCCTCCGACGGCGGGAGCTTCGGGACCGGTATCTCGATCGTTTCACTGGTCTCGAGGTCGTCGAATGCGTCCTCGTCGGCGAGGTCCTGCTCGAGATCTCGGAGCGGCACGATCGGTGGCCGCGGCGCGCCCATGCCGGGAAGGGTTCCGCGCTGGTTGATGAAGAGCTTGCGTTCGTTGTTGTCCATCCGGGCCTCCGAAGACACCCACGCAATCGCGGGCAAATGCCTGCAACGCTCGGAAGCGCCCGAGCTGGCTCGGGTTTTCGGACGTCGGCTCGACGGCGGCAGCGATCAGTGCACGCAGCGAAAGCCGCGGCGATCGAGTCCGGTCTGCGGGCTCGCGCCGTGCTGCGCTCCGCCGTTCGCGTAGTCCGACGACACGCGTCCCCAATCCCAGCCGCCGAGTGCACGCGGGGTCGCGGCATCACCGATCGCGGCGCAATCGATACACGGTACCGGCAACTGCTGGCGATCGAACAGCCACTCGTCGACGTTGCCGGCGAGATCCGCGTGTCCCCATCGACCGTCGCCGCCCGGGTGCGAACCGACGAGCTGCGTCTCTCCCATCGCGAGGAGCGCCGGATCGAACACGTCGCCCCACGGATACACGCGCTGTTCCATGCCGCCGAGGACGGCAGCTTGATACTCCGCGTATGTCGGCAAGCGTCCACCGTCCCAGATGCAGAACGCGAATGCTTCGAACCAGCTCGCGTCGACGATGGGAAGCTCGTCCTTCACACCAGGCGTCGGCGAGTAGGTCGAGCGCAGCGTCGAGATCAACTTCGTGCGGAAGGTCGTCGTGTCGGGCTCGAGCTCGGTGGCCCACGCCGTGTTCCACCCACTACCACTACCGAGGACCGGATGCGCACCCGCGCCGAGCGCCGGGGCTGTCGGCTGCACACCGAAGCCACCTTCGACGAACGGACGAAACCGACGCACCGTGACCTCGTACCGATCGAGCATGAACTGCGACACCGTCGCGGGGAACGTGGGGTTGTTCTCGCGATCGAAGGTCGACGCGGGCACGAGGAGGGGGCCCTCGACGATCGGTGGTCGCGCATCGGGACCGCCACCGCCACCATCGCCACCGCTCTGGTCGCCGCTCGCTCCATCGTCGACGCCGCCGCCACCATCGCCATGCCGGGAGAACCCGACGCGGCCACACGCCGCGAGCACCAGCACGACAAACACCACGCGCACGCCCCAGGGTACCGCGATTGCGACCCGAGACGTCGCATCTCGCCATCGGTCGACGAGAGCACCGAGACGATCGGCATCTCGGGCATACTCGAGTCATGGCCGTCGCGTCCGCGCCCGTGACCTGTCCGCGTTGTGGTGCACCCGGTGTGTGGCACGCGCAGATGCAGCAGTGGGGCTGCGATCATTGCCGCCAGATGATCGCGCCGGTCGCGCAACCGGCGATGGCTCCGCCACCGATGCAGTCGGCGCCCGCGCAGGCGGTGCCGTTCTGTCCGACGTGCTGGACGCCGGGCACGTGGCATCCGCAAGCGCAGCGCTTCGGTTGCGACAAGTGCCGCACGCTGCTCGCTCCGGCGCCGCCCGGTGCCCCCGTCGCGCCCGTCAACGCGATCACGAACCCGCACCACATGAAGAGCGATGCCGGCTCCGCGATCGGCAAGGTGATCCTGTGGATCGTGGTGATCGCGGTGCTCGTCGCGATCAAGCTGTCGATCCGCGGCGCGCTTCGCTGACGGTCGAATCGACCGTGGTGCATCATTGCCTCGTGACGACGCTGCTGTTCGGCGCGAGCTCGATGCTCGGATGGTCGATCGTGCAGGGTGCGATCCGCACCGAGATCTCCGTCGCCGCGTTCTGCAACGGCAACACGCGGGTCCTTCCGGCCGGCGCGTCGCACCGCATCGATCTCGACGACGAGGCGGCCGTCGAAGAGCTGTTTCGCACGATCGATCCGCCCGCGCTGATCATTCATTGCGCGGGTGTGTGCGATGTCGCCGACTGCGAGCGCTCGCCGGAGTTCGCTCGCGCGGCCAACGTCGATGCCACGCGCTTCCTCGTCGCGCACGCACCCCCGAGCTCGCGCATCGTCTACTGCTCGAGCGATCACGTGTTCGGTGGTGATGCCGGCCCGTACTTCGAGGACTCGCCGCCCGCGCCGATCAGCGTGTACGGCCGCACGCGCGTCGACGCGGAGGCACTGATCCGCTCGCGCGCGAACACGCTCGTGATTCGCTCGGGCCTGTGGATCGGCCCGTCGGGCAACGGACGCATCGGCCACCTCGATTGGCTGCGCTCGCGCCACCGGCGCAGCTTGCCGATGACCGTGGTCTCCGACGAGATCCGCTCGGCGGTGTGGGCGAAGGACGCGGCCGCGCGCGTGTGGCAGCTCGCGCGCTCGACGGTGACCGGCACGCGACACATCACCGCCACTCGCGCGATCGATCGCCCTGCCCTCGCCGCCTACGTCAACGCGCACTTCTCGATCGGCGCCACGTTCGACACCGCACCGCGCGCCACGCGAGCAACGCCGCACCTCGGCAACGTCGAGCTCGCGACTCGCTTCGCGGACGCGTACGCCGCGCCGCTCGTGTCGCCCGTCGAATCGATCACTTGAACACCCACGGCTGCGTCGAGAGCTTGCCACCCGTGGGCACCTCGAGCATCTCGGAGCACGTGAACGAGTCCGCGCGACAGATCGCGATCCGGACATCGTCGGCGCCGTTGGAGATCGTGACCACGACCTCGCGGCCGGGGCTCTGCGCGATCACCTCGCGCATCTCGAGCTCGATCGACATCGCGGGCCGGCCCTGCGCGCTCTCGCGTCCCGTGATCGTGTCGCCGGCACCATGCGCGAACCGGACGGTGCAGCTCGACGGTCCATAGATCTCGTCCTGCGATTCGCACCACGCCGTGCTCGTCTCCCACGGCGGCTCGAGCGGATCACCGACGATCGTCGGCGTCTCGAGGTCACACAGCGGCGCGTAGTCGTGATCCTCGCACCCCAAGTCATCGCACTTGTAGTCCTTGTACTTCGCCTCCCATGCCGCGCGCCGCTCCTCGATATCCGCGCACGGCTGAAACCCCGCCGGCGCGTCGAGCTCGCCGACCGCGACGTCGATCGACGGCAACGGTCGTGGAGACACCCAGCCCGCCGGAGGCACGCCCCATACCTCCAGCTCCGACACGCTGATCTCGCGCCACGACTTCTTGCTGCCCGGCACGATCTCGCTGACCGCGAGCCGCACGCTCTCGGTCGCGGTGACCGAATAGGACTGCAGCGTGCGCTGGTCCGTGTCGAGGAAGAAGTCCGGCTGCGGCGCGCCATCGGCGATCACCGTCAGCTTGCGGATCCGCGGGTTCATCGTGAACCAGTCCTCGCCCTTCGGTCCCTTCGCCGTGAAGCCCGCGGTCATTCGCACCTCGTGGATCTGAGCGCCCGCGATCGGACGAATCTCGATCCACGCGCCGACCAGCTCGCCCGTCACCGAGTTCCACGCGGTGGCCATGTTCTTGTCGACGAGATGCGCGGGCTTGATGTTCGGGTTCGCGACCTTCGATGACACGCGCACGCTCGCGGCGGTGCGCTGCACGAGCTCCACGTCGACGATCTGCGAGGCACCCACTGCATCGCTCGTCGCCGTCGTGGCATCGACGATCGCCGCATCGCGCACCTCGGTTGGCGGCGCGATCGTCGGCGGCGGAGGCTCTGCCTTCTTGCACGCGACCATCAGCGCGAGGAGATAAGCGAATCGCATAGGCGTCGATCGTGACACGACGATCCGCGATTCGACGTGTGGCATTGCACGGCAACGCGATCACGTGCCAACGACAGTTGTACGCGATCGCTTACGAGCCACACGGCGCGACGGCGGCGAGCTCGTCGAGCGCCTTGCGGATCGGCGATACCGCGGGCGCCATCACGAATCGCCACACGACGCGAGCACCACACACGGTTCGCTTCGCCGTGCCTTCGAGCTCGATCGCCGCGCCATCGCCGAACGCGTCGAAGATGTGCGCCGTCACCGCGAACGCATCGCCGGCCTTCTGCGCACTCACCGTGATCGCACTCGGATCGAACCGCGTGCGATCACCCTCGACGCTGACGAGCAACCCGCGAAAGTACGCGGTGAGCTCCGCGGCCAGCGCGGTCGCATCGAGATCCGCGGCGTCCGTCAGCTCCCACTGAAACGCGTACGACCAGCGATTTGCCGCACCGGCCTTCAAGAAGCCCGGCGAGAACCGCAGCTCTTCCATCCCGCGATGCGCGAGCGACGGCGCGAACTCGAGCGGGAACCGGATCTGCTCGCGTCCCCATCCGTCGGGCACGGGCCACACGGGCTTCGCGAGACGCACGTAATAGTCGCGGTTCCCCGCGAGCGTGACCGTGTCCGTCGCCGCGCCGAACACCTCGACCTCCACGCCGGCGACATCGGTGCGCGTGCCCGCGACAAACGCCGCGAGGTCCCACGCTTGTCCCCACGGCTCCGCTGCCTCGCCGGTGCGGATCACGACCTCGCGCGGCCCCTCCGCTGTCTGCACGCCGATGGCGCAGCGTCCGCCCTCGCACGCGAGCGTCGTGATCGTCCCGCGAAACTTCGCGTCGGCACTCGCCGTCGTCGCCTTCACCGGCGCCTGCGGTGCTGCGGGTGTCGATCCGCATCCGACGACGAGCACCACGAGCGCGCGCTTCATGCGTGCGAGCGTACCGCTCGGGCGCGTCGTTCCGCCCGGCCAGCGCCCGTGCCAACGGTGTCCGCGCGCGATCCCGCCACCTAGGCCGACCGATCGTTCCCCCGAGCTGCTCCGAGTGCGCATCCGCTCACGACGACAACGCCGACGAGCACACCGACCCAGCGCGTGCTCGTGATCTCCACGATCGAGCTCGCCGCGCGACCGCGCAGACCGGTCACGCGAGGTTCGGGCGCATCCCGAATCGCCCCACGTGTCCCAACACGCCTCAGCCCAGCGCTACGCGACTACCAGAACCGCGCACGTGCGCCGGTCGACGACTTGCATTACCTCACGGCGCGCGTCGCTCATGGCGTGCCGGAGGTTCATATGCATCGCTTCATCGCAGCCCTGGTGTTCTCGACCGCCGCGTGTGCGGGAACAGCCGAGGTCACGTATCGCGCGCCGCTACCGACGACGACCTCGATGGTCGAGGTCAGCCCCGGTGTCTACGCCGTCGCCGATCAAGACGAGCCGGTGTTCTTCGCCGATAACTTCTATTGGCGCTATCACGACAACGCCTGGTACCGCACGGGCGGCTCCACGGGCTCGTGGCTCCGCATCGGCCGCCCTCCCGAGGCCGTGCTCCAGATCCGCGAACCGCACCGCTACCAGCACTATCGCCCGACGAGCCGCGACGCGATCGTGATTCGCGATCAGCGCGGTCGCTGGCACCGTCGCTGATCTCCGCGACTCGATGTTACGCTCGTCGTCGTGGTGCGCCCGAATCGGCGAGAGCTCCTGGTCGGCGCGGGCGGTGCAGCCGCGCTGGGAATGTTGGGCCTGCTCGGCGGCGGGTGCTCCCGTCACGCCGGAAAGGATCCGCGCCTCGCGGGACGCAAGACCGGCAAGTTCGCCGACTGGTCGCTGATCTCGCCGCGCGATCGTCTGTTCGATACCAAGCGCACCGACGTCGTCATCATCGGCTCCGGCTACGGCGGCGCCGTCACCGCCGCGCGCCTCGCCGCCGCGGGCGCGAAGGTCGTCGTCCTCGAGCGCGGACACGAATGGCTCCCGGGCGACTTCCCCGAAACGCTGAGCGAGCTGATGGGCTCGGCCCGCTCCGTCGATGCGATGGGCCTGTTCGATCTGTACACGCCCACCGAATCCGATCTGGATCTCGTCAGCGCCTCGGGCATCGGCGGCACGTCGCTGATCAACGCCGCCATCTCGACGCGGCCCGAGCCGCTCGTCCTCGCACAACCCGAGTGGCCCGACGCGATCCGCGGCGCCGCCACGGATGGCTCGCTGACCCGCTACTACGATCGCGCGTCCGAGGTCCTCTCGCCCAACGCCTACGTCGGCCCCGATCCGATGAAGGTCGAGATGCATCGCTTCCTCTCGGGCCAACGCAAAGCCTCGTTCTCGTACCTGCCGCTCAACATCACGTACAAGGACACGATGCGCGGTGATCCGCGCTGGCCCGTGCAAGGCCACGAGTGCTCGCTGTGCGGCAACTGCACCACCGGATGCAACGTCGGCGCGAAAGGCACGCTGCAAACGAACTACCTCCCGCGCGCCCGCGCCGCCGGCGCCCTCCTGTTCGCGGGCATCGACGTCGACCGCGTCGAGAAGCACCGCTCGCGCTGGCGCGTCCACTACCACGCGCTCACCGAGACCTCGCGCGAAGCGCGCACCATCGATGCCGATCACGTCATCGTCGCGGGCGGCTCGCTCGGCTCCACCGAGATCCTCATGCGCTCCGCCGCCGCGGGCCTCGCCATCTCGCAGCTCCTCGGCACGCGCGTCTCCGCCAACGGCGACATGTTCGGCTTCTGCTACGACGGCGACCGCCAGACAAACCTCGTCGGCGAGCCCGCCTCGGGCGCGAGCGGCACCGTCGGGAACGCGCTCATGTCGTACATCGACTACCGCGGCGATCACGCGCTCGGCCCCGAGCTCCAGGATCACTTCCTCCTCCTCGAGTCCACCATCCCGGTCTCCGTCGCGAACACCACCGCGAAGGCCCTCGCCGCCTACGCGCTCGCGATGCCCGACAAGTTCTCCGAGGACCAACTCGATCGCGCCCGTCGCGATCTCGCGAACCCCGACACCCACGATCCCGACGGCGCGCTCGCCTACTCCACGCTCTACCTCGCGTGCGGCCACGACGACTCCAACGGCCGCTATATCTATCGCAACGGTGATCGCCCGCGGATCTCGTGGAACGCGGTCAGCGCGAGCCGCTTCTACAAGACCATCACCGCCGAAATGCAGGCGTACACCACCGCGCGCAACGGCTTCTTCATCGAGAACCCGCGCACCACGCTGTTCAACGGTCGCCTGATCGTCCCGCATCCACTCGGCGGCGTCCCGATGGCGAACGACATCCGCACCGGCGTCGTCGACGATCGCGGTCGCGTCTTCGATCCCGCGGGCCCACCGACCGCCGTCCATCGCGGCCTCCACGTGCTCGACGGCTCGATCATCCCGCGCTCCCTCGGCGTGACGCCCCTGCTCACCATCAGCGCTCTCGCCGAGCGCGCCTCCGAACACCTCCGCGACTGAGCGCGAGCGCTACGGGATCCGCTCCGTCGCCTCGCGCCACAACAGTGGAATTCCCTCCACGCCGGTCGCGCATACGACGATGCTTCCGACGATCGCTCCGACGGTGTCGCGGTCGATCGCGAAGTTCGAGATCACGTTCGGCGCGAGATCGAGCCCGGGATGCGCGGTCGCCGTCCACAACGCTTCCTCGTACGAGTCGAGATGCCGGACGGCAGCCCACACCGAGAACGGAACGGTGTCTCGCGAGGTCACGTTCGCGCCCGTGCCGAGCTCCTCTCCTGCGAACTGCACGTCGAACGCCAGGCCCAGCTGATCTGCGCGGAGCAACCGATCGCGCGTCGGTCCGGCGGGTGTCCACCTCGCGACCTCGCCGATCATCGCGTCGCGCGGGAGCTCGCCGACCGTCGCGATCGCCGCCGCGACCGCCACTGCCACTGCCCCGGCCGCGCCATCGGGATGCGCGTGCGTCGGCTCCGCGGATCGCAACGCCTCGGTACGAACGCGCTCGAGGTCGGGCGCGAAGAACGCCCCGATCGGTGCGGCTCGCATCGCGGCGCCGTTTCCATACGAACCTTGGCCGCCGAACAGCGACGCTGCTGCGTCCCTCCATGCCGTTCCCGCAACCACGCGCCGCAGCAGCTTGTCGGCGCCCGCGCCGTATCCGCGATCGGGCTCGCGATCGAAGCGACGCGCGAACGCGCTCGCGAGCTCGTCGGGATCGATCGTGCCGCGCTCCTGCAACGACTCGACGACCGAGATCGCCATCGCCGTATCATCCGTCCATCGCCACGGCCGCTTCATCGAGATCAACCGCTTCGCCGCTCGGCGGGCGAGCTCTGCGCCGTAGGCATCGAGCATCGAGCCGAACGCATCGCCCACGGCCAACCCGAGCAACGAAACACGAGTCCGTTCGATCGAAGTCATCGCTCGCGCAACGAGCACCAAGCGTGCCGCGTCTAGCCATGCGACATCTCGGTGGCCGGAATATCGTCCGTGTCTCCACGTCGCTCGTGCGAGCACATCTCGTGACGCATTGGCAGCCACGGCGTAGGATCGTGTCGTGGCCAAGAAGCACGATGGCGATGCGGAGACCGACCGCGCCACCGACTTCGCGGCGGATTCGAGCGCGCCACACAGCGACGCACACACGCCGTTCACGACCGGCGACGAGTTGCTGCGCGCGGTCATCGCCGAGAGCGCCGACAGCCCGCGAGTGCCCACGCCATCGCAGCCTCCGCTCCGCGTGGGCCAGGTCATCGCCGATGACTACGAGATCGTCGAGCGGCTCGGCGACGGCGGCATGGGCATCGTGTACCTCGCGCGCGATCGTCGCCTCGCGCGCTTCGTCGCGCTCAAGCTGATCCGCACGTACCCGTCGAGCACCAGCGTCGCGCGGCTCGTCCGCGAAGCGCAGGCGATCGCGCAGCTCAGCCATCCCAACGTCGTCACCGTCTATCAGATCGCGACCCACGACGATCAGCCGTTCGTCGCGATGGAGTACGTCAAGGGCGGCACCGCGCGCACGTGGCTCTCGGCCACGCCACGCACGTGGCGCGAGATCCTGTCGCTGTACCTCGCCGCGGGACGCGGGCTCGAAGCCGCCCACCAAGCTCACCTGGTCCATCGCGACTTCAAGCCGGACAACATCCTCGTCGGTGAGGATGGACGCGTCCGCGTCGCCGACTTCGGCGTGGTGCACTTCGCGAGCTCGCCGGCGATCGACTGCGACGACGAATCGACCGCGGATTCGACCAGCGTGACGAAGACCGGGACCGTCATGGGAACGCCGGCGTACATGGCCCCCGAACAACGGCGCGGCGGCGCTGTCGACGCGGCCGCCGATCAGTACGCATTCGCCGTCGCGTTGTGGGAGGCACTCACCGGATCACGTCCGTCCGCGAACGCCCACGTGAAGGGCGAACCCAGCACGATCGCACCACCGAAGCGACCGATCCCGCGCCACGTCGAGCTCGCGCTGCGACGAGCGCTGAGCATCGAGCCAGACGCGCGTTGGCCGAGCATGGCCCCGCTCCTCGCGGAGCTCGCGCGCGATCCGAATGCGACGCGCCGGCGGATCGCCTTCGCTGCGGGCGCCCTCGTCGCGACCGCAGCGATCGTAGTGCCGCTCGCGATGCGCGGCAGCTCGCAGCCCGCCCCCTGCACCGACAGCGAAGCGGCGATCGCGCCGACCTGGAACGCCGAGCAACGCGCCGCCCTGCTCGCCTCGCTCGGCCCGCGGACCGGAAAGCTCGTCGACGACGGGCTCGATCGCTACGCGACCGAGTGGGCCGCGGCTCATCGTCAAGCGTGTCGCGACACGCGCGTCACGCGATCGCAGAGCGAGGACATGCTCGATCGCCGCATGCAGTGCCTGTTCGCAGCCCGCGCCGCGCTCGACGCTACCGTCGGCGCCTTGCGCGATGCAACCGCGGAAGGCAAAGCGATGGCCATGGACGCGATCGGTCGCCTTCCCGGTCTCGATGGCTGCGGCGACATCCAAGCACTGGCGCAAGAGGAGCCGCTGCCCACCGACCCCGACGTGCGCCTCCGTCTCGACGAAGCCACGCGCCAGCTCGCGAACGTTCACGTCGCCGACTTCGCTCCCAAGCGCATCGATCGGCAGGAATTCGCCGACGCAGCCCTCGCCCGCGCGCGCGAGGTCGGCTGGAAGCCACTCATCGCCCGCGCGCTCCTGATCCACTCCCAGCAGCTGCGTCTCGGCGAGCAGCTGGAGAAGTCGCTCGCCGAGCTGCGCGAAGCGGCCAGCATCGCGATCACGAGCAACCTCACCGACGAAGGCGCCGTCGCATTCGCCGACCTCGCGACGCTCCTCGCCGAGCTCGATCAGATCGACGCAGCGGAGCTCGCCCTCCTCGCCGCACGCGCCTACGACAACCGCAGCCCCGCGCCCATACAGCGCGTCCTCCTCGCCGGCAGCGGCGTCGCCTCGCGCGCCCACAAAGACGACGAAGCGATCGCGCTCGCTCGACAGCTCATCGTCGCCGTGGACAAAGAACCCACGCGCAGCCTGAACCCGATGACCAGCCGCCACCAACTGGCGAGCGTCCTCGCGGCCGCCGCCCACTTCGACGAAGCACTCGTCGCCATCGACGAATCCCTCGCCTGGGGCACCGCCAACTTCGGCGCGGATCACGCCGAGGTCGGTCGCTACCGCGCACTCCGCGCGTCCTACTTGATGAACCTCGGCCGCTTCGACGAGGCGATCGCCGAGGCCAAAGCAGGCCTCGCCATCCTCGAGACCTGGTACGGCCCCGAGTCGGTCCACCTCGCCGACGTACTCCTGACCCTCGGCGACACCTACTCGCGCGCCGGTCAACTCGAGCCCGTGATGCCCTACCTCGACCGCGCGCTGATCTGCACTCGTCAGGGGGATGATCCGGAAATGCTCGCCGCGATCGAGACGCAGCGCGCGATCTATTTCCTGCGCACCAACGACCTCGAGCACGCAGCCCCCGCGGCCGATGCGCTCGTCGCCGCCGCCGAGCGAACGGGCATCTTCGCGGCCCTGCTCAACGCGCTCTTGATCCGCGGCACGCTCGCGCGAGACCAGAAGCGCTACGCCGATGCCGAGCGCGACTTCACCCGCGCGATCGACGCGGGCAAAGCACTCGGCGAGCATCCCGTGATCCAGAACCTGCGCGTCGAGCTCGGCAAAACGTGGCTCGCGCAGGGCCGTGCCGACGAGGTGCGAACGCTGCTCGCGCCGCAAGTGCTCGCGCTCGCCAAAGGCCGCGACGTCGACCCGATTCTCTGGGTCGAGACGCACACCGTCCTCGCCGCCGCACTGCACGCCCTCGGCGACAAAGCCCGCGCCCGCACCACCGTCGCCGAAGCCGATCGCGTCGTCGCCGCGAACCCGAACCGCCCCGACTTGCGCGCCCTCGTCGACGACTGGCACGCGAAGCACCGCTGAGGTGACTCCGCGCGATGGCGGCGCGCCGAATCTGCGCGCCCCCTCAGATAGCGTCCAAGCCGGCGTTCCTGCGTGCCTGTTGCTGGCATCGCCGCTGCACCAACGAGGCGCATGGATTTCTCGAGCCCCACCGAGCCCGTCGTGATGCAACCGCTGCAGGACCCCGAGAAGCCGATCACGCGGCCCGATGTCAGCTTCGTTGCCGACGACGGCGGTTGGGACACATGGCTCTGGTCGCAGATGGCGTGGTCCGCGCCGCGCGGCCCCGACGATCTCGTCGGGATGGAGGAGCAGATCGATCAGATGGTCGGCCCGGACGGCCTGATCGGTGACTTCAATCTGATCGGCCACGGCATTCCCGGGCTGATGAGCCTGGGGGATCCCCGCCACGGCTTCGTCCAAGATCCGAAGAGGATGGACCCTGCCGAGCTCGCGGCCCTGCAAGCGATCACGGGGCACATGGCCGAGGATTCCGAGCTCGTGCTCGGCGGCTGCAATTTCGGAATGGACCCAGCGGCCCTCGCAGAGATCGCGCGAACCGTCGATCAGACGACGGTCGCCGGCAAGTCGATCCAGCTGCCGCTCCCGGGCATCGAGGGAACCGAGGTCCGAGCGATTCCGTCGGATATCCCCGGCGGCGAGCCGACGATCGTCGAAGAGAGCAACTTCGGCGACAAGCTCTACGACGAGGTCGCGCAAGGCACCGCGGATACCTTCGCGAGCGCGAAGAACTGGACGACAAGCACGTTCAACAGCGTGGAAAACGCGGTGACCGGGTTCGGCCAGAGCGCAGTCGACACGGCGACTGGGTTCGGGCAAAGCGCGGTCGACCTGGCGACGAGCCTCGGCCAGCAGGCGGGCATCGTTGCACCTGACATCGAACCGGTGCTTCCGCCGATCCAATTGCCGCCACGAGAGACGGAATAGCGTTTCAGCTCGAAGCAGATCCTGCCGTCCCTCACCGCGTTCGCGGCGTCGAGCGCTGGGCCATCGGGCGACGGCTATCGTCGCCTTCACGTAAAGCTGCCCACGCCGACCGCCGCGCACTGATCACAGCCACGCCGTCGGCGAGCTTCGCGAGTCGCTCCTGCAGCTCTCCCGATCGTAGTCCGACTTGCTCTTCGACTTCGAGGCGGATCAGCAACACGCGACGCGCCGCCCACGCCAGTACCTCGGCGCGGCGGGTCGACGATTCGTCGAGGGACTCACCCGCGCAGACCATCTCGTTGTAGCCTGATGGCGGGGATGGGTGCGCCAACCATAGAGGACGAGGTGCTGTGCCGCCTCGCCGATCTCATCGTGACGCCGGTCGTCGTTTCGAGCCCGAGCGGCATCATCGTTCACGCCAACGCGGCGACGTGCGCCATGTTCGGCTACACGGTCGAGGAGCTGCGCGTGCGGAGGCGCGAGGACCTGCTTGACTATCAGCCCGAGAACGATCCATGGCAGACCCCAGCGTTCGCGTTGCGGAACCAACCCGGCACCATCGCGCCGATCGAGTTGCAGCTCATTACCAAGAGCGGCGCGCGGCTCCCGGCCCACGTGTCGAGCGCGTTCATCCCGCAGCTCCAGGGTGAAGGGCGTTTGTGGGTCACGCTGACCGACCTGACCCAGGTGCGCAGCGCGGAGGCGGCGCTGCGCGTCCGCGAGGACGAGCTCGTCGCGCTGTCGGACGCGACGCTCGAGGCGCTATTCGTGCACCAAGACGGCATCATCCTCGCGACCAACAAGGCCGCGCGCGAGCTCTACCGATTGCCACCCGACGGCGCGGTCGGGCGGCGGCTGTTCGACTTCATCGCGCCGGAGGCGATCGACGACATAAAGCGTCGCATGGCCGCGCAAAGCGCGGAACCCTACGAGTCAATCGGGATGCGCGCCGACGGGACGAAGTTCGCGGCGGCGGTGCACGCGCGCACGACGTCGTTCCGGGGCCACCCTGCCCGGCTGGCCGCGATCCGCGACCTCACCGAAGTGCAGCGCATGCAAGCGAGCCTCGCGTTCGCGGATCGGATGGCCTCGGTCGGGACCCTCGCCGCGGGCGTCGCGCACGAGATCAACAATCCGCTCTCGTTCGTCACGCTCGGCCTCGAGCATGCGATCGGCCTGCTCGACCGGGACGCGCCGACGCCGAGCGACGTGCGCGCCGCAGTGGACACGCTGCGTGATGCGGAGGTCGGCGCGCAGCGCGTCCAGGCGATCGTCGGAGATCTCAAGTCGTTCTCGCGCGCGGACGACGAGACGACCGCCCCGGTCGAGCTGCGCCCGATCATCGCGTACGCGGCGCGCATGGCCACCGTCGAGATCAAACACCGCGCGCAGCTGATCATCGACGTCGGCGAGCTGCCGCCGGTCGCGGGGAACGAGACCCGCCTCGGGCAGGTGTTCCTGAACCTCCTCGTCAACGCGGCGCACGCGATCCCGCACGGCGCCGCCGACCGCAACGAGATCGCGGTCCGAGCGCACGTCGAAGGCACGGCCGTTGTCGTGGTCGTGACCGACACTGGCAGCGGCATCCCGTCGGAGCTGATCGGCCGCATCTTCGAGCCGTTCGTGTCGACCAAGTCCTATGGCACCGGGCTGGGCCTGGCGATCTCCCACGGCATCGTGACGAGGCTCGGCGGACGCATCGCGGTCACGAGCACGGTCGGGGTCGGCACGACATTCCGCGTCGAGCTTCCGATCGCGAACGCGCGGCCTGCGACGCTCGAACCCGCCGCGCCGCCCGCGGCGATTCCGCGCACGCGGCAGCGGGTCCTGCTCGTCGATGACGAGGCCACACTGCGCAAAGTCATCCGCCGCCTCCTCCAGCGCGACTACGAAGTCACCGATCTGGGCTCGGCGCGCGATGCGCTCGAGCTGCTCGAGCAAGGCGCGACGTACGATGCAGTGCTGTGCGACCTGCTAATGCCTGCGATGACCGGGATAGAGTTCTTCGCGCAGGTCGCCGCCCGGTTCCCCGCGCTCGCCGACCGCGTGATCTTCCTGACCGGTGGCGTCGTCTCGCACGCGGCGACATCGTTCCTCGAAAACACGCCCCGACCGCAGCTACACAAGCCCTTCTCGTCCGACCAGCTGTTCGCCGCGCTGCGCGCGGTGATTGCGCCCATCGACGCGGGCGCGTGATCGCTACGCATCTCGCTGGCCGCGACTAGCGGTGTAGGAGCCCGTGCTGCGCGTCGCGCAGGGCGCGAGACACGGCGTGGAGCAGCGTGTCTACCGCGTACGGCTTGTCGAGAAAGCCAGCCTCACCGGCGGCGCGACGGCGGCGCGCGTCTTCCTCAATCATCGCGATCGACATCCCCTGCTCGTAGGGCCTGCGTAAGTCGCGAGTGAACGTATGGAACGCGCGCCCGTCGAGCCGAGCGAGCAATGGAAGCCCGCGCATTGCTCGGCGCTGGCTGGCGACCAAATGGCGACTAGACGCCGCTTGTGATTGTCTAACTACGTGGAGGATTGGGGGATCGAACCCCAGACCCTCGGCTTGCAAATTAGGCGCCCGCGACAATCTCAGGGCTTACGACGGTACGCGATTCTATCGGAGATCGTGATTCCTCGACGGAGAACTCGATCTCTTTCTGTTTCCTCCTGTCTCACGGTGTGCCACGTTTGGGTCCTAGGCGGGTCCTAGGACACCATGGCCACGATCAAGCTGAACGAACTGACCCTCGCGTCCATCAAGCCGCCTTCCGACGTCGCGCAGGCCTACTACTGGGATCAGGAAGTCCCCGGATTCGGCGTCGTCGTCGGGCGCACGGGCATCAAGACCTTCGTCGCGCGCTCGCGTGTGAACGGGCAGAAGGTGAAGACCACGATCGGGATCGCGGGCCGTGTTCGCGACGACGGCCACGAATGGACCGTCAAGCTCGCGCGTAAGAAGGCGAAGGACGTGCTCGCGAAGATGGCGAGCGGCCTGAACCCGAACTCCGGCAAGAACGAACGCCGCGACGCTCCCACGCTGCGTGAAGGGCTTGCGCTCCACGTCGGCGAGATGAAGGACTCGGGGAAGCGCGAGATGTCGATCAAGACCGTCGAGTACGACGTGCCGCGACTTCTCTCGGCGTGGATGGATCGCCCGCTATCCGATCTGACCGTCGAGACCGTCCAGCGGATCAAAGAGAAGAACAAGAAGCACAAGACCCAGACGAACCGTCTACTGGCGCACATCAGCGCGATCTGGAACACGACGCGCCGCCTTCGACGCTCGACGTTCTCGGGTGACAACCCGGTTGGCCGACTCGGCGTCCAGAAGTTCAGCCTCGATCCCGAACAGCCTCGCATCGAGGAGGAGGACATGCCCGAATGGTTGCGTCGTGTCGAGCTCCTCTCGAACCCGATCCGGCGCGACCTCCAGCTGACCGCGTTGTTCACCGGCATGCGCACCGAGAACGTCAGGAACATTCGGTGGGAGAGCGTCGACTGGGAACGTGGCGGTTTGTTCGTTCCCCGATCGAAGACCACGCCGTTCACGATCCCGGTGTCGACGACGGTCGTCGAGATCCTCAAGCGACGACGAGCGGAGAACGACGTCGTGTTCGAAAAACACAGCGGCGATCACGGTTGGGTCTTCCCTTCCCTCTCGGATGACGAAGACGTCATCGCGGTCCCCGAGTGCAAGGAGCGTCGCTACGACACGGTCGCGCCGCCGTGGACGAAGGCAGGTCCGACGAAGGGCAAGTACAAGCCGACCGGCGAGCGCGTTCTTTACCTTCCCGGATTCCACACACTGCGCCGCACGTTTCTCAGCGTCGCGCACGAGTGCGGCGTCACCAAGCTCGATCAGCACCTGCTGTCGAATCACGCGTTTGGGGGGCGCGATGTTCACGACGACTACGTACGTCAGGCGTTCCCACATCTGAGGCACCTCGTCGACAAGATCGATGTAGCCCTTTGGGCTCGACTGCGCGCGAGCGAGCTTACACGTCGGTAGCGGACCGCAACGGAGCCTCTAGCGAGGCTGAGAAGTGGCAAGCCGGGAGAAGCACATGTCTCGAATCCCGCTGCGCCACGGACCGTACGGCCGCATCACGGATGCGGCGGTTCCCCAGCTTCGTCGGTCATCCGCACGAGCAGCTGGATCTCGTGGTGCGCTTGGGCGAGCGGAGCGACCCACACGATCAGCTCTCCTCGTCCAGGAAGGCGCACACGACACTCGTCAGGTACCCCGTGCTGATGGACGCGCTCCATCGTGCGGCGTAGGCTCGGGACCATCGCGTGGATCGTCGCGATGGCATCGTCACCGATGAGGGAGCGAAACGCCGCGTTGGCAAACGCGATGCTGCCATCGGCGACCACGGCTTGGCCGACTCGGGACCGAGTGAACGTGCGGACGACATCGGGTTCGCTCCTGCTGTCGCTGCTCGTGCGCGCACGCCGCCTCGTCATGTCCAGCATATCCATGACGGTCTTGAGCTCGTACTGGAATGCCGCAGTGGATGCGTGGCGTTCGGCCGGATCTTTCGCGAGCGCGCGTGCGATGAGTGTCTCGAGTGCGGGGTCGACCGGCTTCCCTCGAGCGCTGAGCGTGTCGGGCGTCGCGTGGACCTGAGCAGCGAGCACGTCCGCCGTAGACCCTTCGAAGGGTAGTGTCCCCGTGATCATGAAGTAGCCGAGGATCCCGAGCGCGTAAACATCGCTCGCCACCGTCGCTGGGGCTCCCGAGCAACGCTCGGGCGCGAGGTATTCCGGGGTGCCGCCAAAGTGGTCGGAGGCTCCCATTCGGTGCGCGAGTCCGAAGTCGAGCAACTTGGGAGTCCGGCGCCGGCGCGAGCCAACACTTTCGTCGACGACCAAGATGTTCTCCGCCTTGACATCGCCGTGCACGATCCCCTTGCGATGAATCACGTCCAGCGCGTCCGCGATCTGTCTGAGGGTTTCACACGCGCGACGAATCGACATCGGCGACTCGCCGAGAGGTTCGCCGCTGACGAGCTCCATGACCATGAACGCGCCGAGCTCGGGGTCTTCGCCGTAGTCGACGACGTTCACGATATTTGGATGATCGATCTCGCTGGCGAGCTTTGCCTCCTCGTTGAAGCGAGCACGTGCTGCGATGTTGCTGGCGAACGCCGGACTGATCACCTTGAGCGCGAACTTCTTTCCGAGCAGGAGGTGGCGCACTTCGTACACCCGGCCCATGCCGCGTTCGCCAAGCTGTCGCTCGATCACATAGCGTTCATCGACCACCGTGCGGGTGGAGAAGCGCTCGGGGCTCGGGCTCGTTACAACCACGCTCGGTGCGACGCGCTGGAGGAGCTTGCCGATCGAGTGTTCGAGCTCCGCTGGTGATTCAGCGCCTTTGACGAACAGGTCGACCACGCCGAGCTTCTTGAGCACCATGCGATGAGCCTCGCTGAACCGGCTCATCACGCAGATCGTGATGCTGTCCCCCAGATGGGTGCCACGCAGATACATGCAGACCTCCAATCCGCTCAGCTTGGGCATCTGGAGATCGAGAAACAGCATGTCTGGCGGATCGTGCTGAACCAGGCGCAACGCCTCTGCGCCGTCGCAAGCCATCCGGACAATAGCGGCCGGCACGTGGCGGCGTATCATCAGCGCGAGCAGGTCGCGCACGTCCGCGTCGTCGTCCGCGATCACGACCGAGAGCGACGACGAAGGGGTTCGGAGCGACCGCAGGGTCGCCCCGACATGCCCGAGTCTGCGCGGGCGCGCGCGCGGATCTGGCGCCATCAACTCGACCACCAGTTGCACCAACGCCTCCGGCACCGCCACACACTTGTTCGCGAGCTGACGCTCGACTAGCTCGTTCGGGTGCGGATAGGTTCCGGTGAGCATCTCGAACGCCAGCACGCCGAGGCTGTATAAATCCCTCCGTTGTTGTTCGTGGCGATCCTCGGACAGCGGCTCCGGGGCCTGGTACGGATCCGAGCCTTCGACCAAGCGCTCGAGCTCGAGCCCGTCCGCGTGCACGAGTCCGAACGCGTGGAGCACGACTCGGCCGTTGCCAGCGAGCGTGACATGTTCTGGACGGAGGTCGAGATGCGATAGCCCTGCGGCGTGAATGACGCCGAGCGTGTCGCACACGGCCACCAGGATCTCGAGGGTCTCGGCGACCGAGAAGCCGCTCAACGTCGCGCGTTGCTCGAGATGTTTGGCGAGACTGACGCCGGAGATGCGCTCGGTGACGAGGTACTCGATGCCATCGTGGATGCCGCCGCCATAGACGGCGAGCAGACCCGTGTGCTGGAATCCGGCCAACGAGCGCGCTTCCTGGCGAAGAGGCTCGAATCCGAGATCCGGCCACATCGCCTTGACCACGACGTCGCGATCGAGCCACTTGTCGTGCGCGCCAAACACCTGGCCGCGCCGTCCTTCGGCGAGGACCTCGGTCAGGACAAGTTTGCCGTCGAGCACGGTTCCGAGCGGAAAGATATTCGCGCGTGCACCACGTGGCGGCTTCACGACCGGGCGATCCATGAATCCTCCGGGCTATTTTGCGGCAGGTGCGCGGTCGCCGAGCACCTCGGTCGAGGTGACACTCTTCGGCAGGTAGTCGTCGAGCTTGCCTAGGTACCACCCGGCTGCCGCGATCACGATCACGAGGAGCACGATGTAGAGCTTCCACGGACGGCGCTTCTCCGCGTAGGGATCGCTCAAGTTGCGCTCCGCGCCCTTGGGCAAGATTGCCCTGTCGGTTAGCGCCGTTCCAAACGGCACGTTGATCCGAGTGAGTGCGTTGATCGCCCAGCCGTTGGCATCGAGCAACGGTCCGAGGTTGCGACGGCGCAACTTGATGAACGCGAGCACCATGGACGGTGTGCTGATCGCGAGTAGGACCGCGAGAATTCCCAGCGGCGCCCATCGTCCGAGCCCGAATACACCGGCCATGATCGCGGTGATGACGGCTGCGATGCCGCCGACGGCAACTCCGAGGGCCGCGACCGTCCCGATATCGATGCCTTTCTTCGGCTCGGGTGGAGCCGCCGGCGCTACGGCCGCCTTGTCCGCCTCCGCGACCTTTGCAGACGCGGTCTCGAGCTTGGCATTCGCCTCGGCATCCGCAGCCGCTGCACGCTTCGCGACGCGCTCCTCGATCGAGCGGACCATCTTCTTGTAAGGCGCCCAGAACGCTTGGCGAATGCTAAGGGGGTTGTCGACGACCTTCGTGATCGTCGCCTGCCAGTCGAGACCTTTGCGATCTACGAACACGCCATTTCGCCCGACAAACAGATTGTCGACGTCTCCAGCCGTGAAGGCAGCGGCGATCGTCTTCTTCTCGCCACCCGCGCGCGTGCACTCGCAATACGCGAGATAGGTGCCCGACATCGGCGCCATCGCGTTGTGCTTGGCGCTATCCGTGACCTCGAACACGAGATTGCAACCGCGTCCGTCGAGGTAGAGCGTTCCGGCCTGAAACACTGCGCCTTTGCGACTGTAGAAGCTCGAGAAGTTGACGTAGTTGTTCAGGAGCTTTCCGAGGTCCCGCTGATAACGGCAACAGCGCTCGACCTCCGCGATGCTGTCGACCTCGGCCTTGATTGCGAGATCGCTATCGAGGGCGGTGTTGACCGCGGTCTCGTTCGACACTACCGTGCGGAGCCGGTCGAGACCGAGCCCGTCGAGCTTCGTCGCGGGCTTCGCGGCGCGCCACAATTGATAGGCAGCCAGGCGGTCGAGGATCACGTGCCAGTCACTCTCGGTGAGTGCGGAACGCGCGCCCAGGATCGGTGTCACCGCGTCTGCTGCGAGCTTCCCGATCTTCGCCTGCCATACCGGATTGATGCCCACATCGAGCGGCAGGGACGCCTTCGATGCGATGCGTGCGAGCGGGAGCCGCGAGACCTCGGCGCTCGTCGCCGAGAGCTCCTTCGAGCTCATCGCGACGAGATCGGCATCACCGACATCGAGTGCAGCCACAGCACGGGCATCGAACGCCGCAAGCCGGCAGCGCATGAAGAAGTCATCGACCTTGGAGCGGACCGCCTCCACAGCCTCGGCGGCGGCGGCTGTCGCGGCCTGCAACGCGAGGACCCTCGCGTCCGCTTGGTCGTGCCAGGCGATCAAGGCCTTTGCATCCGCGAAAAACGCATCGATCCGTGTCTTGTCGACACCGGGTTTTCCACTGCGGTCGAGGACAGAACCCTGACTCGCGATAATGTCGTCAATGACACTCTTGACGTCACCGGTGGCGGCGTCCGATGGAATGACACCGTCTCCGTTGAACACGGTACCGGCGAACATCTTCTCCGCGCTCGTCGCATCGTCGAGCGTGACAGCCTTCGCGTCGGTCTTCCCCAGATTCGCGAGCAGCCGGCGAGCGCCCGCGAGCACGGGCCCCGGCTGCAATCGGTCGAGTGCGACCGAGTCGCCGCCGTCGAGAATATGACCGGGATCCTTGTAGACGCCACGCGCCCACTTGACCGCGGCGAGCACCTCCGGCTGCCGGACGTAGCCATCCTTGTCGGTATCGAGCATGTCCAGGGTTCGAGGATCGATGTCGACACCGCGCGTCGGCATGGACAGTGCGATCCACAATTTCGAATCGAGCTCGTGCAAGTGTGCGAGGTCATCGCCGGACTGGAGTGCGACTTGGTCGACGCCGCCCGAGCGATAGATCTTCCACCGATGAGTTGTCCCGGTCATATCCGCCCTCTAGAGAAAGTTGACGATGAGCGACACCTTCGTGATGGTGTCGAGCTTTTCGGAGCTGGGCTCGAACCCGGCTGCGAACGGCAGCGGTCCGATCGCGGCGAGCGGCGCTGGGAAGTTGTCGTACTTCGCGGTGAACGAGGCGTTGAGCGAGATCTTGGTCGAAAGTGCGGTGGTGATACTGACCAGCCCGTTGAGACGCGTGGCCTGGAACGCGCTCGCTTGTCGCATCCCGAACGTGAGGGTGTTGGCATTGAACAACCCCTCGGCCGATGCTTCGAGAGCGGTGTCCTTCTTGAGCTGGTTCTTGTAGCCGACGAACGCGCGCGCCGAATGGATCGTCGTCGACGCGCCCGACTCGAGGGACAGGTAGCTGAGGTCATAGCCGAGCTCGGCTAGGACCTGCTGGTCGTCATCCTTGTAGAGGCTGCGGCTGTAGCCGAGCTGTCCGCCACCTTGAAACGTCTTTCCGGCCGGCTTGTCGATCGCCCCCAGCGCCGCAACATAAAAAGAGTTGAGCTCGGTGAGGTAGCGATCGTAGCGAAGCTTGACAGCGGCGTTCTGGACGGCGGTGGTGCGCGTATCGGAGAGCTCGTTCGCGGCGATCGCGCCGTCGTTGTTGGCGTCGTTCGCCGTGCGTGTGGTCGCGCGAGCGTACGCCGCGGCAAGCGTTGCCTCGAACTTGTTGTCCTTATCCTTGCGCGACGTGCTCCCGCCTGCCGTAATGGTGGTCGAGCGCGAGTTGCCCGTGGTCGAAAGCAAGCCGGCCTCACCCTTGGCAACCCACGTCACCTCCTTCACGTCCTTGACGTCCTCGGCCTTGCCGGCCTGGAACGTCGGGGCCGGCTGAGCGAGCGCAACGGCAGGAATGCAGAGACAGACCGCAACTAAGCAAGATGGCTTGTTCATTCGGCGACGCTTCAGCACGCCTCGTGCCATCCATCCCCGACCTTTGCTCACGTAGATCCACAACAGTTCGCGCATTCGAGGCGGAACAAAAGCGCCACATGCGGCGGAGGCGTTGTCTTTCCGTGTTGCTTGATTCGCGAAACTCCAACAGTCCAGCCCGGCATTCGCCCTGCAGACGTTCACGCGCAAGCACCCGAGTCACCTTGAAGATTCCACCAACCCCATCCAACGAAAGCGCTCGGCTCGCAGCGCTTGATCAGTATGAGATCCTCGATACGGCTCCGGAGCCGGCGTTCGATGACCTCACGCGCTTGGCTGCTCACATCATGGGAGTGCCGATCGCGCTCGTCTCATTGGTGGATCGCGACCGCCAGTGGTTCAAGTCCCGATACGGGCTCGCCGCAACCTCGACTTCACGCGACATCTCGTTCTGCGGTCACGTGGTCGCCCTCGATCAGCCGCTCGTGATTCCGGACACTCGTCGAGACGTGCGGTTTGCCGACAACCCACTCGTACTCGGCGCACCGTTGATCCGGTTCTATGCCGGCATCCCTCTCCGCACATCGGATGACCTCGTCCTGGGAACTCTCTGCACGATCGACCGCGTGCCACGCGCGGTCACGGATGCGCAACTCGAGATGCTCCAGCTTCTCGCAAACCAGGTGGTCGAGCAGCTCGAGTCGCATCGGCGCACGATCGCACTCGCGCGCAGCAACGCGACTGGAACAACCCTCCGTACCTTCTACGAGCTCACCGTCGATCTCTTCGCCACCATCGATCTCGACCTTCGCATCACGACCTGCAATCCGGCGTGGGCTTCACTACTCGGCTGGACTCCGGACGAGCTCTTCGCATCCCCTCTCACCGAGTTCGTCCATCCTGACGACGTGGAGCGGACCCGACAGGAGGCAGGTCGCCTACTTCGCGAGACAACCCCGACCGTGAACTTCGAGCACCGTTTTCGACATCGCGATGGTACGTGGGCCCACCTATCATGGGTCGCCGTCGTCAAGGAAGGGCGGTTCTTCGCTTCAGCGCGCGACGTCTCGACGATCCGAGCTCACCAGGCCGAGACCGCAGCCGCACTCGCGGCAACGTCCGACGAGCGCTCCCGACTGCACAGCATCTTAACAAGTGCGAGTCACGCAATCATCGAGACCACGAGCGACGGTCGCTTCCGCGAGTTCAACGCGGCGGCCGAGCGAATGCTGGGCTACTCGGCGAGCGAGGTGATCGGCCGCCGTCCGCCGGTTCATGTCCCGAGCGAGATCGTTGCGCGTGCGGAGGCGCTCTCCGTCGAGCTCGGGGTGCACGTACCGCCGACGTTCGAAGCGCTGATCGCGAAGGCGCGGCTCGGGATCCCCGATAGGAACGAGTGGACGTACGTGCGCAAGGACGGCACGCGACTCCCCGTCGAGCTGGTGATCACTGCACGTCGTGATCGCGACGGTCAGATCGTAGGCTACATGGGCATCGCCAGCGATATCACGCAGCGCAAGCTCACCGAGCACGCCCTCGAGCAGCGCACGCGGCTCTTGCGCCTGAGTGCGGACATCGGCGAAGCGTTCACCGCGGGCAGCAATCTTCCCGAGATGCTCGATGCGTGTGTGCGTGCGGTCGTCACGAATCTCGACGCTGCATTCGCGCGAATCTGGATTCTTGGCGAGGATCTCCGCACGCTCGAGCTCCAGGCCAGCGCCGGGCTCTACACACATCTCGACGGGCCGCACGCACAAATCCCGATCGGTGCGCTCAAGATCGGACAGATCGCGCTAGAGCGCCACCCCCATCTCACGAACGCCGTGATCGGCGACCCTCGCGTCGGAGACCAAGAGTGGGTCCGGCGGGAGGGCATCACTTCGTTCGCGGGCTATCCGTTGCTCGTCGGGGATCGGCTCGTCGGCGTGATGGCGATGTTCGCGCGCCACTCCCTCTCGGATGCCGAGTTTCACGCGCTCGGAACGATCGCTGATAGCGTTGCGGTCGGCTTGGAGCGCAAGCGCGTCGAGTCGCAGCTCGATCAGTTCAAGGCAACGCTCGATCGCACGCAGGACAGCATCTTCATCTCCGACGCGCGGTCCTTGCGCTTCACCTATGCTAACGAAGGCGCGGCCAAGCAACTCGGCTACACCACCGCCGAATTGCTCGAGATGACGCCGACGGATCTGAATCCGCACTTCGACGAGGCAAGCTATCGCAAGCTCGTCGAGCCGGCGCTGCGAGGCGAAGTCCCGATGATCGCGTTCGAGACAATCTATCGCACCAAGGATGGGCGCGAAATCGCGCTCGAGGCCGTGCTTCAATACGTTGCCGGCGATGGTGGGCGGCCGCGATTCGTCAGTGTGATGCGCGACATCCAGGAACGCCGCCGAGTAGAGCTACTACAGTCAGAGTTCATCTCGACGGTGAGCCACGAACTACGAACCCCACTGACCGCGATTCGCGGCGCACTCGGGCTCGTGGCCGGTGGTGTCACTGGTGCACTTCCTGCGGAGGCCTCCGAGTACGTCAAGATCGCGCTCTCGAACAGCGACCGCTTGGTACGCCTGATCAATGACATTCTCGATATCGAGAAGATGCAGTCTGGTCGCATGGAGTTCCAATTGCGCGGCGTCGAAGTCTCGTCGATGGTGACGCAGGCGATCGCCGCGAACCGGCCGGCCGCGCTCGCGCATCATGTCCAGCTCCGACTCGTCTCCGACCTGCCGGCAGGCGAGGTCATCGTCGATCCAGATCGGATCGCGCAGGTGCTGGCGAACTTGATCTCGAACGCCGTCAAATTCTCGCCGCGCGATAGCGCGGTCGAGCTCCTCGTGACCCGACGCGACGACGACGTACGGATCGCGATTCGCGACCACGGACCTGGGGTCAGCGACGCGTTCCGCGAGCGGATCTTCCAGCGCTTCGCGCAGGCCGATAGCTCGACGACCCGCGAACGCGGCGGCACGGGGCTTGGCCTCAGTATTTCGAAGGCGATCGTCGAGCACCTGGGCGGACAGATCGGATACCTCCCGGCCGAGGGCGGCGGCAGCGTGTTCTTCGTCGATCTCCCCTTGCTCGGATCGCTCGACAGGTCGATCACGTTCGGTCGAGCGCATCGGATCTTGGTCTGCGAGGACGATCGCGACCACTATCGGCTCTTGGCGCGGCAACTGGCCGACGCCGGCTTCACGGTCGACATCGCACCGACCGTCGAACGTGCACGGCGACTGCTGTCGGCGCGCAGGTACGCCGCGATCACGATCGACTTGATGCTCGCGGACGGCGATGGCACGACGCTGATCCACGAGGTACGAGCCGACGACGCTACGCGCCACGTGCCGATCGTTGTCGTGTCCGGCGCGACGCATCCCTTCGATCAGGCCGCCGTGGTCGTGACCGACGTTCTCGAGAAGCCGTTCGACGAGGTCCGGCTACTCGCCGTTCTGAAGCATGCCATCACGGAGCCCCAAGCCTCGTCGAGGCTGCGGTTACTCCACGTCGAGGACGACGAGGACATCCGTCAGATCGTGAAGAAGACCTTCCCCGACGAATGGGAGGTGATCGGCGTGGGTGACCTCCGCAGTGCGCGCCAACAGCTCGCGAGCTCGTCGTTCGATATCGTGTTGCTCGATCTGTCGCTGCCGGACGGAAACGGCGAGGACCTACTCGATCTGGTCGGGACCGCGAACGTGGTCATCTTCTCGGCGATGGACGCACGGGCCGACCTCGCGCGCCGTGTCACCGCGGCGCTCGTGAAGACCCGCGCGAGCTCGGTCGATCTTCGAGAGCTGATCATCTCTCGCATCGAGAGTTCTCGAGTCGCTAGGTCTTCGAGATGAGCGAGCTCCTGCTGATCGATCCGGATGCGCATCGCCGCGCCGAGCTCGCATCGCGACTGGTCGGCCGCGGCTTCGCGGTGCGCTCGGTCGGAACCGTGCGCGAGGCAGAGCTCGCGATCGCGCGACGCCGTCCCGACGGCATCGTCATCGATGCCGGCGTCGCCGAGACGAGCCACGAGGTTCTCGAGCGCGTGTGCGCGAGTGGGCCGATCCGGATCGTCGCATTGGTGCGTGAGCCGTCCGACGCGCGGGCCACGCCACGCGTGACAATCACCTACAGCTCCATGGATCTCGACACGCTCGTCGCAGCATTGGTCGAGCTGTTCGCACCCTCTCCACGAGCACCGGCGCTGGACTTCGCGAGCGAGCTCGCCGAGCTTCGCCGCACGTTCTCGTCGAAGCTGCCGGCGCGGCTCGCGGAGCTGACCGCCGCGATCGACGCTGCAAAGGTAGACGATGCCAAGCTCGATGCAGCGCGCGCGATCGCTCATCGCCTGCGCGGTGCTGCGGGGTCGTACGGTCACGCCAGTTTTGGAGAGGCCGTCACGCGAATCGACGAGCTGCTCGCGGGCGTTCCCGATTGGGACGAGATCACCCGCGCGGTCGCCTCCGCTACCGCCTCGCTGGCGACTGGGGGCCCGCGATGAAGATCCTCCTCGTCGACGACGAAGAGGACATCCGCAAGATCGGCCGCCTGAGCCTCGAGGCCGTCGGCAAGTTCGACACCGTAGTCGCGGCGGGTCCGGTCGAAGCGCTCGCACTCGCCAGCTCGGAACGCCCGGAGCTCATCTTGATGGACATGATGATGCCGATCATGGACGGCCTCGCAGTCCTCGCGCAGCTCCAGTCGAGCCTGCTGCTTCGCACCATCCCGGTGATCTTCATGACGGCGAAGGTCCAGCGAGACGAGATCGAACACTACCTGCGGATGGGGGCGATCGGCGTGATCAGAAAGCCGTTCGATCCGATGACCCTACCGAACCAGATCACGGAGATTCTCGCCCGATGCGCGCGCTAGCCAACGTCGGCGTCGCCGACCGCGACGCCATACTTCTCGAGTTTGCGGTAGAGGGTGCGCCGGTCAAAGCCGAGGACCTTCGCGGCCTGACGCTTGTTGCCTCCGAGAGCGTCGAGGACGCGCAGCACGTAGCGCCGCTCGACTTCCTCCATCGACAACAGCTCCGCCGGTTCGGTGGTCGGCACGATGAAATCGGAGGTCCGGTAGTCTCGGATCTTCTCGGGGAGGTCGTCGACGCTGACCTCCTCGCGCCGCGCCAGTGCGACGACGCGCTCCATGCAGTTCCGGAGCTCGCGGACGTTACCCGGCCAGGCGTACCCCAACAGCTTGGCCGCTGCTGCAGTCGACAACCCCAGGACCGGTTTTCCCGCCTCGACGGCAAACCGATCGATGAAGTGTTGCGCGAGCAACAGCACATCGCGACCACGCGCGCGCAACGGTGGCAACTCGACGTGCAGTACGTTGATCCGGTAGTAGAGGTCTTCGCGGAACGTTCGCTCCTCGATCGCGGTCTCGAGGTCGCGGTTCGTGGCGACAACCACGCGCGCATCGAATGGAACCTCGCGCGACCCTCCGACCGGGCGGACCTTGCGCTCCTCGAGCGCGCGCAGCAGCTTTGGTTGAAGGCCGATCGGCATCTCGCCAATCTCGTCGAGAAACAGGGTGCCGCGATCGGCTTGAACGAACAGGCCTTCGCGCGCGTTGCGCGCATCGGTAAAGGCCCCCTTCTCGTGCCCGAACAGCTCGTTCTCGAGCAACGACTCCGGAATAGCCGCGCAGTTCACCGAGATCAGAGGTCCAGCACTCCGGCGACTGCGACGGTGAATCGCACGCGCCACGACCTCTTTCCCTGTCCCGCTCTCCCCCGTGATCATCAGCGACGCATCCGAAGCGGCGATCTGCTCCAGCAGAGAATAGAGATGCCGCATGGCGTCGCTGTTGCCGAGGAGGTCGTCGAAGTGGCGACCCTCGGCCACCACGCTGCGGAGCAACTTCACTTCGGCGCGCAACTGCCGGTGTTGGGCGGCACGCGCGACGGCGATGCGCAGCGCCTCGAAGTTGAGCGGCTTGGTGATGAAGTCATAGGCGCCCGCTCGAATGGCGGCGATCGCGGTCTCGAGCCTGCTCGACACCGTCATGACGATGACGGGAATTTCGGCACGGGTCGCTGCGATCCGCGCGCACAGCTCGAGTCCACTCATCCCGGTCATCTGCACGTCGGTGAGCACGACATCGATCGCGCCCGTGTCGAGCACCGCGAGGGCTTCGCCCGCGGACGCGCACGTCTGGACGTCGCAATTGGCGGCGGTCTTCAGCTCGAGCGCGATGAGCGGTCGGAGATCCTCGTCGTCCTCGACGATCAAGATCCGCACGGGAGCCGGGAGATGGAAGCGAGGCACGCCAGCGCATTGTTGGCGAGGGGATTGCTAGCGTCAACCTATGAGCGGGTCGTCGAGGTGCAGTAGGGGGTCGAATGACAGACGAGCAGAAGCAACGGCGGATCATGGTAGTGGAAGACGAACGCATCATTGCGCTCGACCTGGCGGTCACACTCGAAGACCTCGGACACAAGGTCGTGGGCCTGAGCGCCACCGGAGAAGACGCGCTGGCACGAGCGCCGTCCCTCGAGCCAGACCTCATCTTGATGGATATCAGGCTCGGGGGGCAGCTCGACGGAGTCGAGACTGCGGCGCGCATCCGAGCGACGGTCGACGTACCAATCATCTTTCTCACCTCGCACTCCGATGGTCAGACGCTTCAGCGCGCGATCGGCTCGGCGCCGTACGGATACCTCCTCAAACCCTTCCGCAGCCCCGATCTGCACTGCGCGATCGAGGTAGGAATTCACAAGCACGCAATCGATCAGAAGCTGCGCGAACGAGAGCGCTGGCTGGCCACGACGCTCCGCTCGATCCACGAGGGCGTCGTCGCGACCGACCCAGACTCTAACGTGACGCTACTGAACCCGGTAGCCGAAGCCTTGACCGGATGGACCGAGCAGGAGGCGCTCGGGCGAAGGATCGAGGAGATCGTCCGCCTCGTCGACGACGTCGCGCCCGTCCTCGTGGACAGGAATGGAGGGCGACGTCCGGCGACGGCGACGAAGGCGATCGTCGAAGACCGAGGTGAGGTTCTCGGTGGCGTGATCGTGATCCACGATGCCGCTGCCGAACGTGGAGCGGCGGAGGAGATCCAGCGTCTCAACGCGGATCTCGAGATGCGCGTCATCGCGCGCACACGCGAACTCGAGCTTGCGAACCGCGAGCTCGAGGCGTTCAGCTATTCCGTCGCCCACGATCTTCGCGCACCGCTGCGTGGCATCACCGGCTTCAGCCAGGCTCTCGTCGAGGATCATGGCGCAGACCTAGGTGCCGAGGGACGGGAACACCTGCAACGCGTCATCTCCGCAGCCCAGCGGATGACCCAGCTCATCGAGGACTTGTTGCGACTCTCGAACGCGGCCCGCGCTACATTAACGACCTCAGAGGTCGATCTCTCCAGCCTCGCCACGCAGACCATCGAACGACTCCGCGTGGACTCCCCACGTGACAACGTCGCCGTTCGAATCGAGCCAAACATGCGGGTGCGTGCGGATCGCCAGCTCGTTCAGATCGCACTCGAGAATCTGCTGGGCAACGCGTGGAAGTTCACGTCGAATCGGCCGAGCGTGTCGATCGATGTCGAAAGCCTCGAGATCGACGGCCAACGTGGGTTCGTCGTGCGCGACGACGGTGACGGCTTTGCACCGGAGGGCTCGGAACGAATGTTCGGTGCCTTCGAGCGGCTCCATCCGATCTCGGCGTTCGAGGGCACGGGCATTGGCCTCGCGATCGTGCAGCGCATCGTCCTTCGCCACGGAGGCCGAATCTGGGCTGAAAGCGGCCCTGGACGTGGCGCAACCTTTAGCGTGCTGCTCGGCGCTGAGAAGACGGGAACCGATCATGGGGACTGACGTGCGCCGTTCGATCTTGATCGTCGAGGACGAGCGAATCGTCGCGCTCGATCTACAGCAGACCTTGGGTTCGATGGGATACGACGTCATCGGAATCGCCTCGTCGGGAGACGAGGCCGTCGCCCGCATCGCGGAGCGCCCACCCGAGCTGGTCCTGATGGACATCCGGATCAAAGGCAATCGTGATGGCATCGCTGTCGCTGCAACGCTGCGTGAAGGATTCGATCTCCCGGTCATCTACCTGACGGCCCACGCGGACGAGGCGACGCTCGCTCGTGCGAAGGCAACCGCGCCCTACGCCTATCTCGTCAAGCCGGTCAAACACGCCGAGCTGCGGAGCGCGATCGAGATCACACTGTACCGGCACGAGATGGTGGCGCGCTCGCGAGAACGAGAACGCTGGTTCGCGACCACGCTCCACTCGATCGGAGATGCCGTGATCTCCGTCGATCTCGCCGGGAATGTGACGTTCATGAACGCCGCGGCCGAGCAGCTGACAGGGACGACGTTCGCCGAAGCTGTCGGCAAGCCCGCGCGCGATACCCTGTGCCTTCTCGATTCTGACGAACGGACCGCGCTCGAATCACCCTTCGAGAGAGCCCTCACTGCACGCATGCCCGTCCCGCTGCGCGAGGCTATCTTGGTCGCGCGCGACCAGACACGCAGGCAGATCGGCGAAACCGCGGCGCCGGTGCTCGACGGCAATCAGGCGCTCGGCGCGGTCATGGTGTTTCGAGATCTCACGCAGGAGAAGCTCGTGCGCCAGCAACTCGAGATCGCCAATCGGTTGTCATCACTCGGCACGATGGCGGCCGGCGTCGCACACGAGATCAACAATCCGCTGGCAGTCGTGCTGGCCACGTCCGAGTGTCTCGTGGGTGACCTCGCAGCGGTCCGGGCCGAGCTGACCGGCGGACAAATGCCGTCCGTCGACTCGCGCCTCGCGGACGCGATATCCGCGGTCGCCGAGATCGAGTCCGCATCGCGGCGAATTGCCAGAATCGTCGCGGACCTCAAGACATTCTCGCGTCCTTCGCCGACCCCTGCCGACGGAGCCGACATCGTTCGAGTGATCGAGTCGGCCGTGCGCGCGACTGCACACGAGCTCAAGTTCCGCGCACAGTTGGTCGTCGACCTCCAGGGACTTCGGAAGGTTCGCGGTGATGAGACTCGGCTCGGCCAGGTGTTTGTTAACTTGTTGATCAATGCCGCGCAGGCTATCGCGCCCGGACACGCCGACCTCAATCAGGTGATCGTGACCGGACGACAGGTCGACGAGACGGTGCAGGTCACCGTGCGAGATACTGGCCCGGGAATCCCGGCTCACATCATGCCGCATATCTTCGATCCCTTCTTCACGACCAAGGACGTCGGTCAGGGCACGGGCCTCGGCCTATCGATCTGTCACGGCATCGTGCAAGCGATTGGCGGCAAGCTCGCGGTGCAGACCGAGCTCGGTCGCGGTACGTCGTTCACGGTCACGATCCCGATCGCACCTCCGGTGCTCCCTGCGTCGCCCGGCACAGGGAGTGTCCAGGCGGCGGGCGTGATGTCCTCGGCGAGCATCCATGCGACCACCCGCGCTCGCGTCCTGGTGATCGATGACGAACCATTCGTACATCGTGCGCTCGCCAGGATCTTGAGACCGCACGAGCTCATCCACGCGATGAACGGCAGAGAGGCATTGGAGCTCGTCGAGCGCGGTGCGCTCTTCGACGCGATTCTGTCGGACGTCATGATGCCGACGATGACCGGAATCGAGCTCTACGAGCGTTTGCTCGCGCGACATCCCGATCTCGCGCGACGAATCGTATTCGTCACTGGCGGTGCGACGACCGCGGCGATCGAGGAATTCCTTCGCACCGTTCCCAACGTCGTGATCGAGAAGCCCTTCGGGGCGGCCGAGATCGTACCTGCGATCGAGAGATTGCTCGTATGATCCCCACCGACGCAGATCGCAGCGAAGCCCCCGGAGTTCTGATCGCAGATCGCAACGGAATTCGGTTTGGCAATCGAGCGGCGCAGGCCCTCTTGCAGTACCGCGGCGAGGAGCTGATCGGGCTTCCGCTCGAGGACGTGGTGCGCGCGTTTCGCGACCTGCGCGGAGGGATCTCGGACGCGCGGCGCAAAGACGGATCGATGGTCTCCGTGATCGTTTCCGTTGAGTTCGTCGAACCGAGCAACGACGGGGCGGTCATCGTCACCCTCGTGCCTGCCCCACTCCAGCGCGTGACGGCCGCCATTCAACTACTTCCCGCGGCCACCCAGCTCGAGGTCGCACAGCGGATCACTCACGTCGGGAGTTGGCAACTCGACGTGAACACCAACGAAGTCAGCTGGTCCGACGAACTGTTTCGGATCATGTGCATGACGCCACGGTCCAGTGCGCCGTCCTACCCCGAGCAGAAATCGCTGTTCAACCCCGAGTCGTGGGCCCGACTCACGGCCGCGATCTCGAACAGCATCGCGACCGGCCAAGGCTACGAGCTGACGCTCGACGTGGTGTGTGCCGACAGTACGCGCAAGACGGCAGTCGCACGGGCGGAGACCGTCTGCGATCTCGCGGGCACGGTCCGATATCTCGTCGGGACGTTCCAGGATACGACGGAGCGCGAGCGAGCGGCCGCGGAGCTCCGGCTTCTGACGGAGCGGCTCCAGCTCGCGACGTCGGCGGCGGGGATGGGCGTCTGGGATTGGCAGCTCGACGAGGATCGGATGGTATGGGACGGAACGATGCGCGAGCTCTGTGGGACGACTCGCGAGGACAGTACGAGCGGCTCGGCCGTCTGGCGGACCGTCGTGGATCCCGCAGACATTCTCGACTTCGAGCATGAGGTCCGCGAAGCGATCGCGCGTCGACGCGATCTCGAAATGACCATCCGAACCAAGCATGTCGACGAGGTTAGATATCTCCGCGTCGCGGCTCGCGCCTACTACGATCCGAACACCGAGCGGGCGGTCCGCATGGTCGGCGTCACGTGGGATGTCACGCAGGCGACCGTCTCCGAGCGGGCGTTGTTCCGCAGTGAAGCGTTTCAGCGCACCATTCTCGAGCATGTCGGCGCCGCTTTGATCGCCACTGATCCGAATGGCACGATCACGATGTTCAATCCGAGCGCCGCGCAACTGCTCGGTTACACCGCCGAGGAGCTTGTCGGCCGATCGACGCCAGAGCTGCTCCATGATGCCGCAGAGGTCGCCGCGCGTCGGGCGGTGCTTGAGGGCGAGCTGGGCGTTCCGATTTTGTTGCCGTTCGACGTGTTTGTCATGAAATCGCGAACCTCGGGAGCGGATGCAAGCGAGTGGACCTACATCGCGAAGGACGGCCGTCGCATCCCGGTCCTACTGACGGTCACGACGGTTCGCGACCCTGAAAACAGGATCATCGGGTATCTCGGCGTGGCCGTAGATCTGTCACAGCGCAAGCAAGCAGAGCTCGAGCTCGTCGAGCTCAACCGCCTACTGGCCGAGCGCTCGGCGCAGCGCGAGGTGCTGCTCCAAGAAGTGCACCACCGGGTGAAGAATAATCTCCAAGTCATCGCGAGCTTGATCAACATGCAGTTGCGTCAGCTCTCGGATCCGAGCGCACGCACCGCACTGCAACAATGCAGGGACCGAATCCAAGCGATCGCCCTCGTTCACGAACGGCTCTACAAGGCCGTCGATTACTCGACACTTCCGTTCGCGGAGTACGTGAGGTTACTCGTGAGCAACATCATCGAAGGTGCCGGCGCGAACGCACGCGACATCCGATTCGACTGCCGGTTCGACGCTGTTGCACTGGTCGTCGAACGCGCCATTCCGCTCGGCCTGATTATCAACGAGCTGATCAGCAACGCCCTTAAACACGCATTCCCAAGCCGACCGGGAACGATCGCGGTCGAGATCTCGACAGAGGGCAAGAATCTTCGATTGACCGTTCGCGACGACGGCATCGGTCTCCCCGCGAATTTCGAGATGGCGAGCTCCCGTTCGCTGGGCATGCAGCTCGTCACGAGCCTGATCGAGCAGCTCGATGGCACGCTCGAGGTGGTCCGCGACCACCACACCGCCTTCGTCGTAGTAGCTCCCCTCGCGGTGAGAGTAGCTACGCCGCAGTCGGAAACCGCATCGTGAACGTCGTCCCGCCGTTGCCTTGCTGCTCCAGCGTGCCTTCGAGCTGTTCCGTCAACGCGCGGATCAGCTGCATACCGAGAGAGGTCGAGGTCCGACCGATTGGGATGCCGACACCGTTGTCGTGCACGGACATCGCGACCATCCCTTCAGGTTCGCCGCGCAGCACGACCCGCAGGGTACCGCGCCGGCGATCCGGAAACGCATGCTTGAGCGCATTGGTGATGAGCTCGTTGAGAATCAGCCCGCAGGGAATAGCCTTGTCGACGGAGAGCCGGACATCTGCAACGTCCAGGTCTAGCGTTACGTTTGACTGGTCATAGGCTTGGAAGATGCTCGTCGCGACCGCTCGCGCGTACTCGGAGAATGGAATGCGAGCGTAGTCGCCAGCCTGATACAGCTGTTGATGGATCAACGAGATCGCGAGAACTCGGCCTTGGCATTCGCGCAACGCGACGATGCTGGCCGGATCTTCGAGTTGCCGCACCTGCATGTTGATCAAGCTGCTGATCATCTGGAGGTTGTTCTTCACACGATGGTGAATTTCCTGCAGAAGAACTTCGCGTTCCCGGGCAGTCGTCGCGAGACTCGCCTCCAGCTCCTTTCGTTTCGAGATGTCAGTGACCATGACCACGAAGCCGAGGACCACGTCGTCGACGACGTGCGGCAAGTAGTGCGCCTCACTCACGCGACTACCAGTGCCGTCGAGCCTGGGAATCTCCCGCTCGAAGTTCTGCACCTCACCTCGTAAAGCGCCCTCGATCTGCGGGAGGTTTCGCGCGTAGAGATGTCCGAGCAACTCCTTCATCGGCTTACCGAGAAGCGCCTCGGGCGACATCCCGAACCAGTCATTGTACGCGGCGTTCGCGAACCGGCAGCGTTGCTGTGAATCCCAGTAGGCAAGCATCCCCGGCACGCGGTCGACAACCAGACGCGCGAGGGCGTAGCGTTGCTTCGATTCGATTCGCTCCACGACGAGGGCTGCAAGCCGCGAGAGCGTAGTTAGTTGTCGCTCGCTCGGCTGGCGCGGCACCCTGTCGATCGCACACAACGTCCCGAGATCGAATCCCGTTGTCGTGTGGAGCGGAAACCCAGCGTAGAAACGAATGTGCGGCTCTCCCGTCACCAACGGGTTGTCCGCAAAACGATCATCGGCAATCGTGTCGACTACGACGATGGGTTTTCCTTCGGCAACGACGTGGCCACAGAAGGAGACATCGCGAGATGTTTCACGCGCAAGCAAGCCGACACGGGACATGAACCACTGGCGGTTCACGTCGACCAACGAGACCAGCGCGATCGGAACGTCCATGATGTCCGCTGCGAGTGCTGTGATCGTATCCAAGACGGCGTCCGCGCCTGTATCCAGGATCTCCAAGGCACGCAACTCGAACATCCGGTTGTCTTCGTCTGCAGGCGTCTCGGGTACCTTCAAAGCCCGAGCATTCTAGCAGCCTCCTCGCCCGCAATGACCCGACAGCGTCCGCAGGGCCGTCCGAGAGAGAGCGACGTTGCGCTACCTGCGTCGACGTCGAGTAATAGGCGTAGCTGGCCTTGATCTCGTCCGAGACCGCGGCGACCAACTCTCGTGGAGAAATCGCTCGCGCGTGCGGTTCCCACTCGTGGCTCCGGGAACTCGTCGCGCTCGATGCCGAGAATCGTGTCGTCGGCCGTAGCCGCGAGCTCGCCATCCGGTACGTACGCGAAGTGAGCGCCGAGTGCTGCGTGCTCGGTGCGCTCGGTCGGGTTCATGCGCTGTTCGACCTTGTCGAGCACGCTGATCACATCGTCGTGCAACGGCGTTCCACGAAGCACGTCGAACACGTGACGCACGGCGAGCAAGGTGTAGCGTTCGCGACGCGTGACGGGGACCGCGGCGTAGCTTGGTTCGATCAGCCGTGCGGCGGAGCGACCATCGATGCGCGTCAGTTCGATCCGAATCTCCGCGTCGACCAAGTCTGCGATGTCGCGGCGAACCGTCCGCTCGCTGACGTCCAATGCCACCGCTAGATCGGCAAGCGTTCGGCCGTGCTTGTATCCGCGTAACGCGTCCATGAGCCGCAACGCACGCGCGATCTGGCTGACGTCACCGCGACGATACACGTCGATCCTCGATTCGGGCCGGGCTTTCCCGAGGCGCAAAGGCTTTCCAGAAAGCTTTGGCGACGTGGATCGCGAAGGAATCGAAAGCAGCTTTGGCAGTCACTTGCCTCCAACCCGCCACCGTTTCGAGGCGATCGCTGCCATGCCGCTCCTGCTTTCGAAACGGTCGTGAATGGTCGCCCGCCGCTTTCACCCGGGCTTTGTCCTCGCGGGATCGCCACATCGTTCGTTCCATATCGCGCGGTTGTGCGGTCGTGACAAGGCTTGTCCCACTCGCTCCCTAGCCTGAGCCCATGTCCACCACCGAGCCTGTTCGACCTGCCCCGCTACATCCCGCCGCCGTTCCCCTCGCTCGCGATCCGCAGGGTCGCCCCATCGCTGTTCCCGAGACGTCGGCGGGCTGGCGAGTGCGACGACACACCGGCGGTCGACCGCGGCTTCATCTCGACGGTGCGAAGCAGCCGATGCTCCTCTCGCTCGCGTACACGCTCGCGGATCTCGACGACATCTTGCCGCCGGGCTCGTATCGCCTCGATCTCGTCGACGAAGACGGCGAGTCGCTCGGTGTCACGATTCCGATCACGGTCGGTATGTATCGAAACGCGGCACCGGATGACAACGACGACGACGGCACTGGTCCACCCGACGAGAAGCTCGGGTCGCTTTCGACCGGTACGGGTAGTGACGTTCGCTTCCTGCTCGAGGCCAACGTGCGCTCGACGCAGCTCGCGTTTCAGCACAACGAACGGACGCTGACCGCCGGACTGCGCATGGCTGACACGTTGCGCGAGGGCGTGCAGGCGCTCGCTGAAACACAGGCCGAGATGATCAAAGCGCTCGTCGGTGCACGCGGGTTTCCGCGGAACGGCTGGGTGCCCGCGCACGCGGCGCAACAGCTTCCCGCGAAGACGGATGAGGCTGACGGCGATGACGAGGAGAACGACGAGCCCGAGCCGGACAAGACCGATCGAATGATGGAGTTCGTCACGACGGTCGGAACCCTCGCGAACAACATCCTCGCGCAGTTCAAGCAAGCTTCGACGACGAACGAGCCGAACTCGAAGAAGCCGTCGGGCCTCGATCTCCGTTCGCTCGTTGATTGGAAGCACGCTGCGAAGCAAGGCAACGCAGAACGTGACGAGAGTGCGAAGGCACCGCACGCGGGACTCGGATCGGTCCTCGCGTCGCTACCACCGGCAGTGATGATGAAGCTCGTCGAGGTTCGCAAGCATCTCGAGCCCGACGAACAGGACCGATTGATGAAGCTCGTCACGTCCATTCCGCAGGACGAGCTTCCAGCGCTCGCGGCGACCCTTGCCGAGATGCCGACCGAAGAATTGGTCGCGCGCCTCCGTAGCGAGCTCTCGAATCCGGCATGGGGGAAGTGACATGTCGAGATCGCCGAAATCACCGACGCTATCTGCTGAGATGATGGAAGAGCGCGATGGCGACGACATGCTTCGCATGATCGCCGTTGGCGCGATGCACGGCGGATTCTCGTACCTGCGAGCGCGCATCTCGCCGGCGCGGATCGCCGAGTTGGTCGCGAAGAGTCCGACGTTGCGGAGGGTCCTAGACCTACCGCTAGGACCCGCGACCGAAGTTCTACGACCGTCGAGCGAGCTCGAGCCACCGCGGCTGGTGTCGGCGCCGACGAACGGTTCAGCGATCGTGAGCGCGCCCGCGATCGTTCCCGTGGAGCCGTCGCGGTTTCTCGACGAGCGACAACTCTGCGCTGAGCTGGGCATCTCGCCGGTCACGGCGACGAAGTGGCGACGCAACGCGGAAGGCCCACCGTTCATCCGCGTGGGTCGCCTCATCCGCTACTCGCGCGAGGCCTTCGACGCGTGGCTCGCAAGCCGGACCGTTGGACTCTCGCGAGTGACCGGCTGAGCGCGATTGGTGCGACGGCGTCGCACCAATTCGGCAGGCAGTGCCTGCTAAATTGGCCCAACACTGTTGAGCCAATTCCCGGTCACTGCGTCCGGGTCCTAGTGGGGTCCTAGACGCTTCGAATGTGTCCTAAGTACGTGGAGGATTGGGGGATCGAACCCCAGACCCTCGGCTTGCAAAGCACTCGGGTACCGTCACTTCTAGTACTTACGTACCACCTCGACTTGGTGACTAAACGCGATTCCTCGACGGCGAACCTTAGGCTTCGCGGTTGATCGCGAAACCGGCGCGTGGTCCTCTTGGTGACTAATTGGTGACTAATTCGCACCCTGTCACGGCACAGCCGAGGGTCTGTCTTCCTAGTCACCGGCTAGTCACCACATGAAGCTCAAGCTCACCGAGAAGTCGCTCGATCGCGTCAAGCTGCCCGCCGGGAAAGCGCAGCTCCTTGTCTGGGACGAAGAAGTCCCGGGCTTCGGCGTCGTGGTCGGGCGTCGCCTATCGACGTTCATCGCGAACTACTGGACGCACGGATCCAAGCGCCGCCAGGTCATCGCGCGCCGTGGAGAGATTCGCGACGACGGCGACGCCTGGACGGTCACGCACGCGCGCCAACGCGCGAAGGAGATCCTCGGCAAGGTCGCCGGCGGCGGCGATCCGAGCTTCGAGCTCCGCAAGCGCGAAGGCGGCCCTACCCTCGCCGACGCGTTCGACCTTCACGTCTCGCGCATGCGTGCGGACAAGGCGTCCGCATCGAGCATCGCGACGATCACGCGCGAACGCGACAAGTACCTCGAGAAGTGGATGAGCCGCCCGCTCGAACAGATCGAGCGCGTGCACTGTCGCGAGCTACACGAGCAGCTGTCGAAGCGACACGGTCCGTACCTCGCAAACCGCGTGCTGCGGCACATCCGCGCCGCATGGAACACGGCGCTCAAGGAGCACGACCTTCCGGCCAACCCGACCATCGCCGTGCATTGGAACAAGGAGCGTCGACGTCAGGAGCCGATCCCGTGGACGAGTCTGCCGGCGTGGCTGGAGACGGTGAACTCGATCGAGCCGATCGTGGTGAACGGAAAGCGCATCGGTACGCGCCCCGGCATTCGCGGCGACTACCAGATGTTCCTGCTGCTCACGGGCCTGCGCCGCATGGACGCGGCTACGGTTCGCTGGGAACACGTCGACCTCGAGGAGGGGAAGCTCCACCGCCCGAACCCGAAGGGAGGCAAGGAGCGTGCATTCACGATTCCGCTCAGCTCGGAGTGCGTTCGGATCCTGGAGCGGCGACGCAACGAGAACCGTGCGTCGTTTCTCCAGGGCGACGGTGGTTGGGTTTTCCCGACGCGCTCTCTCAAGGACAAGGCGTGCGCGCTCTGCGCGGCGCTCGAACAGCCGCCCCACGCTGCGGGCTCGGTGGTCCATCTGATCGAGGGCAAGCAGCAGAAGCGAGCGAAGGGTGAGGTCAAACGGATCCTGCCGTCGCCTCACCGCTTGCGAGACACGTACACGAGTGCGCTCGTCGAGGTCGGCGGCATCTCGCCGTTCGTGATCGACGTATTGACGAACCATCGGCCGCCACGTGGATCGGTCACCGCCGGCTACGTCGACCTCTCGCTCGAACATCTCGCGGATTGTCAGGAGCGCGTAACCCGATTCCTCTTATCGAAGATGGCACCGCCACCGGGAAAGACGCAGACGCCGAGCAAGCAACCTCCGAGAGGGCGTCACCTACGATCGATCCCGTGAGCTTCTTGGCGTTGCGCTCGAACGTCGACCGACGCGCTTGAATGTAGGAAGGCAGAGGACGCTATTTCTTCTCGGCACGAGCTTTCTGTTGCATCGCCAAGCGAAGAAGCTGCGCCCGCACCTCAGTTTCCGACCGCCCAGACCGTTTCTGGGCTTCCGCTAGAATGTCTGGGAGCTGGGTCATCACGAGCTTAACGATCGCAATACGCTGCTCATGCGTTAATGGACCATCGAGCTTGCTGATTGCGGCGGTGGCTGCCTCCTCTAGTACCCGAGCAAGTTCAAGGAACGAGTCGCGGGCTGCGTCATTGAGTTCACGCTCGCGAAGCTCTTCACGTCGAACGGGATTGGTATTTGTCATCGTGGCGAGTGTCCAGTCGTCCCGCTGCATTGCCACGTGAACAAGCTCCTGCAGTTCCTTTGCGCTTCCAGCCTCCTCGACGTGAACGACGCGTGGCGGCGTCCCAGCGGTGAAGACCGCGCAGTGAACCTTCCCGTCATTCTCGTCGTCGGTCTTTATCGCGTGAACGGTTACGTGAATGTCCATCGAACTCGTCCTCCTCCTAAGTGAATCGTCCTGCGAGACCTGCAAATACGGTCTCGGCGCGTGACAAGGTTTGAGTACTCGGAGTCGCGGTGCCGTTTCGCCATGTGTCGATTAAGTGCAGTATTAACTGCGCCTTCTCAGCATGTGAAAAATCGCCGAGGCCTTCGGCGGCGTAGACCTGTTTCATCAACAGCACGTTCGTTGATGCTGGGACAGGTGGGAGTTTCATCTGACGACCCTTGAAAGCCGACAAGGCAGCCATCAAGTCACCTCGTTCGAGCACGTCCTCGACTTCAGTATCCGGAATTGCAAGGAGGTCAGCGTCAGAGATCAGAGCCACTCCCTTGCCACCTGGCATGAGGTCCCGTTTGAGTTGCGACGCCTTGTTCAGCCCGGCCTTGTCCGCATCAAGCAAGACCACGAGCTCTTGGTCCTCTCGATCCGGGCGAATGAACAGCGAGACGAGCGGCATCATGTGAGACGTTCCACCGGCAAACACCAGAACGACGTCCTCGGCGAGTGCGTGTCGGCCTGCCGTTGCGAGCGTGGTCGAAAGAGCTTTCAGCAACCAGTAGTCGGTGATGCCCTCAACAAGAAGCACGCGGCGGCCAATGAACAGGGTCTGCGCGAGTTCGTAACCGAAAGCAGCTTGCAGCGGCAGAAGTGTGTCGGCATCACCTTCTGGCTCCGTTCCTATCGAGACCTTTGTAAACGATCGCTTCGTGGTCGGGTCTTCGCTCAAGTAGACCGTCCGCACGTTGTCGAGGTGGTCGGGGTCGACCATGAATGGCGAATGGGTGCTGTAGATGACCTGATTCGCTGACGACACGCGGCGGAAGAACCCGATCAGTTTCTGCTGCGCGCGAATATGGAGGTGAAGACCAGGCTCGTCCAACAGCAAAATCGCTCCGTGATGTGCCTTCTGCGACTCAACAAGGAACGTCAGATAGAACGAAAAGAACCACTGAAATCCTTTCGAACGCTCTTGGAATGGCACCTTCCAAGGATTCTTGTCGTCCGACACCTTAAGAATTAGGTCCTCGCCATCCGCTTCGATCTTCAGCTCGTGGTGGCGCTGGTCCCACCACTCGATCCAATCGCCGGTAAGGTGGTAGCTCGCGCTCTCTAGGAGCGTCGAGCGCTCTTCCTTGCGACGCTGAACCCCCTCTAAAGTCTCGCCCTCGGTCTTCGGGCCACCGAGTTTCAGGATCTCCTCTGGTCCAAGCTGCGCCCACTCGAATAGTGCGCTCTGCGTGCGGACCAGTGGCTCAACAGGGTTGGCCTTCTTCTTACGCACGAACTCAGGCAAATGGATCCGTGTGTGAAGGCTTCCATACTCCTCAAAATAGATAAACGTCGGCAGATGCTTCAGCACCCACTGTTCGGCGACATCATATCGAGCCGCATGGTCCTGGAGAAAAGATTCAGCGCCCGTTCGAATCTCGGCGTCCACGAGATCTGCAAGTTGCTCCAACTCCACCTTGAGTCGCTCGAGAATGGGCAACAGTTCCCGATCGTCGGTGTATTTGTCTGTCAGCGCTACATACTCGGCAAGCGATGCACGTACCGGCTCGCCCTTTTGCTTCTCGGCCTTCGTCTTCTTGCTGCGCTCAAGTGCGTCCAGTTCGTTCTTGAGCGCATCGACGGCCGCTGTCGCTTGCGGGATCATCGGTACGGAAACCCAGCAAGTCTTCTTGTTTGCGTACGTCGTGACAACGTAGACGTGTCTCGGCGAGGCACCTCCAACCTCCGCCAAGTATGCCTTCTTGTCCGCGTCATCGAGCTCGAAGGTCGCGGTAACGACCTCCGTACTCTTGCCGGTCTCACGTTCTCGGCTGTAGAGGTCGCGAGGATAGTCGTAAAGCATGTCGTAGGAGGCATTTGCTACATTGTTGAATTTCCAGAGCGCCTGCAACACTGACGATTTGCCTGCCTCGTTCACGCCGATGAACGCGGCGACGTCGGGACGCACTTCAACCCAACCGGTGTCCTTGATCGTCTTGTACTTCTGAATTCGGAAAGTTTTCAGCCTCACTCTGCCTCCTGTCCAAGACAGCCAACTACGTCGCGGCGCATCAAGAGGTTCTCAGCGAGTGCTCGCGTACGCTCCGGCGAAGTGTCGCCTCAAAACAACGCCCGCCAAGTCAGACTAGAGATCCTGCGCCTGCATTCCAGCCATGAACTCGACGAAACGGGGTATCGGACGGGTGCTTGCCGTGTTTGCCTGCAGCAATCCGCGGCACTCGACACATCGTTCACACGCCACATCGCCATCTGCATATCTGCAAGTCGCAGCCGCCTACACATTGCGGTTCGGTCTCGGGCGACGACCTGCTGCCCGCAGGCGTTCCCACTCTCGGTTGACTACGGCGCAGACCGCTTCGATGCGCTCGTCGAAACGCGCAGGTAGAACCGCGCGCGCCACAATGCGGCCGGATGCCGGATGAATCGCCTCGACCTGTGCATCTACAACACGCATCCGCCGTGCCGCCCACAGCGCAACGTTGCACTTCGCGTTCAGGTAGTCGTCTCGAAACGTCTCGGAGCAGTCGTGCCAGATCCGGAGAGGCATTCCACCCTCCTGAACGAACATCTGCGGTTTGGCTGTCACAAGGACGCTCGCGGCGACTGCTTCGAGACGCTGCCGAGTGAAGACGAGCAACTCGCGTTCACCGTGCTGACCGAGGTACTGCGTCGTCGCTCGAATGTTGTGGTTCATCTGGTCGCGAGCGCCCGCATTCACCGCCGCATCAAGCCGCCACCCGTCCATTCGCGCGCGCAGGTCTTCGACGAGGCAACGACGTTGGTGCAAGTCGTCGACAGCCTCGTACGTCGGACGATAGTAGCCACGGCGCTTTACTGTGCGCTGGTCGTCGTCGAACCAGCGCTGCAGATGAACCGCGTACTCAGATGGCGGAACGAGAAGAAGCTCCGCCACTCGATCGGCTGTTAGCTCGAAGTCGCTGAAGATGTCCACGTCCAGACCCTACGATGCGGGTACGACAGCAAACGTCCGGATTTCGGACAGCGTGTCCGAACACCGGACAAGCGCGCGGAGTTTCCGTCGAGACGACGATGGGTTAGGCTGGAAGGGCCAGGCGCACGGCTGTTACCTGCCCTGCCACGACGACGATGTCGACGGGTTCCGGCGTTGGGGTTCCCGGGAGCATTATGACTTGGATCCGATACTCGCCAGGCGTGATGTCTTCGATGCGAAACGCGCCAGCTTTGCTCACGCTGGCCATGCGGACGTCGGCTTGCTCGCCCTTACGATGCGCGGTGACAGAAACAAAACGCCCCTCGTAGTTGGCGATGTCGCCCTCGATGGTTCCGCAGGCCACGAGTACGAGCTCGACTACTGCGTCACCGTCCGGCGTAGCGACCGCAACCGAGGTCCCGCGCGCCGGATGCGATGCGACCAGTGGCGATGGCCGCGCGTTCGGCGCTCGCAGCGATGTCACTCCGTCGAAGAGAAAGGTCCCGTCGTCGTTCGTCATGACCTCGAACGTCGAGCTGAACCATCGCTGGCTCGGGTCGAGGTGGACTCTTCCGTCCATGTCGCGATTGCCGATAGTCACCCGCGCACCTGCAACAACGTCGCCGTTGGAATCACGCACCGTTCCAGAAATCCGTTGGCCACGATCCAGCGTGATCGTTCCGACGTCGACCGTCTCGCTCGAGACAACGTCAACCTTCGACAGCGTGTGGAGGGCAGTTCCCGGTGCAGCGAGCACCAAGCCCCATGGACCCGGTCGTACTCCTTCGAATCGAAAGCGTCCCTCCGCTGATCGAACGTTGATTGGTTGCCCGATGAAGGGAAACTGCGGACAACGCGTAACCAGAACTGCGAAGCGTTGCGACGGCACTCCATCGAACTCGACGCGGCCTGTGACCGTGCCCGTGGACGGCAGCACAACCCTAAGGTCACTTGTCCCGGCGGTAACCCCGACGCTGACTCCGGGGGCGAAGTCGTAGTTCCTCGTCCTCGAAACGGAGACCTGGTACTCGCCGGGCGGAAATGCACCGAGAGCGAAACGTCCAGCGACGTCGGTCAGGTCCGCGCGCAGGAAGTCCGCACGTACTCGCACCTCGGCACCTTCAACCGGTCTCCCAGTCTCATCGACAACAGCACCTGCAATCGACGACGGGACCATCACGAGGTTCACGTCGACGATCTCCTCGTCATGCACCGCCACGTGGTGCATTGGAGAAGCGAGCACGCAATCGCGATGAGCGAACAGATTGAAGTTGCCGGGCTCGACGCGAATCTCGACGTCGCCGTTCTCATCGCAGCGAGATGCCGATGTAGCAGGATGCTCCTCGTCACTGTTGATCAGGGCCACGAAGGCGCCTGCAGCCGATCCACCGTCAGCAGTCGTCACCGTGCCGCGGATTCGTCCACCAGCGAACGACTCGATCACCACGTCGCTCCTCGAAGCGTCCAGCGCGATCACCGTCGTCTTCGAGATTCTCCGGTGCTTCGAAAACGCGCTGAGCTGGTACTCCCCCGGTGCGATCGATTCGAACTGCCACGCCCCGTTCGCATCGCTCGTTGTCTCAGCACCCCACTCGCCCCAGACGCGGATCGTAGCGTCTGGAATCCGAACCCCACCTGGGCCAACGACCACACCGGATAGCGAGACCCCGCGATGAAGTGTCACTGCACGCTCGATCGTTCCGCCGGAGTCCGATGCGAGTGTCATCGAGACGAACGCTGGTGCGTACCCGGGAGCCGAGACCTCTACCATTTGAAAGCGTTCACCGAGCCCGTGCACGACGGCGATGCCGCGTTCGTCGCTCGTCGCGACGACCTCGTCGTCCCTCTCGACGGTCGCATTGGCGATCGGTGCGATGCCGTCGGTGACGGTCAAGTGAAGCGTCGCACCGGAAGCGACCACTAGCTCCACGGTTCGACTAGAGCGAAGGGTGAGGAGCTCGATCTCGCATCCCAGATCGTGCTTTCGCGCTTGGATTCGGTGAAGGCCAGCGACGAGTCTATGAAACGAGAAACGTCCATCGCTGCTCGTCGTCGTGCTTTGGCTCTTGCTCAGCCAGACGCGCGCTCCTTCCACCGGCGCTCGATCGAGATCGACGACTCGCCCGTCCAGCACCAGCTCCCCGCCGACCTCGAACTCGTCGTCGTCCTCCTCCATGTAGAAAGCCTACGTGGAATTTGTCCGATCGACCGCTGAAAACCTCGAGCGCGTTACGCGACCTTACCTCGCGTGTTCGCCGCGAGAAACGCGTCGACATCGGCGACGCGGTATCGAATCAATCGACCAAGCTTGATCCACCTCGGTCCACGGCCCGTGTAACGCCAGTTCTGCAACGTCGAACGCGCAACCTTGAGGCGTCCCGCGAGACCAACCTCGTCGACCAGATCGCTAGATTCGGCCGCGATGAGCACCGCCTCGTTTTCATTGGTGGCGCTCATCGGGGGAAGTCGAGCATCGCCTTCGCGTCTGACGTCTCACGACCATACCCGGTCGTACGCTGCCATCAGGCCATGGTGTCAGACCTGTCTCTGCCCGCTATCAGCATCGCTCCAAAGGCTGTCGTGACACGGTCGATGGATGTCAGACGAGCGGCGTACGCTCTGCTGTTCCTATGTCGCGAGAAATGCCGCGAGCATTTTCGGGTTCTGGAGAATCAACAGTTACACCGCAACGCGGCGTGTCTTCGCCTGCCAAAACGCGACAGCTCTCGGTAGTTCCTGCCTCGAATGGAGAAAAGGCAGCGCTGACACGAGGTCAAGTTGCCGCGCGTTTGAACATCAGCGTCTCCACGGTACGGCGATACGAGGGAGACCGCCTCCACCCGACCGTCGACGAGCATGACGTGCGTTGGTTCGATGAACGAGAAGTCGCGGCACTTGCTGCCGAGCTGGTCAACTCCAACTCGAAGCGCGTGCGCCCGGCAGAGACAAGCCGAACGGTAGATGCGCGATCGCCAGGAGAGCTCGCCGCTCTCGTGTTCGAGCGACTGGAACAGCGGCAGTCGCTTGCCGAGATAGTGATCGGGTTGCGCATCGCGCCTGAGGTCGCGCGCTCGCTGTTCGATCAGTGGAGCCTCGGCTTCACGGAAGGACAGCTGCGTCTCCAGCGCGAACCGAATGTTCCGCGCGTCGGTGAGGTTCCTCGCGCGAACAGCGAGAAGTTCGTCGCGCTGCTTGCGGCGCTTCCTGAGGGTGAACTGACGCGCATCAGCGTCGCGCGGTTACGCACTCCGTTCATGAACGGCGATCACGAGTACGTCTCCGTGATCGAGCTTGGCGGCTTCCATGTGTCAGGCCCTTGCGACAAGATCGAGATTGTCGGGCGGTACGGTAACGGCGCCTATCGCGTGAGCGCATTCGGTTTCAACCCGGCAGGCATCAGGTGGGAGGTTTTGGTGGAAGGACTACGTGATGGATGAGGTAAACGGAGACCTCGACGAGCTCTACGTGAAGGTCGCTGCGATCCTTGAGCGTGCCCGTGGTGCCGTTGCACGCACGGTCAACACTGCGATGGTCGAGGCGTATTGGCAGATCGGACGCGAGATCATCGAAGTCGAGCAAGCGGGTTCCGGTCGCGCCGAGTACGGCGAGCAGGTCATCAAGAAGCTCGCCGGCAAGCTCGGTAAGGGGTTCAGCATCAGCGGCCTCAAGCGCATGCGGCAGTTTTTCAGCGTGTTTCCGCACGGTTCCACGATTAGCTCAACACTGTTGAGCCAATTCGGAATCGGCTCGACAGCGTTGAGCCAATCGTCGGCGGAACGCTTCCCTCAGTCCCTTGCGTGGTCCCACTACCTGGTCCTCATGAGGATCGCCAACGATCATGCGCGTGCCTTCTACGAGGTCGAAGCGGCTCGGGAGGCGTGGTCGGTACGCGAACTGGAACGACAGATCCACGCACATCTCTTCGAACGCTTGTCACGGAGCAAGACACCTGAGGAAGTCCTGGCACTCGCTCGCGAAGGGCAGACGATCGCGAAGCCAAGCGACGTGATCAAGGACCCGTTCGTTCTCGAGTTCCTGGGCCTGCAGGAACGTCCGCACTTTCAGGAGCGCGACCTCGAGCAAGCGATCATCGATCGCCTCGAGACGTTTCTTCTCGAGATGGGCAAGGGATTCTGTTTCGTCGGACGCCAGAGGCGACTGACCGTCGACGGCGATCACTTCTACGTCGACCTCGTCTTCTACAACCGACTGCTCCGCTGCTTCGTTCTCGTCGACCTCAAGCTCGGCAAGCTCACGCATCAAGACTTGGGTCAGATGATGATGTACGTGAACTTCTACGACCGGACGCAGCTCGCTCAGCACGAAGCCAAGACCGTGGGCATCGTGCTCTGCTCCGAGGCGAACCAAGCGATGGTCAAGGTCACGCTTCCCGAGGACAGCAACATCATGGCCGCGACGTATCGGCTCTACATTCCGAGCGAGGCGGAGCTGCAGGCGGAACTTACGCGTGAACGCGAGGAAGTCGAGCGTACGCTTCGGCTCTCGGCGTACGAAACAGACGGCGAATAGCAACTCGCGACGACGACGCAGGTCTGGCGGAGGAAACGATGGCGGGCAACGGAGCAAAGAGACCCAAGACACCGAAGCGCGCGAAACCAGCACCGAGGAAGGACGCTCCCCGTTCCCGTGAACCGAAGGCTCGTCCGAATCGTCGCAAGAAGCAGGGTCGCACCAGTACGACGAAGCCCCGACGGACAACGCCACCCGCGAATGCCCGCCAATCGGTTGAACTTGACTGGAACCAATTCGCAGAAGGGAAGAACTTCGATCAGTTCGAAGACTTAGCAGTTGATATATTCGTTGCGGAGTTTGGCGAGGAACATTTCATTCCCAATGCACGCCGAAGCGGGAAAGACGGCGGAGCCGACGGGCTCTATTCGTCGAAGATCGGACGCGTCAGTGGACCTTGGAAGATCGCCTGCGCCGTCCGGCAGACATTTGCGGCGGCGAAGAAGAAGGTTCAAGAAGAGAACAAACTCGCAAGAAAAGCGAAACACCGCGGGCTTTTCTTCATCACCTCATACGATGCGACGGCAGTAGAAGCGAACGCACTCGCGAAACTCGCGGCAAAGGGGCTCAAAGGGTCGGTGGTATGGGGACGAGCAAAGCTCGAGCGACTCCTCGCGGTGCATACTTGGCTGCGGCAACTGCACTTCGGTCATGACCTCGTCGCCGGATTTGTTCCGCTCTCGCACCCATCGGTTCTCGATGACCCGAGACAACCAGACCTTGACCTTGTAGGGCGCGACCTCGAACGACAACGGCTCTCGTCGTTCATTCAAGGAAACTCGAGGATCGCCGTGCTTGTCGCGAACGGTGGGTCCGGAAAAACTCGTCTTCTCCGATCGCTTCCGCAACTGCTGTGGGCAAGTCGCCCACGACGCCCTGTGTGGCTTCGCAGACCCAAGCAAGGAACGATCGACGCTGCCTTCAGAAGTGGCATTTCGATCCGCACGCCGTTGGTCATTGCGCTCGATGACGCGATGCAAGCGCCATCGGAGCTTGTGGAGTTGGCACGGTTGGCGACGGACGGCGGCGCAATCGACGCAAAACTGATCGCGGCGATTCGTGCGGTCGATCTTGAGTCTCTACGGCGCACACTCGCGACGCATGCGACCGCGCTCTCAATCATCGACCTCAGCGATCTGACCGTGGCGGAACGCGCGAAGATTGCAGCGCTCGAATGCCCTGGCCTCAACGCAAGCGACGCGTCGCAGTTAGCACGTGTGTATGGATCCAACCTGTTTCTCCTACGCGCTGCCGCGCAGCAACTGCGCCGTGGTGCATCTCCAGCGACCGTCATCGACGATGACGACATGCGACGTCTGATCGCGACACGTTTCCTTGCGGATGCAGAACGGCTGCTCGCCGACATGCAAGGCGTCGGCGAGACGAGACGCACGCTTGCATTGAGTGCACTCTCCGTCCCACTGCCTCTGGACAACATCGAGAGGGACGAAGCGCTCGCGGCCCTACTCAATGGTGGGCTCCTTCGACGGGTAGGAAACACGCTCCGATTTCGGAACGACGTGGAAGGCGACATCCTGCTCGCGTATCTCCTCGAGCAACCAGCCGAACGGGTTCCGATCGAGAAAGCGCTTGCTCAGCCGTCCGATGGCAACGAACTTCAACAGAGGCTCCGCAATCTCAGCGCAGCTGGCAAAGGCCGTGCTGCCGCGATAATCCGCGAAATTGTTCGACGTTGGATCGCAGAACCCCTGCAACAAAGGCATCACAACCTTCTGAGGTTCCTCCCCTACTGTGCCCAAGCGGCACCCGATGAGGTCGCAGAGCTGTGCCTCGCGCACGCACGAGAATCGAGGTTCGATGCCGGTGAACTCTCGCAGATCATTCACGCCGTCGGTCGTGATGACTCACCGCGGGGACTTCGACTGGCCGCCGATCTCGCCGCGCTTGAGCTAAGCAAGAGCTTCTCGATTCCAAGCATCACCTCCTCGCTCCTCAATCCGTACTTTCACGACGCCCGCGAGCTTGTCGAAGCGGAGGAGCTCCTCGCTGAATGGTTGGTGGGCGGGATGCGACCCGGCCTACCGGAGCTGATTGCAGAGTCCCTAAACGCCCTCTTCATCACTGTCGCGCGTTGGGACACGAGCGACGAAGCGTCGGTAACCTTCCACGAACGCGAACTACCGGCTACACCAAGACTCCTGAGCATCCGCACCGAAGCAGTGAGGCTGCTCGGGTCCTCGGCGATCACCTCAAAACCGGCCACTTGTGATCGGCTGAAACCCGGCCACTTTGCTCGTTCGGGGACGGCGGTTGATTACTTCGAGTTGGAGTCCTTAGGCAAGCTCGCTGCGTGATGTGTGCGCCAGCTTCGCGGTCCGCACTGGAGCACGTGAGCGTGATGGAGCAGCCGGTCGAGGAGGGCGGTCACTGCGGCGGTGTCGCCGAGCAGCTTTCCCCAGTCGTCGACCGGGCGGTTCGAGGTGATGAGCGTCGCCGCGCGCTCATAGCGCCTCATGATCAGCTCGAGCAGGTCTTCGGCCGCCGTGGTCGGCAGCTTGCGCATTCCGAGGTCGTCGATCACGAGCAGCGGGACGGTCGCGAAGTCGGTCATGACCTCTTTGCGTCGGCGCTCGAGGCTCGCGTCCGCGAGCTCCTCGAGCAGCACATGCGCCTCGCGATAGAGGACGCGATGCCCTTGCTGGATCGCGCAGAGCCCGAGCGCTTGCGCGAGGTGACTCTTGCCCGTGCCGGGTGCACCGAGGAAGAGCACGTCTTCGCGCTGCTCGACGAAGCGGGCGGTCGCTAGCTCGTAGACGAGCTGACGATTCATCTTCTTGTTGAAGTCGAAATCGAAACTGGCGAGAGACCTTTCCGGGTCTCTGAATCCGGCGAGTTTTGTGCGTCGTTCAAACAGGCGATCCTGCCGCCGCAACAGCTCGTCGGAGACAAGGACCGATACGAGGTCGAGTGGCGCCATCTTCTCGGTCTGGGCCTGTCG
>JBGARE010000025.1:0-19577 GCA_044230415.1 Kofleriaceae bacterium
CGATGGTCAAAACCAACACCGTCTGGAGCTTCGATGCCGCGAAAGCCGCTTGACCAGCAACACAGTTGCTTGGCGGCTCACCCTCTGAGTGGCGCCTTGGCGGCAAGCCCGAATGGCACGACGAGTGGCGCCTTGGCGGCGCGCCCGACCCAACGAATGGCGCCTCGGCGGCGACCGCGAGCTACTCCTCGGGATCCGGATCATCCAACGTCGGATGCTCCGCGAGGTACGTCTTCATCCACTCCGCCAGCTTCGGCATCGCGACCTCGAGTCGCTGCGATCCTTCGCGGTCCTTCGCCTGCTTCCACGCGAACGACGCTTCATCGTGCTCGCCGCGCTGCGCGTAGACCCAGGCGCAGAGGAGGAGAAGGTCGCGACCCGCCGTCATCGACAGGCCCTTGCGCATGCGATCGTAGAGCTCGGTGTCTTCGAGGGCGTGGGGCCCCGAGGTCGGCGCGTTGCCCTCGGCGACGAAGAGGTGCATCTGCGCGATCCAGTAGGAGAGCTTGAGCACTTCGCCGGTCGGGATCGGGCCGCGTGCATCGAGGACGACGCGGGCTTCTTTGGTGCGGCCGAGCGCGGTGAGGAGATTGATCTCCGTGTAGTAGGAGAACTGGTGTTGGATCAGGCGCGGCGAGAGCCGGCTGCGAGCTTTGCGAACGCGCTCGAGGGCGGCTTCGCCTTTTCCCTCGAGGGCGTCGGCGATCGCGACGCGGAGCTCGGCGAGCGCGCGGACACGACCGGGCGCCCACCACGCCTTGGCGACGGGCTCGGCGAGTGCGCGGCCTTCGAGGGAGTCGCCGTTGGAGAGCGCGACGGAGGCCTCGTTGACCTTCTGGACGGCGCGGACGGTGCCGATGAAGCGACCGCCGAGCGCGAGGTAGAACGGGATGAGCAGGGGGAAGGCGGAGGCGGCGAGGGCGACGCCGGCGACGGTGATGCCACCGAAGGCGACGTAGGCGGCGACCTGGCGATTGCGGACGCCTTTGGGGTCTTTGACTTCACCGTCGCGACCGACGTAGACGAGTTGGCCTTTGCCCGCTTTGTCGAGATCGCGCGCGATCATCGGACGCGCGAGCGCGGTGGTTCCGTCTTTGCCGGGCTTGTCGTCGGCCATTAGCGAGTGCCCACTTGCATGCCGATGATGGTGCCGCTCGCGGAGTCGAGGACGCGCCAGTCGGTGCCTTGTGGTGTATCGAGGAGCTCGATGCCGAGGGCGGTGAGCTCGGCGCGAATGGCGTCGCTACGAGTGAAGTCTTTGGCGGCGCGCGCAGCGGTGCGCTCGGCGAGGAGCTGCTCGACGCGGGAGAGGTCGACGTTGCTGCGCTTGACGAGGCGATCGCGGCGCTCGCGCAGGTAGCGGTGTGGATCATTTTCGAGCAGGCCGATGGTCTTGCCCGCGGTGCGCAGGTCGGTCGCGATGCGGGCGATCGTGCGACGGCGCATCGCCTTGTCGATGCCTTTGCCTTCCGCGACGAGCTTGTTGCCGATGGTCGCGGCGTCGTGCATCGCGGCGAGGACGCGCGGGGCGTTGAAGTCGTCGAGCAGCGCGTCGCGAACGGCGGGCAACACGCGTTCGATATCGGGCAGCACCGGGCCCTCGCCACCATCTCCACCGGCGGCGACAAACGCGTCGAGCTTGACGAGCGTCTCGTAGAAGTACGAGAGATCGCGGTCGGCGGCGTAGAGCGAGTGGAAGCGCAGCTCCGTCGGGTGCTCGGGGTTGGGAATTGCTTCGACCTCGAACTCGACGGGTGAGCGGTAGTGGTGCTTCACGCAGAAGAAGCGCAGCGCTTCTCCACCGGCGTGATCGGCGAGCGGCTCGCAGTTGAAGACGTTGCCCAACGACTTGGACATCTTCACGCCGTTCAGGTTGAGGAAGCCGTTGTGCATCCAGTAGCGCGCAAACGACTCTTCGCCGTACGCGCCCTGCGATTGCGCGATCTCGTTCTCGTGGTGCGGGAAGATCAGATCCTTGCCGCCGCCGTGGATGTCGAAGGTCTCGCCGAGATGCGAGCACGTCATCGCGGAGCACTCGATGTGCCAGCCGGGGCGACCTTTGCCCCACGGCGAATCCCACGAGGGCTCGCCGGGCTTTGCGGCTTTCCACAGCGCGAAGTCGTTGAACGCGCGCTTGTTCTTTTCGATCAGCTCGCGACCGCTCGCGTCCTTCTGCAGATCATCGATCGATTGCTTGCTGAGCTTGCCGTACGACGGGAACGCAGCGACGGAGAAGTAGACATCGCCCTCGGCGGCGTACGCCTTGCCGTTCGCGATCAGCCTCTCGGTGAGCGCGATGATCTCCGCGATGTGCGTCGACACGAGCGGCTCGACCGTCGGCGAGCGCACGCCGAACCGGGCCATGTCGCGGTTGTAATCGGCGGCAAAGCGCGCGGCGAGCCGCATCGGATCTTCGCCGAGCGCGTTGGCAGCGTTGATGATCTTGTCCTCGACGTCCGTGATGTTGCGGACGTACTTCACGTCGAACCCGAGGAACTCGAGGCCGCGTCGGATCGTGTCGAACGAGATCGCGGAGAACGCGTGTCCGAGGTGCGCGGGGGCGTACGGCGTCGGGCCGCAGACGTACATCCCGACCTTGCCCGGCTGGAGGGGCTCGAACGGGACCTTCTGCTGGCGCATCGAGTCGTAGAGGCGGAGCTGCGTCACTCTTCGGGTTTTAGCATTGTATCGGCTCGGGGCTCAGGGCCAGCCGAGGCTCTTCGCGCCGCTTCCGGTGACCGCGTTGGTCATCTCGTCGAGCCAGGCGCGGGTGGCGGCGGCATTGGTGGGTAGGACGAGGTCCCAGACCACCAGCGTGCTCCCGGTCTTGGCGAGGACGCGCTTGCCGTCGTTGGAGATCTGGAGGTCGGCGTAGGTCGCCCCCGAGGCGAGGTGCCAGCGCGCGGGCTTGATCAGCGGATCGATCACGTCGACCGCTCCGCGGTTCAGCACGGCGATGAGTCCGGTCGAGGCGGACATCGATGCGTTCGTGCGGCCGAGCGTTTCCTCGAGGTCCGTGATGGTGTCGGGCTTCGCGATCGAGATGAGATAGGCCGCGCCGCCATCGGCGAATGCGACGAGGTAGTCCGTGCCGATCGCTCCGAGCGTGGTGATCTTCTGCGGCAGCTTCGCGTGGTGCACGAGGTCGTGCTCGTAGCGCGGCCAGCGCAGGATCTCGTCGCCGATCGCGATGAACGAGTCGCTGTTCGGCATCACGCGCAGGTTGCTCGTCGGCGTGCGTGGAACGCCGGTGACGCCGAGCGCGCCTCCGCGCAGATCCTTGCGCCACAGCGTGCCGTCGATGAAGTGCGCGGCCAAGAACCCCGGATCGCTACCGCCCCACGCGATGCTGGCGAACGGGCCATGATCGTGGATGCGCGTCCGCGTGCCGGTGGTCACGTCGTAGTAGTCGATCGCGCCGGCGTCCGTGGCGAGCATCAACCGCGTGTCGTCTACGAAGCCCGCGCGATCGACCGTGCCGCTGATCGCGATCGGATCCTTGCCGGCCTCGAGCAGGTGCGCCGCGTGCGCCATGTCGACCGCGGCCGCGAACCGTCCGCTCGGCGACACGACGACATCGAGGATCGCGGGCCATTGGCCGAGCTCGCGCACGTTGCCGGTCACGAGGTTGATCCACTGCGCGGGACCGTCGAGCGTAGTGGCGACGAGGTCATCGCCGGTCACGAACTTTGCCGTCGCGATCTGGGTGCCCGCGACGCGCGGCCCGATCTCGTCGAGGTTCCACACGAGGAAGCGCTCGTCGGCGAGCGCCACCACGTACGGCGACGCCGGTGACGCGCGCACCATCGAGAACCGCCCGCTCGGTGCAGCGAGCGTGTGGTCGCCGTGATCCGTGAGCACGACGAGCTGATCTTCACCACCGGCGATGATGATGTCGTCGCGCGACTCCTCGAGACCGATCGGCTTGGACAGCTGCTTGCGCGGACGCGACAAGGCAGCGGAGAGCATGCCGACTCCCGTCGGACCGATCGTGAACACGCGCTTGTCGCTCGCGACGACATGCGAGCGCTCGCCGACGGTCAACCGATGGACCACGAACGGCGCCGGCTCCATCGCGATCTCGACGGCCTGATCGTCGTGGAGGATCGCGAGGCGCGAGCCATCCTTTGCCCAATCGAGCGCGTGGGCCGCTCCGATGACGATCGACCGCACCGGATCGGTGGGAGCGGTGCGATCGTAGAGCAGCACGTGATCGAAGCCGGCGAGCGCGATCCATCGCCCGTCGGGAGACACGGCGAGCATCGACGCCTTCTCGTCGAGCGGAATCTGCATCGGCGCGACGGCAGACAGCTCCATTTGCCACATCGCGGCGTTGGCATCGATCCAGTACGCGGTGGTTCCGGTGACATCGAGCGACACGATCGGAATATCGACTTCGATGTCGCGCCGGCCCGCTCCAGCGAGATCCATCACCGAGAGCCGCGTGCCGATCCACAGCAGCACCTTCTTCTCGTCGTCGACGAACTTCGCGGTCACGGGCGAGCCCGCTTCGGCGATCGTCTTCGCCATGCGCGTCTCGAGATCGTAGAGGCGCACCACGCCGTCCTCGCCGGCGGCGAGCACCTTGCGGCCGTCTCGCGAGAACTCCATCGACTGCGTGCTCGACGACGCCGGCAGGCTCCACGCGACACCGGCGGCGCGTGCTTCGGCGGCGATCGCGCGGACCTCGCGCCAGCGCTTCTCGACGAGCGGCTTGACGAGTGCGATCGCGAACGTGGGGTTCGTGCTGGCGATGCTGCGCGCGCTGCTCAGCGATAGATCCTCGGTGCGCCGCTCCGCGACGAGCTTCTCTTGCTCCGCCGTCTTCTGTGCCTTGCGCGCCTCGACGGCGTTGTGATCCGCGCGATTGCGCTCGTTGACGATTCGCACGAACGCGATCGCGCCGCCGATCATCAGCGTCGCCGCGGCGACCGCTCCGACGATGAACGCGTAGCGATGCTGCAGCACGTAGCGCGAGATCTTTTCGCGCGGCGTGTAGTGATGCGACGCGACGAGCTGTCCACCGAGGAAGCGCTGGAGATCCGCCGCGAGCTCGCGCGCGTCTTGGTAGCGCTGCTCGGGATCGAACGCGAGCGCCTTGTCGATGATCGTCGACAGCTCGGGCGGCACACCCGCGACGAGCTCGCCGATCGGCGTGGGTGGCGCGTTGACCGCCGCGCGCATCATCTCGTCGGCGGTCTTCGCGTAGTGCGGTGGCTTCTTCGACAGCAGGTGATACAGCGTCGCGCCGAGCGCGTAGACGTCCCACCGCGGATCCACGGGCCCGCCGCGCAGCTGCTCGGGTGCCATGAACCCGGGCGTACCGAACACGATGCCGGCGCGTGTCTTGATCGTGTCGCCGTCGACGACGGACTGGAGCGGCACGCCGAGGATCTCGCTCGGCTCGTCGGTTTCGCCGATGACCTTCGCGAGGCCCCAATCGATGACGATCGTCTCGCCGAGCTCGCCGACGAGGATGTTCGAGGGCTTGATGTCGCGATGCACGATGCCGCGCTCGTGCGCGTGCGCGATCGCTTCGGCGCTCGCCACCATGTGGCGGATCAGCATGAGGCGCTCGTTCAGGTTGTCGCTCTGCGCGACGAGCCGCTCGAGCGGGCGGCCATCGATCTTGCGCATCACGTAGAACGGCATCCCGTTCGGGCCCTTGCCGCCGTCGTGCACCGGAACGATCGAGGGATGCTCCAACCGCGCGGTGATCCGGGTCTCGCGCGCGAAGCGCTCGAGCGATTCGGCGTCGGTCGCGAGGGCTTCTTTGAGCGCGACCACGCGGCCGAGCAGGGTGTCCGTCGCCTCGACGACGCGGCCCATGCCACCGCGGGCGATCTCGGCGCCGAGCACGTAACGCGACGGCGGCATCGACGGCGGCGCGAGCACGCGGCCCTTGCTGTCGTGGCGCGAATCGCCGACGTTCGTCGGCATCACGGTGCTGTCGCCGGGCATCGACGGCGGACCGAGATCGCGATCGGTGGGCAGCGACGCGGCACCGGTCGGCATCGACGGCGCACCGGTCGGCATCGCACCGGTCGGCATCGACGTCGCACCGGTCGGCATCGCGGGCGGACCCTCGGACGACGAGGGCACCTGGCCCTTCACCGTCTTCGCGTCATCCGCCACGCCGCGAGTATGCAGCACTTTTGCTGCGCGGTCGCGCGAGCTACGCGGCGCTCGGAGCGGCCTTGTCGTCGATCTTCGGCGAGAGGAAATCGCGCTTCACCGCGCGAACGAACACCCACGCGAAGATGAGGCCGATCAAGATCAGCACGATCGTGATCGGCAGGACGTACCAGTACTGCTGCGGACGATCGCCGGTGATCAACGCGTACGCGCCGTCGGGGATTCCACGCGCGACATAGAAACCGACGAGGTCGAGCTCGGCATCCGGCACCGTCGTGTTCGCGGCGACCGTGAATCCCGTCGCCGGCGAGGCCTTGAGCGCGCCCCACGTGGTCTCGTAGTGACGCGTGATCGGCTCGACGCGCGCGGCCCATAGCTGACCCGTCTCGAGCTTCTTGGTGGTCTCGACGACGGCGTTCGGTCCTTTGACCTCGAAGCGAACCTGATCCGGCGACGCGCCCGGCTGCGGCGCGAGAGGCGCACCGGCGGTGACGCCCGCGGCGGCGAGCGCGGACGACCACGCGCCGGCGTTGGGGAAGCGCTCGTTCAAGGCGGCGACGATCGTGGCGGTGTTCGGATCGAGGACATCGATCGCGACCTTGTCCTGATCGGTGACCGCGAGCGTGTCGCCGGTGACCATCGCGACCTTGCCCGCGGCGAGGCCCGCGCGGACCGCGGCCGGCTTCGCGAACACGGGGCGCGGATGCGCGATCGCGTACTCGGTGACAGCGTCGGCAAACGGGAGATCCGAGAGCCGCTCGAGGCGACCCTGATAGGCATCCGTCGTCGGCTGATCCCAGCCATCGCCGTTCATCACGAGCCACAGCTTGTCGCTCGCACCGCGAACGGGGACCACGCGGAGCCCGACGCCGGTCTTGTTCCGCGCGGCGCGGATCGCGTGTGACATCAGCGGCTCGAGATCGACCGCCACGAAGTGATCCGCCGCGACCTTCCCCTCGACGATCGACGCGACGCTGACCTTCTCGGCCGTGTCGTCGCCGCTGAACTTGCGATCGCCATCGAGGCGAAGCACGAACACCGTGCACAACACCACGATGCCCAGGCCGGTGATGACGCCGATCTTGGGTCGCGCGCGCGCGAGCTTGATCAGGTCCTCGTCGGGTTCGGTGTTCCGAGCACCGATCTTCTCCTTGGACGTAGGCGCACCCGTGTCGGCAAGTGCGGTCGTGTTGGGAGAGCCAGACGCAGATTCAGCCATGGCAGAAGCGATCGGCATCCTATCGTGGGGATCGACAACGCGCCACCGCACTGGGTTGCGCCTATTCCTGGAGTTTCGCAGGGCTTGGCGATCGTCTTCTCGACGAGTTACGGTGGGTCGGTGGGTGAGCGGCTAGAGAGCAGCCGGCAGCAGCCGCTAGGCGTTGCCGAGGTCGTGCGCCACGCAGGCCGCACGATCGACGCCCTCGGCATCCTCTGGCTCGAGGGAGAAGTCACCCAAGTCACACGCGCCGCGTCGGGCCACATCTATTTTTCCCTCCGCGATCGCGACTGCGTGCTGTCCGCCATCATGTGGGGGCGGGACGCGATCCGCATGAAGTTCCAGATGGAACCGGGGCAGCGCCTCCGAGTCCGCGGTCGCCTGGGCGTCTACGACCGCGACGGCAAGATGCAGCTGTACGCGGACTTCGCAGAGCCCGCCGGCGCCGGTGCCGAGGCTCTCGCCCTCGAGCAGCTCAAGGCCAAGCTCGCCGCCGAGGGGATCTTCGCAGCGCACAAGAAACGCCCGTTGCCGCGCTTTCCGCGCCGCATCGGCGTGGTCACGTCGCGAACCGGCGCCGCGATCCACGACATCATCCGTACGATCCAGCGCCGCCTCCCCACGCCGATCCTGATCGCCGACTGCGCGGTCCAGGGACCCACCGCACCGGCGCAGATCGTGAACGGCATGGCGATGGTCGTCCGCGCGGGGGTCGATGTCGTCATCGTCGGTCGCGGCGGCGGTGCGGTCACCGATCTCACCGCGTTCAACCACGAGCGCGTCGTCCGTACGATCTCGCGTTGCCCGGTCCCCGTGATCAGCGCCGTCGGCCACGAAGTCGATCTCTCCCTCGCGGACCTCGCCGCCGACGCGCGCGCCTCCACCCCCACCGCCGCCGCCGAGCTCGCCGTCGCCGACGGTAACGCGATCGCCGACGTGCTCACCAAAGAGCGGCGCCGCCTCGATCGCGAGATCCACCATCGCCTCGATCGCGCACGCCAGGATCTCGATCGCGTCACGTTCGCGCTCCACGGCCGCGGCGAGCGCGCCCTCGCCGGCACGCGCCACCAGCTTCACGACATGCAGCGCCGCCTCGCGAGCCTGCATCCTCGCGCGCGCATCCTCGCGCGCGGCGCCGAGCTCGCCGAGCTGACCGCGCGCCTCGTGGCCGCGCAGCCCGGCGCCCGCATCGCGCGCGGTCGCCGCGATCACGAAGCCCTCACCGCCCGCGCTCACCGCGCGATCCAGCGCATCCTCGACGGACGCCGCGCCACCCTCGGCCGCCTCGGCGCGCAGATGGCCGCGCTCTCGCCGCTCGCCGTCCTCGATCGCGGCTACGCCATGGTCCAGCGCGGCGACGAGATCGTGCGCGACGCGTCGCAGGTGCACCCGGGAGATCGTCTGCACGTTCGCCTCGCGCGCGGCTCCCTCGACGTCACCGTCGACAAGACCGAGGAGCCGACGTGAGCCGCGCGAAGACCCAGAACCCCGCGAAGCCGAACCGCAAGCGCCTCGCGACGCCGCCGCAGCTCACGCCGATCGACGACGCCGACGTCGACGCGGCGTTCGATGTCATCCGCATGGAGAGCGAGCCCGCGAGCACCTCGGCGTCGACGGATGTCCTCGTCGATGTCGATGCGGATGCTGCCGCGGCCGCTGCGGCGATCGCTGATCTCTCGGTCGACATGCCGATCGAGGTCGAGAGTGGCTCCGACTTCGCGCCCGATCTGTCGAACCTCGCGGAGATCAAGAAGGCGGATTCGCCGACGCGCCGCGCGCGCACCCAGCCGATCGCCGTCGAGGAAGCACGGCCCGTTCCCAAGCGCGGTCCCCCGAAACCGCCACCGAAGAAGACCGACGCATCGAAAGAGTCCGCGAACCGCGAGGCGCCTGCGCCGAAGATCCCCTCGATCTTGTCGAAGGTGAAGGCCTCCGAAGCCGCGACCGGAGCGCCTCCGATCGCACCGACGACCGCACCGGGTCCGCGCCTCCCGACGGAGTCGCCCGCGTCGAAGCCTCTCATCGCGCCATCGACGGGCGGCGCGTCGATCGGACGCATCTCCGTCAAACCACCACCACCACCCGGCGCGAAACCGAAGCCCGCGCTGCCCACGCCGAACACGAATGGTCCTGCGACGCGCGCGGAGACCGTCGGTGGAACACCGGTCAGCGGGGTGCCATCGCGACCTCCCGCGGCAACGATCGCGGACGCGCCACCGACGATCGTGACGCCCAATCCACTCGTCGCGCTCGACGCCGCGATGGTGCCGTCACCCGCGCCGGATGCCATCGATCCGCCGCCACTCGCGCCGCCGCCTCGCGCCGAGAGCGTGATCGTTCCCGCCCGCGAGAGTGACTCCGATCTCGCCGGTGGACGCGCGTTTCCGCGGAGCGAGTCCGCGGTGATGGAGGCTCCTGCGTATGTTCCGCCGAGGCGCGCACAACGCGCAGCGAGCGAACGCGGCGACGACTATGCGGCCAGCCGCGGGAACGAGCGCGACGATTACGCGGTCGATGAAGAGGCGATGACGTCCGCGGATCTCGCTGCGAAGTTGCGCGAGAAAAACCAAGAGCCGCCGCGAATCGAGATCGACCCCCCTCGTCCCGGGAGCTATCTCGAGTACGCAGTGCGTGCGGGACTGCCGCGCAAGACGTCCGAGCCGCCTGCGCGCGACTCGAAGTCAGACTTCGACATCCAGCCGGTCCCGACGAAGATCCTCGACGCGGCGTTGAGCTTTCCCGAGGAGAAGTCGGGCTTCGATCTCCAGCCGGTGCCGACCAAGATCCTCGACGCAGCGTTGCAGTTCGATGAACCGAGCGTGAAGGAAGAAGCGCCGAAGCCCGCGCCGGTGCCGCCGAAACCCGTGGCCGCGAAACCCGGGGTCGCGAAGCCCGTACCGCCGGCACCTCGGCCGGAGCCCGTGACGCCTGTACCGCTGGCGCCTCGGCCGGAGCCCGTGAAGCCTGTACCGCTGGCGCCTCGGCCGGAGCCCGTGAAACCGAAGGCACCGCTTCCACCGCCGCGCGCCGATCTGCCGAAGCTCGCCCTGCGCGATTCGGCGCCTTCGATCGGGAAGGTCGACACGCGCATCCTCGAGCACGCGATCCGCCCGGAGTCGGAGCCGGCGATCACCGTGTCGAGGGCGGAGAGCGAGTTCGATTACTCGTCGCTCGCCCTCGATAACGACGGCAGCGGCAGCATGGTGATGGAGCAAGTGCCGCGCGCGAACAGCGAGCTCGATCGAGCGCTCAGTGATTCTCACGCGTCGATCGACATGGCTCTCGACATCGCGCTCGACGCGGCACACGACGCACACGACGAGAGCGGCGACTTCGGAAATGCGATCGCGCCACTGCGCACGATGCGGCTCGCGGAGCGCGGCCCGAGCATCGCCGAGGACGCGTTCGAGCGGCCCGAGACGCCGATCCTGCAGCTCGCGGTGTACGAGACCAACGCGAACCTGGCGGCCGCTGCTGCTGCGATTCGCGAATCGGGTCACGCGATCACGGCGAGCACGAGCTCGCGCGAGGGACTCGAGCAGATCGGCATCGCGATGGCCGATGGCCACATCGATGCAATCCTCGTCGGGATTCCGGGCGGCGAGGTGCTGATCAAGGCGGCGCTGATGCTCGCACCGTGGGGCCCGATCGTGATCGCGTCGTGCTCCGGTCGCGTCGACGAAGCGACGCGACAAGCGACGGCGGCCGGTGCGGACCTCGTCGCGATCCGTCCGCACGATGCCGAGCGCCTCGGGCCGGTGTTGCTCGCAGCGGCGCGCATCCTCGAGCAGCGTCGCGATCTGATGTCTGCGCAGCAAGGTGGTCGCGAGGAAGATCTGCTATCGCGGCTCGGGAGCGATGCCGAGTCCGACGACGTCGGTGGTCTCTTGTCGTTCGAGGCGTTCCAGCGCGCACTCGAGCTCGAGCTCAAGCGCGTGCGGCGCTATCAATACGCACTGACCCTCGCGCTGTTCGCGCTCGATATCTCGTCGACGCAACCACCGCCGGCGGGCATCAAGGGCATCTTGCGTGCACGAGCGGGCAACGCGTTGCTCCACTCGATTCGCGATATCGACATGGCCACGGAGCTCGATCAGGATCGCTTTCTCGTCCTGTTGCCGTACACGGATCTCACCGGTGCCACCGAGGTCGCGCGTCGCATCATCGGCGCGGTCGGATCGCTCGCTCCGCTCGTCACGTCGGGCGGCTCGTTCCAGCCGCGGCTCGTCGGTGCGATCGCTGGGACCAAACCGGGACAGCAGCTCAGCTTCAACAAGCTGATCCGTGATGCGCAGCGCGCGCTCGAGGCCGCGCGTCGCGATGGCGCCGAGCTCGCGGTGCAACCGTGATCACGGGCGCCACGCGCGTCGCGGCCGTGCTCGGCTGGCCCGTCGAGCATTCGCGAAGTCCACAGATGCTCAACGCGGCGTTCGCGGCGAGCGGCATCGATGCGGTGCTCGTGCCGATCGGCGTCGCGCCCGAGGGACTCGCCGCGACGTTCGCGGGCCTGCGATCGATGCGCGCGCTCGGCGCGAGCGTCACGGTCCCGCACAAGGTCGCCGTCGCTGCGATGTGCGACGAGCTGTCCGTGTCGGCGAAGGTGATCGGCGCGGTGAACTGCTTGCACTTCGAGTACGACCGCGTCGTCGGCTACAACACCGACGAGGGAGGCTTCACCGACGGGCTCGCGGCCGCCGGCTTCGATCTCGTCGGCAAGCGCGCGGTGATCCTCGGTGCCGGTGGTGCCGCGCGCGCCGTCGCGTATGGTTTGCGCGGCGGTCGCGCGATCGAAGTCGTCGCGCGGCGCGCGGTCGACTGGGCCACCGCGTGGCCATGGACCGACGAGAATCTGCGCGATGCGTTCGCTCGCGCGGATCTCGTCGTCGACACCACACCGGTCGGTCTCGGGAGTCCCGAGGACGAAGCCGCGTTCGTCGACGCGCTTCCCCTCGACGCGCTCGCGCCGCACGCGTGGGTGTCGACACTCGTCTACCACCGCACTCCATTGCTCCTCGATCGCGCGAAGGCACGCGGGCACACCGTCCTCGACGGGCGAGCGATGCTCGTCCATCAAGGCGCGCGCGCGTTCACGATCTGGACGGGACGCCCAGCTCCGATCGAAGTCATGACACGCGCCCTCGACGAATCCATCGCGGGTACGTGATCTGCAACGATCGGGCTCCATGCGCCTCGTCCGTCGCATGTCATTGGCACTTCTGTGCCTCGGATTCACAGGTTCCGGTGTCGCATGGGCCGACGCCGCCCACCCCTCCACCGTGGACTGGGTCGAGAACCCACTCGCGCCGCACCGCACCTATGGACCGGTCGCACGCGTCGGTACCGTCGTCGGCTTTCTCTATAACGAGCGCCTCGATGTCACGGCGCTCGGCATCTCCGCCGGGCTCGGTCATCGGTTCGGCCGCTTCGCCGTCGAGAGCGAGTACACGTACTTGCAGCTCCAGGAGCGCGGGCCGTCGGATCTGCGCCTCGGCGCAGGTCATCGCATCAGCGTGCTCGGCCGCTTCGATGTCCTGCGGCTCGGCTCGAACATCGTCGGTGGTAACTCGATGCTGGCGGTGTTCGTCGAGGGTGGAGCGGGTGTCGCGTGGAATCGTTGGTTCATGCCGAGCTACGGCGAGGCCGCGCGACTCGTGCCCGCGGACTCCAAGCGCGTCGAAGCGCAGGCCGGCTTCGGTATCGAGATCGATCACCGACTCCAGGAGCCGATCGGCTTTCCCAAGCGCATCGGGTGGTCGCTCGGATGGCGACTCGCGGTCGCGCCACACGATGCCGAGCCTGCGGTGATCTGTCGATCGAGCGGCGTCTCGTGTCGCGCGGCGCCGATGATGCCCGAGGAGCGCTACACGGATCGATCGATGCTGTTCCAGTCGACGTTCGGCATGATGTGGTGAGCTAGAACCGTCCGACGAGCGCGAAGCCGACGTGTTCGTCGCTCGCGGTCGGAACGAGTGCATACGTCGCGTCGAGCCGCGCTTGATTGATGCGAGCGACGCGCCGCGGTGCCGTGACGATGTCGTCGACCATTCCGTAGAGCCACATGCCGGCGGCGGCGAACAACAGCCCCAACCCGAGGTCCACCCGAGGCCCGCAGTCGCCGGTCGAGCCGTCGGCGAGTGAGAACCCATCACACGAGACCGCGACGATGACCGCGACGACGCCGACTCCGATCGACGCTGCGCGAATGCCGAGTCCGCGCGTCAAGAACTTCCCCGCGTACCAGTGGCCGAAGCTCGGCGCGAAGGCGATCCCGAGCGCGCCGGTCAGCATCAGCGGTTCACGGAGTTGGCTGCTGCGCATGTTGCCCGCGACGGCATACAGCGTGTACGAGCCGAGCGTCCCGCCCAACGAGAGCCACAGGGCCGCGCTCTCGCTCAGGAGTGCGGGAGCTGGCGGGCTCGGCGGTGGTGGAATCGGCTCGCTCGCACCGGGCTGTGCGTACGCGACGCGACCGACGAGCAACACGACCAACACCCACCGCATGACCACCATCGTACCTAGACAGCGCTCCGTGGAGAACCGTCAGTTTTCGAGAACGTCACTCGGGCTGCGGGGTCGCCTGGCACTGCACTTCGTCGACGCACTCGCCCTGCTTGGACGAGCACTCCATCCGATTGCCCTGCTCGAACACGGCCTTGCCGTCCTCGCTGGTCAACGGGTTCGACTTGCAGCAGCACGTCTCGGCGGCGATGTCGTTCGATCCCTTCGGATCCGTCGTCGCCGGGCCCTTCTGGGAACCACCGCCACACGCGGCGGCAACGATCAGGGACAGGGCAAAGCTGGCGAGGACGGTGCGCATGGCTTCAGTTACCACAACGCCCCGTCCTCGTGCCTCTTACAGCTGGATGGTCTTCCCGATCTCGAGCGTCACCTGCTTCACGCCGGGCGCCGCCTTCTTCAGCGCCGCACCGAGCTCCGCGGGCGTGCCCTTGAGCAAGGGGAACGTGCCGAAGTGCATGCCGGCGATCGCCTTCGGCTTGACGAGCTTCGCTGCCTCGGCAGCGCGCGCCGGATCCATCGTGAAGTGGCCGCCGATGCACGCGAGCATGAGATCGACCTTCGCGAACTTGCCGACGAGCGCCATGTCGCCGAACACGTCCGTATCGCCCGTGTGATAGAGCGTCGGGCCGCCCTTGATCGCGATGACGAAACCGCCCGGGTTGCCGCCGGCCTTGCCGCCATCGAGGTTCGAGCTGTGGACTGCGGGCACGAACGTGATCGCGACTTCACCGTCGAGCGCGGTCAGCGTGCCGCCGAAGTTGCCGCCGGTGTCCATGCCGTACTGATCCTTCGGGAAGCCCGCGCCGACGATCGCGCTACCGAGATCGAACGTCGCGACGAGCTTGCCCTTGGTGCGCTTCGCGATCGCGGCGGAGTCGCCGACGTGATCGAAGTGACCGTGCGTGACGAGGATCAGATCGCCACCGACGGTGCCGACATCGGTCTTGCCGTTCGGGTTCGACGGGTTCGTGATCCACGGATCGACGAGGATCGTCTTGCCACCGGGCGTCTTGATCGCGAACGCCGCGTGGCCGTACCAGGTCAGCTCGGTCTTCGCCGGAGCCGCCTTGGGCGCGGGAGCACCGGCCTTGGGCGCGGGCTGAGCGAGCGCGATCGACGTCGTCGCGACAACAGCGAGAGAAAGAAGGAGTGTACGCATGCGCGGACACTACCCGAAACGGCGAAGCGCCCGCAGGATGCGAGCGCTTCAGGGAGGGTAACGAAGCTAAGAAGAAGGTGAGATTGTGTGTTTCAGCCGTGCGTCGAATGACGGCGGATGAACGTCGGGACGTCGAGCTCGTTCTCGGTGTCGATCTCGCCCGACAGCACGGTCTTCATGCTCGGTCGCGACTGCGCACGCTTGCGCTCGTTCGGCTGCACGAGGGGCGTTCCCTCGATCGGCGTGTTCGGACCCGAGCCGCTCGCCATGCGCTGCGAGGCCTCGCCCTGCGGGATCGACTCGGCGAGCTCGGACAGCGCGCGCTCGACCTCGCTGACCTCGTCGTTCGCCCACGTGACGTCGATGTCCGGCTCCTCGACGACCTGCGCGGCCATCTTCTGGTTCGAGTGGCGCGGCGTCAGGATCGGCGCCGGGTACTCTTTCGTCGTCTGCGTCGAGACGTCGTACGGCAGCTGGATCTGCGACGCGGGCGGCAGCGTGTTCGACAGCCGCATCTTGCCGTGCGGCGCCGACTGCGGGATCGCGTTGCGCGACTCCTCGACGATCATCTGCGTCTTCGCCGCGCGATCGAAGCCGGTCGCGATCACGGTGATGCGGACTTCCTCGGACAGGTTCGGATCGATCACCGAGCCGAAGATGATGTTCGCGTCTTCGTGCGCCGCTTGCTGGATCAGCGACGAGGCCTCGTTGACCTCGTGCAGCGTGAGGTCCGGGCCACCCGTGATGTTGATCAGGATGCCCGTCGCGCCTTCGATGTTGACGTCCTCGAGGAGCGGCGAGCTGATCGCCGTCTCGGCCGCCTCGGTCGCGCGCTTCTTGCCGGTGCCGATGCCGGTGCCCATGAGGGCGCGGCCCATACCCGCCATGATGGTGCGCACGTCGGCGAAGTCGACGTTGATGAGGCCGGGGACCGTCATGAGGTCCGAGATGCCCTGCACCGCGTTGAGGAGCACCGAGTCGGCCTTGCGGAACGCTTCGACCATCGACGTCGACTGACCGACGAGGCCGAGCAAGCGGTTGTTCGGGATCACGATCAGCGTGTCCACCGCGGCGCCGAGGCGATCGATGCCCTCGACGGCCTGACGTGCGCGCTTCTTGCCTTCAAAGCCGAACGGCTTGGTCACGACACCGACGGTGAGTGCACCGCAGTCGCGCGCGATCTGCGCGATCACCGGCGCGGCGCCGGTGCCCGTTCCGCCGCCCATGCCCGCGGTCACGAACACCATGTCGGCGCCCGAGATGAGATCCGCGATGTGCTGCATCGACTCTTCCGCCGAGCGACGACCGACCTCGGGGTTTGCGCCGGCGCCGAGTCCCTTGGTCAGCGCGTTGCCGAGCTGGATCTTGTGGGGGGCCATGTTGGCTTCGAGTGCCTGCATGTCCGTGTTCGCCACGACGAACTCGACGCCGTCGAGATTGCCGCTGATCATCGTGTTGACAGCGTTACCGCCGCCACCGCCGACGCCGATGACGAGGATCTTTGCGTGCGAGACGTCGTCGAATTCGATGAGTGCCATGGTTCTGAAGTGCCCCCTTGGTGACCCCATATGAAAGTGCGGGGGATCCACGGGCAACTTTTTGATCGGAAGCGGCGAAGTTTTGTTGCGATCCCAACTCAGCGGCGCATTTTTCCCCACGTGCGCATCGCTCTCGCGGTTGTTCTCGCGGCCTGCTCGTCGAAGGCGGACGCGCCTCCTCCACCGTCGCCGCCGCCGCCGATCCGCGCCGACGCGGCCCCGGACGTGTCCCTCGATCTGACTCAGCCCTGCCTGCCGCAGAGCCTCGCGGACGCGAACATCGCGTACCTGCGCGCCGATGGCTCGCGCGTCACCGCCTGCTACGGCAATGGCGACAACTCGCCCGGCTCGGTCACCGCGTGCCTCGTCCTCGACGAGCTCGGCGAGGTCCTCGGTCCGCGCGCCTGGGACGATGCCGAGCGAGCGCGCCTCGACGAACGCGAGCTAGGCTCGGCGACGGTCGACGTCGAGGTCGCGGACGGCGTCACGCAGCCGGCGATCGCCTCGCTCGATGGCACGCGCGCCTTCCTGTTCGTGGAGGAGCGCGGCACGTGGCGCGGCCGGTTCTACGACCTGCGCACGGAGAAGCAGATCGGCGATATCGCGCTCGCGAAGCTCGATCCCGCGAACGAGGTATTCCAGGTGCCGTACCACCTGCGCGAGGCGCGCTGGGTCGGCACGCGCGTGATCGTCACGGATCGCGTCGAGGTCGGGCCCGAGTACCACGCGTACCTCCTGTCGTCGTCGGGAGATCACGTCGCGCTCGCGGACGAGACCAGCTCGTACACGGTGATCGACGCCGACCTCGTCGTCGCGATCCGCGGCAAACAGCTGCACCTCATCGACGTCGAGAAGCTCGCCGATGTCGGGACGCTCGTCGCGCCGGGCGCGTCGTCACCGCTCGCAGCGCACGTGCGCGTCGCGAAGTTCAGCGATCAGCTCGTCGTCGCCCACGCACGGCCGGCGGGCGTGTTCTTCGTCGATCGCGCGAAGCGCACGAAGACCGTCGAGCGCGCGATCCCGATCTGTCAGCGCTCCACGTAGCGCACTTCGCCCTGCTGGACGAAGTACAGCTTCGAGCAGTCCGCGACGAGATACGCGGCGCTGACGCCGGTGCCGAGGGGCCGAAAGATCTCGTTCGCCTCGCCGAACGGACCATCGACGCTGGTTCGCGTCGCTCGCAGCACCTTCTGCGCGCCCGGGTTCGCCACGACCGTCCCGACGAGGATCATCGCGAGGCCGTCGGTGCTCAGCGTCGCGTACGAGATTGCGTTGAGACCGATCGACGTCACGAGCGTCTCGCCGGTCGCGCGCCATTGGCTCCCGTTCTGCACCACTTCGACGATGCGCTGCGACTGCGAGATCAGCATGCGACGCGGCGTGACCGAGGTCGGGCCCGACGGAACATCCGTCACGCCGAGCGTCCACGCCGTGCCGCTCGCGGTCCGCAGATCCACGAGGGCGGGATTCCCGAAGACCTGGGTGTTGCGCGTCCCGATCGCGAGGCGGAAGGTCACGTTGTCGTCGTTCGCGAGGCTGCCGACGAGGAGCGTCCCGTCGCCCGACATGCTCGGGAAGAACATGCTCGAGTAGCCCACGGGGAGGCTGACGAATGCGCTCCCGTAGTTGCTCTCGGTCAGCATGTCGACGGTCTTGCCCGTCGAGTGACCGAGCTCGATGAAGCCAGCGCCGTTCTTGCGTACCGCGGTCGCTAGCGCCGCGTCGGGGTACCAAGCGTCGGCCGCGATAAGGGCGGTGCTGGGCTCTACGAAGGCACACCCGGTCGATGCTCCGTCCGACGGTGGCATCGGACCGTCGTCGCCGCTGTTCGAACCGCCGCCGTCGGGCTCTACGCGGCCGTCGAGGCCGTAGATCCGATCACACGCGGCCAGAGCTAGCAGGACAACCGCGCGCTGCACCTACCCAGGGTATCGCGATCGGGGACCGTGAGGGTCCGGGCAGGGGCGTAACCAAGCGTCGTGATCCGCGCTCCCATTACAGATGCTTCGTTTGACTGCCGCTGTTCTGCTCCTCGCTCCCACCGTGGCCTTCGCGGAGGCGCGGCCCCCGATCCGGCCGACCCTAGTCTACGAGGTCGGCCCCGCGTTCATCGCGCAGAACGACGGGCGCTACGGCGCGATGGGGTCGCCGTACGAAGCCGATGACGTCGGCCAGCGAGACAACCTGGTCAACGCGTCGCGCGCGAGCCTCGAGCTCGCGATCGGCCGGCACACGGTGATCCTGCTCTACGCACCGTTCGAGGTGACCACGCAGGTCCGGCTCGAGCAGCCGCTGCAGTTTCGCGACGAGCTGTTCACCACCGGCACCGTCGTGAACCACCGCTACCTGTTCGACGGCTATCGCGCCTCGTACCTGTATCGCGTGGTCGACGGCGGCACGTTTGCTCTCGAGCTCGGCGGCTCGCTGCAGATCCGCAACGCGGACGTCGCGTTCGCCTCCGTCGACGGGATGCAGCGCGCGCACCAGGACGACATCGGTCTCGTCGGCGCCGCCAAGGCCCGCGCGTGGTACCGCCCGTACACGCACGGACCGTGGGGAGCGCTCGAAGCCGACGGCTTCTCGACATTCGGCCTCGTGGACGGTGTCAGCGGCGGCATCTACGACGTGCAGCTGATGCTTGGCCAGCGCGTCGGCCGAGGCGTGGACATCGTGCTCGGTGCGCGGCTCCTCGGCGGTGGCGCGGACGTTCGCGATCAGAACATCTACAACTGGGCGAACTTCGTCGCGTTCACGGCAGGCGTGCGCATCGAGCTCGACACGCTCGTCGGTGCCACGGAGCCACGACGATCCGGGCGCCAGTAACTCAGAACATCTCGGCGAGGCGCGACCACGCCCGCTTGAACATGCCGGGGCGATCGTCGGTGCGGGCCTGCACCTGCGGCGTGCGGCCTTGCTCCGCGCCGAACATCACCAGGCCCACGCCCGTCGAGTAGCTCGGGGAGCGGACGACGTCGACGAGGCCGCCGATCTTCGTCGGCGCGCCACG
>JBGARE010000025.1:19797-59158 GCA_044230415.1 Kofleriaceae bacterium
ACCTCCATCATCTCGCCGCGCTCGACGAGCTCGGACCACGCGCAGCCGTACTTGCGCTTCAGCTTCTCGGCCGACTCGAGAGGGGTGCGGAGCAGCGTCGCGATGTCGTTGGTGACGCGCTCGCCCCCGAGCTCGATCACCGACGTGTGCACGATGGCGCCGTCCGCGTAGACCATGATGTCGCACGTGCCGCCGCCGATATCGACGAGCGCGACGCCGAGCTCCTTCTCGTCATCCTCGAGCACGGCCTGCGACGCAGCGAGAGACTCGAGCACGATGTCGGCGACCTGCAGGTTGCACCGATTCGCGCAGCGGATGACGTTCTGTGCCGACGCGACGAGCGTGGTCACGATGTGAACCTTCGCCTCGAGGCGAACGCCGGCCATGCCGAGCGGATCACGAATGCCGTCCTGATCGTCGACGATGTACTGCTGCGGCAGCACGTGCAGGACCTCGCGATCCATCGGGATCGCGACCGCCTTCGCTGCTTCGATCACGCGCGAGACATCCGCGTCGCTGACCTCTTTGTTCTTCACGGCGACGATGCCGTGGGAGTTGAGGCCGCGCACGTTCGGGCCCGAGATCGCCGCGTACACCGAGCTGATCTCGCAGCCCGCCATGTTCTCGGCCTCGTCCACCGCCTGCCGGATCGACGACACGGTCGCGTCGATGTTCACGACGTTGCCTCGTCGCATGCCCTTCGAAGGTGCCGTCCCGATGCCGATGATGTCGACTCCATCCTCGGTCACCTCGCCGACGATGCAGGCGATCTTGGTGGTGCCGATGTCGAGGCCGACGATGATCTCGCTGCTCTTGGTCTTGGCCATGGGAGTGCTTTTCAGTCCTTCTTGGGTTCGTGCAGCGCCACGGTCACCTGATCGGTGCGGGCGTCGAGGTGAAGTGCGCTCGCGCGTTCGCGCTCGGCGTCGGAGAGGTCGGCCCACACCGCATCGAACGTCGCCATGCGAGCGGCGAGCTGCGGTAGCGATGCCAGCGGGCCGAGCTGGATCGCGGTCGCGTGATCGTAGGTGCGGAGTGTGAGTGCGCGATGCGCGTCGACGTAGATCTCGCCGATCGCGGGCCGCGACGGATCGGCCGTCCACGCCGACAAGGCGGCGAGGGCCAGCGTGATCGTCTGCGCCGTGCCGGCTGGATCCGCCTCGTAGCTCGCGCGCGAGATCCCGGTGATCACCGGCAGGTCATCGCCGTCGCCGTGATCGAGCTGCGCGCGCTTGAAGGGATGGCCGCCGCGATCCACGAGGTACAGCTCGCCCAGCTCGACGACCGCCGCGGGCGCGTGCTCCGCGATCTCGATGACGAGCTTGTCGGGCAGCACGCGATGCGCCGACGCGGACGCGATCCACGGCGTCGCGCGCAGGGCGTTCGCGAGCGAATCGAGGTTCGTCGCGAACACGTTGTCGCCGACCTTCACGGGCAGCGCGGCGCGAACCTGATCCTCGGTGAGGTGATGCTCGCCATCGATCTGGATCTCGACGATCGCGAAGCGCTCGCTCGTCGTGATGAAGCGGTAGCCGAGCCACACGCCCGTGCCGATCGTCGCGATCGCGGCGGTCGCTGCGAGGGCGGGCAACGAGCGACGAATCGCGCGACCGCACGCATCCGCGACCACGCGCGGCTTGGGCATCCGCGACCACAACGACCCCGGGCGACGGCGATTCTTCGCGCGCGCGCGAACGGTCAGCCGCGATGCGGCTGGAACCGAGGGTTCCGAGCTGGCGCGGGCCGACTTCGTTCCCCCGCGACGGGATCGATCCATGATGTGGAAATACGCATGCGCCGTGGGGGTGGGCAATTTTTTGGAGGCTGCCGAGATCTTTTGATCTTTCGACAGCTCAGGCTCAGATCATCCGACCTGAACAGGCGTGTATCTCGCTGCCTGGTTTTCAGGCAACGCGGCCACATCTTCCGGCTCGGCTCGGCTCGGCTCGGGCTCGGCTCGGCTCGAATCGGCTCGGCTCGGCTCGGATCGGCTCGGATCGGATCGGAGAACGACTGCCCGAGACCGTTCGATCAGTTCCCTACCGCACGGGCAGCGGGCAATGGAGCCATCAGCGACTCGTCACACCCGTAACGCAAGACGCGGCGACGGAGTTACTCCTCGTCGTCTTCGATCAGCACGTAGTCATCGTCGTCTTCGGCCTTCTTCTTCTTCTCGTCCGCCTCGGGCGTCAGGTCATCGGGGCGCCCCGCCGTCTCCGACGCGCGCGACTTCTTCTTCGAGCTCTTCGCTGACTTCTTCGGCGCGGTCTTCTTTGGAGCAGCCTTCTTCGCGGGCGCGGACTTGGCCGACTTTGCCTTCGGCTTGAACGCCTGGGCGTCCGCGGGGCTCGCGCTCGAGAGCACGAACAGGGACACGAACAGAGCGACGAACCAGCGCGTCATCGAGGACATCGTGCCATAGGTCGGCCGAAGATCCACGGGCCTAGTTCGAGGGGCATGGCGGGCGCTCGGAGATCTCGAGCTTGGCCAGGTAGAGCTGGCCGCCGATGGCCTTGAACCCGAAGCGATAATCGCGATCGTGCGAAACGCACGCGGTGCCCTCGCACTTGCGGAACGCGCGGACCATGTCGTCGACCTCGGGCACGAGGACGTCCTCGCGCGGCACCAGGGTCACCTCGCGGACCGTGTGCGGATCGCCGTCGCCGTCGGTGTCGACATCGGCGAGCGCGTCGTAGGCGATCGACACGCGCTCGAGGCCCTTGGGCGGCACGAACTGCTGGAGCAACGAGGGCTCGTCGTTGCCCTGGAGGCGCTCGTACGCCGCGAGCACGCACAGCGCGCGCATCATGACGGCGGGCGAGCTCGTGCGCGGTCGCGCGGGCACGAAGCGCTTGTCGCCGCGCTGGACCAGCGCCCGCGCCGCGTGGGCCGCGACCACGCAGTCCTTGGACTTCGCGGCGGTGACGAGCGCGGCCTTCGTGTCGGCGGGCAGCGTCGCGTCGACGCCGAGGAGCTCGTCGATCGCCTCGGTGCGCGCCTTGGCTTGCATCTTCTCGTCGGTGATCGCGCCGAGGAACACCGCGCGATGTCCTTGCGCCGAGAGGATCTCCATCGCGCCATCGATGTGGAACTTCGTCGCGGCGGTGATCACGTGCGCTTCGTCGAGCTCGCCGAGCTGGCCGTTCGCGACATCGCGCTGCCCCGCGCGATAGGCGCGATCGATGAGCTCGAGGCGCGCGTCGTGATCGGTCTCGGGGATCACCTCGAGAGCACTCGCGACGAGCTCGGACTCCGGCGGCGGGATGACCGCGATCGCACGCAGCGCATCCATCACCGCGGGCACGTCGGCGTCTTCGAGTTGACCGATCGACCACATCGCGAGCATGCGGCGCAGACACGGATCGCTCGCATCGGCCGTGGGCTTCGGCGGCTCCACGTCGAGGACGAGCGGTGCGCAGTCCGCCTTCGATGGCGGCTTCGCGCAGATGACGTTGCCTTGCCTGAGAAACCACGCGCCGAGCACGCGGCCCTGCGCGACTGGAATCTCGTCGAGCTTCGCGCGCCAATCGTCGCCCGTCGGTGCGATCGCCTTCCACACCGCGGCGATGTCGGCATCGGTCGCCATCGGCGTCGTCGCCCAATCGATCGCGAGGAGCGGCGCGTCGCGTTCGTGCTCGAGCTCTTCGAGCGGATGCACGGCTGCATCGATCGTCGCCGCGATCGGCGTCATTCGCGGAGTCGGCGCCTGGGGCGTTCCGCCACACGCTGCCACCGAGGCAAGCAACGCAGCGCAGGTGAATCGCGATCGAAAGGTCACGTCTATGAGACCCGCTCGTCGTCGAGCGGTTTCAGCAGAAGTATAGTGCGCGGACTTTCACCAGGGAGACACGAGATGAAGACCTTTTCCCAGATCACGTTCGCGCTGCTGACGATGTCCGCGGTCGCCGTGGCGCAGCCCAAGGCCGACAAGGCGCCTGCTCCGCCTGCGAAGGATTCGAAGGCTCAGGTCGCGCCGACCGTACCGCCCGCGAAGGATGCCAAGGCCGCGCCGGCAGTGCCGACGGAGCTCCTCGACATGGCGAAGGCCACGACCGGGACGTGGAAGTGCAAGGGAGAGGCGATGGAGCCCGATGGCTCGAAGACGCCGATCACCGCGACGAACAAGGCGAAGGCGGATCTCGACAAGTGGTGGATCTCCGAGACCCTCGAGGTGAAGGGGATGAAGATGGGTCTCCTCAAGATCGCGACGTTCACGACCTTCGACGCCGCGTCGAAGAAGTGGCGCCGCGTCGCCCTCACCAACTCCGGTGGTCAGATGGTCGGCACCGCCGACGCGACCCCGATGGGTCAGCCGATGGTGTTCAACCTCGACACGCTCGGACCGATGGGCTCGGGCCAGTTCCGCGATCACAGCGATCCGTCGGATCCGAAGGCCGGGCTCAAGGTCTGGGGCGAGCTGTCCGTGGACAAGGGCAAGACGTGGATGAAGGCCTACGAGATGACCTGCAAGAAGTAACTCGCGCTCGCGAGCTCGGTCATCGACGCTCTCGCGAGTAGATCGTCGACGCGCTCGCGACGCAAGATCGTCGAGCTAGCGACGAGCTCGCGAGGATCTGATCCCGTCTGATCGCGGCTCTGCAACTCGGCGGGAACGATGCCGACCTCGAACGCGTGCGCGGCGGCGCTCTCAGAACATGTGGCCCGAAGCCCCAAAGGCCCCGAAGAAGAGTCTGTTGTGACCCCGTCTCGATCATCGACGAGAGCTCGATCCATCGATCGCGATCGGGTTGGGCGATCGAGACGCGTCCCACCAGGCCTTTGGGACCTTCGGGCCTTTGGGACACATCTTCTGGGTGAGGCCGATGCTCCTAACCGTGATGGATCGAGGCTGATGCGAGCCTTGCTCCTCGCCATCGCGGGAGACGCCGCGCCGTGGTGGCGACCTCGAGACGCGCGCGAGCGAGCGCTAGATCGTCGACGAGCTCGCGAGGATCTCTTCACACAGCGTCGCGTAGTCCATGCCGATGCTCTTCGCGATCTTCGGCAACAGGCTCGTCGCGGTCATGCCGGGCAGCGTGTTCACCTCGAGCACGAACGGCTCGCCGGCGCGCGTGATCCGCAAGTCGGGTCGCGCATGACCGCTGCAGCCGAGCGCGTTGTACGCGGCGAGTGCGAGCTCGTGCGCGCGCTCGACCACGGGCGCCGGTAGCTCCGGCGGAATGAGGTACTTCGTGTCCGTGCGTTTGTACTTCGCTTCGTAGTCGTAGAACTTCGTCGCGGGCCGCACCTCGACGGAGCCGAGCACGCGTCCGTTGAGGATCCCGACGAACACCTCGGTGCCCGCGATGTAGTCCTCGACGATCACCGGGCCGTGACACGCGCGCGCGAGTGCGAGTGCAGCGGGAAGCTCGTCCGCGTTCTCGACGATCGACACGCCGACCGAGCTGCCCTCGTTGGCGGGCTTCACGACGAACGGATACGCGAGCGTGATCGCGGGATCGTTGCCGGCCTCGTGCGAGAGGAGCTGCCACCGCGGCGTGGGCACACCGTTGCTCTCGAAGATTCGCTTCGAGATGACCTTGTCCATCGCGAGCGCGCTCGCGAGCACGCCCGATCCGCTACACGGGATCCGCATGCACGCGCACAGACCCTGCACCGCACCGTCTTCGCCGTAGGTGCCGTGCAACGCGTTCCACACGACCTGCGCGCCGGCGTCTTCGAGGAGGCGCGGCAAGCTCGTACCTTCGCGCCAGTCGATCCCGACGACGTCCCAGTTCTTGGACTGCAGCGCGGCGAGCACGCCGGCACCGGTGTTGAGCGAGACCTCGCGCTCGGCGCTGAGGCCACCCATGACGACAGCGACCCGCTTGCCAGCGAACGTATGCGGCATGACTTCTTCTACATCGGCGCGATCGATTGGTGTTGATCGTGGCGCGAACGAAATCGAGTTGTTCGTCGAGGGAGACCCTCCCACCGCGATCCCCAGCGCGATCGAGGACAACTTGCGCAGCAATGCGCAGTTCGCGCCGGATCCAGATGATGCAGCGTTGGAACGGTTCCTGAAATCCATTTCAGTTTATGCGGTGGATGCTCGCTCTCGTCTGTGTCTCGGGCTGTTCGGCAACCATGGATGACGGCGGCGCGGGTCAGACCTGCGAGGGTCCCCTCGGTCCGGCGCTGTCGATGGGCGAGATCAACGCGATGAGCACGTGCTGCCAAGCCGAAGGCGGCGAGGCGCACTGCATGGCGAACACGAACCTCCCCGCGGAGCTGATGCCGTTCGTAGCCGCGTGCGATTCCGGAAGCTCGTGCATCCCGGACTCGTTCCTCAAGACGGGCGCGTCCACGCCGCCTGCCTCGTGCACCGCGTTCGGTGGCGATGGCGTGTGTCTCTCGCGCTGCATCCCGCAGGTATCCGAGAACGCGGGGCTGTTGCGACCGGACACGTGCACCGGCGTCGACGAGCTCTGCGTCCCGTGCATCAGCCCGCTCGACAACATGCCGACGGGCGCGTGCGATCTGCGGACGCTCGCCACGTGCAACGGCGGCGACGACAACAACGCGACGCCACCCAGCAACAGCTGCGACGATCCGAACACGTGCAACTACGAAGCGAGCTGCCCACCAGTGCTCGATCCCGCGCCGCTCGCGTCGTGCGCCGCCGATGCTCACTGCGTCGACGCGGCGCTCGTGCCCGCCGGGTCCGCAACGCAGCTCGCGAAGTGCGCCGATCCGACGAAGCTGTGCGTGCCCGATATCTTCATCGAGACGGGCGGCAAGTTCACGCCTCCGACGTGTCGCTCGGTCAACGACGCCGAAGGTCGCTGCCTGTCACTCGCGCTGCCGAGCGTGAAAGCGCAGGAAGGCTTGCTGCCGCAATCGACGTGCGCGCCGGCAGAGCGCTGCACGCCCTGTTACTCGCCGATCGATGGCGCTCCGACGGGCGCGTGCAGCCAGTCGTGCGACGTGGGCCCGACGGAGCCGGCGAAGACGTTCACGGCGTGCTGTGGAAATCGCGGCAAGTGTGTCGCCGCATCGTCGATCCCCGATGACCAGGAAGGAAACCTCGACGACAGCGACGACGCGTGCGTCGAGGATGTCGAGCTGTGCGTGCCGGATCAGATCCTGAACAACGGGCCGTTCACGACGTGCAACGCGAACAGCTTTCTCCTCGGCCAGTACACCGGCGTGTGCCTGTCCGATTGCCTCGACTTCGGACTTCAGGGCATCGCGCTCGCGCGCGGCAACTGCATGAACAACTTCAAGTGCGCGCCGTGCACGCAGAACGGCCAGCCGACGGGGGCGCCGGGATGCCCGTGATCGCTACCAGCGCTCGGTGCCGTGGCATCCGGTGTTCGTGCAGTTTCGGGTCGTCGCGTTGAACGTGCCGTTCGCCATCTTCACTTCGTGGACACCGTTGACGTGAAGGTTCGCGTTGATGATCGTGCGATTCGCATTAACGACATCGGCGTGGCACTGGCTGCACTGCATGTTCTCGCCGACGATGTGCTTGCGGTGATCGCCGGACATCCCGGTGCCGTTGATCGAGTGACACGCGCCGCACGCGAGCGCGCCGGGCGTGACCCACGAGATCGTGCCGTTACTGGCCTGGCCATTACCGTGGCAGTACTGGGTCGCGCACGTGGTGGTCGCGCGCGTATACGTGCCTGCGGGGTTCAGCGTGTCGAAGATGACCTCGGCCGCGTTGTCGCCATCGCGATGTCCCGGACTGTCGAGCGCCGTCGGGACGACGTGACAGCTCGTGCAGACCACGGCGCGGTGCCAGGTCGATGGAGCGAGGTGCTTCGCGTGCGCGCCGACGCCGGCGATCGTCGCCGCGGTGTCGCCGCTCAGATCGCGTGGTGGCGCGGAGCTCGTCGGAGATCCGTGACACGTCGAGCACCCGCCCGTCGCCGCGGCGTCGGTGACGTCGACCACGCCGTCGATGTGACGCGATGGATCGCGGAACGTGAGCGAGCCTTCCTCCATCGTCGGGTGGCACGTGGCGCAGTTGGTGTCGGTCGGGTGCGGTGCCGGCGGTGGTGTGCCGTGGCAGCTCCCGCAGGTGGACTGCGAGCCATCGACGCGCGTCCACATCGGCGTCGAGTTGCGACCGCCGATCGCGGCGCTGCCGTGGCAACGCGAGGTGCACGCGCCGTTCGCGAACGTCGTCTGGCCGGCCACGCCGCTGAACGTCAGCTCCGCTCTTCGATCGCCATCGTCCATGTGGCCCGGCGAGGACACGTCGGCGGGAACCGCATGGCAGTCCGCGCACGCGACCTGACGGTGCCACACGGACGCCGGATCGAGGTGCGCCTGATGCGCGCCGACGCCGCTGACCGTGGTCGCCGTTTCGGAGGCGAGGCTCATCGGAGGTGCGTTGCTCGTGTCCGCACCGTGGCAGCCGATCGAACAACCGGTCTGCGGATCGGCATTCGGCGGCGGCACGCCCTCTCCGATCTGGCCGAAGTCCGACGTGCAGCCGAAAGCCATCAACGCTGCGAGGGCCACGGTGCGCATGTTCGCGACGATGCTAGATCTTCGACGTCCACGATAGATGGGAGAAGCCTCCTCGGCGGTGTACCAACGCTGCACACGCAAACGTCGATGACAACAGCGATTCCAGCCGGCGCTGTTCGGGTGGCGCACACTCCCCGGACCCCCGCCGAGGCGATACGTTGGTAGGCTAGGGAGCCATCGAGATGCGCGCAGCCCTGATCACGAGCCTCGCTCTCGCCATCGCCGCACCTCGCGTCGCGGAGGCGTGCGACGAGTTCATCATCGAATCGAAGGTGTTCGAGTTCGCATCGCGTGGGGGCATCCTCATGCGCTTTCACGCGAGCCCGACGAAGGGCCCGGCGTACACCGCGCCGCTCGTCGACAAGAAGTGGAAGTTCAAGCTCGCGAACAAGCGCGCGATCGCTCCGAAGGTGAAAATGATCGCGCCGGGCCTCGTCGTGCTCACGCTGCCCAAGGGCGTCGATGCAGGCGTGCTCGTCGACGGCGAGAAGCGGATCGCCGAGCTGGATGCGATCGACGACAGCGAGCCGCGGCTCGACGAGCCACGCGTGCGCGCGATCGTACAGAGCTCGTCGGGTGGCAAGTCACCGACGACGAAGGTGACCGTCGAGATCATCGGACAAGCGCCGCGCAGCGCGGTCGCGATCGTCCTCGCGGACGAAGACGGTGATCCGATGACGTTCGGCATGATCGATCCGGGCAAGCCACTCGTCGCGTTCGAGATGAAGGAGTGCACGCTCCTCCCGGACGGCACCGTCGAGCCGAAGCCCGGGCAGCGGGTGAAGGCGTTCTGGGTCGATCACTTCGGTCGCGTGTCACCGCGATCGAATTTGACCAAGATCATCAAAGAAGCACCGCCGGCGAAAGAGTCGAAGAAGGACCGCGAATGAAGCTCGCCGCGCTCGTCGTCGCCTGTTCTGGGTCGACAAGTACGGCCGCGCGTCTGCGAAGTCCGCTGCGATCAGGGTCGGCAAAGCACCGTAGCTGGTAAGCCTGTTACGATCGGTCCGTGCGTGAGGTGATCACGTTCGTCGTTCTCGCGGCGTGCGGTCGCGTGGGCTTCGACTCGCCGGCCGATGCACCGACCGATGCACGGACCGATGCGCTGATACCTCGTGTACAGCGGTCTCGCTGAACGACGAAGACGGTGACAGTCTGCTCGACGACTGCGATCCCTGCCCGCACGTCAGCGGTGACGCCTCCGATGCGGATGGCGATGGCGTCGGCGACGCGTGCGATCCGCGGGTGACACCGACGGAGTCGATCGCGCTGTTCGATCCGTTCCTCGCTCCCTCCGCAGCGTGGGACTACAAAGCGTCTCGCGTCGAGGGCGGCGCGCTGGTGATGCAAGGCAGCCAGGTGATCCTCGTCGAGCTCGTCGGTAGTCCGCAGCGCTCGGTCTACTCGGTGCGCGCCGATCTGCGGGCGACGGGCTCGGCGCAACATCAGTTCTCGATCCAGATGCGCGATGTCGACCCGGAGCGATTCTTCTGCGAGCTCTACGCAGATCCGCCTGATCTGTACGTGTCGTCGACGTACACGCTCGACGGAAGCCAGTTCGTCACCTCCCAGACGAGCATCGCCGGCTCGTTCGTCGACTCCGACGTCGTCCTCGAGATGGTGCTCGACCCGCCGCAGTTCACCTGCCGTCTGCAGTGGCTCGGAACCGTGTACACGGCGCCCTCCACGACCATTCCCACCGTGATCGATCCGAGCATCGTGCGGATCGTGATGAACGGGGTGGAAGGGGGCTTACGGCACTTCACCCGCATCGCCATGGACTAGGGAATCCAGGCTCCTCGGAGGGCGTTATCTGGTAAGAACCGCAACACCCATGTTTCGCAAGCAAGACACCAAGATCCACTTCGTCGGCATCGGCGGCATGGGCATGTGCGGCATCGCCGAGGTGCTCGCCAACATGGGCTATCGCGTGTCGGGCTCGGACAACAACGAGACCGAGATCACGCGTCACCTCGCGCGCATCGGTTGCACGATCTCGCGCGGGCATCGCGCCGACAACCTCGGCGAGTCCGATGTCGTCGTCGTGTCGAGCGCGATCAAGGGCTACAACCCCGAGGTCGAAGCCGCGCGCGCGCGCCAGATCCCGGTGATCCCGCGTGCGGAGATGCTCGGCGAGCTGATGCGCATGAAGTACGCGATCGCGGTCGCGGGCGCCCACGGCAAGACCACGTCGACGACGATGATGCACACCGTGCTGATGGCCGCCGGCTACGACCCGACGGCCGTTATCGGTGGACGCGTGAACTCGCTCGGCCTCGCGAACGCGCGCTGGGGCAAGAGCGACTACCTCGTCGCCGAAGCGGACGAGAGCGACGGCTCGTTCCTCACGCTGTTCCCGACGGTGGCGATCGTCACCAACGTCGATCCCGAGCACCTCGATCACTACGGCACGTACGACAACGTGAAGCGCGCGTTCACCGACTTCTGCAATCGCGTCCCGTTCTACGGCGTGAGCGCGCTGTGCATGGACAACGCGGGCGTGCGCGAGATCCTGCCGAACCTCACGAAGCGCTTCACCACGTTCGGCATCAACACGCAGGCCACGTATCGCGCGCGCAATGTTCGTCCCGATGGACTGGCGACGAAGTTCGTCGCGTGGCGCCACGCCACCGAGCTCGGCGAGGTCACGCTGCCGATGCCGGGCGCGCACAACGTGCTCAACGCGCTCGGCGTGCTCGCGATCGCCGACTTCATGGGCATCCCGTTCGAGACGTACGTGAAGGCGCTCGCGCAGTTCGAGGGCGTCGCGCGGCGGTTCACCGTGCGCGGCGAGGTCGGCGGTGTCACCGTCGTCGACGATTTCGGCCATCACCCCGCCGAGGTCAAAGCCACGCTCGATGGCGCGCGCACGTCGTTCCCGGGACGTCGCATCATCGCGGCGTTCCAACCGCACCGGTACACGCGCACGCGCGATCAGCTCACGGAGTTCTCTCGCGCCTTCCACGACGCGGACAAGGTCGTCATCTGCGACATCGCCGCCGCCGGCGAGAAGCCGATCGAAGGCGTCACGAGCGAGATCGTCGTGCGCAACGCGCGCGAGGCGGGCCATCGCGACATCTCGTACGTCCCGAAGCGCGAAGACGTGGCCGCGTGGCTCGATCAGCACGCGAAGCCGGGTGACCTCGTGATCACGCTCGGCGCGGGCAACATCCAGCTCACCTGCAACGAGATCATCGCGCTCCTCGAGAAGCGCCTCGGCGCCGCGACGAAGAAGAACCTCGTCAAGATCGACGAATCGAGCGCGACGGTCGCGCGATGAAGCCTCTGCTGCTCGTCGCGATCGTCTCGCTCTTCGCCTGCAAGCAGGCGAAGGAGCCCACGCCCGCGAGCGAGCTCCTCGAGAAAGCGCGCGGGCTCAGCGCGAAGGCGTGCGCCTGCAAGGACAAGGCATGTGCGGAGCCACTGCTGCGCGAATGGAACGCGATGACCACCGCGATCGGCGGCAGTGGTGAGGTCGCGGGCGGAACGTTCACCGCGGAGCAAGTCGAAGGCTTGGCGACCGAGGACGAACGCATGATGAAGTGCGTGGGGGCACTGAAATGAAGACAGCGTGGACGATCGGTGTGCTCGCTCTCGGGCTCGCGGGATGCGGCAAGAAGAAGGAAGCACCCACGGTGGATCCCGGATCCGCGGGATCGTCGGTGGCCGTCGGTAGCGGCAGTGGTAGCGGCTCCGCGGCCCCGGCGGCTCCCGCGACTCGCGCGTGCGACGTGGCAGGCGCGTATCGCGTGCGGTACACGTCGAACGGCCAGGCGGGCTGGTGGTTCCGCTTCACCGTCGCCGGTGACAAGGCCACGCTCGACGAGGGTGCAGAGGTGCTTGCACTCGATCCCGGTCCGCTCGATCTGAAGGTCGACACCGCCGCGTGCACGCTCACCCTCGGCATGAAGAGCAGCGCCGTCCAAGAAGCGACGATGGCGCTGACGCTCGATCCAAAGACGCACGCGGTCACGGGCACGCTGGTTCGCACGAAGGCGATCAAAGACGACGAGAAGTCGACGAAGGTCGCGGGCGTTCACGACGGCACGACGCCGCCCAAGGGCGCGGCGTGCATCACGCGCGGCGTGTACAAGGTCTCGGTCGCCGCATCCGCGAAGTGGAAGAACCCCGCGGAAGGCGACGACCGGCCATGCGCGGATCCGTGGATCGACGAGTACTTCCTCGTCGAGCCGTTTGGCGACACGGTGGCGGTCTCGCTGCGCGACTCGACTGCGCCCTACGGCGAGCGTTGGGGCGACGACAAGGTCACGAAGATCGACGACTGCACCGTGCAAGCCGAGCTGCAAGGTGAGGGCTTCACGCTCCACGCGAAGCTGACGTTCGCGGCCGACAAGATCACGGGCGTCGCGTCGCTCGTCGATCAACAGATCGTCGAGGACGGCGACGACGGCGAGAACATCTGGAACTGCGCCTCGAAGGACGCTCCGCTCGAATTCGCGCGCGTCGACAAGAAGTGACGGTCTCGCTCTCGACGCTGACGACCCTGGGCCTCGGTGGTCCCGCGCGATCGTTCGTGCGCGCGACGACGATCGACGAGCTGCGCGATGCGCTTCGCTCCACAGAGCGCCCCCCGAGCGATGGCCGCGCATCGGGCGCGTGGTCGCCGACCTTCGAGCCCGTGCTGATCCTCGGCGGTGGCTCGAACCTCGTCGTCCGCGACAACGGCTTCCCCGGGCTTGTCATCCACATGGCGATCCCCGGCGTGCGCATCGAGCACCACGGCGATCACGCCGATGTCGTCGCCGCCGCAGGCGTGCCGTGGGACGACTTCGTTGCCGAGATGATCGCGGCCGACCTCGCGGGGCTCGAGTGCATGTCGGGCATTCCCGGCCTCGTCGGTGCGACGCCGATGCAGAACGTCGGCGCGTACGGCCAGGAAGTCTCCGACACGATCACGCTCGTGCGCGTGCTCGATCGCGAGACCGGCGAGATGGAGTCGTTCGAGCCCGCAGCGTGCAAGTTCGCGTATCGCTCGAGCGTGTTTCGCGGCAGCGAGCGCTGGGTGATCGTCGAGGTGCAGTTTCGCCTCGCCGTCTCGACGAGCTCGAAGCCGATCCGCTACGCGGAGCTGTCCAAAGCGCTCGGCATCGCGGACGGTGGAACGGCCCCGCTCCCGTCCGTGCGCGACACGGTGATCGCCCTGCGCCGCGGTAAGGGCATGGTCGTCGACCCCGCGGATCCCGAGTCGCGCAGCGCGGGATCGTTCTTCACGAACCCGATCGTCGACGAGGCCCAGCTCGCCCTCGTGCAAGCGCGCTCGCTCGCACGTGTACCGGACACGAAGATGCCCACGTTCCCCGCGCCCGACGGCAAGACCAAGCTCAGCGCGGGCTGGCTGATCGAGCGCGCGGGCTTCGCGAAGGGCACCACGCGCGGCAACGTGGGCATCTCGAAGAAGCACGCGCTGGCGCTCGTCAATCGTGGCGGAACCACCGCCGAGCTCCTCGCGCTCGCGGCAGAGATCCAGGCGGGCGTGCGCGATGCGTTCGGCGTCGAGCTCGCACCCGAGCCAATCATCGTCGGTGCGTGAGTGATCGCCGGTGCTTGGCTTGGCGGGACGCATCATCCGAACAGCGAGACGTGTCATCCGAACAGCTCACGTGGACCAACCAAGCCGAGGTGAGCCTCTTCCGAGGCGTACATATGGCGTACTGACGGCGGTTAGTACGAGGTCGTACGTACGGGGACGTACTTACGCCGGTTAGTACGCCATATGTACGATCCCAGGGGACCTACGATGGTTTCTTCAGACCACCTGGCGGGACAGGTGCTGGCGTGGTGACAACGGGTGCGGGCATCATCGACTTTGGTGGCGGCGGCGGCGTGCGACCGACGCGCACGGACTTCGACATCGCGGACACGCGGCCACCGTTGTCGACGAAGCCGAACGACACGTCCTCGCCGACCACGGTGCCGCTCATGCCGACGCTGTTGCAGCCTTTGCCGCCGAACGAGAGGTAGTACGTGCGACCTCGATCGAGGCGCACCCATCCGCGCGGCGTCTTGTCGGCGCCGTAGAGAACGAGCGCTACCGCGTTTGTCGGCGGTGCGGATGCGAGCGTGATCGTGGTGGTCTCGTTGATCGGATACGGGCCGCGCGGAGCCTTCGTGGTACGCGAGCGCGTCGAGGTGACCTTCGCGATCTTCGGGATCGCGAGGAGCGGCGGTGCGCCGGCGGCGTCTTGGACCGCGAACAGCGTCTGCTTGCCTTCGACGAGCGAGATCTCGCGATCGGCGTGCTGTTTCGGCGTGAGACGGACGAGGCCCGGTGCGATCGGATCCTGCGTGGCATCGATGATCGTCCCGGTCTCGTCGACGAGCGTGAACGGGCCCTTGTCACGAGCGCCGTAGCTGACGGTGATCGCGAGGAGAACTCCGCCGCCGGGCAGCATCGTGGTGTTCTTCGTCGCGATCGGATGCAGCGTCGGTTCCATCGCGGGACACGCGGTAGCGGGAGTCGACGCGAGCAATGCTACGAGCGGAATCGACGCGAGCGCGACCCGGGAAACCGAAGCAAGGAACCGCATCGTCTCTTCAACGCGGCACGTCGCGCGCGGGTCTTCCCTGCGTGCAGCTTGTCCGAGCACCGGCCGGACAGTGTCCGAACGCCGGCCATTCCGGACACACGACGCAGTCATTTCGTCGAGTTGCGATGGCCCTCGACTTGCTCGACCGATTCGGTACCCTCAACTGGAGTCCGATCATGGCCGACACGCTCGTCATCCTTCGCGAGATCCAAGTGGATCTTCGCGAGCTCAAGACGCGAGTCGGTTCCCTCGAAGAGAAGAGTGACATCACGAATGAGCGCCTCTCGATGGTCGAACGAGGCGTCACGTTTTGCGCTGCTCAGGTCGACGTGATGCGCCGGCACATGGGCATCGAGGATCGAAAGACCGACGACGTGATCAAGGACCTCCAGCTCCGAGTGACGAAGCTGGAGGATCTCGTAAAGCCGTAGCGCACGTCGATCTCGTGAAGCCGTAGCGCGTGTCGACCTCGTGAAGCCGTAGCGCGCGTCGAGCTACTTCTTGACGTCGACGTCGATCAGCTTGCCGTGATCGTCGCCGCTGCTGCCGCCGAACACGCCGGCCTTCCAGGCAACGAAGCCACCGATCAGTACGAGAAGAACGATCGCCACGATCACGACCATCGAAGTGCTGTTGTCCTGCGCCATGAGAGATTCCTCCTAGCCAGGTAACGAGCACTCTGCGTGTTATGCGACTGGCGCGCGATTACTTCGCTTGTGACGCGGCCCAATCGACGACCGCGGCAGCGGCCCCCGGCTTGGCGAGCGCCTTCATCGCAGCGCCCATCTCGGATCGCTTCGTAGCGCTGGTGATGAGCGGCGTCAGCGCGTCCGCGAGTTTTTCGGCGGTGAGCTCGGACTGCCGGAACATCAGCGCGGCGCCTGCTGCTTCCATTTCCTTCGCGTTGAGCTCTTGGTGATTGTCGGCGGCGAACGGATACGGAATGAACACGGCGGGCTTGCCCGCGATCGCGAGCTCCGCGACCGTGGTGGCGCCCGCGCGACCGATCACGAGATCCGCGGTCTGGTAGGCCGAGGCCATGTCCTTGATGAACGCGCGACAATCGGCGGTGATCCCCGCATCGGCGTAGCGCTGCTTCGTGGTCTCGAGATCCTTCTCGCCGGTCTGGTGGACGATCGAGATCGAGGTGGTCTTCGCGATCTGCGAGAGCGCCTTCGCGGCGAGCTCGTTGACCGCGACCGCGCCGAGCGATCCGCCGGACACGAGGATGTTCACGGTGGGGGACGGCGCGTGCGGTGCCACGGCGAGGAGGCGCTGGAGTAGATCGCGACGGACGGGATTGCCCGACATCACGATCTTCTTCTCCTTGAAGAACCGCTTGCTCTCGCCGAACGAGAGGAACACGGCGCGCACGAGGCGGCCGAGGATCTTGTTGGTCAACCCGGGGATCGAGTTCTGCTCGCAGATCGCGGTGGGGATGCCGCGCAGCTTCGCCATCAGCACGACCGGTCCCGATGCGTAGCCGCCGACACCGATCACTGCATCCGGCGCGAACGCCTTCAGCGCGCGGCGCGCTTGCCAGAGTGCGCGTGGGAGACGGAACAGTCCACGGATCGCACCGAGCACACCGACGGTCTTGAGCCCCGAGACCTCGATCATCGTGAGGTCCCAGCCGAGATCGGGCAGAACGCGCGCTTCGATGCCGCGCGCGGTGCCCACGAAGCGAATCGCCGCATCCGGTTCGCGCGCGCGCAGCTCCTCCGCGATCGCGACGCCGGGAAAGAGATGGCCACCGGTTCCACCGCCGGCGATCAGCAGGCGCACGGTGTCCTCGATAGATCCATCATGCGGGAGAGTTGGCGACGACGCGGACACGGACTCGTTTACGACGTGCCAGCTCGCGCGTTTGTTCCACCGGCGACGTTCGATGCTCGGCGCGACGGCCCACGTTGAGCAAGAGTCCCACGAGGAACATCGTCACGACGAGCGAGCTGCCACCGTACGACACGAGCGGGAGCGTGATGCCCTTGTTCGGGACAACCCCGAGGACAACGCCGACGTTGAACAGCACCTGTACGCCGAACAGCATCGTGATGCCGAACGCGAGGTAGCCACCGAACACGTCGCGCGCGCCGAGGGCCGCACGCACGCCGCGCCACACGAGCAACACGAACAGGAGGAGGATGGCGATTACGCCGACAAAGCCCATCTCTTCACCGATCGGCGCGAGGATGAAGTCGTTCTGCCCCTCGGGCAGATAGCCGAGCGATTGGTGTCCGTTGCCGAGGCCCACGCCGAACACGCCGCCCGAGCCCATCGCGAGCCGCGCTTGCAGGAACTGATACGCGGTGTCGGACGCGTAGGCCTCGGGGTTGAAGTACGCGAGGAAGCGCTGCAGTCGCCACGGCGTGCCGATGACGAAGTGATACGCGACGGGTGCTGCCCCGAGGATCGCGAGCATGATGTACGAGACGCGCGCGCCTGCCATGAACAGCATGCCGAGCGTGGTGGCACCGAGGACGACCGACGATCCGAGGTCGGGCTGCTTGAGCAGCAGCACCATCATCATTCCGCACACCACGAGGTGGGGGACAAAGCCGACGGTGAACGTCTTCACGCGATCCGCTTTTCGGCCGAGCGAGTACGCGAGGTACGTGACGAGCCCGAGCTTCGCGATCTCGACGGGCTGGAACGTGAACGGCCCGAGCGGGATCCATCGCGACGCTCCGTTTCGCGCCGGCGCGGCGAGCGCGGCGGCGAGCAACATCAGCGACAGGCCGAGCAGCGGATAGGTCAGCTGGCGCAGGCGACGGTAGTCGAATCGGCTCGCGACCCACATCGCGACTCCGCCGAGACCGACGAACACGATCTGGCGCTCGAGGTAGAAGTACGCGTCGTGATAGCGGGTCAGGCCGTCGGCCGCCGTCGACGCGTAGATCTCGATCGTGCCGAGCCCGAGGAGGCCGAGGACCGCGAACAGCAGCCACAGATCGTACGGGCGCTCCGGCAGCGTCGCGCTCGGGTGCTGCACCGCGATCAACTGCGCGGCGGCAGGTAGCGCGGGCTCCTCGCGGCGCGAGCGCAGACGCAGCTCGGCGAGGCGGCGAAGCAGGGCCATCCAGCCATCCTCCACACCCGCCATCGCGGGGCCAGTTTTCGGCTACCTCGCGATCAATCGACGCGCCACCACGTCTGACCGTCGAACTTCGAGCGGCGCTCGCAGGTGTCGCTGAGCTTGGTGAAGCGAATGCCGATCTTCGAGAGCACGATCTTGTACGTGCCGGTCTTCGTGCCCGCGGACTCGGCGCACATGCCCTTGCTCGCTTCGATCGTCAGCGTGTCCTTGTCGATCGTGTAGGTCCCGGTGCCGACCGCTGGCTCGACATCGAACTGCATGCGGTTCTTCGCGATCCGATAGCCACCGTCGGGCTGAAACCGGATCGCCGTCTCACCATCGGGTTGATGTCGCTCGTACGAGCCTGCGATCAACTCCGTGTTCGGGCGCTTCGGCGGAATCGGATCCTTGGCAGGGCAACCGCTTCCGAGGACGACAGCGGCGAGAGTGAGGACGGCGCGCACCACTCGACCATATCGCAGACGCTCCCGTAGAGTGGAGGGATGCGAATTGCTGTCGCGGTCCTCGTGCTCGCTGCCTGTGGTGATGATGGCGGAGCGAACAAGCTTCCGGATGCGCCCTCGGCACCGGATGCGCCCGTGGATGCCGGCCCAGACGACGATGCGCCGGTGATCGATGCACCGGTGACGATCACGATGCTGTCGTCGTTCGCGGTGACCACGCCGTGCGGGCTCGCGTTCGATCCCGCGGCGAGCGAGGTCCTCGTGTATTCGTGCACCGGCGCGGCGATCGTTCGCTACTCGACGACCGGCGCGATGCTCGGGACCCTCACGCGGCCCGGGGAAGCCGCCGACGATGTCGATCTCGACGTGACCTCCGCTGCGTTCACGCTCGGCACGACGACCATTCCCGCAGGCACGCTGCTGTTCACGAACGGCGAGACCGGTACCGCGGATCTCTATGCGGGCGCGACGACGCTCGCCACGCAGTTCGGTGCGAGCCACGTCGTCGGCGGTGCGCTGCACGCATCGCGCGGGACGATCTTCGTCGTGCAGGATCGCGTGGCCGGTGCGACGGAAGGCAATCGCGTCGCCGAGATCGATCCCGTGACCGGTGCCGTCGTGCAGTCGTGGCAGACCACGGGATACGTCGTGAACTACGGCGACATCGATGTCTGCCAGTCGAGCGGCAACGTCTTCGTCGTGTCGAACAACGAGACCACGATGGCCGAGTTCACACCGACGGGAACGCTGGTCGCGCAGTACCCGCTACCGGCGGGATCGAACGACGGCGCGGGCCTCGCGATCGTCGACGGAACGGGCACGGCGTGGATCGGTGCACACAGCGGCACCGCGTTCCAGCTCGCCGGGTTGCCCTGCAACTAGAGATCGAGGCGCTTCGCACCGACGGCGCTGACCGCTTCGCGAAACACGCGGCCGCGGTGGCCGTAGTTCTGGAACATGTCGTAGCTCGCGCACGCGGGTGACAGCACGACCGCATCACCCGCGGTGCACAGCTCCGTCGCGCGGCGCACGGCATCGTGCATGTCCGTCGCGTCGATCACCGGATACGTCACGCCGAACGCCGCGGCGGCGTCGCGGATCAGCGGAGCCGCTTTGCCGATCAGCACGATGCCCTTGCAGGTGTCGAGCGCCTCGAGCATCGGCACGTACGAGCCGCCCTTGTCGACGCCGCCGGCGATCAGCACGAGTGGACGCGGGAAGCCGCGCACCGAGGCAGCGACCGACGCGACGTTCGTGCCCTTGCTGTCGTCGTAGAAGTAGATGTTGCCGCGATCGCCGACGAGCTCCATGCGATGCGGCAGCGGGCGATAGGCGCGCGCGCCGGCGCGAACAGCATCGATCGGGACGCCCACGCGGCGCGCCGCGAGGTACGCGCACATCGCGTTCTCCATGTTGTGGTTGCCGACGATGACGAGATCGTCGACGGGATAGCGCTCCGTCGCCACAGGTCCATCGAGCCGCAGGAGGAGCTCTTTGCGATCGGTCGACAGGCACGCGCCGCGCTCGACATCGGCGCCCTTGCGCGAATCGAAGGTGACGAGCTGCGAGGGGATGCCGCGGGTCTCGCGCATCACCCACTCGTCGGCGGCGTTGGCGATCGCGAGATCGTCGGAGCGCTGGAAGTCCCAGATGCGCCCTTTCATCTCGGCGTAGCGCCCCATCGTCCCGAAGCGATCGAGGTGATCCTCGGTGATGTTCGTGAGCACGCCCGCGTTCGAACGGAACGTGGAGCAGGTCTCGAGCATGAACGCCGCGACCTCGACGACGATCAGGCCGCCTGCGGTGTTCGCGGGATGATCGACCGCATCGATCATCGGCATGTTGCCGAGGTTGCCGCCGCAGAAGGTCGGACGGCCCGAGGCTTCGCACAGCTTGCCGCTGAGCGCGGTCGTCGTCGATTTTCCGTTCGTGCCGGTGATCGCGATGATCTTCGCGTCCGGGTGCAGGAAGCGATACGCGAGCTCGATCTCCGCGATCACGGGGATGCCCTGCGCTGCCGCGGCGCGCGTCTCGACGAGCGACGGAACGCCGGGCGACATCACGACGAGCTCTGCGGCGAGGTACGTCGTCAGATCGTGACCGCCGAGGGACAGCCGCACGTTCGGGATGCCCTCGAGCTCCTTGGTGCGATCGCCGAGCTGCTCGGCCGTCTTGCCGTCGGTGACGATCACCCGCGCGCCGCGCTTCGCGCAGAACTTCGCGACCGCGACGCCGGTCAGCGCGAGGCCGACGACGACGACTGTCTTGCCATCGAGATCCATCATCGGAACTTCAACGTGCCGAGCGCGACGAGGGCGAGCAGCGCGGACACGAGCCAGAATCGGACGATGATCTTCGGCTCGTCCCAGCCCTTCTTCTCGTAGTGGTGGTGGATCGGTGCCATGCGGAAGATGCGCTTGCCGCTGTTCGGGATGTCCTTCCCGTCGGGCCCCTTCTTCTTCGTCGCTTTGTACACGCTGGTCTGCACGATCACGGACAGCGTCTCGACGACGAATAGACCACCGACGATCAGCAGCACGATCTCGTTCTTCGTCAGCACGGCGAGCATGCCGATCGCACCACCGAGCGCGAGCGAGCCGACGTCGCCCATGAACACCTGCGCGGGGTACGTGTTGTACCAGAGGAAGCCGATGCCGGTTCCGAACAGCGCGGCCGCGAAGATGGCGAGCTCGGAGATGCCGTCGATGTGCGCGACGTGGAGGTACTGCGCGATCGTGACTTCCTGCGCGCCATCGGCGCCGCGGAACAGGATCGTGGTCTCGACGCCGGCGATGTACGCGAAGATCATGAACGTGCCCGCGTTCATGATCGAGGGACCGATCGCGAGGCCATCGAGTCCGTCGGTGAGGTTCACCGCGTTCGCCGCGCCGACGACAACGCACGCGCCGAGGCAGCAGTAGAACCACGCGGGCAGGATGATCTGCGATTCGTAGAAGTTCGTGAACGGGAGCTGGAAGTGCAGCCGCACGTCCGGCGGCATCAGATCCGAATAGAACAGGTACGCCATCGCGCTGCCGGCGATCAGAAACTCCAGGCCGAGGCGCAGCTTGCCGCTGATGCCCTTCTTGTTCTTCTTCGCCACCTTCTCGTAGTCGTCGGCAAAGCCGATCGCACCGAACAGCACGGTGACGGTCAGCGCGAGCCACACGTAGTGATTGCGCAGGTCGCACCAGAGCAGCGTGGAGACCGCGAGGCAGAACACGATCAGCGAGCCGCCCATCGTTGGCGTCCCCGCCTTCTTCTTGTGGGTCTGCGGGCCGTCCTCGCGGATCGTCTCGCCGATCTGGCGGGACTTCAGCTTCTCGATGAACCACGGACCGATGACGAACGAGAGCAACAGCGCGGTGATCGCCGCGGCGAGGAGGCGCGTCGACGTGTAGCGGAACACGCGCAGGAAGCCGACCTCGTCGGCACCGAGCCCGTAGAGAAGGTGAAACAGCATCTACGCCTTCGTCTCCCGCGCCGAGTCTTGCGCCGATTCTCGCATCTGGTCCAGCACGCGCTCGAGCTTCATGCCGCGCGACGCTTTGAGCAGGATCCAATCGCCGGCCTTCGTGCGATCGAGCGCGCGCTTCGCCGCATCGGCGGCATCGCTCGCGTGATCTGCATCGGTACCGATGCGTGCGCCCAGATCGCCGAGCGTGACGACGCCGATGCCGAGCTCGCGCGCGAGCGCACCGATCTTGTCGTGCTCGGGTGCCGCGTGATCGCCGAGCTCGAGCATGTCACCGAGCACCGCGAGCGCCGCGTGTCCGCCGTGTGCACGCTCGGCGAGTGCGCGCATCGCGGCGGCCATCGACGCGGGGTTCGCGTTGTAGCAATCGACGATCACCTTGCGGCCGTGAACCTCGACGATCTCGCCGCGCATCGCGGGCGGCTTCGCTCGTGCGAGGCCCGCGAGGATGTCGCTGATCGAAGCGCCGGCCGCGTGCGCCGCCGCGATCGCCGCGCAGGCATCGATGGCCGCGTGGCGACCCACGAGCTGCAGCGTCAGATCGTGGCGCGTGCCGAACACGTCGAGGACCAGCTGTCCGCCCGCGTCGAGCGGCGTGTACTCGACGAGCCGCACGTCGGCTTCGACATCGCCGAACGTGACGTGCCGTGCCGTCGGTCGATGCGCGCGTGCGTGCGCTTCGAGCCGCAGATCGTTGGCGGGCAACACCACGGTGCCGCCATCGCGCAGGCCCATCCAGATCTCGGCCTTCGCCTTCGCGATCGCATCCGTCGAGCCGAGCAGCTCGATGTGGGCGGTGCCCGCGTTGACGACCACGGCAACATCGGGCTCCGCGATCTTCGTCAGGTACTCGATCTGCCCCAGGCCGCGCATGCCCATCTCGACGACGCCGTACTCGTGGAACAAGCGCAGGCCGAGGACGGTGAGCGGCAAGCCCGTCTCGTTGTTGAGGTTGCCTTCGGCCGCGTGCGTCGGTCCCGACGCTGCGAGCGCGGCGCGCGCGAGCTCCTTCGTGGTGGTCTTGCCGGCCGAGCCCGTGATCGCGACGAGCTTGCCGGTCCACGCACGGCGATGTGCGCGCGCGACTTTGCCGAGTGCGATCCGCGTGTCGTCGACAATGATCTGCGGAACCGTCACCTCGACCGCGCGCTCGACCATCACCGCGACCGCGCCGGTCTCGACGGCGTTCGCGCAGAACGCATGACCGTCGTGAGTCTCGCCTTTGATCGCGACATAGAGCGAGCCGGGCAGGGCCTTGCGGCTATCGATCACCACGCGGGACACCGGTACGTCCTTGACCACGCTCGACGAGCCCGCATCGCGCGCGAGCCCGGGCAGGAAGCGAACTTCGCGCTCGACGATCGCCTCGGCCGCGACCTCGCGATCGTCGAAGTGATGTTTCGTCGTCCCGATGATCTGGTAGTCCTCGTGGCCCTTGCCCGCGATCACCACGACGTCACCGATGGTGGCTTCCGCGATCGCCGCTTTGATCGCCGCGCGTCGATCCACCTCGACGAGGAACGGCTTGGGCACGCCCGGCAGGATCTGATCGATGATCGCGCGCGGATCCTCGGTGCGCGGGTTGTCGCTCGTGACCACCGCGAGATCCGCGAGCTCCGCGACGGCGGCGCCCATCTTCGGTCGCTTCGTGGGATCGCGATCGCCACCGCAGCCGAACACGCAGATCAAGCGCCGCTTCGTCAGCGGCCGCACCGCCGCGAGCACGTTGCGCAGCGCATCCGGTGTGTGCGCGTAGTCCACGAGCACGTCGAGGTCGGCGCTGTTCGCCACGCGCTCCACGCGCCCGGGCACACCCGGAAGATCGGCGATGCCTTTCGCGATCGCCGCGTGCGGCACTCCGAGCGCTTCGCCGACGCCGATCGCGAGCGCGAGGTTCTCGACGTTGTAGTGACCGATCAGCGGCTTTGCGGTCACGGTGATCTCGCCGCGCGGCGTGGCCACCCTCGCTTCGATGCCGCGCACCGTCGAGGTTTGCTCGACGACACGAATGTTGCCGTCGCCACCCGCGCGCGCGGTCACACGAAGCACGCGACCGTCCGCCGCCGCGCCCATCGCTTGGCCCTTCGGATCGTCGACGTTGACCACGGCCGCACCGTCCAGGTGCTCCGTGAACAACAGCTTCTTCGCTTCGAAGTACTCGGCCATCGAGCCGTGCACGTCGAGGTGATCCTGCGTGAGGTTCGAGAATGCGGCGACGGCGAACTTCACGCCGGCCAAGCGATTCATCGCGAGCGCCGCCGACGACACTTCCATCACCACGTGCGTCACGCCGGCCGCGAGCATCTTCGCGAACGTCTCGTGCAGCACCTGCGGCGTCGGTGTGGTGTACGGCGCATCGAACGACGTGCGCTTCCAGCGATAGGTCACCGTGCCGATCACGCCGACCTCGTGACCCGCGGCGCGCAGGATGCTCTCGACGAGGTACGAGGTGGTGGTCTTGCCATTCGTGCCGGTGATGCCGACGAGCGTCATCTCGCGTGCGGGGTTCCCGAGGGCGTTCCCGATCATCACGCCGAGCGCGTCGGCCGAGCTCCGCACCGTGATCACCGCGGCGTTGCCGGTCGGCACACCTGGGGCGCGCTCGACCACGATCGCGGCCGCGCCGTGCTCGATCGCGATCTTCACGAACGCGTGACCATCGCTGCGGATTCCCTTGACCGCGACGAACACGTCGCCGGGCTTCACCTCGCGGGAATCGCTTCGGACGGCGCCGACCTCCACACCCGTGTCGCCGGCCACCGTGTGGCCAGGCAATCCAGCGAGGAGATCGAGCAGCTTCATACGTCAGCTAGAACGCGCAGACTCACCGATTTCGTGCACCGAGGCAAGCTTCGGGCAGTCGGGCATACATGCGACATTGCCTGGAAAATGGGCTACTCGAACCGCAGCGTCACGGCGTCGATCGAATCGCTCGGCCCTGGTGCCGGCGTCTGCTCGACGACGCGACCCGAGCCGGTGCTCTTCACTGCGAGGTGCTCGGACCGCGCGAGCTCCATCGCCTTCGCGTAGCCCATGCCTCGGAAGTCGGGGACGATGACCGAGTCCGGGCCGAGCTCCGGTGCGGGCGGCGGTGCGGGCTCGTCGCCGGTCTCGATGACGATGTCATCGCCGCCGAGCTTCACGACCGGCGCACCGCGCTTCGGCGACGGCGCCGGGATCGTGCAGGTCTTCACGGCCGTATCGAGATACGGGTTGTACGTGGGGGGTCGCGAGGGGCACTGCAGCGTCGTACCCGGCACGCCGAGGTAGCGCAGACCTTCGCTCGCGATCGTCGCGAACACCGGACCCGCCACGAGTCCGCCGAAGTAGTCGCCGCCCGATGGCTCGTCGATCATCACCACGATCGCGAGGCGCGGGTTGTCGGCGGGTGCGAGGCCTGCGAACGACGAGAGGTAGAGATGGTCGGCGTACCGGCGCGTCGCGTGATCGTACTTGTGCGCCGTGCCGGTCTTGCCGGCACAGATGAAGCCCGGGACCACGATCCCTTTGGCGGTGCCGCCTTCCTTGCCACCCTCGAACACGGTCGCGAGGATCTTGCGCATCTGCTCCGCCGTCTTGGCTTTCACCATCTGGCGAGGCTCGGGGTGCGCGGCGTACTTCACGGTGCCGTCGCGATCGACCACTTTGTCGACGATGCGCGGCTCGCGGTACACGCCGCCGTTGCCGATCGCTGCGAGCGCGGCGGCGATCTGCAGCGGCGTGACCGTGAGGCCGTAGCCGAACGCGATCGTCGCGAGCTCGATCTCGCGCCACGTGTCGCCGCGGCGGATCCGGCCCGTTTGCTCGCCGGGGAGCTCGATGCCGGTCTTCGCGCCGAACCCGTAGGATTTGAGCGCGGCGTACAGCTTCTCGCGTCCGAGGCGCTGCGCGATCTTGACCGTACCGACGTTGCTCGAGTGCTTCACGATGTCGGCGACGGTCAGATACGGCGCGGGATGAACGTCGCGGATGGTTTTCGGGCCCACCTGATACGAGCCGTTGCCCGTGTCGAAGCCGGTCTCGGGGCTGACCGTACCGTCGTCGAGCGCGGCGGAGATCGAGAAGATCTTCATCACCGAGCCGGCTTCGAACACGTCCGTCACGGGGCGGTTGCGCGCACCGGCGTGCGCGTCGGCCGAGTTCGGGTCGTACGTCGGATAGCTCGACATCGCGAGGACGCGGCTCGTCGCCACGTCGAGGACCACGGCGACGCCGCTCTTCGCCTTGTTCTTGATCACCGAGTCCGCGAGCGCGCTGTCCGCGATCGCCTGGATGCTGCGATCGAGCGAGAGCTGCACGGTCGCGCCCGGCTCGGGTTGCTCCATGCCATCCGCGAACATCTTGCGACCACGTGCATCGCGCACGGCGTGGCCGTTGCCGCGCGTGCCGAGCAAGAGGTCGTTCATCGAGAGCTCGATGCCTTCGAGACCGCGACTATCGATATCGGCGCGGCCGATCACCGGGCCGCCGATCGTGCGCGCGGGATACCAGCGACGCGGCTCCTTCTCGACGACGATACCGGGCAGCTTCGCCGCGCGCACCGAGTCCGCGATCTCGCGCGTGACGTGGCGATCGAGCCACACGAACTTCCGGTCGCCGGCGAGCTTCGCCTCGAGCGCACCGGCATCCTCGCCGAGCAACGTCGCGAGCGTCTCCGCGGTGCCCTCGACGTCCTGCACCTCGCGCGGGTTCGCCCAGATCGAGTCCGCGTCGGCGCTCACCGCGAGCGGCCGACCGCGCGCATCGATCACGTCGCCGCGAGGCGCGGGGATGTTCACCGCCGCGCCGTGCTGGCGCTCGGCGAGCTCGCGATAGCGATCGCCTTCGTCGACCTGCAGCGCATACGCGCGCCACGCGACGCCGGTGATGCCCGCGGTGACGAGCGCTCCGACGAGGTACGCGCGCACGCGCGCGCTGTGCGGGATTCCCGGAGTCATCGGCTTGACCTTGGGCTTCTTGTCCGTCGCCGGCGCTGCGATCGTCATCGCGCGGCCACCTTGCGTGGGCCGACGATCCGGATCTTGTCGGGCGCGACGGTGGTCATGCCGAGCTGCGTCGCGAGCTTGCGGATCCGGTCGGGCGCGGTGTGGGTCGCGAGCTCGAGCTCGAGCTGACGGCGGGTCTCGCGCAGCTTGCGCACGTTGTCCGACGCCTTCGATAGCGACAGTCCGAGGCGCAACACCTCGTGCTGCCTCGTGACGCGGATGATGCCCGTACCGACGAGCAGCACCGCGAGAATGACAAGAACGACGACTCCGAGGCGGACCGAAGCGGCCTCCCCGTCGGGCCGCTTGAAGATCCGATACACCGACCCGGGCGACGACATTGGCGTTTGCCCACTACACGCGTGCGCGTCGACGGTGGCAATTTTTTCGCCGCGTTCCAAAATGGATCGTGGTCCGAGTCCTCGTCAGCCTCGCGCTCGCCTCGGCGATGATCGCACCTGGCTGTACATCCACCCAGGCCCCGATCGCTCGGCGGGTCGGCATGGTCGCCTCGATCGGCGGCGTCGTCGGGCTCACCGCCGGCGCGGCGGCGAGCGCCATCGCGGACACCCGCGAGGTCGTCGCGGTGTTCTCGCTGATCTCGGCGATCGGCATCGGCCTCTACGCCGTCGGTGAGCTGACCGATCCGGCGTTCGAGACACGCGTCGAGACCACGGTCGAGAAGCACCACCGCTGGGCTCGCATCCTGACCGAGCGCGCCTTCCGCTACGCGCGCGAAGGCAACTGCCCTCGGGTCCGTCGCGTCGAGAAGCGCGTGAATGTCTACGACCGCGAGCTCCACGACTTCGTGTTCATGCGCGACGAGGAGATCGCGAAGTGCATGAGCGCGGCGAGCGATCCTCCGCACACCCCCGACGACTCGAGCGGTGCGTCCGACGACTTGATCGCGCCGCCCATGATCCCGCCACCACCAAGACTCCCACCACCGACCAGCGTTCGCGATCCCGCCGAGCCATAGGCTCCGCTCCTAGGCTCCCGCAAAGCGTTCGTGATCCGCGAGCCCGCGTCCTGGGCCGTGCCGCTCGTTGCCGGGCAAGATCACGCGAAGTTCACGCGCGTGCCGCGGTCTCATCACGCGTGCCGGACCTACTTTCTAGGCATGCATCGGAACCCGCTCCGCTCGTCGGCGATGACCTACGCGAGTGGCATCATCATGTCGATCGGCGGCGTGCTGTACCTGATCGACCAGGTCCAGAAGCCGCGCAACTGGCACCTGTTCCTGGTCCCCTCGCTGTTCCTGATGGGGCTCGGCGCAGTGCTCGCCCTCGCGAGCTCGATCGCGAGCCGCCGAACGACGTCGAACGCATGACGCTCGTCCTCTCGCTCCCACCGCTGAGCGTGCACCATCGTGCGCGCCAGGCTGTCCGGCTCGTGTCCGAACCTCGGACCGAAAGCCGGGCCTCGGACATCGACCGGACAGCGCGTTCGCGCGTTCGCCAGGTTGCCCCGGCGCGAGGGCTGCAATGACCGCGATCATGCCGATCGACCTGCCCGCGCTCTTCGAAGTCGTGTCCGTCCGTCACATCGCGATCGGCGAGGTCGCCTCGGGGCCCGAGCAGCTCGCCATCGATTCGCTCGTCAACGTGTTCCTCGTGCGCGGGCGCGAGGCGCTCGAGCGCTTCACGCGCCACGGCAACGATGCGGACACCGAGAGGCTGCTTTACACCGCGTGCGCCGCGGGCCTCGCGTTCAAGAAGGTGCTGCTCGCGTCGCGTCCGTCGATCGACAAGAAGCCCGAGCTGACGCTGTTCCTCGCGGACCTCCAGCTCTTGATGGTCGAGCTGTTCGAACGCATCAACGGCGAGCACGCGCCCGGTCCACCGCCGCTCTTGCACTAGCGCCCGCGTGGCCGCGTCGACGAGGACACGCGTCGAGTCAGCCAGCCTCGCCGATCGATAGACCTCGTCGTCGACGTTTGTCGAGCGATCGACTTTAGTCGTCGAAGCGCGAGCGACCGACCGGCGATAGCCCGGCGGCCGTGGCCTGCACGTTCGGCGCGTTCGTTCGCTCGCACACGCGAAGCCGCGCGGATCGCGCTCGGGGGTTGCGAGCGATCTCGTCGCTGGAGGCGACCACACCTTTGCGGGTGACGAGCTCGCACACCGCTTCGCTGCGCTCGCCCGCGGCGGCCGCGAGCGCGGGCGGTAGCGACGAGGTCCATGCGAGATCGCGGAACCGGTTCTTGACCAGCCGATCCTCGAGCGAGTGAAACGAGATGATCGCGCAGCGACCGCCAGGCACGAGCAGATCGGGAAACACCGCGAGGAACCGCTCGAGCTGATCGAGCTCGGCGTTGACCGCGATGCGAAGCGCTTGGAACGTGCGCGTCGCGGGGTGGATCTTGGACTTGCGCTGTTCGACGACGGGGATCCCCTGCGCGATCACGGCGGCGAGCTGGATCGTGTCGTCGATCCGATCCTCTGCGAGTGCCGCTTTGATCAGCCGCGCGATCCGCTTCGCGTAGCGCTCTTCGCCGTAGTCCCGGATCACGTCCGCGAGCTCGTCCTCGGCGAGCGCGTGCAGGAGCTCGAGCGCGGTATCGCCGCGGGTGGTGTCCATTCGCATGTCGAGCGGACCGGACCGGGTGAACGAGAAGCCGCGCTCGGGATGATCGAGCTGCGGCGAGCTCACGCCGAGGTCGAGCAGGATGCCGTCGACCTTCGAGATGCCGAGCTCTGACAAAACACGAGGAATTTCAACGTAGTCTGCATGAACGAGCCGAGCGCGATCGCCAAACGCACCGAGCCTCGACCGCGCTGCCTCGAGAGCCGCAGGATCGCGATCGATCCCGATCAATGATGCGTGCGGCGCGCGCTCCAAAATCGCTGCCGCGTGGCCTGCACCACCCAGCGTTCCATCGACATAAACCCCGTGATCTCGAGGAGCTAGGTGTTCGAGCACCTCGGTCGGGAGCACCGACGCATGCTCGAAGGTCGACACGCGCGTTCGTTACCATCAAATCCTGCAACGTTGCAGAAATCTTGCGGTCTAGTCGCAACCCGTGTGCAAATAGATGTACGGACTTCTCCGACGCTTCCTTGACGATCCGGATGGTGTCTCGTATAACCCATCGACTAAACCCAGCGAGATAACAGGTGCTTAGGTACAAAGAAACCGAAGACATCGATGCGCGCTTCAGCGAAGTCGAGCGCATCGTCACGGCGTGGCGCGCGCGCGTTGCGACGTCGAACCCTGTTGCTCGTCAAGAGTTCAACAACCGGCTCCGGATCTCGCTGATCCATCACGACGCAGCACTCGAAGGCGAAGTGCTCTCGTACAGCGAGATCAAAGCGGCTGTCGATCCGAGCATCATCAGCGATCCATCGCTCATCCCATCGTACGAAGAGATTCGTCGCTTCGATGACGCGTGTAACTTCGCGGCCGAGCAAGCGGCCAACAAGAAGAAGCCGTTCAAGCTCGATACGATCCGCGAGATCTATTCGATCCTCGCGCCCGAGGAGAAAGCGAAGGGGCTCCCGTTCCGCAAGGAGAACCCGCTCCACCGGCTCTACTATCACGACATCGCCGCGCCCGAGAAAATCCTCCCGGGGATGCGCAAGCTCGGCGAGTGGATCGACGATCCCGCGAACAAGCACCTGCACGTGATCGAGAAGGTCGCGACGCTCCACTCGAAGTTCATGGGGATCTTCCCGTGGGCGAAGGAGAGCGGCCGGACCATTCGCGTCGCGTCGAACCTCCTGCTCCAGGAGGGCGGATATCCGATCGCGATCGTTCACTCGATCGATCGCCAGCGGTACTACGAGTCGCTGCGCGGTGATCACATCGGCTTGACCTCGCTGTACCTCGAGGCCGTGCAGACCACCGCCGAGACCGAGATGCGCGTCTACGACGAGGCCCAAAAAGGCCCGACCAAGAAGCGCTCGAAGAAGTCCTCCGCGCAGCAGGGCTGAGCTAGCTGATTTTGGGTCTCGACGATTGTCGGTCGTCGGCTACCCTGCGCGACCGCCATGCAGGACCTCGTGATCACTCCGCGTCTGACGATTCCGTCGGGCGAGCTGTCGATCGCGTTCGCGCGCTCGGGCGGCTCCGGCGGCCAGAACGTGAACAAGGTCTCGAGCAAGGTCGACCTGCGCTGGAACATCGAGACGTCGGCCGTGCTGAACGACGAGGATCGCGCGTGGCTGCTCCAGCAGCTGCGCTCGCGCCTGACCAGTGACGGCACGCTGATCGTGACCAGCACGCTCACGCGCGATCAGATCAAGAACCGCGACGATGCCGAGTCGAAGCTCGTCCTGATCGTGCGCGCCGCGATGGATCGCCCGAAGCCTCGGCGACCCACGAAGGTCTCGAAGGGTGCGAAGCGCCGCCGCGTCGCCGAGAAGCGACAGCACTCCGAGAAGAAGACGAACCGCGTCTACCGCGGCGACTGAGGCGCGCGCGAGTGCCGCGGGAGACGTGCGGTGACCACGCAACACGCGACGAGGGATCGCGACGTGTCGTGAACCGCGTCTATCGCGGCGACTAACGCGTCGAACGCAACGCTGCGTCGTGCGACCCGCGCAAGCGATCACGCGCTACGTGCGCAGGTGCGGCCACATCGCGTGGACGCGCTCGGACAGGCTCTCGACGACCGCGGCTTGCACGACACCCTGCGCGTCGTTCTCGGTGCACCACGCGCGATACTTCTCGAGGTGCCGAGGGTTCTGCCAGAACGCCGATAGTCCGATCGTGTCGAACTCGTCCTTCGGATAGCGACGGCCGACGCCGATGGCGCGCAGCGCTTCGTTGATCGACGCGTGATCGCCGCTGATGCGGCGCGCGCCTACGAACGCAGCGGCCCACTGCGCGCCGTCGTGGTGACTCTTGCCGCTGTCGTACTCGGTCTGGACGATCGCGAACTTCGGCTCGGACTTGCCGGTCATGTCGCGCATGAACTGGAGCAGCACTTTGTCGCGCGGAAACGTCGACGGGACGTGCATCGGAACATCGAGCTCGCCACCGACCGACGAGTCGGCTGCCCAGAACGTCGAGTAGTAGTGGTCGATCGGCATGACCGATACGTCCTCGTACGAGGCGATCGCTCGCAGATCCATCTTGCCGGCAATGTCGCGATCGTAGTTACCGACGATCACGAGCGCACAGATGGCGTGGCTCATTCGACCAGCATAGCCAAGCGATCGCGGATCACCGCGTGCGATCGACACAAACGTCTCGACGAAGATTTCGGTAATGGCGCTTCCAAGCGAGCGTTAGCCCGATCATCGCGCAACGTCGCAGAATTCGGCGCGACGCTACGATTTCGCATCGAACAGACCCGCGTGCACCCGCGTAAACGAGTCTCGTGCGCGCAGCTCCTCGAACGCGCGCGACACGTGCCTCGATCGCGCGAGCACCGCCGCGCCCTCCGGGAACATACCCACGGTCTGCACGATCGGCGCGACGAGCAGGTCCGCGAGGCTGAGCGTCTCGCCGGCGATCCAGCGTGACTTCGCGTACGCCGCATCGAGGAAGCCGATGTCGCGCTCCATGGTCGGCGCGTTCGCGCGAATCGCGTCGAAGTCGGGCCGCGCGCCGCGCTGCATCGGCACCACGTACTGGAGCGCGTACTTGCGAATGACGCTGTCGTAGACGTAGCAGTTGATCACGCTGATCGTTTGCTCCATGCGGGCGCGCTCGATTGCCGTCGCGGGTAGGAGCGACGGACCGGTCCCGATCTCGTCGACGTAGCGGATGATCGCGCTGGTCTCGATCAGCGTCAGCTCGCCATGGCGAAGGATGGGAACGCGCTTCCATGGATGGAGCTTCGCGTGGGCATCGCCGCCGAGCTCGAACGGCTCGAGCGTGTGCGGGAGTCCCTTTTCGATGCAGGTCATGCGGGCCGTACGGACGTAGCTGCTCGGCGCCGGGCCCAGGATCAGAATCTGGCTGTTGGTCATTCGTGCCTCCGACCTGGGTCGATCGGCGCGGGCCCGGATCGACATCGATCGACGCATTTGGTGTGCAGGAGCGCAAAGGCTCGCGCGTGCTGGTGTTTTGACGGCTGCCCCTCGGCGTACCCAACACGTCGGGCGACCGGGTCCGTACCGACCCGAGATCCGTGCGACGGGGACACGCGATCAGCGAGTTGCACGTGGCGCGCGAGTTGCGATGGGCCGAGCACACCATATGAAGCCCATCAAGATCGTCGTGGCCATTGCGGCCGTTCTCGGACTCCTCGCAACCTTTGCTCTTCCGTACATCTCCGTCGAGGGACTCTCGATGAAGTTCTGGGACTTCCGTTCGATGCCGTCGGGCTTCGCGACGGGCCTGCTCAACGGACCCAAGCAGGTCTACGTCGCCCTCGTCGGCTTCCTCCTGATGGGCACCGTCGCCGTGCACGCGATCGTCAACGGTCGCTTCGCTCGTTGGGCCGGCATCGTCGGCGCGGTCGGCGGTCTGTTCGCGCTCGCGACCGAAGGCGTGCGCAAAGGACTCTCGGGCGCGGAAGGCATGAGCACCGCGATCGGCGGCAAGCTGCTGTTCCTCGCGGCGATCGTCGGCCTCGTCGCGTCGATCGTCGGCGCGGTCAAGCCGGAGACGAAGTAGTCACGCCAATCGATGCGATAGCTCGACACGGTCGGGCAACTCGGGATCGTCGCGGCGCTCGCGCTGGTTCGTTCGCGCCCGCATCGACAGCCTCGAGAATCGCCCCAGACATGCGACGCAGAGACGCGAAGGGCGCAGAGCAGAGCCCTTTGGATCGGACTCCCGCGATTCGACGCGATGCTCTGCTATCGAGCGCGTTCCGTCACCGCCGGCGGGGCGTGTGACGAGGTTTGAATGATCTCTGCTCTGCGTTCACTGCGTCTCTGCGTCGCATTTTCGACGACGTCGTCAGGATCGGAATCGACGCGAACGGGCAACTCGGGATCGGAATCGCCCCAGTATGCGGATCATCGTAGGTATGGCGGCGAGTAGCGTTCGGCTTACGGGCGCCACCACTCGAACCACCGCCGGCTCTTCTTGTACACGTACACGTTGAGCCGCGTGTAATAGAGCCAGACCCAGAACGCGACGAGATAGAACGGGCCGAGGATCCCGCCGACGCACAGGCCGATGAGGCCGCCCGATCGCGTGTCACGACCGGTGTGCTGGTGCATGAACGCGGTGCCGAACGCACCGACGAGTGCCCAGAACAGCGACCACCACGTGAACCACATCGTGGTGCGAGGATGCCACAACACGTCGCGATGGCGACCGCGCCTCCGAAACGCAAAACGGCGCCGAGCATCCTCGGCGCCGTTCGCGTTACCGCGAGAGCTTAGTAGCGGTAGTGGTCCGGCTTGTACGGACCGTCGACCGGAACACCGAGGTACTCGGCCTGCACCTTCGACAGCTGCGTCAGCTTGACGCCGACCTTGCCGAGGTGGAGACGCGCGACCTTCTCGTCGAGCTTCTTCGGCAGCACCGAGACCGTGCCGACGGCGAACGACATGCCGGTGATCACGTCCTTGCCGTGCTGCGCGTTCGCCCACAGCGCCATCTGCGCGATCGTCTGGTTGGTGAACGAGTTCGACATCACGAACGACGGGTGGCCGGTGGCGCAACCGAGGTTGACGAGGCGACCACGCGCGAGGAGCGTGATGCGCTTGCCGTTCGGGAAGATGAACTGATCCACCTGCGGCTTGATGTTCTCTTCCTTGATCTCCTTGTTGTTCTCGAGCCACGCGACTTGGATCTCGCTGTCGAAGTGGCCGATGTTGGCGAGGATCGCTTCGTCCTTCATCGCCTGGAAGTGCTCGCTGCGGATCACGTCCATGCAGCCCGTCGCCGTGACGAAGATGTCCGCGGTCGGCGCGGCGTCTTCCATCGTGACGACCTCGTAGCCTTCCATCGCGGCCTGGAGCGCGCAGATGGGATCGATCTCGGTGATCAGCACGCGAGCGCCGAGGCCGCGAGCCGCGTGAGCGCAGCCCTTGCCGACATCGCCGTAGCCGGCAACGACGACGACCTTGCCCGCGACCATCACGTCGGTGGCGCGCTTGATGCCGTCGAACAGCGACTCGCGGCAACCGTAGAGGTTGTCGAACTTCGACTTGGTGACCGAGTCGTTGACGTTGATGCACGGGAACAGGAGCGAGCCCGTCTTCGCCATGTCGTACAGGCGGTGAACGCCCGTGGTGGTCTCCTCGGAGACGCCCTTGATCTCGGCGGCGATCTTCGTGAAGCGATCCTTGCTCGACGCGAGCGACTGCGTGAGCACGTTGAAGATCACGCGCATCTCTTCGTTGGTCGCCGTCTTCGGATCGGGCGCGACGCCCGCCTTCTCCGACTCGACACCCTTGTGGACGAGGAGCGTGAGATCACCACCGTCGTCGAGGATCAGGTTCGGACCCTTGCCGCCCTTGAACGCGGTGAGCTGCAGCTCGATGTTCTGCCAGTACTCCTCGAGGTTCTCGCCTTTCCACGCGAACACCGGTACGCCCGACGCCGCGATCGCGGCCGCGGCCTCGTCCTGCGTCGAGTAGATGTTGCACGAGGTCCACGTGACCTCGGCACCGAGCGCCGTCAGCGTCTCGATGAGGACCGCGGTCTCGATCGTCATGTGGAGGCAACCCGCGACGCGCGCGCCCTTGAGCGGCTGCGCCGTCTTGTACTCGGCGCGGAGCGACATCAGGCCGGGCATCTCCTTCTCGGCCATGCGGATCTTCTTGCGGCCGAGCTCGGCCAGGGTCATGTCCTTCACTTTGAACGCGGGAAACTCGTTGCGGGTATCCATGGTGTGTCTCTCTCGTTAGTTGGTTCGTGCAGTCCGGCGGGCGACGGCGAGTTGAAGTGGGAGTGGATCGATGCGGGAGGGAATGGGATCGACGGCGAGCACGTCGAGGTGTGCGGCGTCGAGGTAACCGCGCAGCTTCGCGGGCTCGAAGCCGAGCCACACGTGGCCTTGCTCGCGCAGCGATTCGTCGTCGTGCGGGAGATGATCGACGATGACGAGATGACCACCGGGGCGCACGAGGCGCGTCGCTGCGGCGATCGCATCCTTGGGCCGCGCAGCGAAGTGAAGCACGCGCGCCATCACGACGAGATCCGCGCCGCCGCGAGCCGCGATGTCTTCGGCGAGACCTGCATCGTCGACATCGCCTTCGCGCAGGCGAACGTTCGGTAGGCCCCAGCTCGAGATGCGCGCCGCGCAGCGCGCGAGTCGCGCGGGCGAGCGATCGACGGCGACGACGCGATCGTAGAGCGGTGAGAGCAGCGGCAACAGCGCGCCCTCGCCGGTTCCGACGTCGATCGCGAGTGCACGACCGGGGAGGAGCGGCGCGATGACCGGGAGCCACGCGCGCAGATCCGATTCGATCACCGCGGGCTCGTCACTACCGTGCGCTGCATCGAAGAACTTTCGAGACAGTTCTTCACGCGACGCGACGACCGACGCGACCTTCGCGAGCGACCCGTCCTTGGTGCACAGCGAGCGACCTTCTTCGAGCGCGGCGGCGATCACGGGATCGACCTCGATGCCGATCGCGCCCGACGTGGCCGAGCGGAGCAGCGTTCGCGTTCCATCGCGGCGCGAGGCGAGCAGTCCGACCTCGCGCAAAGGCTGTGATTTTTTGGTGATCTGCGGCTGACTCTCGCCGAGCAGCGACGCGAGCTCGCCGACCGTCAGCTCCTCTTCCGCGCACAGCGCGAGCAGGCGCAGGCGATCCTCGTCACCGAGGAGTCGGAAGAGATCGGCACGAGCGGTCAGCACCTGGCTCTATATATTCCATCATGCGAATGATGGCAAGTGCAAAGGAAAGCGTAGTGGTCCAAGGTGGTTGTCGGACGTCCGTACACGTGAGCTTTGCGTGATCGGTTTGACTCGCCAACCCGCGGGGCCTAGCATCGGTCTGAGACAGCAATGTCGACGGGATCGGACGGCAAGCCACCGAGTGGCAGCCAACCGGGGCGGCCAGCAGCTGATACCCCGAATCGTCTCGTCGTGCGCTCGCTCGACCCGAGCAGCGATGCCGCGATCATGGGCGGTGACACCGCGGTGGCGGTCGCGCGCAAGAACGTGAGTGACACGTCCACCTCGGGCGAGACCCAGGCCGGTGAAGATCCGCCGAGTCAGTCGGGGCGGACGTCGGTCGAGATCGTCGGCACCACGCTGTCGGATCGCTATCTCGTCACGAAGAAGATCGGCCAGGGCGGCATGGGCGCCGTCTACGAAGCCACGCACACGCTGATCGGCAAGCGCGTCGCGGTGAAGGTCTTGCTCGAGAAGTACGCGCAGCGCGAGGCGATCGTGAAGCGCCTCAAGCAAGAGGCGCAGCTCGCGTCGTCGATCGGCAACGAGCACATCATCGACATCACCGACTTCGGCACCACGTCGGACGGCCGCACGTTTGTCGTGATGGAGTTCCTCGAGGGCGAATCGCTCGCCGAGTGCCTCGCGCGCGAGACGTCACTGGGCGAGCAGCGCATCCTGCGCGTGATCTCGCAGGCCGCGTCGGCGCTCGCCGCCGCACACGCGAAGGGCATCGTCCATCGCGACATCAAGCCCGAGAACTTGTTCCTGCTCCGTCGGAAGGACACCGACTTCGTGAAGGTCGTGGACTTCGGCATCTCGAAGTCGCTGCGCGCGTCGAGCGAAGAAGAAGAGACCACACGGCTCACGCAGACCGGCATGGTGCTCGGTACGCCGTTGTACATGTCGCCCGAGCAAGCGCGCGGCGACGAAGAGCTCGACCATCGCGTCGATGTCTACGCGCTCGGCGTGATCATGTACGAGTGCGCGACGGGGCGCGTGCCGTTCGTCGGCAACAACTACCTGAGCGTGATCTCGCAGGTGCTCAACGAAGAGCCCAAGTCGCTGCGCGAATCGAAGCCCGAGTTCTCCGAGGAGTTCGAGGCCGTCGTGCTGAAGGCGATGGCGAAGGACGTCAACGATCGCTACGCGAGCGCGAACGACATGCTCGCGGATCTCACCGCGCTCCTCGAGGATCCCACGCACTCCACCGAGCGCGCGAAGATCACCGGACCGCGTCGTCGGCTGGTGAAGAAGCCGGACGTGTCGATCCGATTGATCGCGTGGATCGCCGGCATCGCGGTCGTGCTCGCAGCGACGATCTTCTCGGTCACGCAGCTGATCGGCGGATCCAAGGGCAAGGGCAATAACCCCGGATCGGGCTCGCAGGACATCGTCGCGCCGCTCGCGATCGACGCGGGTGTCGTGCCCACGATCGACGCCGCGCCCGAGCCGAAGGCCGAGGTCGTGATGGTCCACATCGAGTCAACACCGCCCGGCGCGGTGATCTTCCTCGATGGCCTCGAGCAGACGGGCGTGACGCCGCTCGATGCGGAGGTCGTGAAGAAGGACAAGGACATCAAGCTCACCGGTCAGCTCGACGGCTGGAAGCAGTACGAGCTCGAGTTCAATCCGCTCACGCTCAAGCAGGGCAAGGATGGAAAGTTCGTCGTGTCGTTCAAGCTCGCGAAGGCGCCGAAGGGTGCGCCGACGAAGTTCACGCGTCCGGCGAAGCCGCCAGAGGCGGGCAGCGGCGGTGGGACCGGTAGTGGGCCGAAGGACAAGACCGGTGGCGAGCTTGGTGGCGATCCGTATGGCACCGGCGGTAACGTTCCCAAGCCGTGAGAATCGTCGCCGCGATCGCGCTCGTCGTTGCATCGGCAACGGTCGCGTTCGCACAGGCGAAGCCGGTTGACGAAGACGCGCCCGAGGATCGCACGCAGGACACCGGCTTCATCGGGCAGAAGAACATCAAGCTCGAGATCGACGACTGCAAGCACCTCGATCCGGCGATCGGTCAGGACGCGCTGCGCAAGCTCGCGTCGGAGCACTACCAGCGCGGCGAGACCTTGTACGTGCAAGGCGAGTACGACGGCGCGGTGAAGGAGCTCGTCACCGCGTACTGCCTCGTGCCGTTCTACGTGGTGCTCAAGGACATCGGCCAGGCGTACGAGCGCAGCCTCGAATACGAGAAGGCGATCGGCTACCTCGAGCGCTACTTGTCGACGATGCCCGCGGACGCGAAGAAGCTGAACGCGTGCGCGCCCGATCCGGCGGATGACAAAGAGGTCATTCGTCGTCGCATTCGCGTGCTCGAGAAGCTGCCGTCGCGCGTGTACGTCGGCACCACGCCGGGCGGTGCGCGCATCACGATCAGCGACATCACGGGCATCAAGGCGCGCGCGAAAGCAGGCGAGCAGATCCTGATCGCGGGCGGGACCTACGACATGCAGGTCGAGCTCGACAACTACGTCACCTATCACGAGAAGATCGACGTCCGGATCGGCAAGCCGTACACGTTCTTCGTCCCGCTGCAGCCCGAGAAGGGAACGCTCTCGATCCAGGTCACGCCGCCCGA
>JBGARE010000025.1:59191-75236 GCA_044230415.1 Kofleriaceae bacterium
CATCGGCCGCTTCGACGAGAAAGTGCCGGGCGGCACGTACGAGATCGCGGCCGAAGCGCCGGATCGCCAGCGCACCACGATGAAGGTGCAGGTGATCGCGAATCAAACGAAGCGCGAGCTGATGGAGATGGAGGAGATCCAGCAGACCGGTCGCCGCCAGCTGATCATCGCGTCGGGCATCGGCGGCTTCGTCGGTGTGGGCTCGCTGCTGCTCACCACGAACGACTTCGGCATCTCCGGTATCGCCGGCCTCGTCGGTGGCGGCGCGGGGCTCGTGATCAGCTACTTCGCGTTGCCGCGCGACCTCTCGCTCGGCACGAGCAACCTGACGATCACCACGGGCATCGCCGGCGCTGTCGCGGGCCGCACCGCCGCGCAGATCTTCACGAGCGATGACAGCATCACGTCGCCTGTCTCCGGTGCGAGCTTGTTCATCGGCGCGGGACTCGGATATCTCGCCGGTCAGCGCACGAAGATCCGCGTCGGCGATGCCGCGCTGTTCAACTCGACGCTCGTGTGGGGCAGCATGACCGGTGTCTTGCTCGCGACCGCGCTCGATCCCGGCCGCGACATCTCGAACGGCATCACGCTGAGCGGCCTCGGCATGGGGCTCGTCGGCGGACTCATGCTGACGCGCTACTTCGACATCTCGCGCACGCACGCGGTCCTGATCGACCTCGGCGGTGTCTCCGGCGTGATCGGTGGCCTCGCGCTGAAGGGCCTCGTGTATCCATCCGATACGAATTCGACGGAGCGCCTGTCGAACTTCGCGCTCGGTGGCATGGCGATCGGCCTCGTCGCCGCGGGCGTCCTGACTCGCAACATGGACGAGCCCGAGGTCCCGGTCCGCGCGTCCATCGGTGCGACCGCAGATGCCAGTGGCAAGACGACCACGACCTACGGTATCGAAGGTACGTGGTAGCCGAACAGCGCTCCAGCGCGTGCCCGCTCGACTGTCCCGATCTGTGCGGTCTGACGGTCACCGTCGACAACGGCAAGGTGATCGAGGTCGACGGTGATCGCCGCAACCCGATCACGGCGGGCTTCGTGTGCGGCAAGGTTCGCAAGTTCGCCGATCACATGTACGGCACCGATCGCCTCGCGACGCCGCGCATTCGCACGGGCCCGAAAGGCTCGGGACAGTTTCGCGACACGACGTGGGCCGAAGCGATGGACGTGATCGAGCAGCGCATGCGCGCATCGATCGCGACGCACGGCGCCGAATCGATCCTGCCGTACCACTATGGCGGCTCGAACGGCTGGCTCACCGAGGGCGCGCTCGCGACGCGGTTCTTCCGTCGGCTCGGCGCATCGAACCTCGATCGCACGTACTGCGCCGCCGCATCCACGGCCGCCACGCAGGGCCTCTACGCGGTGATCCCTGGCGTCGCGCTCGAGGACTACACGCACGCGAAGCTGATCATCCTGTGGGGGGTGAACCCCGCCGCCACGGGCATTCACCTCGTCCCGGTGATCGAGCGCGCGAAAGAGCTCGGCGCGAAGCTCGTCGTCGTCGATCCGCGGCGCACGCAGCTCGCGAAGCACGCGGACATGCACCTGCCGGTGCGTCCCGGCGCGGACCTTCCCGTCGCGCTCGCGATCGCGAACCGGCTGTTCGAGCGCGGTCTCGCCGCCACCGACTTCCTCGCGAAGCACGCGAACGGCGTCGACGAGTTCCGCAAGCGCGCCGCTCGCTGGTCGCTGTTCGATGCCGCACGAGAAGCCGGCCTGTCCGCGGGCCAGCTCGAAGAATTCGTCGATCTTTACGTAGAGTCGTCCCCCGCGGTCATTCGCGCGGGCTGGGGCCTCGAGCGCAATCGCAACGGCGGTGGTGCCACGGCCGCCGTCCTCGCGCTCCCCGCGATCGCCGGCAAGTTCGGCGTGCGCGGCGGCGGCTACACGATGGCGAACAGCGACGCGAAGTGGGGCGTCACTTCCGAGCACGGGATCGCCGAGCCCAGGCCCGCCACGCGCACTGTCAACATGAGCGGCCTGTCGTTGGCGCTCGCCGAGCTGCGCGATCCGCCGATCTCCACGCTGTTCGTCTACAACTGCAACCCTGCTGTCACGGCGCCCGATCAGCGCAGCGTCGTCGAGCAGCTCGCCCGCGAGGACCTGTTCGTCGTCGTTCACGATCAAGTCATGACGGACACCGCCCAGCTCGCCGATGTCGTCCTGCCGGCCACCACGTTCCTCGAGCACCGCGAGCTTCGTCGCGGCTACGGCATGATGCGCATGTTCGATTCGCCTGCCGTCGCCGCGCCGTTCGGCGAGTCGCGCTCGAACAACCAGGTGTTCGGCGAGCTGATGCAGCGCTTCTCGCTCGTGCGCGACGGCGACGCGATGACCGACGACGCCATCGTCGCGCAGATCTTCCGTTCGGCTCCCGAAGGCGCCGCGCTCGCCGATCAGCTGCGCGCGAAGACGATCGCGATCCCGTCGTCGGGTACGAGCCCGCTCGCCTTCGTCGACGTGTTCCCGAACACGCCCGATCGCAAGATGCGCCTCGTGCCCGAGCACCTCGACGCGCAGGTCGAAGGCGGCCTCTACGCGTACGTCTCGGATCCGGGCACGGACGCGTTCCCGCTCGCGCTGATCTCGCCCGCGCTCGCGACGCAGATCAGCTCGACGTTCGGCCAGCTCCGCTCCGCCCCGGGCGTGCTGGACATGTCCCGCGCCGACGCGGCCGCGCGCGGAATCTCCGACGGAGATCCGATCCGGATCTGGAACGAGTACGGCGAGGTGCACTGCACGGCTCGAATCGATGGCGACGTGCGCGATGGCGTGTGCGTGCTGCCCAAGGGCCTGTGGCGCAAGCACACCGCGAACGGCTACACGTCGAACGCGCTGATCCCACCGCGCTACGCGGACCTCGCGGGTCAGGCGGCGTTCAACGACGCGCGTGTGCAAGTCGCTCGTCGCTAGCCAAACGACGTCTCGATCTTTCCTGCGGGGAACGCATCTCACGGCGATGCGTTCGCGGCATCGTTCGCGCCGAGATGCTCGAGCAGAGCCATCGCGATCAGACCGGGATCACGGTCTGGAGCAAGGCCGGCGCGACGAGCCGCTATGCGAATCGCTACGTGATCAGCCGACGAGCACGAACGCGAGCGCGACACCGGCGCCGATGAACAGCAGCGCGCCGATGATCAGCCACACGTTCGATGTCTTCTTCTTCGACGACTTCGGCTGCGCCGCGATGCGCGCCGATATCGCGGGCTTCGGCGGCGGCGCGACACCGAGCGTGGTGCTCTGGTGCGGGCTCGGACCCGACGCGAGGCCTCCGGTGGAGGCGGGCGGCACGGACGACGGCGCGCGCCGCGGCAGCATGCGCATTTGCTCTTGCTCGCCGGCGGAGAGGCGAACGCCGGGGTTCGAGCCACCGCGCGGGATCGTCCGCATCAGCTCGTCCTGCTCCTCCGACTGCGAGGCCGAGCGCGAGGGCGGCACCATGTTCGACGGAGGACGCGACGGAGGACGCTGCGTCGTGCGCCGGAGCTCTTCGTCCTGTGGCGAGGAGGGCTGGCGCGAAGGCGGCACCATGTTCGACGGCGCGGGCGTCATCGAGTGCGCCGAGTACTGCGCGTACGGTGCCGATACGGGCGCGGGTTGCGACGACTTGTTCGGTCGCGAGACCACCGTCTGCGGCGGCACCATCGGCGAGGCGCCGAGCACGGCCGAGCTGATCGCCGCCATGTTCGGATTCGAGTACGACTGCATCGATTCGCCCGCGATCGAGTGCGTGGGCAGCTTTGTCGTACGCAAGCGCTTGATCACCGTGCGCACGGCGGCGAGCGAGGGCCGCGCGTACGGATCCTTCTTCAGCATCGCATCGACGAGCTGCACCATCTCGGGGAGCAGGTCGGGGACGGCTGCGCCGATCGACGGCGGCATCTCGTCGGCGTGATACTGCAGCGTCGAGAACGCGTCGCCCGTCGTCGGGAACGGTCGCTCGCCGGCGAGGATCTCGTACATGACGATGCCGAGCGCGTAGACGTCCGTGCGGTAGTCGACCGGCTCGCCGCGCGCTTGCTCGGGCGACATGTACTCGGGCGTGCCGAGCATGACGCCGGTCTTCGTGATGAACGCGGCGGTACCAGCCTCGGGCATCAGCTTCGCGAGCCCGAAGTCGAGGAGCTTCACCTCGGGCCATTGGCCCTCGACGGGAATCAGATAGATGTTGTCGGGCTTGAGGTCGCGATGGACGAAGCCCTTGTCGTGCGCGGCCATCAGCGCGGACGCGACGGCTTCGATGACGTTCGCCGCTTCGGCGGGGTTGAGCGGACCGCGGCGCAGGCGCTGACGCAGCGACTCGCCGACCATGAGGTCCATCAAGTGGAACGCGCGCCCGTCGGGGAGCTGGCCGAAATCGAAGATGTCGATGATGTTCGGGTGACCGATCGCGTTCACCGCGCGCGCTTCTTGGATGAAGCGCTGGAGGTGCATCGGATTGTTCGACACCTCCATGCGCAGCACTTTGATCGCGGCGCGCTTGCCGATCATCTTGTGGGTCGCGCTGTACACGATGCCCATGCCGCCCTTACCGAGAACGCCATCGACGACGTAGCCCTCGATCACCGTCCCGTTCGGGAGACGGCCGTCGCGATCGCGCACCGTGTCGGCCTCCTCCTGGACGTCCACCTCGGTGCGATGGCTGTCCTCGCGCCTCACGCCCGTAATTGTACGCGCGAATCGCGACCCAGATGTACGACTAGAGCGTTTCGAGGAAGCGGATCAGCGCGTCGCGGTCGGTCTTCTTGGCATTGCGGAACGCCTGCTGCGCCGCTTCCGCTTCGCCGCCGTGCCAGAGGATTGCCTCCTCGAGCGTACGCGCACGGCCATCGTGAAGATACGTGGTCCCGGGCTGGACGATTTGTGTGACCCCGATGCCCCACAGCGGCGGCGTGCGCCACTCGGTCCCGATCGCGAGGTGGTCGGGACGTGCGTCGGTGAGGAGGTCGCCGACGTCGTGCAGCAGCATGTCGGTGTATGGATGGATCGTCTGATTCGCGAGCTGCGGAATGCGGTGATCGCCGGTCTCCAGCGTCGGGACATGGCAGCTCGCGCACTGGAATTGCGTGAACAGCGTGCGTCCGCGCAGCGCGTCGGAGCTGCGCGGCGCGGCCGCGGGGACGGCGATCGTCGACACCATGAACGTGACCTGATCGAGCTGGTCATCGTTGACGTCGCGCATGCCGTCTTCCTCGGGAAACACCTTGTTCGTGAGACCCATGTCGTTCACGAACGCGCCCGCGGCTTGCTCGACGAGGTGCGCGACGTTCGCCTTGTGACCGAAGCGGCCTGTGGCCATCTTCATCGCGATCGAGTCCCACACGACGTTGCGTCGACCGGAGATCCCGTCGCCGTCCGCGTCGTCGGGATCCTCGAGCTCGGCGAGCGTCTCGTCGGGAATCGCCTCGAGGAGGCCGAGGCCGTGGAGCGGCGGCGCCTGGCGATACGAGAACATCCACGGCGGCAGCGGTTCGTTGACGTTCGGCAGCTGGATCCTGATCTGCGGCAAGCGCATCGCCTGCTCGGTGCCATCACCGAAGTACGTGACGGTCTCCGTCCAGGTCAGCTCGAGGAACACCTCGGGGAGCCCGCCGGTCGTGTGATCCTGGAGCTGCTCGCCGAACCCGGGCACCGCGACATTGCCGCCGGGCGTGGACGGTTCGCCGTCGGACAGGCTCACGCGAACGAGCGCTTCGGAGCCGACCTCCTGTCCGCGGGTCACCGACGATCTGCCGCGTCCGTTTCCGCCGTGACACCCGAGGCACGACGAGTTGTTGAACAAGCGCCCGAGCTGCGGCGGTGCCCAGATGAAGTTGAAGGGACCACGACCGAGCTGGAACGTCTGGCGCTGTTCGTCGTCGAGGTTCGCTGCCGGATGCGTGAACGCTTCGCGTGTCCGATCGTCGATCGTGGTGTCGCCACCCTGTCGATCGTCGCCTTCCTCGTTGTCACCGCACGCGGCAACGACGAGCACGGCGAATGCGATGGTCCCCAGCCTCACTCGACGAGGATATCACCCAAGTCGCTCGGTCGCGACGAGGGCTTCGTACGTCTCCCGGACCTTGATCACGGTGTACGAGTCGCCGTCGACGAGGACCTCGGCCACCCGAGGTCGGGTGTTGTAGTTCGAGGACATCGTCGAGCCATACGCCCCGGCGGCGCCGATCCAGAGGAGCTCCTGCTGGTCCATCTCGGGCAACTCGCGGTCACGTGCGAAGAAATCGCCCGTCTCGCAGATCGGCCCGACGACATCGGTCTTGATCGCGGGACGGCCGGGACGCGTGACCGGCTTCATCGGATGGAACGAGCCGTACAGCGCCGGGCGCATCAAATCGTTCATCGCGGCGTCGACCAGCGTGAAGTGCTTCACGTCGTTGCGCTTGCGATAGAGCACGCGGGTCACGAGTGCTCCACAGGTCCCGACGATCACGCGGCCCGGCTCCGTGTACACGGTCATGCCCATCGCCAAGAGCGGTGCGAGCGCGTCGCGAACGACAGCGCCGTAGTCCGCCGGAGAGGCCACGTCCTCGCCCTTGCCGTAATCGATGCCGAGGCCACCGCCGATGTCGACGTGCGTGATCTTCACGCCGTCCTTCGCGAGATCCGCGACGAGGGACACGAGCCGCGCGATCGCATCCGCGAACGGCGACGTCTTGATCAGCTGCGAGCCGATGTGGAAATCGACGCCGACGATCGCGACGTTCGGCCACTCCGATGCTTGCCGGCCGAGGTCGCGCGCCTCTTCCATCGAGATGCCGAACTTGTTCGTCTTGAGCCCCGTCGAGATGTACGGATGCGTGCCCGCATCGACATCCGGGTTCACGCGCAGCGACACGCGCACCGTCTTTTGGAGCGTGCCCGCGACCTCGTTCAACACGTGGATCTCTTCGACCGACTCCGCGTTGAATGCATCGATGCCGGCGGTGATCGCGAGGCGCATCTCCTCGACGGTCTTGCCGACGCCGCTGAACACGACCTTGTTCGCCGCGCCGCCCGCTTTCATCCAGCGGAACAGCTCGCCGTACGACACGATGTCCGCGCCGGCACCGAGATCCGCGAGCACCTTCAGGATCGCGAGCGTCGAGTTCGCCTTCACGGCGAAGCACGTGCGATGCGGAACGCCCTCGAGCGCGGCATCGAACGTCTTGTACGAGCGGACGAGCTCGGCCTTCGAGTAGACGTAAAACGGAGTGCCGACCTCGTCGGCGATCTTGCCGAGCGAAACTCCCTCGCAGTGGAGCTCGTCGTTCTTGTACTGGAAGGTCGCGTAACCGGGAGACGTCATTGCGCCGGCGGTTGTACACCGAGCGCCGCCGAGATCCGATCGATCTCTGCGAGCACGCGCGTGCGCGCGGGACCGCCGACCACGTCGCGGCGATCGACGGCGCTCTGCGGATCGAGCCAGCTCGCGACATCGAGCTCGAACGATGGATGCGCCTCCTGCAGCTCGGTCAGCGTCAGCGCCGCGAGCTCGACGCCGCGCGCGCTCGCGGTGCGTACGATGTGGCCCGCGACGTCGTGGGCCTCGCGGAACGGAACGCCCTTCGTGACGAGATAGTCCGCGAGCTCCGTCGCGACGAGGTAGCCGGTGTCGATCGCCGCGCGCAGCTTCTGGGTATCGAACACGAGCGACGCGACCATGCCGCGCGCGACCGCCAGCGACGCGAGGACCGTCTCGACCGCGTCGTAGAGGGGCTCCTGCGTCTCCTGGAGATCCTTGTTGTAGGCGAGCGGAAGGCCCTTCACGACGGTCATCAGCGTCACCCACGAACCGACGCTGCGGCCGCTCTTCGCGCGCAACAGCTCCGCGAGATCCGGGTTCATCTTCTGCGGCATCAGCGAGCTGCCCGAGCAGTACGCTTCGCCGATGCGCGCGAAGCCGACCTCTTGGCTCGCCCACAGCACGAGCTCCTCGCCCAAGCGCGACAGGTGCACCTGGATCAGCGCGCACGCGCCGACGAGCTCGATCGCGAAGTCGCGATCACCGACAGCGTCGAGAGAGTTGTGCGTGACATCCGCGAACCCGAGCGCCGTCGCGACCATCTCGCGATCGATCGGGAGCGTCGTCGCGGCGAGCGCACCGGAGCCGAGCGGCGAGATGTTCGCGCGGCGTGCGGCATCGTCGATGCGACCGCGATCGCGCGCGAGCATCTCGACGTACGCGAGCATGTGATGCGCGAGCCGCACCGGCTGCGCGCGCTGGAAGTGCGTGTAGCCCGGCATGAGCGTGTCGACGTGCGCCTTCGCCTGCGCGAGGAACGCACGCGCGAGCTCGTCGAGGGCCTTCGCGATGCGATGCGCGGCGTCGCGTGCGTAGAGCCGCAGATCCGTCGCGACCTGATCGTTGCGCGAGCGTCCGGTGTGCAACCGGCGTCCGGCATCGCCGATCGCGTCGATCAGGCGCGCTTCGACGTTCATGTGCACGTCCTCGAGAGCCGCGTCCCAGGGCAGCTCGCCGCTCGCGAGCCGCGCCTCGACATCGCGCAGTCCTCGAACGATCGCGCGAACGTCGTCGGCGCTGATCAACCCGCGCGCGCCGAGCATCTGCGCGTGTGCGATCGATCCCGCGACATCGTGCGGGAGTAACCGCTGATCGAAATCCACCGACGCGTTCATCTGCGCGGCGATCGGATCGAGCGCGCCCTCGAATCTGCGGCCTCTCGCGCCTTTCGGTCCGGACATGCCGCGCAGTATAAGCACCGCATGACACGAGTGAAGCAAGGCCACGTGGATGCCGTTGTCGAGCTACCCCAGGGCGACGGCAAAGCGCCGGTCGTCGTGCTGCTCCAGGAGTACTGGGGCCTCAACGAGAACATCCTCGCGCAAGCGAAGCGGTGGGCCGACGAAGGGTTCCTCGTCGTCGTGCCAGACCTCTATCACGGCAAGCTCGCGAAGGACGCCACCGAGGCGAACGCGTGGCTCAAAGCGTTCGATTGGAACCAGGGCTTCCAGGACATCGCTCACTGCATCCAGTACGGCAAGAACCACGAGCGCTCGACGGGAAAGGTCGTTGTCACCGGCTACTGCATGGGCGGAGCGCTCACGCTCGGTGCCGCGGTGAACGTGCGCGGTCTCGCGTGCGCGATCTCGTATTACGGCTACCCGGGCGACCTCGACTGGTCGAAGATCGACGTACCGGTGCAAGCGCACGTCGCGACGAAGGACGACTGGGTCAAGGTGCCGATGATCGAGAAGGTGAAGGCTGCCGTCTCGGTGCCGTTCGAGCTGTACGTCTACGAAGCACACCACGCGTTCTGCAACGAGAAGCGCCCCGAGGTGTACGACGCCGATGCGTGCAAGCTCGCGTGGTCGCGGTCGGTCGAGTTCGCGAACAAGTACGCACGCTAGCGACGACGACGTCCGCGAACGATCACTGACAGGTCGAGAGACCCGTGGCTTCGCAGATCTGCGCCTGCGTGCGCGCTTCGTCGAACACGCGGAACTGATCGACAGCGCCGACGAACGTGTCGCCGTTCGGCGAGTTACCGGCGAGCACGACACCCTGGTTGTTGCCGGTCGTGAGCGGAGCGCCAGCAGCGGTGGTCGGTGCAGGGATGCCGTCGATGTACATGCGGACCGTCGAACCATCCGTGGTGCATGCGATGTGCGTCCACACACCGACCGCGAGCACCGTGCTGACCGTGAGCGAGCCGTTGAACGTGCACAGGATGTTCGTGTTCGTCACGAAGATGCCGTACGCACCGTCGCTATCGATGATGCCCCAGCGCCCGGGTGACGCCGGTGGTGTCATCGCAGGCTTCACCCACGCCTCGACGCTGAGGTGCACGGGTTCGAGCGAGGCGCGATCGCCGACGACGAGCAAGCTGTTCGCTTGGAGCACCACGGCTTGGCCCACCTTGCCGGTCGCGTAGGTCACGTTCGTCGCGGTCGCGTTGTTGCCGTCGCCCGATGCGTCGTTCGCGGTTTGCTCGAACTCCCAGCAACCGACGAGCGTGGGGTCACCTGCCGAATCGCAGAACGGGGCGGTCGTCGACATGTCGACCATCATGTCGCCGTCGTCGAGCGGATCGGTGTCGGGCAGCGAGCCGTCGCCGGGCACGTCGCCGACACACACGCCGGCCAGCGGCCCTCCGAGCTCGCCAAAGCGTTTTCCCGACGGACAGGTCACGTCTGGAAAGCTGCAGGCTCCTTCAGGTTCACAGGTGCCACCCACGCATTGATCGCTGGTCGCACAGTGAAATGCACCTCCGCCAAAGGGACTGCATCCCTCGACGAGAGCACATGCCACGACCACGGCCACACGCCCGAAGGGCATCGATTCATTGTACTGCACCGCACCTGGTTTTCGTCTATCGTAAAGGCGGCACCGCGTGGCTATCCCCGGAGTACGACCGCGTTTTCTTGCCCCGGGCGACAAGCTCGGCAAGTTCGAGCTGATCCGCCAAATCGCGGTCGGTGGGATGGCGGAGCTCTACCTCGCGCGCACGATGGGCATCGAGGGCTTCGAGAAGCTCGTGGTCGTGAAGCGGATCCTTCCGCAGTACGCCGACAACCAGCAGTTCGTGAGCATGTTCCTGAATGAAGCGCGGTTGTCCGCCACGCTTCATCACCCGAACATCGCGCAGGTCTACGACATCGGCGTCGAGAACGGCGACTACTTCTTCTCCATGGAGTACATCCACGGCGAAGATCTCGGCCGCCTGCACGTGGCGAGCATCGAGAACGGCGTGCCGATGTCGCTCGATGCGGCGCTGACGCTGGTCGCGGGATTGTGCGCCGGTCTGCACTACGCGCACACGAAGGCCGGCCCCGACGGAAAACCGCTCGAGGTCGTGCATCGCGACGTGTCGCCGTCGAACGTGCTCGTCAGCTACGACGGTGGCGTCAAGCTCGTCGATTTCGGCATCGCGCGCGCGGGAAGTGCGCCTGCGAATACGCGCGGCGGTCTCAAGGGAAAGATCGCGTACATGTCGCCCGAGCAGTGCAAAGGTGACGCGAAGCTCGATCGCCGCAGCGACATCTTCTCGATCGGCACGATCCTCTACGAGCTCACGACGGGCCGGTTGCCGTTCACCGAGACGAACGAGTACGCGGTGCTCAACAACATCGTCAACGTCGACGCACCACCGCCGAGCACGATCGTTCCGTCGTACGCGCCGGCGCTCGAGGCGATCGTACTGAAGGCGATGTCTCGCGATCCCGCGCAGCGCTATGCGAGCGCTCTCGAGCTGCAGAAAGAGATCGAAGACTTCGGGCATGACAATCGCCTGCGCATCTCGCCGCTCGTCCTCGCGCGCTTGATGTCGACGCTGTTCCCCGCGCGGCTCGAGGAGTGGGATCAAGCGCGTGCGCAGGGCGCCTTCTTCGTCGAGCAACACGTCGTGCGAACGCTCGTCGAGAGCGGCAAGACGCAGGTCGAAGCACACCTCGCGCAGATCCCGATGGCGCCTGTCGTCGCCGCGCCACTCGCGGTCGTGGGGCCCTCGTCCGACGACGAAGCCACGGACATCGTGACCGCGCTGCCTCCACCAAAGCGGCCGGAGCCGTTCGCGCCCGAGGACAGCAGCGCGACGGTCCCCGGCGAGAACCCGTTCGGTCCCGATATGGGAACGCTGCCGGGACAGGGCCCCCTGCACTCGTTGCCCCGCACACCGACACCACCACCGCGCGCACCGACACCGATGCCTCGCGCGTCGTCGCCGGTGCTGCGTGCACCGACGCCACCGGTTCCGATGCCGCCACCGACGCCGACGCCGGTCGCGCAGCACGTCGTCGCCGCGGCGATGCCCGAGCCGCCATCGTTCAACGCGCCGCAACAGGGCGTGCTGGTCTCGAATCCGGCGATGGACTCGGCACCGATCGCGACGCCTGCAACTGCCGATGTCACCGAGCGCGTACGTGTCCCGCGCAACGACGACACCGCGTTCGTTCGCGTGGATCGCAAGTCGCGCGCGCCGCTGTTCATCGGCCTCGGTTTGTTGCTCGCGGGTGCTGGCATCGCCGCGTTCATCGTGTTCACGGGCACCGACGCGACCACGTCATCCGCGAGCGCGAAGTCGGCCGAGCCAGTGAAGCCGCGCAGCGCACCGGTGATCGAGCCCGTCGAACCGACGTCCGAGCAGCCGACCACGATCGAAGAGCCCGGCGTGAAAGAACAAGCCGCGCTCGACGAGCCGAAGGTCGAAGCGAAGGTCGAGCCGGCGAGCGAGCCGAAGGCCGAACCGAAAGCCGAACCGAAAGCCGAGTCAACGGCCGAGCCGGAACCGAGCGAACCGAAAGTCGCCGCGAAGGTCGACACGGTGGAAGCGAAGCGCCCTGCGAAGCCGGTGAAGAAAGTAGCGCCGCCGAAGAAGGTGCCGAAGAAGACCATCGAGAAGCCGGCCGTGAAGAAGGCCGAGCCGAAGACCGAACCGAAGAAGGAGAGCGAATGGAACGCCGACTCGCCGTTCTTGCCCGTACGGCAGTGATCGCGTCCTCCCTGCTCGCGACCACCGCGAGCGCGGCACCGAAGGGCGCCGATGCACGCGCCGCGTTCGACAAAGGCGTCGCTGCGTACAAGAAGGCCGACTACGCGACTGCTAGCGATGCGCTCGGTCGTTCGTTCACGCTCGAAGCCGACACCGACACGCTCTACGCGTGGGCGCAGACCGAGCGCAAGCTGAACCACTGCGACAAAGCGGTCGAGCTTTACGGTCGCTTGCTGACGATGGACATGCCGGAGGCGAACAAGGCCGCCGTGCAAACGCAGATCGACGAGTGCAAGACGATCATCGCCGCGCAGAAACCCGCCGAGCCGGCGCCACCGCCCACCTCCGCGCCGATCGAACCGCCGAGCGCCACGCCGACCCGGCCACCCGAGCGCCCCGAAACTCCCCCGAGTCCGCCCTCGAAGTGGCTCAACCCCGTGGGCCTCGGTCTCATCGGTCTCGGTGCGATCGGCCTCGGTGCAGGCGGCGTGTTCCTCGCGCAAGCGAGCTCTGCCGACAGCGACAAGGACAGCGCCACCACGTACGGGGACTTCCAGCGATTCGAGGACCGCGCCACCTCGCGCGGTCGGATCGGCGTGATCGCCGCCGCGTCGGGCGCGGTGCTCCTCACGGCGGGCATCGTGTACATCGTCACGCGCACGCCCGTCGAGAAGCAGTCCATCGCGGTGGTGATCGAGCCCACCGGCGCGGGGCTCGCGGGTCGCTTCTAAGTAGTGTAGGCGCCTGCCTGCGCCCGACGAAGTGGCAGATGTCCGAGATCGTGTCCTGGCCGGATCTCGCGCGCGGCGATACCTCCAACGCGTGAGCAAATTGCACGCGTTGTGGATCGCGGGACTGATGGTGTGTGAATGCGGCGATGTCCCTCGCCGCCAGATCGTCGGTGGCGCGCCGGTAGATGCGAGCGCGCGTGCGAGCGATGCGATGACCATCATCGGACCGCGGCACTACATTCGCGGCTATCCCGCGGAGCTCGATGGTGAGGTGAACGCGGTCGTCGAGATTCCGAGCGGAACGACGGGCAAGTTCGAGGTCGACGATGACGATGGCTGGATGCACTGGCAGCCCGATCGCGATACCGGCGAGCCGCGCGAGGTGGACTACCTCCCGTTCCCCGTGAACTACGGCATGGTGCCGCAGACTCTCGCGGCCGACGGCGACGCGCTCGACATCGTGGTGCTCGGACGCGGCATCGAGCGCGGGCACGTGGCGGCGACGCGCGTGATCGGCGTGCTGCTCATGGGCGATGATGACGAGCGCGATGACAAGCTGATCGCGGTGCCGCTCGAGCCAGAGCTGGAGAACGGCTTCTCGATGCTGGAGCAGCTCGAGGAGCTCGACGCGGAGTATCCCGGGGTGCTCGATATCCTCGAGGTGTGGTTCGAGAACTATTGGGGAGCCGGCGCGACGAACGTGATCGGGTGGGGCGATGCGGACGAAGCACGCGCGATCCTCGACGACGCGAAGGACGCATTCGCCGGCGCGCGCTTCGACACCGACGGCGCGGCGGTCAGGCGGGTGGCGCGGAGAGGATCACGCGACGAAGCAGGTCTTCGTCCTCGAGGAGCGCGGCCATTCGCCGAGCGCGCTCGTGCACGGTGGTCGCACGCGTGCCGGGCACGATTCGGCTCAGCATGTTGAGCGCCATCACGCGCATGCGAACGAGACCACCATCGCCGGCGTCGTCGACGGCGCGTTCGGCGAGGCGAATCGCTTCTTCGACATCGCCGAGCTTCCACGCGCAGTACGCGAGGCCGTTGTGCTTGCGAAACGAAGCGAACGCGATCGGCGAGTCCGGGATCGATGCGTAGTGATCGCGAGCGCGCACGAAGTCGGGCGCGGTGCCGTCGGGCGGGCGCGTGTAGCGGGCAGCGCTGACCGATGCGAGGCGCGCGCGGTACGGCGCATCGTCGGCGGGAGGGAGGGCGGTCGTGCGCACGAGCTCGGACACCGTGCGTTCGTGCTGCTCGATCGCCGCGTGATCGCCGCGACTGATCGCGAGCTCCGCGCGCAACAGCCCGATCTCGATCGCGGCGAGCGGAGCGTGCGTCGCGTGGAGCTCGGCGCGCGCGAGCCAGGTCTCGCACGACGCGTCGTCGAGCCGGCTCTGGTGGGCCGACGCGATGCCGATGTGGATCCAGCACGCGAGTGGTGACTCGGAGACGGGCGGGCGATTCCACAGCGCGAGCTGCTCGAGCCGCAGGCCGCTCGGCAGATCGGCGAACCGCGCGTGGTACGTGCCGAGCCAACGCACCCAGTGCTCGACGGGCGAGGTCACGCCGAAGAACCGCATCATCCAGCGACCGTACTGGCCGCCCGGGAGGTGACCGCGTCGCGCGAGGCGGCGAAGGCCACGCTCGACGGTCTGCGGATCGAGCGAGATCTCGACGCTGGTCTGTGCACGCGAGATCAGCTGGTCGGCGAGCGGGAGCCAACCGCCGCGATCCGCGACCCACTGCTCGAGGTACTCGGTCCACGTGAGGCCGATCGGCGGCAGGTCGTGCTGTCCGGGCTGCTCGGGCTCGCGCACGCCGAGAGCATACCGTGTAGGACGAATACTCCTCGGCCGAGCAAAGGCTCTTCAGTCACTACCTTTAGCAAGTGCGTTACGCGCCGGAAACACGGCTGCGGTCAGGGTAACGGCATGAGCTCCGGCGATACGGCATGGCTACTGATCTCGGCCGCACTGGTCATGCTGATGACCCCGGCGCTGGCGTTGTTCTACGGCGGCATGGTGCAGGGAAAGAACGTTCTGTCGACGTTCATGCACAGCTTCATGTCGCTCGGGCTCGTCACGGTGCAGTTCGCCGTCATCGGGTATTCGCTGTGCTTCGGCGAGAGCTTTCACGGGATCATCGGCGGCTTCGATTTCTTCGGCATGTCGAACGTCGGCGTCGAAGCGGCAGGTGCGGCGAATGCCGTCGCGCCGGCGACGACACCGCACCTCGCGTTCTTCATCTATCAGTGCATGTTCGCCGTGATCGCACCGGCGCTGATCAGCGGCGCGTACGCGGAGCGGTTCAAGTTCAGCTCGTATGCGATCTTCACCGTCGCGTGGGCGACGCTGGTCTATGACCCGATCGCGCACTGGTCGTGGGGCGCGGGTGGATGGCTCGCCAAGCTCGGCGCGATCGACTTCGCGGGTGGAACCGTCGTGCACTTGTCGTCGGGTGTGTCGGCGCTCGTCGTCGCGATCATGTTGGGCAAGCGCAAGGGCTATCCGGCCGTGCGCCATCCTCCGCACAACCTGACGATGACGATCTTGGGCGCGGGCATTCTGTGGTTCGGGTGGTTCGGGTTCAACGCGGGCGGCGCCACGCTGTCCGACGGCCGAGCGTCGTTGGCGCTCGTGAACACGCACCTCGCAGCAGCGACGGGCGCGCTCGCATGGGTGCTCGTCGAAGGCATGCGGATCAAGAAGGCGACGACGCTCGGGTTGGCGTCGGGCCTCGTCGCGGGTCTCGTCGCCATCACACCGGCGGCGGGCTTCGTCACGCCGATGGGTGCACTCGCGATCGGCGCGATCGCGGGCACGGTCTGCTACGGCGGCGTGCTGCTCAAGAGCAAGCTCGGCTACGACGACGCGC
>JBGARE010000025.1:75361-79741 GCA_044230415.1 Kofleriaceae bacterium
ATCGTCGCGGCGGGCGCGTGGTCGGCGATCGTCACGTTCGTGATCCTGAAGGGAATCGACCTGACGATCGGCCTGCGCGTCGACGCGGAGACCGAGAACAACGGCCTCGATGCCGCCCTCCACGGCGAGTCCGCCTACGCGGGTCCGGGCTCCGTCGCGCATGGGGTCGATTGACGCCCCATCCGCGATAACAGATACTGGCCCGCGTTGGGTCTGGTGAAGAACAAAACCGCGACGAAGAAGCCGGCCGTGAAGGCCGAGGACGCGCCGACCGCGGCGTCCCCTGTTCCTGCGACGAACGCGCCGACCGCGGCGGAGGCAACGGATCTCGCGCCGGTCGTGGGCTCGAACCTGCGCCGCTTGCGGACGCGGCGCGGGCTCTCGCTCGAGAGGCTCGCGCAGATCAGCGGCGTCTCGCGCGCGATGCTCGGGCAGATCGAGCTCGGACAATCCGCGCCGACGATCAACGTGCTCTGGAAGATCGCACGCGCGCTCGAGGTCACGTTCTCGGCCTTGATCAGCGCGCGCACGCAGTCCGGTGCGCTCGTGCTGCGCTCGAACGAATCAAAGATCCTGACGAGCAAGGACCGCACGTTCTCGTCGCGCGCGCTGTTCCCGTTCGACGAGCCGCGCCGCGTGGAGTTCTACGAGCTGCGCCTCGCTGCGGGCAGCGTCGAGGACGCCGATGCACACCCGCCGGGTACGAGCGAGAACCTCGTCTGCACCGCGGGCACGATCGAGATCGACGTGTCGGGTGACACGCACAAGCTCGAAGCCGGTGACTCGATCCTGTTCGAGGCCGACACGCCGCACGCGTATCGCAACGTGGGGCGGGTCGAGGCCGTGATGTATCTCGTGATGACGTACGCCGAAGAGATCGGCTGATCGCTACTTCGTGCCGAACAGTCGATCGCCCGCGTCGCCGAGACCGGGGACGATGTAGCTGCGCTCGTCGAGGCGCTCGTCGATCGACGCGGTGTAGACCGGGATGTCCGGATGCGCACCGTGGAACGTGGCGAGACCCTCGGGGCAGGTCAGCAGGCACACGAACTTGATCGACCGAGGGCCGCTCTCCTTCATGCGCGTGATCGCCTGCACGGCGGAGTTTCCGGTCGCGAGCATCGGGTCGACGATGATGCAGTCGCGCTCTGCCATGTTGTCGGGGATCTTGAAGTAGTACTCGACGGGCTGCTTCGTCTTCGGATCGCGATACAGGCCGATATGGCCCACGCGCGCCGACGGGAGGATATCGAGCATGCCCTGCAAGATGCCGCTGCCGGCGCGCAGGATGGAGACGAGCACGATCTTCTTGCCGTCGAGCACGCGCGTCTTTGTCGGCGCGATCGGCGTCTCGATGTCGATCGTGGTCATCGGGAAGTCCCGGCACACCTCGTACGCGAGCAGCATGCTGATCTCGCGAAGCAGGTTGCGGAACGTGCTCGTGCTGGTCTCTTTCGAGCGCATCAGCGAGAGCTTGTGTTGGACCAACGGGTGGTCGATGACGTGAACGGGGCCTGGCATCGCGCCGGACCCTACAACACACGCGTTAGCGCTGGGCGACCTGCGTGCTCGCCTGGACAGCGGTCGACACCGAGGCGACCGAGACGACCGCAGCGAGCGCGATGAACGTCGCGAAAACGACGTCACGGACAAAGCTCTTCTTCTGGCGGGTGGCAATGGTCTCGAGGCGGGTCATGGCAGGCTCCTTGGTTCGCGCGGTAAGCAACCGCGGCGAGAGCCTCTAGTGCGGCTTCGAGGCCAGATCCTAGCGATGCAATTCCGCGGGGTTAGTCGTCCGAAATGGATGGGGCGACCTGTCGCACCGATCGTCGCAGCCCGGCCGCTGTCGCAGCTGCCTCATCGTGCCGCGCCATCGTGGCAAGCGGACCGAACGCGACGTGATCTACCGCTGGGCTTGCGGCAAATCGCTGATCACGAGCTTGTGCTCGCGAGCGTTGGACAAGCGTAACCGCGTGGGCATCGCACCGCGATAGTCCTGGCTCGGCGGCGCATCGGGGTCGGGCTCGCGAACCCCCGCCCCGAGAACCGCGACCGACTCGCCGATGCCGATGATCGACTCGCGGTACCGGAGGCTCTTGTTGAACACCCAGCCCTTCGGCTCCTTGCCGTGGCGCTGCAGGAACGCGGTCTCGACCGGCGTCGCGTCGTCGAGCGTGCCGGAGCTCGTGGAGAAGTCTTGCTCGAGCACGACCTCGGCGCCGCGCGGATCGACGATCGCGCGACCCGTGCCGTCCTCGAGATAGAACGGGACGCCTTGCAGCTCGTGGATGATCGTCGACGACGACTTGCCGTGATCCTGCACCACGGACACTTCGTAGAACACGCACGAGCGTCCGGAGATCGGGGCGGTCAGCGTCTCCGCGACGGGACGCGCATGGCCCACGATCTTGCCGAGCGTGTCCTCGGGCAACTCCCCGATCGACCACGGCTTCGCTTGCTTCAGGCGCCGCATCAGCGCTTGGCGCTTGCCGAGGTACCAGATCAGACCGCCGGCGACACCGACGAGGAGGAGGATGCCGATCGGATCCATCACAGCACGGCGGAGTCGGCGACGCGGATCGGCGGGGTCCCGTTGCCGCGCAGCTCGGCAGCGACCGCACGACCGGCGGCCCACGTTCCACCTTGCAGCACGCACGCGAGCGGCAGCTCCTGCGGCGACTTCTCGAGCGCCTTCTGCACGCCATCGGCGACGCGATCGAGCAGCGCGACGGTGAGCGCACGCCACTCGACGATCGGCTCGTCGCCGATCTGGTGAACGACGTCGCGCACCGACGCGGTCGGCACGAGCACTCCGAGATCGACGAGCAGTCCGCCGTTGCGGAGCTCGGGCAATCCCGTCAGCGCTCCCGGCTGTTGGATCGACATGCCGGCCCCTTCGAGCGGCTCGAACAGCGAGTACGCGAGCCACTGCGAGCGCGCGTGAAACGGCACGAAGCCCTCCGATGGACCGCTGCCACCGGCGGCGGGGTGGCGCCACACGTCGCCGAGCGAGACGTCTCCGAGCGTGGTGCTCGGCGGCCAGATCGGCCCGAGGCCATCGATCAGCGCACCGAGGATCGCGGGCGCCGTGATCGTGGTGCCCGTCGCGCGCAACGCATCGAGGAGCCCACCCGGGCGGCCGTAGCGGAAGATGCGCGGCGCCATCGCGACCGCGCCGCCGAGCGAGCGCAAGAGGTGCGTGCGCGCCTCGAGGGCGGGAAGCGGATTGTCGATCGTGACCTGACACGCGGCCGCGAGGCGTACGGGATCGAGCGTGCGCAGCGCGTTGGCATCCGCGCGCATCGGCTGCTCGGGATCCGACGAGAACAGCCCCGCGCGAAACGCATGCAGGCTCGCGACGGCGATGCCTTCAGAGCGCGAGAGCAGCGCTCCCGTGTCTGCTTCGCGATAGCGCCACGACTCGCCGGCCGCGGTGTCGAGGATGACGCTGATGACGACGAGATCCACGAGCGCTCGCTGGCGCTCCTCGGGTGTCATGCCGCGCACGTTCATTTGCTGTTGCAGGCGTTCGATGCGATCGACACCGCCCGCCCGGAAGTGATTCGTGCAACCGAGATACGGAACCGCGAGATCCGGATACGCGGCGCGCGTGACGTCGACGACCTTCGCGACCACGCTCGGCAGCGCCGCGAGATCCACGCGGAAATGCGCGAGCTTTCCGTCGAGGCCGACCTCGAGAATCTGCTCGCACCGCGCTCGCACCGCCAGCGGCGAGCGTAGATACGCGATCGCCGATCCCACCTCGCTCATCGAGCCCGACGCTACCACGTCATCGCGCGCGTCGATCGTCTCGTGTTCTCGAGCGGCGGACTGACTTTCGGCTTCGGCTGCGAGTGATACGCTGCACGCGTGAGCCTCGCGGAGCGCAAGTGGCTGCGGCTCGCGACGCTGGTGGTGCTCTACGTCGCGCAGGGCATTCCGTGGGGCTTCATGGCGACCACGATCCCGGGCTACCTCGCGAGCCGCGGACTCGATCCGGGTGCCGTCGGTGTGGCGCTCGCGACCACGACGCTGCCCTACACGTTCAAGTGGGTGTGGGGTCCGGTGATCGATGCGATCGCGATCCCGCGGTTCGGCCGGCGCCGCCCGTGGATCGTGTTCGCGCAGCTGATGATGGCGCTCACCGTCGCGGCGATGCTCGCGATCGGCGATCTGTCGACGGACCTCAAGATGCTCGCGTGGATGATCCTGATCCACACGGTGTTCAACGCGCTGCAGGACGTGTCCGTCGATGCGCTCGCCGTCGATCTCCTCGACGATGACGAGCGCGGCCGCGCGAACGGCCTCATGTACGGCGCGAAGTACGGTGGCGGAGCGATCGGCGGCATCGGCCTCGCCACGGTGATCGCGTACACGTCG
>JBGARE010000025.1:79798-83123 GCA_044230415.1 Kofleriaceae bacterium
TTGCTCGTGCGCGAGACAGACACGCCGCCGCCGCCGCGCATGCCGCTGCGTGCGATCGCGCGGGCGTTCGCCGACGTGTTCGCGAGTCGCTCGGCCGCGATGACGCTCCTCGTGATGCTCGCGTGCTTGTTCGCGCAGGGCATCATCACCGTCGCATCGAGCGTGCTGTACACGCAGACGCTCGGGTGGACGTCGCAGAAGTACACGGGCCTCGTCGGTGGCTGGGCCCTCCTCGCGGGCGGCCTCTTCGCCGCCGTCGGTGGCTTCATCGCGGACTTCGTCGGTCCACGCAAGCTCGCCATCCTCGCCGCGCTCGCGATGGGTGGCGGCTGGCTCGTCTTCTCGCTCGACGAAGCCCGCTGGACCGACGACAGCTTCATCTACACGATGTCGATGTGGGAGACGGCGGCGCAAGCGATGTTGTCGGTCAGCCTGTTCGCCGTGTGCATGGAGGTGTCGTTTCCCGCGATCGGCGCATCGCAGTTCGCCGCGTACATGGCGCTGTCGAATTTCGGCACCACGCTCGGCTATCGCGCGGCCGGAAAGCTCGGCTCGCTGTCCGCGGTCGAGACATGGCAGCTCGCGGCGGCGTTCCAGATCATCGTGGTGCCGTTGCTCCTCCTCGCGGTGGATCCGTCGCAGACTCGCCGCGAGCTCCCGCGGCCCGATGGCGCTCCGCCGCCGCTGCGCGGCTGGATCATCCTAGGGGCGCTCGCGGCATTCCTCGTCGGGATGACCGCGTACATCGTCAAGCCGATGCTGTGACTACTCGGGATACTTCACGGCGGCTTGCACCACGCTCGGCGCGGGTAGCGCGGCGTCGCGGAACGCGCGGCCCATCGCATCGAGGCTGCCGTAGCCGACGGTGCGCGCGACATCGCTCGGCGTGGAGCCCGGCGCGCTGAGCATCAGCACCGCCGCGCGCAACCGCAGCACGCGCATCGCGTCGCGAAAGCCCGCGCCGAACAGACCGAACGTGCGCGTGAGATCCCCGAGGTCGCGGCCGAGCTGGCGCAGCGAGAGCTTCGCGACGATCGCGATCTGCTTCAGCGACGCGCTGGTCGCGAGGTCTTCGTAGAGCGGCTTGAGCACCGTCCACAGGCGCATGAAGCGCTCGGGCTCCTCGGTGACCACGCTCGCCGTCAGATCCTTCGCGAGCACGCCCGCGTTCGTGAGCTCGACGAGCACTTGGTACAGCGCTCGCTCGCTCGGCTCGGCTTCGAGCTTGCGATACGAGTCCCACACGCTGTCCGGCAACGTCAGCGCGCCGTTGCGAATGCCGATCGGCACGCGCACGGTGCTCGCCGGTACGCGCAGCTCGACGATGACGCCGGGGTTGCCCCACGAGCGCAGCGTGGCCGAGCCCTTCTCCATGCGATCGAACTCGGTTTCGGCCAGCACGTAGACATGCGGCGCTTCGTGCGCGGGACCACCGTCGACGGCGATCGATCCGCGCAACGTGGCGTAGACATGCACGAACGGCTGCGCTTTCTTCGCGGGTGGCGCGTATGCGGTGTCGTAGAGCAAGCGATCTCGGATCACGAGGTGCGCGCGAAACTGCCGCTCGAGGAAGATCGTGGTCTTCAGCGAGCTCGATCCGAACGTGCGAACGCTGGTCGCCGACAGCATCAGCGGCACTCCAGGACGGCTTCGCACGCCTGCTTCGAGCGGACGCACTCGATGTGGCGCTTCACCTTCGCGCCATTGTCGGCCGCGTCGTTCTCGAGCGCCGCACAGGCCGCGATGCACTCCTTCTCGTCGAAGGGCATCTTGCTGCTCGTGACATCGATGCACTCTGCCTCGCGCTTGCAGACTTCTTTGCACTGAGCGCTTCGCGGCTCCGTGCACGCGGCGAGCGCGATCAAGACCAGCCAACGCATCTTCGTTGGCGAGTATAGCCGCGAGCCGTTAGTCGATGTCTTCCGCCGAGCGGAGGATCTCGGTGATGAAGTCACGGCGCAGGCGAATCAAGCTGGCGGCCTTGCCGATATCGAGGCTGGTGAAGCCTTCGCCGGTGCCCGTCGCGACCTGGCCCTCGATCGATTCTTCCCCGATATCGAGCACGCAGGTCTTGCCCGCCTTGCGCGCACGCGCGCAGTCATCGGTCGCCATCGTACGGACATCTACCGTCGACAGTCGCGCACCACCCCCGGTGGGGTTCGGCGTCGCCGTCGCCGCGGGCGCGGGCGCGGGCTTCGCGTTGTCCGCGAAGGCGATGGTGGAGGACAGAACCAGCAGAGAGGAGAGAATCAGCCGCATGTCGACAAGACACGAACCCCTGCGGTCAGTTGCACGTCGCGGGGTAGCGCTCGGGCACCCTCTCGTGTGGGTGTCTCGCTCGCGCTGCAAGTCGCGGCGATCGGCCGGTTTCGCGTGTAGGCGAGCCGCTACCTCGCGCCGCTGGGCGCGCTAGTCCTCGCGCCGCTGGGCGCGCTAGTCCTCGCGCCGCTCGGCGAGCTTGCGCTTCTCGTCGCGCCACCGTGCGAAGTGGCGCTCGACGATCTCTTTGTCCGCGCGGGCTCGCGCCAACTTCGCGCGCGCCGCGTCGACCAGGTCCATCTGCCCTCGATGGGCCGCCGTCGCGCGGTCGAGCTCGTCTAACGCGGCATCGAGATCGCGGCGAAGGCGCGCGAGGTGTCGCTCGGCGAGAGCGATCGCGTTGGCGCTCGATCCTGCGCTCGATCCTGCGCCCACCGCGCTCGATCCTGCGCCCACCACGCTCGATCCTGCGCCGGCGGCGCTCGATCCGCTCACGAGTCGCTCCCGAACACCATCGCGCGCGCGCGTGATCGCCGCGCGAAGTGCCTCGACACGCGCCGTGGCCACGTCGATCTTGGCCTGCGTCTTCGTCGCGTCACCGACGGCGCCTGCGAGGTCTCCCTGCTTCGCGCGCTCGTCGAGCGCACGCACCTTTTGTACGGGTGCAAGCCGGTAGCCGTCCGCCTCGCCCATCGAGGAGCAGATGTTACACTGGCCGCCCATGGTCGACGCCGGGGGCGCACCGATCGATCGCTATGTCGTCTTGGAGCATCTCTCCGAGGGCGGCATGGGGGCGATCTACGTCGGCAAGAAGCTCGGCGCCGGCGGCTTCGAGATGGAGGTCGTGCTCAAGCAGCTGCTGCCGGAGTTCACGCAGCAGGAAGAGTTCATCGACCTGTTCCTTCGCGAAGCGAAGCTGTCCGCGACGCTCGACCACGCGAACATCGTCCACACGATCGACCTCGTGACCGCGGGTGGCGAGTACTTCATCGTGATGGAGTACTTGCCCGGCGGCGATCTGCGCACGCTGGTCAAGAAGGCGAAGCGGCGCGGCAAGCGGTTCTCG
>JBGARE010000025.1:83458-84228 GCA_044230415.1 Kofleriaceae bacterium
GGGCCTGACCACGTCGGCGGAGGAGATCTACTCGCAGCCGATTCCGTCGCTCGTGAAGAAGGTGCCCGGGCTGCCCGCGGATCTCGACGCGGTGATGAAGCGCGCGTTGTCGATCGACCCGGATGATCGGTTTCAGACCGCGGGCGAGTTCAACGAAGCGCTCACGCGGTGCGCGCATCGCCACGGTCTGTTGATCGCGGCGCCCGAGCTCGCGCGCGAGCTCCTCGACGCGTGCGGCCCGACGGAGCAGTGGCGGGGCGAGGACGACGACGACGATCTCGGCTACGCCGAGAACAAGCGCGCGGGCACCGAGGTGTACGACGCGGGTGCCGATGACGACGACGACGACGATGACGATGACGATCTCGGGATGGGACCCGTCTCGATCCACTCGATCGCGATGTCGCGCACGAAGAGCAAGTCTCTGACGAGCGAGCGTCCGTCGCGGCCCAAGACCGAGATGAACAAGTTCGCCGGCGTCGAGCTGACGTCGATCATCAACATGATGGACATCGAGGGAAACCCCGATGGCTCGCGCCCGCTGGTCAACCTCGATTCGGGACCTCAGGGGATGCCGATCACGCCGACGCCCGAGCCGGCATCCGCGATGACGATGCGGGGGCAGGGGCCGGTGCACACGAAGATCGGGCAGGGCCCGGCGCGCCCGCGACCGTCCAAGTCGCAGCCTCCACCACCGTTCTCGCCGCCATTGCCGCTACAGCCACCGCCGCAGACGGTCGATCCGCGCGAGCTGATGCCGACCTCGCCGC
>JBGARE010000025.1:84270-104378 GCA_044230415.1 Kofleriaceae bacterium
CCCCGGCGGTGCAACCACGCGCGCAGCCTCAGCCAGTGAAGCCGCAGAAGCAGCCGCAGGCGAGCCGGCCGCAGACTCCGCTGCCGAAGCAGAAGAAGTCGGCGATCCGTCCGTGGATGGTGATCCTGCTGATCCTCGTCGCCGGCGGGATCGCGGCAGGCATCGTGGCGTTGTCCGGGCCCGACGTCGCCGTCGAAGACAAATAGGCCAGCGTATTTACAGGCCGTTTCACCCCGGCTACGATGTGCCTCGCCCGGGAAGATGTCGAAGGATCGGTCTAATGTCACGGCGTTACTCGACGACACGCCGTCGTACTCGCGGCAGACGACCGGCGGCATTTTCGTCGTCATCAAGGGTCCCGATCGCGGCGAAGCGGTCCGGCTGAACCCGAAGGAGCCCGTCGCGTCGTTCGGCTCGGGTCCGCAGTGCTCGCTCGTGCTCACCGACAAGACGGTGTCGCGCAAGCACCTCGAGGCGCAGCTCATCGGCGAAGAAGTCATCATGGTCGACTCGGGCTCGACCAACGGCACGTTCATCCAAGGCTCTCGGTTCGAGCGCATCTCGATCGGATTTGGCGCCGAAGTGAAGCTCGGCCGCACGGTGATCAAGTTCCTCCCCGACGAAGAGATCGTCGAGCCGGAGCCGAGCCAGCAAGCGCGCTTCGGTTCGATCGTCGGTGGCGACACGAAGATGCGCCAGATGTTCACGCTGCTCGAGGACGTCGCCGCCACGGCCGCGACGGTGCTCATCGAGGGCGAGACCGGCACCGGTAAAGAGCTCATCGCCGAAGAGATCCACAATCACTCGCCGCGCAAAGACGGCCCGTTCGTCGTGTTCGACTGCGGCAGCGTCCCCCGCGAGCTCATCGAATCGATGTTGTTCGGTCACGTGAAGGGGTCGTTCACCGGCGCCATCACGGATCGTCGCGGCGCGTTCGCGGAGGCCCACGGCGGAACGATCTTCCTCGACGAGATCGGCGAGATGTCGCTCGACCTGCAGCCGTCGTTGCTGCGCGTCCTCGACAAGCGCGCCGTTCGCAAGGTCGGATCCAACACGTACGAGAAGATCGACGTGCGCGTCGTCGCCGCCACCAACCGCGATCTCCGCGGCGAGGTCGCGAAGAAGGCGTTCCGCGAAGACTTGTACTACCGCCTCGCGGTCATCCGCGTCGGCGTGCCTCCGCTTCGCGAGCGCGGCACGGACATCCCGCTGCTCATCCAGCACTTCGTGAACAACTTCGGCCAGGGCCTGACGGTCTCGCCCGAGGACATGGCGCGCCTCGTTCGCCACAGCTGGCCGGGCAACGTCCGCGAGCTTCGCAACGTGATGGAGCGCGCGTGTCTGCTCGCGCGCGGCTCGACGATCAACCTCGAGGACGCGCTCGTCAGCGAGGCGGCACCGTCGCTCGGCATCCGCACCGACCTGCCGTTCAAGGAAGCGAAGGGGCAGCTCGTCGAGATGTTCGAACGCGAGTACATCGAAGACCTCATGCGCCGCCACAAGATGAACTTGTCGGCCGCGGCGCGCGAGGCGCAGATCGATCGCAAGCACCTACGCGAGCTGATCCGCAAGTACGGCCTCGATCCGCGGCACAAGCTCGACGGCGATGGCGAGCCCGCGGGCGACGACGACTAGCTCGGGTCGTCGTTCCAAACCACTCGAGCCGCATCCGGCATCGCGTCCATCGCTCGCGAAGTGTGTCACCGACCGAAATCTGAGGCGTGATCTATTCGATCTTCACGCGGACCGAGAGTCGAGTGTCCTTCACGACGATGTCCCATTTCTTCCGAGACTCGGACACCGCGTCGTAGACCTCGACGGTGTGCGGACCGACTTCGACGTCGATGCGCTCGGTCGGGCACAGCATGCCGGTCGGCTTGCCGTCGACGAAGACGTAGTAGCGATCCTTGTCCTTGCACTTCAGGACCTTGATGCCGGCGGGACCGCCCGACGGTGTGACCTCTTTGAGCGGAATCGCGAATGCGCCCTTCCCATCGACTTCCGCGATGTAGAGCTCGTGGCCCGGGAGCATCAGCGCGATCGTGTGGCGATCGTTGGCGGCGGGGAGCTTCAGTGGCGTCTGTCCGACATCGCTGCCGTCGAGATAGACGTGGGCCCCCGAGGGTGTCGAGGTGATCGAGAGCTGATCCGACGAGCCCGTCGGCGTGACGACCCCGGCATCGATCGCAGGCGCGGCAGCGTCGACCACAGCGACGCGCGCGGCATCGGCGGGAGGCACGGCGGCATCCATCGCGGCGACCGCGACCGCAGCGTCGGCAGCGACCGCAGCATCCGCCGTCACGACCGCGACAGCATCGGTCGTCTTCGCGCCGGCATCGGTCACCGTCGCGGCGGCTGCATCGGTGACGACGGCGACGATCGCTGCGTCGGCGGCTGCGTTGACACCGGCATCGGACTTCGTCGCGATCGGCTTCGCGGGTTCGTCGTCGAGTACGACGTTCGTGTACAGCAAGTAGCCACCGACGCCGAGGCCGCCCACGCCGAGGAGCGCGAGGAGGATCCACGGCGCGTTGCTCTTCTGCTTCGGAGGCTTCGGGGGAGCCGTTGGAGGCTGTGGTTGCAGCGACGGGATCTCCGCGTGCGGTTGCGGATGCGGGCTCGAGACGCGGATCGCGGGTTGCGACGGTGGCGAGGGAGCGGCCCACGCCGCGCTCGACGATGGCGGAGGCTCGAGGGGCTCCGTCGGATCCGGTGTCGGCGTGGGGATCGGGGAGAACAGCGGATCCGCGTGGGGCGGTGGCACGACGGGGGCTGCGCCCGACGGTGGCACCGGTCGCGGGAACACGCCCGAGGCTTCGTGGAGCGCCTGCGCGAACGATGCGTTCGCCGCAGCCGATGCGCCCGGATCGATATCGTCGTCGGCAGGAGGCGTGACGACCTCCATTTGCACCGAGTCACCCGTGCCGCGCGCGGCTTCCTCGCGCAGCTTCTCGACGAAGCCGCGGGACATCTCCTGTGTCTCGACCTCTTCGTGCGGGACGCTGAGATCGGTGCCGGGGCGCGTCTGCGCATCCTCGTCGATCGAGGCAGCGCGCTCCGTCGGTGGGGGCGGTGGCGGCGGCTCGGGCTCGCGCCCGCGAACGGGACCGTCGTCGTCGAACAGCTCGACCATCGACACGTCCATGACCGGCGGATCGAAGCCCGGTGGCGGATCGATCTCGATGCGACCTTGCGGGCGATGCTCGAGCGCGGGCGCATCGCTCGGTGGCGGACCTGCGGACGGGATCCGTGGAATCGACGGAATCGGCTGGCTCTGGGGGCGTGGGCCGATCGGCGGGATCTTCGGCTGCGGGCGCGCGTTCGCGATCCCGAGCAACGTGGATCCCGGCGGACCCGACGGTGCGAGCCCACCATCGCGCCCCACACCGATGCCCTGCGGCACGGGGATGGGCGGCGGAGCGACACCGGCCATCGTGGTCATCGGCTTCGGCATCTCGGGCATCGTGGTGCCGGCCGCGCCCAATGCTCCCGGGCCCACGAGCGGTGATGGACCGTGCACCGGGACATCGGGGCGCACGAAGTCCGTCGTCGGCATCGGGTCATCCTGATCCGAGCGACCGAGCGTCGCGATCTCCGACGGTGCGCTGCGCGGAATCGGACCGGTGCCGACGTGGAGCGCGACCATGCCGCTCATCTCGTTCGCGTTGAGATCCGCGAGGCGATCCATCGTCTGCTTGACCTGCGCGCCGATGTCCTTGCGCGTGCCCGGAACCGGCGCGACACGCAGGGCCGCATCGAGCGCATCCGCGAGCGCGCGTGCGTCGGGGAATCGCTCGAACGGCGAGCGCGCGAGACAACGATGCAGCACGCGAACGATCGGCCGCGGCAGCGGCGGCTCGGGCGGCGGGCCGCCCATGATCGACTGCGCGATCTGCTGCGGAGTATCGCCGCGGAACGTGCGCTGACCGGTGACGAGCTCGTAGGCGATCACGCCGAGCGCGAACACGTCGGTCGCGGCGGAGGTCGCTTCGTTCGCGACCTGCTCGGGCGCGAGGTACTGGATGCGCTGGGCCAGGCGAGCGACATCGATCGGTCGCTGAGGGAGCCCCGCCGCGAGGATGCCGAAGTCGGTGATCTTCACATCACCGTCGGCGGTGACGATGACGTTCGTGGGCGCGAGGCCGAGGTGCGTGAGCCCGCGCCCGTGCGCGTACCCGACGGCGCGAGCTGCCTGCGAGACCAACGCGAGCGCACCGCCGGCGGCGAGATTTCCACCCGCGAGCTTCGCCTCCGCGACGAGCCGCGCAGCGTCGAGGCCGGTGACGAGCTCGACCGCCGTGAACGTGGTCCCCTGGGCGACGCCGAACTCGGACATGCGCGCGATGCGCGGGTGCTCGAGGCTTCCATAGGCGCGCGCGGCGGACGACAGCGCCGACGCGAGCGCGCTCGTGATCGTGAGCTCCGGATGAAAGCGTTTGACCGCGAACTGTCGCTCGAACCCCGCGACGCCGAAGACTTTCGCGCGCGAGACCGTCCCGCACGGCCCGAGGCCGATCGGCTCTAGGAGCTGGTAGCGCCCCACGCGCTCCGAGGACGGGGTCACGAGGCGCAATGGTATCCAAAGTTGCCCGCGTCGGCGAACGCATGGCACGACCGAATGATGTCGAAGGGAAAGAAGCCGCCGGAGAGATCGAAGATCGAGCGTGCCAAACCACTCGCATACCAGCGTCGTGCATCGGATGATGCCCGCGTCGTGAGTGAGGAAACCAAAGCACCCGTCGAGGAGAAGACCGAGGAACGCACCACGGGCGAGATGACCGCGGTCAAACCCAGCGAGGCCGACGCGCCCGAGATGCCCGAGGCCGCTGCGGCCGACGCCGCCACAAAGGCAGACAAGGCCGCCGAAGCGAAGGCCGCCGACGCGAAGGCCGCCGACGCGAAGCCCCCGGCCGACGCGAAGCCCGCGGCCGACGCGAAGCCCACAGCCGAAACGAAGGCCGCCGCCAAGGTCGACGTGAAGCCCGATCCGGTGGAGCCCGAGCCGGTTCGCGCGGCGCGCCCGACGATGTCGATGCCGGTCGCGGTGGTGGTCGGTGCTCCGCCCGAGGTCCCTGGCGACGTCGAGAACCCGACCCACATGCCCGGCCCGGGCAACGTCCCGAGCGGCGTGCCGACGGATCCCGCTCTAGCCCCGGGTCGCGTGCCTTCCGGTGATTCGCGCTCGCTGCGCCGCGGGGCCGACTTCGCACTGATCTATCGTCAAGGATCCGCGGTGATCACGCGGTTTGGCGCGATCGGAACGCGGGGGCAGTGGCGGGTGGTCGAGTATCCGACCCCGACGTCGGCGAGCAATGCCTACGCGAAGGAGTGCAGTCGATTCGTCGGGGAGGGATTCTCGGACTATCGTGATTGAAGTGGCCGAGAAGAAGTCTCGAACGTCCTGGCTGTTGCGATGGGCGCTCGAAGCGCCTCAGCGCTGGCTCGGCAAGCGCAGCACGATCGGTCAAGACGTCGCCGGTGGCGCCGATGGGCTCTCGTACCTGCGCCACCTCGTCCGCGGCAATCGCATCCGCCGTGGCGCCGCGTTCGACGAGCTGACCCCCGAAGCACCGCCGGTGCTGATCATCCACGGCTTCCTCGGGACCCGGGGCTCGATGTACATGCTCGAGCGCCGCCTCGTGCAGGACGGCTTCGTGTGCGTGTCGTTCAACCTCGGCACGTTCAACGTGCGAGATATCCGGCGCAGCGCGTTCCTGATCCATCGCAAGATCGAGCGCATCCTCGCGCAGACCCCGTCGCAGCGAATCGACATCATCGGTCACTCGATGGGCGGCCTGATCGGCCTCTATTACGTGAAGAAGCTCGGCGGCCACGCGCGGGTTCGCAAGCTCATCATGATGGGCACGCCGGTCCGCGGGACCTGGGTCGCGCTCGCGGGCGTGCTCACGCTCGGCCTGTGGTCCACCTCCTCGTGGCAGCTCCTGCCGCGGAGCCGCTTCCTCGACGAGCTCGCCCAGGGCCCGATGCCACCCGGGGTCGAGGTCCACACGATCGCGGCGGCGCGCGACTGGGTCGTGCCGCTGCCGACGACCAAAATCGCCGGGGCGAGCGCCATGACGGTGCCGCTCGGCCACTCGAGCCTCGTCGTCTCCGAAGAGGTTTATCGTCGCGTCGTCAATACGCTGCGCCCCCCACACGACCACTCGGCTGATGATGACGACCGCGATCTGCCCGAGACGGACTGACCAGGCGCGCAGGGATCCGCGGGATCTTCAAGGCGTTTGCTTGCGTGCACTCTCGGTTGGGCACTAGAATTTTCGAGTCCTTACCGCAATGAACGATCGTCCTCGCTTCGCGCTGCGCTTCATCTCGGGCAAGTACCAGGGAGGCGAGTTCCCGCTTCGGATGAACCGGGAGATCATCATCGGCCGGTCGAGCGATCTCGACATGGTTCTCGTCGAAGACATGGTCTCTCGCCGACACGCGAAGATCAGCTCGACCGACGCCGAGGTCTACATCCAGGACATGGGCTCGACGAACGGGACGTTCGTGAACGGCGAGAAGATCGCCGGACGCGCGCTGCTCCACGAGGGTGACCGCATCCTGGTCGGCACGTCGATCATCAAGGTGGTGCAGGTCGAAGGTCAGCTCGCCTCGACGACGGAAGCCGAGGCGCGCCGCAAGCTCGAGGCCGGCGCGCAACAGCGTCAGGCCACGCAGGGTCGTCCGATGTCCGGCGTGATCGAGGAGATTCCGCTCCCCGATCTGCTGCAGCTTCTCTCGACCAGCCGAAAGAGCGGCGTGCTCACCGTCAACAACGGTGTCTCGCTCGGCAAGATCTACCTGCGCAAGGGCTCGATCTACTTCGCGACGATCAACGACGACTTCGCGGTGTCGCCGCAAAAAGCGATCTACCGCATGCTGACCTGGCTCACCGGCACGTTCGAGCTCGAGCCGAGCGTCGAGATGCAGGTGATGGAAGAGATCCAGGAGTCGACCGAAGGGTTGCTCATGGAAGGTGTTCGTCAGCTCGACGAGTTCCGCAATCTACAGAAGCAGCTGCCGCCGCTCGGCTCGCCGCTCGCGGTTCCCACGCCGCTCGCCGGCAAGCTGCGCGAGCTCACGCCGAGCGAGCTCGACACGTTCCAGCTCGTCCTCGATCACGGCCAGCTGCAGAAGGTTCTCGATAACTTCCCGGGTACCGATCTCGACGCCGCGCAGAACATCATCTCGTTGATGAAGCGCGAGTTCGTCGTCGTTCCGTGATCCCGTTCGCGCCCGGGCTCGTACCGTGGCGATGAAGCCGCGCACGCTCGCGATCCTCCGCTGGTTCACCACCATCGGTTTCGTCGCTGCGGGAGCGAATCACTTCGTCAATCCCGCGCCGTACCTCGGGATGATGCCGGCGGAGATTCCGGTCGCGTGGCACTCGGCGCTCAACGTGATCTCGGGCGCCGCAGAGATCCTCGGAGGCCTCGGTCTGATCCTGCCCGCCACCCGACGCTTCGCGGCATGGGGCCTGATCGCGCTGCTCGTCGCGGTGTTCCCCGCGAACGTGAACATGGCGGTCAACGACTTGCCGCTCGGTACGACGAAAGTTGCACCGTGGCTGTTGTGGGCGCGCTTGCCACTACAGGCCGTGATGGTCGCTTTGGTTTACCTATTCACGCGTCCCGTCGAGAAGTAAGCTGGAGATATGGCAGTCCGCCAGCGCGTGCAGCCTCGTGCGGTCTCGACGCAGAAGATCGCGACCGAGCTGCGCCTGCGCACGCCCTACCGCGGCATCGAGACTGGCAAGCCCACCCTGCGCATTCACGTGAACGTGCCGCTCCTCGCCGAGGAGCTCGCGGTAACGATCGATGTCGACGACCTCGCGATCGAGGTCACGTGGAAAGACGACGGCTTCGTCCTCGGCGCGGGCGGCATCGACGCTCTGTTCGTCGTCGAGACGCAGCCCCGCGCGGGCTTCCTCACGTGGTTCGGCGTGTTCGCGCGTCGCAAGGGACGCCCGGATCGCGTCGTGCTCGAGACTCCCGACTGCAAGGTGGCGCGGTTCGTGGAGCGGCAGATCGAAGACTGGCTCGGCCTCGCGGATGAACCGATCCGCGGCGAATGCCGCATCGATTAGCCGGGGCTCATCGGTCGCGCGATCGAACATGCGATCGTGGTACGACAGCCACGTGAGCACGCCACTTCGCGAAGCAGCGTCGGTGATCCTGCTCCGCCGTGGTCCCAAGGGCGGCGCGCCATTCGAGGTGTTCCTGCTCCGGCGTCGCAAAGGCGCCTCGTTCATGGCGAGCGCGTTCGTGTTCCCGGGCGGCGGCACCGAAGGCGGCGAAGACGCGCGCACGTGCGCGGCGCGCGAGCTGTTCGAAGAAGCGGGCGTGCTCCTCGTGCGCGAGATCGATCGCGGCTTCGAAGACGACACGCTCAACACGACGCTCGCCGACGACAGCCCGGCGTTCTCCATCGCGAGCCTGCGCAAGAAGGTGCTCGCCGGCGCCAACGCGACCGAGCTGCTCGCGACGTACGAGCTGCGCTGGTGGACCGATCTGCTGACCCCGTGGTCGCACTGGATCACGCCGTCGATCGAGCCCAAGCGCTTCAGCGCGCGGTTCTTCGTCTGCGAGCTCCCCGGTGGCCAGAAGCCCTCGTTCGACGGCGACGAGACCGTCGAGGACACCTGGGTCTCTCCCGCCGACGCGATCGCGCGCGCGAGCGAGCTGTGCCTGCCGCCACCGCAGCTCCGCACGATGTACGAGCTCGCCTCGCTATCCTCGATCCAAGACGTGCTCGCCGCGGCGAAGGTTCGCGCCGAGGAACCGCATCCGATCCTGCCGCGCCTTCGCACGATGTCGCCCGGTGACCAAGGCCCGACGCTGCTCTTGCCTTGGGACCCGGACTACGCGGAGCTCGGTACGGGAGAGAGCGCGCCGCTGACGTACACGCCATCGTGGGCGACCGGGCCATCGCGCTTCGTCCTCGACGGTGCGCTTGCCCCAGAGAGCGGTGTCGCGAACGTACGCGCGTGGAAGCACATCGTCGCTCCCAGCGCGGGCTAGTGGAGACGCGATGACTCATCGACGCACGTGGTTCGACGAGCGCGGGTTGGTGATCGCGGGCGCATCCTCGAACGCGCCCGTGCGCCACTTGTCGTTCTACGCGGGTGCGATGCACTACTGGCGCGTCCCTCGCGCGCAGTGGGCCGCGTGCCTGCGCACGATGCACGCGCAGGGCTTCACCATCGTCGAGAGCTACGTGCCGTGGCGCGTCCACGCTCCATCGCCAGGCACCTACGCGTGGGATGACGATCGCGATCTGCGCGCGTTCGTCGGCGCCGCAGCGGCCGCGGGCCTCTCGGTGGTGCTCCGCCTCGGGCCGCACTTCAACGCGGAGCTGACCTCGTTCGGCATTCCGGACCACGTGCTCGCCGACGAGGACTGCCAGGCACGCACGTCGCGCGGGACACCCGCGTGGCTGCCCGCCCCGCCGCGCGCGTTCCCGATCCCGTCGTACGCCTCGCGCGCTTTTCACGCGAAGGTCGCCGACTGGTACGCCGAGGTCGCGCGCGTGCTGGGCGCGTCACCTGCGTCGACGGCGAGCGCATCGTCCGCGAGCGCATCGCAGTCGTCGAGCGCATCGCATTCGTCGACGGACACATCGACCGCCAGCGCGCCGTCGTCGAACAACGCGTGCCTCCTGGCCCCCGATGGCCCGGTGGTCGCGATCGGGATCGACAACGAGGCCCAACTGTTCTTTCGCGCGGGCGCGTACGACCTCGACTACCACCCGGATGCCATCGCGTGGTGGCGCGACTCGACCGGTCTCGATGGCGATCCGCCGCGCGACTGGGACTCCGCCGACCGCGCGCGCTGTGTCTCGTGGGTGCGGTTCAAGGATCACTACCTGTCGCGCGCGCTCGGCGAATTCGGCAAGGCGCTCGATCAGGTGGGCTTTGCGGACATCGCGAAGTTTCACAATCTGCCGCCCGGCCACCACGCGCTCTCGGACTTGCGCGGCATCCAGCACGCGATCGGTGGTCCGGTCGGCATCGACGCGTACACGTCGCGCGATCGATTTCGCGCGCTGCGCCGGACCGCGAGCGCGCTCGTCGGGAATGCCACGCCGATCCCGTTGGCGATGGAGGTCGGCGTCGGGTTCTTTCCGTGGTTCCCGCCGCTCGACGAGGGCAACGATCCGACGAGGGAGCGCGATCACCTGCTGTCGCTGCTCGCCGTCGGCGTGCGTGGCTTCAATCTGTTCATGGCCGTCGAGCGCGAGCGCTACTACGGCGCCGCGATCAGCAAGCGCGGCGCGCTCGAGAAGCACGCACAGTGGATCCATCCGCTGATCAGCGCGCTCGCCGAGCACGAGTGGCCGTCGCTGTCGCGTGCGGCACCGATCGCGCTGATCGATACACGCGCCGATCTGCGCTTTGGCCTCGCGACCACCGTCGCGGATCCGATGACCCCCGTGCTCGCGGACCTACTCGGCCTCGGACCCGGTGGGCCGGCGGAGCTCGGTATGGACGTCGATGCGATCACCGCACGGCGCTGGCAGGACGCACTCGCGAGCGCGCTCGACCTGGCGCAGGTGCCATACAGGATCGTCGACGAAGGCGCGTCCGAGGACGAGCTCGCGACGTATCGCGCAGTGATCGCGCCGACGCTGACGCGCATCGATCGTGGACTGTGGCAGCGCCTGCGCGCGCTCGCAGAGCACAAGCGGGCGATCGTGGTCATCGGGCCGACGACGCCCACGCACGACGAGCTCGGCCAACCGCTGCCGCCCGATGCGCCGCCCAAGCGCATCGGCAAGATCCGCGAAGGATCTCTCGACGACATCCCGGGTCTGGCCGCGGATCTCGCGGGACTCGCAGGCGACATGGGCGACGCGTGGCAGATCGAGCGCCCCGATGACGTGCGCTGCTTCGCGCACGCGGACGCGAACGGGATCGTGCGCGTGGTGTTCGTGGTCAGCGATGCGCCGAAGGCCACGAGCGCGGTGCTGCTCGTCGACGACCGCTCGCAATCGCTGTCGGATCCGCTGTCGAGGGACGCGTTTCGCGTGACCGGTGGGCGCGTGACGATCGCGATGCCGCCGCGCGGCGTGCGCATGCTCGTCGTGCGCTAGTTGCGGCGATCGGGCACGAGCACCGCGCCGAGGCCCGCGAGCACGCTCGCGAGGCCGCACACGAGCAGCAAGTAGATGCCGAGGCCGAGCTGGCCGCTCGTGGTGCGCGACGGATCGGCGATGTCGAACACGAACGCGTAGACCGCGACGCACGCGACACCGAAGGCGAACGCACCGAGGCCGGTGATGCGGCCCATCTCGCGCCGCGCGAAGCAGCCGAGCGCTATCAGCGCGAGCAACGCGACGGGGACGAACGCACCGATCATCGCGTAGCGGTAGCCGGCCATCACCTTGTTGACGTTCGCGGTGATCCGCGCGGCTTCGCCGTGCGAGACCATGCCGAGCTTCTCGGCGCTCGTCATCCAGCCGCCGAGATCGAACTTCCGCATCGCGACTTCGTAGGCGGAGGCGCCCCACAGCGAGCCATCGGGCGCGCGGTACTCGAGGAACGGCGCGAAGAAGCCACCGATCCCGAGGAGGGCGGCGACGAGGATCATGTATCGCCAGAGGCGCACGCGGGAACTGTAGTGCGCCCCGCGCGAGTGCGCGAGTTATGCTCCTCGCGTGAGGCTCGCTCTCCCGATCGCCGTGTCGATCGCGCTCGGTGCGTGCGCCGATGACGCGGAGCCTGCGTGGATGTCACGCGCCCCAGACGCGCGAGCGCTGTGGGACCTGGTCATCCCGGGGACACATGACTCGGGGGCGATGCTCGAGCCACTGCCCGGGTTGGCGGCGACGCAGGACCTGACGATCGCGGAGCAGCTCGCGGCCGGTGTGCGGTTCTTCGATCTGCGCGCGCGGATCGTCGACGACGCGTTCTGGCTCTATCACGGCTCGATCGATCAGGACCAAACGTTCGCGGACGTGTTCGCGACGATGTACGCGTACCTCGACGCGAATCCGAGCGAGACGATCATCGCGAGCCTCAAGGAAGAGGCGACGCCATCGAACGCGACGAAGGCGTTCGACGCGATCTTCGCGGACTACGTCGCGCGGTCGCCCGAGCACTGGTTGCTCGGCGAGGCGTTTCCGTCGCTTGGAGAAGCGCGCGGCAAGATCGCGCTCGTGCGCAGGTTCTCGTCGACGATGGCGCCGCTCGGCATCGACGCGGCGCCGTGGGCCGACGACGCGACATTCACGATCGCGAATCGGTTGCGCGTGCAAGACGAGTACACCGTCGAGAACAACGACGCGAAGTGGGCCGCGATCACCGCGCTGCTCGTCGAGCCGCGCGTGGCGAACACGCTCTATCTCGACTACACGAGCGGTTATCAGACGAGCATGGGCCTGTCGAACATCCTCGCGGTATCGGATGACATCAACGCGCGCCTCGACGACAGGCTCGCGAGCGAAGCGATCCTGCCGGTCGTGTTCGTGATGGATCACGTGACGCTCGAGCGCGTACGCGCCGTGATCGACGCGAACGATCTGTAGGATTGCGCGAGCGAAATCGCGGCGATGTGAATCGCGCGAGGAATCTCGTTGCGCTTCGCTGCGCCCGCGCATAGGTTTGGATCACCGTGTATCTCGCGCGCCTCACGACGACGACGACCTCCGCTTCATGCGGGCTGGTCGTCGTGCGCGCTCGCTGACAACGGCTGCACACGGACACCACCTGCCACCTGGCCGGGTGTTTCGTCGTGTCTGCGTTGCGCTCGGTCCTTCGAACTTGGAGACCGACCATGCATTCCGACGACCGATCCGACCATTCACTTCCCGACGACGATCACCGCTCGCTGATCAATCGTCTCGACCTGGCGCACTTCCAGGACGAAGCGCCGGCGATGGTGTTCTGGCACCCCCGAGGCTGGGTGCTGTACAAGCTGCTCGAACAAGCCGCGCGCGATCACGTCCTCGCCGGCGGCTATCGCGAGGTGCGCACCCCGCAGCTGATCCGCCGGCCCGTGTGGGAAGCGAGCGGGCACTGGGGCAAGTTCGAGCACGCGATGTTCGCGCTCGGAGAGGGTGCGAGCGAGAGCGCGCTCAAACCCGTGAGCTGTCCGGGGCATATCCAACTCGTGAAGCGAGCGGCTCCGTCGTGGCGCGATCTACCGTTGCGCATCGCGGAGTTCGGGCTGTGCCATCGCGACGAGCCGAGCGGCACCATTCACGGCCTGATGCGGTTGCGTCAGTTCACCCAGGACGACGGCCACATCTTCTGCACCGAGGAGCAGGTCGCGGGCGAGCTGTTGCGCTTCTGTCGCGAGCTCCCTGCGTTCTATCAGCGGTTCGCGCTCGGCGAAATGTCGGTCGCGGTGTCGCTGCGGCCCGAGAATCGCCTCGGTGACGACGCGCAGTGGGATCGCGCGGAGCGAGCCCTCCTCGACTGCGCGGAGCAGCTCGGCATGCCGGTGCAGATCCAGCCGGGTGAGGGCGCGATCTATGGGCCGAAGCTCGAGTTCCTGCTGCGCGATCGACGCGAGCGCGTGTGGCAGTGCGGCACCATCCAGCTCGACTTCGTGATGCCGCAGCGCTTCGACGTTCGCTACGTCGATGCCGGCGGCGAGAAGCGGCACTGCGTGATGCTGCATCGCGCGCTGTACGGCTCGATCGAGCGCTTCCTCGGCGTATTGCTCGAGCAACACGGCGCGGCGCTGCCCGCGTGGCTCGCGCCGGAGCAGCTCGCGGTGCTGCCGATCGCCGAGCCGCATCGTGCGCGCGCCGTCGAGGTGCACGCGGAGCTCGCGCGTCGTGGCGTGCGCAGTCGCGTCGATGTCGACGGCACCATCGCGCGCCGCATCGCGCTCGCGCAGCACGATGGCGTTCCGTTCTCGATCGTCATCGGCGATCGCGAACTCGCCGACGGCACCCTCGCGATCCGCGATCGCGAACGCCAATGGGTCGCGCGATCTGCCGATGCGATCGACGAGCTTTCGCGCCGCGCAGCGTGCTAGCAAAGATGCGTGAGCGAAGACAACGCGGCGGTCCCCGAGGGCTTCGAGGTTGCCATGCTGCAGGCAACGCTCGGGCCGCAGGTCGAGCGCTCGTACGGCGGCGTCGTCGTCGCGAACTTCGGCGTCGCCGGCGATGACATCGATCGCGAGCTGCCACATCTGATGGCAGCGGTCGAAGCCGCGGTGCACGAGAAGGTCGCGCCGTCGAACCTCATCGACATCGATGGCCCGCTCGATCTCTCCGATCTGTTCAGCGCCGAGATGCCCAAGATTCGCGTCGCGATGTCACCGGTCGCGTGGGTGCTGCATCACAACGCGCTCGCCACGATCGCCGCGAAGCCCGAGCGCCTCGAGCGGTTCGTCGAGTGCATCCGGCGCGTCTCCGCGCTCGGCCGCGAGCAGACCATGTACTTCCTCGATGCGCCCACGCACGTCCACCTCGCGTTCGCGAAGCGGATCATGCATCTTGAGGTTTCGCTGCGTCAGCCCGACGAGACGCGCGGACCACCGCTCGTTCACATCGAGGTCAAGCGGCCGAACGGCGAGGTGCTGTGCGTACCCGCGGGGCTGCGGTATCCGCTCGAGAGGGCGCTCACCGCCGAGGGCGGTCAGAAACCGGCCGAGCCTTCCGTGCTGCCCATGCGCGCACCGCGGATGCGAGACCTGATCATGGCGATCGCGGATGGCGGCGGCGACGCGGCGATGAGCGCGCTCGTGCAAGAGGTGATGACGCGCGAGCTACCGATGCTGCTCGTCGTGCTGACCGATGGATCGTTCTGGCAGGGACAGTTCGGCGAGATGTCCGGCGTGCGCGCGTTCAGCGACGCGACGTCACTCGGGTGGCTCGTCAGCGACGCGAAGATCGCGGACGACTATTCGATCGTCGCGATCCGCGGACCGGATCTGTTCGCGATGGCAGCGCGCAACGAGCTCGGCCTCGCGTTCGGAGCGTATCGCGAGCGATCGCTGCCGCTGCACGCGACGCTGTCTGCCGACGCGGTGTTCGAGCTCTCGCAGTTCGTGCAGTAGCGCGAAGAACTAGATGCGCGTGCGTGTCGTGGGCTCGTCGTCGACAACGCGCACCGGGCGCATCGAACCGACCACGCGATCGACCGCGGCGACGATCTCCGTCGCGTCGCACGGCTTGGGCACGAACGCGACCGCACCCATGCGCGCCGACAGCTCGGGGGCGTGCGGTGATGCCGACACGAGGATCAGCGGTGGTGCATCCGGCAACAGCGCGATGCTGCGCGCGAGATCGACCGTGCCGATCCGTGGATCGTACGCATCGACGACGACGACATCGATGCCGCCGTCGCGGAGCATCGGCAACGCGTCGCGCGTATGCGTGGCTGTGTGGACCGCGTGACCCATCGCGCCGAGTGCCGTCGCCCATTGATCGGAGACCGTTGGATCGGCCTCGACGAGGAGAATACTGCCCACGGCGAAACAGTACCCGAGGTCACCGATTTTGAGTCAAGAGATCGTGATCAACTCTACGATTTCACTGTGGGCGGCGGCGGGTTGGACTTTCGCTTCGCGCGCTCGTGACCTTCGGTCCAACCAATCTCTTTCGTGAGCTGCATGGCGTCGTCGATCCGAGCCGACATGACGACCGCGCCTTTGATCGGAGTGTCATTCAGTAACAGCTCCGCCGTCGCACGACGGTCACCGAGCGAGCGCATCTCGGTGATCGCAGCGGCGCGGTACCGCTCGGCTTTGTTACCGAGGCCGGCCTTGTCGCACAGCGAGGCGAGCAGCTGCTGCACCCGCGCGGCGCCGAGGCGCGAGCGAACGCGCTGTGCGTGGAACAGCGCTGCTTCGGCCAACCGCAGCGCGCGGTACGAATCGCCCGCGTTGTCGATCATCTGCGCTTGCGCGCGCAAGATCCGCCAGAACGGCTCGGGGCCATCGATCGCGGTGAAGCCCTCACCGAGCGTCGCGAGGTCGATGCACTCGACGAGCTCGTTGAGCGCGGTATCGGGATCGCCAGCGCGCAAGAGCGCCGCGCTGAGGTCCAGGTACAGCTCGCACACGAGGCTCATGTCGCCCGTGGCGATCGCACGGCCCACGCCGCGCCGCAGCGCCGCGATCGCGCCGTCGACGTCGCCTTCGGACAGCGCGATCGATGCGCTCGCGCGATCGATCAGCGCGACGAGCAGCGGCGAGCCGGACCAATCGCGCGCCTCGGCCAGCACACCGCGGGCGAGCGCTGTCTCGCCGCGCGTACGCAGCACGTCGGCGAGCTTCACGGAGAGCATCACGAACTGCGCCTCGGCCGTGCCGTCGTCATCGCCGACATGCACCGCCTGGCGAACCGCGACGAGTGCACGGTGGAAGAACTGACCGGCGCCGACCTCGTCGAGCTGCTCGCTCGCGTGATCGCCCGCGCGACGGAGCAGCGTGATCGCTTCCTTTGCGTGACCCGCGAGATCGTGATGGTGACCGAGCAGCGCGATATCCGGCGACATCGCCTCGACCGCCGCCGCGGCCATCGAGTGCAACCGACGGCGAACATCGGCCGGCGTGGCGTCGTAGACGATGTCACGCACGAGCCGTGACGTGAACGTCAGCTCGCCCGAGGGATCGTGTCCGAGCAGACCCGAGCGCTCGGCGTCCGCCATCGCGGGCTCGAGCGCTTCGCTCGGCAGCATCGAGCGCAAGAGGTCGAGCTGCGGCTCGATGCCGAGCACGGCGGCGGCTTGCAGCACGTCGCGCGTGGACTGCTTGAGCATCGACAGGCGCGCGGAGATCAAGTCGGGCAACGAGGTCTGCGTGTCCTCGGCCTTACCGCCTTCGAGGATGTAGCGGACCACGTGCTCGACGTGACCCGGATACGCGCGCGTGGTCTCGAACAGGTTCTGTACCGGCGGCAGGCCGCGGATGTGCGCGCGCTCGAGGTGATCGACGATCGCCTTGAGGTCGCCTGCTTCGAGCGCACCGATCTCGAGCCGCGGGACGCTCGTCGGCCACTGCGAGCCGAACATCGTCGTCGCGGTCATCACGATCGGCGGCAGCGAGAGCTCCATGACCTCGGTCGTGCGGCGCAGGATCTCGAGGCTCGGATGATCGAACCGATCGATGTCCTCGCACACGATCGTGACCGGCCCCGACATCGCCGCGCGCTCGAGCGCACGCAGCGCGGACCACACCATCTCGCGACGGCGCACGGGCGGCTCGAGCTCGAGCAGGCTCGTGGGATGTCCGAACAGCTGCGCGATGCCCGGGATGTCTCGCTCGTTGAGCCCGATCTGCATCACCGCGTCGCGCAGCTCGACCTCGCTCGACACGGGCGGCAGCTGAAGCACCGCCGCGAGCAGCGAGCGAATCGGATAGAACGGCGCGGCGAGACCGCTCGGGTCCGGACCGATCTGATAGATCACGCGGCCGTCGTTGCTGATCTGCGAGTACGCGTGGCGGAGCAGGGCGCTGCGGCCCGCGCCTTCGAAGCCCGTGAGCAACAGACACGCGGGAGACGTGCCGGGGCTCGGTGTCGAGCGCATGTGCGCGAGCAGCGTCTGCAGCTCCTCGGTGCGACCCGTGAACGGCAGCGGCAGCACTTCGACCGCGGGCGCCGTGGGGATCTCGAACGTCTTCGACACGCGCAGCCGCGGCGCGCCGCACTCCGGGCAGAACTTGAAGCTCGGCGCGCACTGCGTTCCGCACGAGGTGCACTTGTCCGTCGCGGGCAGCTTCGCGCGAACGTTCAGCGCTTGCAGCGCGGCGCGCATCTCGGCGGCCGACCCGAAGCGATCGTTCGGATGCTTCGCAAGCGCCTTCGCGACGATGCCATCGAGCTCGCGGCTGACCTGCTCGCGCCGCGACGCGAGCGACGGGATCATCGCCTTCAGGTGGTTCGCGAGGATCTCCGTCGTCGAGCCCGCGAAGAATGGCGTCTTGTACGCCAGCAGCTCGTACAAGATGATGCCGACGGCGTAGATGTCCGACGCGAAGCTCGGCGGCGCGCCGCTGATCACCTCGGGCGCCATGTACTCCGGCGTGCCGCTGATCGAGCGATCCTCTTGTTCGCGAGCGCCGGTGACCAAACGCGCGATGCCGAAGTCGACGATCTTCACGACGTCGATGCCGGCGCGGCGCTGATCGAGAATGATGTTGTCCGCTTTGAGGTCGGCGTGAACCACGCCGGCGAGGTGCGCTTCCTCGATGCCGGCGAGTGACTGCATCGTGATGTCCACGACGCGATCGACGGCGAGCGGGTTCTCGTTGACCAGCAGCTGCGTCAGCGTCGGCCCCTTGACGTACTCCATCGCGAGATAGAGGAGGCCGTCGTTCGCCTGGCCGTAGTCGATGATCGAGACGCAGTTGGGATGGTTCAGGCGCGACGCGGACATCGCTTCGTCGCGGAACCGCTTGATCATCCGCGAGTCAGCGGACAGGTCCTCGTTCAGGATCTTCACCGCGACCGTGCGGCCGAGCGCCATCTGGTCGGCCTTGTAGACCGCACCACTCCCACCGATGCCGATGCACGCGGTGAGCTTGAACTTGTCGCCGAGGACTCGGCCGACGAGCTTCAAGGATTTGGTGACCTGGTCTTGTACGCTCATCCGGTACTAGTTCCGTCCCCCCGACGCGAAATGAGACAGGTCCGTTGTCTCATGATCTTTGTAAGGCGCGGGCGCAATTTCGATTCCGAAAAATGGGGGCGCGATGGGTGCCTGAACGGTGTCTCGTTGGTGTCCGAAATTTCAGACACGCTCGACGATGACAGCGATCCCTTGGCCCACTCCGATACACATGGAGGCGAGGCCGAATTTACCGTTCGTCTCGTGCAACTCGGTCACGAGGGTCAGCACGAGCCGCGCCCCGGATGCACCGAGCGGGTGTCCCCACGCGATCGCACCGCCGTTCACATTGACCTTCTCCGGGTCGAGCTCGAGCTGCTCGACGCAGGGGAGGGCCTGTGCGGCGAAGGCCTCGTTTAGCTCAGCGAGATCAATCTGTTGCGGCGTCATGTCGGCACGAGACAGCGCCTTTCTGGAAGCCGGGATCGGTCCGAGGCCCATGTAGCTCGGCTCCACTCCCGCGGCGGCGCCCGTCACGTACCGCGCCTTCGCGGTCAGACCGAGCTCCTTCATCGCTGCCTCGCTCGCGAGGAGCAGCGCGGTCGAACCATCGTTGAGACCGGAGGCGTTTCCTGCGGTGACCGTGCCCGTCTTGGAGAACGCCGGTCGCAATTTTTGGAGTTGCTCGAGCGTCGTCTCGGGACGCGGGTGCTCGTCCACCGTGACGCGGATCTCGGCGCCGGTCTTCTTGTCGACGCCGGTGACGATCGGCACGAGCTCCTTTGCGATGCGTCCCGATGCGATCGCTTTGCCCGCGCGCTGCTGCGAGGTCCACGCGAAGCGATCCTGGGCTTCGCGCGAGACGTTGCAGCGCTCGGCGACGCGCTCGGCCGTCTCGCCCATCGCCAGCGTTTGGTGCATCGCGTCCATCTTCGGATTCACGAACCGCCACCCGAGCGTCGTGTCGTAGAGCGTCTGCCCGCGCCCGAACGCTTCGCTCGCTTTGCCCATGACGAGCGGTGCGCGCGTCATCTGCTCGACGCCGCCGGCGATCACGAGATCGGCTTCGCCCGTCGAGATCAAGCGCGCCGCATCGGCGACGGCCTGCATGCCCGAGCCGCACAAGCGGTTGACGGTGACGCCCGGAACGCCGACGGGAAGTCCCGCGAGGAGGCCGGCCATGCGGGCGACGTTGCGATTGTCTTCGCCGGCCTGATTCGCGCAGCCGAAGATGATGTCGTCGATCTGTTCGGCGGGGATCTTGGTCTTCGCGACGAGCGCGGCGATCACCTGCGCGGCGAGATCGTCGGCGCGAACGCCGGCGAGCGCGCCGCCATAGCGACCGAAAGGAGAGCGAACACCGTCGATGATAAACGCGGGGCGCATCGGCGGGACCATAGCCGAAAACTGGCGTCCGAGATGTGACCGTGCCGAAGTCAACCCCATGGGCATGATCCCCGACCGCATCGATCTCGCGGAACAAGACGTCAGTTGGCTCGCGATCCGTCAGCCGGCGGTGATGCGCCTGCTCGAAGCCGAGCTGTCGTCGCCCGACGGAGACGCGTTCGGTGCGGGCTTGGCGCTCGCCTGTAACGTG
>JBGARE010000025.1:104389-131684 GCA_044230415.1 Kofleriaceae bacterium
TACGCCGGTCGGCGATCTGCGCCTGGATCACCGCCAGCTGCTGACCGCGCTCAACGAGGTCCGCGCGGGGCGCTGCGATCGCTCGATGGTGCGTTCGCTCCGCGAGCAGATCGATGGCCTGCACGTCGCGCTCACGCCGAACGAGCAGGATGCGGTCGCGACGGTGATCGCGGCGTTGATCTGGGCGGTTCTCGACGCGAGCGCGTGCGAGCTCGACGACACGCTCGTCGCATAGCGCGGCCTACGTGATGCTGATCGACGCATTGCGCGCGAGGCTCGGCGAGCCGGATGCCCCGAGCTTTCGCTTGATGGGCGAGGATCTCGCGCTGTTGACCGTCGAGGATGTCCGCGCTGCCGCGGAGGCGCAGGTCGCGGCGATTCCACCCGAGCTGCGCACCGAGCTGTTCGCCGAAGAGGCCGCGCTCGCCGCCGAAGCGCATCGCTGGCTCCGCAAGTACAACCGCTCGCTCTACGGGCGCGTCGCGGGCTACCTCGAGCTCGGCGAGCGGATCTCGTTTCGCTATCCATGGCCCGTCGTCGCGATCCTCGGCATCGTGCAGGTGCTCGGTGGAATGGATCGCGCACGCGTCTACGGGCTCGTCGGGCGAGCGGCATCGCGCGTCGGTGCGCTCGCGTCGCAAGTCGGTGCGCTCGCGTCGCGCATGGACGTGTTCTCGCGCTTGGGGACGATCGCGAACGACGCGGTCACCCAGCTCGATACCTACGAGCGCCTCGGGGACGGTAGCGAGGATGTCCTGCGCCGGACCAACCGCGGCATCTTCGCGGATTCGGTGCCGCTCGTCCTGCGCGCCCTGCGTGCCGAAGAGCTCATGCGCGCCGGCAAGCCCGAGCTCGCGAACGGGCTCGTCGAGGGCGCGGCCGCGGTGTTGTGGGACCGTGACAGCACCGCACTGTGCACGGCGATCGCCGAAGGGCTCGTCCTCGACGACGAGGCTGCGCAGTTCGGCTGGCTGGCGCTCGCGACGATCTCGCACTTCGGGCGCGAGCAGCAGATCTTCACCCACCACATCGCGAGCAAGTCCCGCCGAAAACTGCCGTCGGCGAAGGTGGTCCCAGCTCCCGTGGTCGAACAAGGACGCTTGGTGTTCAAACCATTTAGCCTACCCGAGGGGTTCGATTTTCGAGACCACGATGCCCGGGTAGAGGCGTTCTCGCGGGCCTTCGTGATGTCCGTGACCGGGTCGCTCGCCGACTACCGGGTCGCCACCGCGTACGTGAAGAATCGTTTCGGCCAGAAGTGACGCGCCACAACAGGGCGCGATCGCGAAGAAATTCCCGACGAGGCTAGGCAGTTGGCCTGCTTGACGTAGGTGATGGCCGACACTACGGTCTCCCCATGATTTCAAAGGTCAAGCACCTGGCGGCCTCCCTCGCGATCCTCGTTCCTCTGACGGTGGTCGGCGCAGGCTGCAGCTCGGACCGCGAGGCCACCGAGCGCTGGGCCACGACCGAGAACACGAACGTCAAGATCGATTGGGACAAGGTCAACGAGGCGTACAAGCTGGCCGACGGTCCCGAGGATCTCGAGAAGCGCATCAACGAGATCTACGAAGGCGACGAGATCATCTCGATCGCGGTGAAGGACGAAGACGCGAAGGTCCAGGTCGTGACCGGCTTCTTCGACAAGAACACCGACGGCAAGGCCGAAGAGAGCGAGAAGATCTTCACGATCAAGCGCGAGATCACCGGTGAGGGCGCGGCCCAGATGCAGACCACCGGACAGGGCCCGTACTACGGCTATAGCTCGCCGTTCATGAGCATCGCGACCGGCATGCTCCTCGGTCACATGATGTCGACGATGTTCATGCCGTCGTACATGCCGATGTACACGCAGGGGTACGCCACGCCGCCGAACCGCGTCGCCGCGATCAACCAGTCGCGCTCGCAGCACCGCGCCGCGAACCCGAGCAAGTACCAGCGCTCGCAGAGCGGTCGCACGTACAACCGCCCCTCGTCGGGTACGCGCCCCACGGGCCGCTCCAGTGGCGGTGGACGCATGGGTGGCGGCGGACGCTTCGGTCTCGCGCGCGCGGGCCGCACCACGAAGCCGACGCTGCTCGTCGACTAACCCGAGAGCATCGGTCACGATGCTCTGGTTTCGATGAGGATCGTCGACCTGCCGTTTCGCGAGCGTCCTGTCGAGGAGCTGCTGAACCTCGTCGAGTTTCGCGAGCGCCCCGAGCATGACTATGCCGGCTTTGGCTGGGCACGCGCGCCGAGGCTCGTGCTCGTCGAGGAAGCGAAGCGCACGTCGAAGACGAGCATCGATACCGAGCCGCTCGCGTTGATCGATCAAGGCCGCGTGGTGAAAGACGCGCTGCTGATCGCGGTGCACACGGCCGACGATGCGCCCGCGATCGCGAACGACCTGCAGCTCGAGTTCGACATCGCCGGTGGTCCCGTCGCGGTGATGGCGTCGAAGTTTCTCGCGAGCTGGTTGCCGAAACTTCCGGCGACGAAGACGATCGTTCTCTGCGTGTGCAATCCGCATCACGCGCAGCTCGCGCACATCGACGCGGGCCGCACGCTCTGGTTGCCGATGGGTGACGTGCAGAGCTGGCGCGATCAAGACAACGGAGACATCTTGCTCACCGCGGAGAACTGGAGCACTCGATGACCCATCTCGTTCGCCAGAAGCCGATCGACGAAGAGACGAAGCACACGTTCGTCGGATTGTGGATCTTGCGCCAGCTCGACATCGGCGTGAAGCAAGGCGGCATGGAGTTCCCGGTCGTCGTCGAAGGCCAGCTGACGCCGCTCGACGAGCACTTGCAGCAGCTCGCCGTCGAGGAGCTGATCACGATCAACGCGAAGACGGGCAAGTACGATCTGACGAAGAAGGGCATCGCGTATCTCGGCGAGGTCCTCGACGAAGCGAGCGACATGGTCGACGAGCTCGACGATCTCGAGACCGACGAAGCGATCCGCGAGCTGGAGTCGCGCGGCCTCGACGTGTTTCGCGCGCGCTTTCTGTGGGGCTGGTTCGAGGGTGAGTTCGATGATCTCGTGCTGTGGCAGGAGCGCCGCGGCGTGAAGCCCGTCGAGCGGCTGTGGGGGTTCTATCTGACGGGCGATGACTTCTATCGCGAGCTCGCGAACGAGCTGGCGCAATCGAAGAATTAGTAGGCGGCGCGGCAGCTCGCGATCGCGCGGGTCATGTCGTCGGCGAGCGCGCACTCGACGACGAGCGTGGTCCCGTCGGGATGCGGGACGCTGAGCTTCGTGCAGTGCAGCGCGAGGCGATGCAGATCGTGCTGCGTGCGGAAGATGCGATTGTGCTCGCCCTTTCCGTAGCGCACGTCGCCGATCAGCGGACACGACAGGTGCTTCAAGTGGCGGCGGATCTGGTGCAAGCGTCCCGTGTGCGGGCGCGCCTCGACGAGCGCGTAGCGACCGAACACCTCGCGCCGCCAGAGCTCGGTGCGTGCCTCGACGCGATCTTCGCCCGGGGCGCGCGGGATCGGATGATCGAGCAGCACGTGCTCCTCGGGGTGACCGCGCGTGATCGCGAGGTAGCGCTTGTCGGCCTCGGGCCAGGCAATGCTGAAGGACGCGGCGGCTTCGCGATCGAGCGCGAACAGCACGACACCCGATGCGCCGCGATCGAGCCGATGGATCGGATAGACGTACATGCCGACCTCGTCGCGCACGCGTTGCAGGAGCGCGTCGTCGCTCTCGTCCCAGCCGCGGTGCGTGGACAACCCGCTCGGCTTGTCGACGGCGACGCAGCGATCGTCCCTATAGAGGATCACTTCGCCGGCTGTGCGAGGTGATCGCGGAAGAAGTCGATCTGCACCTGCTCGCGCGCGAGCGACAGCTTCGGATCCGGCACCATGTGCGTGCCCGACAGCGTGATGACCTCGGCACGCTTCGCGGCGACGAACAGCGCTTCGATCAGCGCGAGCGAGTGCGCGAGGTGCACGTTGTCGTCGGTGAGCCCGTGGATGAGCAGCAGCGGGCGCGACAGCTTCGCCGCGTGGGTGAGCGCGCTCGCGTGCTCGTAGCCCTTCGCGTTGTCCTTGGGCTGCTTCATGTACCGCTCGGTGTACGCGGTGTCGTAGAGCGCCCAATCGGTGACCGGCGCGCCCGCGACCGCGGCGTGAAACACGTCGGGACGCAGCAGCACCGCCATCGCGCTCATGTAGCCGCCGAACGACCAGCCATAGATGCCGACGCGCGACATGTCCATCTCGGGATGGCGCGCGGCCATCGCCTTCAGCGCGGCGACCTGATCGTCGAGGGGAACCGTGACGAGGTCCTTCAGGATCGCGCGCTCCCACGTACGGCCGCGATGCGGCGTGCCGCGACTATCGCTGCGCACGACGACGAAGCCGGCGTCCGCGTAGAACTGATCCATCACGTACGCGTCGCGCGTGGCGAGCACGGTGATCGCGTGCGGGCCGCCGTACACCTTGAGCAGCACGGGATAGCGGCGCTTCGGATCGAAGTTCTTCGGGCGCGTGATCGAGGTGTGATGCGTGCGGCCCTCGATCTCGACGGTCTCGAGCACCGTGGTCGGGACGAGCGATGGGTGCTCGGCGACGCTCGGCAGCTCGCGCGTGCCGCTCGCGGTGATCACCACCGTGCGCTTGCCGCCGCCGACGAGCGCGGTGTCGACGATGACGACGCCGTGCTTCACCTTGACCGCGTTGGACACGCCGTCGTCGGTCGATAGCTTCTCGGGCGCGCCGCCCGCGAGCGGAATGCGATACACGTCCTGGCGCGTGGGATCGGTCTGCGCCTCGACGATCGCGAACGCACCGTCGACGCCGGCGAGGGACGCGAGACCGAAGCCTGGCTTGGTCAGCGCGCGCACGAGCTTGCCGTCGTTGTCGTGCAGCTCGAGCACCCACTCGCCCGAGGCCTCGGTCATCCACAGAAAGCCCGAGCCGTCGTCGAGCCACCGCGGCGCGCCGTGGTTCACGTTGAGCCACGCGGAGTCCTTCTCGGTGAGGAGCACGCGCGTCTCACCGGACGTGCGGTCGAACTGCAGCAGCGCGAGCTCCTCCTGATCGCGATCGATGACGAGCGCGGTGGGATCCTTGCGCGACCAATCGACGGAGACGAGGTACTCGTACTTCGCGTCCCACGTCAGGGGGCGCGGGCCGGTGCGCAGCGTCGGTCGTTGCGTCGGCCGCTGCGTCGGCGGAGGCGGTGCTTCGTTCGCGGGGAACGCGGCGCGGACGGCGAGCCCGACCTTCGCGTTATGCGTGCCGGCGCGCGGATACTTGAACGGGACCGGCGCCTTCTCGTTGTGACGAGGATCGGCGACGTACAGCGTGTCGATCGCGCTGTTGTCGATGGTCTCGAACACGAGCGCCTGGCTGTCCTTCGACCACCAGAAGCCTCGCGTGCGTCCGAGCTCCTCTTGTGCGGCGAAGTCGGCGATCGCGAACTGCTGGTGCTCGCCGGGAACGCCCGAGACATCCTCGAGCCGTCCATCGCGCAGCGCGTACAGCATGTTGTCGCGAACGAACGCGATCGTCGTGCCATCGGGCGAGAGGTGCGGATCGTACGCGGCACCCTTCGGATCGATCTTCGTGCGCTTCTGCGTCTTGCGATCGATCAGATAGAACGCACCGCCCAGCGGCACCATCACGGTGCTGCCGTCGTCGGAGACATCGATGTCGACGATGCCGCGCGAGACCGTGCGCGTGCGTTCGCGGCGCGCTTTCTCTTCGTCCGAGAGGTTCTCCTCGCCGGTGCCGAGCAGGTCTGCCGCCGTCGCGAGCGTCTTGACGGTTCCGTCGGGCGCGAGCTCGAACAGATCGGCGGTGAACGATCGCGCACCGGTGCGCCGGAACAGCACGGCGCCGTCGGGCGTGATCGCGAGGGGAACCGGCAGGCCGAGCCGGAAGTTGTACGTGGCCGCGGAGTCCGCGAGCAGCTTGTCGTCGAGGGCGGGCCAGGACTCGGGCGGAGGTGTGGCGGTCATGGGTGTGGTCTTCGGGTGGCAGGCCGCCAACACGGAGATCGCGGTGATCGCGAGGGCTACGGGGCGCACGAGCGGCATCGTAACGGTGTCGGCGGCCGATTACTTGCCCACGGTGTGGGCGGTTGGGACGATTCATTATGCGGAACGAACGACGTCACCGGCGCGCCAACATCACCCGGAAAGCTCTCGAGTATCAGCTGCTGTCCTGCTGCGAGGATGGCCGGATCGAGGCCATGGTCGTCGCGGACGGGGACGGGCTCGCGCTCGCCTCCTCGGGCGACGCGTTCGCGTGCGACGAGGTCGCGGCGCGGATGGTCCTCGTCGGGCGGCGCATCAACGAGTTCTCCGGCACGCTGCTCGGTGCGGGCCATGCGTGGCACGTGCAGATGAGCAAGATCGCGTTCGAGGGCTCCGAGCTGCTCGTGTGCGCGGTCGGTGGGACCGCCGAGGCCCGGTCGCGCCAGATCAAGCGTGGTGCCGAGGGTGCGCTGCGCATCCTCCAGCAAGCCGCCTGACCGCGTCGGTCTGTCGCACGCCGGCGCACCGCGGGCGCATCGCCCGAGCGCGATCCGGCGCTATGCTGTGGCCATGCGCATTGCCCTGGCCTTCACGATCGCGCTCGCTGCCTGCTCTTCGACGCCGACGTCGTCGCGGGTGTCGACGGATGACGCACCGAAGCTGCTGATCGATCGCAACTGGATGGATCGCATGCCCGAGACGGATCGCGACAAGCTGTTCGTGTATCGGTTCGTGCCGAGCATGGGCGGCGGCGTGTTTCAAGACCGCACGCTGTTCAAGGGAACGTTCGAGCTGTTCTCGTTCTCCGCGACCGGCGAGCGGATCACGTTCGATCTCCACGAGACCAAGGACAAGGTCACGAGCCTCTACATCATCGAGCGCGTCGATGGTCCCGCGCCGTTCGATCTGAAGCTCACGATCCCCGACGATCCACGTGGGCCCAAGGTCTACTTCGGCATGCGCAGCGAGACCGACCGCGACGGCGGCAAGCTCGAGCAGCGCCTCCACGCGATCCACTAGCTGCACGCGGGTTCGCGCGGCTTGTGCGGTACACACGCGGGTGGCGTCGACGTTCGTCCGCCGGCCGGACAAACGCTTCGGACAAATCTCGGACAAGACAATCCGCGCGGCATTGGTGCGGCCCGCGCAACGATCCCTAACCCCGGTGCGGAGGCGGCGTCCGCGAATCCGCAACCCCGGTGCGGGACACCGTGTCGATCCGCGAGCTTGCGTCGCTCGTATGGTACGAGTGAGCGTGCGTTGTCTCGTGGTTCTCGGGGTGGTGCTGGCAAGCAGCGTAGCCAGTGCGGATCGTCTGTCGTCGGGGCTAGCTGCCGATGGTGGCTTCACACTCACCGCCGGAGGTGGTCTCAACCTGGACACGCCGTTCGGCGAGCTGCAGCTTGGGCGCCGGTTCGTTCGGGCGCCGCACTTCGAGCTGTATCTCGACTACAGCTACGGAGCGGCGATCAGCGAGTACGACTTCCAGACGTTCGGCATCGGCGCGCGCACGTACTTCGCCGGACACGGTCGCGTCGAGGTGTTTCACCAGGCGCTGATGGCGTTCGGTCTGTCGGCGAGCGGCAACGGCGCCGTCGAGAACCGCGCGATCGGGGAGCGCGTGCTCGGTGCCTTCATGGAGCAAGGCGTGGGCGTGCAGATCGCACTGACCGAGAGCTGGCGGCTCTCGACGGTGGTCTCGCTCGGCTATCCGGTGTGGCTCCGCTCGGAGCTCGCGGTGAGGTACGCGTTTTGATGCGCGTGGCGCTGCTCGCGATCGCGGCCGCGGGCTGCAACGGCGCGATGGACGCGTACTTCGCGCAGGACGTCGTCGATATCGAGCGCGACATCTCGTACGACACCGTCAACGCGCGACAGAAGCTCGATCTGTACATGCCGCGTGGCCTCGATGACGTGCCGGTCGTCGTATTCGTTCACGGTGGGTTCTGGATCCGTCAGTCCAAGGACTACTTCCAGCCGATCGTCGGCCTCTACGGCAACGTCGGTATCGCGCTCGCGCGGCGCGGCATCGGCGTCGCGGTGATCGACTATCGCCTCGTTCCGGCGGTGACGTTCGACGAGGAGTACGCCGACGTCGCGCATGCGATCGCGTGGGTGCAGGACCACGTGGCCACGCGCGGCGGTGACCCCGCGCGCATGGTGATCGCGGGCCACTCGGCCGGTGGGCACATGGCCGCGCTGTCGGCATTCGATGATTCGCGCCTCGCCACGAACGGCGTCGATGTCTCGATGATCCGCGGGTACGCGCCGCTGTCGCCGATCCTCGATCTCGCCGCACTCGCGGCGCATCCGCCCGACGAGAATGCGGAGATCGTCGACCAGGTGTTCGGTGACGACCTCGCACCGTACTCGCCGCGGACGCACTTCAAGGCCACGGTCGCGCCCGTGCTGATCCTGCTCGGCGATCGCGATCTCGAGTCGCTGAAGGATCAAGTGCCACAAGCCGTCGACGAGCTCGTCGCGCTCGGCGCGCCCGTCGAGTATCACGTGCTCGACGGCAAGGATCACGATCAGCTCGTGACCGACTTCGACACCGACGACGATGCGATGACGCCGCTGCTCGCGAGCTTCGTCGAGGCCGTGGCGCGATGATGCCGCCCAGTACGAGCCTCGTCGACGCCGCGACACGATGATGGCGTGCTCGGCGCGGTGATGACGCGATGGCGCTGTCGTCGTCGGGCTCAACGCGTTCGTCGACGCCGTAACCCGATGATCACGCCGAGCACGAGCAACGCGGATCCGCGCGGACCGCCGCCGGCCGAGCAGCAGCCCTCGTCGAGGGTACAGTCGCTCCTGCAGTCGTCGGTGCCGTCGCACTCTTCGCCGTCGTCGACGACGTTGTTGCCGCATCCCTGCAGACCGATGCCGACGATCTTCACGGAGCCGAGGTTCCACCCGCCGAGCGAACGCGACGAATCGGAGCGGATGCGCCACGTGATCGTCATCGGTCCCTGCTGCGCGAAGCTCGTGATGTCGAAGTCGGCGAAGCGCCACTCGCGATCGTAGTGCGCCGTGAAGCCCTCCGCGGTCGCGAGGTTCGTCCAGATCGGCGTGCCGTTGATCTCGACGCTGGCGTAGTCGTACGTGCCGTCCTCGACGGTGAGCCAGCGCTCGAACTGCAAGCGCACGCCGAGGTGATCCGTCACCTCGATCGGCGGCGTCGACACCGACGTGTCCGTGATCGACGCGTAGCGCCCATCTCCGGACAGCACCGTCCCGAGGACACTCGTGGTCTCGGTGCCCGTCGTCGGATCACCCGCGAGGCCGAGCGGAACGCCGTACTCCCACGTCGTCGGCGAGCCAGTCGTCGTCTGCGTCCATCCGTGCGCGAGCGGATCGTCGAGGAGCCAATCGCACTCGATGCAGTCCACCGGGCCCGTGAAGCCGGTGTACGCCGGATCCGCGCGATTGTTCGGAAACAGCTGCAGCGACCCATCGTCGAACGACACCGCGACGCGGTAGTGCCACTGCGTGAACGGCGGTGGCGCAGACGTGAGCGTCTCGAACACTCGCTCGCCGTCGAAGACCAGCGGTACCTCGTGCACGTCTTGGTTCGTGACCGTCGCGTCGCCGGTCCACCACCACAGCGTGCCGCCGGTGATCATCGGGGCACACGCGGGCGAGCTCCCGGTCACGCGCAGCGACATTCGCGAGGTCTCCGGGTCGAACGTCGGCGGCGCGATCGTCTGCACCGCGACGCTGTTCGCGAGTCCATGCCGCGCGAAGGCGACATCGATCTCGCACTTGTTCGGCGTGCCATTCTGGAGGTCGCCATCATCGTCGTCGCCGACGAGCGCGGCCATGTAGCTGTTCGCGATGTTCGGTGCGCGCTGGATGACTCCCGCGAACACGCGATCGGTGCGCGCGATGCCCTCCGCGAGTCCGTGCGTCTGGATCAGCAGTCGCCGCAGATCCCACAACGCACCGCCGATGACGAGCCCGCTCTGGTGCTGCGACGGCACGAGATCATCGGGCACGACGTACTCGAACCCGAGCGGATCGATCTGCCGCACGGGCGTGTCGTCGAGTCGATATCCGCGGCCGATCGCCGGATCGCCCGTGATGCTGACCGCGAAGAAGTCCGCGAGCCCTTCGCTCAGCGCGAGGTTGTAGTTACCGACCGCGGGGATCAGCGCGTGGAAATGAACCGAGTGTCCGAGCTCGTGATAGACGACGTCCGCCAACCGCGCCGTGTTCTCGCACGTCGCACTGCCCGCGAAGAAGTGCAGGTCGTCCCCCGTCGACGACGCGTTGCATGCACCGCCCGGCTCGTTCACGCTGACATCGAGACGTTGGTCGACCCACGGCAGCGTCGGGAACAGCGCCTTCGCGCGCGCCTTGCCGATGCTGGCATGCACGAACGCCGAGAGCTGCGCATCGCCGAGCTCGTCGCCGGCGAGCGACCACGTGGTCGGCTGGCCATCCGTCGCCGCGAGCGTCGCCGTCGCGAGCGGTCCGGCCGCATTCGTCACGCGCACGCGCGGCCCGACAAGCGCGGGCACCACACTGCCCGCGCCGGTCCACGCGAAGCTGCCATCGGTGCCCGTCGTGATCGGGCTCCCATCGACGGCGAGGTTCGCCTCCCTCGCGGGCAACGCTCGGCGCATCGACGGCCGTCGATCGGGCACGTCATAGACCAGCGTGCTCGTCGCGTCGCGCACGCGGTTCTCGCGCACGAGCACGCGGCCATCGAGGTCGACCCACTCGTCCCACGTGCCGCGCACCCGGTGCTCCGCGATCCGCACGCGTCCATCGACGGCGACGACGACACGCCCGTCACGCGCGTCGGCGATCTCGGGCCCGAGCGAGATCGCTACGAACGGCACGGCCTGCGACTGCGCGAAGAAGATCGCATCGCGCGCGATCACGACGCTGACCTGGCCATCGCGCACGCGCATGCCGCTCCACGTCTGCCAGAACGAGACGGTGCGCTTGCCATCCGCGACGACGTTGGCGGCCAACGCGAAGTCATCGATCGACGCCCCCGGTGCGAGCTCGCGCAGGTGCTCGGCGATAAACGCGCGTGCCCCTCGCTCGGCGATCGCGGTGTCATCGACAGCGCCAGGCACCGCGCTCCGGCCGACCCACGTGCTTCCGGTGTTCGCGCGAGCGCTCGTACCGCTTGCGTGCGTGCTCGTACCGCTTGCGTGCGTGCTCGCGTCTGCGCTCGTACGACTCGCGTGCGTACTCGCGAGGGCAGCGACGACGAGCCAGCGGTACATCACCCCGACCTTGGCATGATCTCGAGACGTTCCGAAGCGAGATCCGTCACGCGTCCGATGTCCGGCCGATACTCGGACACCGCATCCGGCCACCGGACAGAATCACGAGCAAGCGGTCGAGATCACATGCCTGCTCCGCAGGCGCGGAGCTTGCTGTTCCTCGCGCCGTGGTGTCACTCGACCACGAACTTCTCGTCGAGCTGTTCCGGCGTCGGCCCGAGCTCGCGCGCGAGCTCTTGCGGCTCTGCACCAACATCAACATTCCGGGGGACCGTGCCGAGAGCGGATCGATCGACCTGACGCAGCTCGCGCCGTCGGAGTTTCGTGCGGATGCCGTCGTCGTCATGCGCGATGCGAATGGCACCCCGCAGCACGCGCTCGTCATTGAAGTGCAGCTGCATGTCGACCGAAAGAAGGAGTTCACGTGGCCCGTCTATGTCACTGCCCTTCGCGCACGGCTCGAGTGCCCCGTGACGCTCCTGGTGATCGCGCCGGAGCGAGCGGTTGCGGTCTGGGCAGCGAAACAGATTTTCGTCGGGATCGGGATGAGCCTGAATGCACGTGTCATCGGGTACGACGACGTGCCTCCCATCGTCGGGTCCATCTCGCCGCAGGCGCAACCCGAACTTTCGATCTTGTCCGCGCTCGCTCACCAGGAAGAGCGAGGCGTCGTGCAGACGGCTCTCGAGGAACTTCGTCGGCTGCCCGAAGACGAGCAGGAGGTATACTTGGACCTGCTGGAACGATTGCTGCCAGAGGCATTGTGGAGGCTGCACATGGACTTCAAGAACTACCAATTCCAAGGCAGGAGCGCGCTCAAGGCCATTTCCGAAGGACGTGAAAAGGGTCGTCAGGAAGGCCGTGAAGAAGGCCGTGAGGAAGGCCGTGAAGAAGGTCGTGAAGAAGGCCGCCGCCAGGTCCTGCGCGACTTGATCGCGCGGCGATACGGGATCGAGATCGACGTTGCCGATCCTCGAATCGCGACGCTCGATCCGATTCGATATCGGCGACTGCTCGATCGGATCGTGTCGGCTCCGACGCTCGAGTCACTGTTCGAAGGGCTGTAGCGCGTGAGCCGAAACGACACGAGGCCGAGCAGTGCGTGCTCGGCCTCGAAGGATCGCGATCGGTAGCGAGTTACGCGCGAGCGCTCGCGGCGCCCTTCTTCTTCGCGGGCGGCGGCGGCGCCTTCTTGCCCTTCGCGGCGACGACCTTGACCGCGGCCTTCGCCGGCGCGGTCTTCACCGGCGCGTTGGTCTTCGCTGCCTTCTTGTCGCCCTTCGCATCGGACTTCGCGGCCGGCTTCGTAGCCTTCGCGTCCACCTTCGCGGCGGTCTTCGCCGACTTCGCATCGACCTTCACGGCCGCGGGCTTCGCAGTGCCGTTGCTCTTCCCGTTCGCGTGGCCGTTGCCATTCGCGTGGCCATTCTTCGCCGCCTTGCCGGCCTTCGCGGCGACAGGTGCGGGCGCCTCGACGACCTCGATCTTCGCCGGCTTCGCAGCCTTGGGCGCCTTGATGCCCGCGGCGGCCTTGAGCTTGTCGACGAGCGGCGTCTGCTCCCACGAGAAGCCTTCGCGGCCGAAGTGACCGTACGCCGACGTCGGGCGATAGATCGGACGGCGGAGATCGAGCTCCTCGATCAGCATGCCGGGGCGTGCATCGAAGGTCTTGAGGACGGCCTTCGTGAGGATCTCGTCCGCGACGACGCCCGTGCCGAACGTGTCGACGAGCATCGAGACGGGCTCGGCCACGCCGATCGCGTAGGCGAACTGCACCTCGCAGCGCTTTGCCAGGCCCGAGGCGACGACGTGCTTCGCGATGTAGCGCGCGTAGTACGCGGCCGAGCGATCGACCTTGCTCGGATCCTTGCCCGAGAAAGCGCCGCCACCGTGGCGCGCGTAGCCGCCGTAGGTGTCGACGATGATCTTGCGGCCCGTGAGGCCGGCGTCGCCGTACGGACCACCGATGACGAAGCGGCCGGTCGGGTTGACGTGGATCTTCGTCTTCTTGGTGATCAGGTGTGCCGGGATGATCGGCTTGATCACCTGCTCGATGACCGCCTCGCGGATCGTCTCGCTCGAGACCGAGTCCGCGTGCTGCGTGGAGACGACGACCGCCTCGACACCCTTCACGTCGTGACCGTCGTAGCGAACGGAGACCTGGGTCTTCGCGTCCGGGCGGAGCCAGTCGATGCCGTCGATCTTGTTCTTGCGAACGAGCGCGATGCGCGACGCGAGCTGGTGCGCGAGCTGGATGGGGAGCGGCATGAGCTCCGGCGTCTCGTCGCAGGCGTAGCCGAACATCAGGCCCTGATCGCCGGCGCCCTGCTTCTTGGGATCGCCGCGATCGACGCCCTGGGCGATGTCGGGCGACTGCTGCGCGACGGCGACCATGACGGCGCACGTGTCGGCGTCGAAGCCGGTGTCGGAGCCGACAAAGCCGATGTCGCGAACGACTTCGCGCACGATCTTCGGATAGTCGAGCGTGGCCTTCGTGGTGATCTCGCCCGCGAGCAGGACGAAGCCGGTCTTGGTGACCGTTTCGCACGCGACGCGGCTGTAGGGATCAGACGCGAGGCACGCATCGAGAATGGCGTCAGACACCTGATCGCACAGCTTGTCGGGGTGACCTTCGGTAACGGACTCGGAGGAGAACAGGTAGCTGGCCATAAAGTTGGGCGGACTATTCAGCGACGGGCGAGCGCTGTCAACACGGATAAGAGGTACGATATAGCGGATGAGGGTCGTGCTCCTTTCGATGCTAGTCATCGGACTTTGGGGGGCGTGCGGCGGCAGTGCGCCGATCCCGAAACGCGGTGTCGTCGAGGGTGATCTCGGATCGTGGAAGTTCCGGCGATTCCAAGGCCCCCTGTTGGACGTCGAGGTCTGGATCGAGGGCAACAAGGGCGTCGCGCACAGCGCGAGCTACATCACGGCAGAGTCCGAGAAGCGCGGGCAGATCACGGACAAAGACCTCGTGAATGTAACGGTCACGAAGTACGAGAAGGACGACGGCATCGTCCGCGAGACGGTGAAGTTCGCGCGCCGGCTCGCCTCGGAGAAGGGCTATCAGGTCGAGGAGGAGAAGGTCGAAGGCGTTCGACTCCTCCAGATCAAAGGGCCGGGGGAGTCGTGGGTGATGTGGCCGTCGAAGGGGTACGTCGTGAAGATCGGCGGGCAGGGACGTTCGAGCGTTCCCGAGGGGCTGATCGAGGACTACGGCGATCGCTTCGCGTCGAGGTTGCCGGGCGGTTCGCTCGAAGGGCCGTTACCGCCGGGACCCGAGGAGCTTCCAAAGAAGGGCAACGAGAAGGAGCCCTACGATCCGAAGAACCCGCGACCGGACCTCGATAAATACGATCCGGACAAAGTGAAGATTCCAGAGAAGAAGGTCGACCCGATCGAGACGTCGGCGGATCCCGACGACGACAAGGACGACAAGAAGTCCGACGACAAGAAGAAGAAGAAAAAGTAGTGCTGAAGCAGCTGCGCCACGGTTCGGCCGAAGCCACCGCTGTCCTCGATCGCACGACCCGCATGGCGGGCGAGATCGACGCGCAGGTCGGCGCCATCCTCGCCGAAGTGCGCGTCCGCGGTGACAACGCGGTCAGCGACTACACGCGCCGCTTCGACAAGCGCGAGCCGCTCGACGGGACGAACGGCTCGTACGAGATCACGCGCGATCGCTGGGAGACCATCGCGGGCCAGGTCGACGCACGCGTGCACGACGCGCTCGAGCTCGCGGCGCGGCGCATCCGCACGTTTCACGAGCGACAGCTCGATCCCGAAGTCGACATCACGCTCGACGGAGTCCGTCTCGAGCTGCGCGTGACTCCGCTCGCGCGCGTCGGGCTCTACGTGCCCGGCGGAACGGCGCGCTACCCGTCGAGCGTGCTGATGACGGCGATCCCCGCGAAGGTCGCGGGGGTCGGCGAGGTGATCATGGTGACGCCGGGCGCATCGCCCGAGACGCTGCTCGCCGCGCGGCTCGCGCACGTGGATCGCGTGTTCGAGATCGGCGGCGCGCAGGCGATCGGCGCGCTCGCGTACGGAACGCAGACCGTGCCGCGCGTCGACAAGATCGTCGGCCCGGGCAACGCGTGGGTCGCCTCCGCGAAGCGCCAGGTCTACGGCGAGGTCGACATCGATTCGATCGCCGGACCGTCCGAGGTGCTGATCATCGCCGACGACACCGCGAACCCCGCTTGGGTCGCTGCGGACCTGATCGCGCAAGCGGAGCACGACACCGAAGCACGCGCGATCCTCGTGACCACGAGCGCGCAGATGGCGTCCTACGTCTCCGCCGAGCTGTTCACGCAGGTCGCCACGTTGCCGCGGCGGCAGATCGCGGAGGCCTCGCTGCGCGCGCACGGTGCCGCGATCGTCGTCGCATCGATCGACGAAGCCATCGCGTTCGCCAACGCCTACGCACCCGAGCACCTCGAGCTCCAGATCGCGAACGCACGCGAGCACGCCGCGCGCTGCACGACGTCCGGCGCGATCTTCGTCGGGCCGTACTCGTCGGAGGCCGCGGGCGACTACCTCGCCGGCGCGAACCACGTGCTGCCCACTGGCGGCGCGGGTCGCTATGCTTCGCCGCTCGGCGTGCATGACTTCCGCAAGCGGACCTCGATCATCGAGTACGACGCCGCGACCGCCGCCGCGCACGCCAGCTCGATCGCCACGCTCGCGTCCTGCGAAGGCCTCGAGGGCCACGGACGCTCCGCGATGATGCGAGCGCGCGAAAAATGAACGCCCTCGCTCGCTCACGTGCATCGCGAGGAGAGCGTGCATCGCGACGCGGACGTGCGTCGCGAGAGAGTGCATCCGGGCGTGCATCGTCATCCGACCGTGCATCGCGAGGTTGCCCGTGAGCGACGACGATCTCGGCCCGCTCCTCGCGCGCGTGCCCGAGGTGCTCCGTGGCTCGAGCGCGTACCACGTCGCGCAGCCGCCGCGCGTGATCGCCAAGCTCGACGCGAACGAGCTGCCGGTCGGCTTTCCGCCCGAGTTGCGGCAGAAGCTCGCCACGGCGCTCAGCGAGGTCGCGCTCGAGCGGTATCCCGATCCCAACGCGCGCCGGTTGCGCGCACTCCTCGTCGAGCGCCTCGACTGCGAGATGGGCGTCGACGTCACCGGCGAGCAGCTCGTGTTCGGCAACGGCAGCGACGAGTTGATCTCGCTGCTCGCGAACGCGTTCCCCGGGCCGCTGCTGTTCCCGTCGCCGTCGTTCGTCTACTACAAGCTCGCCGCGATCGCGCGCGGGCTGCCGTCGATCGAAGTACCGCTCACCGATCGGTTCGAGCTCGACGAGCCCGCGCTGATCGCCGCGATCGAGTCGTATCGGCCGAGCGTGGTGTTCCTCGCGTTGCCGAATAACCCCACGGGTACGCTGTGGCGTCCCGCGATCGCGCCCGAGCTCGCCGCGCGCTTTCGCGACACGGTGATCGTCTCCGACGAGGCCTACATCGCATACGCGGCGGTCTCGAACATCACCGCGCTGAAGGATCATCCGAACCTCGTCGTGATGCGCACGTTCTCGAAGATCGGCCTCGCCGGCATGCGAGTCGGCTACACGATCCAATCGAAGGCGATCGCGCACCTGCTCGAGAAGGTGCGGCCGCCGTACAACGTGTCGTCGCTCGATCAGCGCGCCGCCGAGTTCGCGCTCGAGTACGCGATGGACTGGTGCGACGCGCAAGCGGGCCATGTCGTCGCCGAGCGCGGCCGCCTCGCGAACGCGCTCGCCGCGAAGGGCCTCGAGGTGTTTCCCTCGGCGGCGAACTTGCTGCTCGTCCGCGTGCCCGCGTCGTACGCGACAGCGAGCGCATCGTCCGCGAGCGCATCGTCCTCGAGCGCGTCGTCCTCGAGTGCATCGTCCTCGAGCGCATCGTCCTCGAGCGCGCCATCGAGCACATCGTCGGCGAGCGCATCGTCCGCGAGCGCGTCGCCCACGGGCGATGCCGCATCCGCGCTGTACGCGAAGCTCTTGGCCGCGGGCATCGTCGTGCGATTCTTTGGGGCCGTCGGTCCACTGGCCGGATGCCTGCGAATCACCGTCGGGACCCCGAGCGAGAACGAAGCATTGCTCTCGGCCCTGTGACGCGGTGGACAGCACCGATCACGACCTTCGTTGTGATTTTCGTGAGCCTCGATGTGTGAGCTTTCTCCTACCTCGACGCGGCGCGATGAATCCCTTGGGGACAGTCATCCCCGGTCTGGGACCGATACCCTCGCCCCCCCCGGGAGCATGAGCCCCACTCCGTCGACGAGATCCGCGATTTCAACGAGTTCGCAGATCGGATCGTGCTGCGGACGCACATGCCCTAGGTCTTGCATGATGGTTCCTGTAACAATGGTTGTCGTGCGAGTCGCCCTCCTCGCTTCTCTGTTCACGTTCGCTGCATGCGACGTCGGCGAAGTACCCATCGGTGGCGGTGGTGGTGCCGATGGCGGCGGTAGTGGACCCGATCCGATGGCCAGCTCGACCTTCGCCGCGAACATCAAGCCCCTCGTCGACACGAAGGGCTGCACGGCAGGCGGCGCGGCAGGCACCTGTCACGGCAACGTGCAACCGCCGCTGTTCACGTCGTTCGAGACGCTGACCGCGAACGCGAATTACACCTACGTCAAGAAGCCGAGCGCGTCGAACAAGCTCGTCGTCGGACCTGCATCTCTGATCGCCGCGACGAACATGCACCAAGGCGTGCTCTACTTCGACGCAGCTCAGAAGGCGATGATCGCCACGTGGATCGACATGTACGGTGCCCCATGATTCGTCTTGCTCCCATCCTGCTCGCGCTCGCCGCGTGTGACGTCGGTGAAGTGCCGGCGGCGAATGTTCCGTTGACCGATGGTGGCGGTGGTGGTGATGGAAGCGTCGCGCTCGCGTGCGTCGATCGCGGCACGCCGGGAACCGCGCACGATCACGGCGCGGGTGTCACGCACGCCGGCGAGTCGTGCATGGCCGCTGGTTGTCACATCGCCGGTGGAACGGGGCCGCTGTACGGCGCGATGGGCACCGTCTACAAGGCAGATGGCACCACTCCGAATCCGGGCGCTGCCGTCCGGATCGTGTACGGCGGCATGACGAAGGTCGCGATCACCGATAGCTCTGGAAGCTTCACGTTCTCGTCGACGCTGGCGCCGACGTATCCCGCGGAGACGGATGCGAGCGGGTGTCCGACGAACCCGGTGCACATGGTGACGAAGCTCGGCACCGCGGCGGATCTGAACTGCAACCGCGGCGGCTGCCACGATCTGGCCACCAACCGCATCAACTTCGAGTAGCGGGTCAGCGCTTCTTCGACGCGATCAGGCGCGTGTACGCCTCGGCCGCGCTGTGGCAGACCTGCTGGAACACGCCGACCTGGATCGGTGACAGATCGACCGGTCCGTGTCCGTACACTATGTTCACGACGCGCTTGCCGATCGAGATCGTGCCCGCGGCGACGAATGCGGGCTCGCTACAGCCGAGCACCTTGTACAGATACGAGTTCACCGTCGACGGTGTCAGCGCGCCGTGAAATACGCCGTTCTCGGCGGCGATCGCGGACTGCACGACCGACGGTGCTTCGAGCGGGAGCAGCAGGTGCTCGACGTTCGCGTACCCCGCGAGGTTGCCGTGCGCCTTCCACCCGAACGCCATGTTGTCGCGAACGGTGAACACGACCGCGGCGGCGAACGTGGATGCGGCGAAGCCGAGCAGCGCTTCGACGATGGTGTTGCGATCGGTCGCGGTCGCGAGGTTCCGCATCACGACATCGCCGGTCATCGCGGGCACGGCGGTCGGCGCGATCATCGGAGGGATCGTCGAGGGTCCCGTGCGCGTGCGCGAGTGCGTGGTGACCGCGGGTGCGGCTTCGGCCTGCGGTGCGTCGTCGGCGTCGAGCGTGTCGATCAGATCGTAGGCGTCGAGCTCGATCGCCTCCGAGTCGTCGAACATCTTCGCCATCTTCATGCTGCGCAGGCGAGGGCGCGGACCGGGCGCGGCGACCGGCGCGGCGGGCACCGGAGGCAAGCCGGGCAGCGGCGGTGCGGGCAGGCCGACATCGACCGCACCTTCATCGCCGCGCGGTGCATCGCTGAACTTCACGAACCGCGGCGGGCGCGCAACGCCGTAGTAGCGCTCGATGTAGTAGTAGATGCGGACCTCGGGCGCGACGCGCGGTAGCACGCGATAGCCCGTGATCTGGTTCAGGGCTTCGAGTGTCGCAAAATCGTGCGGGTCCTCGATCGCCGCGATCAGCTGGCGGTCCTGGACCACGAGCGGTACGCACTTGTGCTTGAACGCTTGCTGCGGCTGCAAAAGTCGCACGGCCGCGCGCTTCGCTCGCTCGAGCATCGCGCCGGTGGCGATCGGGATTCCGAGCTCGAGGCCGAGATAGACGGTCAACGCCTCGAGATCGATGAGCCCGTGCTCGAACAGGACCGTCCCGATCCGCCCACCATCACGCGCCTGATACTTGAGTGCCGATTCGAGTTGGGCCTCGTTCAGCCGCCCATCTCGTACGAGCATCTCGCCGAGCTTCATCTGCAAGCGAACGTATCACGGACGTGCTACTGCACCAGAAATGCGCCAACGGTGGGCGGCCCTCGTGGGCATCGCGAGCCTCGGGCTCGGATGCGGCGGCAAGAAAGACACGCCGCCCGAGCCGTCCGTGGCGCAACGTCCGACGACGGAGCCCACGACAGGGACCGAGCCGGCACCTATAGAAGCGCCCGCGTTCCCCGAGGGCACGCGCTCGCTCGAGCTCACCCGAACGGTCAGTGTTCGCCTCGAGCCAGGTGAAGACGCGCGGCGCATCGGCACGATCGCGGTCGACACGCGCGTGCGTTGGACACAGACCGCCGAGGGCAAAGGCTGCAAGAAGCCGTGGGTGCAGATCGTCCCGCGTGGCTGGGTCTGCTCCGACTACGTGCAGCCGAGCAAGAAGGCGCCGATGGGACGCGAGGTCCCGATGCTCGATCGCGGCGAGCTCGTCCCCGGTGTCTACGGCAAGGTCACGGTCGCGAACCAAGTGACCTACCAGCTGCAAAAGCCAGAGCCGCCGAAAAAGTCCAAGAAGAAGGATGCGAAGAAGTCCGACGGACCGGTCACGTCGACATCGCAGGTCGATCCCGCCGCCGCGGCCGACGCGGGTCCGCAGCCGAAGATGGTCGAGGGCGCACCGCTCGTCGGCAGCATCACGGTGCGCCAGTACGACGAGATCACCGTCGGCGGCAAGCAGTACTGGAAGGTCAGCAAGAAGGACAACGAGTACGTCCTGCGGTCGGCGATCTCGCAGCACAAGCCATCGCTCTACAACGGCGCGCGCCTCGGCGACGATACGAACCTCGCCGCGCCGATCGCGTTCGTTTACCCGCGCGCTGCGGGCTACGCGTCCGCGTACACGCTCAACAAAGCGACGGGCGGTGGCATCGCGCGCTCGGTGCCCACCCGCACGCCGGTCGCGATCCTCGAGACGTCGTCGGACAAGCAGGGCAAGCCGGTCGCATATCGCATCGCCGTTCCGTCGACGGTGCCGGGACCCGGCCCGGGCTCGCCGCCGATCGTGCCGGGCTCCGAATGGATCCGCGCGAACGACGTGCGCATCTTCACGCCGGCGGCACCGCCCGCACCGCTGCAGAAGGGCGAGCGGTGGATCGATATCGATCTCGACACGCAGATCCTCGTCGCGTTCGAAGGCGACCTCGCGGTCTACGCGACGATGATCTCGAGCGGCAAGAAGGACACGCCGACCACGACGGGCATCTATCGCATGTGGGTCAAAGAATCGGAGGCCGACATGAAGAACCTCAAGTCCGAGGATCCGTACTCGGTCGCCACCGTTCCGTGGACGCAGTTCTTCTATCCCGACGAGGATCTCGCGATCCACACCGCGTACTGGCACGACGCGTTCGGCCAGCAGCGCTCGCACGGGTGCGTGAACGTCGCGCCGAAGGATGCGCGCTGGCTGTACTTCTGGAGCGATCCGCAGGTGCCGCCGGGGTGGACGATGGCGGCGGGCGTCGTCGAAGCGCCGGGCTCGATCGTGCGCGTGCGCAGCAAGGCGGATCCGACACCGGCGCTCAAAGGCTACGCGCGCCAGGTCGACGAGATCCGCCGCCAGAACGGCTAGCCTGAAATCACCAGGAGCTCCGGCGCCACGGGCCGTTCCTCAATCGATCACCTCGCTCGCGACAGCGGCTGCGACAGCGATCGCACCGAGACCGATCAAGACATGGGCGACTCCGGGCAACGCCTGGAATGGCTCGTGCCACGACGACGGCATGATCGCGAGCGCGGCGGCGAAGTACGCGCCCGACACCAGACCGAAGACCCCGAGCGCGTTCAGGACTGCGATCAGCAGCAACCCCACGGCGATCACGCCGCCACCGAGGACGAGCCACGAGAACACGTGCCGGTGACGTCGCCTCCAGGAAGAGCGTCGACGACGCGACTGACGAAACGCAGGGACGTCGTAGTCCATCACTCAGGCCTCCCCACCGAGCGTCCGTTCACCTCGAGCTCTCGCCGACCGGTGTCCATCACACGGATGTCCACGTCCGAGTTCGAGCTCTCGAGATCCTCGTCGGGGAGAAGCGCGTCGCGGAGCTTCGCTTCGGCTTCATGTGACAACGAGGAGTGAATGACGTGTCCACCGTGTTTCGCGAGCGCCTCGAGGAGCTTGTCCGTGGTCGCACGACGAAGAAGCACGAACAGCGCAGAACGGCCCATCTCCATGTCGCGCGCGAGCTCGCGCATGAACGTGTCCGAGATCCCGACGTCGGTGTAACGACCGGCGATGGCTCCTGACGCAGCACCCGCGACGAGGCCTACCACCGGATTGAGGAAGACAAGCCCGATGAGCGTCCCCCAGAACGCGCCACCAATCGCGCCGCGCGCCGTCGTGTTGATGGATTGATGGAGCTCGATACGACCGCGGTCATCCTTCGTGACGTAGCAAGCGTCCTCTACGTCGACGAGGTGAGCGGATTGCAGCTTCTGCAAGGAAACGAGGACCTCGCGAGCGCGTTGCTCGGTCGGATACGTGATTGCGATCAGGTCAGACATAGTCGCCTCCTGTGGATGAGCGAAAGCTGCGTCGCTGCGACGGTGCTGTCGATTTCATAAAAGCCATCTCGAGCGGCTGTATTTCCGAAGTGACGTCGACACTTCGATTCGAGAGCTGCGTTCGTTCGATTCTTTGTGAGTTTCGACCGATCGATCGAGCACTACCTTGCCGTGGTGGAGGTCATGAACGATGGACACGATCGACGAGCACCACGACGATCATCACGGGCGAGCTCGTGCCGTAACTGGTACCACCACGGAGTCTCGGTCCGAATCGCGAGCCCACCCCGTTCCACTGAGCGACCTTGTCGCGAGGGCACGGACGGCGCACGAACGCTCCGGGTCGCGCAGGCCCGACATCATCACGACCGCGACGGTCTACGGAGCGGCACTCCTGACCACGGCGGGATTCGCGATCGCGTCGATGATCGACGAGCTCGTCCGCACGCGACGCGCGACGAACACGAGATTCACGTCGAGCTAGCCGAGGACCGGCAGGCGCTTCGGCTGCGCTCCGAGGACTTGCGCCTCGGCGGCATCCAGGGCGCGAACGAGCTCTTCTCCGAAAACATCGGCGATGGTGTCGCGCGAGATCCGGTACAGCGTCGGGCCGTCGACGTGCGCGCACGAGTACTCCTCGTACTCGTCGGCGATCACGATCGCATCGTCTTCGTACGACAGCGGGAACAAGCGGCAGATCGCCGGCTTCACGCCGCGGAAGTCCCAGCCCTTCTCGATCGAAGCGCGATGGATCGCGCAGCCGCGCAGATCGTGGCGGAGGAACAAGCAGCCGTCGTCGACGACCTGCGTGCGGACCACCGCGCCCGACGGGTAGTCCTTGTCGTACTCGACCTCGGACTCGAACCATTCGCGATCGCGTAGATCGGCGCGTAGGAGCGGGCGGATGTCAGCGGCCTTCGCGAGGATCGCATCGCGCTCGGCGAGGTCGACGTCGCAGCCGTACTGGCAGCACGCATCGAGCTTCTCGTGCTGGTGCGGCACGAGGAACTGACACGCGTGGGTCATGCAGTCGCCGACGAGCTTCTTCGTGAAGATCGCGGGATCGACCGTGACGAAGCGCGGGTGATCGATGCGGAGCGATTCGGGTACAGCGTCCATCGAGCCGCGCACTCTATACGAAGAGGGTGACGAGGTCGACGCGTTCTCCGGCGTGGCCGGCCATCCTGTCGATGGTGAGCGTGAGGGCGGACAGCGTCTCCTGGTCGATCACGCAGTCCGGGTCCGGCGTGGTGTGCGTGAAGTTCCGGAAGCACGACTGCACGACGGGCAGCGAGCCCTGGCGCATGCGAATCGGCGCGCCGTGCGAGCGGCAGGTGATGGGGCGCGCGACGTAGACGAGGCAGCGCCCCGCGGGATCGAGCGCGGTGCAGCGATCGGGGGGCGCGGACACGGCGTTCGCGCGGAGCTGGTCCCGGCGCTCGGGGGACCACGTCGCGAGCTCGGCGCGGATCGCGTCGGCCTCGATCTGCGTGACCGTGAGGCGCACGTGACAACAATCCGAGCAGCCCGTGGCGCACTGCATGTCGTCGCCGTGGCGCTGCGAGACGCGCTCGAAGAACGCGTCCACCTTGGCCTGCACTTCGGGCAACCGACTCACGCACTTCGGATAGCACGCGCGTAGAATCAGTGTCGCCATGGATCTCAACGACATCGTCGTGTTCACCAAAGTCGTAGAGACAAAGAGCTTCACGGGCGCCGCCGAGCAGCTCGGACTGCCCAAGTCCACGGTGAGTCGTAAGCTCGCGCAGCTCGAGGAGCGGCTCGGCGTGCGGCTCGTGCAACGCACCACGCGCAAGCTCGCGCTGACCGATATCGGCGAGGCCTACTACGAGCGCGCGGCGCGGATCGTGGCGGACCTGGCCGCGGCGGAGCAGGTCGTGATGGACATGCAGTCCACGCCGCGCGGACGCATGCGCTTGACCGCGCCGATCGATCTCTCGTCGCTGTATCTCGGGCGAATCATCGCCGATTTCAACGTGGCCAATCCCGAGGTCTACGTCGAGCTCGACGGCACGGACCGCGTGGTGGACCTGATCGAAGAGGGCTTCGATCTCGGGATCCGGTTCGGGCCGCTGCCGGAGTCGACGCTGATCGCGAAGAAGCTCGGCTCTTTGCAGTCCGTGCTGTGCGCGGCGCCCGAGTACCTGGCGAAGCGGAAGGCACCCACGAACGTCGAGGAGCTCGAGGATCTCGACAAGGTGCTGTTCACGCCGAGCGCGCGCACGCAGAGCTGGACGCTGACCAACGGCGATCAGACGTACGAGCTCGCGCGCCCCGCGAAGTTCTCGAGCAACAACATCATGGCCGTGCATGCCGCGGTGCTCGCCGGGCTCGGGATCAGCGTGATGACCGAGTTCGTCGTCGCGTGCGATCTGCACGAGGGGCGATTGGTGCGCATCCTCCCCGAGTGGAGCGGCGTGCCGGTGGACATCCACGCGGTGTACCCGGCGCGCCAGAACCTGCCGCCGCGGTTGTCGCTGTTCCTCGATCACCTCGCAAGATCGATGTCGCCGCCGCCCTGGGACATGTCGCGGCACCCGTGCCACTGAGATAGCGTCCGGCCATGGACGTCACCTGGTCGGATATCTCTCAGTTCGCCGAAGACCATCTGCTACCGCTCGGACTGCGCATCTTGATCGCGCTGGCCGTCTTCGTCGTCGGCCGATTCATCGCGCGCACCATCATCCGTGGACTGCAGCGCCTGATGGAGCGCTCGAACCTCGATGTCTCGCTGCGCAAGTTCCTCAGCGATCTCGTCTATGCGGTGTCGCTCGTCGCGATCGTGATCGCTTCGCTCGACACGCTCGGCGTGAAGACAACGGCCGTCGTCGCGGTGCTCGGTGCCGCCGGTCTCGCCGTCGGGCTCGCGCTGCAGGGGTCGCTATCGAACTTCGCGGCGGGCGTGATGTTGATCGTGCTGCGCCCGTACAAGGTCGGCGACCTCGTCACGATCGGCAAGTACATGGGCCGCGTCGAGGCGATCAAGATCTTCCACACGATCCTCATCACCGCGGACTATCGCGAGATCACGATCCCGAACGGACAGATCATCATCGCGCCGATCGAGAACCTCACCGTCTTGGGGCGGCGCCGCGTGGATCTCGTCGTCAGCATCAACCAAGCCGCGGATCTGCGCGAGGTGCGCACGCTGATCGAGAAGGCGCTGCTCGCCGAGCAGTGGGTGCAGTCGTCGCCGCCGCCGTCGATCGACGTCGCCGAGATCACCGACGCGATGGTGAGGCTCCACGTCCGCCCGTGGACGGCGTCGGATCACGTCGGTGATGTCGCGACCGAGACGATGGAAGCGCTCAAGGACGCGATGGCGAGCTCGGGCATCAAGTTCTCGATCGCGCTCGCGGCCTAGCGATGCAGATCCTGCACGGCCGTGATGACCAGCGGCAGTGCAGGCCCCGACCGCAGCGTCGCGCGTTGCGGTGGTAGCCGATAATCGACGACCCGCCCGGTGACGTCCGCGCTCGCCGTCTTGTAGCCGACCACCTGCACGCGAATGCCCGTCGCGAGCACGTCCTCGATCGCTTCGATCTGCGGCTTCGCCCGCAATAGCGCTCGTACCGGCGCCGGCGTGTCTGGCTGTTCGAACCGAGAGCGGGGGTACGTGACGAGCTCGCGCATCGGCGTCATCCACCGCGCACCCGCGGCTTCGATCAAGATGCGATTGCCCGCATCGTCGACGAGCGCGAAGTCGACCGCGGCTTCGTAGACGTACTTCGCACCTTTCGGATCGAAGATCATCCGCCGGTACACGCCGCGCCGATCCGTGATCACACCGGCGAGCGTGTCCTCCGCCTCGACGATTCCTTCGACGACGACCAGCTCGCCCTCGTGCCGCTCCTCCAGCGATGCGAGCTGGATCTCGCCGCTCGCGATCTTCCTCAGCTTGCGCCGCAGCATCGTCTGTCCGATGCGCTCGCCCGCGACCGCCGCACCCGCCGCTCCCGCCGCGAAGCCTTTCCACAACACGGCGACGAGCGCGGGCGACAGCGCGAACGCGCCGAGGATCACCGCCGACGCCGCGCCCCACACGGTTCCGCTCACGACCTTGCGCGTCCGACGGACACTCGGCGGCAGCCAGTCCAGATCGTCTTCGAGTCGATGGGTTCGTTCCACCGCCAGCACGCGATGAGTGTACGCTGCGGCGGCCATGAGCAACGCACTCGTTCCTCAACCATCCACTGCTGTTGCGGTGTTCGCGAAGTCCACGCGGCTCTCCGTCCGGCAGCGCAAGCGGTGGCTCGAGATCCTGACGTCGTTCGACGCGAGGAACACCTACGTCGTCTACGACGAGATGGGCAACCCGGTGTTCAACGTGCAGGAGCAGGGCAGCGGCTTCGGCAACTTCCTCAAGCGCGTGTTCCTCGGTGCGTTCCGTCCGTATACCTCGCACGTCGAGGATCTCGCGGGCGGCCAGGGCCATGTCCTCTCGCTGCGCCGGCCGTTTCGCTTCTTCTTTCATCGCCTCGAGGTGCGCGACAGCGCGGGCACGTTGATCGGCGCGATCCAGCGCCGGTGGACGTTCTTCCGTCGCAAGTACACCGTCGAGGGCGCCGACGGCCAAGAGGTCGCGACGCTGTTCGGCCCCATCTTCCGTCCGTGGACGTTCGAGATCCGCATGCCCGGCAGCGACATCGAAGTCGGCGTCGTCCAGAAGAAGTGGAGCGGCCTGCTCAAGGAAGCGTTCACCGAAGCCGACAACTTCTGGGTCGAGCTCGATCGGATCCAAGATCCAGCGCTCAAAGCGCTGCTGTTCAGCGCGACGGTGCTGATCGATACCGTCCACTTCGAGCGCTCGGGCTAGGAGCCCGTAGGCCGTAGCCCTTCGGGCTACGTCTGCGGCCTCCGTCGCATCATCGGCTCGCGAAGCGCTCGCCTGTACGGATAGGACGCGCTCGCAAGCTCGTGCTAAAGAGCTGATCCACTAAAGCTGAAGGTGGGATCGACGTCGATTCGCGTTGGTGATCCACTCGTCGGATGAAGTGGGTC
>JBGARE010000026.1:0-36763 GCA_044230415.1 Kofleriaceae bacterium
AGCGCACGCAGGTACGCCTCGGCCGTCACCTTGTCGACATTCGCTTTCACGCGAAAGCGCCCCGCTCCGAGGCGCGTCAGCAGATCCGCGGCGGGCAAGCCGTAGCGCTGCGCGATGGCCTGCGCGAGCTTGCGGATGCCATCGGGCGAAGCATCCACTGCTCCTTCGACGTACACGTGGAAGGTCGCCATCCCGATCGTCATCTTCCCATAGGTTGGCGCGGGAGAGATCTCTCCCGGCGAATACGCTCTGTCTCAAAGTTGCCCGCGCCGATCACGGCCCCCTAGGGTTGAAGCATGCAATTCGGCAAGGCCCGTCCGCAGCTCGTGCCTTCGTTCTCGCGCCGCCGCATCCGCCTCGGAGTCGCCCACCACGGCGCTCCGTCGGCGTGGGCACCGCAGACCAAGGACACGCAGATCGAGCGTGGCAAGCCGCAGAAGAAGCGCCGGTAGCGCTTACTCCTCGGGCGGAACGCGGCTCGACGCTTCGTTGTAACCGTCGCGTGCGCGCGCGTTGTCGGGCTCGATCTGCAGCGCGGCCTTGAAGTTCTTCGCGGCCTCCGCGTTGTTGCCGCTGTTCAAGTACGCCTCTCCGAGGAGCGTGAGCACGCGAGCACTGCGCGACAGTCGCGCGGCCTTCTTCAGGTGCGCGATCGCATCGCCGAACAGTCCCTGGCGCAGCGCGATCTCGCCCATCCCCGTCATCGCGGCGACGTTCTTCGCGTCGAGCTCGAGTGCTTTCTTGAAGCTCGCCGCTGCGCTCGCGTTGTCACCGGACTGCAACTGTTGAGTGCCGAGGTTCGCGAAGAACGCGGCCTTCGTCTCGGTGCTGCCTGCCTCGCTCGGCGGCGGCTCGTCGGGCGGACCGTACGGATCCTCGGGGTTGTCGGTGATGCCGGGCTGCTTGACGACCGGCGGCGGCGTCACGATCGGCGGCGTCGTGCCCGGCGGCGTGAAGCCCGGCGTGCTCGTCGTGCCGGGCGGAGTGAAGCCCGTCGTGCCCGGCGGATCGAAGCCCGTCGTGCCCGGCGGATTGAACCCGTTGTTGTTCGTGGTGATCGGATTGGGCCGCGTCGCGACGATCGAGTTGTTCGTCCGATTCACCGGCGTGGTGGTGCCCCCAGGCTTCGACTTCGTCGTCGGGTTCTGCGCGATCGCGCCCGCATCGGGAATCGCCGCGACCCCCGCGTCCTCTTGCAGGATCTGGCTCGGCGCGACATCCGTCGTCGGCGGCGGAGTGACGGCGACGTCGTCGGTCTTCGGCGCGGGCTTGTCGCCACCGCGCGTGAGCGCGAACGCGACGGTGCCGATCACCACGAGCGCACCGACGACGCCGACGATCAGCCCCCAGCGCCGACCACGCGCAGGCTGCTCGTCGTACATCGAGTCACCGAGATCGCTGAACGTGCTGTTCGCTTTCTTCTCGTCGCCTTCGTCGTACCAGACCTGCGAGACACCGCGATCGTCGTCGTCGTGCGACGAGGCGCGCGCCGACGAGCGCGCTGCAGAGATCCCCGCGGACTCCGATGCACGCTTGGAGCGCGTGGGAGCCGCGGCGACCATCCCGGTCTGGATCCGTCCGGGCGCGTCCGTCGGCGCTTTGACCACCGGCACGCCGACTTTCGGGGTTCCCGTCGAGCGACGCGATTCGCTGACCTCGGGTCCCATCTCGACCTTCGGTGCGGCCTCCGGCTTCGGCGCGGGTGCGGGCAGATCTTGCGCGATGCCCATCTTCGCCATCACGCGCGAGACATTCGGCGGCGGCACGCTCTCGCGACGGCGCGCGATCTCGTCGTCCATCACCTCGCCGGTCTCGAGTCCGCGGCGCAGCGCATCGACCATGCGCGTCGTCGTGGCGAAGCGATTCTCGGGATCCTTCGCGAGCATCTTCGCGATCGCGGCTTCCATCCACAGCGGCGTCCCCGGGCGCTTCGTCGGAACGGGCGCGGGAGTCTCGGTGACCTGCTTCGTGAGGATGTCGAACACGCGCGTGCCCGTGAATGGCGGCGCCCCGGTGAGCATTTCGTACGCGACGCAGCCGAGCTGATAGATGTCCGCGCGTCGATCGATCCGATCACCGCGCGCTTGCTCGGGCGACATGTAGCGCGGATCGCCGAACGTCATGCCGAGGCTCGTCGCTTCCGCATCCTTGACGCTGTCGGTCTCGACGAGCTTCGCGAGCCCGAAGTCGAGCAGCTTGACGAAGTTCTGCTTCGCGCGCCGCGTGGTCAGGTAGATGTTGCGCGGCCGCAGATCGCGATGGACGTAGCCGATCGCGTGCGCCTCCATCAGCGCTTCGCCGACCTGGATCAAGATGTCGGCGGTCCGCTCGACGGACAGTTGCTTGTCGCGCGCGAGCACCGCATCGAGCGTCTCGCCCTCGAGCAGCTCCATCGCGAGATAGAGGCGGCCGTCGGGCGTGCGACCGAAATCGTGGATCTCGACGATGTGCTCGTTGTCGATGTCCGCGACCGTCGTCGCCTCGCGCCGGAACCGCTCGACCGCGAGGTCATCTCGCGAGAGCTCTTGATGGAGCACCTTGATCGCCACCTTGCGGCGCAGCGTCACGTGCTCGGCGCGATAGATCGTGCCGGATCCCCCCTGCCCCAGGAGCGCGAGCACCTGGAACCGCTCGCCGAGCAGCTTGCCGACGAGCGAATCACCTGTCGCTTCGCGGACCTTGGGCCGCCCGCAGTTCGGACAGAACAGCGCCGACTCGGCAAAGCCGTGTTTGCAACCCGAACAGGTAATGGTCGCGGTCATGTCATGTGCGGACATAGGTCGGGGGCGACGGACGACCTGTCCAAGCATAGCCTAACGGAGCTATGTCGGCTTCTTACGAAGTGCTTCTGCCAGCTCCGCCTCGGTGATCAGGCCCTTGGCGGTGAGCACCGTCACGAGGGCTGACAATCGGGCCTCGAGGTCGTCGGTCCCGACGGCCTGCTGGAGGGCGGAAATCGGGATCTGGGCGGTCACGGAGACCTCGGTATCGAGCTCCACACCGCGCGGGAGCGACCCCTTCGACGTGATGAACATCGTCGCCGTCGACGTCCCGGCTCGCGAGACCACGGCGGTGTTGATCTGGCGGTAGCCCTTCACGACCAGCTCGTCGATCGCCGACAGCGGCAGCGCGCAGACGTCGATCTCGCAGTGGGAGGCGTGCTCGAGCTCGGCGACCGCGGCGGTGTCCGTGGGATCCGCCATCGCGACGCGCAAAATCTTCGCGCTTCCCTCGCTGCGCATCGCGAGCGGCAACACCCGCAGGCGCTGGCACATGTCGCCGGGGACCTGGCGCAGCGCATCCGTGTCGATCTGGATGCCGGCGGGATCGATCAGCGGAACGCGCGTCTGCTTGCGAAACGCCCCGAGGAGCGCGACCTCGTCGACGCCGAAGTCTTTGATCAGCGTGACGACGAGGGGCTGCTTCTTGTCGTCGGCGGCTTTGCCCGCCTTCGCGGCGTTGGCCTTGGTGACCAAGCCCGCCTCGATCGCGATCTCTGCGAGCGTCTTTGGCATCCCCTAGTTCCGTGCACCCGACAAGATTCGAACCTGTGACCTTTGGCTCCGGAGGCCAACGCTCTATCCAGCTGAGCTACGGGTGCGTGTGCGGCCTTTCTACCCGTGGGGCCGGGGAGAAACAAGGCGTCGGAGAGGTGGGTTAGCATGGCGCATGGCGATCGACTACGTGCTGGCGATGGGTTGCCAGCCCCAGAAGTTGTTGGGAGTCGAGCGACTCGTCGAGCTCAACCGCACTCGCATCCTCGCGCGCTCCGCACTCGCGCACATGGCAGAGGACGGCGTCGAGAAACCGCCGAGCGAGATCGAGATCCAGATGACCACGCGCCGCGCGGGAGCATCGAGTGGTCAGGGCGTCACGCTGCAAGACCTGCTCGATCAATCCAAGCCGCTCGACGCGGTCACGCATCACTGTGCGACGTGCCCCGCCGATCTCAAGCGCGAGCTCGCGTGTCACCGCCGCATTCGCTATCCGATTCCCGAGCACGTCGAGCAATGGCTCATGGCGCGATTGCCTTCGCACCTCGCGTGCACCGCCGGTGCGCTGCTCGTGCGCGGCCTCGGCGAGTTCGGCTGGGACGGCGAGCCCGTGGCGCGGCTGCGCGCTGCGGGTGACACCTACTTCGAGAGTCGCGTCGCGCACGGCGTGCGATGGGAAGCCGAGGACGGCAACGGCAACATCGAGCTATCGAGCGACACGCTGCTGCAGATGATGTTCTTCGTCGGGAAGACGCTGCAGCCCACGCACTCGCTCATGCTCGCGCTGTTCCTCGGCGTGATCCCGCACGACACCGATCTGCATCTCCTGAAGGACGGGCCCGGTCGCGCGAAGGCGCTCGCGCGTTCGTACGTGCCGCCGGAGTCGGACCCCGATGTCGAGCAGCTCGCCGCGTTCCTGCGCATGCTCGCGCTCGGCGCCCAGCTCGACGTCCCGATCCTCGTCGACGGCTAAGGCACGTAGGTCTCGCTGCACATCGTGGCGGTGTAGGCGACCGGGAACGTCGCGCCCGGGAATGCCGCGAACGTGATCGAGTACGTCACGCCGGACTTGATCGCGTAGAACAGATTCTCCGGCCCCGTCGTCGCGGTCTTCAGCACGCGAGTCTCCGGCGTCGCGTTCGCACCTTCGAACAAGAAGATGTCGAGGTCGCCCGTGCCTTGCCAATCGAGGCGCACGCTCAGCTCGTTCGCGCCGATCGGGACATCGAACGAGAACGTGTCGCGATCTTCGTACTTGTCGGCGACCGCGAGATCCGCGAGCGAGCCCGAGAACCGCACGTGGGTTCCCGGGGTGATCGTGCCGCCGGCCTCGGGCGTGTCCGCGGCGTTCGCGGTGAACGCGATCGGAGCACCGTTCGGGATGCTGTACATGTCGTTGCCCGTGTTGCTCGCGCCGTCGTGCGCCTCGACGACGCCGCCCGTGGTGATCGCGGTGCAGCGCGTCGGGAGGTCCAGCGTGATCCGTACGCGGTAATCGATCGCGGATGTGATCGCGGTGCTGTTCAGCGCGTAGGGCAGGAGCTCGTACGTGCCGGGCTCGAGGTGCATGGCGGCGACGCCGTGATCGCCGTACCAGGTCGCGGTGGCGACGAGCGTGCCGAACGTCGCGCCCGTGTACACGTCGACGCCGGACAGCTCGAGCATGCTCGCGTTGGCCTCGATGCGAACGACGATGTCCATCGCGGTGGCGACGGTGACGTGGAACGCATCCGCGTCGACGGTGATATCGCCATCGAAGTGATCGCTCGCGAACGAACCGCACAGCGTGGTGAGCCCGCCGGACACCTGGAGCTGGGTGTCCTCGGCGGTGCCGTTGCCGGTCGTGTCGTTCGTGCCGTCGGCTTGCTCGATGTAGTCGCACCCCGTCAGTGGTGGACCGTCGGTGGGGGAACCGTCGTCGGGCCTGGAGTCGTGAGTAGGGGCATCCGACGGGGTCGACCCGTCATCGCCACAACCGAACAGGAGAAGCAGGGGAAGCCAACGCACGGACGGAAGCTACCCCGCAGCGGCCCCACCGATCATCCCAATCCCCAGAAGACCTGCGGGATTGTCGTCGTGTGCAGCTCGCTCCGTGGGTAAGGGCTCGGTTGTGGCGTGCCGACAACTGGCCGGCGGAGCTCGATGTGCTGCGCGCGGAGATCGCGGGACGCGCCGCGACGCCGGAGGCCGCGCGGATGCTGTGGGAGCTCGGGTGCGCGTTCGAGCATTGCGTCCCCGATCGCAGTCGCGCGCTCGCGGTGTTGATCGATGCGTCGCGCGCGGGTCATCCCGAGGCGCGCGAGCGAGCTCTCGCGATCGCCGAGAAGCTGCGTGCCCGTGTCACCGTCGCCGAGCTCTCGCTCGCGAGCCTCGATCACGGTCGCGCCGCTCGCGCGTATATCGATGCCGGGCTGCGCGAGCTCGCGATCGAACCGCTCGGCAAGCTCGTCGATCCGGAGGCGTCGGCCCTGCTCGCGCTCGCGAAGGGCGGCAAGCTCGATCCCGAGCAAGAGATCGCGAACGCGCTCGCCTCCGCGCAGCAAGCGAAGGGCGACGCGGCTCGACACTTCCTCCACGCGGCACGCATCGCCCGCGTTGCGCTGCCCGAGAAGTCGACCGCGATCGCGATCGCCGCCGTGCGCGCGTGTCCGAGCGACCCCGCGATCGAGGCGCTCCTCGTCGAGGATCTGCTGCACCGCGAGGCGATCAGCGAGCTGCTCGATCACTATCGCGCATCGTTCGTCGCTGCGAAGACGCGCCGCGAGTACGTCGAGCGCATGCGCAGCGCGGCCGTCGAGCTGCTGACGCGCGATCTGCAGCCGGGCCTCGCGCTGCGCCTCTTGCGCCTCGCCCTCGAGACCTCGTACGTCGAGCTGCTCCCCGAAGTCGCATCGCACCTCGCCGCGTGGGAGCTGCTCGTCGCGTACGCGCGCGAACAGAAGACGATGCTCGAGCTCGTGCCGCTGATCCTCCAGGCGCTGCGCGCGCCGCTATCGCAAGACGACGCCGTGTACCTCGCGCGTCTCGGTCTCGAGATCGCGTGGGGCGAATCGCGCGATGCGCTCGCCGCGCAGCCGTACGCCGCGACGCTGCTCGACTTCGTGCCCGATCACCCGCTCGCGATCGCGTTCGTGCGCGAGGCGAACCTCGATCCGCCCGAGCTCCCCGTCGTGCGGATCTCGACCCCGGTCCCGAAGGCTCAAGGGACGGGTCGGCTCCCGGTGATCAAAGCGACGCCGCCACCCGTGCCATACGCCGACGACAAGCCCGTCCAGCGCTCGACGTCGACGGCAAAGCCGGACTTCCGCACCACGAGCCGGCTCGCGCTCCTCCATCCACCACCGCCGCGCACGACGACGCTGCGGCGCGACGTGTCGCCGATTCCCTCCGGGCCACGCCCCCGCAGCGAGACCACGCCGCGCGCGCCACGCGTCGTCGTTCCGGTGGACGTGGTCATCGAGCTGTCGAACGGCGCGTTCTTTTCCACGGTGCTGCGCGACATGAGCACGTCGGGTGCCTTCGTGGTCACGAAACGAAAGCTCGAGGTCGGTGCCACGCTCGGACTCGAGCTGCGCATTCCGACGAAGGACGCGCCCGACGCGCAGGTCACGCATCAGGCGACGGCGAAGATCGCTCGGCAGACGGACATCGGCTACGGCCTCCAGTTCGTCGATCCGACGCCCGTCCTCGTCGATGCGATCGTCGCGGTGACCGATCGTTCTGCGAGTTGATCGCGCGTGCGGTACGGTGCGCGCATGAGTTGGAATCCTGCGCAGCCACCGACCGACGATTCATCGCTCGCGAAGGACGTCGAGCTCGTCATCGAGACCCGTGCGCGCGATCTCGGCGGGGTCATCGTCGGGCGCGTGTTGCCGTCACCGCGGCGGCGGCTCGTCGGTCCGTTCCTGTTCTTCGACGAGATGGGTCCGGTCACGATGGCCGAGGATCGATCGCTGACGGTGCGACCGCATCCGCACATCTGCCTCGCGACGGTCACGTACTTGTTCGAGGGCGAGATCGTGCACCGCGATTCGCTCGGCACCACGCAGACGATCACGCCCGGCGCCGTCAACTGGATGACCGCGGGCAAGGGCATCGTGCACAGCGAGCGCGCGCCGCATCCGGGCGGAACGCTGCACGGCATCCAGCTCTGGTGCGCGCTACCGAAGGAGCACGAGGAGACCGAGCCGACGTTCCAGCACTGCGCGGCGAGCTCGATCCCCGAGACCACGCTCGACGGCGCGACGGTGCGCGTGCTCGCCGGCGAAGCGTACGGACTTCGTGCACCGGTGAAGACGTTCTCGCGCTTGTTCTACGTCGATGTCAGCGCCGCGAGCGCGGCGACGCTCGAAGCGCCGGACTATCCGGAGCGCGCGATCTATGTCGTCAGCGGCTACGTGCAGGTCGCCGGCGATACGTTCGAACGCGGAAAGATGCTCGTGCTCACCGGTGGCCGCGCCGTGCGCCTCGAGCTCGAGCCCGGGACGCGCATCGTGATGCTCGGCGGCGATCCGCTCGACGGACCGCGCCACATGTACTGGAACTTCGTCGCCTCGACGAAGGAGCGCATCGAGCAGGCCAAGCACGACTGGCAAGAGCGCCGGTTTCCGATCGTGCCGGGTGACGAGACCGAGTTCATCCCGCTGCCCGACGACGCGCACTGATCACGGCGTCGGCGTACTCGGCGCGCCGCACGCGATCCACTCGGCGAGCTTCTCGCGATCGCCGTCGGCGGGCTGCGATGTCTCTTCCGCGGGAGGCATGTTGCGATTCGCCGAGGCGGGACCGATGCCCGCCGTTTGATCGATGTGGTTCGCGACCGCGCGAACACCGACGTACCCGATGATAGGGTCCCGTCATGGGTCGCAAAGAGGACGCGCTCGAGTATCACCGCCGTGGTCGCAAGGGAAAGCTCGAGGTGGTCCCGACGAAGCCGCTGGTGAGCCAGATGGACCTGTCGCTCGCGTACACGCCCGGCGTCGCCGATCCGTGCATGGAGATCTACGCCGACGAAGAGAAGTCGTTCGAGTACACCGCGCGCGGGAATCTCGTCGCCGTGATCTCGAACGGCACCGCGGTGCTCGGCCTCGGGGACATCGGTCCCGCGGCCGGCAAGCCCGTGATGGAGGGCAAGGCGTGCTTGTTCAAGAAGTTCGCCGATATCGACGTGTTCGATCTCGAGCTCGCGGAGAAGAACGTCGACAAGTTCGTCGACATCGTCGCCGCGCTCGAGCCCACGTTCGGCGGCATCAACCTCGAGGACATCGCGGCACCGGAGTGCTTCGAGATCGAAGAGAAGCTGCGCAAGCGGATGCGCATCCCGGTGTTCCACGATGACCAGCACGGCACCGCGATCATCTCGGGCGCCGGCCTGCTCAACGCAGCGCACCTCGCGAACAAGCAGCTCGCGGACATCAAGCTCGTCGTCTCGGGCGCGGGCGCCGCGGCGATCGCGTGCGTCGAGTTCTTCATCAGCCTCGGCCTCACGCGCGCGAACTGCGTCCTGATCGATTCGAAGGGCGTCATCCATAAGGGCCGCACGGACCTCAACCGCCAGAAGGCCGCGTTCGCGATCCCCGACGACGGCCGCCGCACGCTCGCCGACGCGATGAAGGGCGCCGACATGTTCCTCGGCGTGTCCGTCGCGAACACCGTGAAGCCCGAGATGCTCAAGACGATGGCCGAGCGGCCGATCATCTTCGCGCTCGCGAACCCCGATCCCGAGATCAGCTATCCGGACGCGATCACCGCGCGGCCCGACGCGATCGTCGCCACCGGACGCAGCGACTTCCCGAACCAGGTCAACAACGTCCTCGGCTTCCCGTACATCTTCCGCGGCGCGCTCGACTGCCGCGCCACGAGCGTCAGCGAAGCGATGAAGCTCGCCGCCGCCCGCGCCCTCGCCGAGCTGACGCGCGAGCCCGTGCCCGACAGCGTGATCATGGCGTACGGCGGCAAGTCGCTGAAGATGGGCCCGGACTACTTCATCCCGAAGCCGTTCGACCCGCGCGTACTCTGGTGGGTCGCGCCCGCCGTCGCGCAAGCCGCGATGGAGTCCGGCGTCGCGCGCATCACGTTCGACATCGAGGAGTACCGCCACAAGCTGATGGCGAAGGGCTCGAACGCCGCGTACTCGATCATGAAGACGATCACGCAGCAGGCGCAGCGCGATCCGCGCCGCATCGTGTTCCCGCAGGCCGCGTCGCCGCGCCTGTTGCGCGCGATCCAGCAGATCGTCGACGAGGAGATCGCGAAGCCCGTGCTCCTCGGCCGCCCCGCGGAGATCAAGCAGCTGTGCGAGGAGATGTCTCTCGACCTGCTCGATCGCGTCGAGATCATCGACCCGCGCGCCGAAGTGCACCGCGCCTACGCCGATCGCCTCTACGAGCTGCGCCAACGCAAAGGCATGACGCCCGACAACGCGCGCGCCTCGATCACGAAGAGCGACTACTACGCGGCGATCATGGTCGATCGCGGCGACGCCGATGGAATGGTCACGGGCTTCCGTCTGAACTACCCCGAGACCGTGCGTCCCGTACTCGAGATCTTCGGGCTGCAACCCGGGGTGAAGGTGGCGGTCGGCCTGTACATGATGGTGCTGCAGAACTCGGTGAAGTTCTTCGGCGACACCGTGTTCAACATCTTCCCCGACGCCGACACGCTCGTCGACATCACGCTCCAGATGGCGGACGCGGTGCAGGGCTTCGGCGTGACACCGCGCGTCGCGCTGATCTCGTACTCCAACTTCGGATCCGTGCGTCACCCCGACACCACCCGCCTGCATCGCGTGCTCGACATGGTGCGCGAGCGCCGCCCGAACCTCGAGATCGATGGCGAGATGCAGCCCGAGCTCGCGCTCGACATCGAGCGGCAGAAGTCGAACTACGGGTTCTCGCGGCTGACGAAGCCCGCCAACACGCTCGTGTTCCCTTCGCTCGCGTCGGGCAACGCCGCGTATCAGATCGCGAAGGCGATCGGCGGCGCGTCGGCGGTCGGCCCGATCCTGCTCGGCGTCGGAAAGCCCGTCGCGGCGATGCAGAACGAGGCCACCGTCGAGGAGATCGTGAACATGACGTCGCACGTCGTGCTCAAGGCGCAGCAAGCGGCGGAGCGCCGCGAAGGGAAGCGCGCGTAGCCTCCGATGCGCACGCTGACGGAGGCCGAAGTGCAGCTCGTCCGCCGGTGGGCGCGGCGCAATCGCATCGTCCTCTGGCTGCTCCTCCCGATCGCACTCCTCCTGGTGGTCGGGCTCGCCGCGGCGGGAATCGCGAGCGTCGTCGACGGTCATTGGCTGACCGGTGGCGTGTTCGTGGTGCTGTCGCCGCTCGTCGCGATGGCCGTCGTCCTGATGTGGCGATCGATGGGTCGCTACGGTGCCGTCGATGTCACGACACCGGTCGAGACGCGCCGAGGTGTCCTCCGGCAGAAGCCGATCGGCAAGAGCTTCACGCTCGCGATCGGTGATCTGGCCGTCGTGTTCGCGAGTCGCGAGCTGCGACACAGCGTGGAGCTCGACGAGCCGATCCTCGCCGAGGTCGTGATGGGCTCGCCGGTCTTGGTGATCACGGCGCGGCGCGACGGCAAGAGAACTGCGGACTAGTTCACCGTGTAGCGAGCTGCTACTTGTTGTGCATGGCGAGGAGAACGGGCGCATGAGCCTCGGACGGATCCTGTGGCGCTCGATCGTCACGCTCTTCTTTCCGGGGTACGCCCAGGCGCGCTACTCGGTTCCCAGCGCGGTGACCTGGCTGGTCGTGGTCATCGTCGTCGCCATGTCCATCATGTTCGAGGTCCGCATGGTGCTCGGCCTGTTCGCGCTGCACCTCGCGAGCGCGGTCGAAGCGTTCATCCAACTGCGCCGGCGCCGCAGCACTCCGCTTCCTCATCCCGTGAAGTACGGCGTCGGCGTGATCGTCGTCTCGTCGATCGCGATGGGGTTCATCAGTCAGGCCATGCTCGAGGCGTTCCGCATCCCTGCCTCGTCGATGGTACCGACCGTCGCGATCGGCGATCACGTCTTCGTGAACAAGCTCGCCCGCACACCGACCCACGGCGACGTGATCGTCTTCGCGCAGCCGTGCAATCCGAAGCGAGACTACATAAAGCGCGTCGTCGCGCTGGCCGGCGACACCGTCGAGGTGCGCTGCAAGAAGCTATTCCTCAACGGCAAGGAAGTGCGCGAGGAGCTCGTCGACGAGAACGGCAGCTACGCCGACAACTACAACGGCACGTGGACGACGACATCTGCAGCGCTGTATCGGTCGACGCTCGGCGGGCAATCGTTCGAGCTATTCCACCTCGCCGAGAGTGCCAACGGCGACTTTCCCGGCGCGGAGCTGCCGAACTGCGTCGTCGATGGGCAACCGCCCAGCTCGGCGCAGCGAGACGGGACGCTTGTCGTCACGAAGACCGGTGCAACCGCGTGCGAGAAGCAAGCGCACTTCGTAGTGCCGGCGGACTCCGTGTTCGTGATGGGCGACAACCGCGAGAACTCGAATGACTCCCGCTATTGGGGCGTTGTTCCGGTGGGCAACATCAAAGGCCGCGCCGTCGGGATTCACTGGCCCTTGGGTCGCATGCGTAACTTCTAGGCAAGGATGTAGCAGTTTGCTACATTTCATTTCATGGCGAGCATTCCAGTCCGACTGAGTGCAGCTCTGACCGCGCGGGCGAAACAGGTCGCTGCCACGCAGGACCGCTCCCTCACCGAACAGGTCGAACATTGGGCCCGGCTCGGCCAACTCGTGGAGTCCGCAGTTTCGGCCGCTACCGTCGAGCGCATGAAGGTTCGCAGCTACACCACGCTCGTGGATGAAGCGCTCGCTGCAGCCGATACTCCCGACGGCCAGGCCCGTGCAGTCGCATTGATCGAGAGCCGCAATCCGGTTCGCTATGGGATCGGCGCGGACGGCAAGATCGTCAAGACCACACGACGCGCCAAGCGATGAGCCCCGTCCTCGTCTTGCTCGGTGGCCCCAACGGCGCCGGTAAGTCGACCTACTACGAGCTTCATCTCAGCAGCATCGGTTTGCCGTTCCTCAACGCGGATGTTCTGGCGGCGGAATCGGGCATGGACTCGTTCGAAGCAGCTCGCGTGCTCGACAAGAAACGTGCGGAGATGATCGAGCGAGGCGAGAGCTTCGTGACCGAGACCGTGTTCTCGGATCCGCACGGAGCGAAGCTCGACATGTTGCGCGCCGCGGTAGAAGCAGGCTTCGACGTGCGATTGATCTACATCGGCATTGCGAACCCGGAGCTGTCGAAGGAGCGTGTCGCTCAACGGGTCGCCATCGGCGGGCACGATGTGCCGACCGAGAAGCTCGCCGCACGGTTCACGCGGTCGCTCGAGAATCTGAAGGCAGCAGTCGCGATCGTCCCCTTCGTGAAGGTGTACGACAACAGCTCGTCGACCGCTCCGTATCGGCTCCTCGCCCGATTCGAGAACGGCAGTCTCGTCGAGCGAGCCGAGGGCCGTATGCCCGCGTGGACGCGCGGGATCATTCCGCCGGCCCGCGGCGCAGCAAAGCGCTCCGCGAAGTCGAGAGCGCCCGCTGCGCGCAAGAAGCGGTAGGCTTCGCGCGTGTACTCGCGCGTCGACATGAGCAGCAGCCCGCCGCGCGTGGAGCTGCCGCGCACGTACAACATGGCGGCCGATCTCCTCGAGCGGCACGTCATCGAAGATCGTGGCGAGCGGATCGCGATCGTCGACGCCGACGGACGGCATAGCTATGCGGCGCTGTGGGAGCGCGCGCGGCGTGCGGCGTCCGCGTTGGCCGCGCTCGGCGTGCAGCCCGAGCAGCGCGTCGCGCTGTGCATGCTCGACACCGCCGAGCTGCCCGCGGCGTTCCTCGGTGCGATCGCACTCGGCGCGGTGCCCGTGCTGCTCAACACGCTGCTCACCACGGACGATTATCGCTACATGCTGCGTGACAGCCGCGCGCGCGTGCTCGTCGCGAGCGACGCGCTGCTCGGCAAGCTCGTGCCCGCGATCGCGGATGCACCGGCGCTCGACGGCATCGCCATCGCGCGCAGTCCGCTCGGCGGTGAGCCCGGTGCGTTCCCGCGGTGGGAGCCGCTCGTCGAACAGGCAGAGCCGCTCGCGCAGATCGCGCAGACCACGCCGGACGATGTCGCGTTCTGGCTCTACTCGTCGGGCTCGACGGGAAAGCCGAAGGGCGCGATGCACGTGCACGGCAGCGCGATCCAGACTGCCGCGTTGTACGCGCGCGCGATCCTCGGCATCACGCCCGACGACGTCGTGTTCAGCGCGGCGAAGCTGTTCTTCGCGTACGGCCTCGGCAACTCGCTGACGTTTCCATTCTCCGTCGGCGCGACGGCGGTCCTCCACGCGGGGCGGCCCACGCCCGCCGCCGTGATCGAGGTGTTCGCGCAGCATCGGCCCACGATCTTCTGCGGTGTGCCCACGTTGTTCGCGTCGCTGCTCGCGGATCCCGCGCTCGTGCGCGTGGACTCCCTGCGCGTGTCGACCTCTGCCGGTGAGGCGCTGCCGAAGCACGTCGGCGAGAGGTGGCGCGAGAAGATGGGCAGCGACATCCTCGACGGCATCGGCTCGACGGAGATGCTGCATATCTTCCTGTCGAACCGCCACGGCGACGTCGGGTACGGCACCACCGGACGGCCGGTGCCCGGCTACGAGCTCGCGCTGCGCGACGGCGAGCTGTGGGTGAACGGACCGAGCACGTGCATCGGGTACTGGGCCGATCGCGCGCGCAGCCTCGCGACGTTCCACGGTCCGTGGACCCGCACCGGTGATCGCTACGCGGTCGATGCCGATGGCCGGTGGATCTACGAAGGCCGCGCCGACGACATGTTGAAGGTCGGCGGCATCTGGGTGTCGCCGTTCGAGGTCGAGTCCGCGCTCGCATCGCACGACGCCGTGCTCGAGTGCGCCGTCGTCGGGCACGAGGACGCCGATGGTCTGACGAAGCCCCGCGCGTACGTGGTGCTGCGTCCGGGTGCGAACGTCGAGCTCGTCGAGCTTCAAGTGTTCGTGAAGGCCAAGCTCGCTCCGTACAAGTACCCACGCTGGGTGGACATCGTCGACGAGCTGCCGAAAACCGCGACCGGCAAGATCCAACGCTTCAAGCTGCGCTCGCGCTGATGCTCGTCGACGGCGTCGAGCTCGAGACTGCGTGGATCGGCGAGCCCGCCGCCCGCGCCCTCGTGTTCCTGCATGAAGGCCTCGGCTCGATCTCGCAGTGGCGCGACACGCCGTCCGCGATCGCACACGCGTGCAACGAGTCCGCCTTTGTCTACGCGCGCCAAGGCTACGGTCACTCCGCGCCCGCGTCGGTTCCGCGCCCGCTGACGTATATGCACGACGAAGCGGCGCGCCTTCCGGCGATCCTCGCGGCGGCCGGTATCACCGATGCGATCCTCGTCGGTCACAGCGACGGAGCGTCGATCGCGATCATCGCCGCGGCCGCGGTCGCGCCGCGGGCGCTCGTGCTGATCGCACCGCACGTGTTCGTCGAGGACATCTCGGTCGCATCGATCGCGGCGGCGGCCGACGCGTATCGCACGAGCGATCTCCGCGAGCGCCTCGCGCGTCATCACGCGGATGTCGACGGTGCGTTCTGGGGCTGGAATCGCGCGTGGCTCGATCCGGGGTTCCGCGCATGGAACCTCGAGGGATTCCTGCCCGCGATCACGGTGCCGACGCTGATCGTGCAAGGCACGCGCGACGAGTACGGGACGCGAGCGCAGGTCGACGCGATCGCGCGTGGTGTGCGCGGGCCCGTCGAGATCGCGATGATCGGCGACGCGGGTCATGCACCGTTTCGCGACGCGGCAAACGCGGTTCACGCGCGGATCGCGACCTTCGTGCGCCGCGTTGCGTGACGACGATCTTTGCGTGCCCGCGAGGTTGCGGGAGTACACTCCCGCCGTGGTCGGCAAGCGCGACAGCGCGACGGAGATCATCGGCGTTCCGCCGGTATCGAGTGCCCCGGCCACGGGACCCTTGATCGGGCGCTCGCTCGGCAAGTTCACGGTGATCGAGCAGCTCGGCAAAGGTGGATCGGGCGAGGTCTATCGCGCGGAGCAAGTGCAGCTCGGGCGCAGCGCGGTGATCAAAGTGCTGCGGCGCGAAGTGGCGGCGGCGCCGAACAAGGTCGAGCGGTTCTTGCGCGAGGCAAAGCTCGCATCGCGCCTCGATCACCCGTACGCCGCGCACGTGTACGCGTTCGGTGCCGAACCGGACGGCGTGCTCTGGATCGCGATGGAGCACGTGAAAGGCGTGACGCTCGACGAGCTGATCACCCGGCGCGGTGCGATGCCCGCGGGGCTGTTCGCGCCGCTGTTCGGTCGGTTGTGCGAGGTCGTGCACACCGCGCACGAGCTCGGCATCGTGCATCGCGACATCAAGGGATCGAACGTGATGGTGATCGAGCGCGCGGGGCAGCTGTTGCCCAAGCTCCTCGATTTCGGTATCGCGAAGGGCGAGGGAGATGGCGTGTCGCCCGGTGTCGAAGGGCCGGGGCTCACCGGTCACGGAGCGACGCTCGGATCGCCGCACTACATGTCGCCCGAGCAGTGGTCGTCGCCGGGCGACGTGGATGCGCGCGCGGACATCTATGCGCTCGGCGTGCTCGCGTATCGCTGCGTCGCGGGCGAGCTGCCGTTTCAGGGCATCGATCGCGCGGGGTTGCCGCAAGCGCACCTCGAGCTGAATCCGCCCGCGCTCCCCGCGAGCGTGCCGAAGCAGGTCGCGGACACGATCGATCGCGCGCTCGCGAAGTCGCGCGATGCGCGGTGGCCGAGCGCGCTCGCGTTCGGCGAAGCGATGACCCGCGCGGTCGGTGGCGCGACGCCCGAAGCCGTGCCGATGTTCGATCCCGCGTCGCGCGAGATCTGGATCGAGACAGGACCGCAGCCGATCGCGGATGCCGTCGCGCGACTCGCGGGTGCGACGACGACGGTGGAAGCAGATGCCGCGCTGCGCGAGCTCGTCGCGATCACGTGCCGGTGGCTCGCGGTGATCGCGCTCGCGCAGTTGCCCGACGACGGCGCGACCCCGGATGTCCGCGAGAAAGCGCGCGCGGTGGTCGGCCGCGACAACGGCGCGCCGTGGCTGTGGCTCGCGCGATCGGTGGCCGCCGCGATCGATGCGCACCTTCCCGCGTCGACGGGCGACGTCACCGAGGACATCCCGAGCAAGCTGTTGCCGGAGCTGCGGACGGCGCTCGCGGGCAGCGAAGCGCTCGAGGCGCTCGCGGATCGCTTGGACGATCGTGATCGCTCGCGCACGTACGCCGCTCTCGCCGCCGATGTCGCGAACGCGGCGGCTGCCTTGCGCCCGCTCGAAGCGCTGCTCGCGCACCGGCTCGTCGTCGGTGTGGCGGATGGAGCCGAGAGCTGGCAGGGCGTGCGCAAACGCAATCGCGAGCGCGTCGTCGTGTGGGGCGAGCCGATCGCGCCGGGTCAGGTCGCGCTGCTCGACGGCTCGGGCAACGTGGTGGTGACGCTGTCGCCGCTCGTGCAGGTGATCGCACCGCTGCCGTCGAGCGAGCCCGAGCTGTTCTTTCTGTGGCGCAGCGGCAAGGGGCAAGCGCGGCTCGTCGCGGCGCCGTGGGGGTTCGAGCGCGACGACGACGATGCCGCGCAGCGCCTCTCGATCCTGACGACCGAGGACGGCGACACGCTCGCCGACGCGAAGGACGATCGCTCGCCGTATCCGGGCCTCGCGTCGTACGGCGTCGCCGATGCGGAGCGCTTCGTCGGTCGCGAGCGCGAGGTCGAGGCGCTCGCGAATCGGCTCGTGCGCGCGCCGATGATCGCGGTGCTCGGTCCCTCCGGTGCGGGCAAGAGCTCGTTCATTCACGCCGGCGTGATGCCGCGGCTCGCCGAGCAGTACGAGCTGCTCACGATGCGCCCCGGCCGTCATCCGCTGCACACGCTCGCGTCGCTGCCCGCGATCGGCACGGAGACCGAGGACAGCGCGGGCATCGTCGAGCGGTTGCGTGCGCTCGGCGAGCGCGCGCCGCGCGGCTTGGTCATCGTGATCGATCAGCTCGAGGAGCTCGTCACGCTGTGCACGGATCCCGACGAGCGCACGAAGTTCGCGGAGACGCTCGCGGCGGCGACGAGCGGTGCGGGCTCGCCGGTGCGCGTGATCGTCACGATCCGCGATGACTTCGCGAGCGTGATCGAGAGCGAGACCGCGTTCCGCGGGCGGTTCGAGGTGTTCGTGCTGGCGACGCCGCTTCCCGAAGCGCTGCGCCGCATCGTCGTCGAGCCCGCGCGCCGCGCGCAGGTCAGCGTGGATCCGCGCGTCGTCGACGACATGGTCGCCGAAGTGGCGGGGCGTCCCGCATCGCTGCCGCTGCTCTCGTTCACCGCATCGCAGCTGTGGGCCTCGCGCGATCGCGCCGCGCGGCGCATCACGCACGATTCGTATCTCGCGATCGGTGGCGTCGCCGGTGCACTCGCCACGTACGCGGATCAGATCTACGGCTCGTTGTCGAAGCACGATCAGGAGATCGTGCGCGATCTGTTCGCGCGCCTCGTCGCCACCGATGGCACGCGCATCCCCGCACCACGCGAGGAGCTCGATCACATTCCGGGCGCCGCGTCCGTGCTCGCGAACCTGATCGACGCGCGCCTCCTCGTCGTGCGCGAGGACGACGGCGCGAGTGCGACGGACGCCGCCGAGTCCGGCGCGCGGAGCAAATCGATCGACATCGTCGAGATCGTTCACGAGTGCCTCGCCGAGCGATGGCCGCGTCTCGCTCGCTGGCGCAGCGAAGATGCCGCCGACCGTGCGCTGCTCGGCGACGTGCGCGCTGCCACGCGCCGATGGGTCGAAGCGCAGCGTCGATCGGATCTGCTCTGGCACGGCGAGGCGCTGCTCGAGCTGCGCTTGCTCGCGTCGCGCTCCGGTGCGCTCACCGACGACGAACGCGCGTTCCTCGCCGCCGCCGATCGCGCCGAGAAGCGCGCGCGACGGATCCGCCGCACGATCGTCGGCGTGCTGATGGTCGCGCTCGCCGGGGTGGCGGTGGTGATGGCGTACCTCGGGCTCGCCGCGAACAAGAGCCGTCACGCCGCGGAGCAGAGCGCCGGTGAAGCGCGCACCGCCGCGGGCCTCGCCGAGGAGCGCTTGACCGCGGGCCTGATCGCGACCGGCCGGCGCGAGCTCAACGACAATCGCGGCCTCGCCGCGCTCGCCTACTTCGGCGAAGCCCTGCGCCGCGGCGCGGATACGCCGGGCCTGCGCTTCATGATCGCGATCGCGAGCCGCGGCATCCGCGACGAAGTGCTCGTGCTGCACGGCGAACGCGTCATGGGCATCACGTCGTTGCCGCAGGGCTTCGCGATCGGCACGAGCGCCGGCGCCGTCGGGTTCTTCGGCCCGGACGCGAAGCGCATCGGCGACGTGAAGCCCGACATCGGCGAGATCGGCCTCCTGCGCGTGCGCGGCGATCGCATGATCGCGCTCGGGCGCCAAGGCCTCGCTGTCATCGACATCACGACGCGCGCGATCGTCGCGAAGATCCCCGATGCGCAGACGGCGTTCGCCAACCTCGGCCCCGGCGCCGACGAGATCACGCTGCTCACCGACGAGGCCATCGTGATCGTCGGCCTCGACGGCAAAGAGCGTCGCAAGATGGACTTCGATTTCAGGCAATCCGATAGCGAGCCCGTGTTCGGTCAGGGCTACGTGTTCATCGCCGATGCCGAGCGCGTCCAAGCGATCGATCTCGTAACGATGAAACAACGCACCGTCGCCGATCACATCTTCGCGGGGCCGGGCGGCAGCGGCGACGGCTCGACGGTGCACTACGTCGATCAGAAGCGCGCCGCCCACGTCCTCGACGGCACGGGCAAAGAGATCGTGACGTTCAAGCCGAACCAGCGCACCGAAGCGCTGTACGCGTCGTACGACGGCACGCGCCTCGCCGCGATCGGCGATCGCTTGCTCACGGTCTACGATCGCACCGGCAAAGAGCTGCACTCCGTCCCGATGTCGCCGCAGGACGAAGAGCTCCTCATTCGCCTCCGCGACGACGACGTGTGGACCGGCTCCACGCACGGCGTGATCCGCCACTATCACGCGGGCTCGCTCGTCGGATCGTCGACGACGCACACGACCGAGATCGAAGACATCCGCATCGCCGGCGACTACCTGCTGTCCGTCGGCTTCGACGCGACGATCGTCGTGCAGAAGGCCGATTCGCGTCAGCTCGTCCTCGAGACGCCACCGTGCAAAGCCGGCAGCTATCAGATGACCGGCACCGCGCTCGGCTATCTGTGCGAGGACGGCGTCCAGCACCTCTTCCTCGGCCGCCGCGAGATCGGCCGGATCGAGGATCGCGGCATCATGGCCTCCGCGTTCGATCCCGTCTCGAAGCGTGCGGTGATCACGGCCAAGGACGTCACGATCTTCGACGACAAAGGCGGCATCCTCGCGACCGCCCGCGATCGCCGCGGCCTCGTCGCGTTCGAAGATTCGGACCACGTGCTGATGGTCGCGGCCGACACCATCGGTGATCCCACGCCCGAGCTGTGGCGCTATTCGATCCCGGCGAAGGCCTGGGACAAGCTCGCCACGCTGACCGAGGATGTGCGCGCGATCCAGAGCGCCGCTGGCGGCGTGTTCTACGGAACGAAGCAGCATGTCGTTCTGCGCCGCGGCACGACCGAGCTGCGCCGCGTCGATGCGGGCGCCCCGGTCGAGTACCTGTCCGCGTCGGGAAATGGCGCGGTCGTATCGGCGCACCTCGAAGGCGGTGCGACCCTCCTGCTCGATGGCAAGACCGGCGAGATCGAGCGCCGCCTCGAGCCGGTGGAGTCGTTCGGCGTCGGCGCGATCCTCGATGGGACCGGCGACCTCGTCCTGCGGACGAGCCGCGGCACGCTCACGGTCTGGGAGCGCGAAACCGGTGACAACCTCGTGTGGAACCTGGAGTTCCTGCGCGGTGCGTTCGCGGCGGCGTTCGACAGCGACGGCAAGATCGAGATCGTCGGCGAGCGCCTCGGGGTCATCGACATCCCGCGCGAGACCCGCCCGGTCGCCGAGATCCTCTCCACCATCGACTGCCGCGTGCCCCTGCGCGTGGCCGGCAGCCGCCTCGAAGCGGCACCCGTCCATTGCCGCTAAGTCCGCAGTTCGCGTACGCTAGCGCCCGTGATCGAGGACACCGGTGCAACGACGGAGCAGATCGACAAGAACGCGCCGTTCGGTGATCGCGTCTTGCTCGTGATCGATGGCGCGGCCCTGCAAGTGGTGCCGCTCCCCGGTTCGGGCACGCTGACGATCGGCCGCGCGAGTGCGTGCGATGTCGTGATCGATTCGGGCTCGGTCTCGCGTCATCACGCGAACCTCGTCCTCGGCCCCGAGGTCAAGATCGAGGACATCGGCAGCTCGAACGGCACGACCGTCGAGGGTGCCAAGATCGCGACCCACGCGCCCGCCACGCTCACCATCGGCGTCCCGTTCCTCGTCGGTGCCGTGACGCTCATGGTGCAAACGCGCGCGGGAACGCGCCGCGAGAGCACCACGAAGTCGAGCCAGCTCGCCGCGCTCGAGCAATCGGCCGCGCGCATCGCCGTCGGCAAGCTGCCCATCCTCGTCATCGGCGAGACGGGCGTCGGCAAGGAGCGCTTCGCGGAGCGCATCCACGAGATGTCGCCGCGCCGCCCCGCCTCGTTCGTGCGCATCAACTGCAGCGCGATCAGCGAGCCTCTGCTCGAGGTCGAGCTGTTCGGCAACGACACGCGCCCCGGCATGCTCGAAGCCGCCGACGGTGGCACCGCCTTCCTCAGCGACGTCGACCAGCTCCCCGGCTCGCTGCAGCAAAAGCTGCTGCGCGTCCTCGAGGACAACGCGGTCCGCCGCACGAACAGCGCGAAGACCCGCGCCGTCGACATTCGCTTCATCGCGTCCACCTCGAAGGACCTGCAGGCCGAAGTCGACGCGAACAACTTCCGCCGCGATCTCTACTTCCGCCTCGCGGGCGCGACGTTCGTCGTCCCGCCGCTGCGCGAGCGCAAGGACGAGGTCATCCCGCTCGCCGAGCAGTTCATCGTCTCCGCCGCGGGCCCGCTCGGTCGCGTGTTCACGCTGTCCGAAGATGCGAAGCAGTGGCTCGCCGGCCACGACTGGCCCGGCAACATCCGCGAGCTCCGCAACGCGTGCGAGCGCGCGGTCCTGCTCGCCACCGGCGCCACCATCGATCTGCACCACCTGACCATCACCTCGGACGAGTCGATCAAGCGCCCGCCCGGTCAGCGCTTCCGCTCCTCGGCGACCATCCCGCCCCCGATAGGCATCACCGCGCCGTCCGCCGCCGACATGCCCACGCAGGTCCGCGCCACCGTCGCGGAGCTCGAGAAGCAGCGCATCCTCGAAGCCCTCGAGCGCTGCGCCGGTAACCAGACCCGCGCTGCCGAGCAGCTCGGCATCTCGCGCCGCACGCTGATCAATCGCCTCGACGAGTACGGCATCGCGCGTCCGCGCAAGCGCGACGAATGAAGCAGGTCGCCGTCCCCGCGTTCGCCGCCCAGTTCATCGCCGGCGGCGGTCGCGACGTGGACACCACGCGTCTCACGCTGGACGCGAAGCCCGGCGAGCACGTGCAAGTCACCGACGACAACGGTGACGAGATCGGCCTCGCGATCGCCGACACCGAGAACGCGCGCCTGCGCATCCTCTCCGTACCAAGCGATGGCTTCGCGAAGATCGACGCGGCGCTCCTCGGCTGGCGCGTCGAGCGCGCGCTCGCCCTGCGCAAGCAGCTCGATCTGCCCGGCCCCGACCACGCGTACCGCATCGTCCACGGCGCGGGCGATGGACTCCCTGGCTTCGCGTGTGACGTGCTCGGCCGCGTCGCCGTCGTGTGGGCCTACGCGGACTCGCTGCGCTCGCTCGGCATGCGCCTCGCGGAATCGATCGTCGGCTTCGCGCGCCTCGACGGCGCCGTCGTGAAGCTGCGCGCGCGTGGCGGCGAGTCCAACGTCGCGCAAGACACGACGGGCACCGTGCCCGAAACGCTGGTCGCCACCGAGCACGGCGTGCCATTCGAGATCCATCCACTGGGCGGCCTCAACACCGGGCTGTTCACCGACATGCGCGAGCAGCGCCGCGGACTCGCGCGCTTCGTCGGCGGCAAGCGCGTGCTGAACTTGTTCTCGTACACGGGCGCGCTCTCGGTCGCCTCCGCGCGCGCGGGCGCCGCCACGGTCACGAGCGTCGACACCTCCTCCGGCGTGCACGCGTGGGCCGCGGGCAACTTCGCGCGATCCAACTTCCCCGCCGACGCGCGGTGGAAGTTCGAGACCGGCGACGCCTCGCGCTTCCTCGATCGCGCGGCGCGCGACAAGGAGCGCTACGACGTGATCCTCGTCGATCCGCCGTCGTCCTCGTCGGCCGCGGGCGTCTCGTGGGCCCTCGGTCGCGACTATCCCGACCTGATCGCGAAGTGCGCGGCGGTGATTCCACCGGACGGCCTGCTCTGGCTCGCCGCGAACACGCACGAGCTCGGCTCGCTCGCGAAGCTCGCGCACAAAGGGCTACGCACGGCGAACCGCACCGGCGTGATCCTCGAGCAAGGCGGCCTGCCGCCCGAGTATCCGACGCTCGTCGCGCAGCCGGCTGATCGCTATCTGCAGATCTGCCTGCTGCGCATCGCCTGAGCAGCGTCGCGACGAGCCATGCGCCACTCGAGGTGAGCTCCGCGGCCCGTCGCTCGGTCTGTCACCGCCCGTGGAACCGGCACGGCTTCAACACCATCAGAAGATCGTGCCGGTGCACGAGCCGAGATCGAAGAGCAGGAAGATGAGCGCCTTCTCATCGGATTCGAGCCCCGACGAGCAGCCGGCCGGGAAGCTTGCATTGACCGTGTTCGTTGACTGCGAGATGTGCATGCCGGCGTAGACCACGCGGCCACACTTGTTGTCGGCCGGAGCCTCGACGGGCGTGTCGAACGACAGATAGTGAACCGCGACTGGATTCCCCGAACCGTACATCCATCGAGTCGTCGTCGAAGGAACGCCGACCACGTCACCGGTCTTTTGTGTCAGTCCGGTGACCTGCCCGAGAGTTGTCGATGCGCCCACGTTCACGAGCCACTGAGCGAGAGCCATTCCCTTCGGGTGAGTCATATCGACGAAGTCAGGCGCTGACGACGATGCGGTCCCCCACGTCGTCGTGGATGCCCATTGCGGAATCAGCGTCTTTGCCCAGGTGTAGTGATAATGGGTTCCGAAGACGCGGCCGCCGAGGTCGGCGTACTGCCGCAGAAGATCCGGCGACGTCTTGTTCGAGACGATCGGAGTGCCCTCGCAAGAGTTGATCACCGCATCGAATTTCTTCAGCTCGTCGAGATTGCCCCAGAGCGCCGTCGCGTTCTGTGCGGCGCCCGGCGAGGCGCCGCCCTCGCCGTTGTAGAAGACGATGCGCTTATCACTCGACGAGCTGTCCCCGAACTCGTTCGGATCGATGCCCATCTTCGTGAAGATGCATGCGAGCGAGTCGAAACCACCGGTGACCATCGCGATGCGAGGAATCTCGCCTTCATTCTTGTTCCGTGGCAGACGGAACGTACCGTCGGGCAACACGTTGTCTCCGCATTGGCTCACCGGCACGTCGACGATTCGGCGCCACTTGCCCGTCGTGAGGATCACCTGCGCGGTGCTGCCCGGAGGAACGTTGTCGAGACGGAAGGTGCCGTCGGCGCCGCTCTCTGCGCGCGTGAGTGCACCACCCGGGAGGTCATTTTCGCAGGAGCCGCACTGAACTCCAGCGGTGAACGGACCAGGTGGCGTGCCGGCGATGTAGACGGTCACGCCGTACAGCGGAAGCGTTCCGTTCGGGGCGAAGACCTTGCCCGCGATCGACGTGTTACACGGCGCATCTTGCTGTCCCGTTCCACCATCGCCATCGCCGGTGCCATCGCGTTTCGTCGGTCCGCAGGCGACGAAGGTCATCAGGAGTGCGAACGCGATCTGATTTCGCTGCATGGCTTGCGGCGCAATTTACGCCGACTGTGAGTGGAGTCGAGAACGAATCGTCGTCGGTTTTGGGAGGGCGATCACTACTACCCTCTCGTACCTGTGCGGCACCGCGCACGAAGAGGATTTCGGAAGCGTGTTAGCGTCGAGACCGTCGGGGGCGGTCATGAAACTTCGCTTTGTCTTCATCCCTTTGCTGGTGGTTGCCACCTCGTGCGGCGACCAGCTGCCCGCGACAGATGCGGCAATGGCCGCATGCTCCGACGGCGTCGATAACGACGAGGACGGGCAGACCGACTTTCCCGACGATCTCGGCTGCAACGGCCCCGACGACACGACCGAAGACAGCACCGCGTCCCCGGCGTGCTCCGACGGGCGCGACAACGATGGCGATGCACTGATCGACTACCCCCTCGACCCGGGGTGCCTCGTTCCGCAGGCGGACAGCGAGGTCGATGACTGCCCGAACGGGCCGACCTGTCCGCAGTGCGCCGACGGCGAGGACAACGACAACAACGGCTCGATGGACTATCCCGGTGATCCGGGCTGCATCGCGGCCGGCGATACGATCGAGTTCACCGACAACACCGTCGCGTGCGGCGCCGGGCTGACCGTCAATCAGTTACCGAGTACCGGCAACGTGATGGGCATGGTGACGGCGAGTAGCCAGTCGAACCTGAGCACGCCGTGCGGCGGCGGCGGCGGTGCCGCGGGGATCGCGTACGTGTTTCACGTGTCGACACCGACGGTGATGGTCGCGACCACCGCGGACGCGCTCACCAACTTCGACACCGTCCTCGATCTGCGCGCGCAGAACTGCAGCGATGCCGCGGCCGAGATCGCGTGTCACGACGACATCAGCGCGGCGAACAAGGCCTCCACGCTCACGCGCGCGATCGCGCCCGGCACGTACTACTTGATCGTCGAGGGCAAGACGACGGCCGATGTCGGCATGTTCGTCCTCGATGTCGACTTCTTCCCCGGCGCGGGCACGCCGTGCACCGGCGTCGACGATTGCGGCCCGGGCCTCCAGTGCCGCGTGCCGGCGGGACAGAGCGCGATGGTCTGCATCAACCCGGTGTGCAGCGACGGCATCGACGACGACGGCGACGGCAAGACGGACTTCCCGAGCGATCCGGGCTGCCTGAACGCGGTGGACGAGACCGAAGGCGATGTCTGCGCGACGACACCGACGGATCCCGCGTGCCCCGCGTGCTCGAACGGTCTCGACGACGACGGCGATCTCGCGACCGACTATCCGAACGATCCGAGCTGCGTCGCAGCGTCGACGAGCAGCGAATCGTGTCTGCAGAGCGATGGCCTGATCGTCGCCACTGGACCAGTCACGAGCGGCACGACCGCCGGCGCCACGAACGACTACATGCCCGTGCCCGGCAGCGTGAATGGCCATCTGTGCTCGACGACCGGGCTGCACACCGCGCCCGACAAGGTCGTGCAGCTCGATCTGCCGGCGACGCAATCGCTGCAGCTGAGGCTGAACCCGGTGGGATTCGATAGCTCGCACACGCTGCTCGGCGCGACGTGCGCCGGCGCGCCGATCGACTGCTCCGATAACGCGATCATGAACCCGATCAACGGGCTCGCCGCGGGTCGCTACTACGTGATCGTCGATGGCTACTCGAGCGGCAGCGGCACGTTCACGCTCAACGTCACCGGCACGATCTCGAACGGCGCGAGCTGCGAGTCACCGTTCTTCGCGACCGATGGCCTGCAGTGCAACGCGGGCTACGCGTGCAAGGGCACGCCGGGAAGCCGCACGTGCGCACCGACGGAGTGCAACGACGGCGCGGACAACAACAGCAACTCGCGCATGGACTATCCCGCCGACCCCGGCTGCATCTCGCCGAGCGACGACAGCGAGAACACGGTGTGCCCGGGCGCGAGCTGCCCCGCGTGCTTCGACGGTGTCGACAACGATGGCGATAGCCAGACCGACTATCCGATGGACACGAGCTGCGTCGCCGCGTCGTCGCTGACCGAGGACTGCCGCGAGACCGAGCCGCTCGTCGCGATCACCGGGCCGATCACGACGGGCACGCTCGTCGGTGCCACGGACGATCACGATCCCGCGTGCATCACGACGAACTTCCCCGATCGCGTCTATAGCTTGAACATCACGACGCCGCTGCAGTCGCTCGTGATCGACACCGAGGGCTCCGCCGTCGACACGGTAGTGTCGCTGATGAGCTCGACGTGCGCGGAGCCGAGCATCGCGTGCGACGACGACGGTGGCCTCGGCGTCGGCGATTCGCTGATCACGCGCACGAACGTGCTGCCCGGCACGTTCAAGATCGCGGTCGACGCGAAGAGCTCGCTGCTCGACACGTACTCGCTGAACGTGAAGGGAACGCTGTACCCCGGCGGTAGCTGCGAGAGCCCACTCGTGACCGCGGGCGTCGTCGTGTGCCCGCCGATGTTCGGCTGCAACGGCACGCCGGGCTCGCGCACGTGCACCGCCGCGCAGTGCCTCGACGGCGTCGACAACAACGGCAATGGCCGCACCGACTTCCCGAACGATCCGGGCTGCACGTCCGGCGACGACAACGCCGAGGACACCGTGTGCCCCGGTCCGTCGTGCCCCGCGTGCGGCGATGGCCTCGACAACGACAGCGACGGACGCACGGACTATCCCGCGGACACCGCGTGCTCGTCGGCGAGCTTCATCACGGAGAGCTGCTTCGACACCGACACGATCCGCGCGGTGACGCTGCCGTTCCACACCGGCGATCTCACGGGCGCGATCGACGATCGCTTCCCGATGTGCGCGCAGGCGACGGGCGTGGATCAGGTGTGGTCGATCGATCTTCCGAACCTGCAATCGCTGACGATCGACACCGAAGGCTCGGTCGTCGACACCGTGCTCACGTTCATGAACGCGGACTGCTCGACGGCAGCGCTCGCGTGCGACGACGACGGCGGCCTCGGCATCGGCGACTCGCTGATCACGCGGTCGTTCGTGACCGCGGGCAAGTACACGATCGGCGTCGACACCGAGTCGATCGTTCCGAACACGTACAACCTCGCGGTCCGCGGCGTCGTGGCGCCGGGTGGAAGCTGCGAGCACCCGCTGTTCGCGACGGGCGTGCTGTCGTGCTCGATCGGCTTCGCGTGCGATGGGCCTGTGGGCTCGCGCACGTGCAGCGTCGCCGAGTGCATCGACGGCATCGACAACAACGGCGACGGCAAGACCGACTTCCCGTTCGATCCGGGCTGCGCGTCGTCGTCGGACGATAGCGAGACCACCGTGTGCCCGGGCCCCGCGTGTCCCGTGTGCAGCGACGGCGTGGACAACGATCTCGACGGTGCGACGGACTATCCCGCGGATCCCACGTGCTCGAGCGCCTCGTTCGAGACGGAGGCGTGCCGCACGAGCGAGCCCGTTCGCGCGATCACCGGATTGCTCACGACCGGCAACACCGTGCCGCTCACGCATGACTTCATGCCCACGTGCGGCAGCTCGGTGAACACCGCGCCCGACGAGGTCTTGCAGATCGATGTCCCCGCGATGAGCTCGCTCACGCTGAACCTCGTCGGCTTCGACACCGCGCACTCGCTGCTCAGCAGCACGTGCGAGAACCCGCCGCTCGCGTGCAGCGATCCGCCGATCCTCACGCAGGCGAACCTCGCGGCCGGTCGCTACTACGTCGTCGTCGACGGGTGGGGCACCGGCAGCGGCGAGTGGTCGCTGACGACGACCGGCGTGATCGCGTCGGGCGGGAGCTGCGAAGGCGCGCTGTTCGCGCAGGGTGCGTTCACGTGCGCGACGGGAACCATCTGTGCGGGAACGCCGGGCTCGCGCACGTGCACCACCGGCATGCCCGCGTGCAGCGACGGCGCGGACAACGACACCGACAGCAAAATGGACTACCCGGCCGATCCGGGATGCTCGTCGCCCACGGATCTCGACGAGACCGATGCGTGCCCCGGCGCGGGGTGCCCCGCCTGCGCGAACGGCGCCGACGACGACACCGACGGAGCGATGGACTACCCCGCGGACTCGCGGTGCGTGAGCGCGTCGTTCTTCCTCGAGGCGTTCTGTCCGATGGAAGCGAACATCGCCGGCATGATCGCGACGCCTGCCACGCTCGGCACGCTGCTCGGTGCCGCCGATAACTACGAGCAGTCGTGCCAGACCAACACGGGCAACGATGTCGCGTACGGCTTGCAGCTGCCGGTGCCGGTGAGCCAGCTCGTGATCGACACCGTCGGATCGGTGACGGCGAACACCGTCGTCTCGATGTGGAGCGCGGACTGCGTGACCGAGCTCGGGTGCGACGACGATGGCGCACCGACCGCGAGCAACAACCACGCGATGCTGACGCGGACGAACGTTCCCGCCGGCAACTACGCGATCCAGGTCGATAGCTTCAGCACCACGAACAACGGTGCGTTCATGCTCAACGTGAAGGGCACCGTCGCCGCGGGCACCGCGTGTACGTCGCCGCTGTTCTCGACGGGCGTACTCGTGTGTCCGTCAGGAACCGCGTGCACCAGCGGCACGTGCCAGTGACGCTGTTCGCCAGAGATTGACGGAGAACACGACGAGCGCGGTCCAGATGAAGCCGAACGCGACGAGCTTCTCGTGCGCGAGCGGCTCGCCGTACGCGAGCACCGCGAGCAAGAACTGGCCCGTCGGTGCGAGGTACTGCAGGAAGCCCACCGTCGAGAGCGGCAAGCGCCGCGCGGCGCTCGTGAACAGGATCAGCGGGATCGCGGTGACCACGCCCGTCGAGATGACGAGCACGTGGTCCGCAGCCGAGCCGTGCCCGAGCACGCCGAACGCGCGGTCGTAGACGAGGTAGCCGATCGCGATCGGCACCATCAGCGCGGTCTCGATCGTCGAGCCGACGAGCGCGTCGACCTTCGCGAGCTTGCGGATCGTCCCGTACAACCCGAACGTGCTCGCGAGCAAGAGCGAGATGTACGGGACCTTGCCCGCGCGCCACGTGAGAACACCGACGCCGATCGCCGCGAGCGCGATCGCGATCCACTGCAGCCGCGTCAGTCGCTCGCGCAGAAAGATCGTGCCGATCGCGACGGAGATCAGCGGATTGATGAAGTAACCGAGGCTCGCTTCGAGCAAGTGCCCGCGGATCGCGGCCCACACGAACATGCCCCAGTTGAGCGCGAGCAACGCACCCGACACGAACATGAGCCCGAGCAGCTTGCGATCGCGCAGCGCGCGCACGAGCGGCTCGCCCTGCCCCGCGATCGCGACGAGCACCAGAAACGTCCCGAGTCCCCACACCGCGCGATGCGCGAGCAGCTCGGGTGCGTCCACGTGCGCGAGCTGCTTCCAAAACGCCGGCGCGAGGCCCCACAGGCCATACGCGAGCACGCCGTAGATCAGCCCGCGGCGGCGCTCGTTCACCTCCATAGGACGGCTGGATGGATGCCGCGCGCCGTCGCTTCGTTCCACGACGGCGCGGCTCTCGTCGGCTCGGTCGCGCGTCGCTTCGCCATGTGCCGAGTCTATGGCAGGGTGACACCACGATGTGCGGTCGCTACACGCTCACGCGCCAAGACGATCTCGCCTCCGATCTCCAAGCCTCGCTCGGCGACTCCGCGCAGGGCGAGTGGTGGAAGCCGCGCTTCAACGTCGCGCCCACGCAGCCCGCGCCCGTCGTGATCGCGGGCTCTGCCAGCGCGAAGGACGCCGGCGGTGCGCGCACGATCGAGCTCATGCGCTGGGGCCTCCTGCCGTTCTGGGCGGGCAAGTCCGGCGCGAAGCCGCCGCTGATGATCAACGCGCGCGTCGAGACGATCCGCGAGAAGGCGGTCTATCGCGACGCGCTCGCTCGCAAGCGCTGCCTCGTTCCCGCCGATGGCTTCTTCGAGTGGAAGCGCGACGGCGCGGGCAAGTCGGCGACGAAGCTGCCGATGTACATCCACCCCGAGCCGCGGCACACGATCGCGTTCGCGGGCCTGTGGGCTCGGATGCGGACGGACGCGGGCCTCGTCACCTCGTTCACGATCATCACGGGCCCTCCCAACACGCTCGTCTCGCCGATCCACGATCGCATGCCGGTCGTCCTCGATCCGGGCTCGTACGCGGCGTGGCTCGATCCGAGCACCGATGCCGACGCGGCACACGCGCTGCTCGTGGTGCCGTCGATCGCGGACTGGACCGTCGATGCGGTGTCGAGTCGCGTGAACAGTGCGAAGAACGATGACGCGTCGCTGATCGAGCCGATCACGATCGACGCACCGCCGACCACGCAGGGCACGCTGTTCTGATCCGGTGGCTCTGGGAGTAGCCATGAGAGTGGCGACTCCGAGGGAGTTTCGCCCCCCTAGGTGGGATTGCGCAGCGCGATGCGCGACGCGCGCACGACGGATCTCCCGACGCGCGTCCTCGCGATCTCCGACGAGGATTTCGTGCGGTGATCACGTGTGGCCATGAGGTTGCACTCGTCTCGCTCGCACTCAACCCGAGGAGAACGAACGAGATGACCACGCGAACCACACTGTCCACGATCCTGTTCATCGGCCTCACTGCACTCGCGGGCTGCGCCGCGCAACCGCCGGACGGCGGCGGAGGCAGTGGCGACGGCGGTGGCGGTGGCGGTGGCGGTGGCGGCGGCGGTGGTGGCGGTGGTGGCGGTGGCGGCGGCGGTAGCGGCGAGGATCCGCCTCCCGGTGGCAGCGTGACGCCCACGCAGGTCGTCATGAAGATCTCGAACACCGAATGCGACCAAGCGCACGCGTGCAAGGCGTCGTTCCCGACGGGGCAAGGCGCGACGTTCGACCAAGTGTTCGGCGCGACCGTGCAGGCTTGCTACACGGAGAACGCGGACTACTGGAACGCGCCCGCGGTCGAAGCAGGCGTCACCGCCGGCACGATCATGTTCGATCAAGCCGCGGCATCCGAGTGCATGTCCGGAACCGCGACCGCACCCGCGTGCGCGACGTTCTGGATGCAAGGCCCCGGTCTCCCCGACGCGTGCTGGTCCACGTTCACGGGCACCGTCGCCGCGGGCGGTCAGTGCATGACCGACTTCGCCTGCTCGGGCGATCTCTACTGCGGAGACGCGGGCACCTGCGTCGCCGACACCGCCGCGCGCACGATCCCGAGCGACGGGCTCGCCGCGCACCCGAAGCTGCTGATGATGCGCGGCTTGCTCGACTGATCGCTCCGGGTGCACCCGAAGCTGCGAATGCGTCAGCACGATCGGGTGCGAACCCGCGCGTCGACGGGCGAGGCGTGATGGCGCTCGCGCGTGAGTCGATCGTGTCCGGCATGGCCGGCATGCATGGCATGCGACATTGCAAGCGCCAGCAAACGCGCGCAGCCGCAGCACTATCGCCAACCCTAACCCCGGTGCGGTGGTGGCGACCGGAGTTGCTGCTGTCCGGCGTGCGGACAGAGCGTCACTTGCGGAGACGCGCGAAGAATTCGCGAGCGACGTTCGACTGCGGGTTGTCCACGACCTGCGACGGCGGGCCGTCCTCGGCGATCGTGCCCTTGTCGATAACCCACACGCGCGTCGCCACGTCGTTGGCGAACTGCATCTCGTGCGTGACGACCAGCATCGTCATGCCGCCTTTGGCGAGGTCCTTCATGACCTCCATGACGTCGTCGCGCATCTCGGGATCGAGTGCGCTCGTCGGTTCGTCGAACAGCATCACGTCCGGTTGCTGCGCGAGCGCGCGCGCGATCGCCACGCGCTGCTGCTGCCCGCCCGAGAGCTCGTGCGGGAACGCGGTCGCGCGATCGCGGAGGCCGACCTTGCCGAGGAGATCGAGCCCTCGCTCGACGGCGTGCGCGCGGGACTCCTTCTTCACCACCGTCGGCGCGAGGACGATGTTGTCGATCGCGGAGAGGTGCGGGAACAAGTTGAACTGCTGGAACACCATGCCGACGCGCGTGCGCATCTCGCGGAGCGTCTCGCGCGGCACGCTGTGTGGTGCGAGCTTGTAGCCGCAGATCTCGACGCTGCCCTCGTCGAACGTCTCGAGGTAGTTCAAGCAGCGCAACAGCGTGGACTTGCCACCGCCCGAGGGGCCGACGATCGCGATCGTCTCGCCCTTCGTGACGTCGGCGGTCACGCGCTCGAGGACCTTGCGGCCACCGTGGCTCTTAGAGAGCGTGCGGACGCTGATCACGCGCCAGCCTCCTCTCGAGTCGACGCGCGAGCTCCGACAGCGGAAAGCTCAGCACGAGGTAGAACGCGGCGCAGGCGAGGCCCGGGATGATCCAGCCGCGCATGTCGACGGCGGCGATCGTCATGCGCTTCGTCAGCTCGATCACCGTGATCACGCTGACGAGCGACGAGTCCTTGAGCAGCGAGACGAAGTCGTTCGTCATCGGCGGCAGCGCGAGCCGCAGCGCCTGCGGGATCATCACGTAGCGCAGCGTCTGCCAGGGGCCCATGCCGAGCGCGCGCGACGCTTCGGATTGACCGCGCGGGATCGCGAGCAGCGCACCGCGATAGACCTCCGCTTCGTAGGCCGCGTAGTTGAGCCCGAGCCCGAGGATCGCTGCCTGCAGCGGACCGAGGCTGATCACGCTCGACAGACCGTAGTAGAGGACGAACAGCTGTAGCAGCACCGGCGTGCCGCGGAACAGCTCGATGTAGATGCGAGCGGCCGCGCGCAGCGGCAGCGCGCCGTACACGCGTGCGATCGCGAGCAGCATGCCGAGCGGCACCGCGAGGAAGAACGCGAGCACGCTGATCTCGAGCGTCACGAGCGCGGCGCGGAAGAACTGCGCGAACATCTCGGCGTCGAACGAGCGCGGCGGACGCGTGATGCCGCCGCTCTGGTCCGTGGTGCTCTGTCGCGCGTCCCACAGGCGATGCTTGGTGAGGATCGCCTGCAGCTCGCCGCTCGTGCGCATGTCCGCGAGCGCCGCATCGATCGCCTGCTTGAGCGCCGCGTCGCCTTTGCGCATGCCGATCACGTACGTGCCGCGCGCGACGTCGTACGGGATGCATCGCAGCGCCTTGTTCACGCAGCCGTAGCGATCCGCGATGATGTTGTCGAGCAGCACCGCGTCGCTGCGACCGAGCTCGAGGTCCTTGTATGGCTCCTCGTTGCCCTCGTATACGAGCGGCTCGATGCCGTGCAGCATCAATAGAATGTCGTGCGCGACGGTCTGGTTCAGCGTGCCGACGCGCTTGCCCTGCAGATCGAAGATCGACAGGTACGGCGAGCCCACGCGCACCGTCAGCGTCTCCGCGTAGACGTAGTACGGATCGCTGAGCAAGATCCGCTCGCGCCGCTCCGCGGTCGATTCGAGCCCGTTCATCACCACGTCGAAGTCGCCGCGCTCGAGCGACGGCACCAAGTTCGACCAGTTGTATTGCTTGAACACCGCCTTGACGCCGAGCCGCTTCGCGATGCCGGCCATGATGTCGACCTCGAACCCGACGAGCTCGCTCGGCTTGTCGGGGTTCTCGTAGACGAACGGCTCGCCGCCCTGGATGTCCGCACCCCACGTGATCTCGCCGCGTTGCTTGATCCCGCTGAGGGTCAGGCCCTTCGAATCGGTCTGGGTCCCACAGCCGATCGCCAACGCGATCGCGACCGTGCAGACGAGACGCCCCCAGATCACGCGCGCCAGGCTACCATTGGCGCATGGATCTGGGGCGCATGCTGGAGAAGTGCGTTCGCGACCAGTGGTCGATCGATGACCTCGACTGGGAGCTCGCGCCACCGACTCTTCCTCGCGACAAAGAAGAGGCCGTCGTCCAGGCGTTCCTCGACATGGCCGGCATCGAGCTCCTCGCCGGCGCGTTGTTCGAGGTCCAGCGCCAGAAAACCGACGACCCGACACTGAAGAAGGTCTTCGCGACGTTCGTCGCCGACGAGAAGCGCCACTCCGCCGTCGCGCTCCGCTTGTCGAAGCACTACGACGTCCACCACTACCGCACGTACGTCGAGAGCGAAGCGCTGACCAAGTTCCGCCCGCACTTCTTGACGCTCGTGCGGGACACCTCGCCCGAGATCGCGAACGCGTACATCACGGCGGGCGAGCTGATCCTCGACGTCGCCCTGCTTCGCTCCCTCGACGACTACGTCGCCGACGAGATGTCCCATCGCGCGATGCACCTGATCAATCGCGACGAGTCGCGCCACATCGCCGTCGATTTCCACATGACCGAGCACTACTGCTCCGACGAGTACACCGCCGAGATCGCGCGTCGGCCGCGCCCCTCCATTCGCGAGATGGCGCGGATGGCCAGGGTGCTGGGTACGATGATGTGGTTCGCGAAGCCGTTCCTCCAGCAGGTGTTCCTCGCGCCGATGGATCGCACCGATCCGTCCGGCCGCCGCATCCACGAGGCGTTCAAGCGGATCCAGCTCGTGCTGCGCAAGCCCACCGTCGCGCGCTCGCCGTTCTCCAAGCTGATGATCAAGATGCAGGAGCTCTACAACCGCCCGATCGTCGGGAAGTTGTTCGGTCGCGTGTTCTTGCGCGTCCTCGGCGCCGAGGACCGCGCTGCCCGCATCCTGTTCACCCAGGAGGAGCTGAAGAAGACGTTGAGCATGTCGTTCGACGAGCTCGCCGAAGAGGCACTGGCTCTCAAGTACAGCTGACGGCAGCTGTAGCCTCGTCGCCACAAAGAATTTTCACACTGGCGCGGGGCAGTTTTGCCCTCACAACGAACGAGACGTGTCTCCCGTTCGCCTCGCCGTGCTGCTGGTCTTCGTCGGTCTCGCGTGCTGGCTGATCTGGCCGAGCGATCCAGAGACGAGCGCACCCCGCGAACATTCATCGCGTGACGCGATCGCATCTCGCTCGTACACGTGGACCGCGACCGGACCACAGCCGGTGCTGTCCACCGATGACGACACGAGCACCTCGCCTCCCGACAGCACGGATGCCGAGCGCATTCGCATCGAGGGCGTCGTGATCGACGAGCAGAAGACGCCGATCGGCGGCGCGACGGTGCGGCTCGGCGCGCGCGCGACCACCGCCGAAGCCGATGGATCCTTCGCGCTCGACGACGTCGTGGCAGGCGACATCATCCTGCGCGCCGAGCGCGGCGAGTGGTACGGCGAGGAGAGCACGTACGTCAGCGACACGAGCGATCCGATCGAGATCACCGTGCGTCGCGGTTCGACGCTCGTCCTCCATGTCGTGAGGAAATCCGATGGTCGACCGATCGCGAAGGCGAAGGTCGAGATCGCGCGACGCGAGCTGTTCACGAATGCCGATGGCGCGATCCGCACGCGCGGTCTCGATCCCACCGGCGAGCGACTCACGATCTCCGCGGACGGCTTTGGCACGTGGCGCGGCGACGCGGACTTCGATACCGAGAAGCCGACCGCCGAGAAAGAGATGACCGTGCAGCTCGCGAGCGGCGCGCCGGTGAGCGGCATCGTCGTCGACGAACGCGGAGAGCGTGTGCCCGAGGCCTACGTGTCGATCAACGCGGTCGACAACACGTGGAACGACTCGGTCACCGCCGACGAGCACGGCGCGTTCACGATCCCCGCGATCGCGACCGGCAAGCACAGCATCACAGCGAGCTCCAAGCTCCACCTCGCGACACCCGAGCAAGTGATCGCTCACGACGGCGTGCATCCGCTGACCGGCCTCGTCGTGCACGTCTCGCTCGGCGCCCAGCTCGTCGGCCGCGTCGTCGACAGCGCCGGCAAGCCTGTCGCCGGAGCCACCGTCCGCGGCGCGTCGGGCACCGACACCGATGCCGATGGCCGCTTCGTCTCGACGGGCCTCGAGCCGGGCGAGCTCACGGTGTCCGCCTACGTCGACAGCCGTTCGTCCGAGGAGAAGAAGGTGACCGTCGCCCCCGGCAAGCGTACCGAGGTGCTGCTCGTCGTCCGCGACTCGAGCCTCGCAGGCCGCGTCGTCGACACGAAGGGCACGCCGATCGCCGATGCGATGCTGTGGGCGAAGGCGACCGACCAGAGCAACACGTTCTTCGCGACCGCCGACGAGTACGGCAAGTTCGATTTCGGCGGCATGCCGCCCGGCGACTACGTCGTGATCGCGCAGCACGACGAGGAACAGAATCGGCGCTTGCCCGACGACGGGTTGGCCGTGGTTCACACCGGCCGCCGCGATCTCACGATCGTGCTCCCCGGCCTCGCGACCGTGGTCGGCCGCGTCGTCCTCGACGGCGCCCCCGTGCCCTACTTCGGCGTCACGATCACGAAGACACCGACCAAGCTCCACGCAGAGAAGGTCGTCGCCGTCACCGACGACGCGGGCGCGTTTGCCCAGGCGGACATCGCGGCCGGCACGTGGAGCGTCGTCATCGTCGGCCCCGGCTTCGCGACGAAGATCGTCGACGGCATCGTCGCTA
>JBGARE010000026.1:36842-123802 GCA_044230415.1 Kofleriaceae bacterium
CGGGCGGCCCGTGCCCGATGCGCTCGTCGTCGTCGGCACGTCGCTGTTCTCGATCGCGAACAATCGCGTCGATCAACGCGCACAAGGTGATGCCACCGCGCGCACCGACGCGAGCGGACGTTACGAGATCGCGGGCATCTCGAGCGACGACTTGAAGATCGTCGCGCGGGCGAACGGCGCTACGTCGGTCGAGCGCGCCCTCGCGCCCGACGAGACCACCGTGGATCTCGTGCTGAACGAGGTCGGCACCGTCGTCGGTCACATCGCGAACATGAAGGGCTCGCAAGCGGGCATCGCCCTCTCGCTCGCCGACGAAGAGGCCACGACATACGGGCCGCGCTACTACGGCGACATCGATCGCGCGGGTGACTTTCGCGTCACCGACGTTCCGCCCGGCCGCTACAACATCCGCGTGATGGGCGAGAACACGCTGCCCGAGAAGATCGTGGACGTCGTGGGCACGAAGACCGCGCGCGTCGACTTCGAGATGCCCGCCGTGCAGATCAAGGTCACCGCGCACGCGAAGGACTGCAGCCTGGTCTATCTCGTCGGCGGCGACGCGCGCTCGCTGAGCGTCTGCACCAACGACGACGTCTCGTGGGACGCCGTGGCCCCGGGCTCGTATCGAGTGTGCCCGTCCTCCGACGACGAAGGATGCACGCCGATCACCGTCGCTGCATCGCCTGCGGCCCAGCGCTTCGACGTTCACTTCCCCGCATCCGAGTAGCGCGGTGGCGATCGCCGTTCGCCCGCGGCGTCAATGCGGGTGGTTGTGCTCTTCCGCGGGCGGAGGCGCGGCGCCTTCGGGAAGCGTCATCGGATAGCCCTTGCGGTGCCAATCGTTGACGCCCTCGTCGAGCACGACGGCCTTCTTGTAGCCGCGCTTGCGGAGCTCGTCGATCACGATGCCCGACAGGTGGTGCGGACACGCGCAGTACGCGATCACCCAGACGTCCTTCGGCACCTGATCGAGGCGCGCCATGTCGTGATACGGAATCGACACCGCGCCGGCGATGTGCCCGCGCATCCAGTCCGACGGCGGACGCGCATCGATGATGATCATCTTCGCGCCTGCCTTGTACGCTTTCTGGACATCGTCGACGGCGACGAACTTGTCCTCGCGCAACTTCCACGACGGCTCCTTGCCCTTCGGGTTGATCACGAGCGGCTCTTTGCCCGTCGGCGGCGGCAGCTGCGGGATCTGCACCGGCTCGCTCGATCCGAGCGAGCGTACGTACGCGACGACGTGATCGATCTCCGCGTCGCTCAGCACGTTCGTGAAGCTGACCATCTTCGTGCCGGGACGGCCGTTCACGATCGCGTACTTGATGAACGGATCCTGCGCCTGCGCTTGGAACATCATGTTCGCGAGATGAACCGCATCGCGCCGCGTGGTGCGATCACCGTGGCACTGCGCGCAGTTCTTCACGTACAGCGGCTCGCCGAGCTTCGCGTCGCCCTTCGGCGAGATCGGCAGCGTCTTCGCCACCGGACCTTGCTCGCGCAGGTATCCGACGATGCGCTTCACCGCCGCCTCGTCGAGCGGACCACCGAGGTTCTTGCCGTACGCCGCCATCGCGGTGCCCGGTCGCCCCGTGATGATCGAGCGATTCAAGAATTCGTCGGACGCGCTCTCGAGGTACGTCGTCGTGTTCAGCGCCGGCGCGTTGTCCGCGACATAGCCCTTGAGGTCTTTGCCGTGACACTGCGCGCAGTACTCGAGGTACAGCTCCTTCCCGCCGGCCGTCTGCGGATTCGCATCGGCGGGTCGGGCATCACGCACCTTCGGCGGAGAACCCTGCGGCGAGGCATCCTTGCACCCCGCCACGAGCAACAGACACAAGAGCGCACGCATCGCGGTGGCTATACCATCGCGAGCGCGGAATCGTTACCGGCCTAGTGCCGGTGATCGCGAACGTCGGGACCCGGCGCCGGAGGCGGCGGATCGTTGCGACGGTGGTCGCGAACGTCGGGGCCCGAATCGACGCGCCCGCCTGCTTCCCACCGACCCTCGACCCACACGTGGCCACGACCGCGACGCTCCCAGCGTCCGTCGACCCACATCTGGTTCGCGCGCGTGCGCTCCCAGTGACCCGCGTGCCAGACCCAGCGACCACCTTGACGATGCCAGCGACCCTGAACGAACACGAAGCCGGGGCGCACCTCGGTGACCCACACCTGCGGCTGCGGCGGCTCCTCTTCGATCTCGACGGTGACCGTCGCGCGCGGCGGGGGTGGCACGTAGACGCGACCCGTCGCACGCGCACGTACGACGCAACCCGTGGCGCCTACGAGCGCCGTGACCAATGCAAAGCTAGCGAGAGTTTTCGAACGCATCATTCCTCCTGAATGTCCGTGACGAGAGCAAACACGAGACCATCCGCAAACGCCTCGATTTTCACGATCCTACCGGCCCTTCGTGAAGAGCCGGAACCGTGGATTTAACGCCACACACGGCGAGTATGCCATCCGACGCAGGTCGTCGGCCTCTATTCACAGAAGGTGAGTTACCATCACACCATGGGCCGACTGTTCGGGCTTTTGCTGGTGCTATCGGCCTGCAAAGTCCAGCTCTCTGACGGAGCGGACGGTGGCTCGCGCAGCTCTGACAGCGGCGTGACCGACGGCACGACCGATGCTGCGCTCGGTCCGTGGGGCACGCCGGCGAAACATCCCGCGGCCAGCGACCCGGCGCTCTCCGAGGACGATGCATCGCTGCGCGACGACGGACTCGAGATGGTCTTCGCGATCGCGAACGCGGCCGATGGCAACTTGAAAGACCTCTACACCACATCGCGCACATCACTCGTCGATGCTTGGACTCCGGCCGCGAAGCTTTCGTTTAGTGTCACCGGCGCATCCGACGAAACGCCGCGATTCTCGCCCGATGGCCTCACGCTCTACTTCGCCTCCGGTCGCGCAGGCGGCGCCGGCGACCTCGACATCTACTCGGTCTCGCGCACGAGCGTCGGGGCCGCATGGAGCGCGCCGACCGCCGTCGCCGGACCGAACAGCATCGCGCTCGAGAAGTGGTACACGCCGTGCGGCGGCAAGTACCTCGTCATCCTCGGTGGCGACATCGCTGAAGGGACGATCGGCGCCGCGCCCACGGTCTCCACCGAGCTCAGCGACGCTGTCGCCGCCGAGACCGGGCCGTTCCTCACGCCCGATTGCCTCACGACCTACTTCGCGTCGCTGCGCACGCCGCCGCTGAAGATCTTCACGTCGACGCGCGCGTCGATGACCGCGCCGTGGTCCACGCCCGTCGAGTTCACCGAGTTCGCCGCGATCGGTGGGGCCCAAGAAGACCCGTGGATGTCGCCCGACATGCGGATCTTCTCGTTCGTCTCGAACATCGCGGGTACCAAAGATCAGTACCTCGTCACCCGCTGACGTGAGTGGCGATCCTCGACGACATCCCGCGCGGTCGAACGCGTGTGATCGATTTTCGTCGAGGTCGAGATGCGAATCGTCGACGAGAACGCGGCCCATCGATCCGGAAATGTGCGTGCTCCCATCGAAGCCGGCGCCTGTACCAACGTGACCCAGTCATCGCGCCGGGAGGCGGCAGGCCGCGTGGCCGAGGATCACGGGGCCATCGACGGTCCCGGTCGGTGTGGCGGTCCAGCCACGCGCGAGGCGATCGTCGAGGAGCTCGTCGGGGGTCGGGCGATGGTCCCACACGGAGACCGCGTCGATGCGCCCGAGTCAGGTGGTGTCGAAGACAAGGTGAGCGGAGGCGTGTGACGCGATGCGCACGATCACGTCGTGCGTGTACTCGTCCTGAATCACGACGTCGAGGATCATGCCAAGCGGCCAGCGGACGAGGTCTTCGAGTGTGTCGAAGGATGTCGCGGCGGTGACCGTGCCGACGAGATGGGCATCGATCACACCGACGGTCCGCAGGTCACGGGTCACGACCGGATGATGCCAGATCTGGGATACGATACGGACGTGCGCTCCGGTCTCGCTGTGTTGTGTGTCCTCCTCGCAGGAAGCGCGGGCTGTGCTCGCGATCCGGCGGATCCGGTGTGCCCGGAGATCGGGGTGGGCGATCTGGTGATCACGGAGATCGGCGGGCCGCAGACGGGCGCCGATACGCTCAAGCCGTGGGTCGAGCTGTACAACGCGAGCGGAGCGACGGTGGATCTGGTCGGCGTGCGCATTCGGTTTCGGCGACTGACGGGCGACGAGATCGGGGCGGCGATCGTGCGGCGCGAGCTCAGCGTGGCGGCCGGGTCGTACACGGTGCTCGGGCTGGATCTCGACGACAGCGACCAGACGTATCTGGACTACGGATTCGCCGCGGACTTTCACTCGAGCTGGCCGAGCTCGGCGGCGATCGATGTCTACGCGTGCGATCAGTCGATCGATCAGGTCCGCTATGACTCGCTGCCGAAGACGGGTACGTACTCGCTCGGCGCGATGCCTCCGACGGAGGAGGCCAACGATCTTCCCGCGATGTGGTGCACGGATGCCACCAGCAACGCGGATAGCTTTCCCGGAACCCCGCAGCGAGCGAACACCGCATGTCCTTGAATCGTCATCTCGCACTCGTGGTCGTGGCTGCGCTCGTCGCGAGCTGCACGCCGGTTGGTGGTCAGCGCTACTCGCGCAAAGAAGCGCAGCGAGCGCTGCAGACGCTGGAGCAACCCGGGCTCACGCTCGGCGAGTTCACGATGACGCGCGTCGTCGACGGCGACACGATTCGCGTGAACGGGCTCGATAGCTCGCTGCGTTTGCTCGGCATGGATACCGAGGAGACGTTCAAGAACGAAGCGGATCGCCGGGCCGTGGAGACGGACTGGAACGCGTACCTCAAGGAGAAGAAGGGGCATCCGCGGCCGGGTCGCATCGCGACGCCGATGGGCGAGCAGGCGAAGAAGTGGGCGAAGCACTTCTTCGAGGGTGTCGTGAAGGTCCGGCTCGAGCGCGATCATCCCAAGGAGATCCGCGATCGGTTCAAGCGCTACCTCGCGTACGTGTTCGTGCAGAAGAACGGCGTGTGGGTGAACTACAACGTCGAGGCCGTGCGCGCGGGGATGTCGCCGTACTTCACGAAGTACGGACACTCGCGGCGGTTCCACAACGACTTCGTGGCGGCGCAGACGGAAGCGAAGGCGGCCAAGCGTGGCATCTGGGCGAGCGGGATCATGAACTACCCGGACTATCCCGAGCGCGAAGCGTGGTGGGCGCCGCGCGCAGAGTTCATCGATGCGTTCCGCAAGGAAGGCGAAGGCAAGGACAACTACATCGACATCTCGCAGTGGGATGCGATGAATCGGCTCGAGGCGTACGTCGGCAAGGAGGTCAATCTCCTCGGCGTCGTCGGTGATGTGCGGATCGGCGAGAAGGGACCGTCGAGGGTCACGCTGTCGCGCGCGATGTTCAACGACTTCCCGCTCGTGTTCTTCGATCGCGATGTGCTCGGGACGAGCGGCATCATGATGTGGAAGGGCGAGTACGTCTGGATCACCGGCGTGCCGACCGTCTACGAGAACAAGTACAACCACCGCAAACAGGTGCAGATCCAGATCGATCGCGCGAGCCAAGTCCGGCTCTCGCAAGTACCGGGCTTGACGCCGCCTGCCGTCGGAGGGAGCGCACCGTGATCAGACTAGCGTTGCTTGCAGCTGTGTTGTCCGCGTGTGGTCCCGGCTCGGAGTCGGGAGATTGCAGCGACACGCTGCTGCCCGGCGATCTCGTGATCACCGAGGTGTTCGCCGATGCGAAGGCGCCGCCGGGAGGCAGCGGCACCGACGACGGCAAGGAGTGGTTCGAGATCTACAACAACACCGAGCGACCGGTGGAGCTGAAGGGGATGACGCTGACGCACTCGCGCCCCGATGGCTCGCGCGCGAAGTCGCACACGATGAAGGCGATCACGATCGCGCCCGGGCAGTTCTTCACGCTCGGCAACTCGGCGGATGACCTGCTCCCCGCGTATATCGACTATGGCTTCGGCGCCGACCTCGGTGACTTCTTCAACACCGACGGTGGCCAGGTGAAGATCGCGTGCGGTGGATCGGAGATCGATAGCGCGATCTACGAGAGCGTGAAGGAAGGCCACTCGCGCCAGCTCACCGCCGCGCAACCGCCGGACTACCAGCTCAACGATGTCGCGACGAACTGGTGCGAAGCGAGCGACACGGAGTTCGAGGACTCGAACTTCGGAACGCCCGGCTCGGACAACGACTGTACGCCCGTGGTGATCGGCCAGTGCAGCGACGCGGGCACGATGCGCAACACGGTGCCACCGATGATCGGAGATCTCGTGCTGACCGAGGCGCTGCCGAACCCGAGCGTGGTCAGCGACACGGACGGCGAGTGGTTCGAGGTGTTCGCGGTCAACGCCGTGGACCTCAACGGCGTGGCGCTCGATCGCGCGGGCGACACGACGAACCCGAAGGTGATCGAGAGCCCGGACTGCGTGCACATGAACGCGGGCAGCTACGGCATCTTCGTGAAGAAGACCGAGATGGCGATCAACGGCGGGCTGCCGACCGCGGCGATCAAGGGCACGTTCACGTTCTCGCTCGTCGACGGAACGGTGGCGGCACCGGGCGACGTGCGGCTCTTGCTCGGCACCGAGGTGCTCGACGCGATCACGTGGACTACGTCGGTGGACGGCAGCTCGGTGCAGCTCGATCCCGATCGCCTCGACGTGACGGCGAACGACGACGTCAGCAACTTCTGCGCGGCGACCACGCCCTACAGCGCCGACAACAACGGCACGCCCGGCGCGGCGAACATGCAGTGCGCGGCGCAGGCGGGACCCGGGCAGTGCCTCGATAACGGCACGCCGCGCAACATCGAGAAGCCAGCGGTGGGCTCGCTCGTGATCACGGAGTTCATGGCGAACCCGTTCAGCACGGGCACCGACGGGACGCAGGAGTGGTTCGAGATCCAGAACGTCGGCACCACGCCGTTCGATCTCAACGGTCTCGGCGTGAAGGGTAACGGCGCGACGCCCTACGTGGTCGCGATCAACGAGTGCAAGCGCGTCGCACCACAGGCGTGGGCGCTGTTCGCGCACACCACGGTGCCCGATGACAACGGCATGCTGCCGACGGTGGATGCGACGTTCCCGACGTCGATCGCGCTCGCGCAGAGCAACGGCAGCCTGTCGATCCTGGACGGCACCACGGTGATCGACGCGATCACCTGGACCACGGGCATCCTCGACGGTGCATCGAAGCAGCTGATGCCGGGCATGACGACGGCGGTGGCGAACGACACGCCGGCAAACTTCTGCAACGCGAAGCCGATGCAGGACTACGGCAGCGTCCTGACGAACTTCGGCACGCCGAAGGCGGTCAACGTCTGTCTGCCATGAAGGCCATCGCGCTGGCGGTGATGCTCGCCGCGTGTAGCGAGCCGGGGTCGGACTGCGGGCCGTCGGAGGCCGTGGTCCAGCGCATCGTCGACGGCGATACGATCGAGCTCGAGACCGGCGTGACGATCCGCTACTTGATGATCAACACGCCGGAGACCACGCAGGGTCACGACGACTGCTTCGGCCAGCAAGCGGTGCAGTTCAACCGCGATCTCGTCGAGGGCAAGACCGTGCAGCTGCGCTACGACGTCGAGTGCCAGGACCGCTTCGATCGCACGCTCGCGTACGTGTCGATCGGCGGGCAGGAGGTCAACAAGTTGATGCTCGAGCGCGGCTACGCCTGCCTGCTTCACATTTCTCCAAACGGCGACGACCGCCTCGACGAGTACAAGGCGATCGAGTCCGCGGCGAAGGCGGCCAATCGTGGACTGTGGGGCGTGTGCGACCCCATTCCGTGTAACTGATGCGCGGCGCTGCGCGAGTGACGGTGTTAGCTTCGACGCCGGTGCGTCTCGCGATCCTCGCGTCCTGTCTCGGTGCCGTGCTGCTCGTGCCGCGCCCCGCCGCCGCGATTCCGTACGAGACGTTCATCGATGTCTCCGATCAAGCGGACCTCGAGGATCTGCTCGCGTCCAACGACATCACGCAGGACACGTACGACGAGCTGCTCGATCTGCTCGGCCGCGGCGTGAACCTCAACGAGGCGGATCGCGGTGCGCTGTACGCGCTGCCGAACCTGACGTACGACGACGTCGACAAGATCATCGCGCTGCGCACGCTGAACAAAGGTGTGATTCGAGATCCGGCGGATCTCGTCGCGGCGGGTGCGATCTCGCAGGAGAAGCTGCTCGCGATCGCGGCGTTCATCGTGTTCGATGCGCCCGGCGACGACAAGCTCGCGCTGCGCGGCTGGATCCGGGCGATGACGCGGTTCACGCACACGGATCGGATCGCGCCGCCGTTCATGTTGCGCTCGCGCATCAACGCGATGAAGCACCTCGAGGCGGGCATCGCGCTCACCGAGACGCGGCTGCGCATCGGTGACCCGATCTACGATCCGAACCGCGACGCGCTCGTCGCCGAGAAGGCCGGGCTGCAAGTTCACGTGCCGAAGGCGTTCCTCAAGTACGAGACGGACGAATTCGTCGCGATCGGCGGCACGTATCGCGCGGGCTTCGCGCAGCGCCTCGTGTTCGACAACTCGTCGAACTACAACCCGAACGGCCTCTACATCGACGACGATCTGTTCTACGCGGCGGATCTCGAGCGCGATTGCCGCGAGTCCGCGGGCGAGCTCACCGACTCGCCGTGCACCGGTGCGAACGCGTCGCGGTACGTCACGCCGGACTTCTCGTGGCGCAATGGCCTGCTCGGCGTGGGCGTGGGCGCGAAGAAGATCCAGCTCGGCGACGCGGGTTGGCTGCAGGGCTTCGCCTGGGCGTCGATGTCGCGCCGCAACATCTACCAGTACGAGCTCGTCGATCGCAGCAAGTGCGATGACCCGCACGATGACGATGCGGATGGCTGCGGCGCACCGACGGTGTTCGTGCGGCCCGAGGGCGATCTGCTAACGCCGACGACGCAGTTCTCGTTCACCACGCTACCGAACGTGTTCTCCGAGCGGCTCGCGGGCGCGAACGTCGCGTACTTCGCGGATCGCCGCAACTCCGTCGGTGCGACGGTGTACGGGGCGAACGAAGCGAACCTCGTCGGCGGCATCGATCTCGATTTCCAGGAGTGGTCGCGCTATCCGACGGGCCGCACGTTCGGCGCGGCGGGCGCGAACTTCTCGATCGGCCGCGAGTGGCTCGACGTGTTCGGCGAGGCCGCGATCAGCTACGACAAGATGCCGAATTCGCCGCCCGCCGAGGGTGGCGGTGGTCCTGCCGCGGTGCTGCGCGTGACCGCGACGCGCCCCAAGGAAGAGCTCGAGACAGTGCTGCGCTACTACAGCACCGACTTCGCGAATCCGTACGCGCGACCGATCTCGCAGTCCGACGAGTTCGATGGACAGCGCGCGCGCGACGAGCTCGGTGTTCGCGTGCGCTACCTCAACAACCAGAAGCTCGTGACGATCCGCGCGCTCGTCGACGTGTGGGTGCCGCCGTCGACGCTGAAGGAGCAGCAGAACTCCGCGGGCGACATGGTGCGCGACACGCAGCCCAAGCTCGACACGTACGTGCGCGCCGACGTGCGGACCTCGCAAGAGATGCGGCTCGGTCTGTGGCTGCGCTATCAGGACAAGGATCTGACCCGCGGTGGTCACGATCAGTGCTTCGAGGTCTCGACGGAGACATCGGAGACCGGCGAGCCCGTGCCGTGCGGTGGTCGCCAGCTGACCACGACCGCGCGCGTGCGCTATCAGCCGAACAAGAAGGCGTCGCTGACGCTGCAGCTCGATCATCAATTGCTCGACGACGATTCGGCGGACATGTTCTCGTTCCGCCAGGATCTCGCCGCGTGGGTGATCGGCCTGTATCACCCGACGAACGATCTGCGGATCCGTGCACGCGTGCGCTTCCTGGACGAGGCGATCGCGGACAACACGTACCTCGAGCGCTCGATCGCGGCGCTCGCGGAGGTCGCGCAGAAGGTGCGGGAGAAGGACGAGATCCGCGTCCGCGTCGACAGCAAGTTCTGGATGGACGACCGCGACAGCACCGGGCTGCGCCGCCCGAACCCCGAGCTCCAGTTCTGGCTGTCGTACGAAGCCAAGCTCTAGGCCGAAACCACAGCTTCGCAACAACTCCCCCGAGCGCGCGCGGGTAGCGTAGTCGCGTGCGTCTCCTCGTCCTTGCCGTCTCCGCATCGATCGTGACCATGACCTGCGTGCCGCCGCAGCAGCCGCAGCAGCAGGGGTATGCACCCGCCCCGTACGCTGGTGCGCCGGCGTATCCGGGTGGTGGCGCGACCTGCGATGGAGCGTGCGCGCACATGCTCCAGTGCTTCGGCCAGGACGACCAGAGCTCGCGCGAGAGCTGCAACGCGGAGTGCGCGCGGCGTGGCGCGACCACGGATCAGCTCGCGCAAGTGCAGGGCGCGACGTGCGAGCAGATCGCGCAGTATTTCCAGGGCCAGCAACAAGGCCAGGTCGATTGGGGCGCGGCGAGCGGCGGAACGGGCGGAACGGGCGGAGCCTGCCCCGATTGCGCCGGTTGTGTATGGGATGGCTCGAGCTGCTACCACGGCACCGGATTGGCCTGTGATTCGTGCTGTTGCGCGCCCGGCGGGCCCGCTCCGCGTTGGGACTGAAACGTCGTTGCGCGGGGTCGGACTCGTAGTAGCGTCTCGTCGATGGCGCTCCCAACCTCGACGATCGTGATGGCGCTGTTGACCGCCGTGCCGTTCGGTCTCGCGATCAAAGACACGGTCACCGGCAAGAGCTCGTTCGAGGTGCCGCCCAGCACCGACGACTACTCCGATGCCAGCCGCGACAGCTACGAACGAGCACAGCGCGAGTACGAGGAGAAGCAAGCGCAGGTGGAAGCGCGGCGCACGCTCGAGCTGAAGGGACTCGTCGACGCGCTGATCCCGATGGATGCGAAGGCGCAGCTCCGGCTTCCAGGGTACGAGCTCGGTCGCCCGCTCGGGTCGGGCGGAAGGCTCGAGGAGCAGCTCCTGACTCTCGCGCACGCGGCGGTCGAGCCGGTGACCAACACCGACGGTACGCTGAAGACGCTGACGATCTCGTTCCCTCACTACGGCGACTCCGATGTCTGCTTGCAGATCGGCCAGCGCATCACCGAGGCGTGGGGCGAGTCATCGCGCACGTACAAGAGCGGCACGAGCCGGCGCCACTTCACGACCCCGCTGACGAAGCCCGTCCAGCGCGTGACGTTCTTCGATCCGGAGGGTAGCGAACGCTGCGAGCTCCTCCTCGAGGGCTACGTCGCGCCGACCGACTTCATCACCAAGACCGAGACCTCGACGGTGCCGGTGTGGGCGGTCGGCAAGCCGGCCAAGAAGCTGATCGACAAGCTCGGCGGCTACGCATTCTCCGACGACATGCAGATCCGCTGGGCCACGCCGGGTGTCGGTGAGGGCGCGAGCACTACCGAGCTCTACGCGCGCATCGTGAAGGGCAAGATCGTGACGCTGACGGCGACGTTCCAGGCGAGCGAGAACACGATCGGCGCGGTGGCGGAGAAGCTCGTCGCCGACTTCGGCGAGCCGACGGAAAGCGATCCGGTGGTGTGGACGAAGGCGAAGCTCTCGCTCGCGACGGTGGACGACACCGCGGGCGAATATCTCTTCGTGGCCGGCGAGCCGCTGCCCGAGGAAGAGTAGAAAGAACCGTGGCGATCCAGACCATCCTCGTCGGCTGCGACCTCTCCGAGGGCAGCGATCTAGCACTCGATCGCGCGATCCCGATCGCCGAACAACACGGTGCGCGCATCATCGTGGTGCACGCGCAGGGCGACGACGCGCCGATCGCCGACGTCGACAACCAGGTCCTCGCGCAGCTCGGAGAGGTCAGCGCGGCGATCCGCGTGGCGGAAGCGCGCGAGCTCGCGACGCGCATGACGGCGATCAGCGCGCGCGGCATCAAAACGGACATCATCAGCCGCATCGGACCGCCGGGAGAGATCTTGTCGAAGGCAGCGGTCGACGAGTCGGCCGATCTCGTCGTCGTCGGTACCCACGGTCGCACGGGGATCTCGCGGTTTCTGATCGGCAGCGTCGCGACGGACACGATCCGGCACGCGACGTGTGACGTGCTCGTGGTGCGCGGTGCGTCGGCGAAGTCGCTGTTCCAGCGCCCGCTCGTCGCGGTGGACTTCTCGTCGGCATCGCTCAAGGCGCTGCTCCACGGAGCGGATGTCGCGGCACCCGACGCGCACGTCGAGGTCGTCCACGCGTGGCAATTGCCGGCGGGCTCGTGGGGCGCCACGCTGCTCGGACAAGCGCGGTTTCCGTGGAACACCGTGCGCGATGCCGTGCTGTCCGGCGTGCAGGCGCAAGCGAGGAAGTTCGAGCAGGAGGCCAAGGCCGCCGGGCGCGAGGTCAAGGTCGAGCTCGTCCAGGGCCAACCGACGACCGTCGTGACCCAGACCGCCGAACGCGACGCTCACGACCTCATTGTCGTCGGCGCGCACGGCCATCGCGGCGTGCGGCGACTGCTACTCGGCTCGGTTGCCGAGAGCACCATCCGACATGCGCCCTGCTCGGTGCTCGTGGTTCACGAGCCCGCGCGCGACAAATGACTACGGCCCTTCGAGGGTGAGAGCGGCGATCTTGTTCTCTTCCTTCGCCGCATCGTCAGCGCCGGGGAGAGACTTCTTCTGCTCGGTGATGTTCGGCCAGGTCTCCGCCGTCGGGGCCTGCGCCTTCAGGTGCTCCGGCCACGAGCCCGCGTCGATATCGCTGGGCTTCTTCGCGCCCGAGACGAGTGCGTTGATGTCCTTGTACACGGCCCACTTCGAGGGGAGCTCGCTCTCCTCGAAGATCGCCGTGGTCGGGCACTCCGGCTCGCAGGCGCCGCAGTCGATGCACTCGTCGGGGTTGATCGCGAGCGAGTTCTTGCCTTCGTAGAAACAGTCGACCGGGCACACCGCGACGCAGTCGGTGTACTTGCACTTCACGCACGGGTCAGCAACCACGTATGCCATATCGTCCGATCTAGCCATAACCGGGGCGCCGGTGCAGAGTGTCGCGCATGAAATCGACGTCGGTGCTGCACCTCTCGATCGCCGCGATCGCTGCCGTCTCCCCAGCTCTTTGGGGGTGCCAGCGCGGCGAGGCCGATGAATCGAAGACAGCGCCGACACCGCGACCTTCCGCCGCAGCCGACGTCACCAAGGACTACGCCGCGGACATCGGGAAGCTGTGCGACGTGGTCCGACTTTCGGGTGCGCCGGAGGATGACGCGCAGACCTTGACCACCGCGAACTGGCTCGCTGCGAACTTGACCACGCAGGAGTCGCGCAAATTTCTCGTGTCGATCCAGCCGATGGTCGGTGTCGCGAAGGCCGACGCGCTCGATGCCGAAGCGAAGCGGGTCGGGCTCGAGAGCTGCGCGCTGTCTGCGATGTGGCGCAAGCCGAACGCAGTTCCTGCGCCCTGATCGAGGTTGTCCGAAACTCGGCCGGACAACGTCCGGTGTCCGGACACTCCGGACAAGCGCATACGTCGAATCGCGAGCTTGGAGCGGCACGCGCCATGGAAATGGCTGCGCGCGGAGGTTCCAGTGAGCTCGCAAAGCAACAAAGACAAGAGCATTCAAGAAGCGATTCGCGCGATCCATAAACAGTTCGGTTCGGGATCGATCATGCGACTCGACGGCACGACCGTGCAGACCGTCGATGTCATCCCCACCGGGTCGGTCGCGCTCGACGTCGCCCTCGGGTGCGGCGGCTTGCCGCGGGGACGCATCATCGAGATCTACGGTCCCGAATCGTCGGGCAAGACCACGTTGACGCTGCACGCGATCGCCGAGGCGCAGCGCGCCGGCGGCGTGTGCGCGTTCATCGATGCCGAGCACGCGCTCGACACGGAGTACGCGAAGCGCCTCGGCGTGCAGCTCGAGGACTTGCTCGTCAGCCAGCCGGACTGCGGCGAACAGGCGCTCGAGATCGCGGACACGCTCGTGCGCACGGGTGCGATCGACTTGATCGTCGTCGACTCCGTCGCGGCACTGACGCCGCGCGCCGAGATCGAGGGCGACATGGGCGATTCGCACATGGGCCTGCAAGCGCGATTGATGTCGCAAGCGCTGCGCAAGCTGACGGCGCAGATCTCGCGGACGAAGACCGTCGTCGTGTTCATCAACCAGCTGCGCCAGAAGATCGGCGTGGTCTACGGAAATCCCGAGACCACCACGGGCGGCAACGCGCTGAAGTTCTACTGCTCGGTGCGCCTCGATATCCGTCGCAAGAAGGCGATCAAGCGCGGCGATGAAGTCATCGGCAGCGAGTGCAAGGTCAAGGTCGTCAAGAACAAGCTCGCGCCGCCGTTCCGCGAGGCGGACTTCGAGATCCTCTACGGCACGGGCGTGAACAAGCTCGGCGAGCTCGTCGACACCGCCGAGAAGCTCGGGCTCGTCGAGAAGTCGGGCACCTGGTTCTCGTACGGCAAAGAGAAGCTCGGCCAGGGACGCGACAAGGCCATGAGCCACCTCGAAGAGCATCCCGTCCTGCAAGCGCAGCTTCGCGACGCCCTGATGAAGCAAGCACGCATCGCCGCCGCCGCCTCGATGACGAACGCGGCTACGGGCCACGCCCCGCAGAACGGACACGCGCCATGAGCGGGAAGCTGTCGCGACGTGTGATGCGGTCGCAGAATCCCGCGCCATTTGGAGAGAAGCACAGGTACCGAAACGCAGAGCCTCATCTCGCGGATGATGATTGTGCGCTGTGCCGCATGGCACGCGAACAGGGCCTCGAGACGCAAACCATGACGTTGCCGAATGGCACGACGATGTCGGTGACCGTGGTGCCGAAGGGCTGGCAACCACCAGACTAGTCCGCGTTACTGCGCGAGCGTGAAGATCTGCGTGTGTGTCAGGCCGAGCGTCTGCGTGTTTCCCCACACGCTGAAGTCTCCGTTCGCGACGTTGGCCGACGCACCGCGGATCGCGCGGATCGCGAACACGAACTGCGTGGTCGCCGGCAGGTTCTGATCGCGATCGAACAGCAGCGGCTTCTCGGCGAACGAGAACTCTCGGACGGGGATCAGGTTGGCACCGTCGACGCGGTAGAGCGTGGCTTCGTAGAAATCGACGAGCGGTGTCGTGCCGACGAGCTGGAAGTCGAGCGATGCGGTCGCGCCCCCAGCGGGAATGGCGACCACGTCGGTCACGTCCTTGAGGTTGATCGACACGCCATCGACCTTCGGTTCGCCGACGAACGTCGCGTTGGCGAGTGGCAGCGTGAACGGTCCGTCCGTGCCGACCGTCGACACCTCGAGGCCGTTCTGCACGGACGCGAGGTTGTTCGCGAGGAGGATCGGTCGGGTCGAGTACATCAGCGTCGCGATCGTCGGCAGATCGACGCTCGACGGGTAGCCGAAGTCGGGAAGGCGATCACCCACGAGGACCGCGTTCGTGCACTTCGCGAGGAGGATGCCGATCGGTATTGGCAGCGGAATGCCCTGCTCGCGCTGGTGGTGGAGCGGGATGTTGCCGCCCGGGCCGTACACGATCACCTGGTGCTTCGAGATGTCCGTGAGCGTCAGGCCGTTCGCACCAGCGAGGTTGGGGATCACCGCCGCCGCGTTGCCCGTGACCACGTAGTTGCCGGGCTTGGTATCGGGAAGGAAGGACGGGACGGGATCGATCGACGAGCCGGTCGCGAGATCGATCCGAAACGACGCCGAGCCTTTGACCGCGGTGCACGTGTTCGTGGCGAGCGCGTCGTCGTATTCGAGAAGGATCTCGAAGTCCTTCACGGGATCCGGCGTGCGTTTGCTGCCCGCGATCGGGCGCGTGAACATCCCGGCGAAGTCCGAGTTGATCTGCGTCGCCATCATGATGTCGGGCGGCGGAGAGAGATCGACCGTCCACGTGTTCGTCGTGTAGACGCGCGGCAGGAACCAGGTCGCCGGAGCGCCGTTCGCTTTCAGACGGAAGGTGCCGCTGGTCGGCGCGGGCGCGCGATCATTGGGCGCGAGCTGCAACACGACGGCGTGCCCCGGGTTGGTCGTCGCGCTCGGCTTCCAGTGGATCTCGTGTGGAACGCCACCGGCGAGCGTGTACACGAAACGCCACGTCTCGCTGGCCTCGGCGAAGTCGTAGCCGACGGGAACGTCGACGCTCGTGTATGTGGTGTCGACGAGCGCTTCGCCACGGCGACCGTACTGGACCATCGGCGCCGGCGTGATCGGCGCGAACGCTGCCTGTGATGTCGTCGAGCCGTCCGAGGCGAGCATCGGCGTGATCGCGGAGAGCTTCACTGTAGGTAGACGCGCGTCCAGCGGGACGTCGTCGACCTGGGCATCGGTGAGCGTGACCGGGTCGAGCCCGAACACCCAGTTACAACCGGATGTGAGCGCGAGCGCGCCGAGGACGACGGTCCGCATCGCGACGATCCTGGCACGGGCCACGCGTTCGACACAACATCTGCGACCGACCGCCGAGTGGCACCGATCACGCCGCACGTGAGACTGTTTCTCGGTGAAGCTCGACGCGAAGCTCGGCCTGTTCATCACGCTCGTCGCGATGTTCATGGTCTGCCTGGTCGTCGGTGATCTGATCGGCGGAAAGCTGACGTCGTTTCACCTGTTCGGGAGAGAATGGGTGTTCTCGGTCGGCCTGATCGCGTTCCCGGTCACGTTCATCCTCACGGACATCCTCAACGAGTTCTACGGCAAGGTCGTCGTCCGCCGGATCACGATCCTCGCGTTCTTCATGGTCGGCATGACGCTGATCATCTTGCTCACCGCGAACGCCTTGCCGTTCTGGCCACGCGTACTGGCAGACGATTGGGGCGGCGTGCAGCCGCGCGACTTCGATCGCGTCTTCACGGGATCGATGCGGATCCAGCTCGCCTCGATGTTCGCGTTCTTGATCGCGAACCTCGTCGACATCTGGGTGTTCTTCTTGTTCAAGCGGCTCACCGGCAATCGGATGCTGTGGCTGCGCGCGACCGGCTCGACCATGGTCTCGCAGCTGATCGACACGATCGTGATCAACGCGATCGTGTGGGGCGGCAAGATGACGTTCGACGAGTACACGACCACCGTGATCACGTCGTACGCGGTGAAGGTCGCGGCGGCGATCGCGATCACGCCGCTGATCTACGGCGTCCACGAGATCGTCGAGAAGCTCTTCAACGTGCCGCCCGCACCGCCCGACGTCGCGAGCGCGGATCTCGATCCGCCCGACGCGAAGACCTAGCGCTCGTCGTACTTCGTGCCGTTCCACACGTACGTCTTCGTCGACGGCGTCTCGTGGATGCCGCGCTTGGAGACGTCGTCGTTGTGCCAGTCGGACTTTCCTTCGATGCACTTCACCTTCAGCTTCTTCGGCATCTCGACAGTAGGCGTGAACGTCGGCCCGGTGCACTTCGTGAAGTCGTTGCTCTCCATCTCGTCGGCGAGAACGCTCGTCCAGCTGATCAGCGGCTCTAGGCCGTTCGCCGTGATGCGATAGAGCGTGGTCTTCGTCTCGGTGCGCGAGAAAAAGTTCGAGTGCGCTTCGCGCGTCTCGATCACGGACAGCGCTTGCTCTGTCGTTCGCAGCGGCACGAGCTCGAGCGCGACGTCCTCCGAGACCTCGCGCTCTTCGGAGTACTCGCTCGGGGCGATCGAGCCGTTCTCGAGATCGATCTCGACGCTCGCGCCCAACGCCGTCTGCGCCTTGCGCGACGCGGCCACGAGCGTGACGCGCGAATCGAGACCACCGCGGTTCGCGTCGATGCGGCACACGGTGAAGTCCGAGCTCACGCCGATCTGATCCGTCGACGTGACCTTGCCGTCGAGCTTTCCGACGAGCTTCGCGCATTCGGCCTTGCTCAGCGAGGGCATCGCATCGAGCGAGCGCATGCGGATCGCGGGCTTCTGCGCTTTGACCGCGGTCGTGGTGGTGCCCCACACCTCGAGCTCGCTGATGCTGATCTCGCGCCACGTCTTCTTCGTGCCGGGCTCCGACGCGACGACGGCGATGTCGATATCACCACCCGGCAGATCGATCTTCAGCTCCTGCAGTCCGCGATTCGCGATGTCGAGATCGAAGTCCTTCGCGATCGTTCTGCTGGTCACACGCACCTTCTTGATGCGCGGGTTCATCGTGAACAGATCACCGAGCTTCTTGTCGACCTTCGTGAAGCCCGCGGTCAGCTTGATCGAGGTCACCTTCGCCGTCGCGGGGACGCGGATCATCACGTGCGGCGCGAGATCGCCCGTGCGCGAGTTCCACGCGGTGTCGAGTTTTCCGTCGGCGATGTGCTCCGGCTTGATCGCCGCGTTGTCGACCGTCGACGACACCGCGATCGTCGTCGGCAGTGAGGTCGACAAGTTGATCGGCTTGTCTTCGGCGCGTGCCACGCCGGTGACCGCGATGATCGACACCCACAATCCCAGCGCTCGCATGCACCGAGTCTACGCGATCAGATCTCGCAGAGCGCGTGCATCTCGGCCGCGGCGCACTCCATTCGGTCGACACCGGTGAGCACGCTGTGTGCGCCGTCGTCATCCGAGACGTCGAGCATCACGCTGCCCATGCAGTCGTCGGCGCGCGGCGCCTCCGATGGCTGGCCCGTGGCCCACGTGTACTGCGCCGGACACGCGTTCTCGCTCTTCCACGTGGTGCCGTCGAACGTGCTGCCGAGCCAGAACCGCTCGTGCAGATCGTCGTCGATGCGCTTGCCGACCGCGAGCCACTCCGCGTGCGTCTCGAAGACGACGGGATGTCCGCCGCGATCCGCGCAAAACGAGCGAGCCGCCGCGAACGTCATCGCGCTCGGTGACATCACATAGGTTGTCTTCGCCGGATCGTTGCCGAGACACGAGTCGTTCTCGGGCCGCGGTGTCTCGCACATCGCAGCGACGACGACCGGCGGATCCTGCGGCTTCGCGTTCGGCACGTGGCCGCTGCACGGCGTGTCGCTGATCGTGTTCGGCCCCGGAACGATGCCGCACGAATCGGCGACGCCACCGGTGGGCATCAACGCGGGACACTCGTCGACGGCGCTCCACGTCGAGCCCGTGCGCGAGGCTCCCATCCAGAAGGGCCACATGCTGTCGTCGACGATGCTGCCGAGCTCGTGCGCGTCGTTGAACACCGCGAGATCCATCCCGCGCTGGCGACACGCAGTGCGCGCTTCGCTCCACGACCACGGCGCCAGCTCCGTCGTCGGGTTCGAGATCAGCGTGTAGCGAAGCGGTTCGTCGTAGAGAAACGGCCCGCAACGATCGTAGGGAATCGGGCCGTCGTCGAGCGGTGCATCGGGTGGACGATCGAGGCTGAACACGAGGTCGCATCCCGTCGCGAGCAGCAACGCAGTAAGACCGGTCGTGTAGAGCCCGAGATTCACGAAGCGTTCACCAGGATCGATCACGTCCAGCGTAACGCGGGGTACGGGTCGGTGCCCGGAACAAACAAGGCGGCCTCGTAGCGCCGTGTATGCCCGAGGGTGTCCCGGTATGCTTCGCGCCCATGCGCCGCGACCCTCACTCGTTTGCCGATGACACCCAGGCCCGCACCGACACGTTCGCCCTCGACGCTCGGGTCGACTTCGCGACGCGGACGATCCACGCGACCGTCACGCTGACGTTTGCCATTCCCGCCTCGGGGCACCTCGACCTCGACACGCGCGACCTCGCGATCGACGAGGTCACCGACGCGCATGGCCACGCGCTCGCGTTCACCGTGCACCCGCCCGAGCCGCACCTCGGCTCGCGCCTCGCGATCGAGCTCGCGCACGAAACGCCGGCGATCACGATCCGCTATCGCACGGCACCGGATGCCTCCGCGATGCAGTGGCTCGCACCGGCGCAAACCGCGGGCGGCGTGCACCCGTACGTGTTCACGCAGTGCCAAGCGATCCACGCGCGATCGCTCGTGCCGCTCCAGGATTCTCCCGGCTACCGCGTCACGTACACCGCGACGCTCACGGTGCCGCGCGCGCTGAAGGTCGTGATGGCCGCCGCGGATCGAGGGCGCACCGAAGATGGCGACGTCGCGGTGCACCGCTGGGAGATGCCGCAGCGGATCCCGCCGTACCTGTTCGCGTTCGCCGTCGGTGATCTCGCGTCGCGCGACCTGTCACCGCGATCGCGCGTGTGGGCCGAGCCGTCGGTGGTCGAGGCGGCCGCGTGGGAGTTCGCGATGGTCGAGGATCACATCACCGCGGCCGAGTCGTTGTTCGGCCCGTACGATTGGGAGCGCTTCGACATCTTGATCATGCCGCCGTCGTTCCCGTATGGCGGCATGGAGAATCCGCGACTCACGTTCTTCTCGCCGACGACGATCGCCGGTGATCGCTCGCTCGTGTCCGTGATGGCGCACGAGCTCGCGCACTCGTGGACCGGCAACCTCGTGACGAACGCGAACGCCGAGCACTTCTGGCTCAACGAAGGCTTCACGATGTACGCCGAGCGCCGCATCACGGAGGCGACCGAAGGCGCGGATGCCGCGGCGCTGTCGGCGGCGCTCGGCCGGCGCGAGCTCGAAGAATCGATCACGCGCTTCGCGGATCGTCCCGAGATGACGAAGCTGCGACCGGATCTCACCGGCGTCGATCCCGACGACTGCTATTCGCTGATCCCGTACGAGAAGGGCTACTTCTTCCTCGCAGCGATCGAGAGCGTCGTCGGGAGGTCCGCCTTCGAAGCGTGGCTCAAGACGTATCTCGCCGCGTTCCGCTTCGGCGCGATCACCACGGAGCAATTCGAAGCGCACCTCGAGGCCGCGTTGCCCGGTGCGCTCGCGAAGGCGAACGCGCGTGCGTGGATCGATGGCGTCGGCATCCCCGAGGGCGCGGTGCCACCGAAGTCGGCGAAGCTCGATGCGATCGAAGGTCTGCACGGTGCGTTGCCGGCCGCGAACGTGTCAGCTGCGTGGACCGCGACCGAGTGGAACCTCTATCTCGAGAGCGTCCCGCGGCCCGCGCCCGAAGCCACGTGTCGCGCGCTCGATGCGCAGCTCATGTCGAGCAAGAACTACGACGTCCTCGTCGCGTGGCTCACGCTCGCGTTGCAGTCCGGCTATCACGCGGTGTTGCCGCGGGTCGAACAGGTCGTCGCGGAGGTCGGTCGGATGAAGTATCTGCGGCCGATGTACACGAACCTCGCGAGCGATCCGCGCACGCGCGATCTCGCGGATCAGCTGTTCGCGAAGAACCGCGCCTCGTATCATCCGATCGCACGCCAGATGGTCGAAGGCGTGCTCGCGAAGCCTCGTGCGTGATGGTGTTGCGTTTGTAAGGGACTCCGTCCTCGTTACAGGCGCTGTCTGATTTTTCTGACACTCCCGTATGCCACTGTCCGAAATCTAGGACACGAGAAATCCGCCGTCGTGACGGCCTCGCCGCGCGCAAGCGTCGATTTCCCCACGCGAAGGCCCGATACTGCGCTCGAATGTCGTCTTCACTCGACGGTGGAGAGGATCACCTCCTCTCGCAACGTGACTTCTATCGGCGATTGCTCGATCTGGGCGGTCAGGACGAGCTGGAACCCCTCCTCGAACAGGCGCTCGCGCTGATCGTCGAGGTCACGAATGCTCGCAAGGGCTACCTCGAGCTGTACGACGACGATGAAAACCAACCGCGGTTCTGGAAAGGTCACCAGATCTCCGCCGACGCACTCGTCGAGATCCGGACATCGATCTCGCGCGGGATCATCGCGAAGGCGCTCGCGGAGGGTCGGACCATCGAGACCCCATCCGCGATGGGTGACGTGCGATTCCAGGATCTAGGCAGCGTTCGACAACACGCGATCCAGGCGGTGATGTGCGTGCCGGTTGGCACGCAGCCGCCGATCGGCGTCATTTATCTGCAGGGACGAACGCGCCCCGGGATGTTCGATGCGATCGATCGCGAGCGCGCCGAGCTGTTCGCACGACAGCTCGCACCACTCGCCGATCGACTCGTGCGTCGCGACGAGCCCGACCCCGATCACACGCGAGAAGCGCGCACGAAGTTGCGCTGTCCGGAAATCATCGGTCGATCGCGTGCCTTGGCTCGGTTGCTGCACTCCGCCTCGCACGTGGCGCATCTGGACGTGGATGTTTTGATCACCGGTCCCTCGGGGACCGGCAAATCGATCCTCGCGCGCACGATCGCGAACAACAGCCCGCGCTCGTCGGGACCGTTCGTCGAGCTCAACTGCGCGGCGATTCCAGAGACGCTGATCGAGAACGAGCTGTTCGGCGCAGAACGAGGCGCGCATTCGACAGCGACACGCAAGGTCACCGGCAAGGTCGCAGCTGCGGAAGGCGGTACGCTGTTCCTCGACGAGATCGGCGAGCTCAGCGCGGCCGCGCAGGCAAAGCTGCTCCAGCTCCTCGAGACGCGCGAGTACCACCCGCTCGGCAGCACGACCTCGATCCGCGCGGACGTTCGCATCCTGTCCGCGACGAACGCGGATCTCGAGGAGCGCGTCGCGCAGAAGAAGTTCCGCGGTGACCTGTTCTATCGCTTGCACGTCGTTCCGCTCGAGGTCCCGGGCCTCGAGGATCGCCGCGAAGACATCCCCGAGCTCGTCGAGCACTTCAACGCGGAGGCGAGCGAGCGCCACAAGCTGACGCGCTTGCCGGTCTCGCGTCGCGCGCTCGTCGCGTGTCGCGAAGCGAGCTGGCCCGGTCACACGCGCCAGCTCGCGCACGCCGTCGAAGCTGCGGTGATCCGCGCACACGGCGAACGCGCGACGACGCTACAAGCGCATCACGTCTTCCCCAAGCTCGTCCGTGGCGACGATTCGCCGCTCTCGCTGCACGAAGCGACGCGCACGTTCCAGCGCCGACACTTGCTCGACGCACTCGAGCGACACGATTGGAATGTCACCGAAGCCGCGCGCGAGCTCGATCTTGCACGCACGCACCTACACAAGCTGATCAACGACTACGAGCTGCGGCGGGGCGATGAGGAAGGCGGGAACCTACCAACACGAAAGAGGGATGGATGAGAACAACCTTTCACTTGTTCGGTGCGTATGTCGGTCAACTCGTAGACGTCACCCGTGTTGGCTGGTGGTCGGAGGATCCCGTCGCGACGGGATTCCCCCAGTCGCGATTGATTCCGACCGATCTCTCGAAGACGCCGAATGCCGCGCGACAGGGACAGGTCCCGGTCACGGACATCCAGTGCGACGACTATCGCTCCGAGGGTGGATTGAACGGCATCGGTCCGCGCTTCCCGGGTGGACAGATGATCGGCTCGATGTGGCTCGCCGACGCGTACGCGGCCACCGTGGGATCCCCATCGTTCGCGTCGGCCGGTGTCTATGACTACGAGCTGATGATGACGATGTACTGGGACGGCGAGCTCGGGAACCGCACGTTCAACGGATTCCACGCGCAGATCGTCGGTCAGCAACAAGGTGCGCTCTCGCTGGTCGAGATCTGGAACGGAGGCACCGCGCAGAGCGGCGCACCACCCGCGGGACGCTGGTGGCTCGATCTCAAGGCGGTGTCGGATCCGAACTACACGACGATCTCTCCGACCTCCCCCGTCGGCGCGTTGTTCCTCGATCGCGGCACCACGCAGCATCTGCCGCTGTTCCACACGAAGAAGCCAGTCGGTCTCGGCTTCGACAATTTCGAAACGAAGACGGAGTAGTCATGCACGCGTTTCTCGACCTGTCTCATCTCACGATCTCGTCGCGCAAGCTCGATCACGAGCTCGCGCGAATTCACGCGGTGGTGGAGCACAAAGTGCTGGTGGACGGTCGAGTGGAGCTCGAAGAATCGTTGGGTGCTCTGCTCGCAGCACGCACCACACCACCGATGCCCAAGACGCTCGACCTCGTGGGCCACGCAACGCCTGCCTCGTTGCTCGACCTGGGTGGCTGGGTGATCGATCGCTGTAACCCGACGGTCACCGCGTTCTTCCGCGAGCTCGCGGATCTCGACGTGCTCCCGCGGCTCGGGATCGCGTCCGTCCGTCTGCTCGGCTGCGGGACCGCGTCGACGCAACGCGCGCGCGACACGATCATCGCGCTCACGGACATCATCGGACTGCCGGTGCTCGGAACGACGAGCCTCGTGCACGCCGGCCACTTCCGCAGCGACGGGTTCGATCCCCAGTGGAACTTCCTCTTGGTCGGGGCACGCGAGCTCGCGTTTCCGACGCCGCAGCCGGCGTTCGCTCCGGTGCGAGCTTTCGACATCGATGCGTTGCCAGCGCTGCCCTTGCTGGTCAACGAGACGGCGTGGCCTCGTCTCTACGCGAACAGCGATGAAGCGCGCAAGGTGCTCTCGCTGATCCGTCGCACCGACGGGGCGGAGATGCCGGGCCTGCTCGCGACGCCGCTCGCCGAGATCGCGTTTCCGTCGACTCGCGCGGGTCTGCATCACGTGCTGCAGGTGATGCTCGAGGGCCAATTCGTGCGCGTGTATCCCGAGGGAAATAGCGCCGGGTTGATGTATCCCGTCAAGGATCCGACGGAGCTCCTCGCACTCGTAGAGTCGCTGCCCCGCGCGCGCTAGTCTGTCGCGACACAACGCATGCCGATCCCGAAGTGCGGCAACGTGACGACCCGTACGTTCTCGGTCGCGGTGAAGTCGGGATCGTTCTGCTCCGCATCGATGTAGTTTCCTCCTCGCGTGACTCGAATCTGCGCGCCAGCGTTGGATGGGATCGTGCTCGTCCATTCCTGTACGCTGCCAGCGAGATCCACCACACCATCGACGCTGCGATCGTCCTCGTGAGTATCGACGGGCTCCGGAAACCGGGTCGCTTTGTTTCGGAGGTGGACTCGCGGCGCGTCGCGCGCAGCTCCCCATGGGAAATTGCGTCGTGGCATCGGATTCGGACCGGTCGCGAGCAGGAGTGGTCCACGTAACGCGCGCGACCACTGAGGAGACGACGGGAGATCCTTGCCGTGGAATCGGCAGAATGCACGAGCGACGAACCAGTCGATGCCGGCTACAGGCATTCGTGGTTCGTGCGCACGAACGAGCTCCGGGATGTTTGGATAGGTCGGACGAGAAACGCCAGTAATCGAGTGCAACGCACCGAACGGAGCAAATGCAGCGTTGGTGACCTCCGTGCGGTCGATGCGGAAGGGCGGAAGCTCGAGCGTGCGCTCGGGAGTGCTCCCTGGATTTGCGAGTACCTCGGGTGACGGGGGGTCGCCTGCACCGCCGTGGATGAAGCTGCCCTCCAGCCGGACCATGTCGACGTGCGACGCCGCGCACGACGGCACGTGCACGGCGAACGTTCGCGGGTTCTCGCGCTGCGCGTAACCGGGCAGCGCCGCGAGCGGAACGATGGAGGGCGCACACGATCCGCGCTCGACGACGAGGAACGCGGGACCACCGTGCGCCTCGAGGTTCTCGACGAGCGCGTTGCCTTCGACGCGCGGCTTCGAATGCACGAGCTCGTCGCTAGCGAGCTCGGGACCGACGTCGCGAGGATCGTCCGCTGCCGGTGTATGAAGCGTCCACCGCAATCCCGGCGCGAGCGGTGCGGTGCGCGTTGTCATTGTCGACGCGTCCCAATCGAACAGATCGATCGATAGCGTGAACCGACCGAGGTCTCGCGCACGCAGGAACGCCTCCGCCATCCGGCGCTCGCTCTCGCGATGCTGGAGGTAGAACGCGAACGCGGAGACCGCCACCAGCGCCGACAACAACACCACCAGCGATGCGATGCGCCGGCGTTGCGCTTGCCGGCTGCGCGCGACGAGACGTGACGGTGTCCACGCGTGGGGATCTGGATCGCGCTTCTCGTGCTCGACGTCGAGCTCGCCGATCGCGTCGGGGTACGGCGCGATCTCGCGGAGCTCCGCGCGACCGAGCAGCGACGGGGCATCGGCGCGAGAGCGGCGCACGTGATAGCGAACGAGCTCGATCGCGCGACGACGCGCGAGGTCACGGCGATCGAGCCACGCGAGCACGCGCGGCACGAGGCTATCGTGTACCAGCTCCCAGCTCGGCTCGCCCGTGGTGTCGCGTACGCGGACGAGGAGGCCACGGACGCGCAGCGTCTCGAGCACCGCGCGGATCTCGTGGGCCGCGTGGCGAGCGGAGGCGATCGCGAGCAGCTCGTTCTCGCTGCGCACGGCGCGCTCGTTCGCCGATGTCACCAGCGAGAGGAACAGGTCGCGCGCGATCACGTCGCGGCCGTCCGCGAGCTCGGTATCGAGGACGCGCTCGAGGTGCTCGCCGACGATGGTGTCGAAGCCGCCGAGCTTCTTGTAGTGCGCGAGCGTCAGCGTGAACTCGCCGGGCGGCAACGCTTCGTACAGCACGGAGCACGCGAGCTGGAGGTGCGGCGGATAGACCGAGGGCGTCGCGCCCCACCCCATCGCCGCGCCGATCGCCGCGGCTGCCTGTTGGAGGTCCGCGAGCAGTGCGGCGAGGAGATCGGGCTCGATCCCGAGGCGGCTCTCGGCGAGCGGCGCGACGATGGCGTCGCTCGCGCCCTCGGGGGACAACGGCGGGAGGCGCATGATCGCGATCTGCGCGTCGACCTCCTGCGTCTTCGCGACGAGGCGCGCGAGGTGATCCTCGCGGATGCCCATCACGACCGAGACATCCGCCTCGGGGATCATGGACAGCACCGTGCGGACGAGAGCGCCGGCATCGGGATCGGCGAGCGCACGCTCGAGCTGATCGAGCACCAGCACGAGCTTGCCGCCGCCCGCCTTGACGTGGGCGTCGATGGCTTCGGAGATCGAGGTCGCGTTTGGATCGATCGCCGCTGCGATCGCGACCTGCGAGTCGCCGCGGCAGCGTACGTAGACGGTGCGGATACCGAGCGCTTCGAGGCGCGGCACGAGACCGGCGCGAAGCAACGATGTCTTGCCGACGCCGGAGGGTGCCGTGTAGATGACGCTGCGGCGATAGAGGACTTGCTCGGTGAGCTGCGCGAGATCCGCTTGTCGGCCGTGAAGGCGACCGCGATCTTCCTCGGTGAGCGGCTCGAGGTGACGGAACGGACGCGCGGGCGCGGGCGGTGGCGCGGTCGGCGTGGCGGTGCCGGTGAGCGCCGCCGCGAGCTCGCGCGCGGATGCGTAGCGCTTCGCGGGATCGGTCGCGAGCGCCTTCTCGAGGACCGCGCGCAGATCGTCGTCGGGGATGAGGTCGGGCGGCGGTGCGAGCGTGAACGCGTTCGGGCGCCGCCACCCGACGTACAGGTGGACGAACACGAGCGCAGCGCTGAACAGGTCGGAGCGCGCGTCGACGCGACCCTCCATCATCTGCTCGGGCGCCATGTACGCGGGTGTTCCACCGGCGGACTCGGCCGGGCGATCCGGCGGGCGAAGACGCGACAGGCCGAAATCGACGAGGACCACACGCTCGACACCGTCGCGCTCGAACACGATCGCGTTCGCGGGCTTGATGTCGGCGTGCACGAGGCCCGCGTCGTGCGCGGCGCCGAGGCCCGCGAGCAGCTGGCGCGTCAGCTCGATCGCGCGCTCGCGAGGGACCGTGCCCGCGCTGACGATCGTCGCGAGGTCCTTGCCGTCGAGGAGCTCCATCGCGAAGAACAAGCGACCGTCGTGCGTGATGTCCGCTTGGTAGATGCGAACGACGTTCGTGTGATCGATCCGGCCGACGCTGCGGATCTCGTGAACGAACAAGCGGCCGTCTTCCGATGACGGATCGATATCGGCGTGGAGGACCTTGAGCGCGACATCGCGTTCGACGGCGAGCTGGCGCGCGCGATAGATCGTGCCGAACGTGCCACGCGCGACGAGCGTGTCGATGCGAAACCGGCCGGGAAGCACGGTGCCCGTGAGATCGTCGTCGGGACGTAGCGACCGTGTTGCACGCGGGCGCGTTCCGCGGAGCGAGAGCTGCGAGCGGCGCACGTCCCATAGACCCGCGAGCGGCGGCGGCTGCGCGACGGTCTCCGACGCGTCGCACATCTGCAGCACGCTCGACGGTGCATGACCCGCGAGGTACGTGCTGAGGCTCGCCATCGTCACGGTGCCGGTGCGTGGATCGAGCGCTTCGCCGCACAGGCCGGCGAGCAACGCATCTGCGAGCGGTGCGCCTTCAGTGGCGGAGTCGATCGCGATCAGATGTTGGCCACGGCGTGTCGCGAGGAGATCGAGCCACGCGCGCGGTGGGCCTTCGCCTCGCGCCGACAGGACCACGACGGTCTGCTCGGCGTGCGAGCTCGCGAGCCGCTCGCGGATCCACGCCAGCGGCAGCGTCGAATCCTCGGGATACTCGCGGGCGTCTGGTCCCGTGACGAGCGCGGGTTGTCCGCCGACCTCGACGATCGCGCCGAGGATGACGAGCACGGCGACGCGCGCGCGCTCCGCGACGAGCTCGTCGACGTGGCGCTTGACGGTCGCGCGATCGACCGCGTGTCGCTCACCGGCGGTCGCGGCGAGGCGACGGATCTGCCACGTCGCGCCCGTCGCGAGCAGCGCTTCGCCGATCTGACCCAGCGTGTGCACCGCGGATGCTTCGAGCGCAGGGGCCCCCGTCGCGCCGTACCCTGCGACGAGCAGGGCCGCACCATCGTGACGACGCGGAGCCATTCGGCGCGGATGCTACGACAACCATGCAGCCACGCGGGCACTGATCGCCTCGGGTGATTCGACGTGCATGAAATGACCGACCTCCGGAAGCACGATGTGAACGCGCTGATCGAACAGATCGCCATCGTCGTCGTCGGAGACGAGCACGCACCCATCGGTCGCGCCGTGAAGCTGGAGCAGCGGCACGGCGACGCGACGAAGGGCTCGCCTGTAGCGTTTTGCGGCACCCCCCTGCCATATCCACGATCGGTAATAGCCCAACGGTGAGGGCCAGCTCGCGGAGAGGCAGGCATGGAGCTCGGCCCTGCGCGCGTCGTCCAGCGCGAAGCCCGGAGACCAGTTGGACCACAAACGATCGATGATGGCGAAGTCGTTCGCACGGACGATAGGCCCTGCTCCGGGGATCTGGAACAGCGCGGTGTACAAGCTCGCGCGTCGCTGCGCGGGCCTGCGTTGTGCGCGGAAGAACGTGCGCAGGTGCGGCAACGCCATCGTGACCGCGCGACGGATCTTCGCGGGCCAGTGCGCGCAGACGTCGTAAGTGATCGCCGCGCCCCAATCGTGACCGACGAGATCGACCGGAGCGCCGGCGCGATCGATCAGGTGCAGTACGTCGCGCGCGAGCGTCGCGAGATCGAACGGACCGTTCGTCGGCGACGGCGCGTAGCCGCGGAGCCACGGCGCGATCACCCGATGCGTGCGAGCGAGCGCGTCGAGAAACGGGATCGCCGTCGGCGGATGATCCGGGAAGCCGTGCAGGAAGATCAGCGGTCGCGCGTCTCGCGCACCGCCGACGAGCGCGTGAAACGTCCCGCTCGGAAGCTCGAACGTCGTGCGCTCCACTACGGACCGAGCAGGCTTTCGAGCCGCGACTCCACCGCCTGCAGATCCGCTTTCGGGATCCGATCCGTGCGCCATGACAGCCGCAGCGACGAGTCTTTCACCGAATGGACGAAGCCCTTCTCGCCGATCAGCGAGAGCATGTCGAAGTAGACGTCCATCGCGTCGCCCTGCCCCGCGAATTGACCGCGCACGTTCGCGCCGATGTTCGCCATGAACATGCGCCCCATGCCGACCCACTCCTTCGCCTTCGCGGCCGTCGGCGGTGGTGCGAGGACGAGCTCGAACTCCACGTCGAGCGTCTTCTTCGAGTCGAGCAAGGCCATCATCGCATCCGGCGTCGTCGCGACCGGCGCGGCCATCGCGAACCGCGCGCGCGTGAGCGTGAACCCGGGCTGGAAGTCGCGCGGACCGACGAGCCCCGCCATGCAGCGATTGCGAGTCTCGCCGCCGAGCACGCTCTCGGCTTCTTTCACGTTCGCCGCGGCCGTGGCTGCATCGGCGAGCAACGTCATCGGATCGACATCGCTGTTCTTGCCGTCGACGCCGCCGATGAACACGACGTGCGTCGCGCGCGCTGCCTGTTGCGACCACGCATCGTCGGGCACCTTCACGCTCGACCAATCGAGCGGCACGACGCGCACGTGGATCACGCGCGTCCCCGACATGCCTTTGGTATCGAGCGTGTAGTGGCCCGGCGCGACGGTCTTCGCCGGGACACCGGGCACGAGCTTGCCGAGCACGTCGTTCATCTTCTCGGGATGCTCGAGCGTCGCCGCGACGTAGATGCACGGCGATCCGGCGCAGTCGAACATGCCCATGCCGGCGAGGTCGCGCCCGAGATCGATACCGCCGGCCTTCATCGCCTCGGGGACCGTCGGGCTGATCTTCTCGAACGCGGCGCCCGCCGAGCCTTTGCCCGTCAGCGACATCACCGCGCGATAGCACGCGAACTGGAACTCGCCCCACCAGCTCGCCGCCTTCGGGACGACGAACGTGACGCTGTTCGAGATCAACGGCGTGATCGCGGGTCCGTCGGGCTTTGCCTTCGCCGGCGCCGCTGGAGGCGGCGAGACCGGCACCGGATCGCCGCTCGGACGTTGCTTGTCCCCTTTGCACGCGACCAACACGCACAATGCAACCGCGAGATGCCTCGACATGCGCCGTACGGTAGCCGCTGCGCCGCGCGCCGACTACTCTCCATGGAGTGCGTCTTGCCGTTGTCGCGTTGGTCGTTCTCGCTATTGGATGTCCCGCGCCGGCGCCGCCACCTCCGCCGCCCTACGTGCCTCCGCCGGCACCGGTGATCGCCGCGCAGACGCCGCCGAAGGTGGAGCTGCGGACCGACTTCGATGTCGGCGAGTCGCCGATGACGCTCGTCGTGTGGCGCGAGCACCTCGTGTGGACCGACTCGGCCGGCGCGATCTGGTCGATGTCCACTGCGGGTGGAACGCCGAAGCAACTGAGCGATCAGCAACACCCGAGCTTCGCGTTCAAGCTGTTCCTCGCCGGGGACGAGCTGTTCGCGACGTCGCGCAAGGATCTGCTCCGCATCGCGGCGCCCGAGGGTCCCGTGACGATGGCCGGCGTGCTCTCGCTCGCGGACAATCCCGTCGACGCGACCGGCACCGGCGATCACGTGTACCTGACGATGTTCAAGCGCGACGAGATCGTGCGCGCATCGGTCGCGGGTGGCGCCGCGAAGAAGATCGCGAGCGTTCCGCGCGGTGTCCTCGGCCGCAACGCGGACACGCTATTCGTCGCGAGCTACTCGGCCGGGACGCTCGTCGCGATTCCACTCGGCGGTGGAGCGGCGAAGACGATCGCGAACGGCCTCGTGCGCCCGACCGCGGTCGCCGCGGACGACGCGCGCGTGTTCGTGTACTCGGAGAAGCAGCAATCGATCCGGCGGATCGTCGTCGCCACCGGCGAGACCACGGTGATCGCCGAGGGCCTCGACAACGCGGACGACCTCGTCGCCGACGGTGCGTGGCTGTACACGTACTCGTGGCAGCCGCGCGGACAGCTCGTGCGGATCGCGAAGGACGGTGGGCGCGCACCGCAGGTGCTCGCCCATGACTTGAAGTCGCCGTACTCGATCGCGTTCGACGGCGATGCGATCTACGCGACCGTTCGCGATCAGAACAAGATCATCAAGATCGCGAAAGCGGCGCTGTGAGCTACTGGCCGCAGCCCGACATGCCCGACGGGCACTTGAAGTCGAACTCGCCGACGATCTTGATCTCGCCGTCGCCGGGCAACAACTTCGCGGCGAGATCGACCTTGCCGGCGATGTGCGTCGTATCGAACGCGGTGATCTCGACCGTGCCGCGAGCGCCCATGACGCTGCTCTTCTCGATGCTGCCGAGGATCGCGAGCTCGTTCTTCGATTGATTCTCGCCGAGCTCGAACTTCTTCGGTCCGAGCTTGAAGGCCGCCTTCGTCATGTCCTTGGTCGTGATGTTCACGCTGGCGCCCTTGCCGATGCAGTTGAGGATGAATCCGGCGTTGTCGTCGGGCCACATCATGCGCAGGTTCTTGTCGTCGGGCTTGAACCAGTAGCTCGTCGTCGCCGCCGACAGTCCACCGGGACCCTCGATCGTCCGGGTCTCGGCACCCGTGATCTCCAGCTTGCACTGCGGCGCCGCGACGGGCGGTGGCGGAGGCGGCGGATCGGCGGGCTTGTCGGCGGGCTTGTCCACGGGAGGAGGCGCGGATTGCTTGGACGTCTCGTCCTTCTTTCCACACCCAGTCGCCAGCACTACGAGAAGAAGAGTCGTGATGCGCATCGGGTCCACGATAAGCGATCTCGGTCGCGATTCGGAGCGATGCATCGAGATCGTGAACGCCCGGCTACCACGACGGATCGATCGGCGCGCCCGCCGGGCCGGCGATATCGAGCTCGCCTCCGCCACTCACCAACGCCGTGAGGATGTGCGTCTGTCCGCTGATGTTGCGCGAGAACGCGATGCGAAGTCCGTCGCGCGACCACGACGGATCGTCCTCGCCCTGCGCCGAGGGTGTGGTCAGCTGGACCTGTCCCGTGCCGTTCGGGGCGATGACGAAGATCTGCGAGGTCCCCGCGGCGAGCGAGAACGCGATCTTCGTCCCGTCGGGAGACCACGCGGGCTTCGTCGCGGATTCCGTGGGTGCTGTCACGCCGACTCGATTGCCACCGTTGGAGTCGACCATCGCGATGTGCAGGTTGTTGCCCTCGTTCGTACCGAACGCGATCTTCGTTCCATCGGGTGACCAGGTCGGATAGTCATCGCTCGCGGGTGGCGAGTTGGTCAGGCGCTGCTGGTTCGATCCATCGGCGTTCATCACGTAGATCGAACCGATCAGATGATCGCGGCGGCTCGTGAATGCGATCTTCGTGCCGTCGGGCGACCACGTCGGCTGCGCGTCGTTCTCGCCGATCACGTTGGTCAACCGCACGACATTCGAGCCATCGGCGTTCATCACGTAGATCTCGCCGACGTCGTCGCGATCGCTATGGAACGCGATCTTCGTCCTGTCGGGCGACCACGCGGGTTGGTCCTCGCTGATCACACCGGTGTTGGTGAGGTTCTGCTTGTTGCCGCCATCGGCATCCATCACCCAGATGTCGTTGCCGCTGCGGTACGCGATCTGCGTCGACAGCCCCGCATCGACCGGCGTGTCGACCCCGGTGTCGATGGAACCGTCGATCGCACCATCGATGCCGGCCGGTGCATCGGGGGTTGCACCGGGAGGCGACGAGCACGCCGACAGGAGGACCACGAGGTAACCCACGCGCTGGACCGTCATGCCGTGATGGAGTCGCGTCGCGCGATCCGTCGCACCGAAATCGCCGAACCCGCGAAACTAATCGCAATCCGCAGCGAACCGAGACCTCGAGAACGCCTCGACGGCAGACACGCACGTGCGTGCCTTATCTGCGGTGCTGACCGCCACGAACGCTTCGTCGAACGCGAGTAGAGATGGCTTCACGGTCACGCGGCACGGCTTGCGCACGATCTCCGCGAGCATGCGGCACGACGGGGCATCGTGCGCACTGAGGCTCGCATCCCACAACTGCGCGAACGCCTTCTGCATCGACTCGACCGCGCGCAGATTCTCCGTCTGTTCGTCGGTCACCTTCGCGGGCTTCATCATGATGTACGCGACGATGCCCGCGCCGCCGACGGTCACGAACAGCGCGATGCTGATCGCGAGCGCGAGCGGAAACGTCGACGGCCTCACGGGCAGCGTTGGATCGATCTCGATCTCGGGCTTCTCCCGGACGCGACCGCGCACGGATTCTTGCCGCTCGCCCGCATTCGAATCGATCGACATGCCGCACTTCGCGCACGTCATGAACCGGCCCGCCCCCGACGGCGGCGACTCGTGCGCGCAGCGAGGGCACACCACCGACGGCGCCGCGCCTCTCACGACGCGACCCTCGCATCTCCGATCACCTGGTGCTCCACGAGCCGATGATACGTCCCGCGGCGCGCCATGAGCTCGTCGTGACGGCCCTGCTCGACGATCCGGGCGTCATCGATCACGACGATGCGATCCGCGTCGCGCACCGTGGACAACCGATGCGCCACGATCAGCGTGGTGCGGCCCTTCATCAGGCGTGCGAGCGCTGCTTGGACCGCGGCCTCGCTCTCCGCGTCGAGGTTCGAGGTCGCTTCGTCGAGGATCAGCACGCGTGGGTTGGCGAGCAAGGCGCGCGCGAGTGCGATGCGCTGCTTCTGTCCGCCGGACAGCTTCGTGCCGCGCTCGCCGATCATCGTGTCGTACCCGTCGGGGAACGTGGAGATGAAGTCGTGCGCGTACGCATCGCGCGCCGCCTGTTCGATCTGATCGCGCGAGGCTCCCTCGCGACCGTACGCGATGTTGTCGCGGATCGTGCCCGAGAACAGTACGGGCTCCTGCGCGACGATCGCCAGCGACCGCCGCAGGTCGGCGATCGCGAGCTCGCGCACGTCGGTGCCTTCGAACAGCACGCGCCCCGCATCGACATCGTAGAAGCGATACAGGAGCGACAGGATCGTCGACTTGCCCGCACCCGACGGACCGACGAGCGCGACGACCTCGCCGGGGGAGATATCCAGCGTGACGTTCGCGAGCACGGGCTGCGCGCGCCGCGTGGGATACGCGAACGAGATGTTCTCGAACCGGATCGCGCCATCGCCCGGCGGGAGCGCGACCGGCGTCTCGGGATCGCGAATATCGGGCAGCGTGTCGATCACGGAGAACAATCGATCCGTGGCACCGGCGGCGCGCTGCAACGAACCCCACAAGCCAGAGATCTCGCCGAGCGCACCCGCGACGAGGAACGTGTACAGGAAGAACGACGTCATGTCGCCCGGGCTGACCTCCTTGTGGATCAGCGCGCGACCACCGAGCCAGATCACCGCGGCGATGCCGATGTAGCCCGCGGTCATCGCGGACGCGAAGAACCACGATCGCCAGCGAACGAGGTCGAGCGTCTTCTGGAATGCCGTCTCGACACCGGTGCGATAGCGCCGGGCTTCGAAGCGCTCGCGCACGAACGACTGCACCGTCGCGATCGCGCCGATCGACTCCTGCACCTGCCCCGAGACGTTCGCGAGCTCGTCCTGCACGGCGCGCGTCATCTTGCGGATCTTTCTCCCGAAGAAGATCGTCGTGAGGATGATCGGCGGGACGATTCCGAGCATGAGCAGCGTGAGCTTCACGTCGATCACGAACAGCATGACGAGCGCGCCGATCATCTGGATGCTGTTGCGCAGCGCCATCGACAGCTCGCTGCCGACGACGCCCTCGATCACCGTGACATCGGACGCGAGCCGCCCGACGAGCTCGCCGCTGCGGCGCTCGTGGAACCAGCTGATCGGGAGCGTCAAGATGCGGTCGAACACCATGCCGCGGAGATCGGCGACGACGCGCTCGCCGAGCCAGCTCACGCTGTAGTGGCGGAACCACACGAGCACCGCGTTGATCGCGAAGACGACGACCATCGCGAGCACGATGCCGTCGAGCTTGTCGACGGAGCCCGAGCTCAGGCCGATATCGACGACCTGCTTCGCGGCCCACGGGTAGACGAGCGAGATTCCCGACGCGGCGAACAGCGTCGCGAGTGCGAGGATGAACCGGCCGACGTGCGGTCGCAGAAACGGAGTGATCCGCCACAGCACCGCGAGGCGACGGCGATCGCCCTTCTCCGCTTTTTCACGAGCCTCGGCCGACTCGAGATCCTCGCGATATGGATCGGCCACCGCCTCGTGCATAGCGTACAAACCACCCCATGACCAAGCTGTGGCCCCTCCTGCTTGTTGCTGCGTGCAGCAAGACATCGGCTCCACCGTCGTCGACCAAGGACGCGGACGCGCTGTGGGCGCTGTGTCCCGACACCGCGACGAGCGGCTTCGTCGTCACGCCGCGCGCGCTCGAACATGTCGAGGCCGCGCTCGTCGAAGTGCAGCGCTTCCTCGCCGCGACGCCCGAGCTCGCGATGGTGCAAGCACAGCTCGACGGCGCGATCCGCGGTCAGCTCGGCGCGTCGTTCGCGAGCCTCGACGATGTCGGCATCGATCGCACGAAGGGCATCGCGATGTTCGATGCGCCCGGCGGCGGAGTGGTCGTGGTGCCGCTGAAGGATCGCGAGAAGCTCGCGAAGCTCAGCATTCCCGTCGGGACCGATCCGAACAAGATCGGCGACCTGACCTGCAAGACGGTCAACACGATGTACGCGTGCTCGAAGAACACGGCGCTGCTCGATCAGATCGGCAAGGCCGGCGTGCCGAAGCAGGTCACGACCGTCGGGTCCCGCGGTGACATCGAGCTCATGGTGAAGCAGCCGCTCGAGCTCGGTGTCACCGTTCGCGTCGATCGCGGCATGGCGATCGCGCGCGGCGCCGTCGTCGCGCCGCCGATCGTCGTGCAGAAGCTCGTCGGGTCGAGCAAGCCGCGCGCCGTGCAAGGCGACACGAGTGCGTTCATCGTCGCCACGGTCGAGTCGCTGCTCGAGACGATGCCCGATGGCCCGCTCCTGCCCGACCTGCGGCTCTCGGATCTCCTGAAGACCGTGAACGGCGCGGTGACGATCACGATCGCACCGGGCACGACGCTCCCCGACGTGCGCGTGCCGCTCTCCGATCCCGCGCCCGCACAGAAGGTGATCGACAACTGCGCGGCCGTCGTCCCACCCGAGATGCTGTCCGCGCAGCAACAGCCGGGCGTGTGTCGCGTCACCATCGCGACCTACAACGTCGAGCTCGACATCTGGGTCGAGGGCACGCAGCTTCGCGCGGGCAACAAGGCCGGCGCTCCGCTCGCGAAGCAAGTCCCGATGACCGCGCTCGGCACCGAGATCGCGAACGGCACGTGGACGATGGCGTTCTGGGGTCGCGGCACGATGTTCGGATCGCCGCGCATCGAATCGCTCGCCGCGGGCATGCCCGATCAGGCGGCGATGATGTTCCGCGCGCTCGCGCTGTTGTCCGAGCTCGGCCTCGCCGTTCGCCTCGACGGCAACGTCGCGCACTTCGTCGTCGGTGGACGCACGGTCTGGGCGAATCCACCGCAGGTCGCCGACAAGCTGCTCGCGATTCCCGCGACCGACATTGTCAAGGGCGACTCGGGGTCCGTCGCTGCGATCGCGACGTCCGCGCCGTCCTCGCCGTTCGCGGCCGACTTCGCCGCGGGCCAAGGCGGCTTGATGGTGCCGACCGCGCTGATCGGCGTCGTCGCCTCGATCGCCGTGCCCGCGTTCATGCAGTACATGCGCGAGCCGATGATCTCGCCCGCGCCGTCACCAGCGCCGGCGCCGATCGCTCCCTGACTACTTCTTCGCGGGCGCAGGTGCCGGCGTCGCGGCGGGGGCAACGCCCGCTGCCGGCATCAGCACGGCCTGGAAGTACGGCGTCTTCGCGAGGAACCGCTTCGCCGCGGCCTTCACGTTGTCGCTCGTCATGCGCCCGATCATCTTGCTCGGATCGGTCACGAGCGTCGGATCGTCACCGAACCGCGCCGTGCTCGAGAGCCAGCCGACCCAGAAGCCGTTCGTCTTGAGCTGCGTCTCGCGCTCGCGAAGGAACTGCGCCTTGATCTTCTCGAGGTGCTCCGCGGTCGCGCCTTCCTTCGCGACGGCCGCGACCTCGTCGAGCGACGCCTTGATCAGCTTGTCCACTGCATCCGGCGCGCAGCCGAACTGGATGCCGAACGAGCGCTCGCCACGCGGCCGGCGCGCGATGTAGCCACCGGCGCCGACGCCGTAGACGCCGCCCATGTCCTCGCGAAGGATCTCGCGCAGGCGCATCTCGAGCACCTGGCCGAGGATGAACATGTCGCGATCCTTGTCGCGCGACCACGTCTCGTCGCCGTAGAACGAGAGCGAGACCTGCGCCTTCGGTTCGCTGCCGAGCGGCCACGTCTTCTTGATCGAGCCACCCGCGCGGCGAATGCCGCTGTCAGTCTCCTTCTCCTTGCGGCCTTTGCTCGGAAGGCTCGCGAGGTAGGTCTCGACGAGCGGCTTCATCTTCGCGAGATCGAACGCGCCGACGATCACGAACGTGAAGTCGCTCGCGTCGCCGAAGCGGTCCTTGTAGAACGCCATCGCCTTGTCGAGATCGATCTTCTCGATGTCGGCGGCCACCGGCGCGGTGCGGCGGGGATGCTTCTTGTACAACAGCTCCTGCGACTCGATGCCGTACACGACCTCGGGCATCTTGCGCTGGTTCGCGAGCTGCTCGGTCACGCTCTGCTTCCACGTCGCGAACACCGCTGGGTCTTTGCGCGGCGCCGTCATCTTCAAGTACATGAGCTGGAACATCGTCTCGATGTCCTTGATCGACGCGTTGCCATCGACGGACTCGGTGGTCTCGCCGATCGACGCGGACACTTGGATGCGCTTGCCCGCCAGCACCTTCTCCAGCGTGTCGTCGTCGATGTCGCCGACGCCACCGAGGCCGACGACGTCATCGGCGAAGCGAGCCGACGGCCAGATCTTGTTGTCGGCCTTCGCGAGACCACCGGGCGAATCGCCGGAGACCGTCACCTGTTCTGCATCGAAGTCCGTCGGCTTGAGGAGCACCTTGATGCCATTGGACAGCGTCCACTCGGTGACGCCGATCGCGTCGATCTTCGATTCCTTCGTCACCTTGCCGGGCGTGGGCGGCGTGGCCATCAGCTTCGCCGTCGTCGCGGCTTCCTGCCACGCTTCGACGTTGCCCTTCTGCACTTCGTCGACGATCGCGAGCACCTTCTTCGCGTCGGGCAGCGGCTTGCCCTCGGGACCGCTGATCATGATCACGCGGTTGTCGGAGCCGCCGAAGCTCTTCGCGAGCGCGTTGAGGTCCGCGACCGTGATCTGCGGGAGGTACTTGACGGCCAGATCGCGCTCGGCCTTGCGACCGATCATGAACTCGCCCTCGTAGAAGTTGCGCGTGATCTCCTCGACGTAGTCGCCCGAGCCCTCGGTGTCCGCCTGCGCGGCGATCTGGTCGTAGAACGCCGCGATGTTCGTGCGCGCGCGATCGAGCTCGGCCTGCGTGAAGCCGTGCTTCTCGACGCGAACCGCTTCGGTCATGAGCGCGCGCAGCGCCTCCTCGACCTTGCCGGCCTTCGGCACCGCGACACGGCTGAACAGATCGATCTCGCGGGTGACGCCTTGCACGCCGACCTGCGCGATCGTGAACGGTGACTCCGCCTTCTTCGCGAGCGTACCGAGGCGCTCGTTCACGACGAGGTTGTAGATCTGCTCGGAGATCGAGCGACGGAAGTCCGCCTCCGTCGACTCCGAGCGATGCGCGAACACGTTGTTGACCGTGATGTTCGCGATCGGCAACTCTTTGTCCGTCGCGATCGACACGCGCGGACCATCTGCCTTCGGCACGCCCGCGTTCTTGCGCGGCTTCGCCGAGGCGGGGTTCTTCAGATCACCGAACCGCGCCGTGATCTCCTTCTCGATCGCGGCTGGATCGACATCACCGACGGCGATCACCGCCATCAGGTCGGGACGATAGAAGTCCTTGTAGTACGCGACCAGTCGCTCGCGCTTGGCACCCTTGATCACCTCGGGCGTTCCGATCGGCAAGCGCGTCGCGTACAGCGAGCCCTTGAACATCACCGGGAAGTGCTTGTTGAGCAGGCGCATGCCGAGGCCTTGGCCGAGCCGCCACTCCTCGATGACGACGCCGCGCTCTTTCTCGATCTCTTCGTTCTCGAACAGGATGTCGCCCGCCCAGTCGTGGAGGATGTCGAGGCCTTTGCCGACGTACTCCGCGTTGTCCGTCGGAACGGTGAGCTTGTACGTCGTGTCGTCGAAGTTGGTCTCGGCGTTGAGATCGGCGCCGAAGCCCATGCCGATCTTCTCGAGGTAGTTGATGATGTCGGCCTTCGGAAAGCGCTTCGTTCCGTTGAACGCCATGTGCTCGACGAAGTGCGCGAGCCCGCGCTGATCTTCTTCCTCTTGCGTCGAGCCCGAGTTGACGGCGAGCCAGAGGAACGCGCGCTTCTCCGGCTTCGCGCGCTTGAGGATGTAGTACGTGAGGCCGTTGGCCAGCTTGCCCTTCTTCACCTCGGGCCACAGCGGCAGGACCGGGCTGTTGCTCGGTGTCGCTGTTCCGCCGCCACCGTTCGGATCGAGTTGGCCGACGTTCGGATCTTTCGGATCCGGCGTGACGGGTGTTTTCTTTCCGCCACCACACGCGACGAGTGCCGCGAGCAGGATCGGCAACAGACGCTGCTTGTTCATGCGCGGACTATGTCACGTCGCCGGAACAAGCACGTCGAAGAGTGCAGCGAGCTCGTCTGCTTTCTTCGCCGCATCGCGCCGTCCCATATCGATGAGCTGCGCGGCGAAATCTCCGTCGAACAAGAGATAGGACAACAAGTCACTCTCGTGTCGAGATTCCCCACCCGCGAGGCGTTGGACCAGCTTCTTCGCGATCAGGCCGGACACGCGCATGCGTCCACTCGCGACGAAGTCGGCGGCGATCGCTCCGATGTCTTCCGAGGGGCGGATGTGCACGGCTTGGAGGCGGCGCAGCGGCGCGCCACGTAGGCGTACCAACTCGTGATTCATCATTTGCTCGAATCGATCACCGAACGACGCGATGCCTGCATCGAGGATCAGATTGATGCGCTGCATGCGCTGCAAGTCGTACTCGGTGTGATCGAGCATCAGCGCGTTGAGCGCTTTGCCGGCGAGGAACAGCGGCTTCGGATAGTCATCCGGGTGCACCGGTTCGACCGCCTGCGGCGACGGTGTGACCTGCGGCTTCACGTGTCGCAGCGAGATCAGGAGTAGGCGATCGGCGCCGAGCCTGATGGCAGGTGACATCGGCGTGTTCTGGCGCAGGCCACCATCGGTGAAGAACTCCTCGCCGATCTTCACGGTGGGGAACAGGATCGGAATCGCGGCGCTCGCGAGCACGTGACGCGGTCCTATGCGCGCGGCGCGGTGGCGCACGAACGGATCGCGGCTCCACTCGCGCGGCACCGGCTCGGCGCTCGACAGGAACACCACCGTGTGTCCCGTCGCGACGTGCGTGGCCGACACGCTGATCGCGTGCAGGCTGCGCGCGCGCAAGCTGCGATCGATACCGCGCCAGGGAATCGCGCGGATCACGAAGCGCTCGAGCCCGCTCGTATCGAGCAGACCTCCGTAGCGAAAGCTGCCGGGCGATGGCGTCGGCGGATCACCACCGAGCAGCATCTTCGTCGCGCGATACATGTCCTTCGCGCCGAGGCCGATGAGCTCCTCGAGCCGCAGCGATTTCCACGCGGTCGTGAGTTGCTCGGCCTGCGTGTCCGGGTCATCCATCGTGGATGCGAGAAACGCGGCGTTGATCGCACCGACCGAGGTGCCGCTCACGATGTCGATCGGCACGTGGCGACCGAGGCGCTTCGCGAGGTCCGTGCGCAGGTAGTGAATGATTCCCGCTTCGTACGCACCGCGCGAGCCACCGCCGGAGAGGACAATACCGACCTTGGGACGCGGCAACGGGGACTGCACCTACCTCATTGTAAACGCAACCGCGGGCCCTCGTGGTTGTCCAACCGCCATGAAGCTCGCGGCGGCTGTGGTGCTCGTGCTCGCGGGCGCGAAGGCGGTTAGCGCCGAGACATCGCTCGAAGAATATGGTGGGGAGCGCCGGCCCGCACAGGACATCCGCGAGGCGCAGTGCGACCTCGATGTCCAGATGAAGGGCGCGGTCATCACCGTCGAGCAACGCCAGCGGTTCACGAACACCTCGAGTCGGTCGGCGCTCGCGTACAACTTCGATCTCCCCGCGGGCGCGGTGATCACGAGCTTCTCGTATCGCCTCGACAACAGCGCCGTCGAGCAGGCGCTTCCGATCGTCGGCCCGCACGAGACGGCGGATCTCGCGCATCGCACGGTGATCGGCAGCGACCCCGCGATGCTGTTCGCGCGCCCCGAAGGCTCGACGTCGCAGTACGCGATCCACGTGCAGCCGTGGGACGACAACCATCAGGTCACGCTGATCACGCGCTACACGGCGCTCGCCGAGGTCGTCAGCGGTGCGCTGCGATTCAGCATGCCGCCACGCGGTGGCATCGGCGCGCTGAGCGCGTGCAAGGGCACGCTGCGCGCCGTCGCGGGTCCGGGGGCCACGGTCTCGCGCCTGCTCGTCGACGGAGCGAGCACGACCGCGCGGCCCGCGACCTTCGTGCTCGACAACAAGCCCGTCACCCTCGACGCGCAGCTCGCGTTCGCCGGCAAGACGCCGATCGTGTGGACGCAGACCGACACGCTGTCGTCGGGCTACTCCGCGTCGGTGATCACGGTGGCGACACCGCCGCTGCGCACGCAGACACCGATGCACCGGCGCGCGCTGCTCGTCGTCGACACGTCGCGCAGCATGGAGCTCGTCGGGCGGCAGAACGTGTCTCGCGTGATCCGCGCGGTGACCGCAGCGCTGCCCGCGAACATCGAGCTCGACGCGATCCTGTACGACCGCACCGCGAAGCGCGTGTTCGATACGTGGAAGCCGATGTCGCCGGAGACCACCGCGACGATCGAGAAGTCGCTCTCGCTGCGCGCCGCGACGAACGGCAGCGATCTCACCGCGGCGCTGCGGGTCGCGCACACCGCGATCCACGACGGCACCGCAGCGAGCACGCTCGTCATCGTCATCACCGATGGCGTGATCGGCGATCTCGCGGGCAAGGACCTCACCGCCGCGCTCGACGCGAAGACCAGCACCGTCGACGTTCTCGCGGTGTTGCTCGATCCCGCGCGTACGACTTCGCCCGGCGAGTCTGCGCTGCGCGCCCCGGTCAGCCTCTACGGTGGCTCGCTCGTCGAGGTGCCGACGGCCGAGCTCGATACCGCGCTCCAGCTCGTCGACGATTGGCTGCGCCCCGCCACCGTGGAGCTGTCGTTCGCCAACACGAAGCTCGACATCCCGACGACGATTCCCGCCGGCGCCGGCTTCGTCCGCACGGTGATCGGAACCCGCTCGCCGTCGAAGTTCGTGCTCACCGGGCGCGGCGAAGGTCCGATCCAGATCGCACCGCGCGCGGGTCCTGCCACGCCGGTCGCAGCGCTCGTCCTCGCGAACACGCGCGACGAGGATCCCGATGCGATGGCGAAGATCCGCGACAAGGCCGTCGCGCGCACGCCGTATGTCTCGGAGAGCACCTCGTTCGCCGTCCTGTCGTTCACGGGCAAGGTCTCGAAGAACCGCACCGCGATGGTCAAAGGCGGCGGTCCGTACGAGCGCATCGTCGAGGTGCGCGATCCCACCGACAGCGTGCCGGTCTCGACGGGAAACGCGATCGCGCAGCCGTCGGCGATCGCGAAGGACACGCTCGAGCGCCTGTTCCGCGATCAGCTGCAGCCGAAGGCGTACGCCTGCTATCAGCGCGCGCTAGGCGCGGCACCGAAGCTCGCCGGCACCGTGCACTTCACGCTGCACCTCGGCCGCGGCGAGATCACGCAGGTGCAGCTCGCGGGCTTGAACAACGCACAGCTCGACGCGTGCCTCCTCGATGCGGCGTACGTGTTGAACGTGCCGATGCCCGACTTCTCGGTGAACGCGGACGATCAGACGATCGCGCGCTACCCGCTGACCTTCACGCTCGGCCAGGACCATCCGGTGATCGTGCTCGGCGATGCGGACTCGTCGTCGCCGATCGACATCGATGCCGTCCAAGGCGGTGTGCCCGTGCGCAAGGGTCCGATCAACGTCGACGCGAAGACGCCGCTCGGCACGCTGCGCCCGACGAAGTAGCTCGTGTTAGTGTCCGCTCGATGTCGACAGCTCGAGCGTTCGCGATCGTCTTGACGATCGCCGCGTGCTCGGGCAAGAGCGAAGACGCCGGCGAGAAGCCCGCATCCACGCCACCTCCCGCGGATGCCGCGGTGATCGATGGCATCACTACGTTCGGCACGCCCGATCCGAATGCGCACGTCGACGACGATCCGTCGCTGCCGCCGGTGGCCACGCGTCCGGTGAACAAACGCCCCGGCCGTCAGATCGAGATCCTCCTGCGCAGCTCGCCCCCCGGCGCGATGGCGTCCGTCGATGGCCTGCAGGTCGGCCCGACGCCGACGTACTGGGTCGGCGAGACCGGGGCCGAGCACGAGTTCACGTTCAGCCTGCCGAAGCACGCGCTCGCTCGCTATCGGTTCTTTCCGATCAGCACGGGCACGCTGCACGCGCGACTCGATCCGGTCGCGAACGATGTCGATGCGGGTGTGCCACCACCGGGCCTCGTCCAGCCATCGCCGATTCCACCGCCGGAGACGCTCGTCGCGCCCGCGCCCACGATGACACCCGATGCTGCGGTGCTCGCTCCGATCGCGCCGGATGCGAGTGCGCCCGCCATCGGCCCGACACCGTAGTCACTTCGTCTTGGTCTTGACCTTCGCCTTCGCGGCGGCGTCTTCGACCTTCTTGCGCTGCGCTGCATCGAGCACGCGGCGCGCTTGCGCCCACGCGACGATGCGAGCCTTGCGCATCGACGCTTCGTGGCCGCTGATCTGATCGACGAGCTTCCCGATGTCCGCGTCGGTCACGCCCGAGTTTCCGAGCGAGGTGCGCAGCTTCTCGGACAGCTCTTCGATCTGCTTCTTCTCGGCGGCGACGTGCTTGTCCGATTCGGTGCGCAGCTTCGTGATCTGATCGCGCTGCTGCGACGTGAGCGCGAGGTCCTTCAGATCGTTGATCGCATCGCGCATGTCGCTGTCGTCGGCGTCGCCGACATCGGGCGCGGACGGGATGTCGATGTCGTCCTCGTCGTCGTCGTGATCGAAGTGCAGGTTGCCCAGATCGATCTTGAAGTTCTTGCCGAGCTTCTCGAGATCGTCTTCGAATCCGTCGAACGCTTCCTCGAGCTCTTCGCCCATCTTCTCCATTTCGTCGTCGAGCTGATCGAGATCGGTGAGCGACAGCTTCGACAGGCGCTTCTGGACGGTGGCATCGACCTTGTCGATGCGCGCGAGGATGCTCTTCTTCAGATCGGCCGGAATGCGCGGATCGCTCGAGACGCGAGCGCGCGCCGCCACGAGCTGCGCCTTGACCATCTCGCGCACGCCCGTGAGTTGCAGCGTGCCGTGATCGATCGAGACGCTGATGCCACCCGCGGGCTTCGGTGGTTGCGGCGGCTTGGGGCCACGCGGTGGAGCCGGCGGTGGAACGGGCGCCACCGGCGGAGCCTTCTTCGGCGGATCCGCTTGCGCGATGATCACCGGCGCCGGGTTCGGCCAGAAGCCATCGGAGTCGTTCGACGCCGCGTGGCTGAACGCCGCGCCGAACAGGAGACCGCCCGCGATCATCGAGGGCAGCATGACGGTGACGAAGGTACGGATACGGCTCATCGGATCCCCTGGAGCAGCTTCTTGTACGGACGAAGCGGCTTGGTGATGTGCTTCCAATCGGCGGTGGTGCGTGCAGCGGCCTCGGGGTCGCTCACGAGGAGTTTCAAGTCGGCATCGTCGACGACGACCGGCGGTTCGACCTCGGTCTTGATCGGGTTCATCGCGATGACCGGCTCGGGTTTGGGATCGGTCGGCCGCGTGACCACGAACACCATCGCGACCGCAGCGGCGGTCGTGACACCGACCGTCGACGCGATACGGCGGCGACGGCGCGTCGCGATGCGTTGCTGTGCACCGACCGTCATGCGCGCCGAGAACCCGAGTCCGGGATCGATCGCGTGACGGGTCGCACCGAGCTTGCCGGCGACCGCGACGAGCTCGCGACATCGCTCGCACGAAGCGGCGTGGTCGGCGTGCTCGCCGAGGTCCTCATCGAGCGCGACGCGCTCCGCGACGATTTCACATGTGGTCATCGGTGTTCCTCCATCAGATCGCGCAGCCGTGCGAGGCCGCGAACGAGATGCGTCTTGGCGGTGGCGAGCTCCACGCCGAGAAGCGCGGCGACCTCGCCCACCGGCAGGTCGTGTCCGTAGCGCAGCACGAGCGCGGTGCGCTGCTGTGCCGAGAGTTGATCCATCTTGTCGAGCATCGCGCCGAGCTCCTGATGATCCACGAGCGCCTCGCGCGGCGCGACGGTGTCGGTCGCGTGCATGCGCTGCGCGATGTCGTCGATGCCGGTGTCCGCGACCGCCGAGGCACCTTCGTGCGCGACGCTCGTCTCGTCGTCCTTGCTCGGCCACCAACCGAACAGCTTCTTCTTCAGGCGGCGCCGGCGCAGCGTGCGCAGACACATCGTGGTGACGATGCGCAGAAACCACGCCGGCGCCGCGGCGGGATCGCGAAGATCACCGATCGATTCGCACGCCCGAGCGAGCGCCTCTTGCACCGCTTCTTCCGCCTCGGCGCGATTACCGAGCAGGTCGTACGCGATGCCGTATCCCTTGCGCGCCGGGGCTGCGGCGAGCTCGGCCAGGAGACGACCACGACTATCCGCGCGCGAGGCCATCTCGACCGCGGCTCCTCGTTCTGCTGAGTGACTCCAAACGTGCACGCTGACGGTAAGAGCCACAGCCGTGCATCTCGGTGGACACGTTCTACCACCTTCGCAATTTCGCGGGCTTGGCCGATCACTTTGCCCCGCCACGCCACGATCTGCGGCGGACTTGATGTTACCAACCACGGATGGCCAAGGATCTCGATCAACCGATCTGGCGAGGCCAGCGGCCCTGGTACGAGATCTGGTTCGCGGTCGTGATCGATGAATCGCGGCGCCGCGCGATGTGGCTGCGGCAGACGATGTTCGTGCCGCGGACCGGCGAGCCGCGCGCGACGGTGTGGGGCGCGTGGTTCGATGCGGATGCATCGCCGAAGACGCGCGCGGCCAAGCGCTATGCGCCGCTGGCGACGGCGCTGCACGACGATCCCGACGCGCTGGTCGCGACGTTCGATTCGAAGCTGACGCGAACCGGCGCGACGGGCGCGGTCAGCGCGCTGTCGTGGGACATCGCGTGGAGCGCTGGTCGCGAGGTCGCGCCGGAGCTTCCCGCGTGGTTGCCCGCCCCAACGCACGCGCGCCCGATCATCCACGATGCAGACGCGAAGGGCACCGTCACCATCGACGGCACCGCGATCCCGATCGAGGGTCGCGCGAGCGCGATGCACCTGTGGGGCAAGCGCCGCCTCCCGACGCTGCAGTGGATCTACGCGCCGTGGATCGGCGATGGCAGCCTCGAGGTCACCGCCGTCTCGCTGCAAGACAGCTTCTCGCTCGGGCTCGCGTCGCTGCACCTCGATGGCCCGCGCCCGATCCACGGTCGCCCCGCGACGGCCGCGCACCCCGGCAACCTCGTCACCGCGACGATCGCGGGCCCGCGCCGGCTCGTGCACGCGCGGGCGTGGGCCGAGAACGACGCGATGGTCGGCTGGGCCTATCGCGACACCGACGAGCGCGACCTGATGATCGCGCAGAGCGACATCGCGTCGGCGCACCTCGAGGTGTACGAGCGCGCGGCACCACTCGCACCGTGGCATCTCGTCGACGATCGCCGCGTCGCGGGCGGCGCCGCCGTCGAGATCCACCAGCGCGTGCCGCTGCCGGGCGTCGAGTACATCGCGTGGGACGCGAACGAGCTCGCACCGAAACCGCCCGCGCCCGTCGACGAACGCGCGGACACCGTGCCGTGGCCCGAGCTCACCTCGATCACCGCGCTCGGCCTCACGTACAGCGATCACGTGCGCGAGACCGGGCAGAAGCTCGATCGCGATTCACCGCCGACCTCGTTCACCAAGCACGTCCGCACGTTCTCGCCCGACAGCACGACCGTGCACGTGCCGTCCTCGGCGGAGATCCTCGCGGCGCTCGACACCGTCGAGCCCGGCCTCGCGGCCCAGATCGAAGAGCGCATCCCGCTCGTGCCGGCGGTCATGGACTACGAGGGCGAGATCGCGCTCGTCGCGCTCGGCACGATCACCGAAGCCGCCCTCGTTGCCGGCGAGCCGCAGCCGTTCGGCCTCGCGGTCGCGAACGATCTCACCGCGCGCTTCGTGCAAGCACTCGGCGAGACCACCGAGTCTCCCCTCGCCTACTGGGCTGCCGCGAAGTCGTTCGCGGGCTTCCTGCCGGTCGCATCGCGCGTGTGGGCGCCGCCCGGTGGCATCGCGAAGATGCCCGAGCTCACGCTCGAGACTCGCGTCAACGGCGATGTCCGCCAGAGCGCGTCGACGAAGCTGCTCATCTACGACCTCGCGGCGATGGTCCGCGCTGCGCGCGCGCACCTCGGTCGCGGCCTCGTGCGCGGTGACGTGATCCTCACCGGCACACCCGCGGGCGTCGGGCTACGCATGTCGCCGCTCAAGCGCATGGTCGCGGCGCGGATCAAGGACCGCTTCCGCAAGGCCGAGCTGCTCGTGTCGTCGTTCGCGACGTCGACGGCGCTCGTGCGGCCGGGAGACTTGATCGAGGTCAGCGCCGGTCCCGCGGGCCGCGTGATCACGCGCCTGACCTAGGAATTCGCGCGGCATTTCCGCGGTTTGTGCGAACGTGCAGATTCTCTGTCATGTGGCGGCGGGCTCGGAGCACTAGTGGCAGACATGGGAACTATCGCGATCAGCGACGCCGACTTGCTCGAAGCGAGCCGGCGCGGCGAGCACGCGGCGTTCGGCGCGCTCGTCGAGCGGTATCAGGGAGTCGTCAGCGCGGTCTCGTATTCGCGCACGCGTGATCAAGCGCTCAGCGAAGACGTCGCACAGGAGACGTTCCTCGCGGCGTGGCGTCAGCTCGATCAGCTGCGCGAAGCGGGGCGGTTGCGCTCGTGGCTGTGCGGCATCGCGAGGAACCTCGCTTCGAAAGCGCGCAAGCGCACGGCGCGCGAGACCACCGAGGTCGAGCCCGTGCTCGTCGCCGACGACAATCCGTTCGACGCGGTCAGTGCCGCGCAGTCGGACCAGCTCGTCGGTGATGCGCTCGGGCGCGTGCCTGAGAAGTATCGCGACGTGCTGGTGCTGTACTACCGCGAGCAACGGCCGATCGCCGAGGTCGCGGAGATGCTCGGCATCACCGAAGCAGCGGCGCTGCAGCGCTTGGCGCGCGGGCGACAGTATTTGGCAGAGGGCGTGGCCTCGCTCGTCGAGCGGTCGCTGCGCGCGTTGCCGAAGCGCAGCTTGGTGGCGAGCGTCGTCGCGGCGCTGCCGTTGATCGTAGTTCCCCGTGTCGAGGCTAACCCCACGCCCGGAGGAAACATGTTCGCGAAGATCGGTCTTGCTGCTGCTCTCCTTGCCGCCGCCGGCGGTGCTGCTGTTGTTGTCGCGAAGCGCGATGCATCGTCGCCGACCGCGCCGTCCTCGTCGGCCGCGACGGCGGTCCCGACGACGACGAGCATTCCCACGACCACCGGCAAGGCCGCCCCGCGTGCGGCCGTGATGCCATCGCTGCCATCCAAGCTCGCGGCCGGAGCCGTGCCGACCCTCGAGGCGGCGCCGGTGATCCCGAGCGAGACGCTCGCGGCGCTGCACATCGCGGATGGTCCATCCCGCGGTCCCGCGAACGCACCTGTCGTCGTCGCGGTGTACACGGACATGCAGTGCCGGTTCTGTGCGAACGCGATCGGCTCGCTCGATCAGCTGATGGACGAGTATCCGAACACTCTGCGCATCGTGGTGAAGCAGATGCCCGTCCACCAGACAGCGGTGCTCGCGGCGGAGGCCGCGTTCGCCGCCGAAGCGCAGGGCAAGTTCTGGGAGCTGCACGATCTGATGATGCAGAACCAAGAGGACCTATCGCGCGACGCCATCGTCGCGCTCGGCCAACAGGCCGGCCTCGACACCACGCAGCTCGGCGCCGCGCTCGACGCGCACACGTACAAAGGTGCGCTGCGCGCCGACGTGGAGTCCGCGCAGGCGATCGAGATCAACGCGACGCCGACGTTCGTGATCAACGGGCGCAAGGTCGTCGGCCTGCTGCCCATCGAAGAGCTGCGCGCGACGATCGACGCGGCGCTCGCGGCGAACTGAGCTGTCCGCCCGCCGGACACGCGCTACTCGCGTCGCCACCTCCGCACCGGGGTTGGGGATCGCGGAACCGCTGGCTGCCAACGAGCTTGCGCGATGTTGCAATGTCGCATGCCATGCATGCCGGCCATGCCGGACACGCGCTGCGATGCTGACGTGAAGCCGAGGCGCGCGATCAAAGGCGCGATGCCGACCGCGTGCGATCAAGCCGCGACGCTGACCGTGAAGCCGACGCGCGCGCCGCCGCCGGGGCGATCCGTGATCCACGCACCGCCGCCGTGCGCGACGGCGATCCGCGAGACGAGCGCCAACCCGAGGCCGAGCCCGCCTCCGCTCGACGGCACGAACGCGCGGAATGCGTCGGTGCGGCGATCCGCGGTGACGCCCGGTCCCGCGTCGTCGACCTCGATCGCGACCTGGCCGCCGCGCCGCTCGATACGGATCGCGACCGCGCCGCCACCGTGCACGCGCGCGTTATCGAGGAGGTTCGCGACGGCGCGGCGAACCAGCGTCGGATCGATCGCTGCGCGAACGTCGCCGATCGCCTCGATCTTGTCCGGATCGATCTCGGCCGACACCACCGCGTCCGTGACGAGCTCGCCGAGATCGAGCTCGCGACGATCGAGGTTGCCGAACTCGAGGCGCGAGGACGCCAGCAGCTTGCCGACGAGATCGTCGAGGACGAGCACTTCTTTCTCGAGCTCGTTGAGCGCCTTCACGTCCTTCTGATCACGCGCGGTCTCGATCAAGACGCGCACGTGGCCGAGCGGCGTGCGCAGCTCGTGCGAGACCGCGGCGAGAAGTTGTCGCTGATCGCTGAGCTGCTTCTGGATCTTTTCGGCCATGTCGTTGATGGCGTTGCCGAGCATGCGCATCTCGCCGCCTTGGTGCTTCGTCGCGATGCGCGTGTCGAGCTTGCCGTCGCCGATGTCGCGCGCCGCGCGGATCGCGAAGATCAGCGGGCGCGTCAATCGCCACGCGATACCGCCCGAGATGATCGACACGGGGATGAATGCGATCGCGATCCACCACCAGCGCGGCTGGCTGTCTTGAAGATGCCAGCCGAGCGCGAAGCCACCACCGAGTGCGATCGACAACCAGATGAAGATGCGGCGACGCATGCGCGCGTTGAGCCACCACGGCATCCAGTTGTGCGGCCGGTCGCGCCGCCACATCTCCTTCTCGGCGCGCAGCTCCTTCCAGCGATCGCGGTGCGCCTCGCGTGCGCGATGGCGATGCTCGTGCGCGCGCTTGATGTGGTACTCGTGAATCGTCTCGCCAGGATCGAGCGCGATCACCTCGCAGTTGCCGAGCTTGACGTTGCCCGTGATTCGCACGACCGACTGTTGCGCGTCGCCGTTCGGTTTCGCCGCGGGCGCGTTCTCGACGTTGCCCATCTTCGTGTCGACCTCGACCTGCACGGGCAGCGTCTTCGGCACGATCACCTCGACGTTGCCCATCGTGACGCCGATGTCGATCGTCGTCGTACCGGGGGCGAGCACGGCATCGCGCAGATCGAGCTCCGCGTTGCCCATGCGTACGCGCACCTCGAGGTTACGTGGCACCTCCCAGTGCCCCGAGCGCTCGATGTTGCCGAACGAGACGCGCAGCGTGCCGTGCTCCTGGTTCACTCGAGGTCCTTGTCGTCGGCGGCGCGCGCCAACACGTAGCCCACACCGCGCACGGTGCGGATCTTTGTCGGTGGATCGTCGCCGAGCTTCTTGCGCAGCCGCGAGATGTGCACGTCGACGGCGCGTTCACCGACGGTGACATCGCCCCGCCCCGCGAGCTCGAGCAACGCCGATCGCGGGACCACGCGGCCCGCGCGACGCAACAGCGCCGTCAATAGATCGATCTCGAGGCCGGTCAGCTCGACGGGCTTGCCATCGACCCACGCTTCGCGCGAGCCGGTGTCGATGGTGATGCCCGCCGACGACAGCTTCTCCGCCATCGTGTCCGGCTGCGCTCGTCGCAGCACCGCGCGCAACCGTGCGAGAAGCTCGCGCGGCGAGAACGGCTTCGCGACGTAATCGTCCGCGCCGAGCTCGAGGCCCACCACGCGATCCGCTTCGTCGCCGCGCGCCGTGAGCATGAGCACCGGGATGCGATGCCCCGCGTCGCGGATCTTGCGCAGCACTGTGAGGCCATCGAGGCCGGGCATCATCACGTCGAGGAACACGGCATCGAAGCCACCCTCGCCGAGCTTGCCGAGCCCCGCCTGGCCACCGCCGGCGTGCACGAGGGACACGCCTTGCGGCGTGAGGTACCCCTCGAGCAGCTCGGCGAGCCGCGCATCGTCATCGATCAGCAGGACTCTCACGGTGTCATTCTCTCAGCGGTACGGTCCCTGACGCCAGCCACCGCGCGGGAACGGTCCACCTTCGCGAACGATGAGGTCCGCGACCTGTGCGCGCTGGTTGTCATCGAGCAGACCATGGACGGCGCGCAGCGCATCGACCACCGCGCCGCGAACCTCGCCGGTCGCCGCATCGACGCGGCCCATGACCGCACCTAGCGCCGCGTCGTCGAGCACCGAGCCGCGAATCGCCGCCGCGAGATCCTCGCGCGAGTCCTTCATGTTCCGCTTCGCGCCCCACAGGCGCTCTTCGAGCTTCTCGAGCTCGCCGATGATCGCGCGCTCCTGCGCGGGGCTCGCGTCGATCCGCGCGAGTGCGTGATGGAGCATCCAGCGCCGGCGTCCGTGACGACCGTAGTGATGGCGATAGCCCCAGCCGCCACCGTGACAGCGGCGGGCGCGCCGCATCGCCGCGAAGCCCAAGATGCCGAGTCCGATTGCGAGACAAATCATGTTGCGTGTCCTTTCCCAGCTCAGATTGGTGCCCGCGTGTTTCGCGACCGGACGCCGCTACGTGAAGAAACATTGCAGCGCGTGTCCGGTGTCCGGCCGGCTCTCGGACACGCTGTCCAGCCCCCGGACAATTCGCGCTCCAACTAGCCGACTTCGCACACCTCCGGCGCTGGCCCATCCCGTGCTGTGCGGCTCGGCATGGTCACGCTCATCCATTCCTGCACCCTCGACGGGATCGACGCGGTCTCGGTCGACGTCGAATGCGAGATCCAGCGCGGCCTCCCGCACTACAACGTCGTCGGTCTCGCAGCCACCTCGGTCAAAGAGGGTGCGGTCCGCATTCGCAGTGCGCTCGAGAGTGTCGGTACCGACCTTCCGCTAAAGAAGGTCACCGTCAACCTCGCGCCCGCAGATCTACGCAAGCCTGGCTGCGCGCTCGATCTGCCGATCGCCCTCGCGGTCCTCGTCGCGAACGGCGGTCTCGCCGATCCGGTCGCCGATCTGCTCGTGCTCGGCGAGCTCGGTCTCGACGGCGCGGTGCGCCCCGTGCGCGGCGTGCTCTCGGCCGCGATGCTCGCGAAGGAGAGCAACCTCCGTGGCGTGCTCGTGCCCGATGCGAACGCGAATGAAGCGCTCGCGGTCGATGACATCGAGGTCTACGGAGTCTCGCACCTTCGCCAAGTCCAAGAGGCACTCGCAGGGCGAGCGGTCTTGCCCACGCCATCCGTTCCTCGTCGCGTGCGGACCCGTCGGCGAATCGTCGACATGTCCGAAGTGCGCGGCCAAATGGGTGCACGCGCAGCGATCGAGCTCGCGGTCGCCGGCGGACACAACATCTTGCTCGCGGGGCCGCCCGGCACCGGGAAGACGATGCTGGCGCGACGCATACCGACAATCCTTCCGCCGTTGACTCGCCCGGAAGCGCTCGAGACCACCAAGGTCTACTCGTCGCTCGGTCTCGCGAACGGACTGATCGAAGAGCGACCGTTTCGCGCGCCGCATCACAGCATCTCGTCCTCGGCACTTCTCGGTGGAGGTTCGGTGCCACGTCCAGGGGAAATCTCGCTCGCACACAACGGCGTGCTGTTCCTCGACGAGATGCCGGAGTTCTCGCGTGCGTCGATCGAGGGTCTTCGTGAACCTCTCGAAGAACGCGAGGTCACGATCACTCGTGTTCATGCGTCGCTGCGCTTGCCTGCATCATTCCTGCTCGTCGGGGCGGCGAACCCGTGCCCGTGCGGTTGGGCAGACTCTGGAGTGCGCGTTTGCACGTGCACGAACGAGAGTCGCGCTCGCTATCAACAGCGACTCTCGGGACCGCTCCTCGATCGCATCGATCTGCAAACGTTCGTCAAGCCGATCACTCTCAAGCAGCTTCGCGACAACCGTCCGGGTGAAGCGTCGGCGACCATCCGAGAACGGGTTGTCGCAGCACGCGACCGCCAGCGCGTGCGATTGGCGCCGTTCGGCATCCACTGCAACGCAGAAATGACAACCACGATCCTTCGTGCGACGTGCCGCCTCGACGAGCGCACCGAAGCGAAGCTCGCGGAGCTGGTCGACGCGCGCAAGACGTTCACTGCGCGCAGCATCGATCGTTTGCTCAAGGTCGCGCGAACCGCGGCCGACCTCGTCGGGCGCGACGACATCACCGACGATGATCTCGAATACGCGGCCTCGCATCGAGACGTCGATCCGCTCGCACGGCTCCGCGCCATGGAAGAGAAGAAGGTGCGCCGGCGAGGCCGGTATGCCGACGAGCTGTCACCGGCAGAAGACCCGGTACTCGCTGCGCTCTTCAACGAAGCCGATAGCGAAGAGGCACTCGTCGGAGATGTCGACATCCTCGACGAGACCTCCACAGCGGCCTGACCGGCACGCGCCATCACCCTCACCTAGAAGGCACTCCATGACTCCGCTCGCCCACGAAATCTATCGCCAGCTCCTGCGCCACCTGCGCGCCAACAAGCAGTCCATCACCTACGCCGAGCTCGCCGCCGCGGTCGCGAAGAAGCAGCCCGCGCACCACCGCAGCCCGTCGTTTCACGCCGCGCTCGGCGAGGTCACCGCGGCGTGCCGCGCGAAGGGTCTCCCGTGCATCCCCGCGATGGTGTGGCGCTCGAGCGGCGCGCGCCCCGGCAGCGGCTACTACCTGCTCGCGCATCCCCGCGCGAAGACCGATGCCGCGCAGGTCGCTGCGTGGCAGCGCGAGCACGTCGCTGTCGTCTCGGCGGCTACGACGTACCCGCCCACGCTGTGATCACGATGCGACATCGCAATCGCGCCCGCAGCAAGCACGAAGTGCGCGCCGCGTACGTCCGGGTCGATCGTCAGACCGTGATCGTCGTCGAGATCGAGGCGTCGCGCGTGGCCGATGCGTTCGAAGCGCATCTCGCGCTGAGCGCGATCGAGCTCACGTGCGGGCACCCGGCCGTGCTGTGGGCGACCGAGCCGTGCGGGTGCCGCGAGCTGTTCGGTCGGCGCGAGCACATCGATGCGATCGACGAGATGCCGGTCGATCGGTTCGATTGGAAGGACGTCGAGATCGACTTCGCGCGCCCCGTGTCGAGGCTGCACAACTGACCAACCGAACGGTGGTTCATCATGCTGGAAGGCTCGACCTCGATAACGAGCGACTCGACGACCGACGCGTGTCGACCGATGACATTCGACTCCCTGCACGCGCGATTCGTTCGCCGCAAACGCGAGCAATCCGCGTGGGACGCTGAAGAAGCGCGGGATCTACGCGTAGCCGAATCGCTGCAGCTGTGGACGCACTTCGGCTGCGTGACGATCCTCGAGTACCTCGAAGTGTTCTGCGGCATCGAGCCGCGCACTGCCCTCGAGCGCGTTCGAGTCTCCCTGGCGTTGGCCGACCTTCCGCTTCTCGAAGCGGAGCTCGAAGCAGGCACGTTTCAGTTCTCGCACGTCAAAGAGCTGACCCGCATCCTGGTCGCGGATACCGAGGAGGAGTGGGTCCACCATGCACGGGGCATGACCTACCGAGAAGTTCAACGCGCGGTCGCGGGCCGCGTCCGCGGAGATCGCCCGACGGATCCAACGCGCGCCGACCAACGCAAGCGATTCATCGGCTTCCACGTGAAGCCATCTACGGCAGCGCGGTTCTACGCGTTGATGGCCTCCCTCGAACACGAGCGCGGCGATCGGTTCGTCGATGATGACGACCGCCTCAACGCGGTGTGTGATCGCGCGGCGTCCTCTGGGTCCGCGAGCGCGCCCGCGCAGGTATGGATCACGACGGACGGTCACGCGTTCGCAAATGGCACGGAGCTCGACGACGCCGAGCTGGCAACGCTGACCTGCGACGCGACGATCATGGGTCACGTCGACGATCCGCAGGCGCGTCCGACGCACACGTTGACCGCGAAGAAACGCACCAGGATCCTCGCACGCGACATGAACCAATGCCGCGTTCCTGGCTGCCGCGCGCGTCACCACCTCGACGTCCACCACGTCATGCATCGCGAACACGGCGGCGATGATTCAGACGACAATTTGATCACGCTCTGCAGTGGACACCATCGACTGCACCACATGGGGCTGCTCGCGATCGCGGGGCGAGCGCCAGACGTGCTGTTTCACCGCGTGCACACCGATGAAGGACCTTCGCGCCCGCGCGGGCGCACGATTCGGAGCGGCATCACCTCGTCGGTAGCCAGGCGTGGCTCGAGTCAACCAGCGTCAGCGCATCGATGAAGTAAGCGCAACGCGAGCGTCGAGCAGTGGCCATGCCGCCGCGAAGTCGGCCTGTTCTTCGCTTTGAACAGCAGCTGGATCTCAGGACGCACGAACGGAATACCGGACTCGGTGATCGAGCCGAGGTCCGCGCGCCGGAAGCTCCAGCGATCGTCGACGACGTCGGCGAGAGGAGCTCGAAGCTCCACGGCGCCGAGGGCGCGGGCCGACACCAGATCGCATGGCGATCATGAGTGTGCGTCCAGGGCGACAGCGAGCCTGCGTGAGCGAGCTGGAAGTCCCAGCCGGGGAGATGGGAGGCGAGCACGCGATCGTCGATATCCTCGTGCGGCCGGGTCGGCGCGCCGACGAAGAGATCGATCGCGAAGCCGCCTGCGATCCAGAACGGAGTTGGCGCAACGCGACGACATCGGCGACCGCGGCCTCGACGGTCACGGCTGGTACGGGCCCTCGGCCTCGCCCCAACCCCAGCGTGGCATCGGAGCGCCGGGTTGCGAGTTGATCACCGCGAGGCCCCACTCGAGGTACCCGACGAAGGCCGAGCGAAACTCGGGGTCGTCGGGGAGGCGCCGGGCCGCCGAACACCTCGCCGACGAACGCGGCCACGGGCTGCGCGTGGTGCGGATCCATCCCGGCGAACACGGGCGAGGTCGGCGTGGTGTGAAGGTCACGGCCGCTTGGGTGGTACCCGAGCAGCTCCCGTCTAACGCAACGCCGCCCTTGATTCGACGGTGCGTCCGTGGCATCGAAGCGCGATGGCGTCGGCAAAAAGCCTGTTTCTCGTCGGTGGACTCCTGTTCGCGGGGCCGGCTCATGCGCAGCCTGGAGCGCCGAAACCGGTGCCCTCGAAGCCGATGCCGCCGACCGCGCCGAAGCCGAACGTGCCCGTGCTGGTGAATGCGACCGAGGTCGTGAAGCTCACGGCGACCGGCGGGTTCATCGACGATCCGATCGCCGCGGATGACACGCGGCTCGCGTACGTGGTGGCGGATGCGGCGAACAAGGCCGAGCTGCACGTGTACACGCACGCGACGAAGTCGGAGGTCGTCGTCGATCTCGCGGCCGTGACGCTGACGCCGGTCGAGCTCGCGTTCGTGGGCAAGCGCGTGCTGGTGATCGGCCGGACGGATGCGGGCACGTTCATGGCCGCGCTCGTCGAGCTGGATCCGAAGGCGAAGAAGCCGGTCGTGTACAAGCTCACGCCCGCGACGGACATGAGCATCGTCACGCGCGATGGCGCGAAGCGGCTCGCGGTTCACAAGGTGGGCGCGGGCGCGGGTGGAACGATCCGCCACGACGTGGAGCTCGTGTCGCTCGAGACCGGCAAGCGCGTCGGTGCGCTGCGGTCGCTCGAGGTGGCCGAGGACGGAACGAACGCGAAGCTCGGCTTCCGCGTGAACCACTGGAGCGATGGCTACTCGAAGGCGCATGGCATCAAGCAGGGCGAGTGGGACCGCAAGGAGAACGAGCGCGCGCCCGACTTCGAGACCACGTATGACCTGGTGACCGGCAAGTTCATCGACAAGCAGAAGATCGGCGATCTGTTCGAGCAGCGCCGTCGGTTCCAGGCGCTCGCCGCCGATGGATCCAACGGACGCACGGACATCGTGCGCATGAACTGGGACAACGCGACGGTGCAGCTGTGGCGCTCGGGCAAGCTGCGCACGATCGAGCTCGATCAACCGATCACCCAGTACGATCCGAAGTCGCTGCAGGGCGTGATCAACCCCGATGGCTCGGCGTGGCTGTTGTTCAAGGTGGATCCCGTCAACCAGGACGCGGTCGCGCGCAAGAAGGCGGACCCGGAGTACGTGGACATCTTCCGCGTCGCCGCCGACGGCAAGACGGCCACGCGCAAGGCTCGCGTGCTCGCGCACGGCGTCCGCATGCGGTTCGGTGCGGTCGGCGACAAGTTCTGGCTCGTCGAGCGCAACAACGGATTCGAGCGCGGCGGCAAGTGGCTCGCGCTGTATCAACCGCAATAGCGATCAGCCGATCGCGAAGCCAACGCGACGCTCGCCCCGCTGCAGCGCGACAGCGAGCTCGCCGGCGACGGTCGCATCGTGGAGCGCGAGCGCGCGATTCGCAGCGACGGACTTGCCGCCCGTGGTCTCGGCGAGCCGTGACAGCAAGAACGGCGTCAGCTTCTTGCCCGTGATGCGCTGCTTCGCGGCGTCGGCGATCGCGGTCTCGATCGCCGAGTGGATCGTGCCCGCGTCGAGCGCAGCGGACTCGGGGATCGGATTCGCGACGAGGATGCCCGCGCCGCCGAGGAGCCAGTGCTCGCGCACGATGTCGGCGAGCTGCGTGGCGTCGTCGGCGCGATGCTCGAGCGCGAGCCCCGACGAGCGCGTGTAGAACGCGGGGAGCTCGTTTGTCTGATAGCCCACGACGAGCACGCCGAACGTCTCGAGCATCTCGAGGGTGCGCGGCAGATCGAGGATCGCCTTCGCGCCCGCGGAGACCACGGCGATCGGCGTGCGACCGAGCGCGATCAAGTCGTGCGAGACATCGCCGGTGTCGCCGCGGTGAACGCCGCCGATGCCGCCGGTGGCGAACACGCGAATCCCCGCGCGCGCGGCGATGTTCGCCGTGGCGCTGACCGTCGTCGCCGCGGTGGACTTGCGCGCGACGTGGACCGCGAGATCCGTCGAGCTCGCCTTGGGCACGTTCGCGCCGTCCTTCGCGAGCTTCTCGAGCTCCTCGGTTGTGAGGCCGACGTGCGCATCGCCGTCGATGACCGCGATCGTCGCGGGGAGTGCGCCCGTGGCGCGAACCGCGGCTTCGAGCTCGCGCGCGATCTCGAGGTTGCCGGGCCACGGCAGGCCGTGCGCGACGAGGGTGGACTCGAGCGCGACGACACTCTGCCGACCACGAGCGGCTTCGATCTCCGGAGCGAAGTGCAGCTTCATGCGAGCGTTATAGCCCGTCGCGATACATCACGTCGGAGCGCAGCACGTACTTCGTCCCCGACGTGACGGTGCAGCCCTCGTGCAGCAAGAAGTGCTGGAATAGCAGTGCGCTGCCAGTGCGCGGGTGCGCATGGACTTCGAAGTCGAGAAACTCGGTGGTGCCGCCGCCGAAGTCGTCGTTCAAGTAGACAATCAGCGTGAGCAAGCTGCGCTCGTGATCATCACGAGCGAACGCGCCATCGTAGTGCGCCGCGAACTTCTGCCCCGGCTCGTAGCGATAGCAGCGAAACCGCTCGTTCGCGCCGACGGGACGCATGTTGCACAGCGTCGTTGGAATGGAGGATTGGACACGCGCGAACAGGTCGGCGGCGGCCACGTGATCGTCGAACATCACGCGGGTGTTGTTGCGGATGTCGGAGTCCATCACGAAGCCTCGCGAGGTGGAGATCGGCGCTCGCGTCGGACCGAGCTGTTCGATGCGAGCGATGTACGTCGCGCACTCGGTCGGCGTGAGGACGTCCGGAATCGTCCACGCGAGCGGCGCCGTCAGGTCGAGGCGATCTCCATCGACATACGGGCGACCGCGTCCCGGAACGAGAATCTGCATCACTCGAGGCCGAGCTGCTTCGCGAGGAACGTGTACTCGAGCGCCTGCATGAACGCGACCTGCTCGTTGTTCGCCGCGCCGCCGTGGCCGCCCTCGATGTTCTCGTAATAGAGGACGTCGTGACCCTGCTCGAGCATGCGCGCCACCATCTTGCGCGCGTGGCCGGGGTGCACGCGATCATCGCGCGTCGACGACGTGAACAGCGTGCGCGGGTAGGTCACGCCCTTCTTCACGTTCTGATACGGCGAGTACTTCGAGATCGACGCCCAGTCCTCGGGCTTGTCCGGATCGCCGTACTCCTCCATCCACGACGCACCTGCGAGGAGCTTGTGGTAGCGCTTCATGTCGAGCAGCGGCACCGAGCACACGATCGCGCCGAACAGATCCGGGCGCTGGGTGAGCATGACGCCCATCAGCAGGCCGCCGTTGGATCCACCGACGATGCCGAGCTTCTTCGGCGACGTCACTTTGCGCGCGACGAGGTCCTCGGCGATCGCGATGAAGTCGTCGTACGCGGCCTGGCGCTTCTCGCGCAGCGCGGCTTGGTGCCACGCCGGACCGTACTCGCCTCCTCCGCGGATGTTCGCGAGGACGTACACGCCACCGCGCTCGGTCCACGCCGCGCCGCTCACCGCGGAGTATCCCGGCGTCATCGACACTTCGAAGCCGCCGTAGCCGTAAAGGATCGTCGGGTGCGATCCGTCGAGGACCATGTCCTTGCGCGAGATCTGGAAGTACGGAACGCGCGTGCCGTCTTTGGACTTCGCGAAGTGCTGCTCCACGTGCAGCCCCTTCGCGTCGTAGAACGCGGGCTGCGTCTTGAGCACCTGCGGCGTGCCGCCGAGCTTGCCGAGCGCGATCGTGTCGGGGACGAGGAAGTCGGACTTCGCCATCCAGTAGTCATCGCTGACGCCCGCGGCGTCGACGGGCCACACGAGCGTCGAGCCGAGGTCTTCCTTCACGCCGAACGGCTTCTTCGACCACTTGTTGTCTTTGACCGTCCACACGTAGAGGTGGTTCTTGATGTCCTCGAGCTCGTTGATGACGAGCGCGGACTTGAACTCCGCGGAGCCGGCGAGCGACTTCGTCGGCGACGGCTCGAACAGCATCGTGAACATACGCTTGCCGGCGAGGAAGTCGGCGAATGGCATCGCGAGCAGCGCACCGCGCGGCCACGTCTTGCCGTCGACGGTCCAATCGCTGCGCAGCGTGATGATGATCTGCTTGTTCCACACGCCCGCGCCGGCGTCGTTCGGGATGTCGATCTTCGTCAGCTTGCCGTCGGCGCCGCGAATGAACTGCTCGTTCGCGAAGAAGCTGATCACGCGCGACACGAAGTCGTACGTGGCTCCGTGATCCCAGCTACGCGCCGCGCCTGCTCCGATGTCCGTCTGCTGCGCCTCGTACACCGTGACCGCTTCGGACAGCTTGGTGCCGCGCTTCCACTCCTTGACGATCCGTGCGTAGCCCGAGTTCGTCAGCGTGTTCGGACCGAAGTCGGTGCCGATATAGATCGTGTCCTTGTCTTTCCACGCCGCGTCGGTCTTCGCTTCGGGCGCCGAGAAGCCGTCCGCGATGAACTGCTTCTTGATCGGATCGAACTCGCGCACCACCGTCGCGTCGCCGCCGCCGCGCGACAGCGAGACCAAGCAGCGATCGTAGTTCGGGTACAGACAGGTCTGTCCCGCGTAGACCCAATTCTCTTTCTCCGCGGCCGACAGCGCGTCGATATCGAGGACGATCTCCCACGCCGGCTGCGCCTTCTTGTACTCGGCGAGCGACGTGCGGCGGATGAGGCCGCGCGGGTTCTTCTCGTCTTGCCAGAAGTTGTAATAGAAGTTCCCGCGCTTGTTGACGTTCGGGATCTTGTCCTTCGAATCGAGGATCGCGCGGATGCGATCGCGCGTCTTCGCGAAGCTCGCGACCTTCGTGATCTCGCCTTCGCTCTTCTCGTTGCGCTCGCGCGCCCACGCGAGCGACTTGTCGCCGCCGACATCTTCGAGCCAGAGGTAGGGATCCTCGACGGGCTGCGTCGGTGTGACGGTCGTCGGTGGTGTGGGATCGGTGGTCGGATCGGTGGGCATCGTCGGGGGCTCCACGGGTTTCGCCGGCGACGAGCACGCGACGATCACGGACGTGAACCACAGCGCTCGCAGCTTCATGCGCGGAGCCTACCGCCGATTTCGCGGAGCGGACTCGGTCCGTTCCATCGATCGCCTTGCTCTGACGCGCGATGTGCTATCCGTGGACCTCGTGTCCTCCACCACGCGACTGCTGGTGCTCGGTGTCGTGCGGATGTTCCAGCCGGTCCACGGCTACGACGTTCGGCGCGAGCTCGTGAGCTGGCACGCGGAGGAGTGGGCCAACGTCGCGCCGGGCTCGATCTACAACGCCCTCAAGTCGCTCGCGCGCGACGGGCTGCTCGAGGTCGAGGGGACCGACCAGGTCGGCGCGCGGCCCGAGCGCACGACGTACCGGATCACGCCGCGCGGCGAGAGCGAGATGATGGAGCTCTTGCGCGAGACGCTGTGGCAGGTCCAGATGCCAGTCGATCCGCTCGTCGCAGCGCTCAGCCTCATGTGGTACCTCGACCGCAAAGAGCTGATCTCGGCGCTCGAGGGTCGCACCGCGAAGATCAAAGGCGATCTCGCGCACGCGAAGCACGCGATCGAAGCGATCGACGACATCGAGACTCCGATCCACGTGCGCGCGATGATGCAGCTGCTCAACGCGCGCCTCGCGGCGGAGATCGCGTGGAGCGAGACGTTCCGCGCGGAGCTCGCGAACGGCATGTATCGGACGAAAGGCGACCCGGGCTGGGCACCGCCCGGGGTTCACGTCGCAGCGATGAAGTCGGACTCGTACACCGGGCCGCGCGAGGCCAGGCGAGCCGCGAAGGGCGCTCCGAAGACCTCGCACAGCGCGAGCGAGGCATCGAGCAGCAAAGCCAGCCGTAACGCGAACGCGAATACCTCGCACGATGGGAGCGCAGCATCGAACGCGAGGACCACGGGCCCAGTCCCAACGCCGAAGAGCGCCTCGAAGTCGCTGGCGAAGCGCGTAACCGCGACACGTGCGACCGCATCGAAGGCGCGCACGAAGCGGCGCTAAGCGCGCGCCTAACCTCGCGCGCTGGCACGGCTCTCCACGTCTCGCGTGAATTCGTGTTGCGTGATTAATCAAATTTGACTATTCAAGAGCGGCCATGATGATCGAAGCTCGCGGGCTCGCCCGCACCTTCAAAGGCCGCGGCAAGCAAGGTCCGGTCGAAGCCGTGCGCGGCATCGACTTCTCCGTCGAGGCGGGCGAGATCGTCGGTCTGCTCGGCCCGAATGGGGCCGGCAAGACCACCACGCAACGCATGCTCGCCACGCTGCTCGATCCCACCGCGGGTGAAGCCACGGTCGCGGGCTGCGATCTCCGCCGCGATCCCGTCGGTGTGCGCCGGCAGCTCGGCTATGTCTCGCAGAGCGGCGGCACCAATCCCGCCGCAAAGGTCGACGAGGAGCTCGCCACGCAAGGCGAGCTGTACGGCCTGTCGCGATCGACGGCGCTCGCGCGCGCGAAGGCGTTGCGCGAGAAGCTCGATCTCGCCGACATGGGCGATCGGCTGATCAAGACGCTGTCGGGCGGCCAGAAGCGCCGCCTCGATATCGCGCTCGGCCTGGTCCACGAACCGAAGCTCGTGTTCCTCGACGAGCCATCGACCGGGCTCGATCCCACGAGCCGCGCGAATCTCTGGACGCACATCAAGGGCCTCCGCGATCGCGCAGGCACGACGATCCTGCTCACGACGCACTACCTCGACGAGGCGGACGCGCTGTGCGATCGCATCATGATCATCGATCACGGCAAGATCGTCGCGACCGGCTCGCCCGCCGAGCTCAAGCGGCAGATCAGCGGTGACCTCGTGACGTTCGAGGTCGATGACATCGCGAAGGCGACCGAGCTGTTACGCGCCCATCCCGAAGCGCGAGACGTCACCGCGGTCGAGCGCGGGTTGCGCGTCACCGTCGACAAGGGCGACGCACAAGCGCTGCCGCTGATGCGCGTGCTCGACGAGGGCGGCGTGAAGGTCGGCTCGCTCAACATCGCGCATCCTTCGCTCGACGACGTGTTCCTCACGCTCACGGGTCGGTCGCTGCGCGATGACGTCGCCGGTGCTGCGTGATCGATCCGATCCATCTGTTCTTCGTCGCTGACGACTCTCACGACTCCGCCGATCAGGAATCCACCATGCTCCGCACCGCGATGATCACGTTCCGCTACCAGATGCGCCTGCTGCTCCGCGAACCGGTGTGGATCGTGATCGTGATGATCCAGCCGCTGCTCTATCTCGCCCTGTTCGCTCCGCTCCTCGACAAGCTCGCCAACTCGCCCGGCTTCCCTCCCGGCGATGCGTGGCAGGTGTTCGTTCCCGGCTTGCTGATCCAGCTCGGCATCTTCGGCTCGATGTTCGTCGGCTTCGGCATCATCGCCGAGATCCGCTACGGCACCGTCGAGCGCATGCGCGTCACGCCCGCGAGCCGGCTAGGGCTGCTGCTCGGCCGCGTGCTGCGCGACACGTTGGTCCTGTTGATCCAAGCCGCGCTGCTCACGCTGATCGCGGTCGCGTTCGGGCTGCGCGTGCCGCTCGCCGGCGCCGCGATCACCGTCGGCATCGTCGGTCTCCTCGGCGTGTCGCTCGCGTCGCTGTCGTACGCCGCGGGCCTGTGGCTCAAGAGCGAGGATGCGCTCGCGCCGCTGCTCAACATGGTCAGCGTCCCCGTGCTGCTGCTGTCCGGGATCCTCTTGCCGATGACGCTCGCGCCGAAGTGGCTCCAGCGCATCGCGCAGGCCAATCCGTTCAGCCACGTCGTCGACGGCTCGCGCGCCGCCTTTCGCGGAGACTACGGCGATCAGTCGCTGCTGATCGGCCTCGTGTCCGCGGCGGTGCTCGCGGTGATCGGGCTCGCCGTCGCGAACCGGACGTTCCAGCGCGAGAGCGCGTAGCTCAGTTGATCACGGGGCCGGGGCAGCCGTAGACGAAGCTGACGTTCGTCATCGCGCCCATCGAGATCTGCGTGCAGTACGAGCCGAAGAACGTGATGGTCATCGCGTTCGGAGAGTAGTCCCAGCCGTTCGCGTGCGACGGCGAGCGCGGCACCGGCGTTCCGTTGAGAGTCACCGTCACGTTGTTCGGATCCGGCGGGATGCTCTGCAGCGCGAAGCTGCACGACGGAACGATGATGCCGCCGGAGATCGCCTGCAGCGCGGCGTCGAGCTGCGCTTGGTTGTTGACCTGGTAGTACTTCGTCGCGCCCGCCTGCGGAACGCCACCGGCGATCGCCGCGTCGTTCAGGATGTCGCCGCCGCCGAACTCGCCGAAGCCGAGCACGTACGTCTTGATGCCCGCGTTCTTGAGCGCGGTCACCGCGGCGACGGTCGCCGCGCCGGACTCGGTGTTCGGATCGCCGTTCAAGCAGTTCGGGAGACCGTCGGTCGCGAACAGCACGTAGCGTCCGGCCGGGTTCACGGGGATGGTGTTGTAGTAGGCGAGCGCGCCGCCGAGCGCGAGGTGCGCCGGCGTGTTGCCGTTCGGGCTGCGCGACGTGAAGTACGTGTTGAAGCCCGGGTACGTGTTGAGCGCGACACCGACGTTCGGCGTCGCGGTCGCCGCGCAGTTGTCATCGCTCGGGAACTCCATCAAGCCGAACTTGATCTGCGCTTGCTTCGCCATGACCGTCGTCTTGAGCGCGGTCTTCATCGAGTCCCACTTCGACACGAACACCGGTGGGATCTGGAACGGGATCGCCGTCATCGAGCCCGACCGATCGAGCACGACCAACAGGTCGGGCGGATCGCCGAGGTTCATCACGCCGATGTTCGCTTGCTGTGCACCACACGTCATTCCATCGACCGGCGTGAAGTCGCCGTCGACCGTCGTGTCGGCGTCGATCGCGCTACTGCCATCATCCCCACCGTCATCGCCGTTGCCGTTGCCCGACTTCGGAGGACCACAAGCGATGATCAGAAACGATGCAGCTGCGGCGAAAATCGTGCGCATGGCGGGTCCCTCCACGCGGGCACGATCGATCTAAAAATCCCAAGTCTCAACGAGAATTTAGCTGTGTTTGACGATTGCTCACGTCGTGCATCACGATGCGCATCGTGCGGTTCCCGCACAGGTCTTTGGTCACCAGCAAACCATGCGGTGATCACTCGGCATCGTGTTCGGCGATCGCTTCACGCGCGCATCCGCGCACAACATTTCGATCCACCACCACAGGCAGCCGACGAACAACGAGCTCGCCGCGAACACGCCGACGTACGTGCCCCACGCGGCATGACGAGCGCTCGCGACCGTCGCCGTGAACACGATCAACGCGGCCGACACGATCGTGCTCGTCCCCGCGATCGCACGCTCGGTTCCGCGCCACGGAACGAGCAACGCGACGACCGTTCCGACCTTCACCGCGACCGCGGTCTCGATCGTGACGCCGTCATCGACGAGTGCGAACAGCGCGAACACCGCGAGCGCGATCGCGCAGCCGCGGATCATCACGAGCAGCAACACGCCGCGCGACTCGATCTCGCGGCGCACGCGCGTCGACACGGTCAACGCGATCAATAGGCCCGCGAGGTACGGCGGCCACGCGAATGGAATAACTGCCATCGGCAGCGCCTCGCTCGTTGCGCACGGCTTCCACGCGGGAAGGAACATGCACAGGAACAGCAGCCACCCCGACGGCGCGGTGAGCCATCGGTGATGGCGGCGTGGCTCTCGCGCGACATGCCGTGACAGCGATGTCAGCTCCTGGATGCTCACGGCATCGTCAGGATGAATAGACGGACGGAATCCTGGCCCCATACGCCGCATTCAACGCAACCGACGAGCCACGTCGACAACGCACGACATCCGGCGCGATCTGGCACGAACCGGCATATCATCGGATCCATGCGACTCCCATCGATGCTCTCCGTCGCGCTGTTCTCCCTCGGAGCGTGCGGCGACGACGGCTCGTCGGCGGTCGACGCCGCTACCGAGGATGCGACGCAGGACGGCCCCGACATCGATGCAGCTCCCCCGATGCTCACGCTCACGTCGACGGCCTACACCGACGGCGGCGCCATCCCATCCGCGCAAGCGTGCGCCGGCCGCGGTGGAATGAACCAATCACCACCGCTCGCGTGGGGCAACGTCCCCGCCGGAACGATGAGCTTCGCGATCGTGTTCACCGATCTCAACAACGGCCTACCGCACTCGGCCATCTACGACATCCCCGGCACCGCGACGAGCATCCCGGGCATGGTCGAAAACGCATACGCTCCGACGAGCGTCCCCGGTGCGCACACGGTCCGCGCGTACACGAACCAGTTCGGCTACGCGGGCCCGTGCCCGAACGAGCCGCACATGTACGAGCAGAAGATCTACGCGCTCGCGACGGCGACGGTCCCCAACGCGACGATGACCACGACGCGCCCCGAGCTCATCCTCGAGCTCACCGCGAACAACCTCGGTACCGGCACGCTCACCGCGACGTTCTCGCCCTGAGCACCGCGCGACGGCGTATGTTCGCCCCCATGCGAGCCCCCGCGATCTCGTGCCTTCTGTTCGTCTTGGTTGCCTGCGGTGACGACGGCGGATCCTCCGCGATCGACGCCCAGCCCGGCGCCGACGCGACGATCGACTCCGCGACCGACGCCTCGATCGACGCAGCGCCCGCCGCGTTCACGCTCACGAGCCCGACGATCACCGCCGGTGGCGTCATTCCGCTGACGCACGTGTGCACGAACCAGGGCGGAATGAACCTGTCGCCCGCGCTGGCGTGGACCGATCCGCCGGCGGGAACGATGAGCTTCGCCGTCGTGTTCACGGACATCTTCAACGTGGCGCAGCCGTTCGCTCACTCCGCGATCTACGACATCCCCGCGACCGCGACGGGGCTCCCCGCGGACGTCGACAAGGTCTACGCGCCGCCCGACGTGCCCGGCGCGCACCAGACGCTCGGCTACAACGGCACCACGCGCGGCTACCTCGGCCCGTGTCCCAACGCGATGCACACGTACGAGTTCGCGGTCTACGCGCTGCCCACGGCCACGCTGACCGGAGCGACGATGTCGACGAGCCTCGCGAACGCGATCTCGATGATCAAGGCGAACAACCTCGGTGTCGCGAAGCTGACTGGCACGCACACACCTCCGTGACCACATTCATCGAGACGCGGACATCGCAGTCGGTCGCCACCCGGTGTTAGCTGCCTCGCGCGCGATCTCCACTATCGTGATGAGGTGGATCTCCGACGAACATGCATGCTGCTCGCGCTCGCGAGCGCCGGCTGCATGGACTGCACGATCGAAGCGCACGTCGACGACTTCTTCGACGACCACGATGCGATCGACTGCAAGTTCGGACACATGATCTCCGGCCTTGGCGAGCGCTCCGTCGTCGGCGCGGAGCAGGTGCGCGACTGCATCCTCGATGCAGTCGACCACCACCGCGCGTTCGTCGGCGGGTATGTCCTCGGCGGCATCGATTCGTCGTCGACGTACGCGTACCTGGGAACGTCACGTGGTGAGATCCATCTCCTCCGCGAAGAGTGGTTTCAAACGCGCACCTTGCGCTCGTCGCCGTGCTCGAGCCTCGTGGTCACGGGCAGCGACGGTCACGACATCGGACTCGGTTGCGCCGGGGAGAACTTCGAGCCGCTGTGCGACGAGTAGCGTCCACCTGCCCGAACATCGCGGTGCCGCTCCGCGATCGGATGGCCACCTGATCGTCATGTCGATGCTCTGGGCGTGGGATCGCATCCTCGGTGATCGCGATCGTGTCGAGAAAGACCAACGCGCCGAGGAGCAAGCTCGCGCGCCGCGCGACGAAGACGAGGGTGATCCACCGTCGCGCACGTGTCGCGTGTGCAAGCACGAGGGGCTCGAGAGCTATTGCCCGAACTGCTTGGCCGACACGATGGTCGCGAACAAGCGCATCGCGAAGAAGCGCTAAGCGAGCTCGAGCTGTTACGCGAGCTCGAACTCCTTGCAGAACGCGACCTCGGTCGGCCGCTCTCCCGTCACCGGATCGGGCGCATCGAGGGGCCAGCGTCGCTGACCTTCATCGGGCCAATCGTGCGCGCATGCGTTGCGCTGCTCGCGCCAGAAGAAGCAATCGCGGCACGCGCTGCGCAGCTCGAAGCGACGTGCTTCTTCGATCAGCTGGTCGGTCAGCGGGAACTTCATCGCGCCCTCAGTGCGCCGGTGCGGGCTGGACCGCAGAGCCCGATCCCGCGGAGCCAGAGCCGACGTCGTCTTTGTCCGCTGCTTCGATGCCCGCCTTGACGCCGCGCTTCACCTTCTCGACGGCAGGGCCGGCCTTCTCTTCGACACCGTGCTTGAGGTCTTGAACCTCTTCGGTCGCCCAGATCGCGCGGATGTGACCGAAGAACGTCCGCTTGCCGAGCTTCACGGTCGCGCCCACGTAGGCGAGCCCGATCGCGAGCGCCAAGAAGATGATCAGCCGAATCATGCTCTGAGCCTACCAGCCGCCCGTGCCCGTGCCACCATCAAAACCGGCGGTGGAAAAAGCGCTTAGTCGGACGCGCGCTTGAGGATCAAGAACGCCACGCGGCGGTTCTTGGCCCACGCCGCTTCGTTGTGGCGGTTGTCGACGGGCTGCGTCTCGCCGTAGCCCTGCGACTCGAGGCGCTTCGCATCGACGCCCTTGTCCTCGAGGTACTTCTTCACGGCCGCGGCGCGGCGATCGGAGAGGTCGAGGTTGTACGCGTCGTTGCCGCGCTCGTCGGTGTGACCCTGCACTTCGATGAGCTGGATGCTCGGGTTGCCCTGCAGCGTCGCCGCGACAGCGTCGAGGATCGGGAACGACTGCGACTTGATGATCGCCTTGTTGTACTCGAAGTACACCATGTCGAGGATCTCGATGGCCGTGTCGGTGACGACGACGCGTCCGCGATCCGGACAGCCGTCTTCGTCTTCGGTGCCGTTGTACGTCTCCGGCTCGTTCGGGCACTTGTCATCCTTGTCGAGGATGCGGTCCTTGTCGTTGTCGAGATCGGGGCAGCCGTCTTCGTCTTCGAAGCCGTCCTTGTCCTCGGGATCGTTCGGGCACAGATCGTCGACGTCGAGGATGCCGTCCTGATCGTTATCGGGATCGGGGCAGCCGTCTTCGTCTTCGAACTGGTCGAAGTCTTCCGGATCGTCGGGGCACTTGTCGACGTTGTCGAGGATGCCGTCGCCATCGCGATCGTTGACGTTGCCCTCGGGGCAGCCGTCTTCATCCTGGAAGCCGTCTTTGTCCTCGGGGATGAGCGGGCACTTGTCGTCCTCGTCGAGGATGCCGTCGCGATCGTTGTCGGGCTCGGGGCAGCCGTCCTCGTCCTCGAAGCCGTCGAAGTCCTCCGGATCGTCCGGGCACTTGTCGACGTCATCCTTGAGGCCGTCGCCATCGCGATCGCCGATGTTCGGCTCGAACACGATGCCGATGAACGCGCGAACGTCGGGGCTTCCGCCCTTGTCGGCGAGGATGCCGCGACCACCGCCGAGCGAGAGGAACGAGTTGCGCGCGAGGTAGAGCTTCACGCCGAGGAGGGCTTCCATCGGTTGGTAGTTCTCGTTGTCACCGAGCGGCACCGCGCCGATGAACTCGCCGACGACGTCGAACTTCTGCTTCGAGATCGCGTACGCGATGGCGAACCCGAACGGGATCTCCATGCTCGCCGTCATCGTGCCGCCCGTGGTGGGTGCGGGTTGCGCGGCGTCGCCCACGTCGTTGTCCGTGAACGTCTTCGTCTCGGGGCGGAGGCGAATACCACCGTTGAGCGCCATGCGCAGGCGGCGTTCGCGGCCGAACTCCTTGTCGAAGATGCCCATGATCTGCGGCGTCAGCTTGTCCTCGCCGAGCCACGCGTCCTTGGGATCGGTCGTCGGGAGATAGATGCTCGCGATGACGCCGATGCCCACACCGGGTGGACGGCTCGTCTTCATGAAGCGAGTCTTCAGGTGCAGGCCGACGTTGCCGAGGCCCTGCCCGTCGATCTTGAAGTTGATGTCGTCGTTCGGATCGGTGGCGACACCTTCGAACGCCGGCGTGCGCACGCCGTTCATGATGCGCAGCGGAGCCGACGCACCGAACTCGAGCTCGATCGGGCCGGCCTTGATGCCGACCGCCGCGATCAGCGTCGCGGTGATGATGTTCGAGACGACGTACTCGTGATCGCCGTTGCCCTGGAAGTCGAGGAGCTTGTAGCCCCAGTCGAGTGATCCGAGGCCGAACGAGAACTCGGTGTGACCGAGAACTTGCGAGGCGTTGACCGTGAGGTAGCCACGCGAGTCGATCGCGGGCTTGAAACCACTGAGGTCGATATTGCCCGCTTGCTGAGCGGACGCGGTCTGCGTCCCCGTCGCGAGGACGAGCGACGCAACGAGACAGACTGACCAGGCGCGAGAAGACATGTCGCCTCCGAGGGAAGACCGAGTCTTGTAGTGCCTCGATCCAGGTCCCTCGTTACACCAGGTCAGCTAGCCCGGTCAAACAAGCGGCACCATTAGTGATCTGCGCAGGCGCGTGCACGACCACAGATCGCGATGGCTACCCCAGCCAGGCCGGTTCAGGGAACCGTGATGCCGAAGCGGAGGCAGATCTGCGAGTAGTTGGACGTCAGCTCGGGCGGCAGCTTCGCGAAGTACAGCTTCGCCTTGGCCGCCTGCTTGGAGCGGCACGCCGCGAGGAACGCGGTCTTGACGACGCCCGAGTTGTACTTGCAGCGCAGCGACGCCTCGAACTGCGCCAGGGCGGCCGTGTCCATGCCGTTGCCCAGGTAGTCGTCGCCCTTCTTCTTGAGCGCGTCCGCGTCGCAGGCGCCGTCCGGCTTGTCCGGCGGGTCCTTGATCGGCGGGGTGACCTTCGTGGTGTTGCTACCGCTACCCTCGTTCGGGTTCTTCACGGCGACCGTGCCCGTGTCCTTGCACGGAACCTTCATCCACTCTTCTTCGATGCCCTCGCCGCGGGTCTGCGCGACGATGCGGTTGTATTCCTTGCAGCGCTCGATCGCGGCCTTCGCCTTCTTGTGCTGCGCCTCGGCCCACGCTTCCTTCGCGTTATCGAGGAAGCCCTCGGACTCGCGACGGTAGACCGAGCCTTCCGGCACGGCCTTCGCGAACCGCTTCGCCGACTCGAGATCGGCCTTCTTCGCGGCGTCGCTCAGGTTACGCACCGCGGACTCGGCCTTGTTCTCGGCGATGCCGACGTCGTGGAACTCTTTGCCCTTCACGGGATCCGCCGCCGACAGCTCGTCGCCACACGTGACGAGCTCGGACCACTTGCGGTCGGCGCGCAGCTTCGTGCACTTGAGCGAGATATCGTCGGTGTTCACCGTCGGATTGGTGTTCGGGTTCGGGTTCGTCGGCGCGACCGCGACACCCGCGTCTTCGACGGTGGGCGTTCCGTTATCGACGACGATGTTGTCCGAGCCGGTGCCCGTGTTGTTGCCGTTCTCGGCGCCCGTGCCGCTTCCCGGCGTCACGATCTGATCGCTGCCCTGCGGCTTCTTCGTGGTCTCGTCGCCACCGCGGGTGAGCACGAAGACGCCGACGCCACCGAGGACGACCACCGCCAGGATGATCGCGACGAGCAGGCCCTTCTTGCCGCCACCGCTCTCGGGGACGTCCGTGATCACCGCGTCGCGCGCGAACACGAAGTCCTCGCCCGGCTCGATGAAGCGCAGGCGAACATGGCCGAGATCGACGACGTCACCGCGCCGCAACTCGACCTTGCTGTAGTCCTGGCCGTTGACGCGAACGCCATTGGACGACTGGAGATCGCTGATCGTGTAGCGACCGGTCTCGGGCTCGCGAACCAGCTTGGCGTGGTTGCGGCTGATCGAGCGGTGGTTGATGACGATATCGTTCTCGTCGGTGCGACCGATGATCATCTGCGGGCGCGAGAGCTCGAACTCTTTGCCCGCGAAGTTCGACGACAGCACGACGAGGCGGCCGTAGCCGACGGGTGCGGTGAGCGCGGCGACGGCGGCCGCCGTGGCGACCGGGCGACCTGCGGGATCTGTATCCGCGATCGCGACCATCGTGCGATTCGGAGCGCCGACGAGCTGCGCGCCGGCGAGGCCCGATGCAGCGATCGGCGTGGGTTGGCCGAGCGGAACCGTGGGGGTGCCGTTGCCGTTGGGCTGCGTGGTCGCTTCGCCGTTCGCATCGACGCGCTCGATCGGCATCGTGCGTGCGTCGTCGACCTGCTCGACACCCTCGGCCTTGAGGTAGAGCTTGTAGTCGCCGATCTGGACCTGATCGCTGACGCGAAGAGAGACGCGCTCGGCGATGCGCGCGTTGTTGACGCGGATGCCGTTGTAGCTGCCGAGGTCCTCGATGTGGACCTCACCGTTGTTCCGCATGATGCGAGCGTGGCGACGCGACACGTTCCGCTCGGTGAGGCGGATCGTGTTTCCTTCTTTACGACCGATCGTGATCTCGTCACGGATCAGGGGGACAACTGTCGTCTTCCCCTCGTCGTCCTGGATCACCAGCTTGAACATCGTTGGATGCGTTCCCCGATCTTGGTTGTATCAGCGCGAACTCAGGCAAATCTACGGAGAGGCCGACTACTTACTTCCACCACGGGCCGCTTGCTTCGCGAGCTTTACAGCAGCGGCGAGCTGTGGATCGTCTGACTCTTTGATTGTGGCACCACTTCCCGGGCCGGCGCCACTACCGCCGTCGTTGCCGCTCTTGGGCCCGACCACGATCTCCTCGGGAGTGAAGCTCGAGACGTTGACGTCCGGGACAAGCCCCTTTGATTCCAGCGAGTTGCCCTTGGGCGTGTAGTACCGAGCGGTCGTCAGCTTGAGGCCCGCACCGTCCTCGAGATCGAAGAACGTCTGCACCGTGCCCTTCCCGTACGTCGGTTCTCCGACGAGCTTCGCGCGCCCGTTGTCGCGCAGCGCGGCGGCGAGGATCTCGGCGGCCGACGCGGTTCCTTGATCGACGAGCACGGTGATCGGAACGCCGATCGCGAGCCCGCCTTTGTGCGCCGTCTGATTCTCGGTGCCGTTGCGGCCGCGGATCGAGACGATCGTTCCAGTATCGAGAAATTGATCCGCGACGAGGATCGATTGATCGACGAGGCCGCCCGGATCGTTCCGCAGATCCAACACCAAGGCCTCGAGCGCGCCTTGTTGCTTGAGCGACGCGAGCGCCGCGGTCGCGTCCGCGCTCGTCGCCTCGGAGAACCGCGTGATCGCGAGGTAGCCGAGGCCCTTCTCGAGGACCTTGTGCTTCACGCTCGGCTGCTTGATCTGCGCGCGGATCAACGTGAACGTGCGCGACTCTTTCCAGCCCGCGCGAATGACGCTGATCGTGACGCGCGTGCCCGATGCACCGCGCAGCTTGCGCTCGGCGGCGCCGGCATCCTCGAGCTCCTTGCCGACCTCGGCCGTCGCCGCGCCGTTGATCGCGGTGATCTTGTCGTCGACTTGCAGACCCGCGACCTCGGCGGGCGAGCCCTCCTGCACTTCATCGATGCCGGGGTACGGCGGCACCCGCGGGCGCGCGTCGTCGAGCTCGCCGGGATACAGCACCAGCCCGACGGAGCCGTACTCGCCCTCGGTGTCCTGCCGCAGCTGCTGGTAGCGCGTCGGCGGCAAGAACGTCGAGTGCGGATCGAGGTTGTGAAGCATTCCGCGTGCGGCGTCGTAGAGGAGCTTCTTCTCGTCGACCGGATCCACGTACGACGTCTGCACCGTCGACAACGCTTGCGCGAACGAATCGAGCGCCTTGAACCGCGACACGTCGCGCGGGACCGCCTGCGAGGCGACCGCCGTCGCGATCACGGCACCTGCGCAGAACGCAGCGACATGCGTAGCCCGAGACACGATGGAAGCTTAACGCGAGTTGTTCTTCGGTGCCGCTGGCTCGACCTTCGACTCGCTGACAAGCAGCGGCTCGGGATCGATCGGCAACCCGCCCGCGCCGATCTTCACGCGCACCTCGAGGTAGATGCGATGCCGCGCCGCGCGCCCGAGCTTGTCGCCGAGCGCGACCTTCGCCCCCGTCGGCACGCTCAGCTCGCCGAGCTTCGCGACCACGGTCATGTAGTCGCCGTGATCGATGACGAGCCCCAGATCGAGCCCGCGGATCGGCCCGGCGTAGCGCACGACGCCATCGGCCGACGCCTTCGCCGGCGTCTTCGCTTCGACTTCGATATCCAGGCCGCGCCGCGCCAGCGTGGTCTTGCTCTTCTCGTGCGCGATCGTGCCGAACGTCCGCGCGATCGTTCCGGCCGCGGGCCACGCGAGCTGCGTCGGCATCGCGATCTCCTGCAGCGCCGCCGTCGCGACCACCGTGCGCTCGTTCGCCGTCGCGAGCATCGCGAGCTCGTCGGCGAGCAGACCTCGCTCGTCGCGATCGCGCTCGATCAGCATGCGTGCGCCCGCACGCCTGCGGGCAGCCGCCATGCGATCACCGCTCGTCGCGTTGCTCGGCAGTGGTCCGCGCAACACGCGATACGCGGCACGCATCCGCGCGAGCCTCACCTTGTCGAGAGCGCCGAGCTTGTCGGTCACCGTGGTGCGCGTCGTGTCGATCACGGCCGCTTGCTCCGCGAGCTGCGCGCCGAGCGAGCCGCGCGTATCGCGACCATCCTCGCCGTACGCGACGTTCGCGAGCACGGCGAGCGCGCACAGGAGCCCTCGCGAGCTAACGCGCGACACGCGATGCTCCCGCGAGCCCGCCACCGACGAGGCCGAGCGCGGCCCCCACGCCGACGAACATCGCGAGCTCCGCGAGCGTCGGCATCGCGAGATCGATCGCGCCGAGCGGTCCCGCCAGCGCGCTGACGATCGCGTCGCCATACGCGTACAGCGCACCGACGATCGCGCCACCCGCGATCACCGCCGCGAGCGCACCGAGCAGTGCACCCGCCACGATCGATGGCACCAGCAAGAAGCTCGGCCCCGCACCCAACAGGTGCGAGATGCGCTGCTCCTCCGGATCGCGATCGAGCCGCAGCCGGATCGTCGCGAGCATGATGATCAGCGCGAGTCCGGCCAACAGCGCCGCACCCGTCCACACGACGGTGCGCACGGTCCCGAGCGCAGCGCTCGTGCGATCCTCGCTCGCTTCGTCGAGCACGACGTCTTCCACACCGGGCGCACCTCGCAGCGCGCGCACCGTCGGGCTCATCGCGACCACATCCCGCACGCCCGGCGCCAACGTGACCTCGACGCTCGCCGGCAAGCTGCCGGCATCGACGCCGTCCATGAGCTTCGTGTCCGCGCCGAGCGCTTGCTGCAATCGCTTCGCAGACTCCTCGGGCGCGACGAGCTCCGCGTGCTCCACGCCGGGCAAGCGGCGCAGCTCCGCGACGAGCGTGCCCGCGGTGACATCGTCGATGCCTTCCCCGAGATACACGACCATGCTGCCGCCGTTGCCGGAGTGCATGGTCCACGCGTCGACGTGCTTCGCTGCCATCGCGCTGACGCCGACGACGATCATCGCGCACACGGCGACGAGCATCGACCACAGGCCCGCGCGCGGATCGTGGAACGCGAAGCGAAGAGCGCGCCGCAGGCTGGAACCCACGCGCGCGATCGCCGAAGCACGCAGCGCCTCGCGACGGAATCGCGGGGGATCGTCCTCGGAAGCCACTCAGGTCTCCTCGTCGAAACCGCCGGACATCCCGATCGCGCGACGGCGATCGAAGGGACCGGTGGATCGATCGAAGATCGCCTCGGGCGTTGGCCCGGCCTCGGGCTCCATCGCATCGCTGAGATCGAAGTCGCGGCGGCGCACTTGGCGCGGCGCCGTGGCGCGAAGGCGGCGTAGGGTCTTCATCTTCATCCGACACCTGCGGTTCGAGCGGAGATCGGGAAGTGGACGAGGTTCGGGATCGACTCGATCTCGTCGGACGACACCGCCGCGGGCGGTGGTGGTGGCGGCATCGCGGGCGTGTGGACCGGAGCGGTCTCGATCCCGACGAGCACGTCGTCGATCGTGCGGCCATCGAGCTCGACCTCGCCGAGCGGGCGAAGCAGGCCATCGACGAGCGCGAGCTGACGCCAGCGATTGCGCTCGGCGATCGATCGCAGCGCCGGGTCGCGCGAGAAGATCACGACGGACGCGCCCTGCGACGCGGCCTCGTAGAACGCTTCGCAGACGCGCTCGGTGCCCGCGGCGTCCTGCATGCTCGTCGGGTGATCCGCGAGGATCAGCTCGGGTGCGCGGACGAGGGCGCGCGCGACGGCGACGCGTTGGCGCGCGGAGGCGGACAAGCACTCGACCGGAAGCGACGCTTCGTCGTCGAGGCCCATCTGCGAGAGCACCTCGGCCGCACGCGCGACGGAGACGGCGCGCGGAATGCCATCGATCTCGAGAGGCAGCACCACGTTGAGCTGTGCGCTGCGATCTTCGAGGAGCGAGAGGTCTTGCGGTACGACGCCGACGCGCCGGCGGAGGAGCCGCAGCGACGAGCGGCGCAGCTTGGACACGTCGCGACCGAGCACGCTGATCGTGCCTTCCGACGGTGTCGCCTCTCCGAGCGCGGCCGCGACGAGTCGCGATGTGCCGACACCGGCGGCACCCACGATCACGACCACCTCTCCTTGTTGCACGCCGAAATTGGCATGCTCCACCAGCACGGCTCCATCACGCGGATGGAGCAACCGTAGATCGGTGAGCTCGAGCATCATCGCCTCCGGTCGTACACGCCTAGATCCGTCGGGGCAAAAAACCGGCTCGCGACGGACACGCACCCACACGCTTCGATAAGATCGACGCATGAGGCCTTCACCGATCACGATCGCGTGCGCGATCGCAGCTTTCGGTGCGGCGTGCCGCGCGGGTGACACCGACAAACGCGTCGACGAGACCGTGAAGCGCGTCGACGATCACGATCTGCGGATCGGCACGATCGAGCGACGCGGCGAGGTCGATGCGAAGAAAGTTGCCGCCGAGGTGCTCGCGAAGGGCGTGGCCGGCCCGACGGGTCCCGTAGGTCCGGTCGGTCCTGCAGGCCCGCGCGGCGCCGACGGGCCGATGGGTCCCGCGGGCGTCGGTCCGCCCGGTCCCGAGGGTCCGCGAGGTCCGAAAGGCGACGTCGGTCCGATGGGACCTGAAGGCACGCAAGGCATCCAGGGCATCCAGGGACTGCAGGGCCAACAAGGTCAGCAGGGTGCGATGGGCCCGAAGGGACCACCGGGTCCGTCGGCGGCGTACGGCACCAAGAGCGACATCGTTCGCAAAGAGAATCGCATCTCGGTGCAAGCGGGGCTCGTCGCGACGGCGGTCGCGTCGTGCGATCGCGCGCAGGACTTGCTCGTCACCGGCGGTTGCTACGCGGATCCGCAATGGATGGCGCAGCTCGTGGCCGCGCGTCCATTGGCGATGAGCGATGGCGCATCACCGTCGAGCTGGCGCTGCGACTATCGCAACACGTCACCCTCGTCGACGATCGAGGTCGTCGCCGAGGTGTACTGCGTGCGACCGCGCGAGTGATTACGGCGCCGTCCAGCTGATGTTCAGGTTGTACGTGCCGGCCGTGTAGCCGCGCACCATCACGTTCGCCGACGTCGTGCCGGCGGGCACCGTGAGCGAGCACGTCTCGGTCGCGCCATCGATGTACGGGCGGCAGGTGTACGCCGTCGTCGTCGGTGCGCTGCCCCAGCGAACGTAGAGATCGGGATCACCGGTGCCCGTCATGTTCACGGTGAACGCCGTGCCCTCCTTCACCGTGTACGCGCCGATCGTCACGTTCTGGCGCAGCGCCACCGAACCGCTCTTGGTCTGCGTCTGCGGCGTGCCGCCGGTCGGCGGCGGAGGCGGCGGGTTCGTTCCACCACCACCACCCGGCGGGCCGTACACCGACGCTGCGCCCTGCGCGTCTTTCGTCGTCCAGTTCAGATCCTGCGACGAACCGTTGCACTGCGGGTAGTGCATGATCGACCCGGAGTCGTACGTCGTCAGCGGACGCCAGTTGTTGTCCTCGAAGCACGTGCCGGCCTCGGGCCGCGTGTGCTCGTGACGGAAGCCGAGCGCGTGACCGAGCTCGTGACCGAGAATGTGTTCGAGCGGCCAGCCGACGTTGCCGAACGAGCTCGTATCCACGAGCACCTCGCGCGAGCTGCGCGAGTTCGCCGGGAAGAATGCGCGCGCGAGGTACGGCTGTCCCGACACCTGCCCGACGTTGAACACGACGTTGGTGTTCGTGCGCGTGCAGTTCGCGTCCTCTGCGGGCACGTAGACAAAGTTCACGTTCGCGCGTGACTCCCATCCACCCGTGGCGGCATCGAGGGCCGCGATGATCGTCTGCTTGCGCGTGTTGAACGCGTTCGAGACACAGTAGGTCAGGTTCAGCTTCTGCGTGTCGTTCCACTTGTCGTCGGCCGCGCCGTTCTTGTTGATGATCAGGCCGCCCTGCTGGAGTCCCTCCCAGAACTCGTAGAGCGATTTGTCGTCGGCGATCGCGCGATCACCGTCGACGATGTAGTGCCCGCCTTCCCATGGCTCGCGATACGTCTGCGCGCGAAACTCTTCGAAGGTGGGGCCTTCGTCCGTCGATGAGAGATTTTCGTCTCCCTCGTCGCCGACCATGCAGCCAACCAGCTGCCACGCACACGTCGCCAGGAATGCGAACTTGATCGAGCTCATCGAGGTTCGCCTTCATCAAGGGTGGTGCCACCGCGTTCTGCGCAACTCGCGCTGTGGCGCTGAACGCGACTGCTGTCAGGCGCGGAAAGCGATGGCAGCGAGAACGCACGGAGACACCAGACGGGTAGTGGAGTGTTGGCTCGCTCACGTTCGGAGTGCGTTCATGTGGAGCGGACGTGATCCATGTAGACGCGCACCGCTGATCGACCACCGAGGATGGCGCGGATTCACGGACAGCGATTGTCATGCCGGTCCACTAACAAGTCGCAGGTGTCTCGGCGCAGTTGCAATACCATTGCATCTAGGTGCGACACGCAGTCACGCTACCGTGTGCTGTCGGGGAGTTACGCCTCTGCGGAGAGAGGCGAACGTGGCCTACACCGACGAGCTAGTAGCAGACGAGCCCACGCGATGACGTCGGCTTGAGGCCGATCCGGATCGCGAGGGTCGTCGCTTCGTTCTTCGCGCTGTTGTAGATGCGAACGCCCTGCGCTGCGTTGGCGGGCGCTCCGAACGGCGGATTCTCGGCGACCACGATCGTCCCGTCGGGACACGCGGCGACATCGCCGAGCGCCTGGCCGGCGGTGTTGTACGCATCGGCGGCGAGGGTTTCGCCGACGAGATCGACCGTGCGTACGTCGCCGCCCGAGAAGTCCGCGCGAGGTACGAGAAAAAACAACGTCGGCGCGGGGATCACGTGCGCGCTCGGGCTCGTGGTCGTCGGCAGCGAGACCTCGAGCCGACTCGCGAAGCCACCCGACAGCGCGGTGTTGTTGATCATGCAGCCCGCGGCGGTCGGCGTGGCCCCCGTCGTGATGCGCTCGATGCAGCCCGCGTTGTTGTTGCCGAAGCGGAAGTCCACGGTGCCGACGAGGAGATCACCCGCGTGCATCGAGCCGTCCGGAATCTGCTCGAGCAAGCTGAACGGATTCGACGTCGAGAGATCGAGCTCGAACTGGACCGCGCGCGTGGCGATGTCGACGACGTAGACCTTGCCGGGGAGGCCGCGGTTCGCGAAGAAGTTCGTGTCGTCGAGAAGTTGGCAGGTCACGAACAGCTTCGTGCCGACCTTGTAGATCGACGCGCAGTTCGGCTTGAGATCCGGATCGTCGGCGGAGAGATCGATATCGACGATCGCTCCGCTCCCTCGCGTGATCTCGATCAGACCTTTACGCGCGTACGTCGCGACGAACACCTTGTCGCCATCGACGGCGACGTCCTGCGGGTTCGACGAGTCGCCCGTGCCGAGCTGCACGACGAGCCCGGCATCGTTCGCGTCGAGGATCGTGACGTTGTTCTCGATGCGATTGATCACGAACAGCTCGTCGCCGATCTTGCGCAGGATCGGATCCGCACCGACGGCGGCCTCCGGCGCGATGTTGTTCGCCGACGAGCGGCTCGCGAGATCGATCGACGACATCACGCCCGTGGCCTGGAAATCCCCGGCGACGATCATGCCGCGGGGCATCACGGCCGTCTCGGCGTCGACGTCACCACCGCCACCGTCGAAGCGCGGCGGATCGATGTTGTCGCCACATGCGACGAGCAGAACCAGTGCGAGTGCAGAGAGCTTCATCGTGCGTTTCCTTAGTGAGACCAGTCGAGGGCCACATAGAAGCTGCGGCCCGGTAGCGGGAACCCGGTGACATCGGTGAGCGCCATCGGCGCTTCGGTGAACGCCGGTGACGGCGGGCGATCGAGCGGCATGTACGTCACGCGGTGATCGGTCAGGTTCGCGACCGACGCGGACAGTGCGAGGCCTCCGCCGATCTCGAACCGCGCACCCGCACCGACGAGGAATCGCGCCGGCACGCGCACGAGGCTCGCTCGATCGAGCGTGCTCTCCGATTGGAAGCTGCCGTCGATCCACAGCGTGCCCTCGTGCCCCGCGACCGTGCGCGTGGCATCGGCGCGCCCGTACGCGAGGTGGCCCGGGCGGCGCGGCACCGGCTTGCCGTGATAGTTCGGATCGCCCGACAGCTGCGCCGTGGCGAGCCGCGTGTAGCTCGCGGTGATCGACAGCGTCTCCGCGATGCGACCCGCGGCCACGATCTCCGCGCCGTACGCCTGCGTGTCGTCGAGGTTCACCGCGCGCGCCGTGTAGCCGGCCGTGGTGATGAACGTGATCGTGTCGTGCGATCGATTCGCGAACACGTTCGCTTGGAGCAGCAGGCGATCCCAATCGCCCATCGCTTTTCCCGGTGCCCACACGAGACCGACATCGCTGGACGGCCCCTTCTCCGCACGCAGATCCGGCGAGCCGAGGACGAAGCCGCGATTGCCGAACACCTCGAGCATCGTCGGCAACCGCGCGTAGTAGCCGGTGCTGCCTTTGAGCGCGAGCTCCGCGCCGACGAGCACGCGCGCCGTGATCCGCGGACTCGGGACGATGTCCCAGCGCGGCGGGATGGGCATCAGCGCGTTCGGTCCCGCGGTCATCGGCGTCGCGTCGGTGCGCAACGCATCGAGCCGGATCGCCGGCGTGACGACGAGCTCCGATGCGAGTGCGAGATCCATCGCGCCGGTCAGCGCGCCACCGACGCGCGTGCCGTCGAGCGGTTCTTGCACGCCCGTCTTGTCGCGATCACCGAACGAATCCGCGCGCAGCTCGAGTCCACCCGCGAGGCGATGCGCGCGCACGGGGAGCTTCCACGTCGACGACGCGCCGAGCGAGTACGTCGTGTACGCGCGATCGACGGTGCCGAGCCCGAGCTCGCCCTGCGGATCGTCCAGCGTCTGATACTCGAGCAGCAAGAAGCCGAGGTTTCGCGCGACGGCGTCGCCGACGATGGTGTCGCCCTGCACGTCGAGCACGCCATCGACCGTGGACAGCGTCGCCGCGCTCGACGGATTCGCGGTCGTCCCCGGTAGTCCTTGCGTCTTCAGCGCGAGTCGCGCGCCGGCGATCAGTGGACTCCTCGTCGATCCGATGCGTGTCGACGCGTCGAATTGATCGAAGCCGTTGTTGGTGCGCGTGCGATACGAATCGTCGCTCTTGTTGAGCAGCGTGCCGTTGTCGTCGAAGTACGAGAAGTCTCCGTCGGCACCCGCGTAGCCGATCGTCGTCGCGGACTTCGCGTGGATGCTCTCGTGCTCGTCGCCGTAGTGCGCGCGCACATGCCGCGCTCCGTACGATCCGTAGCCGAGCGAGACGCGGAACCGCTCGCCGTGCTCGCCGCGTCCGAGCCGCGTGATCATGTTGACCGCTCCGCCGATGCCCGCACCGCCGAGCTCGACGGGGACCGCGCCGCGATACAGCTCGATCTCGCCGAAGCTATCGAGCGAGAACCGGCCGAGATCCGTGGTCACCGCCGCGATGCGTGCGAGAGGAACACCGTCGACAAGCACCGCGGTGTGCCCCGCCGTCGCGCCGCGAACGCTGATCGTTTGATACGCGCCGAGACCCCCGAGCGACCGGCCCAGCACGCCCGCGGTCGTGGCGAGCGCCTCGGCGACCGAGGTGGTCGCGCTGTGATCGTTCGCGTGCAGCACCGTCAAGAACGGGGCGTCGCCGAGGAGCCTCTCGCGATCGCGCGCGCCTTCCTCTGGGCGCTCGTCGATGACGAAGATCGTCTCCTCCGGTGCAGCCTCGGGCGTCGGCTCGTCCGCACGCGCGGTTCCGCTCGCGACGATCGTCGCGACGAGCACACGGACATATGGACAGAAGCGATTCAAGGTCACCCCACGTGACACGGGGGACCGAACGCAAACAGCGTCCTTCCACCCGAAGTACCGACGGAGAGGTGTCCTGACTTCCGGTTCGTCCTAGGCGGCGCCTTCCCAGTTTCCCAGTGGCATCGTGCCGCTTCGTCCCCGGTTACAGTAGCGGGGGCTGTGCCAGCATCTCACTGGCTTCCCTGCATCCGTCGAGGCTGTTGCTAGAACATGACGGCTTTCGCCTACAGGACGTTTCGTACTCCGTGCGCACTCGCGCCGTCAACTGTGCGATCGTGATCGGCATGCGGCTACGGGGCATGCTGCTGATTCTGTTCGTGTCGGCCTGCGGTGATGACGGCAGTTCGACCACCACCGATGGCTCGACCACGGGAGATGGCGGCGGCTCCGGCAGTGACGCCGCGATGATCGACGCGGCACCGATCGTCGGCGAGCCACCCGAGCTCGTCGGTATCACCGAGGCGCACAACGCGATCCGCGCGATGGTGCAGACGCAGACGCCGCTTCCCGCGCTCGCGTGGAGCGACGCACTCGAGGCCACCGCGAAGACGTACGGCATGATGTGCCTCAACGCCGACGGCAACTCGATCATGGATCACAATCCAAACCGATCGATGGGCCACCCGTACTACGTGGGCGAGAACATCTACGCGTCCGGTGGCACCGCGACCGGCCAAGCCGCCGTCGCGAAGTGGGCCGAAGAGAAAGCGAACTATCACTATCCCGACGGGTACTCCGCGCAGACGGGCCACTACACGCAGATCGTGTGGCGCACGACGCGGGAAGTCGGCTGTGCACTCGTGAACTGTCCGAACATCGGCTTCCCGAGCACGGTGATCTGCGACTACGGTCCCGGCGGCAACAGCGGCGGAGCTCCGTACTGATGAAGCTCGCGATCGCGATCGTCGCGCTCGCAGCCTGTGGCCCCGACGCCCTGAGCGGCGACGACACGAGCAGCGGTGAGCCCGCGGAGCTCGCCGGCATCGTCGACGCGCACAACGCGGTCCGCCGCATGGTGCAGACGTCGCCCGCGCTCGGCGATCTCGTGTGGGACGACACGCTCGCCGCCACCGCGCGCGCGTGGGTCGCGATGTGCCGCGATCAAGACGCGCCTACCGGCCTCATCGATCACAATCCGAATCGCGGACAGAACGTCGGCGAGAACGTGTTCGGCTCGAGCGGCGGTGCCACGGGAGACCAAGCGGTCGCGTCGTGGGCCGGCGAGCGAAGCAACTACGACTACTCCACGAACACCTGTAACGGCATCTGCGGCCACTACACGCAGATCGTGTGGCGCTCGACGACAAACGTCGGCTGCGCGATCGGCTCGTGCGCCGGACTCACGTTCGGCACCTCGATCGTCTGCGACTACTCGCCCGCTGGAAACGTCGGCAGCCAGAAGCCCTACTAGTCCGGACCGAACAGAGTCGTCCCCGGACCTATTCGAACACGAGTGTCCAGCGATCCGAGACCATGTCGCTCGCGACATCCAGCGTGGCACGACCAGGCGCGCGCGGTGTGACCGTGAGCTCCAAGAACCTGCCATCGCTCGTGGGATCGAGAGCCGAGAGCTCCACCTGCTCGGGAGAAACCTTCACGACCGGTGGTGTCCCTGCTTCGAACCAGATAGCCCTCGACGAATTCCGGCCCTCGTCGTCGGTGACCTGCTCCCATCGAGAGATCGTGAGCGTGCTCGGTCCATCCGCCGGCAGCGGCGCGAGCAGCGCGGCCCCATTCGGGCTCTTGATGGACGCGTATAGCCCGTCTTCGTCACCGTTCGAGATGACCCGGAGCCCGTCGCAGGCCGCGAACACGACGAGGGGAATCGCGAAACGAGATGTGACACGCACCATGAGTGAACGGTCACACGCAGGCCGCAGCCTACTGAGCGGCAAGGATGGCAATCCTCGGCGAGTCGCGGCGACTACTGCTCGACGATGTCGGGCTTCATCGGGCCGAGCGCACCGAGGAGATCCGACTTCTCCTTCTCGCCGACCTTGAACTTGTCGAGGGACTTCACGAGATCCTCGACGAGCGCATCGAAGTGCTCGCTCTTGACCTTCATGCCCGTGTGCACTTCCTTCATCGAGCGCCCGGTGTACTTGCACGGCCCGCCGCTCGCTTCGCAGATCTGATCGACCAGCAGCTGCTTGAGCTTCGGGATGTCGGTGTTCGAGAAGAACGCGTTGATCCGCGCATCGGCCGCGACGTTCGCGATGAAGTCATCGACGACCGCGACGATCGCGTCCTTCTTGCCGAGGCGATCGTAGAGCGACTTGGTCTCGGCAGAGCCGGTACCCGTCGGGGTGGTGGTGTCGTTTTTCGTACCGCCGCCACACGCCGCGAGCGCGAGGAGCGAAGCCAGGATCAGGTTCTTCATTCGCATACGGGCGGTCGTACCAGAAAACGCGACTACACGGGCGCGACGGGCTCCGCCGGCGACCCCTTCGGCGCCTTCGGCTTCACCTTGTAGCTCTGCAGGAACTTCATCGCCTGGAGCGCGCGGACGGCCCAGAACAGGATCGCGAACGCGACGACGAGGAACACGGGACCGGCGAGCAGCATCTTGCCCCACGACACCTTCTCCGCCGTCGACGCGCCGTCCATCACCGAGTCGTTGATCTTGTCGAGCAGCTTCGCCGCCGACACCGCGAACAGCCACGGGAACACCTGCACGAGCAGAACCGACGGCGTGCCCCACTTGAAGAAGCGCGCGTGCGTCGAGAGCGGTGTGCCCTCGTTGAAGCGCTGCTGGAAGATCTTCTGCGCTTTGCCGAGGAAGAACGACATCGACAGGATCAGCGCCGCGAGGTTGAGCACGAGGAACAAGATCACCGCGAACAGCGTCACGAACACGAGGCCCGACGACGCGCCCTCGGCGAACTGCAGATACGTGATCGTGAGGCTGAAGTACGTGAGGAACGCGTCGAGCGCGGGCTTCACGATCTGACCGAGCACCCACGACGACACCACCGTCAGCACGACGAGCACGCCGATCGTGCAGATCGACGCGAGCAGCTCGCCCTTCACGCGCTTCATCGCGTTGCTCACGACCTCCTTGCCACTGCCCTGCCCCGACGCCGCCTTCATCGGCAGCTTGATGATCTCCATCAGCGTCGGTTTGATCGCGACGACGAACAGGATCAGCGTGAGCAGCGTGAGGACGATCGGGAGGATGCCGAAGATGAAGTCGATCTTCTTGAACATCTTCGCGATCGACAGGAACACCTTCGCGTCCTGCACGATCTTCATGCCGTTCTCGAGGAGCTGCACGCTCGGCTGCTCGTCGGGCGCGTTGCGCATCTGCTCGATCGTCGGCAGGAACAGCTCCTTGCCCATGACGATGAACTTGTCCGCTTGCTCGTCGAGCGTGTCGAACGTTCCCGCCGCGATCGCGATGCTCGGGTTCGTGTAGTTCGACAGCGCGCCCTGCACGGTCCGCATGCCGTACAGCACGCCGCCGAACAGATTGACCGTGACCACGAACGTGACCGCGGCGAGCGCCGAGTACTTGAACAACAAACCGCCCTTGCCCGGATACTTCTTCGCGAGGAACAGCGGCATCAGCAGCAGCAAGAAGCCCGCGAGCGAGACGATCGTGACGATCAGTGAGAACGTCGCCATCTTCTTGTCCGACTTCTTCGCGATCTTCTTCGACATCTTGTCGAGGACGATCTTCTTCACGAGGCGGACGCCTTTGCGGAACGTCTCGACGTCGATCGACGGCATCAGCTCCGACGCATCGGGGCGCGCTTCGAGCGCCTTGTCGTCGGGCGCGTTCGGAATGTCGTCGAAGTACTCCGCGAACATCTTGCGATCCGCGATCTCGTCCGGCTCCATCTTGCCGTCGCCATCCGCGTCGAACGGATCCGTCGGAGGATCCTCTTCCTGCGCGTCGGGGACGCCGTCGTTGTCGATGTCGCCATCCTCTTGCGCGTCCGGCGTTCCATCGCCGTCGC
>JBGARE010000027.1:0-123622 GCA_044230415.1 Kofleriaceae bacterium
GCGCGTGGATCCGCTCCAACCTCCACGAGGCGATCAGTGCACTCGGTGGTGGTTATGCAGGAGGTCAGGTCGGAATCCTCCTTGCCGTGGGCCTAGCGGTTCCCCTCGCGCTGGGCACCAGCCGCCTAACGACATCACAGGAGCGCGCGTGGGCGATGATCGGTCTCGCTGTCGTGATCGTGGTCGTCACGCTACGGATCCGGTCGTTTCCGTTCGCGGCAACCCGATCTGGAGTCAGTTGGGACATCCTGCGTGGTGCGCTCACGGGTCTGATTCCCATCTACGTCATTCGCGCGGCGGCAACGCCGAATGTGCGGGTGATTCTTGTCGCACTGCTCGTGCACGTCGTCGCAATCGGCCTCTTCCTGCTAACGCACGCGACAATGCCTGCGAGCAGGATCAGCACGCGCAACCCGATCTCGGTCATCGATTCTCCAGCACCCGCTCCCTTCGAGCCTGCGATGAACGAGAACATCGACCTGATTCCAATTCCCGACGAGGCCACGCGAGTGCAAGCACCGCTGCTCGCCGATCCGGCGCCGCTGACCGATGCGTCGGTGCCTGACACCGCGCTGGGCGATGTAGCGTCAGCGATCGATGCGGCCTCGACCGTCGAGATCGACGCGCCAATGATGCCAGGACCAGACACGGACGCCCCGAATGACGACGCGGCTGGATCCGATACAGGATCGGCGGGATCGGGATCCGCAGCATCCGATCTCGGTTCTGACGTGGGCATCGGCTCCGGATCGGGATCTGGATCTGGATCCGACTCCGGATCAGGTTCCAACATCGGCTCGGGGTCGGGTTCTGGATCGTCCGGCAGTGGCGACTCCAACGTGGAGATCGCGACTATCGATGCGGGAGTTCCCCCACCTGCACCCGAGGTGCTCGTTGCAGTCGTTTCGGCAAGCTACGGAGCGAACTGCGGTGTGCCGCCGAACAACGTAACAGCAAAGGTCGCGGAACTATGCAGCGGGCGGGTGTCCTGCTCATTCACGGCGGACAACGGTCTGTTCGGCGATCCCAAGAACGGTTGTGCGAAGGATTTCGTTGCGGCCTGGACATGTGGCGATGAGACGAGAACGACCGCCCCCGTCGCGGTTCGAGCCAACGAGGGATACTCCATCGTGATGAACTGCACGAGGTGAGTCGCGCTATGCTCCACGTATGCGTTACGCCCTCGCTGCATTGCTCGTCGTCGCTGCGTGTGGTGGCAAGAAGGCCGCCGATGCTCCCTCGTGCGAGAAGGTCGTCGACAGCATGCTCGCGCTGACCAAGCAGGCGATGCCGGGTCACGGCGACATGGAGATGGGAAACAAGAAGCAGATGGTCGCCGAGTGCGAGAAGCGCGGGCTCTCCGACGAGCAGAAGCGCTGCATCGTCGCCGCGAAGGACCTGAACGGCCTCGCGGCGTGCACGCCGAAGCCGACCGCACCGAAGTGATTTCGCCCGCCTAGCGCGACGGAGATCCTGGTGGCGGCGTTCGCGAGAACGCGTGATAGAGTGCGCTCACTCCTGGAACGGAGGCGAACGATGGATGCAACTGACTCGATCTCGATCGTCGCCTCCAGCGTCGCTCGATAGACGCCGCGCGCGTTTGTCGTCGCTCTCTCGTTGGAGGTGGTCCGCACCACTCTCTTTCGTGGAGATCTCTCGTGTTTCGTTCCAGCTCTCTCGAGTCGCTGGGCTTCGGCCCGTTCGCGTCTACGTTTTCTTCCACTGCGTCCGCGCTGGGTAGCGATGTCGTTCCCGCGCGCGTGACATCGGTCCTCGGCTCCCAGCTCACCATCGATGGCGACGCGTGCGGCCGCGCGGAGCTCAGCGGTCGTCTGCGCCACGAGCTCCTTCCCGAAGAGCGCCCCACCGTCGGTGATTGGGTGGTCGTCGCGCCGTCCGATCACCTCTCGATCATCCATGCGGTGCTCCCGCGCCGCACGCAGCTCGTGCGGCAAGGCGAGAGCAAGCGCGCTCGCGCGCGAGCCGACGTGCAGGTCGTCGCCGCGAACGTCGACACGTTCTTCGTCGTCACGTCGGCGAACCACGATGCGAATGCCCGCCGGCTCGAGCGGTACATCTCGGCGATCGCGCGGGGCGGTGCCGAGGCGGTGATCGCGGTCAACAAGATCGATCTGCAGGCGCGCGAGGAGGCCGAGCAGCTCGTCGCCAGCCTCGCCGTCGTCGCGCCGCACGTGCCGGTCATCGGCGTGAGCGCGGTGACCGGCGCCGGCATGAGTGGCATCACGGACCGGCTCGAGGCGGGTCGCACCGTCGCGTTCGTCGGTTCGTCCGGCGTTGGCAAGTCGTCGCTCGTGAATCGGCTGCTCGCGATCGAGCGTCAAGCGACGCTCCCGATCGACGAGAACGATCGAGGGCGTCACGCGACGACGCGGCGCGAGCTGATCGTGCTGCCCGACGAGCGCGGCGTGCTGATCGACACGCCCGGCATGCGTAGCTTCGGCATCACCGACGACGAAGGGCTCGAGGCGACGTTCGCGGACATCGTCGGCACGGCGAGCGCGTGTCGGTTCCGCGACTGTCGCCACCACGGCGAGCCCGGGTGCGCGGTGGCCGAGGCCATCGATCGGGGCGCGCTCGACGAGGAGCGCGTGGCCGCGTACGAGAAGCTCGAGCGCGAAGCAAACGCGAGCACTACAAGCTCGATCCGAAACGGACACGGTGAGCTACGGGCAGGCGCCGCCGGAGTCGACCCATGTCTTGAACGCGGCGACGAACTTCTCGTGCGAGAGCGGCGGCACCGAGCGCTTGCCGCCCGGGTTCCAGCCCCACTTCACGAGCGCGTCGTTCGAGACGTGATCGAGCAGCGCGGCGAGATCGCGATTGCCGGTCTTCGCGGGGTCCTTGAGCTGCGCACACAGCGCCGACGGCGTCAGGCCCATGAACACCTGGTTCGCGGGCGGCAGTCCCCAGTGCGGCGCGCCCGGTGGACCACCCGCGAGACCGATCGTGTCCTCGGAGTTGCGATCTTGATGACACGTCGAGCACGCGACACCGGCGTCGACGGACTTGCGCGAGATGTTCTGCGCGTGTGGTCGCGGGGTGTCGCCTTGGCGCGGGCGATCGTCGGGCGGATGGCAGTTCGCGCAGCGCGGTGACTGCAGCACCTTCGCGACCTCGACGAACGCCTTCTTGCCGGCCGTCACTTTGTCGTCGCCTGCTTGCGCGAATGCGATGGCGGCCGAGGCAGCGGCGATGGCTGCGGTGATCAGTGCGTAGCGCTTCACGGCGTGCCTCCCTTCGCGGCCACCGCTTCGGTGTACGCCTTCTGCAGCGGCATCTTTCGCAGGCGGATGCCGGTCAGGTGAAACACCGCATTCGCGACCGCCGCGGCGATCGGCGGCAGGCCCGGCTCGCCTACGCCCGTCGGTGGTTCTTCGCTCGGGACGATCTCGACGACGATCTCCGGCGCTTCGAACATGCGGATCAGCGGATAGGTGTCGTAGTTCGTCTGCTGGACCACGCCGTCGACGATCGTGATCTCTTGATCGAGCGCCGCGGACAGGCCGAAGATGATCGCGCCTTCCATCTGCGCCTTCACGATGTCCGGGTTGACCGCGATGCCGCAGTCCACCGCGCAGTACACCTTCTTCACGCGGATCCGCCCGTCGACGATCTCGACATCGGCGACCTGCCCGACCTCGGTCTCGAAGCTGAAGTGGCGCGCGAGCCCGCGGCCCACGCCCTGCGGTGGCGCCGTGCCCCACCCGCTCATCTTCTCGAGCACCTCGAGCACCTTCATCTGGCGCGACTTCGGCGCGAGCATCGCTTTGCGCATCGCCATCGGCTCGCCCTTCGCGGCGACCACGCACTCGTCGAAGAAGCTCTCCATCGCGAACCCGGTGACCGAGTTCCCGACGGAGCGAAAGCTCGACACCGGCAGCTTCGTCTGCACCGGCGACGCGGTGAGCTCGAAGTTGCCCCACTTGTACGGCGTGTTCTTGAGGCCCTCGGTCGCGAACAGATCGCCGAACGAGTTCGTCGAGAACACCGCGAGCATCGAGTCGATGAACATGTTGCGGATCGGGCCCGGAATGCCCGGCATCGCCGCGACCATCGTGTCCTTCGACGAGAGCGTGATCGATTGCGACATGCAGTGCATGCGCGCGCCCTTGATCGTTCCCTCGCTGATCGCGCCCTCGGCCTTGATCGCGTACACCGGGCGATAGAACGCCTGCGTCATGTCGCTCTCGCGCGACCAGATCAGCTTCACGGGCCGCTTCACGCGCGCGGAGATCAGCGCTGCTTGCGCGCACACGTCGGAGACGGCGCGGCGACCGAAGCCACCGCCCGACAGCGTCGTGTGGACCATCACGCTCTCGAAGTCGATGTCGAGCGCGTCGGACACGAACGCTTGCACCACCGTCGGTGACTGCGTGGGCGCCCAGACCTCGGCGCTATCGCCCTTGACCCACACCGTCGCGTTCTGCGGCTCCATCGTCGCGTGCGCGACGTACGGCGCTTCGTAGACGGCGTTCACGCGCGTCTGCGCGCGCGACAGCGCTTTGCTCGCGTTGCCGTCGTCGACGACGCCGGTGCCCTCGCCGCTGTAGTTGCGCATCGCCGTCTGCATCGCGGCGGTGTTCAGCTTCGGCACGTCGCCCTCGCTCCACGCGACCTGCACGTCGCGCGCGGCGGCCTTCGCTTGCCAGTACTTGTCGGCGACGATCGCCACGCCCATGCGGATCGGGAACACGTCGATCACGCCGGGCCGCTTCTTCGCCGCATCCGCGTCGACCTTCGTCGGTCGCGCGCCGTACACCGGGCCGTGGATGATGTGCGCGTGCACCATGTTCGGGACGTGGACATCGATGCCGAACACTGCGGAGCCATCGACCTTGGCGCGTGCATCGACGCGCGTTCCGACCTTGCCGATCAGCGTGAAGTCCTTCGGCGACTTCAGCTTCGGTGACTCGGGCACCTCGCGCCGCGCGGCGAGCTTGGTCAGCTCTCCATACGATGCCTTCTGCGTACCGTGCACGACGTGTCCGTCGGCGACGGTGCAGTCCTTCGCGGGCACCTTCCACTGCGCGGCCGCTGCACCGACGAGCATCTCGCGCGCCGCGGCGGCGGCCTGCCGCACCGCTTTGTAGCCCTCGGCCGTCGACGTCGACCCGCCGGTGATCTGCAGGCGGAAGCTCGTGCGCATCTCGGGATGCGAGTCCGCGTAGTGCGGATCGACCCGATCCATCGGCACGCCGAGCTCCTCGGCGGCCAGCGTCACGTACGCGGTGGTCACGCCCTGCCCGATCTCCGCCTTGTTGACGATCAGCGCGATGCGCCCGTCGGGCATCACGGTCACGTACATGTTCGCGACGAGCTCGCCCGTCTGATCCGCGTGGCGGATGCGCGTGCCTTGCCCACCACCGCACGACACCGCGAGCGTCAAGACGCCCACGCCCGCGAGCGAGCCACCGAGGAATCCGCGTCTCGTGACGTCGATCATTCGTGCTTGCCTCCGGCGTCACTCGCGTTCGGCGTCGGCGTCGCAGCGCCCTTCGCGAGCGCGGCCGCGCGATGCACCGCGCGACGAATGCGCGGATACGTGCCGCAGCGACACAGGTTCGCGGACAGCGCCGCGTCGATATCCTCGTCGGTCGGGTCCGGCTTCTTCCGCAGCAGCACGACCGTGGTCATGATCTGTCCCGCCTGGCAGTAGCCGCACTGCGGAACGTTCTCCTCGAGCCACGCTTGCTGGACCGGATGCAGCTCTTGCTGCGTCGCGAGCCCTTCGATCGTGACGATCGGCTTGTCCGCCACGTCGCCGACGGCGGTCACGCACGAGCGCTTCGGGACGCCATCGACATGCACGGTGCACGCACCGCACAGCGCCTTGCCGCAGCCGAACTTCGTGCCCGTCAGCCCGACCTCTTCGCGCAGCACCCACAACAATGGAACATCCGCAGGGACGTTCACCTCGACGGACTTGCCGTTGACATCGAGCTTCATCTCACATCCCTCCGAAGGTCTTGAGCGGCATCTTGAGCAGCACGCCGATCTGGATCACGTGCTCGTTCGACATCGTGTCCGTGAAGTACATGTAGCGCCCGTACAGCGAGAACACGCCGAGCCCGAACGCCAGGCGACCGGTCACACCGAGATCGCGATCTCCATCGGCGAACCGCAGCGCGGCGCCGCCATCGAGCGACACGAACTTGTGCGCGAGCTCGATGCCGCCCGTCGCGTACGCGCCGTCGATGCCCCAGTCGTAGTAGCCGTCGGCGTAGAAGCCGAGCACGTTGCTGTTCGACAGCCGAGCGAGCGACAGCTCGCCGCCGACGAGCGCACCGCGATCCGCGAGCGCGATCGTGCCACCCGTGGTCACTCCGCCGAGGAGGATCCACGCCGGCTGCGATCCGATGATGAACGGCGGATCGTCATCGGCCTTCGCCTCCCTCGCCATCCCGCACACCGCAAACACCAAGACGATCGCCGATAGGCTCCGCATGCGTGGACACAGTTACAAAAGGTGTGTATTTTGTCAATTCGTAGCAGATGGCAATCAACGTACAGCGCGACGCCGATCGACGGCGAGAGATCCTCGATGCCGCCCTCGCGTGCTTTTTACAGTTCGGCTACACGAAGACGTCGCTCGATGACATCGCGCAGCGCGCGGGCATCTCGCGGCCGCTGTTGTATCGGAAGTTCAAGAACAAAGAGGACATCTTCGGCGCCTGCTACGACGACGTGTTCGACAGCCTCGGACCACGCGTGCAGAAGATCCTCGACGGACGCGGGAGCAAGAAGGACAAGCTCCTCCAGTTCTGCGAGGTCTCGTGCATCGAGACCTGGGCGATCATGTTCAAGGCGCCGGCGGTCAAGGAGTTCTACGACGCGTGCCTGAACGTGATCCCCGAGATCCACGAGAAGCACGAGCAGCGCTTCGCGGACGTCTGCCGGCAGCTCATCGGCGACAAGGAGACGACGGAGATCTTCTGTCTCGCGCTCGACGGCATGTTCGTCGATCTCCCGAACGTCGCCACGTTGCGCAAACGCATCCACTTGCTCGTCGACCGCTTCGTGTAGCTGCGGCGATCTCGGCATCGGCTGCCACGGGCGTCGTGGTAAACGTCCGGGATGCACGACGCGATCGTTCGCATCCCCGATCCGCACAACGAGCCGGTCCTGTCCTATGCACCCGGCACCGCGGAGCGCGCGGCGCTCAAGGCGGCGCTCGCCGATGTCGAGCGCGAGGTGGTCGAGATCCCGTGCGTTGTCGGCGGCGAGCGCATCCACACGGGCAAGCTGCGCGACGTCTCGATGCCGCACCGGCACGCGCATGTCATCGCTCGCTTCCACGCCGCGACCGACGATGTGGCCGAGCGCGCCATCAAAGCGTCGCTCGCCGCGCACCACGAGTGGTCGCACATGCGCTGGGAAGCACGCGCCGGCATCTTGCTCAAGGCAGCCGAGCTCCTCGCCGGTCCGTGGCGCGCACGGCTCAACGCCGCCACGATGCACGGTCAATCGAAGACCGCGCATCAAGCGGAGATCGACTCCGCGTGCGAGCTGATCGACTTCTGGCGGTTCAACGCGCACTACGCGCAAGAGCTCTACCAACAGCAGCCGAAGAGCTCGCCCGGCATCTGGAACATGACGGAGCTGCGTCCACTCGAGGGCTTCGTCTTCGCGCTCACCCCGTTCAACTTCACCGCGATCGCCGGCAACCTGCCGACCTCGCCCGCCCTCATGGGCAACACCGTGGTGTGGAAGCCCGCCGAGACCGCCGTGCTGTCCGCGTGGCGCATCTATCAGATCCTCGAGGAAGCGGGCGTTCCGCCGGGCGTCATCAACTTCATCCCCGGTCTGCCGCACGGCTCCACGAACCTCATCCTCGATAACCCGGCGTTCGCGGGCATTCACTTCACCGGCTCGACCGACGTGTTCCGCTCGATGTGGCAGCGCACGGCGAGCAACCTCGATCGCTACAAGAGCTATCCGCGCATGGTCGGCGAGACCGGTGGCAAGGACTTCATCCTCGCGCACCCGTCCGCGGATCCGCGCGCGCTGATGACCGCGATCATTCGCGGCGGCTTCGAATACCAGGGCCAGAAGTGCTCCGCGGCATCGCGTGCCTACGTGCCGCGCAGCGTGTGGGACAAGATGAACACCGAGCTCGTCGAGACGACGAACGCGATCAAGATGGGCGACGTCTCCGACTTCACGAACTTCATGGGCGCCGTGATCAAAGCGGGCGCGTTCGACAAGCACGCCGCCGCGATCGCCGAAGCGCGCGCGACGAGCGGCATGAAGGTCATCGCCGGCGGCGAGACCGACAAGTCCGTCGGCTACTTCGTACGCCCGACGCTGATCACCACCGAGAACCCCAACGTCCGCCACATGAAGGACGAGTTCTTCGGCCCGATCGTCACGTGCCACGTCTATCCCGACGCGGCGTGGGCCGAGACGCTCGAGCTCGTCGATCAGACGTCGCCGTACGCGCTCACCGGCGCGATCTTCGCGAACGATCGCCGCGCGATCATGGAAGCGTCATCGGCGCTTCGCGACGCCGCCGGCAACTTCTACATCAACGACAAGCCCACCGGCGCGGTCGTCGGCCAGCAGCCGTTCGGCGGCGCTCGTGCATCCGGCACGAACGACAAGGCCGGCTCGCCGCTGAACCTGCTCCGCTGGGCGAGCGCACGGACGATCAAAGAGACGTTCGCGCCTCCGACGGACTATCGCTACGCGTTCCTGACCGAGAAGTAGTTCGCGGATACGATGCGCCGATGAAGGAGTACGTGCTTGCCGTCGTCGCGCTGATGGGCTGCAAGAAGAAGCTCCCGTCGTCGCAGGCTGCCGACGACGACGCCGCGATCGCGAACATGGTCGCGCTCAAGGACCAGATGTGCGCCTGCCGGGACAAGGCGTGCGCCGATCGCGTGCTCGCCGCGATGACGACGTGGTCGAACGACATGGCGGCGCAGGCTCGCAAGAACGATCGGAAGGCCGACGATCCGCTGATGAAGAAGATGACCGAGGTCGGTCAGGCGATCGGCGAGTGCATGACCAAGGCGGTGTCGGCCCCCGTCCAAGCGCCGAACGTGGTGTCCGCGATCGACTCGCAATCGGAGCCGAGCACGCGGCACGCGGATGGGCTGATCCGCGAAGCCCTCGGGTGGGCCGCGACCTCCGATCCAGAGATGCGCATTCGTCACCTGCGCGTCGCGTTTGTCGATCGCAGCGGACTCCTCGATCCGAAGTTCGGAGACATCGACATCGACTTCGGTCGCGTCTCGATCGAGAAGCGCCGCATCGGCACGCCCAATCGCAGCGCCGAGCACTACTGCTACGACCTGAGCCTGTCGTACGGGCGATGGAAGAGGACGCAGAACCCGTGCACCGACACGATCGACTACGTGCCGCACTGCAAGGTCGTCGAGATCTGGAACCGCGCCCTCGAGCGCAACACCAAGGTCGACCCCGAAGCGGTCGCGTCCATCATGTTCAGCCCGTCGGACAAGGTATGGACGTTCGTGATCGATGACGAGCCGACGAACCTGCACGTCCGCGAGACACTCCCCGACGATTGCGAGCTGAACGTCGAGAAGTAGTCCCAGCTCGTCGCTGCCGGTGACCGATCCGCCGGCCGGTCGCGCGACATCGATTGAAGATCATTCGCGGGAGGTCCGGCGACATCGAGCGCAGGCGCTCGCGTACGAGGAACACTGGCCAATTCGTTCGTTCGTGGTGAGCTTGGGGGGATGCCCTACGAGCTGCTCGTCCTCGTGGCCCTCGTGCTGGTCAACGGACTGTTTGCAGGTGCAGAGATCGCCGTGCTGACCGCGTCGCGTGCACTCGAACATCGCACCGACCGCGCCGCACGTGCCGTTCATGCGCTGCGCGCACAGCCAGAGAGATTCCTCGCCACGGTGCAGATCGGCATCACCGTGGTCGGCGCGGCGGCCGCAGCATTCGGTGGCTCGAGCGTCGCCCGCGATCTGACGCCGTACGTGGCTCCCGTGTTCGGAGAAGCAGCCAACGAGATCTCGATGGTGATCGTCGTCGCGGGAATCGCGTTCCTATCACTCGTGCTCGGCGAGCTGGTACCGAAGTCTCTCGCGCTGCGCTACGCGACAGGATACGCGCTCGTGATCGCACGGCCGCTACTGTGGCTCGCGCGTGCGATGCGGCCCCTCGTGTGGTTCCTCACGGCATGCTCGAACGTCGTGTTGAAGCTGTTCGGTGATCGCACGTCGTTCACCGAGGCGCGAATGTCACGCGACGAGCTACGCGAGCTCGTGCATCAAGCCGCGCAGGCCGGATCCGTCGACGTGAAGGCGGGTGAGATCGCAGCACGTGCTCTCGAGTTCGGTGATGTCATGGTCGCCGAGGTGATGGTGCGGCGAGACAAGATCGTCGCGATCGCCGAAGGAGCCTCCGCGGAGGACGTGCAGCGCGTGTTGCTCGAGGAGGGTCACAGCCGGATGCCGGTGTACCGCGGCACGCCCGATCAGATTCTGGGCTACGTCGTCGCCCGCGACGTGCTCGCGCTCGCGTGGGAGGGCTCGCTGATCGCGGTGGCCGATATCGTGCGTCCGGTGATCTACGTGCCCGCGACCGCGCGGATCGCGACGGTGTTGCGCGAGATGCAGGCGCGCCACACGCAGATCGCGATCGTCGTCGACGAGCATGGCGGTACGCTGGGTCTCGCGACGATCGAGGACGTGATGGAAGAGCTCGTCGGTGACATCTACGGAGAGAACGAGCTCCCCGAGGACAGCATGCACGTCGATCCCGATGGCAGCGCGCTCGTTCCCGGCTGGATGCCGACGCGCAAGGTGAATCGCACGCTGCACACGGCGCTGCCGATCGCGCGAGAGAGCATGACGATCGCGGGGCTGTGCATGGCGCTCGCGCTGGTGGTGCCACCGATCGGTTCCCGGATCGCGGCTCCCGACGGCACCACGCTCGAGGTCGTCGATGCATCGGCACGCCGGGTGCGAATGGTCCGGCTGCACCGTCGCGAGCAGCGCCCTGCGACGACATCGACGACGCACCTGTCCTAACGCTCTCTGTCGATTTCAGAAGTGAGGCCGATGACGAAGATGACGGGACCGTAGCGAATTCGGGCAAATGACCCTTTCGCAACCGCGACATCGTTCGCATGATGCGCGCGCGCGTCCCCGCGCATCGGAGTCGGCGTGAACAAGAAGTTTCTGGGCGGCCTCGCTGCCCTGCTCGTCGTGCTGGTCGGGGTCTGGTTCTTCGCGATTCGCGAACCGAAGCACGAGGCGAAGAAGCCGGACAAACCGGATCCTCGTAGCGCCGAGGTCGTGCTGCCCAAGGAGACGAAGCCGGCGGAACAACCGAAGGCTCCCACCGGCATCGCACCGAAGTGGTCGCTCGACACGGATCCGGACGGCCCGCTCGTCCTCGAGGGTCAGGTCCAAGGTCCGGACGGCGCGGGTGTCGGCGGCGCGACGGTGTGGCTCGGGTCGGTGCCGCCGCGCTCGACGACGTCGGAGGCCGATGGAACCTTCTCGTTCGACAAGCTCGTCGGACGCACGTACGCGCTCACCGCATCCACGGCCGAGCTCGTCGGTGGGCCCGTCTCGTACAAGCTGACCGAGAAGAGCGATCCGGTGGTGATCCGGATCGGCGAGGGCGCGGCGGTGGTCGTGACCGTCACCGGTGACGAGGGCAAGCCGCTCGCCGGTGCGACGGTGAAGCAAGGCAAGGAGAGCAGCGCGACGACCGACGACAAGGGCGTCGCGACGCTGAAGCCCGTGCGTCCGGGTTGGGTCGGTGTGGTCGCGAGCGCGGACGGCTATGCCGACGACACCGGGTTCACCACGGTCGGTTCTGCAGGCGCGACCGGGACGATCGCGATCCAGCTGAAGAAGGGCTTCTTCGTCTCGGGCCACGTTGTCGACGATCGCGGTAAAGCGATCGCGAAGGCGCGCGTGTCCGCACACGAGGGCATGTGGGATTTCGGCACCGACGCGATGCGCGACTCGAGCGTCACCGACGATGCGGGCGCGTTCAAGATCGGTCCGCTCGCACCCGGGACTCACACGGTGAGCGCCGTGGACGGCGAGCACGCGCCGGGAACCAGCTCGCCGATCACGGTCTCCGATCGCGCGGTGACGGGCATCGTGATCACGATGGTGCCGGGCGCGGTCCTGGCGGGAAGCGTCGTCGATGCGACCAAGAAGCCGGTCGCGTTCGCGACCGTTCGCGTCGCGGGCAAAGGCGGCAATGCGTGGGAGCAGACGGCGCGACAGACGACAACGGACAAGGACGGCGCGTTCGAGCTGCGCGGGCTCGCGCGCACGAAGATCCAAGCACGCGCGGAATCGGAGACGGCCGCGAGCGCGATCAGCGACGTGGATCTCGTCGCGAAAGCATCGGTCGCGGATCTCGTGCTGGTGCTCGATGTCACCGGGATGATCAAGGGCCGCGTCGTCGACGAGAAGGGCGGCGCGGTGCCCGAGGTTCAGGTCAACGCGTTCCCCGACATCCTCGGTGGCGGCAGCACGGAAGGCCTCGCGCTCGCGGGCATGTCGTCGACCACGACCGATGGCGACGGCAACTTCACCGTGCACGGGCTGCCGGATGGCGCGTATCGCCTGTGGGCGGCGCGCTCGTCGACGAACATGTGGCAGGAGTGGGGTCAGCACGGAACGTCGGCGAAGACCGGTGATGCCGGCGTGAAGATCGTGCTGCCTGCACCGGGCGGCCTCAAAGGTGCGCTCGTGCTCGGCGACAAGGGGCCGCCTGCGAAGGCGTTCGTGCAGACCGGCCAGCAAGCGCCCACGCCTGTCGCGGCGGACGGGAAGTTCGAGATGCGAGAGGTGTCGCCCGGCACGTACGACGTCACGATTCGCGGCCCCGAGTTCACCGAGCTGATCAAGCGCGACGTGAAGATCGATCCGGGGAAGACCACGGACCTCGGGACGATCACGCTCGTGCGTGGCCGCCGCATCACGGGCAAGGTCGTCGACAAGAACGGCGCCGTCGCCGGTGCGAAGGTGCGGCTCGGCGAGATGCTGTTCTCGTCGGAGGGCAGCGAGTCGCAGATGGAGAACATCGAGACGATGTACGGCGTGCGCTCGTCGGTCACGGATCAGAGCGGCGAGTTCACGATCGTCGGCGTGCCGACCAAGGCGACCATGCTCGTCGCCGAGCATGGAACGCTCGGGCGCTCGACGGGCGTGCAGGTCCCCGAGGGCACGGACGACGTCGCCGTCGGCACCGTCAGCTTGCGCGGCTACGGCTCGGTCACGGGCACCGTCACGCAGAAGGGCAAGCCCGTCGGCAAGGTCACCGTCGGTCAGTCGACCAAGGGTGGCGGCGCGAGCGCGTCGTTCGTCCAGACCGCCGACGACGGCACGTTCACGATGTCGAAGGTGCCGGAGGGCACGATCGTGCTGCAGGCGATGCAGCAACAGATGATGGAGATGAAGTCCGCCTCGGTGACCGTCAACGTCGTCGCGGGCAAGACGAGCAAGGTCACGATCGATATCCCGATCGGCGAGATCGCGCTGACCGTCACGGTGAAGCCGATGCCGAACAACCAGGTCGATTCGGCGCAGGTGTTCCTGTTCCGCGGGATCGCCGGGTTCAAGAACGGCAAGGAGATCACCGATGGCTTCATGCAGGGCAACGCGCAGGGCATGAAGTTCTGGCTCGGCGGCGCCGCACCGATGCCCTCGTTCGACGAGCTCGTCGCCGGCGACTACTCGGTGTGCACGATCCCGATCACCGGCAGCCTCGCCGATCCGACGTTCGCGCAGCGGCTCCAGGAGAACGTCGCGGCGCTGAAGGTCTATTGCAAAGCGGTCAAGGTCACGCCGACGCCCACGACGCAGTCGTTCACGCACGAAGTGCCCGCGATGGCGCCGCTGCCCAAGCCGACCAACTGACGTTGCAGTTCATTTCAGATCGCCTCGGCGGCGCCGACTTCGCGTAGCTTGGTCGCGTGAGCAAGACCAGCTTTCTTCATCGTCGAGAGATGCTACGCCGGATGTGCCTCGGAGCCGCGGCGATCCCGCTCGCTCGCTTCGCAGCGGGGTGCGGTGACGACGCGAGTGGGAGCGGCGTCGACGGAGCGACGGGCGATTCGTCCGGCTCCTCGGACGCACCGAGCGGTGATGGCTGGGCGACCGGCGGCACCGCCGCGATGATCGACAAGGCGAGCTACCCCGATCCGTTCACGACCGCCGCGACCTCGTGCGTGCTCGTCGCGTCGACGACCGAAGGCCCGTGCACCACCGCGACGGACATCGCGCGCCAGGACATCTCCGAAGCGTGGGCCGGCATCCCGGTGCGCCTCGCGCTGAAGGTGGTCGACGCTTCCTGCAACCCGGTTGCAAATGCGACAGTGAAGGTCTGGCACACGAACCTCGAGGGCGTCTACTCGGGGCAAACGCCGAACCCGGCGATGTGCAGCGGGAACGATCAGACCGCGATCGCGATGAACTACATGCGCGGCGTGCAGACGACGAACGCCGAGGGCGTCGCCAACTTCGATACGTGCTTCCCCGGCTGGTATAGCGGCCGCGCGATCCACATCCACTTCCAGGTCAAGAACGGCAACACGTCCTATCGCGTGTCCCAGCTGTTCTTCCCCGAGGACGTGACGAGCGGGATCTTCGCGAGCCACGTCGACTACCGCGAGTTCGGTCAACCGAACACCACGTTCGCGAACGACAACATCATCGCGCCGATCACGGGCGACGCTCGCGCCCGCCTGGTCCTCGACGTCGCTCGCATGACGGACCGCGCGATGCTCGCGTCCAAGGTCGTGACCGTGATGTAGTGAGGGGATGATCGTCCGCCTCACCGCGTTCGCAGCGGTTGTCGCCCTGAGCGGCTGCTCGTTCTTTCGCGCGAACTGCGTCAACGATCCACAGGGCACCTGCTCGCAGAAGACGGTCATCTTCGACTACGGCGTCGCCGGCGCAGCGGTGGTCGGTGGCACGGCGTTTTACCTGTCGGTGCCATGCGACATCGACGCACTCGACTGTAACCAGCTCGACGCGCTCACGCGCATCGTCGTGCCGGCGGTCGTCGTCGGTGTCACGGCGCTCGCGTCCGCGGTGTACGGCGGCAGCGTCGTGGATCGCTGCGAGCGCCTCCGCAAGCGTTCGCGTCGAAAGTGACGATTCGCCCGCGAGCGCCGTCCTGGATCTGCATGCGGTCACTCGCGCTCGTCGCGCTCGTCGCGCTCGTCGCCATGTTGGGCGGTTGCTCGTTCGTCACGGCGCGCGGCAACAACGATCCCCGCGTCGGATGCTCTCGCACCGCCGGGCGGGCAGATGCTGGCATTGCCATCGCGGGCGTCGTCGGGATCGCCGCGCTCGCGGTGGCCCTCGCCGTGGATCCACCGGGCGAATACGATCACATGGGCCGTCGCGAATTCACGCGGCTCGGCATGTCGACGCTCACGCTCGTGTCGATGGTCGAAGGGCTCCAGGCCTTCCACGGGCTCCACGTCGCCGATCAGTGCGAAGCGGAGCGAGCGAAGCTCGCCATCACGGCCGGTACTTGAGTAGCTCGAGGATCGGATGCACCGCGTGCTGCTCGACGAGCGGCGACAGCGAGTACACCTCTTCGTAGTGATCGCCTTCGGCCTCGACGATGTACGGGTCCGCGGGATCGAGCGCGTAGTTGTACGCGGGCACGATGTACCCGATGTAGTTCTCGCCGAGCCCGACGCAGATCGGATAGCGCACGCCCGCGTGCGCCAGCACGAGGTCGCGCATGTACGGAGCCGCCGGTGCTTCGTCGAACTTGGGCAGGTTCGGCTTCGCGCTATCGAACAGCGGCCAGCCCCAACTCCACGATCCGTCGTAGCCGCCGACCCACAGCTCGGGGTGCAGCTCGCCGGGCACGGTCACGAGGCCGAGCGGGCCGACCTGGATGAACGTCGAGCGCAGCTTGATCCACGGATAGTTGCCGACATCGATGGCTTCGTCGGGATCGTAGCCCGCGAGCACACCCTCGACCTCGGCCGGCTTGCCGAGCAGACCGACGAGGAACGCGACGTTCAAGAACGTGTTCTCGATGCGGCCGTGGAACGCGGCGCTCTTGAACGACAGCGGGAGATCCGATGTGGACTCGCCCGTCGCCGCGAGGGCTTCGAGCGCGTACGCGGCGGCGTTCGTGCCGATCGCTTTCTCGAACGTGTCGTTGTACGTCGTCAGCTGCGCGCCGGCGGGATCGCGCGGATGCGTGCCGCGGATGGATCCGATCTGTCCGCCGAGCGCGCCCTGTACGAAGATCGTGGTGCCGCCGAGGCCCGGAAGATCCGTGGTGGTGTACGGCGTCTCCGTCGCGAGCACGCCGTTCTCGATGCCCAGGCGCAGCCAGTGCACGTAGTGCGAGCTGATCTTCGTCGGCTCGTCGGCGAAGTTCTGGATCTCGGGGTGATCGGCCCAGTTGACCAACGTCGCGATCGTCTCCGTCGGCGCGTTCGCCTTGGTGAACCGCGCGATCGTCAGCGTCGGATCGAAGATCACCGGATCGCGGATGTCCTTGTTGAAGTCATCCGTCATCGACTGCGGGTTCGCGGGATCGTTGAGCAGCTTCGTCGCCGCGATCGTCATGTGCGCCGGCTGCATCGACGAGAGCGCGTCCTTCACCGCGAGCGATGCGTTGTCGTAGAGGCTCTGCAGCACGAAGTCCACGCGCCCCGTGGTGGTCGCCTGCGGTCCCCACAAGCCGATCGTGTCGGGCGCGTTATGCGCGTGCGTCGACGTGATCACGATGTGGTCGACGTCCACGCCCGCGAGGTTCGGGTGCGTGCGAATGCGATCCATGTCGGGCGACAGCAGGCCGACCGCATCGAGCGACAGCACCACGATCGTCAGGTCGCCTTCTTTGAACGCGATCGCGCGCGCTTCCACGTCGCTGATCACGCCCTGCGCTGCACGCCCACCACCGAACACCCAGACCGCGTCGAACTTTCCGTTTCCGTTCGCGTCGTCGAATGGCTCGTCGTTGCTCCACTCCCAGTCCATGTTCTCGTCGGTGAACGTCTCGCGGATCGGCGGCGTCCATACACGCTTGCCGACGCCGACCGAGAGCTGACCGTCGCCGGTCGTCGCGCAGCCCATTCCGCCCGGGCACACGATGTCGGGTTCGTCGAAGCCCTCCAGCCGCGCATCGACGCCCGCGTCCGGCGGACCTCCGCTATCGCCACAGCCGACGAGCACACACAGCACGAGCGCGAACCGCCTCATGGGCCGGTCGTATCACGCGGAGCGCGGGTTCAGGCGAAGAACTCGGCCAGCGCCGCACCGAGAATCGCGGGATCCACGTCGTGCGTCTGCCCAGCGAGCGTGCGGTACGTCGCACGCGGCAACGCCGTCGCCAACGTGTGCACGCCCGTGCGCATCCACGGCGGACTCGCGCCGCCGTCGAGCACCAGCGCATCGACGCGCACCTTCGCGAGCCGGTCCGCCGGCGGCAACGTGCCATCACCCGCGATCGCGGCGTCGTGTAACAGCGACGGTCCGAACGCCGCGAGGTGCGGCCAGAACGGCTGGCTCTTGATGTGGTCGACCATCGGTCCCGGCAGCATCACGGCCTCGCGCATGAACGTCTCCACCGCATCGCCCGGGCGTCCGTCCGCCACCGCCGTCGCGAGCCGCGCCTGATAGTCCGCCCCGAGCCGCGCGCGCGTGCCCTCGACGATGTACGGCGGCTCGAACAGCGCGAGCTTGCGCACGGGCACGCCAGCCGCAGTCGCTTCTAGCGCCAACATCGCGCCGCTCGACATCCCGTAGAGATGCGCGGCGCCGCCGACGTGGTCGACGAGCGCGGCGATGTCCTCGATCTCGCGCGCGAGGGTCCACGGCGCCGTATCGCCGCTCTGGCCGCGGCCGCGGCGATCGAAGCACACGACCGTGAACGCCGACCGTAGTTGCTCGGCCAGAGGAAGCCCGCTCGCGCGACCGCGATGATCGTTGAGCGCGCCGGGCACGAGGATCACGGGCGGTCCCTCGCCGACGGTGACGAACGCGATCTTCGTGGTGTCCTTCGAGATGACGTGCTGCATGCGACTCCTCAGCGATAGCCGGTGGTGACCACGGGAACTCCGAGCTCGGCGCCGACCTCGACGAGCAACTCGGGTGAATGCATGAACGTGCGCATCCGACAGACGCGATCGCCGTCGATCTCGACGCGCACGATCGCGCGCACGCTGTCGACGCCCTCGTCGAGCCACCAACACAGCATCACGGGCTCGCCGCGATGCACGCGCACCTCGCAGCGCGGTGGTGTCGTCATCAGCAGCCGATGCCCCGCCGGCGCGGCCGCGAGGATCGCGGGATCGTCGCAGCCGAACAGCGCGCCGTGCAGCGTGCCCGCTCTCGCGGCTTCGCGGCCGTACTCGACGACCACGCCGGGATACTCGACGACGGCGGTCTCGAGCAGCAGCTGGGTCACGCGATCGAGATCGCGCGCGTTGAACGCACTGCACAGCTCGTCGAGCACGCGCTTCTCGACGGGATTCGGCGCGGGCTCCTCGGGATCGGCGAGCTTCCCGCGTCCACGATGCAGCGCGGACTTCACCGCGCCGGAGGTCGTCGAGAGCAGGCTCGCGATGTCGTCGAGCGAGAAGTCGAAGACGTCCTTCAGCACGACCGCCGCGCGCTCCTGCGGCGCGAGCTGCGCCAACAGCGTGCCCGCCGCCTCGCGGGTATCCCGAGGATCGGGCGACATCGCCGTGCCTGACATCGCCGTGCCTGACGTCGGCGTGCGCGAGCTCGCGTCGATGCCATCCGCTGCGCTCGACGAGCTCGATGCCGCACGCGCGTGCGCATGTTCGATACCCACGTGCCGAACACGGTTGAGCCACCCGTTCGACGCGACCCGAAACAACCACGCACGCGGGTTGTCGATCTCCGAGGTCGACTGCGCGAGCGTCACGAACGCTCGAGCGAGCGTGTCCTGCACGAGATCCTCGGCATCCCACGGGGAGCGCGTCAGGTACCGGCAATACCGATACAGCTCGGGCCGCAGCGCCTCGACCTCGTCGAGGAACCGATGCCAGCTTCCTCGCACCTGGGTGGGCAGCGCATCGCTCATGATCGAGAGACACGCGAGCGTATCGAAAAGATACGTCGCGTGCCGCGCCGCCTCGATGCGTCGAGCGCCGTTGCGACGGAGCCGCGCGGCGCGAACGCGTGCTATGCCTGGACGCCGATCGGACAGCTCACGCCCGTGCCACCGAGGCCGCAGTAGCCGCCCGGGTTCTTGCCGAGGTACTGCTGGTGATAGTCCTCGGCGTAGTAGAACGTCGGCGCGGCGATGATCTCCGTCGTGATCTTGTCGTGTCCCGCCGCGAGGAGACGCTTCTCGTACGCTTCCTTCGATGCGGCAGCCTGCGTCGCTTGCTCGGCGTCGAACGTGTAGATGCCCGAGCGGTACTGCGTGCCGGCGTCGTTGCCCTGGCGCATGCCCTGCGTGGGATCGTGCGACTCCCAGAACACCGCCAGCAGCTTCTCGTAGCTGACGACCTCCGGATCGTAGACCACGAGCACGACCTCGTTATGTCCGGTCTGGCCCGAGCACACCTCTTCGTACGTGGGGTTCGGCGTGTAGCCCGCCGCGTAACCGACGGCGGTCGAGTACACGCCCGCGGTCTGCCAGAACTTGCGCTCGGCGCCCCAGAAACAACCCATGCCGAACATCGCGGCCTTCATTCCCTCGGGGAATGGCGCCTTGATCGTGTGGCCGTTGATGAAGTGCGGTGCGTCGACGCGAAGCGCGACCTGACGACCGGGAAGAGCCTCTTCCGGGCGAGGCATCCGAGACTTCTTGGAGCTGAAGAACATGTTCATGCCTACCATACGCCCTGCGCGCAGAAAGTTACGCACCGCGTGTTAGGGTGGGCCGCGTGAAGCTCGTCGGGATTTGCGGGAGCACGCGCGTGAAGTCGCTGAATCGCGGACTTCTGCGCGCCGTCGGAGAAACGCTGCCCGAGGGCTCGACCCTCTCGATCGTAGACAATCCGTTGCAGCTGCCGATCTTCAACAGCGACCTAGCCGAACCGGCAGAGGTCACCGCGCTGAAGCAGATCATCGCGGAGGCGGATGGCGTGGTGTTCGCGGTGCCCGAGTACAACTACTCGATCCCCGGTGGGCTCAAGAACGCGCTCGATTGGGTCTCGCGTCCGCCGGCGCAGAGCCCGTTGCGCGGGAAGCCGGTCGCGCTGTGCGGTGCCGCGAGCGGGATGAGCGGCACCATCCGCGCGCAGGCTCACATGCGCCACATGCTGGTGTACTCGGACAGCTTCGTGCTCGGGCAACCCGAGGTGTTGATCCCGCGCGCGCAGGATCGCTTCGACACCGAAGGCCATCTGCACGATGCGTCGACGCGCGAGTGGCTGACGAAGTTCGGCGTAGCGTTCATCGCGTTCATCGAGCGAGTGCGTCCTCGCTGAGTCCGATCGACCCAGCTGCGGCGATCTGACCCGCGGGAGATCGCGCACGGGTTGCGTCAGTGGTGCTTCCGCAGCGCAATGATCAGCGCCGGGATCCCGAGGAAGACGACACCCGCGGTGATGTCACTTCCGACAGATGCGTGCGTCGCGATCAGGGCGATCAGCACGACAACAAACGGCACGAACAACGCGGCCGAGCTCAGCTCGGTGGTTCTGACAGTGGTCGCCATGCAGCGAGGGCCTGCATCGGGCGAGCCGAGTCACAGGAACGAGTCTTGATAGCCTGCGTCTTCGACGTTCACGGCGGCGGCGGTGACCGAGAGCGGCTGGAACAGATCGACCATGACCGCGAGCTCGTCGGCGCGCGTGGTGCCGATCGACTTCTCGTAGCTCCCCGGGTGCGGGCCGTGCGGCACGCCCATCGGGTGATGCGAGATCGATCCCGAGGACACACCTTTGCGCGAGGTGAAGTTGCCCTCGGCGTAGAAGATGATCTCGTCGCAGTGCGTGTTCGAGTGCGGATACGGACACGGAATCGCGTCCGGGTGGAAATCGACGAGCCGCGGCACGAAGCTACACACGAGCGCGCCCTTGGCGGCGAACGTGCCGTGCCACGTGGGCGGCAAGTGGATCGAGGACACGCGCGGCTGGAAGTTCAGGATCGGGAACGCCCACGGATAGACCGTGCCGTCCCACCCGACGACATCGAGCGGCGAGTCGTCCATCGTGAAGCCGTGCCACGTGCCGGCGCGGCGCACGACGAGCTCGCGGATGTTCTCGTCGAGCGGGCCCGTGAAGTGCGGGCGCTTGAAGTCGCGATGCGAGTACGGCGCGTCCATGCGGAGCTGACCGACGTCGTTGCGCCACTGCTTCGGGACGTGAAGTCCTCCGGTGAGCGAGAACCACAGCCAGTACTGCGCGCCTTGCGTGTCCGGCGACGGGATGAAGCGATGCAACAGGCCACGCGGCACGAACACGTAGTCGCCCTGCGCGAACGCGATGTCGCCGAGCAACGAGCGCAGCGTGCCGCCGCCTTTGTGGATATAGACGAGCTGGTCGGCGTCGCCGTCGGCGATGTAGACCGGATCCGGTGCCGACGGAAACGCGACCCCCGCGATCACGTCGTCGTTGAACAGGAGGGGAATGCGCGCGTCGATCTGCGGTCCTGCATTGGACTGCGCGAGCTCGAACGACTTGTAGTGCCGCTTCGCGAGCGCGTGCTCCGGTGCGGCGACCGGTGCGGCCCAACCGTGCTTCGCCGGTGCGATGCGATGCACGTGCGGACGGCGCAGGTGATAGAGGATCGTGTACGGCCCGTCGAAGCCGTCGCGCGTGAAGCACTCTTCGAAGCGGAGCTCGCCGTCGGCGCCGCGAAGCTGGATGTGGTGCTTCTTCGCGATGTCTCCGACCTGCATGCGGTCGAGCATTGCTAGGCCCTGCCCTGCTTCTGCTGCTCGCGTTCGATCGACTCGAACAGCGCGCGGAAGTTTCCCGCGCCGAACGTCTTGCCGCCCTTGCGCTGGATGATCTCGTAGAAGAACGGGCCGGCGTCGCGATCGTTGTACAGACCGGCGGACTCGCGCAGGAAGATCTGCAGCATGTACTCGCGGTGCTGATCGCCGTCGACGAGGATCTCGAGCTCTTGCAGCTTCTTGACGTCCTCGTCGATCACGTCGACGCCGCACGCCTTGAGCCGCGCGGGCAGCATCTCGTAGTACGCGGCGGGCGTCGGCATGAACGTCACGCCGTTGTCGCGCAGCCCGACCACCGCGTCTTGAATGTCGCGCACGGTGAGCGCCACGTGCTGCACGCCATCGCCGCGCAGCTGTTCGTTGAAGATGTTGATCTGCGATGCCTTGAAGAACGGCCGCGCGGGCTCGTTGTTCGCGAACTTCACGTTCGAGGCTTTGTCGTACATCACGATCGAGCGCAGGCCCGAGCCCGTCTTGCGCGATGGATCGACGTCGATGGTGTGGAAGTCCACCTTCCACAGCTGCTCGAAGCCGAGCACGTGCTCCATCCACAGGAGCATCGGCTTCATCGTCTGGAAGTTCGCCGTGGTGTGATCGATGTCGTCGAAGCCGTACTTGTTGTACTTCGCCGGTGCAGCGACGGGCTCCGCGCCCGGGAACAGCGAGCGATAGCCATCGCGCTGGCGGAAGCGGAACGTCGTGTCGCCGAACGGCGTGGTGATCGAGAACTGCTTCAGCGTGCCGCCGTCGTCGGTGTACGTCTGCACGTCCTCGATCGGCGTGCCGCCGCGCTCCTCGATCAGCGCGAACGTGCGCGCGATGTCCTCGACCTCGAACACGAGCGTGCCGACGCCGTCGGGGTGCTTCGCGAGGAAGCGCGCGGCGCGACCGCCCTCGCCGACCGGCGTGGAGCACGCGACGAGGATGTTGTTCGCTTGGAACACCGACGTCTGCTGGCGGCCCGCCTTCGTCGTCGCTTCGTCGCTACGCCACGTCTCGGCGAAGTCGAGCTTGCCCGTGTAGAACGTCCGCGACCGCTCGAGATCGCGGACGTAGTAGTGGATGCCTTCGAGGCGCTTGATACCGACGGGGGAATTCTTCATTTGACGGCGTCCGGTTGGCGGTCTGGTGCTGCGTTGGCAAACGCGGGCATGGAGAGACAGCGCTTCTCGATCGCGAGCAGTGCATCGAGGACGGCGCGCCCGGGATCGTGGAGCTCGGGCAACGGCGGAAACTGCGCCCACGCGCCATCGGCGTCGAGCAGACCGAAGCGCCGCGCCGACGCGAGCTGGGGCACGAGGCAGCAATCCGCGATCGTGGGAGAATCTCCGACGGAGAACATGCCGCTGACCTCCGCGGTCGCGAGCGCGAGCGCGTTCATTCCCTCGGCGATGAACGACTTCACCCACGCCTTGTCGTCGATGCCGAGCTGGACGAGGCGCTTGGTCACGGACAAGTTCTGCAGCGGCTGGATGCCCGAGTTCACGATCTCGGCGAGCCCGCGCGAGCGAGCGCGAAGGTACGCATCGCGCGGCAGGATCGGGACCTCGGGGAACCGCTCCTCGAGGAACTCCAGGATCGGCAGCGACTGCGTGATCGTGTGGACGTCGCCGTTGTCCTCGGTGACTTCGAGCGTCGGCACCTGGGACATCGGATTCATCGCGCGATACGTCTCCGCGAACTGATCCTTGTTGAGGATGTTCACGACGACATACTCGTACTCGAGTCCCTTGAGACCGAGCGCGATGCGGACGCGATGGCTCGCCGAGCTACGCCAGTAGTTGAATAGCCGCAGCTTCACGGAGCACCTCCCACGACGCGTTGATCGATCGTGCCGAACGGTTGCGCGCCGTTCGCGTCGACGGCGGTGATCTCGATGCGATCACCGACGACCATGAACGGCGTCACCGGCGCGCCCTGATCGATCGTCTCGATCATGCGTCGCTCCGCGAGACACGACACGCCCCGCGCGCGGTCCGCGTTGGACACGGTGCCGCTGCCGAGGATCGTGCCCGCGACGAACCGCCGCGTCTTCGAGATGTGCGCGATCAGCTGGTGAAACGAGAAGTGCATCTCCGGCCCTGCGTCGCAGTCGCCGATGACCGTGCCGTTGTACGTGCTGCGCACGCGAACATGCGCGCGTCCATCGCGCCATGCCTCTCCGAGCTCGTCGGGCGTGACGGCAAACGGCGAGAACGCGGTGGCCGGCTTGCTCTGGAAGAAGCCGAAGCTCTTCGCGAGCTCGGCCGGGACGAGGTTGCGCAGCGTGCAGTCGTTCGCGAGCATGACGAGCCGGATCACGCCGTCCGCGTGCTCCGCCGTGGTCCCCATCGGTGTATCGCCGAGCACGACGCAGACCTCGCTCTCGTAGTCGAGCCCCCACGCGACATCGCGCAGCTCGATCGGATCGCGCGGTCCCATCAGGTCGCCCGAGCCGCCCTGATACACGAGCGGGTCCGTCTCGAGCGTCGGCGGTATCTCGGCCTTGCGCGCCTTGCGGACCAGGATCACGTGATTCAAGAACGCGGAGCCATCGACCCACTCGTACGCGCGCGGCAACGGCGCGCCCAAGCGGTTCGGATCGATCGCGGTGCCGTCGATCGAGCCGCTGTCGAGCGCGTTCGCCGTCGCGCGCAGCGCGACTTCTGCCGCCGCCCAATCGTCGAGGGCGCGCTGCATCGTCGGCCACTCGTTCGGCGACGGCACACCGACCGCGCCGTCCTTTCGTACGACGAGCAGGCGACCATCTCTCGAGCCATCACGCAGGGTCGCTAGCTTCATGACGTGGGGACCTTATGCCGCGCCCCCAGGCAGGTCAACGCAGGTCAACGCGCGTCCACGTCAGCGGATCCATGCAGGGAAGCGCAGTGATTGCTGTAGGCTGCGCTCCTGTTGCGTAGTGGAAGTACAAGTGACTATCCGACGTACTTGTCGAGCCACTTCACGAGCGGCGCGAGCGCCTTGCCGTGCTTCGCGAGCCACGGTCCGAGCGTCGCTGCGTGCAGCATCCCTTTGGGAATCTCGCCGGGCCCCGCGGTGAGCCCGCGCAACTTGAGCAGCTCCGCGCGCGGGTGATCCTCGGCGTACGGCTTGGGCACTCGCTTGTAGTCGTCGTGACCGCCGACCTCGTAGCCCGCTTTGCGCAGCTTCGCGATCAGCGCCGCGAGCTCCGCGCCGGGCTTGCCCGCGACGGCCTTGCGCCACCTCGCGAGCTTGTCGGCATCGAACATGTACGTGCCCACGCCGACGAACTCCTCGTCGACGCCGAGGTGAACGTACATCGCCGCGTTGCCGCCCTCGCCGAGCTTCTTGCCATAGGCGGTGATCACCGCGCCGATGTGCGTCTTGTACGGGGCCTTGTCCTTCGTGAAGCGAACGTCGCGATGGATGCGCATCACCTTCGGCGGGCCGAGCTTCAGCGGCTTGTACACGGGCACGAGCGCGGCATGCACGTGATCGAGGAGCGCGGTCATCGGCGCGACCCACTCACGCTCGTAGCGATCTTTGTTCGCGAGGAACCACTCGCGGTTCATCTCGTGCGCGAGCTCGTGAAAGAACCCAGGGGCGGTCTTCGAGAACCCGGTGAACGGCGCAGATTTCGGGACGGGCTTCGCGGCAGCCTTCGGCATCGCGACTGAGGATACTCGCTAACGGCGGTTGAACATCTTCGCGACCGCGCCACCTGCGCGATGCGCGAGTGCGGGCGCGAGCCGAGTGAGCTGATGCATCGCCCAGGCATCGCGGCCGACGGTGCGTACCGTGGGGTTCGTGCGAAGTGCGTCGACGATCGTGTCTGCGACGAGCGACGGCGGCGCACCGCGCTTGTGGAACGCCGCGATCATCTTGTCCTTGCGACTCGCGACGCCACCGGACATGCGACCACCCGTGATGATCTCGGTGGCGATCATGCCCGGGCAGATCGCGGTGACGCCGATGCGATGGGGCGCCATCTCCGTGCGCAGCGACTGCGAGAAGCCGAGCACGGCGAACTTCGACGCGACATACGCGGTGACTTGTGGAGCCGGATAGATGCCGAAGATCGACGAGATGTTGACGATGTGACCACCGGCGCCTCGCGCGACCATCTTCGGGAGGAAGAAGTGACAGCCGTGAACGACGCCGCGCAGGTTCACGCCGAGGAGCCAATCCCAGTCGTCGAGCGTGGTGTCGAGAAACAAACCGCCGACGGCGACGCCCGCGTTGTTGACCACGACGTCGACGGCCGGCGCGAGGGCATGCACGCCGTCCGCGAACGCGGCGAACTGCGCGCGATCGGCGACATCGAAGGCGCGCGTGTACAGCGCGGCGGGGCCGAGCTCTTGCGCGAGCGTGTCGATGCGAGCGCGATCGATATCGCAGGCGACGACGCGCGCGCCGCGTTGCGCGAAGGCCAGTGCGGTGGCGCGGCCGATGCCGCTTCCCGCGCCGGTGACGACACAGACTTTGTTCGTGAGGTTCGTGAGTGTCATCAGGCTGCGTCCGGCATGGTCATACCGCGTGCGGCAAACCATTCGGCGGCGAGCGTGCGGTCGTTGTTGTGATTCGGATGGAAATCGCGGCGCAGGTATTGGCGAATGCCGCGCACGAACACGCGGCGGATCATCGGATCGGACTTGCGCTGCTCGTTCAGCGATCGCAGCAGCTTTCGGCCCGTGATCTTGTCCTGGCGGAGCAGCGTGCGCGCGCCCCACACCCAGAACCCACCGAGGAGGAGCGTCGCCATCGCGAGGCCCAGGATGCGCGTGCGGTAGCGAGGGTCGACCGCTTGCAGCACGTCGAATGCGACGGACTTGTGCTCGATCTCTTCCGCTGCGTGCCACGCGAGGAGGAGCCGCATTTCCGGTGCGGCTTCGTCGAGCACGCCGCGCGTGAACGCGCCCTCGGCCATGATCGCGGTGAAGTGCTCCGACGCGGCGGTGACGGCCAGGCGCAGCTCGGGCGACGTCCGCTTCTCGACCCACGACGACCACTTCTTGTAGTCGGCGAGGAACGTGTCGACCTCGTATCCCTGCGCGCGCAGGATCGCGTTGAACTCGTCGTGCGCGTGTGCGTGCCGGCCCTCCTGCTGGAAGAAGCCTTTGATCTGCGCGCGCAGCGTGGGATCGGTGATGCGATCCATGAAGTGGTTCACCGAGCGCACGAAGAAGCGCTCGCCCCACGGGAACAGCATGTTGACGCCGTTCGCGATCGCGGTGGCCGTGGGATTGCCGTACAGCCAGTGGCGCGGGACCTTGGAGAAGTCGACGTCGAGATCGCGCGGGATCGGGATCGACGCGGGGGTCGAAGCAGTGGGCTTCGCAGAGGGCGACGAGGGTGTCGTCGGTAGGGCGGTCATCGGGGGACGCTCCTTCGAGATGTGGTCCTAGCCTGACGCGTTATTGACCTTTAGTCAATAGCCTCGTACACGTGACGGGAGCGGTGTAATTCCGCTATGCTGCTGCCGTGCCTCCGCGTCGTGCGCTGAAGCGAGTCGTCCGAGCCGTCACCAAGCGGGTGAAGCGCCGTGTCCGGCTCGACAACGACCAGCGCCGCGCGCAGCTGCTCGCCCTCGCGAAGAAGGCGTTCTCGGATCGCGCGTACGACGACGTCTCGATCGACGACCTCGCGCGCGAAGCGAAGATCTCGAAGGGCCTCCTCTATCACTACTTCCCGACCAAGCGAGACCTCTACGTCGCGGGCCTGTCCGAGATCGCCGGCGAGCTCGTCGCGGCGGTCACGGCGACCGGTGGTCCCGCGCCGATCGATCGCGCGCGCGCGGGCCTCGACGCGTACCTCGATCACATCACGCGCCATCAGCGCGCGTTCGTGTCGCTCATGCGCGGGGGCATCGGCAGCGATCCCGAGGTCGCCGCGGTCGTCGATAGCGTGCGCGCGAAGATGTTCGAGACGTTCCTCGAAGATCAGCCGTTCGCGCCGCTCGTGAAGGGCGAGCCCAAGTTCGAGACCGCGGTCCGCGGATGGATCGGCTTCGTCGAGGCCGCGACGATCGATTGGTGCGCGAACCCGCGACTATCGCGCGAGCAGCTGCGCGACCTGCTGATCCAGATCTTGTTCGAGGTGCTGCGCGTGGTGTCGCCGCCGATCTTCCAGACCCGATAACGGGCGCTACGCGAGATCGAACACGAGCACCTCCGCGTCGTCGACGCCGGTGATCGCGAGCTCGCCCGGGCCGACCGCGGCGAGCGCATCTCCGGCCGCGAGTGTCTCGTCACCGATCGTCACGGATCCGCGCGCGACGTGCACCCACGCGTAGCGCTTGTCGGCGAGCGTGTGCGTCGCGGACTCGCCCTTCGCGAACAGCCCCGCGGCGATCGTCGCGTCCTGATGGATCGAGATCGATCCGTCGCGTCCGTCGGGCGAGACCACGAGGCGCAGCGTGCCCTGACGCTCCTCGCGCGAGAACGCTTTCTGCTCGTAGCCCGGCGCGTGGCCGCGCTTGTCGGGGATGATCCAGATCTGGAGGAAGTGGACGCCGTCCGTCTTCGACGCGTTCATCTCGCTGTGCTGGACGCCCGTGCCCGCGGACATGCGTTGCACGTCGCCCGGCTTGATGGTCGAGCCCGTGCCCATGCTGTCCTTGTGGGCGAGGGCCCCGTCGAGGACGTACGAGATGATCTCCATGTCGCGATGGCTGTGCGGAGGGAAGCCCTGCCCCGCCGCGACGCGATCCTCGTTGATCACGCGCAGCGCGCGGAAGCCCATCGCCTCGGGGTTGTAGTAATCGGCGAACGAGAAGGTGTGATAGCTCTCCAGCCATCCGTGCTTCGCGTGGCCACGTTCGTTGGCTCGTAGCACTTCGGTTTGCATGACGGGCAACCCTAAGGCCCGCCCGGGCCCCTCACAATCGCAACGCATCGGAACAGTCCGTAGCGGTCGTCGGCGAGGAACAGTCCGTGCTACGGCTCGGTGATGTCGACCCGTGGAATCATTGCAGTCGTCGACGGCGACCGCTGGAAGGGCTTCGAAGTCCGAGCGGATGCACAGCCGGATGGGGTCGGGGTGATGCTCGTGAAGATCATCCAGGAGCTCGGCTTCGACGTCGCGTGCACCCGCGCACGTACGGCGTCGCTGTTCCAGAAGATGCGGGACAAGGCAGACCAGACGTCCTACGCCAATCGCGCCGACATGCAGTGGATCTACTTCCTCGATCCCGTGGCCAAGACGCTGCGCGCCTTCTACAGCGGCGCGCGCCAAGAGGCTGGTGCGCCGACGCTGCCCGGCGCGTGGACCCAGGGTGCCCTGCTGCAGTTCCACGCCGACGGGACGTCCACCCCGCCCGAGCTCGTCGTCGATCTGCCGTGGCAGTGGCCGTTGATCCGCGTCGACGATGCGTGGGATCTCGGCAAGGAGCTCGTCCCCTCGGCGGTCTCGCGAGAGGACAGCGCCGCGACGGTCCGCCTCGCGACGCGCCGGCGGATCGAGCGCGAGTGCACGGCAGCGGGCTGGACGCTCGACGACTTCTGGAAGCGCGTGACCGCGATCCTGACGAGCCGCTTCTTCCAGGCACCGTGGAGCGAGCCCGCGCGGCGCGTGTACGTCACGAGCGATTGGACCGCGAACACGGTGCTCTGGGACATGACGCTCGATGCCGGTGTCCTCGTCTATCCCGCGGGCATGTGGGAGCGCGACCACGCGATCGAGACGGACGGCACCACGCGCGAGGTGGTGAAGCTGTTCGCGGAGCCGAACACCGTCGCGGTCGACATCGATCGCGCGACGCTCACGGGCACGGACGCCACGCTACAGGCGATCCTGCGGACCGCGTTGCACGGCCCGACGTGGCTGTTCGATCTGCTCGACGCGCTGCGTGCTCGCACGGTTCCCGATCCGCGCGGCGAAGAGCTCGAGCGCTTGGCCCTCAAGCCACGCGATGCCGACGATTGGCAGGTGTTCGTGCACCCCGACGGGCGCATGTGGTCGATCCGGCTGTCGACGAATGGCTATCACCTGCGGATCGGCGCGCCCGACGACGAGCCCGTGTTCAAGGAGCGACGCGCGACCGAGGCGCAGCTCGACGAGCTGATCCGCGAGCAGCTGGCCGAAGGCTTCGTGCGGCGCTAGCCCCGCTCGAACACGAGCGGCAACGTCACGCGACTCGCGCCCCGCTGGCGCGCGAACCGCCAGCCCGCGAGCTGCGCTCGAATGCGCGCGATCACTCGCTTGCGCACGGGCTCGTCGGCGCGCGGCACGCGCGTGGTGTCCGAGAGCACGCGCACGTCGCGCACGCGGCCTCCGCGATCGACGCCGAACGCGAAGCTGACGAGGCCCGCGATCGGCAGCCCGCCGACCTCCGCGCCCACCCGCGCGCCGAGCTCGTCGATGCGCACGCCGAGCTCCTTCGTCGACAGCGGTCCCACGATGAACGGCCGCGGCTGCACGAACCATCCGTGGACCACCAACCGCCCCTCCCGCGGATCGTGTGTCCCGCTCACGCGCCGCACGCCGTGCGGGATTCGCGGATCGAACACCGTGAGCCGATTCATGCGCGGCTCGACGGCGCGAATCAGCTCGCGCTCCTCGACGCCGCGCACGGACGCGAAGTCCTGCCAGAAGTCCAACACCTCGTCGCGCACGAGCAGCGTCTCACCGCCGTCGAACACGCGCCCGCGCCACGGCGTCAGCGAGAACACGAAGGCCCACGGCCCGTGCGGCAGATCGCCGTGCAGCTCTTGCTTGCAGCCCTCGACGTACAGCGACAGCCACGGCGGCGAGATGTCGTGACACCCGAGCGTCTCGCGTCCCCACCCGACGAGCGCGCGATGAAACCGCTCGTACATCGCCTTGGGAAAATAGGTCCACGCGGGCGTCCGGATCGCCGTGTACTGCCCCGGGACGTGCCAGTAGTCCCACACGAACCGATCCGCGCGCGTGCTGCGCGGGTTCTCGAACCGCTCGTCGAACACGCCGCGCAACGCCGGCGCCTCGGGCGAGAAGTCGTCGACGATCAGCACATCACGCGGCACGTGCTCGCACCCTATCGCGAACCGTCGCTTCGCGGGCGCCAGGTGCCGCGCGTGAATCGCCTGCGCGTCCCGACCGCGTGTCTGCCGCGGATCGCCTGTCTCGCGATGGTCGTGCGGCCGAAACGCTCGCTCCGTCGTCGACACGCACCGCGAGCCTACCGGCGGCGTGCATTGGCCACGTGTCCGCCGGCATCTCGTGTTCGCTTGCCTCCTGAGACGCGACGCAGAGACCCAGACTCCGCAAAGCAGAGCTTGATTTCACCCGACCTAGTTCGTCGACGACAACGACCGCGACCGTTCGTAATCCCTGTGAACCAACGCGACGCGTTCCAATACCCTCTGCTCTGCGCCACTGCGGCTCTGCGTCGCATTGGCTGCATCGAGAAGGGGACGAGCCCTAACCGGTGCGGGCCGAACGACGACACCGCGTGTCCGCGGGCTGACAGTCGCTTCGGACAAATCTCGGACAAGACAATCGTCCGCGATTGATGCGACCCCGCGGGACGATCCCTAACCCCGGTGCGGACCGAAAATAGAAAACGCCGCGTGGCCTTCACCGCGCGGCGTTTCTCGCGAGCGAGAAGGGACTACTTCTTCTCGACCGGCTTCGCCGTCGCGGCCGGCTTGTCCGCCGCCTTCGCGGCCGGCTTCTCGGTCGCCTTCGCGGTGTCGGCCGGCTTCGCTGCGTCGGTCGCCTTCGCGTCCTTCGCGGCCGGAGCCTTCGCGTCCTTCATCGCTGGCGCCTTCGCGTCCGCGGCCTTGGTGTCCGCGGCCTTGGTGTCGGCGGCCTTGGTGTCGGCGGCCTTCGCGTCCTTCGCGGCGGGCGCCTTCGCGTCCTTCGCGGCGGGCGCCTTCGCATCGGCCGCCTTCGCGTCCTTCGCGGCGGGCGCCTTCGCATCGGCCGCCTTCGCGTCCTTCGCGGGCGCGGCGTCCTTCTTCGCGGCGGTGTCGGCCGGCTTCGCGGCATCCGCCTTCGGAGCGTCCGCCTTCGGGGCGTCCGCCTTCTTCTCGGTCTTCGCTGCGGGCTTGGTGGCATCCGCCTTCGGGGCGTCTCCCGCGATTGCGGTGGCGGAGAGGAAACCGAGGGCGAGAACGGCGCTGAACAGGGTACGCATCAGGAGAGCTCCTTGGGGAGGGTTAGAGGGCGGCCAAGGCTGCACCCTGTATGCCCGCGACGCCCCATGGTTTCAGTGGGTTGGCTGCTATTTCGTGGGGTAGTTTGCCCCCTCGGGGCAGATGGCCCCGAGAGGCGACCTCAGTTGAATTAACGTCCGAGCTATTCGTCGCCGACGCCCCAGCGGAGCAGCTTCCGGTAGAGCGTCTTGCGATCGAGGTCGAGGACCTTCGCGGCGTCGGTGCGATTGCCTTCGCACGCCTCGAGCACGCGCAGCACGTGGCGGCGCTCGATCTCTTCGAGCGTGAGCATCTCGGGGATGTCCGAGCCGGACATGGCCGAGCGACGCGTGGGCTGCATGCGGATCTTCTCGGGCAGATCCTCGACCTGGATCTCCTCGAAGTGCGCGAGGGCGACCGCGCGCTCGATGCAGTTGCCGAGCTCGCGCACGTTGCCCGGCCACTCGTACGCGAGCATGCGCTCGGCGGCGGCGGCCGAGATGCCGATGACCTTCTTGTCGAGCGCGACGGCGTAGTGCTTGAGCATCGAGTGCGCGAGCAGCAGCACGTCACCACCGCGCGTGCGCAGCGGCGGCAGCGGGATGTGGATGACGTTGATGCGGTAGTAGAGGTCCTCGCGGAAGCGCTTGTCCTCGACCATGTCTTCGAGGTCGCGGTTCGTCGCGGTGATCAAGCGGACGTCGGTCGTGATCTCGCTCTCGCTACCGACGGGACGGACCTTGCGCTCTTGCAGCGCGCGCAGGAGCTTGGGCTGCGTGGTGAGCGCCATGTCGCCGACCTCGTCGAGGAACAGCGTGCCGCCGCCTGCTTGCTGGAACAGACCCTGCCGAGAGTGCTTCGCGTCGGTGAACGCTCCCTTCGCGTGGCCGAACAGCTCGCTCTCGAGCAGCTGCTCGGGGACCGCGGCGCAGTTGAGCGCGACGAACGGTCCGTCTTTGCGGCGCGAGCGCTCGTGAATCGCACGCGCGACGACCTCTTTGCCCGTGCCGCTCTCGCCGGTGATCAGCACCGTCGCGTCGGTGGCGCTCACTTGATCGATCAGCTGATAGACCTGCTGCATCGCGGGCGAGGCGCCGATGAGATCACCGCGGCCGCGCGTGTTCGCGACGACCTCGTGCAGGCGCTTCAACTCGCCGCGCAGCGAGCGGTGCTCGGCAGCACGGCGCACCGCGATCGCGAGCGCTTCGATCTCGACGGGCTTCGTCACGAAGTCGTACGCGCCCGCGCGGATCGCGCCGACCGCGGTCTCGAAGCTGCCGAACGCGGTGAGCACGATGACCGGAATGTCGGGCCGGTCTTCGGCGATCTTCTGGCTGACCTCGAGGCCGGTCACGCCCTTCATGTTGAGATCCGTGATCACCACGTCGACGTCGTGAGTCGCGAGCGCGGCGAGCGCGTCGCTGCCGTTCGTGAACGGCGTGATCGAGAATCCACGCTTCTTCAGGCCGAGCGCGATCAGGTCCACCATCTCTCGCTCGTCGTCGATCACGAATACAGTCGTCATGCGGCACCTCTGGGCAATCCGATGGGCAGATAGACCGTGAAGGTCGAGCCCTTCGTCGGTTCGGAAACGACATCGATCCAACCACCGTGCTCGCGCACGAGGCCCCAACTCACCGACAGGCCGAGGCCGGTTCCCTCGCCGATCTCTTTGGTCGTGTAGAACGGCTCGAACACGCGAGCGCGCGTCGCTTCGTCGAACCCCGCGCCGGTGTCGACCACTTCGATCGCCATCCACTCCGACGGCGCGGCCTCGGCCTCGACGTACGGCGGCGGCGTTTGCAGGGCGACGCGCGCGGTGATGCGGACGCTGCCGTGCGGCGGCGTCGCTTGGATGCCGTTGACGACGAGGTTGGTCAGCACTTGCGTCAATTGGCCATCATCGGCGGAAACACGCAAGGCGTCATCGGCCGCAGGTGGCACGAGCGTCACGTTGTGCGTCTTCGCGATCGTGGCCACGAGCTGACACACCCGCGCCGCAACGGTGGCCACGTTGACCGGGGCCTTGTGCAACGCGCGCGGCCGCGCGAAGTCGAGCAGCTGGCGGATCAGCGCGGTCATGCGCTCCGCTTGCTCGACGACGATGCGCGCCGAGTCCTCGACGTCTTGCCCTTCGACCTCTTTGTCCGCGATGAGCTTCGCGCGTCCGCTGACCACGTTGAGTGGAGTGCCGAGCTCGTGCGCGAGCCCCGACGCGAGCTTGCCGACGGTGGTCAACCGGTCCGCGTGGCGCAGCTGCTCGGTGGCCTGCTCGCGTGCGCGGCTCTCCTCGGACAGGCGATCGCACATCAAGTTGATCTCGTTCGCGAGCTCGCCCAGCTCGTCGCGCTGCTCGAGCTGCAGCGGTCCCGAGAGATCTCCGAGGCCGACGCGGCGCGCTTTCGCCGCGAGCCGGTTGATCGGCCGGCCGATGAACACCACGCCGAGCAAGAGCGCGAGGATCGCCGCGATCGCCACGGCGCTCGCCGAGCCGACGATCTCGCTGCGCAGCGACGCTTGGATGTAGCTGTCGAGCTGCTCGAGCGACTGCGCGATCTCGAGGCCACCGAGGCGCGGCTCGGGGACTTTTACCGGGATGTACGTCAGCAGCAAGCGTCGCTCGCTGTCGCGCAGCGTGACGATCTGATCCTCTTCCATCGGTGCGAGCGCGTCCCGATCCGCGCGCGGCGCATCGGGTCCTTTCGCGTCGAGCCATACCCATCTCGCGAGCAAGCTCTCGCGCTTGCTCGTCGCCGTCTCGAGGAACTCGCGCGCCGCGGCTTCGCCATCGCGCTGCCACACGTGCGCGACACCGCGAGCGAGCGCGCGGCCGAGAGCCGCTGCTTCACCGCGCATCTGGCGATCGAACACGGTGCGCTCGCGTTCGTAATCCAGGTAGCCCTGGATCAACGCGACCAACGCGACGCCGATCACGAGGGCCGCGATGAACTTGCGAGTGAGGCGCATCCGCCGGGCTGTTCTACCGCACCCGTGCGCTCGTGACACAGGATGCCCTCGTAGGATGCGAGGACCGAAATTGCAGGAGATGGCCCGCTTCGTGAACGACATCGTCGACGAAGGAGCCCCCATGCTGCCGAAAGTCATCCTCGCCCCGACCGACCTCAGCGAGACCGCCGAGGAGGCCGTGGACTACGCGTGCGAGCTCGCCAGGACCCTCGGCGCGAAGCTGCACCTCCTGCACGTCATCGCGGTCCCCGTCGTCGGCGTTCCCGAGCTGGGACTGGCGATGACGAGCACGATGATCGACTCGATGATCAAGGACAACCAGACCGCGCTGGACGCGCTCGCCGCACGCAAAGCCGCGGCCGCGGATCTCGCGCCGACGATCCTGCGCACCGGCGATGCGCGCGACGTGATCAACCAGACCGCGAAAGAGATCGGCGCCGACCTGATCGTCGTCGGCACGCACGGTCGCCGCGGTGTCACGCGCGTCCTCCTCGGCAGTGTCGCCGAGACCGTGGTCCGCACCGCGCCGTGCCCGGTGCTCACGGTCCGCATGGAGAAGCACGAAGACTCGAAGTCCGACGCCGCGTAGGCCGCGCGAAACTTCATGCCGCCCCGCACGCGAGGTACTCTCACGACGTGGAGCGCTTTCTCGCTGTCTGTGGTGCCGGCGCGGTGGGGAGCGGCCTGCGCTATCTCGTCGGGCTCGGCGCCGCCGCGAAGATGCCCGCGAGCTTCCCGTACGGAACGCTGATCGTGAACCTCGTCGGGTCGTTCGTGATCGCGCTCGTCATGGAGATCGCGATCCGGAGCGCGGACTTCTCGCCGACGTTGCGCGTCGCCATCACCACCGGATTGATCGGTGGGCTCACTACCTATTCGTCGTTCAACTACGAGTCATCGCAGCTGCTGCTGAACGGTCAGGTCGCGCGCGGAATCGCGAACGTCGCGATCACGCTGATCGGCTGCTTCGTGATGGGCGTTCTCGGACTCGCTCTCGCGCGTCGTCTCGTCTAGCCGAGCGGATTCGCTCGTTGCCAGTGCGATCGTCATTGCGCAAGGTGGCAGCATGGGATGCGTGACGAGCACCTCCGAATCGCGGCGACAGCGCATGGTGTCGGAGCACCTGCGGCGACGCGACATCGTCGATCCCGCGGTGCTCGCGGCCTTCGCGCACGTGCGTCGCGAAGACTTCGTCCCCGAGAAGCTCGGCGATCAGGCCTACGACGACATCGCGCTGCCGATCAGCAACGGGCAGACGATCTCGCAGCCCTACGTCGTCGCGATGACCGTCCAAGCGCTCCACCTGCGCGGACACGAGCGCGTCCTCGAGATCGGCACCGGCTCGGGCTATGCCGCGGCGGTGCTCGCGTCGCTCGCTCGCGAGGTCGTCACCGTCGAGCGCATCCCCGAGCTCGCGCTCGGCGCCGCGGAGAGGCTCGCGCGACTGGGCTTCGAGAACGTGCGCGTCCATCACGGTGACGGCACGCTGGGCTGGCCGGTCGGCGCACCGTACGAAGCGATCTGCGTCGCGGCAGGCGCGCCGAAACCACCGCCCGCGTTGCTCGAGCAGCTCGCGATCGGTGGCCGGCTGGTGATCCCGCACGGCGACGCCGACAACCAGCGGCTCGTCCGCATCACGCGCAACGACGAGCGGACGTACGCCGAACAAGAGCTCGGCCACGTCCGCTTCGTCCCGCTCGTCGGGGAGCAGGGCTGGCCGGCGCAGCGGTGACTACGCTGCCTTCTCGGCCGCTTGAATCGCTTCGATCTCGAGCGTGATCTCGACCTTCTCGCCGACGAGCACGCCGCCCGCTTCGAGCGCCGCGTTCCAGTGCAGACCGAAGTCCTTGCGGTTGATCGTCGTCTTCGCCGAGAAACCCGCGCGGGTTCCGCCCCACGGATCCTTCACCGTGCCCGCGCTCTCGACCGCGAGCTTCACCGACTTCGTCGTACCGGCGATCGTGAGGTCGCCGATGACCTCGAGCTCGTCGTCGCTCTTCTTCGTCACGTTCGTGCTGACGAACGTCATCGTCGGATACTTCTCGCTGTCGAAGAAGTCGGCCGAGCGCAGGTGCGCATCGCGCTTCTCTTCCTTGGTGTCGACGCTCGCGGTCTCGATCGCGACCTCGACGCGCGACTTCGTGATGTCGCTGTTGTCGATGACGAGCGAGCCGCCCCACGTGGCGAAGCGCCCGTGGACCTTCGAGACCATCAGGTGGCGTACGTGAAAGTTGACGGAGGAATGCGAGAGATCGAAGTTCCAGGTGGTAGCGGTCATGGGATCGGCTCCTGAATGATTTCCGTTGAAGTGGAGACCAATCTGCGATGCTGGAGGCTCCTCGACAACCCACCTCGCGAGCAACAAACCGTTGTCTGGCGGACATTTACGCAGGATCCGGAACAGTCCGTCTCGCCGCGCTAGCTGGATTTGGCCGGGATGAAGCTCATCGCCCGCTCCGCGAGCGCCGTGATCGTGAAGCTCGGATTCACGCCGAGGTTCGCTCCGACCGCCGCGCCATCGACGACATACAGACCGCGATAACCGTACACGCGATGCTGCGCGTCGATCACGCCCGTCGACGCGTCAGCGCCCATCACGCAGCCGCCGATGCAATGCGCGGTCATCGGCAGATCGAAGATGATCTCGCTCGTGCTCGTGATCGGGATTCCCCCGAGCTCCTTCGCCGAGCGCTCCACGAGCGCGTTCGCGACCGGGATGTTCGTGGGGATCCGCTTGCCGCTCGAGCACAGGAGCTTCGTGAACGGCCAGAACCACCGCCGCCGGCGCTCGAAGCGCAGCGTCCCGTCGATCGTTTGCATCACGAGCAGGATCAGCGTCTGCGTCGCGAACCCGAACGGCCACGCCGCGCGGAAGAACTTGATCGGATGTACGAACGCGCTCGCGATCCACCGCAGCACGCGCCCGAACCCCTTGCCGCCGACCATCAGCGTCGCCATCAGCCCGAGCGCATCGGAGCCTTTCGAGTAGCGCGTCGCTTCGATGTGCGTGAACTGATCGACGTGAATGCCCGATCCGATCGCGATGCCCTTCGACATGTCGAGCTTCGTCCCCGGAAAGCGCACGCCGACGATCGACTCGGAGTTCGTGCGCACGTCCGCGCCGAGGTGATCCGAGATGTTCGGCAGCGAGCCACTCTGCTTCGCGCGCATCAACAGATCCATCGAGCCGAGCGCGCTCGCCGCCACCACCACGTTGCGCGCGCGGATCGTCTTCTTCTGCTTGAACAGCCATGACGTCGAGCGCTCCGTCGCGACTGCATAGCCATCGCTGCCGTCGGCGGCGCCGATCGGCTTGATATCGGTGACGCGGGTCTCCGCCAGGATCTTCGCGCCGCGCTTCTCCGCGAACCACAGGTAGTTCTTGTCGAGCGTGTTCTTCGCGTCGAACCGACAGCCCACCATGCATCCACCGCAGCCGATGCAGCTCTTCCTCGGTGGACCTGCGCCGTCGAAGTAGGGATCCGCGTGCGGCGTGCCCGGCTTCTCGCCGTCCTGTCCGAAGTACACCGCGACATCGGTCTTGTAGAACGTCTTGTCCACGCCCGCCGTCACCGCGATCTTCTTCAGCATGTGATCGGCGTCGCCCAAGATCTTGTTCTGCGTGACGCCGAGCATTCGCTTCGCCGTCGCGTAGTGCGCCGGCATCTCGGACTCCCAGTTCGCGAGCCCCTTCCAGCTTCCCTCGCGCCACACCGTCTCCGGCGGCACGAGCATCGTGTTCGCGTACGTGATCGAGCCGCCGCCCACCGCGTTGCCGCACAGGATCATCACGTGCTTGAACGGGCGCATGTTGAAGAAGCCGTGCAGCTTCGCGCCCGGACGCCAGATGAACTTGCGCGCGTTCCACGACGTTTTCGGGAAGTCCTTCGCCTCCCACCGTTTGCCCATCTCGATCACGCAGACCGAGTAGCCCTTCTCCGCGAGCCGGCACGCCGACACCGCGCCGCCAAAGCCGGACCCGACCACTACATAGTCGAAGTCGAAGTCGGACATTGGCCGAGTCTAGCGGCGAAGCGCGAACCGCGCGAGCGGCGCGAGCATCACGCCGACGAGCAAGCCGCCGATCAAGAACATCGAGCGCCCCTGCGCACCACCCGGCTTGGGAGCGCTCGCGGTGGCCACCGGGACCGACGACGCGGTCACCTCACCGAACGTCATCGCCGGTGACGCGCGGTCGATGACCGTCATGCGATCCGTGGCCGCTTCCTTCACGAGCAGCTCGAACGTCGCGCTGACATGCGTATCGGTGACGAACGGAAACCGCCACGTGCGCTCGCCCGCCGGACACTGCATCAGCGCGCGGAGCCGTACGGTCACGCCGGTGATCTCCATCACCGGCGCATCGAGGGTGCACGGGCCCGCCGTCGTCGACGGCAGCTCCCGCGCGTAGGTCTTCGCGGCGAGCTCGCTCGCGCGCGCACGCAGCGCCTCGGGGGTCGCGCCCGGCGCATCGAGCATCTGCGCCGCCGCGTTGCGATCGAGATCGAGGATCACGCTCGTGCTCGCACCCGCCGGCTCGAGGCGCAGGTAGCCGATGTCGAGCGAGTGCGCGCTCGCGGTCCGCGCGACGAGCAGCGCGGTGATCACCGTCACCGCACGCATGAGGTGCAGCGAGCAGCGACGCGCGAGGATGCGCATGCAGGCGTCGCGCGGGGACATCGTCGGGGCGAGGTTCATCGCCTCGCGCGCGCGGTCGTCGCGCGTGGCCCGTCGTGATTCGGCCTCGCCGAGACTGTCCGATGTGCTCATCGGAGGATGTACGACGCGTCGGAGCGACGGGTTCGGTTCGACCGGGTCGGGTTCGATCTCGCCCGCACCGACAGGGGCCGCGTGACCCGAGGATCGCCCCAGAAGTGCGACGCAGAGACGCGAAGGGCGCAGAGCAGAGTCCTGGGGATCGGATTCGCGCCCTTCGACTCGGTATTCGCTCGGTTCGTGTGCTCGATCGCGATTCGTGTTCTCCGGCGAGGTGTGTGACGAGGTTTGAATGATCTCTGCTCTGCGTTCACTGCGTCTCTGCGTCGCATTTCTGGCGACGTCGAGAGGTTCGGACTCGACGAGAACGGCCGACTCGGGATCGTCGCTCGCTCGAGACGTCGATGCATGCGCGACGTCGGCGGCGACACGCACGACGACGAGCTCGCACCGACGCGCCAGCACCGTGAGGGCGCGCGTCGCGATATCCCGCGCACCGCGCCACGGCCTCGCCATGTGCGTCGGCCTGCCCGCGCCGATCACTTCACCACCGCCAGTCCGAGGTGGCGCCAACCGCTGTTCGCGGGATCGAGCGTGGTTGCTTCGCGGTGATACATCTCGGCGCGCGGCGTGTTGCCGAGCGCTGCTTCGAGTCTCGCCGCCAGCTCGTAGATACGCGCATCGCGCACACCAGTGGCGAGCGCCGCACGGATCTGCACGAGGCCTTCGCGCGGGCGATTCGCGCGGTGATAGGCGCGCGCGAGCTGGAACCGCACGTCGGCGGAGGGACGGCGCGCGACCTCGGCGGTGCCGATGGTGATCGCCTCGTCGAGGTCGGAGGGCGCCGCGCGATCGACGAGGATCTCGACGAGATCGAGTGTGTGGCCCGTGCCGCTCGAGGCGAGCTCGGCGCGGATCAGCTTCTCGACCTGCGTGCGTGTAGCGGTCGCGCCGGCGAGATCGCGCGACAGCTCTCTCGCGCGCGCCTCGTCCATCAGGTAGCGCACCTGGCGCGAGGCGACGAACGCGCGCTCGAAGTCGGCGCGAGCGTCGCGCGCGTGACCGGTCCGCAGCGCGAGCTCGGCGCGGTGACCGAGGGCGAGCGGATCGTCGGGGGCGATGCGCAGCGCTTCCGCGAACAACATCTGCGCGCTCGCGGTGTCGCCGCGGCGGAGCAGGAAGCGGCCCCACAGCGTCCGGAGGCGCGCGGCTTCGCGGGGGTCGCCGAAGTCCTCGACCACGACCGCACGCGCGAAGTCGTACGCGGCCTCCGCGTCGCGGCCTTGCGCGGCGAACACGAGAGCGCGCATGAGGTACGCGCCCGAGGATGGCTTTCGCGTGACCTGGGTCTCCGCGGACTCGGCGGCGGCGGGCAGCTCGCCGAGGGCGAGGTACGAGGTGGTCAGGATCGTGTACGCGCCCGCGGACTCGGAGTGCACGAGGTAGTCGCGCGCGAGCTGGATCGCGGCGCGGAACTCGTGGCGCGCGGTCGCGATGCGCGCGAGCGTGAGTGGCGCCCCGTTCGGTGATGGCAGCGCGGCGAGCGAGCGCTTCGCCATGTCCTCGGCGCGCGCGAAGTCTGACGGATCGCCTGCGGTGGTGGCGCGACGCAGATAGAGGTCCGCGAGCTCGGCCGTGTCGAATGGCGTCGCCGTCGGCGCGGCCACGCGCGCTTCGAGATCGGGGATCGTCGCGAGTGGATCGGACGATGTCGCGGTTTCGGTGATCGTGAAGCGGTAGCGAACTTGATCGATCGAAGGAGCGAGACTCGAGCTCTCGATCGTTCGTGTCGCGTGCGCGGACTCGCGCGTCGTCGCGAATGCCGCGACGGCACCGAGTGCGAGCGCACAGGATCCCACCACCGCCACAGCGCGCTTGGCCCTCATGCCTGCAGGTACGACCGGGCCGGGGATCCGGATCGGTCTTCCTACATTTGTCGATCCGGTTTGGGGATCGGGTCGTAGAGGTCGGCGAGGGGCACTTCCATTCCGCCCCTATTCTGGGAGGAATCGCATGAGATTGAAGAGTTTGTTCGTGGCCGCAGGCTTGCTCGTAGGAGCGGGCACCCTCGGTACGACCTATCAGATCGCGTCCGCGTCGGATCACGACGACGGCGAGCTCGATCTGAAGAGTCGTGCCCTCAACCTCACCGATCACTACGCGTTCAAGTCGGGCACCGACCTGTCGCTGGTGATGTACGTGAACCCCCGGTCGCTGCCGCAGCGCCAATACGATCTCAGCACGAACGCGCGCTACGAGTTTCACGTCGCGAAGGTTGCCGACAAGACGGCGCAGCCGACCGCGGCGGAGGACTACGTGTTCCGCTTCGAAGCAGGCGCGCCCAACGCCGCCGGCGTTCAATCGATCACGCTCACCGTGATCCGCAACGGCACCGTGATCGGCACGCACACCGGCATGTCGACCGACTTCGCCAACTCGAAGGCGAACACGGTGACCTCGAACACCGGCGCCGCGGCGGATGTCGACTTCAAGTACTTCGTCGGCATGCGCGCCGACTCGTTCACGTTCGACGTGCAGCGCTTCTTCCAGGTGCGTAGCTTCCTCGCGCGTCGCTTCTTCGGCGGCGCCGGCGGCAACGGTGATCCGGCGGCCCTCGGTGCGCTCGCACCGAACTGCAAGGGGCAGACGCTCGCGCAGGGAATCCTCGGCACCGGTGACACCGACGAAGACGCGGTGAACCTGTGGAACCCGCCGAGCTGCGCCCCCGACTTCACCAAGAACTACAACGTCACCGCCATCGTGCTGAACGTTCCGATCGCCGACCTCGGCGGCGGCACTGTCTTCGACACCTGGTCCACCATTTCGGTGAAGCAGTGAAAGGCCTGACGAACATGACCACCATGAAGATGAAATCGTTGGCCCTCGCCCTCTCGCTCGTCACCGTCGGCGCCTGCGGCGACGATGGCGGCAACAACCCGATGATCGACGCCGCGCCCGGATCCGATGGATCGGGCTCCGGCTCGGACGGTGGCCCGCAGCCGGTCACGTACGTCCAGATCGAGCAGCTCGCTCGCCCCGGCATCGCTGAAGCGCTGCTGCTGTCGAACGGATTCCTCGCCGGCTACAACGCGACGGCGCCGACGTTCACCGGCGTTCCCGCCGCGACGCTCGGTGATGTCGTCGCCGAGGCGAAGACCGTGCTCAAGGCGATCTATCTCGGTACGTGCCTCGTCAACGGAATCGCGCAGCTCACTCCACAGACCGGTGCGAAGCCGGGTGGTCTCGAGTGCGCGGCCGTCGGCGGCGCGTTGTTCACCGAGAACAACCCGCTCACCGGTGCGACGCTCACGCAGGCGGCAAAGGACGGCGCGCAGGCGTACGCCGATCGCGTGTTCTCGCAGTTCATCCCGGACGTGATGCGTATCGATACGGCGATCGCGAGCGGATACTTCAGCGGTCCCGCGCTGTGCAACGGCGCCGCTGCCAACTCGCCGCTGCTGTGCGGCGGACGCAAGCTCGACGACGACGTCATCGACATCACCTACTTCTATCTGCTCGCAGGCGCCGCGATCCCGACGGGGCTGAGCGGCAGCACGGCGGGTCAGGCGCAGGCGACCGCGCTCGTCAGCGACGGCGTGAGCTTCGTGGGCGCAGTGGGCAACACGCAGCAGGGCCACCCGGCCGTGTCGGCGACGTTCCCGTACTCCGCGCCGCCGATCTGATCAGCGGATGAGCTCGTTGACGAGCTTTCGCAGCTCTTTGAGGTCGAACGGCTTCTCGAGTCGGAGGTTCGTCGCTTGGTCGAGGAACTCGCGCGCTGCGACGGTAAACGCGCCGCCGGTGAGAAACACCATCCGGTTCGCTTGCGAGACATCGAGCTTCACGACTTCGGCGTAGAGCTCCATGCCCGTGATCTGCGGCATCATCAGATCGCAGAGCACGACGTCGTAGCGCGCGCCTCCTTGCATGAGATCGAGGGCGGCGTGCGCGCTGGTGACCGCGGTTACCACGTGATCGCCCGAGAGGTACTTGCGGATCGCCTGCACGAGCGGCTCTTCGTCATCGACGACGAGCACGGTGCCGCGGCGGCTCGCCGGCGCCAGCGTTGGTCGCGCAGAGGCGCGCGCCTGGATCTGCGTGGCCGCGACCGGCAACGTGACGATGAAGTCGGTGCCCTTTCCGATCTCGGACTCGAACGTGAGCGTGCCGCCGAGCTGCGTGATGATGCGGTGGGAGATCGCGAGACCGAGCCCCGTTCCCACGCCGACCGGCTTGGTCGTGAAGAACGGCGTGAACAACCGCGGGCGCACGTGCAGCGGGATTCCGGTTCCCGTGTCGGAGATCGTGACGACGACCTTGCCCTGCGGATCGTAGACCGACGTGATCGTGATGCGATTGCCTTCGTAGTTTCCCGTCGGGATCGCATGCGCAGCGTTGATGATGAGGTTCAAGAACACCTGGCCGAGACGCGATTCGTTCGCCTCGACGAGCGGCACCTTTCTGAAGTTCTTCACTAGCTTCGCGCGGTGGCGCAGCTCGTTCCAGGCCATGCGCAGCGTGGACTCGAGGACGTGCTCCACGTCGACGGGACCGTGCCGCTCTTCCTCGGCGCGAGAGAAGATCTTGAGGTCGCGAACGATCTCGCGCACGCGATCTGCTGCGGTGCGAGCGTCCTCGAGCTCGTCGACGAGATCCGACGGCAGCATGCTCTTGTCGGACATGGACTGCACGTCCTGCACCGCCATGTCGATATTCGCGATCACGGAGGCGAGAGGGTTGTTGATCTCGTGTGCGACACCCGCGGCGAGAGTTCCCACGGAGGCCATGCGATCGCTGACCATCAGGTGCAGCTCGGTCTGCTTCTTGTCGCTGATATCGCGCGCGACGACGACGCAGCCGACGATCGTGCCTTCTTGCATGACGGGACCGAGCCGCGTCGACAACCACACGGTGGTATCCGGAAACACGATCGGCGCTTCGAAGCCCTGCGGCTGCCCCGTCTCGATCATCTTCGCGAGCGCGACCTTGAACTCGCGCTGGTGATCACCACCAGGTAGCTCGAGGAGGTTTCGTCCGATCAGCTTGTGTTGCTTGAGCTCGCGAATGTCGCGATTGATGAACTTGATCGTGCCGTCGAGATCGATGTGCACGACCCAGTCCGGCATGTTGATGACCATCGCGTCGAGCAATGCGGCGTGCTGCACCGCGCGCTTCTCGGCCGCCTCGCGATCCTCGTACGCCCGCGCGAGCGAGAGAACGTGCGAGATCTGATTCGCGACCCCGCGGGCGAATGCGGTCCAATCACCCTGATCCAGGTCGCGACCGCGCGACACCATGAGCAGTCCGCCGATCACCGCTCCGTGGTTCGAGAGCGGCACGACGAGCATCGCAGTGCCCTGCGTCCGAGACAGCAGCTCCTGCGCGACCAGCGGTGGAACTTGGTCGGACGGGAGATACAGCGTCGTTCCCGCGCCGAGCGTCTCGCGGAGGAGCTGCTCGTGGCCGAAGAACCGCTCGAGGTCGTCGAGGCTAGCGACGGGATGGCCGCTACCGAGCGAGCGCACGCGTAGTGCCTGGCCGCCATCGCTGAACAGATACAGCGCACCGACGGCGATGCCACCGGCGTCGAAGCACTCGGCGAGCGCCTCGTCGAGCGCGACGTCGACATCGCGATGCTTGAGCACCGCCTCGGAGATGCCCGTGAGAACCGTGAGCTCGGATGCGAGCGACGAGCACCGGCGCGCGAGCCCCGCGTTGAGCATCACTTGACGCTCGAGCTGACGGAACACGCGCTGGTTGTGCTCCTTCTCCAGATCGTCGATCTGCTCGGCCTGGATGACGACCGCGTTGCCCTGCGACTTTCCGAGTGCGTCGTCGAGCGCCTGCAACAGCTCGACGAGCTCCGGCGTACGCGGCAACAGATCGTTCGCGCCGGCGCGCTTCGCGAGATCGCGATCCGCGGGCTCGACGTAGCTCGAGGTCACGAGCAACACCGGCACCTTGCGCAGCGCCGGATCCTGGCGCACCGCCATCGCGAGTCCGAAGCCGTCGAGCTCCGGCATCATCACGTCCGACACGAGAGCATCCGGGATGTGCCGCTTCACCGCCTCGAGCGCTGCGCGGCCATCGCCGACGCCCTCGACATCGAAGCCGAGTCGCGCGAGGCGGAACGTGGCGAGCTTGAGCTGGATCGGATCGTCGTCGGCGATCACGACGCGGCGTCCGGTACCGAACTTGCCACCCGCGGGGACAGGCACGGGCAAGTGCGCTTCGATGATCGGCACCAGGCGCGACGGCGCGATGGGCTTCGCGATGATGTCATCGAAGCCGACGGTGGACACGCGCGCCTCGTCGAGCTCGGACACGAACCCCGAGAACGCGAGGATCGACACGTCGGTTCCTCCGGCGAGGTCGCGCAGCTCGCCGACGAGCTCGAACCCGTCCGCGTCGGGGAGCATGAGGTCTTGCAGCACGACGCGCGGGTGCTCGCTCTTCATGAGTGCGCGCGCGGTCGCGCCGTCCGCTGCTTCGATGACGTCGTGGCCGTTGCGCTGGAGCGCGTTGCGAACCATCCGTCGCGTGACGGAGTTGTCGTCGACAACCATGATCTTGTGGGTCACGGCGTTACTCCAGCGCGTGCGGCGAGGTGCTTGGCGACCGTCAGCGGTAGTTGCTTCGTGTCGATCGGCTTTGTCACGTAGTCATCGCAGCCTACGGATAGCGCCTTATCCTGATCACCCTTCATGGCGTATGCGGTCACGGCGATGATGAGGATCGACTGCGTCGCCGGATCGGTCTTCAACCGTCGCGTCAGCTCGAGCCCGTCGATCCCGGGAAGCTGCACGTCCATGAGGATCAGATCCGGAGGCCTGGTGCGGATCGATGCCATCGCATCGTCGGCATCCGCAGCGGTCGTGACGTCATAGCCGCTCTGTTGCATGAGAAACGTGACGAGTTTGAGATTTGTTGGATTGTCATCCACGATCAGGATCCTCTCCGCCACCGTTCACACTCCCACCCGTCCGTTGGAGACGCCTGCGCGTCGAAGCGAGTCCAACAAGCTGTTCGAGTCGAGCGGCTTGTGGAGCACCTCGTGCACGAGGAATCCCGCGAGGACGTTGGTGTCTGGCACCACCGTGACGACGATGATGGGAATTCCCGTCGCACGCGGATCGCCCTGCAGCGCCCCGAGCACGTCGAGTCCGCTCATATCCGGCAACAGGAGATCGATCGTGACGGCGTCGAACGGACGTGCGCGCCACTTCGCGAGCGCCTGTGCCCCGGTCGCCGCGACCTCGACGTCGTACCCCGCGTGCGCGAGGGTCTTCACGATCTGATCCTGATCGCGCGCATCGTCCTCGACGACCAAGACCGCAGTCGCGCCTTTACGGTGAGTGCGGTCGCGGGTCGCCACGCGTGGCATCGCGATCTCCTGCAACGTCTCCACGCGACGAGGGATCACCGCGAAGAACGTGCTGCCTTTGCCGACCTCGCTCGTCACGCCGACGATGCCGCCTTGTGCTTCGACGAGGCGCTTGGTCAGTGCGAGCCCGAGCCCGGTTCCTTGGTGTCGCTTCGCGAGTTCGAGCTGCTGGAACTCGACGAACAACCGCGCTTGATCGATCTCGGAGATGCCGATGCCTTCATCGGTGACCGAGATGCGAACCAGATCGGGGCCCTCGGCGGCGATGCGAAGGATCACGCGTGCGCCCGGCGAGGAGAACTTGATCGCGTTCGAGAGGTAGTTGTAGGCGATCTGTTTCAGGCGCGCGGGATCGAGGTATAGCTCGCCGATCTTCGAATCGACATCGAGCTCGAGGTGCACGCGCTTCGCCGCGAGGTGCGTGCGCAAGATCGACGAGATCTCGTTGACCACGCGTTGGATCTCGACCTTCTCGGGCCGGAACTCGAGCTTGCCCGCCTCCACTTTCGCGAGGTCGAGCACGTCGTTGATCAGCTGGAGTAGATGCTTGCCGCTCGCGAGGATGTCGCCGAGGAACTCCTTGTGCTGTGCGGTGCCCGACGGCACCTGACCGTCGTGCAGTAGCTCTGCGAATCCGATGATCGCGTTGAGCGGAGTCCGCAACTCGTGGGACATGTTCGCGAGGAATTCGCTCTTCAAGCGATTCGCTTCTTGAATCCGGCGATTCTGCATCTCGAGTGCGGCACTTCGCCGGCGAATCTCTTCGCCCTTCACACGCTCGGCTGCTTCGCGGAGCGCGCGCTCGATCACCGGGACGAAGCGCTTCGGCTTGTCCTTCGAGAGAAAGTCCAGGGCTCCCGCTTTGAGCGCTTCGACGGCCGGCTCTTCGCCGATCGTTCCCGAGATCACGATGCATGGAGTGCGAGCTCCACGCGCGCTGAGCGTATCCAACACCACACGCCCGCCGAACCCCGGCATCATCCAATCCGAAATAACGAGGTCCCACGTCTGCGCGAGTGCCGCATCGAATTGCGCGAGTGATGCACAGCGCTGGGCCACCACTTCGTATCCACCTCGCTTGAGCTCGCGAAGCAGAATTTCGAAGTCATCTTCGGAGTCCTCGGCGACGAGGACGCGCAGCTGGCGATCCATGTTCGTCACTCGCCTAACCCCAAGGTGTGACGATAGCTCTGGCAAGGTGGGAACGACCAGCGTACGCGGTTGCGACTTCCGGGGTAAACCATCTTAACGTTTGGCTAACGTTCGTTCGGATAACTGTCGGTGAATGCCGAGGCAGTCATAGATAAGTCGGACGTCGGGACCGTAAACGCGAATAAAGCGCCTTCCCCGACCGAACTTTCTGCCCACACCTCGCCGCCATGCCGCTCAATGCGACGAACTGTTGCGAGACCGATTCCAGTACCGTTGTACTCGCGCTCCAAGTGAAGACGGCCAAACGGTGTGAACAACCGATCGGCGTGGGCCATCTCGAACCCTTCTCCGTTGTCACGCACGAAGTACGCCGGCTGGGTGCCACGATTTGCTACACCCACCTCGATTCGAGGGGACGGTGCGTTTCGCGTGAACTTCCACGCGTTTCCGAGGATGTTGTCGAGAAGAACTCGCATCAACCGAGCGTCCGCATCGACCTCGAGATGAGGAGTAATGATGGTCGTGATGACGCTTTGGCGATCGCCGAGAGGTCCACGCGGTGCCGGCCGATCGGGGCGAGGCTGATGTGGGACAACTCCAACAGCGCATCGATCAAATCGGCCATCCGTGAGGATGCCGCGAGGACCCGGCGCACGTGCTCGCCAACACCCGGGTAAACGCGCTAATCGTTCGTAGTGGCGCGCGGAGATCGTGCGACACCGAATAGCTGAACGTCTCCAGCTCCCGGTTGGCATGGGCGAGCTCGACGTTCGACCGCTCGAGCGCCTCGGCCATCGCCGCCCGCACTTCCGCGAGATCCTTCGCGGCGCGGGCTTCGGATGCCTCGAGCTCGCTGCGAAGTAGTTTCTCGCGCACCTTTCGCTCGCTATCGATCACGAGCACGAGATCGCGCACCGGCGGCCCACCGATCAGTTGCCGGATGCGCGCGATGACATGCTCGGTGTCGTACGGCTTGCCGACGTAGTCGTTCGCCCCGTCCGCAGCGCAGCGCGGTCCGCGCCTCTGCGAGCGTGCCGCACGGGATCGCCGCGAAGCCCGCGGTGGCGAGCGACTCCGCGAGGTCCGTGCGGACCGTCATGCTGTCGTCGACGATCAGGATCGAGGGCACGATCGAACTCTAGGAGCGTGGCTCCTACTAACCAAACGCGCATTGCAGTCTCGCGATCAATTCACGCGAGGTGTAGCGAGAACGCTCAGCGTGCGTGATCGCGCAGGAACGCTTCGATCGCCGCCGTCACCGCGGCGGGCTCTTCCACCGACGACGAGTGACCCGCGCGAGGAATCCGCACGAGCTTGGCATGCGAGATCGCGCTCGCGATCTTCTCCGCCTTCGCCGGCACCGTCGCGGCGTCTTCCTCACCGACGATCACGACGGTCGGAACCGTGATGCGTCCGAGCTCGACATGAATGCCCGCGCGCTCGATCACGCCGTTGACCGCGCGCCAGATATCCGCGCGCCGGCTCATGATGTCCACGAACCGCTTCACGTCTGCCGTGCGCGCCTTGTCGGCCAAGATCGTCTTGCCGACCATGATCGGCAGCACCTGGCTCCGGATCAGCGGCTTCGACAGCGTCGCCCCGAGCGTCTTCACGAGCCGCGTGAGAATGCGGTACTTGCCGAGGTTCTCGACGGGCTCGGCATCCGACGAGGTCTCGAGCAGCACGAGCGATCGCACGAGATCCGGTCGTCGCGCGCCCATGCGCATCGCGACGAAGCCACCCATCGACAGCCCGCAGAAATGCACCGGGCCAGGCGCGAGCGCTTCGAGGAGCGCGACCGCGTCTTGCCACACGAGCTCCATGTCGATCACGTGGCGATGCAGCTCCGGCGCACTCTGTCCCTGACCGCGGTGATCCCACGCGATGCAGCGATATCGCGAGCGCAGCGCTTCGATCTGCGGCTCGAACAACTCGACGCCCCAGAGCAGGCCGTGACTGAACGCGATGGTCTGGCCCGTCGAGCCCGGGCCCGTGTCCACGTAGTGCAGCGTGGTTCCGTTGACGTCGATCTGCGGCATCGACGCGAACGTTAAAGCACTTCAGCTCCAAATTCCGATTCCCCATCCCGTATTCCCTATCCTCCGGGACGCGCTTCGAGCCGTCCTTTCGCTGTGCGGATCGACGCAGTCAGGATCGAGATCAGCTCGTCCGCTTCCCGGACAAGGCCACGAAAGGCTTCCTCGATGTGTCTCGTCGCCGAATCGCCATCGAGATCGCGACAGATCCGCAAGACACCTGCAGCGAACGCGCGCAAGCGAGCCGCGATGTTGTCGCCCTTCATCCGAGCAGCCTACGAGCTAGCCCTGACAGCAAGAATAGTGAAAGGAGAAGCGGAATCGGAGTTGAGAACTACTTCGCGGAGCCAGATCCGGTGGGCGGCGCGGGAGCGGGCGGCGCGACGGTCACTGCATCCCCATCGCGAAGTCCCGGCACGGCGATCTTGATGATCTGCTCGTCGCCGGTGAGGCCGCTCGCGATCTGGATCGTCGCGCCGGTATCGCGCTCGATGACGATCTTCGCGAACTTCACGCGCTTCTGCGCATCCACCGTCGCGAGGCGCACGCCGTCGGCGTCCGCGTAGAGCGCCGTCGACGGGACCTCGAGCACGCGATGCGGCGTGGGCAGCGTGATCGCTGCTTGCACGTACATGCCGGGCATCAGCGCGCCGTCTGCGTTCGGCACCTGGATCTCGGTGACCATGGTGTGCATGTCTTCGTCGAGCGCGCCCGCGGAGCGCGTGACCTTGCCCGCAAATGTCCGCCCGCCGTATTCGCGCACGGAGATGGTCGCCGGCGTGTCGTTCTTCACGCTCGGCGCGATCGACTGCGGGACGTCGACGAAGATGCGCACGGGATCGGTGGCCACGAGGGTGAACATCGGCGTGGTGCCACCGGCTTGCACGAGCGCGCCGCGATCGACGTTGCGCATCGTGATCGTGCCCGCGAACGGCGCGATCACCGTTGCGAAGCCCTGCAGCTCGACGAGCCGGCGGACGTTCGCTTCCATCGCGGTCACGTTGGACTCGGCGGCGGCGACGGTGGCTTCGTCGGTCGCCGCTTTGGCGGTGGTCTCCTCGACCTGCGACTTGGAGACGAGCTGCTGATCCGCGAGCGAGGTGTAGCGCGTGCTGTTGGACTTCGAGTAGTCGCGTTGCGCCGCCGCTTGCTTGACGTTCGCGCGCGCGGCCAGGAGCTGTGCTCGCGCCTGCGAGAGCTCGGCCGCGAGCTCGGGCGTGTCGATCTCCGCGAGCACCTGCCCGGCGGTGACCTTGTCGCCGATGTCCACGTGCCACGCGCGCACGTAGCCCGGGACGCGTGCGAACAGCTTGGTCTCCTCGAGCGGCTTGACGGTGCCGGGCAATGACAGCGCGTGATCGCTCGACAGCGTCGTCGCCTTGATCACCTCGACCTGCGGAGCGCGGGTCTCGCTCGCGATATCGGTCGTGCGCGCTTCGCCGTGCGAGCTCTTGCGGAGGTACCCGAAGGCGAAGCCACCGCCGACGACGACCGCGAGCGCGACGATGACACCGATGCGCGAGCCTCGCGCCGGCGGCGGCAAGGGGAACCCGAGCTCGTCACTACCGGGATCGGGCGCCGGGGTCGCCGGTTCACTCATATCTGCTCCAGATCCTCGCGCGGCTCGGGCTGCTTGCGCCGGAGCACGCTGTACATCACCGGGACGAAGAACAGCGTGGTCACCGTCGCTAGCACGAGCCCGCCGATCACGGCGCGTCCGAGCGGCGCGTTCTGCTCGCCGCCTTCGCCGAGTCCGATCGCCATCGGGATCATGCCGATCACCATCGCGAGCGCGGTCATCAGAACGGGCCGCAGGCGGGTCATGCCGGCCGCGAGCGCGGACTGCAGGCTATCGCGATGCGCGCGCTGCTCGTTCGCGAACGCGACCACGAGGATCGAGTTCGCGGTCGCGACACCGACGCACATGATCGATCCGATCAGCGCCGGCACGGAGAGCGTCGTACCCGTGAGGAACAAGATCCAGACGATACCCGCGAGCGCTCCCGGCAGCGCCATCAAGATGATGAACGGGTCGAGCCACGACTGGAAGTTCACGACCATGAGCAGATAGACGAGGAGAATCGCGACGAGCAGTCCGGACGCGAGGCCGCCGAACGAGCTGTCCATGCTCTCCGCCTGCCCCTTGAGCGTGAACCGTGTCCCCGGCGGTGCCTTGGTGCGTGTCTCGGCGAGGATCTCGTTCACGGCGTCGGCCACCGAGCCGAGATCGGTGCCCTCGATGTTCGCCTGCACGTCGAACGTGCGCGCCACGTTGTAGTGCGTGAGGTTCGCCGGGCCACGTTCACGCGTGATCGTCGCCAGGTTGCCGAGCGTCTGCGGCTGCCCCAGATGCGTCGAGATCGGCGTCGCTTCGAGCGCCGCGATCGAATCGATCTGCGATTGGGGGGTCTGCACGGACACCGCGTACTGCACGCCGCGCTTGTCGAGCCAATAACTCGGGGCCGCGTCACCGCTCGATGCGAGCGAGACGAGCAGGTCACTTGCCACGTCGCGCTCCGACAGGCCGGCGCGTTGCGCCTGCACGCGATCGATCGAGATCTTGAGCTGCGGCACGTTCGAGACCTGCGCGAGGTGAACGTCGACGGCACCCGGGACCTTCGCGATCCTCCGGACGAGCTCTTCCGCCTGTGCGAGCGTCTTCGCCTCGCTGCCGATCGGCCCCACGACCTGCACGTTGATCGGAGCCGCGAGTCCGAAGTTCAACACCTGCGTCGAGATATCCGGCGCGAGGAAGAAGAACGTCATCTCCGGGTACTTCGCACGGAGCACGTGCCGGAGCCTGGCCAAGTACTCGCTGGTCGGCCGATGGTCTTCGCGTAGCGCGATCATGATCTGCGCATCCGCGGGTGAGATCAGCGCGCCCTCGCTGAGCGAGAGATTGATCCCCGAGTACGGCGTCCCCATGACGTCGAGCATCGTCTCGATCTCCGACCGCGGAATGACGGTGCGGATCGTCGATTGGATCTCCGCCATCTTCTTCTCGGCTTCCTCGAGCCGCGTGCCCGGTGTCCCGCGAACGTGGAGCTTGATCAACCCGGCGTCCACCGTCGGGAAGAAGTCGCGTCCGACGAGCGGCAGCATCGCGAGCGAGCCCGCGACGAAGCCGAGGAACACCACGACGACAAACGCTCGGTGCACGAGCGACCACGCGAGCCATCGGCCGTACGCGTTGCGGAAGCGATCGAAGTTGCGATCGAACGCGGCCGAGAACCAGTTCGGCGTGTGACCGTGCGCTGCCTCGCGACCCAACAGGTAGCGCACCATGGTCGGCACGAGCGTTCGCGACAGCAGGTACGACATCAGCATCGCGAACACGACGGCCATCGCCATCGGCACGAACAGCGACTTCGCGGCGCCGGTGATGAAGCCGATCGGTAGGAACACGATGCAGATACACAGCGTCGACACCAGGGCTGGCAACGCAACTTGCTGCGCTCCGTCGACGATGGCGCGGACGAATGGTTTTCGCTGCCCGATATTGCGATGGATGTTCTCGATCGCGACGGTCGCGTCATCGACGAGAATTCCGACGGCGAGCGCGAGACCACCGAGCGTCATCACGTTGAGCGTCTGCCCTAGCGCGTGGAGCACGACGATCGAGAACAGGATCGACAGCGGGATCGAGATGATGACGGTGATCGTCGAGCGCCAGCTGCCGAGGAACATCAGGATCATCAGCGCGGTGAGCACGCCGGCGATCACCGCTTCGTGGATCACTCCGTTGACGGAGGCACGCACGAACACCGATTGATCGAACAGGATCTTCACGTCGAGCTTGCCGCGCGCGGACTCGGGCAACCTCTCGAGTGCTCGCGGGAGGACGTCGCGCACCGCTGCCGTGATGTCGAGCGTCGAGGCGTCGCCGTTCTTCATCACCGACATCAGCAACGAGCGACGCCCTTCGACGTGGACCAGGTTGGTCTGCGGCATGTTGCCGTCGCGAACGTTCCCGATATCGCGGATGTAGATCGTCCGGCCCTCCACCGTCTTGATCGGGATGGCCGCGAGCTCTTCCAGTGTGTCCGGGGAGGAATCGACGACGATCGGGAACTCGTTGACGCCGAGCTTCGCCGTTCCAGAGGCGAGCACCACGTTCTGCGCGGAGAGCGCGGCCAATACATCGCGTGGAGACAGCCCGAACGCGTGCAGCCGCTCCGGCGAGATATCGACCATGATCTGTCGTTGCTTGCCGCCGTACGGCCAGGGAATCTGGACACCCGGAATCGTCGCGAGGTCGCTACGGATGAAGTTGACGCCGTAGTCGAACATCTGCTGCTCCGACAGCGAATCGCTCTGAATCGCGATCTGCATGATCGGAACGCTCGTCGCGCTGTACTGCATGATCAGCGGTGGCACCGTGCCCGGTGGCATCGAGCGCACCGCGCTCTGCGCGACCGCCGTGGTTTGCGCGATGGTCTTCTCGACGCTCGCCCCGGGCTGCAAGTAGATCTTGATCACGGCCTTGCCCGTGAGGGTCTGGCTCTCGATGTGATCGATATCGGCGACGATCGTGGTCAAGAAGCGCTCGAAGTTGTTGACGACGCGCTTCTCCATCTCCTCGGGCTGGAGGCCGTTGTAGTTCCAGATCACCGAGATGACCGGGATGTCGATGCTCGGGAAGATGTCGGTCGGCGCCTTCTTGATCGAATACACACCGCCGATCGCGATGAGCATCGCCATCACGATGAACGTGTATGGCCGGCGTAGTGCTGTCCGGATCAGCCACATCGAATGTGGTTACGAGCATGCCCGGGTTCATACGGCTGTCCAGCCTATTGGGCGCGGCGTGCTCGCGGATTCACACTGCGCAACAGGCCGAGAACGCGCGGAGCAGGCTCCCTGCCCGACGGGTGACGGGTGTTGCCCCCTGGCGTGTCGCTGGAAGTCCCGTCGGGTCGCGAATGAGATCGCCGTGAGCCAGCGATCCGCACCTATCGGCGCGGTGGGGACACGATGCCCCGGCGCGACGCGATGAACAGCCGCGCGCCGACCCGGGCGGTCGCCGTCGTATCGCGGGCGGTGAACGTCTCCGATGTAGCCCACGTGGTCGCCGCGAGATCGCTCGTGCGCAGGCCCTCCATCGTCGCCGCGTACAGCGTCGTGCCTTCGACGCGCAGGCCGCCCGGATTGATCCAGCCATCGCCGAGCTGCACCGCCGTCACCGTCGTCGGCGTGATGTCCATGCGGGTCACGCCGCCTTTGTACGTGCCGACGAACATCTGATCGCCGTTCGGCACGAGCGCCATCACCCAATCGTCGCGCAGGCTCTTCGTCGCGACGGAGTAGCGCGTCCACGCGGAGTCATCCGGCTTGCCGCGATAGACGCCCGTGGTCGCGCCGAGCCAGAGGTAGCCCTCGCTGTCCTCGGCCACCGCCCACACGTTCTTCACCTCGAGGTTCTGCTTGAGGCCGAGCGCGATCGGCCGCGCGTTGTCACCGATGATCGCCGCGCCGTGCATCGTGCCCGCGAGCACGCGACCATCGCGCAACAAGGCGAGCGACAGCGCACCACGCGCGGGCAAGCCATCCGCTTTCGTCAGCTCCGTGATGTTCTTGCCGTCGACGATCGAGATGCCGGTCGCCGTCGCGACCCACAGGCGCGAGGACTTGCCCGCGCGCGGCTCGACGAGCAGCGCGTTGATCCGATGATCGAGCTTCTTGTCCGTGACCGTTGTCCACGCGCCCTTCGCGAAGCGCGCGAGGCCGTGATCGAACGTGCCGACCCACAGCGTGTCGCCATCGGCCGCGAGCGCGGAGACATCGTTCGCCGGGATCGATGACGCTGACTTCACCGCGGTCCACGGAGCGGTCTTGCTCGCGCGGATCGCGAAGCCGTCGAGCCCACCGGCGCACGCGACGCCGTTGCGCTCGGTCAACGCCTGCGCCATCGGGATCTTCGGCGCGCCCTTGTAGTCGATCAGACGTCCGCGATCGATCGTCACGAAGCCGCCGCCGAAACCGGCCGCGACGATCGCGCCATCGACCATGGTGACGCGGCGAAGATCACCGCCGCCGTAGCCGCGCACGGTGGATCCCTCGCGCGTGTAGAGGCCATTCGTCGTCGCGATCCACAGCGTCTTGCCATCGCCGTAGAGCGACGTGATGTCGTTCGCACCGGTCTCGACGGTGACCAGCTCGAACGTCCCGCCGCGCAGCTTGTAGAGTCCGCCCGCGGTGCCCGCCCACAGCGCGCCATCGGCGATCGCGAGCGAGCTCACGCGTGCGCGTGCTTGCTTGTTCGCGCCGCCCTTGAACGCGACCGGCCGCTGCGTCGGGACGCGCATCCCTTTGTGCTGCTCGACCTGCACGCCCGCGTCGGTCGCGACGTACGTCTCGTTACCGAAGCGCACCACGTCGCGCACCGACATGCTGGCCACACCGAGTCCGAGGACGAGCGCGTCGTTCGCGATCGTCACACGGTTACCGCCGCGCTCGGTTCCGACCCAGACGTCGGTGCCGACCATCGTGATGCCATCGATGCGCGTGGCGGGAAGCCCGTCGAGCGCGGTCCAAACGCGCTTGGGAGCCCCCGCCTTGTCCGTCCACACCAGGCCGCCACCCGTTCCGACGAGGAACCCGTCGTCGATCGGCATGCACGCGCGCACCTCGGCGGTGTTCGTGTACACGGCGATCGCGGCGTTCGCGATGGCGACCAGCGCGCTCACGGCAGGACGAGCTCGATGGTCGACTGGTTCAGCGCGTTGTCGCGCGCGTACACCTGGAGCGTTAGCGACTCGGTCAGCGGCGAGGCCGGCGTCCAGTCACCTTCGAACACGCCCCACTCTGTCATGCCGAGCTTCATGATCGTGCCATCGGGCAGGACGATCTCGACGCGCTCCGCATCCTTGGGCCGCGTGCCATCGCGCTGCTGCTTCACCTTGATGTGATACGCGTTGCCGACCTTCGTCGCGGTCGCCTTGATGATCGGCGCCTTGGTATCGACGGTGTACGGCAGCTGCAGCACTTCGATGCGGCCATCCGCGTGCGTCACGGTCACGCGCACGTAGTAGATGCCGTCGGGCGTCTGCTGATCGATCAGGAAGCGAACCATCCACGCGTTGATGTCCTCGTCCCACACCGCGAGCTTGGTCTCGCCGAACGGGAAGCTGACGACGACCGACTGCGCGTCGATCGGCGCGGGGATCTTGATCTCCGGATCGCCGGGCTGCACTTCATCGGGCGACAGGCTCGCCTCGCGCGCACCGAGCGAATCGAGATCGCCACCGGTGACCGTCGGCGCCTGCGCGAGCTTGAGCGCGTCGGCGGCCTTCTGGTTCTTGCGCTCGATCTCGTACTTCTTGTACGCCTCGTCGTTCTCGAGCACGAGCAGCGACGTGTACTTCGACATCACGCCGAACTCCGTCGACAACGCGACGACCTCTTCCTTGCCCGCGTTGCTCGCTTCCATCGTCGCGAGCATCTGGCGCGCCCAGCGCTGGCCGACGCGATCCGTCGCGACCGCCGCGGTGAGCTGGATGTCCTCGGTGTACGGCCGGCCCGCGAGCGTGCCCACGAGCTTCACGCTCGGCGGCATCGGCTCGTTGGCGGGCAGCTTCATCACGGCGACCATCTCGTCACCTTCGAACAGCGTGGTCGCCGTCGCGGGGAACAGCACGGATCCCGTCGGAGCGACGATCGTCGCGTTCGTCAGGCGCATCGTGTCGGCCTGCGTCGCCGCGAGCGCGAACCGCTGCTCGTCGAGGTGGCTCTTCACGATCATCGAGCGGCCACCGGTCTCGCCGGACAGCTCGGCCCACAGCGCGGTGCTCGCACCCTTGCCGACGAGTGCGGCGTCGACGGGCACGCCGATCTTCTTCGCCAACTTCGCGAGCTCTTCGGTGCGCTGCTCGCCCCACGTCGCGATGCCGTCGCCGATGTAGATCACCTGCGAGGGGTCCTGCGCGTCGAGTGCGGTGAACGTGTTGCCGAGGTCGCTCGCGCCGTCGGGCTCGATGCCCTCGATCATCTTCTTCGCCTCGCGGATCGCCTGTTCGCTCGCGGGCACGTAGCCCGGCCAGCTCTGCTGGATCTCGACGTCGGCGGCGATCACGGTGAACTTGTCCGTCGACGCGAGCTGGCGCACCGTCGTCTCGAGCACCTCGAGCTGTTGCGCGCGCGCTTCGAGAGAGCTGCGCGACGTATCGATCACGATCGCGATGTTGCGCGCGCCGACCGACGGCGTGAACGCGGCACCCGCCATCTTCGGCGCGATGCGCACCGCGGTGTAGATCGCGTCGGGGAACTTCTCGACCATCACCGCCGGCACCTTCGCGGACGCGACGGGGACGACGAGATCGATGCCCTTCGCGATGTCCTTCTGCGCGAGCTGCGGCTTGCCGTCGACGGTGACCGCGAGGTTGCCGATGCCGGTCTCCGAGCTCAGCGAGTACGCGTACTCCCAGCCCTGCGCCGTCTTCGCGAGCGGCGTGACGTAGCGAATGACGACCTTCTTGTCGGCCTTCGCTTCGAGCGGGAACACGCGCAGCTTGAACCAGTTGCCCTGCTCCCACTCGAGCAGCGCCGGATCGAGCATCTCGTCGACGATCTTCTCGTACACCGCGCGCGCCTTCTCGCGCTCGACCATCTCGCCCTCGACCATCTTGCCGTCGATCTCCATCGCGAGACCGACAAGCAACGCACCGTCGGGGACGGGGAAGCGGAACGTGCCTTCGCGGCGCTCGTCCATCGCGTTGTGGAACACGTGCGTGACCTCGGTGATCGCCTGGTCACCGACGGTCTTCACGTCGACCATGACGCTCTTCAGCTCGACGGACTCCATCTTGTCGCTCGCGCCGACGCGCGCTTCCATGCGACCTGCACCGGTGCCGGTGTCGGCCTCTTGCAGCGCGAAGCTCCAATCGGCCGCGCTCGGACGCGCACCCGTCGGGCGGACATCCGCGCGGCTCTTCGGGCGCGCATCGACGAGGACGTCACCGACGACGATCACCTCGCCACCGTCGGTGTCGATGTACGACGTGATCGAGGCACCGCGGCGCAAGCGCGCGCGACCCTCGAGCACCGCGACGTGCACGCCGCTGCCGTCCTGCGTGAGCGCGACGTGCGTGCCGGCGCGCAGGTACAGGAGCGGCGCTTCCGCGGAGTCACCGAGGGCGACGATCGCACCGCGGCGCGACGTCTTCACTTCGCGAACGCTCGCGAGCGTGTTGCCCTCGATCATCGGCGTCCACGTGTCGTTCTGCTTTGCAGACAGCTCGCCACGGACGGTGATCGCGGACAACGGAACGGTCATCGCCGGTCGCGTCGCGGTGACGCCACCGATCTGGCCTTGCAGCTCTTCGCGCTTCGCTCCGCCGCCGCACGAGATCAGCGTTCCGAGGAGCAAGGTCTTGAGGATGGTCGACGTCATTACTTGGCTCCTACGGTGATGCGGGCCACGGTCACGGTTTGTTTCTCGTCGTAGAGGCGGTACGGCAGCACGTGCTTGGTCTCGGTCGGCTTGCCTTCGTCGAGGACGACGACGACCTCGCCGCGCGCCTCGGAGAAGTTCGAGCGACCGCGCCCGAAGTAGTTCACCTGCACGACGTACTCGCCCTTCGCCGCCTTCGCCGCCGTGAAGCTCTCGGGGCCGTAGCCCGTGGTCACGTCGTCGTACAGCGCCTCGCCGTTCTTGCCGTTGCGATGCGAGTAGAACACCTTCTCGCCCGCCGGCGTCGTCACCCACAGATCGACGTCCGAGTGATCGGTGTCCCAGGTCAGGTAGACCTTGATGTCGTTCTCGGTGCCGCCCGACAGGCCGAGCTTTTGGACCTCGTCCTTCTTTCCGAGCTTCGCGTAGATCTGCGCGAGCCGTTGCTTCGCCGGATAGCGAACCGCTTCGGCCGTCTCCGGATCCGCGATGATCGCTTCGAACCGCGTGCGCGCTTCGTCGACCATGTCGAGCCGCGCAGCGACGTCGGCGAGCTCGAACGCCAACCGGCGATCGTTGGAGCCCGCCGCGGCTGCCGCGGTCAACCGATCGTACGCACCGCGGAGATCACCGCTCTGCTTGAGCACGCTCGCGAGCGCGCGATGCGCGGCCGCGTCTTCGGGCAGTAGCTCGACCACTGCGCTGTACGCACGGCGCGCCTTCGCGCGATCGCCCTTCTCGCTATAGATGTCGCCGAGCAGGCGAACGACGACGAGGTTGTACGCATCGACCGCGCGCCAGTCTTTGGCGGCGGCCAGCGCTTCATCGAGCTTCTTCGCGCGCTGGAGTCCACGCACGAGCGCGAACCGCGCGGCGCGATCCTTCGGATCCTTGGTGACCGCCTCGCGGAGCGTGGAGAGATCCCCATCGGTGTTCGTGCGCGATCCCGCCGGCTCGGTCTCCGCCACCGCCAGCCTCAGCCGCGAATCTGCCGCCGTCGCCGGCAGCGCCATCGTAGCGACGAGCGTTGCCGCTACGATCGCCGTCTTCCCTGATTGCATGGGGAGGGAGAGGTGCAGCCGCAATGCCACCGCAAAGGCGATTCGGTAGGCGTAGTTACCGTCACGGTGGCCGCCGAGACACGCCCAGACTTATTGCGAGACACGCTCCATGTAGTAGGTTCCCCCCTCACGTACTTTGGGAGTAGCGCACTATGGCCAATCAACGGACCACCTTCCTCAAACGCCAACGCGAAGCAGATCGCAACGACAAGCAGAAGGCCAAGGAGCAACGTCTCGCTCAGGCGCGATCGGGTGAGAAGACGACGAAGGGTCCGCAGATCGCGTGGGACGAAGCCGTGACCGAGCAAGACAGCGCGCTCACGAGCGAGAAGCCGCCGGCCACCACGGGTGGAAACCTCAGCTCGCCGAACGCGAACAGCAACAACGTCTCGACGAAGCCCGCGTCCGCCACCGTCCCGGCGAAGCCCGCGCCTGCTCCGACGAAGCCGTCGCCCGCGCCGGTCGCTGCGAAGCCCGCGCCCGCGAAGCCCCCGACCAAGTAGGTCACCGGACTCGATCGAGTCGTCCTCGATCTAGCAGCCGGGAAAACAGGCGGTGCCGAGTTGGGTCGCCGCCTTCGCGCGCGCAGCCTGCGCGATCTCGAGCACCGTTCCGACGGTCGCGCGCGCGATCGATTGCAGCGCATCGGTGGTCGCGTACTTCGCGAGGAGCCGCTGCCCGAGCTGTTGGTGCGCCTTCTCGTCGGGCTGGATGTACTCGCGATAGATGCGAACGGTCTCGAGATCGCCGCGCTGCTCGCACAGCGCCATGAAGTTCTCGTTCACGTGGTACGCGATCGACTCGAGCGTGAACAGCCCCGCCGCGATCCGCTCGACGGTGGTCGACAGCTGCTTCATGTACGCGAACAGCGCGTTGTCGGGCGGTGGTGTCCACGCGGCGACATCGATGCCGAGCGCGGTCAGCCGATCGCTGACGAGCGTGAAGTGATTCGCTTCGTCGCCGGCCTGGCGCGCGAAGGCGATCTTCACGTCGACCTCGGTCGTCGTCGGGATCCACACCGCCGCGAGATCGCTCACGCTGATCTCGTTCGCGAGCGCGACACGGAGCAGCGCCGTGGGATCGCCGGACGCGTCGCCGTCGAGGGACAGCCGGCCCGCGCTGATGATCGGTGCGAGGCGCTCGGTCTTGAACGCTTCGAGCTCTGCGATGAACGAGGTCATGGCGCTATGCTGCACGCATGGTGTTCGTCCTGGGTGGAGTCCAGACCGATTTCGCACGCAACTGGGCGCGCGAGCAAACCCGGCTCGATCGCGTCGTCGGCGAGGTGATCGACGATGTCGTCGCAGCCGCGAACATCGAGCCATCGGACATCGGCGCGATCCACGTCGGCAACGCGTTCGGCGAGCTGTTCACGGGACAAGCGCAGATGGGCGCGTTGCCCGCGACCGCGAAGCCCGCGCTGTGGGGAGTCCCCGCGAGCCGCCACGAAGCGGCGTGCGCCTCGGGCTCGATCGCGATCCTCTCCGCGATGGCCGACATCGAAGCGGGTCGCTACGACTGCGTGCTCGTCCTCGGAATCGAGCAAGAGCGCAACGTCCCCGGCGAGGTCGGCGCGCGGCACATGGGCGCCGCGGCGTGGGCGGGCCACGAAGGCGAGACGGCGCGCTACGTGTGGCCGCACATGTTCTCGCGGATCGCCGATGCGTACGACGAGCGCTGGGGACTGCGCCGCGAGCACCTCGTCGCGATCGCGAAGAAGAACCTCGGCAACGCGCGCAAGAATCCGCGGGCGCAGACCCGCGAGTGGACATGGACCGACGCGACGCTCGGCGACGACGACGCGGTGAACAACCTCGTCGAGGGCCGCTTGCGCCGCTACGACTGCGCGCAGGTCACCGATGGATGCGCGGCGCTGATCCTCGCGTCGCCGAAGTTCGCCGCGGGTCGCAAGGCGCCGCGGATCACCGGCTGGGGCCACCGCACCGCCGCGCTCGGCCTCGAGGCGAAGCTCGCGCGCCACACCGATCGCTCGCAGCCGCTGTTGCCGCACCTCGCGCAGACCGTGACCGACGCGCTCGGCCGCGCGAAGCTGCCCGATGTCCGCGCGCTCGGCGGCATCGAGGTCCACGACTGCTTCACGATCACCGAGTACATGGTGATCGATCACCTCGGGCTCACCGCGGCCGGCGAGGCGTGGCGAGAGGTCGAATCGCCGACGCTGCCGATCAACCCGAGCGGCGGCCTGATCGGAGGCGGCCACCCCGTCGGTGCGACCGGCGTGCGCATGCTCGTCGATGCCGCGCACCAGGTGAGCGGCACCGCGGGCGCGAGTCAGATCGACGGCGCGACGACGTTCGCGACGCTCAACATCGGCGGCAGCGGAACTACCGTCGTGAGCTTCGTCGTCGCCGCCGCGTGAGCAGCGCGAGGCCGAGCGCACCGAGGAAGCTCGTCGCGCCTCCCGTGCTCGACGAGCAGCAGCCACCGTCCGAGTCCATGCCCGGCTCCGTGCCGGCATCGCTACCGGGGTTCGGCGTCTCGTAACGACACGCGGCGGAGCAGCCGTCGCCGTCGTCCATGTTGCCGTCGTCGCACTGCTCGTCGGTCTGGCGGATGTTGTCGCCGCAGATCGGATCGATGCACGCGTTGCGGCACGCGTCGGTGTCGATGTCGTTGCCGTCGTCGCACTCTTCGTTCGGCGCTTGCACGACGCCATCGCCGCACGTCGTCGAGATGCACTGGTTGTTGCAGAGGTCTGTCTCGACGGTGTTGCCGTCGTCGCAGCCTTCGACGCCGGCGCGCACGATGCCGTCGCCGCACGTCGCGACGACGCAGCCGTGGCACGCATCGGTGTCGACCGCGTTGCCGTCGTCGCACGCCTCCGTGCCCGCGCGCACGATGCCGTCGCCGCACGTCGCCACGTGGCACTGCGCGGTGCAGCCGTCGGTGTCGACCGTGTTGTTGTCGTCGCAGTCCTCGACGCCCGCGCGGATCACGCCGTCGCCGCACGTCGCCGCGATGCACGTGTTCCGGCACGCGTCGGTGTCGACGCCGTTGCCGTCGTCGCACTGCTCGGGGCCGTTCATCATGCTGTCGCCGCAGCGCGCGCCCTGCCCCGTGCAGTTCGCGTTGCAGAAGCCGTACATGTCGTTCATCGCGCCGCTATCGCAGACCTCGGGCGCTTCGGTCGCGCCGTTGCCGCAGATCGAGGTCGCGGCGAACTCGTACGCGCCCATGTCGAACTCGGCCGCGTTGATGCCATCGCCGTTCACGGGCCGCGCTGCACCGCGCTGATCCTTCGCGGGCGCGCCGGTCGCGGTGCCGCTATCGATCGCGACGCTCGTCGACATGAGGCGCAGATCCGTCGTGGACACGTACTGCGGGTTCGCCGAGATCGTGCCCGTCCCCGCGCTCGCGCCGCCGACATAGTTCGAGTTGTTCGACGAGCCGTTGTTCCACACGTCCGAGTACGTCACGGACCACGTCGCGAGGTCCGAGCGGAAGCAGCCGTTGCTCGAGCTCGTGATGATCGAGTTGATGATCGTCACCGAGCCACCGCTCGCCGCGCTCGAGTACACGCCGAACGAGCCGTTCGCGTTGAGCGTGCAATTGATCAGCGTCAGGTTGCGGCTCGCCGACGACGAGACGAAGCGTGCACCGTAGCTCGTCGTGTTGCGGGCGACGCAGTTCGTCAGCGTCGCCGATGCGGATCCGCTGATCTCGAAGCCCTGCGATCCACCCGCGGTAGCGATGCCGTCGTACGTGGGGTTGCCCGCTTCGATGCGCATGCCCGAGCTCGACACGTCCGTCATCGACACGGCCGTCGTCGTCGCGGTCGCCGTCGCGGATCGGTGATGGATTCCGACGATCGGCGTCGCGAGGTTGACGTTCGACAACGTCATCACGTTTCCGGTCGCCGCCGGATCCACGACGATGCCGTACCAGCTTCCGGGCACCACGCCGGTCGACTTCAAGATGACCGGCGTCCCACCCGCGCCGTTGATGATCAAGGTTCCGCGCGCGGTGAGCTCGCCGTGATCGCGATCCACACCCGCCTTCATGATGTCGTCGGTCGCGAAGTTCAGCGTCGTGCCCGCCTGCATCGTCAGCGTGACTCCCGGCCCCACCGATAGATCACCGGCGACGGCGTACGGGCTCGCCGCAGCCGTCAGCGTCGTGTTCGTCCACAGCGTGCCGTACAACCCCGGTGTCGCGACATTGGTGTACGGCCGCGCGCCCATGTCCATGGTGTCGTCTCCGCCGAACCGCGACGGCGAGTTCGAGGTGAGCTCGAGGTTCGTCGACGAGACGTACAGCGGGTTCGTCGAGATCGTGTTCGCCCCGGCCGTCGCGCCGCCGACGTAGTTCGAGTTGTTGTTCGATCCGTTGTTCCACACGTTCGAGTACGTCACCGACCACGTCGCGAGATCGGAGCGAAAGCATCCGTTGCTCGAGCTCGTGATGATCGTGTTCTTGATCGTCACACTTCCACCGCTCGCGGCGCTCGAGTACACGCCGAACGATCCGTTCGCGTTGAACGTGCAGTTCGTGAGCGTCAGGTTGCGGCTCGCCGATGACGAGACGAAGCGCGCGCCGTAGCTCGTGGTGTCTCGCGCGATGCAGTTCGTCAGCGTCGCGGACGCCGAGCCGCTGATCTCGAAGCCCTGCGAGCCGCCCGCGGTCGCGATGCCGTTGTACGTCGGGCTGCCCGCCTCGATGCGCATGCCGGAGCTCGACACGCCGGTCATCGAGAAGCCCGTCGTCGCCGCGGTCGCGGTCGCGGAGCGATGATGGATGCCGACGATCGGGTTCGCCATCGTCACGTTGCCGCCCATGATCGCGGTGCCGGTCGCCATCGGGTCGACGACGATGCCGTACCACGAGCCCGGCGTGGTTCCCTGCGACGTGAACTGCACTGGCTGCGCGACCGTGCCGTTCAGGATCAGCTGGCCTTTCACGACGAGCTCGACGTGCGCCATGTCGACGCCGGCCGCCTGCATGTCGCCGTTATCGAATCGCACGACGGTGCCGGCCTGGATCGTCAGCGTCGATCCCATCGGGATCGTGATGTCGCCCTGGATGATGTAGGGCCCATCCGCAGGGATCCACGTCTCGTTGATGACGTTGCCGCCCATCTTGATGGTGTCGGCCGACGCGATGGAGGTGAGCGCAACGAGGATCAGCGCGATCCCGAAACTTCGCATGGCGCCGTGTTTACACCGTCGAGCGCGCGGACGGTGGACGATGTGATCGGCCACGTGCCACGCTGTGAGCGATGCACGCCCGCGTCGTTCGCCGCCACGAATCTCATCTACCCGCCGACGACACGCACCCGTATCGAACCGGCGCGTGGAAGCCCAACGTCACCGAGTACGACGCCGACGATCTCGATGTTCTCGAGGGCCGCATCCCCGACGACCTCGCCGGCAGCTACCTGCGCAACACCGAGAACCCTTTATTCCCGGCGATCGGCAGATATCACCCGTTCGATGGCGACGGGATGTTGCACTCGATCACGTTCGGCAACGGTAGGGCCTCGTACAAGAACCGCCTGATCCAGACGTCCGGCCTCGCCGCGGAGATCGAAGCGAACGCGCCGCTATGGGCCGGCATCATCGAGCCGCAGTCCAAGTCGCTGCGCGATGGCTTCGGCGCACGCGGCAAGATGAAGGACGCATCGTCGACCGACGTGATCGTCCACGCAGGCGTCGCGCTGACCTCGTTCTACCAGTGCGGCGAGCTGTACGCGCACGGCCCCGCATCGCTCGAGCACTACGGACCGCTGCCGTGGTCCACGTCATTCGGCCTGCCCGCCGCGCGCATGGGCGTGTCCGCGCACCCGAAGCTCGACGAGGTCACGAACGAGCTGCTCGTGTTCGGCTACTCGACGCATGCCCCGTACTTCCACTTCGGCGTCGTTGGCGCCGAGGGATCGTTGGTGCACCAACAACCCGTGCCACTGCCCGGCCCTCGCCTGCCGCACGACATGGCGTTCACGGAGAACTTCGCGATCGTCGGCGACTTCCCGCTGTTCTGGGATCCCGAGCTGCTCGCGCAAGGCGTGCATCGCCCGCGCTTCTACCCGAACCTGCCCACGCGCTTCGGCCTCGTCCCGCGCAAGGGCGGCGACATCCGCTGGTTCGAAGCCGCGCCGACGTACGTGCTGCACTTCATCAACGCGTACGAGGACGGCACCACCGTCGTCATCGATGGCTACTTCCAAGAGGACCCGATGCCCAAGCCCGATCGCGCGGATGGCGAGTGGGCGGGGCTCAAGAAGATGGTCGACATCTCCGCGATGCGCACGCGACCGCATCGCTGGCGCCTGGATCTCGCCACGGGCCGCGTCACCGAGGAGAAGCTGTTCGACTTCATCAGCGAGTTCCCGTCGATCGACGGCCGCGTCGGCGGACGCCGTCACCATCACGCGTACGTGATGACCGCGAAGCCCGGCTGGTTCCTGTTCGACGGCATGACGCGGATCGACTTCGACACGGGCGCGCTGCAGTCGTTCAAGTGGCCCGACGGGACGTACGGCAGCGAGGGTCCGCTCGCGCCACGCACGGGCTCGTCGAAGGAAGGCGATGGCTACGTCGTGACGTTCGTCTCGGACACGATCCGCGACACGAGCGAGTGCCAGATCTTCGACGCGGCGCACATCGACGCGGGTCCGATCACGCGCATCGCGTTGCCCGAGCGCATCTGCGCGGGCACGCACGCCTGTTGGACGAGCGCGAAGTGACGTCACAAAGAAATGGGGACGTGCCCCTTTTTCCAGCGCCGACGAATCATGGGGACGGGCCCCTTTATGGGTTGTGATCCGTACATTCTGGCCGCGCTTCGCACGCCGCGCGGCAAAGGCTCGTCGAAGGGAGCGCTGCACGGCATCGCGCCGACCGCGCTCGTCGCGCACCTTCTCGAGGCACTTCGCCCATCGCTGTCCGATGGGGTTCACGTCGACGACTTTATCCTCGGGTGCGCGAACCCCACGGGCGAGCAAGCCGGCAACCTCGCGCGGTCAGCGCTCCTCGCGATCGCGTGGCCCGGCGATGTGCCCGGGTTGATGGTGAACCGCTACTGCACGTCGGGGCTCGACGCGATCGCGATCGCGGGATCGCGCGTTCGTGCCGAAGACGCATCGCTACTCGTCGCCGGCGGCGTCGAGAGCGTCTCGCGCGTGGCGGCGCCCGCGATGCTCGGCGACATCGGCCCCGCGGCGGACCTCATCGCCACGATCGAAGGCATCGAGCGCGAGGCGTGCGACGAGTACGCACACGCGACGAGGACGAAGGCGAAAGCGGCACCGATCGGCGCGTCGATCGTTCGGTTCGGCGCATCGACCTCGATCGCGTCATCGACCGCATCATCGACCGCGTCATCGACCGCGTCATCGACCACGTCATCGACCGCGTCATCGACCGCGTCGTCGACCGCGTCATCGACCGCGTCGTCGACCGCATCATCGACCGCGACGCTCGCGGGTGACGAGAACATCTCGTTCCAACCCACGGTGGACGAGCTCGCGGCGATGCCCGCGCTGTTCGCGAGCGAGGCCTTCGCCGAGCCGAACGCGCGATCGGCCGCGTGGTTGCGCGCGCGCGGGCGCGACGCCGAGCTGCGCCACGTTCACACGCGCGGGAATTCGCCGAGCTTGGCGGACGCGGCGGCGCTCGTGCTCGTCGGTGACGGGGAGGCGGCGCGGCGGATCGGGATGGCGCCGCGAGCGCGGATCGTCGCGACGGCGTCGGTGGCGGCGGATCCGGTCGTCATGCTGACGGCGGGACAAGCGGCGGTCGAGCGCGTGTTGGAGAAGGCGAATGTTCGCTCGGCGGATATCGCGGTGTTCGAGTTTGCCGAGGCGTTCGCGGCGTCGTGCGTGCGGTTCATGCGCGCGCTCGATGTCGGGCACGATCGCTTCAATCCCAATGGTGGAACGATCGCGCGCGGGCACGCGTATGGCGCGACGGGTGCCGCGTTGGTGGTCGATGCGCTCGAGGAGCTCGAGCGACGCGAGGGGCGCTATGCCGTCGTCGGGGTTTCGGGCGCGGCAGGGATGGGCGCGGCGATGTTGATCGAACGAGTGTGAGGCGCGCCTCGGCAGATCGTGCGAGGTGAGAGCTCGATCTCCAGCAGCCCGTGATCGACGACCACGGTGAGTGGTAGTGGCGGCGGCAGCGGTCAATGATCGACGTTCACGTGCAATAGTGCGCGCAGGGTGTCGCGCAATCCGTTTCTGGCCGGCAAGGCAAAGCCGATCATCGTCGGGCACCGCGGTGTCCCGAAGGTGCACCAGGAGAACACGCTCGCGGGGTTTCGCCGCGCGGTCGAGCTCGGCATCCCCGCGGTGGAGCTGGACGTGCGGCTCACCGCGGATCGCAAGGCGATCGTCCTCCACGATCACAACCTGCGACGCCTGACCGGTAGCTCGTTCGACGTCGATCACCTCGCGTGGGATCAGATCGCGAAGCTGCGGATCAAGAAGGAGCTGCCGATGGGCAACGATCCCACCGGCGCGCCGCTCGTCCAGCGCTACGAGCGCGAGGAGCGGATCCCGCTGCTCGCCGAGGTGCTGTCGGAGATCTCCGGAAAAGCAGCGATCAACGTCGAGCTCAAGGTCGACATGCCGGGCTGGTGGGGCGTCGAGATCGCGCGCGTGGTCGCCGAGGTCATCCGCAAGACGGGCGTCGAGGATCGCGTGATCGTCACGTCGTTCGATCCGCGCAAGCTCCTCGCGCTCAAGCGCGCGCACGACAACATCGCCTACGGGTTCTGCTTCGACGACACGATGCTGAACTTCGCGCGCCCGCTGCTCGATCGCCTGTCGCCGTTTCACGATGGCGCGTCGCTGCCCGAGCGCGGCATCCGCGCGAACGCGCATCGCGCGCTCAATCGCATCCTCGAGACGAACTTCGTCAGCCGCGTGCTCGGGACCAAGCTCGTCGGCGCGGAGCACACGCTCGTCGGCCGCGACACCGTGCGCCGGCTCCACTCCCACAACACGGCGATCGGAACGCACACGATCTTTCCGATGGGCTCGACGACGACGAAGCTGCTCTCGCCCGCCGCGTACACCGAGGCCGAGGTCGAGCGGCTCGTCGATATCGGTGTCGATTGGATCGAGACCGACGATCCCGAGCGACTGCAGAAGCTGATCGGCTGACGTTTCGCGCCGGCGATCGATGACCTCGCGCGCCATCGGCGGACGGGCAGATTTCTCCCCCGCGCCGTCGAAGATTGGGTTACACGCGCAGCATGGAACAGGGCGTCGTCACCACGGTATTGCTGCCGGTCGCGCTCGGCGTGATCATGCTCGGCCTCGGGCTCTCGCTGACGATCGCCGACTTCAAGCGCGTCATCGTGTATCCGAAAGCGGTCGCGATCGGCCTGTTCTGTCAGATGATCATCTTGCCCGCCGCGTGCCTCGGCATCGCGCACGCATTCGCGCTGCCGCCCGAGCTCGCCGTCGGACTCATGCTGCTCGCCGCCTCGCCGGGTGGCGCGACCGCGAACTTGTTCTCGCACCTCGCGAAGGGCGACGTCGCGCTCAACATCACGCTGACCGCCGTCAACAGCGTGCTCTCGCTCGCGACGCTTCCGCTGATCGTGAACTTCTCGCTCGAGCACTTCATCGGCGCGGACAAATCGATCCCGCTGCAGTTCAGCAAGGTCATCTCCGTCGTCGCGATCGTCCTCGTTCCCGTCGCGATCGGCATGGTCCTCCGCTCGAAGAAGCCGAGCCTCGCCGATCGTCTCGACAAGCCGGTGCGCATCACGTCCGCCGTGTTCCTGATCCTCGTGATCGCCGCGTCGATCATGAAGGAGCGCGCGCACCTCGGCGAGTACTTCCAAGCGGTCGGCCTCGCCGCGCTCGCGTTCAACTTGACGAGCCTCGCGGTCGGCTACTTCGTCCCGCGCATCGCTCGCGTCGAGCCGCGGCAGTCGATCGCGATCGGCATGGAGATCGGAATCCACAACGGGACGCTCGCCATCGCGATCGCGTCGAGCAGCTCGCTCTTGAACAACTCGACGATGGCCATCCCCGCCGCGATCTACTCGCTGATCATGTTCGTGACCGCGGGTCTGTTCGGATACTTCGTCGCGCGACGTCCGCCGATCTAGCGGGGCGTGGTACGAGGAAGCGTGTCTCTACACCCGCGCCAACGCGTCCTCACCGGCATCAAGCCCACCGGCACTCCGCACGTCGGCAACCTCCTCGGCGCGATCCGCCCCGCGCTCCGCCTCGCCGACGACGGCCTCGACGCGATGTACTTCATCGCGGACTACCACGCGCTGATCTCCACGCACGACCCCAAGGAGCTCGCGCACCAGACGCGCGAGGTCGCGGCGACGTGGCTCGCGATGGGCCTCGATCCGACGAAGGTGATCTTCTATCGCCAGTCGGACATCCCCGAGATCCTCGAGCTCGCGTGGATCTTCAACTGCTTCACGCCGAAGGGCTGGATGAACAAGGCCCACGCGTACAAGGCCGCGGTCGACAAGAACCGCGAGACCGGTGACTCGGATCTCGACGCCGGCATCAACATGGGCCTCTACGGCTATCCCGTGCTGATGGCCGCGGACATCGTCGCGTTCGATATCGATCTCGTCCCCGTCGGCAAAGACCAAGTCCAGCACGTCGAGATCGCGCGCGACATCGCGCAGCGCATGAACCACCACTACAAGAAGGACATCCTGCGCCTCCCGCACGCGAAGCTCGAAGACAACGCGGCGATCGTGCCCGGCCTCGACGGTCGCAAGATGTCCAAGAGCTACGACAACACCATCCCGCTGTTCGCCACCGGCAAGGAGCTCAAGAAGACGATCAACCGCATCGTCACGGACACGAGCCCACCGGAAGCGCCGAAGGATCCGGACGCGTCGACGATCTTCCAGATCTTCAAAGCGGTCGCATCGCCCGAGGAGTGCGCCGCGCTCGCGGATCGCTACCGCGCCGGCATCGGGTGGGGCGACGCGAAGGGCGCGCTGTACGAGAAGCTCGAGGTCGCGCTCGCCGACGGGCGCGCGAAGTACACCGACCTGATGGCAAACCCGGCGAAGGTCGATGCGCTGCTCGCCGAGGGCGCGGTGAAGGCCCGCGCGGTCGCACGCAAGACGCTCGACCGCGTCCGCAGCGCCATCGGCATCGGCTGACGACCGGCGCCACTTCGTGCGCCGTCCGTCTGATCGCCATCGTAGGCGCCCTCGGTACGCGAGCTGCAAGATGGAGATTTGCCATGGCAACGCTTCGCAGGGTTTCTGGGTCTTAGCGCTATGCGCGAGCTGCCCATTACTCTCGCGCTCTCGCTGTTGGTGCACACCGCGGCGCTGACCTGGTACGTCGCGATGGATCATTCCGAGCCAGCGCGCTCGGTTACCGCGTCCGCGGCGGTCGCCCCCGTCGAGGAGCCGACCGTCGAGGTGGTGTTGTTCGATGACGACACCGTGACGCAGGTTCCCGACACGGACCCCCTGCTCGTCGCGAAGGTGGTCTCACCGAGGCACGCGACGACCAAGACATCACCCGCTGCGGTTGTCGCGACGACACGAACGACGACCGAGCTCCCACCGATCACCGAACCGCCGGCCACGCCGACGACGCCCCCGACGAACGACAAGAAGAAGCCGTCGCTGCTGTCGATGCGCGATGGCCGCCCCGAGCCGACGATCCACAAGCCGGGCAGTGACGGCATCTCCGACGAAGCGCTGAAGCGAATGGTCGACGGCGAGATCCCCGTGAAGATCTCGAACCTGCCCGGCGCGCAGGAGAACGCCGCGTTCGACAAAGCAGAAGCGCGCCTGCACAACCGTGGCTGGGTCGCAAACGCGACGGGCGAGGAGCTGACCGCTGCCCGCTTCGATCGCGCGGCCGCGCGGCAGGCGAAGAGAGAGGTCGAGCTCGTCGAGCAGAAGGACGGCACGTACACCTCCGACAAGACGACGTTCAAAGCGACGGTAGGCCGCGACGGCACCGTCGCGATCAAGGACAAGGGCAACTGGCAACAGAAGGGGCTGCTCTCCGCCGAGTTCGACGTGACCGACGCGTTCATGCGCAACCACGGCCAAGATCCGTACGCGTCCGCGAAGCGCGAGTACCTCGATCGCACGCGCGATCAACGCGTCGAGATCGGAAAGCGCTATCGCACCGAGCAGCTCGGGCAGAGCGCGCAGTACATGGCGCAGAACCTCGCGCGGTTGTGGGCGACGACGAACGATGCTGCGAAGCGCAAGAGCGAGCTGTTCGCGCTGTGGGACGAATGCGCCGAGACCGGCGACGACGAGCTCGTGGTCGGTGGCCAACAAGCGCGGCTGCTGCTGATCAACTGGGTGCACGCGAAGCACGTCGTCTTCACCGAGGCCGAGCTCGCTGCCTTCAACAAGCAGCGGAAGTCGAAGGCGACGTTCGCGCCCTAACGACGACGACGGCGGCGCACGAACAAGAGGCCGAGCGCGGCGAGCCACGAGGGCGAGCCCGTCGTGCTGCAGCCACCGTCCTCGGACGGCCAGCACTGGTTCGCACCTTCGAGGCACTCGAAGCCCGAGGGGCAGCTATTGCCCGGATCGCACTGGGCCGTGCAGTACGAGTGCGTGCCGTCGCTCGCGCACGAGTTGGTGCTGCAATCGCCGTTGCCTTCACACGTGGCGCCGAGGCCGCCGTCGACGTCGCGGCCCGGCAAGCAGAATCCACCGAGGCACGAGAAGCCGCTGCCGCACGAGTCGCCCGCCGAGCACGACGCCATCACCTTCACGGACACCGTCTGCGTCGACACGCGATCGGCGTAGTCCGTCGCAGCGACCGTGACCACGTGATCACCCGCGGCGATCGTCGTCGGTGCGTTCCACGCGAACAGACCATTCGCGGCGGCCTGCGCGGACCCACCGTCGAGCGCCATGTGCCCTTCGAGCGTGAGGACCGGCGAGGTGTACGTCGCCGAGATCGGGAACCCCGGCCTCACATACATGCCGTCCTTCGGCGTCGCGACGACGAGCGACGGCTCGGCGAGGCCCGGCGCGAGGCCGAACACGTCCTTGAGATAGCGAAAGCTGTTCTGGAGGTTGGTCGACTGGAAGCAGCGACACGCCTGGCGGTCCGCGGGATCCGTGCCGCACATCTGCTCGGCGTTGGTCCACGCCTTCGGCTCCGACAGCTGCATGTACGTCATCGGATCGCGCGCATCGAGCGAGTGGCTCAGGCCGTACATGTGGCCGGCCTCGTGCGTGATCGCGTTGCACAGGTACGACAGGTTTCCCGTCTGACCCGCGAACACGAACGCGAGGCTGTTATTGCGTTGTGCGTTGCACGAGATGCTCGGTGCGATACCGCCGGCGTCCATGATCGACGGCGAGAGCTCGAACGACGTGCCGCCGACCATCACCTCGAAGTGAGACGCGGTTCCCGGATCGACATCGGTGACCTGGATGTCGAACATCGAGAAGTTCGCCTTCACGCAGTCCATGACCGTGGCCCACGCGTCGGGTCCGTACGTCCACGCCGACATCGTGGTGTTCGCCGATGCGATCGAGGACGTGTCGGTGAGCGAGCTGTCCTGACCGCGCGTAACCGCGCAGCCATTCGGCAAGCAGTCGTTGACGTATAGAACGTGAGAGGACGTCGTCAGAAACTGGATGCCCGCGCGCTCCGGCGGACACTCGTCGACCCGGTTCTGAAAGACGTCGTTCGCGAGGCCCTTGGGCTCCGCACGTGCGACCGCGGGGAGTCCCAGCGCGACCGCGAGTACGAACAACTGGATGCGCATGGCCCGGAGCGTAAGGGGGTTTGGGAGAGACCTCCACGAAGAATTGCATCCGGGCCCCTGTCAGCGAGTCGCCGATCGCGAGGGTCCGGCATCAGCACACGATCCTGACAAGACCCGCCTCGATCTTCCCTAGTTGCGAGCTAGCATTACAACCGTGCCCCGCCTCACTAGAGCCCTGCTCCTTCTCGCGCTCGCGGCCTGTTCGGGGTCGGCATCCTCGGGGGAGCCCTCCCGCGCCACCTCGTCGGTCCCCACGGCGTCCGCCAAGGTCACTGCTCCTCCAGGGGTGACCACGCCCGCGCCCGACCCGCGCGAGGAAGCGCTCGCGGCCACGGTCTCCCAACTGCTCGAGAAAGAGCACCTGCTGCGCAAGAGGATCGACGACAGCATCTCGCGCCAGGCGTTCGACACGTACATCGACCGGCTCGACGCCGGGAAGATGTTCCTCCTACAAGCGGACCGCGACGCTCTCGCGATCTACACCGACAAGATCGACGACGAGCTTCACTCCGGCAACCTCGAGCTCGCTCACGATGGTGCGAAACGCTATCAGGCGCGGTTGACCGTCGTCGAGAAGATGGTCGCCGAGATCCTCGAAAAGCCGTTCGACTTCACGAACGAGGAGTGGGTCGAGCTCGACGCCGAAAAGCTGAAGCTCGCCGCGACCGAGGACGAGCTGCGCGATCGCTGGCACAAGCGACTCGAGCTCGAGGTCCTCGAGCGCGTCGCGGGCATGGAAGCGCGCCTCGAAGCCGAGAAGACCAAGAAGCCCGTCGCGGTGAAGAAGCCGGATCCGAAGGCGGAGCAACGCAAGATGCCGCCGCCCAAGGTCGGCGAGCCACCGATGAAGAAGCCGCCGGAGGCGAAGGAAGACGAGGACGACGATCGCACCGCGACGCCGCTCGCACAGATTCCCGCCACGCCCGAGGCGCGCGAGGCGAAGGCGCGTGCGGACATCGCGAAGACATACGCGAGCCGGTTCGCTCGCCTGCACACGTCGGGTCCGCTCGATGCGGCGGCCGATGTCGTCAACGCCGTCGCGCAGACACTCGATCCGCACACGACGTACATGCCGCCCGCGGACAAAGCGAACTTCGACATCCAGATGTCGGGCTCGCTCGAGGGTATCGGCGCGGTGCTCCGCGAGAAGGATCACCTGATCGAGATCGCCGAGCTCGTCCCCGGCGGCGCGAGCTGGCGGCAAGGCGGCCTCACCCCCGGCGATCAGATCCTCAGCGTGCAACAGGACGACGGCTCGGATCCCATCGACGTGTTCGACATGCGCATCGACGAAGTCGTGAAGATGATCCGCGGCAAGAAGGGGACGGTCGTTCGCCTGCGGGTCCAGAAGCAAGCTGGCACCGAAGAGACGATCGCGATCACGCGCGACGTGATCGTCATCGAGTCCGCCTATGCGCGCGGCGCGATCCTCCAGAAGAAGGGCGCGCCCGCGTACGGCTACATCCACCTGCCCTCGTTCTACGGTGGCAAGCAAGCGAACGGTCGCAGCGCCGCCGGTGACGTGCGCAAGCTGTTCCTCGAGCTCAAGGCGAAGAAGGTCGGCGGCGTGATCCTCGACCTGCGCTCCAACGGCGGCGGTCTGCTCAACGACGCGATCGAGCTCACCGGACAGCTGATCGACACGGGCCCCGTGGTCCAGGTGGCGGACAGCCGCGGCAACTCCGAGTCGCTCGACGACGAGCGCAAGGGCACCGACTACGACGGCCCCGTGATCGTGCTCGTCGATCAATTCAGCGCATCGGCGTCGGAGATCGTCGCCGGCGCGCTGCAGGACTATCAGCGCGCGTTGATCGTCGGCACCTCGGCGACGCATGGCAAAGGCACCGTGCAGACGCTCGCGGATCTCGACGCGGCCGTCGGCGGCAAGATCGAGCTCGGCGTGCTGAAGCTGACGATCCAGCAGTTCTTCCGGCCGAGCGGTGCGTCGACGCAGCGCCAGGGTGTCGTGCCCGATATCGTGCTGCCGAACCCGACCGGGCACATCGACAGCGCCGAGCGCGACCTGCCGCACGCGATCGAGTGGTCGCAGATCAAGCCGGCACCACACGGGGATGTCATGCATGCGTGGAAGGCCGCGGACCTCGCCGCGAAGAGCGCCGCGCGTGTCGCGAAGCAACCCGTGCTGTCGAAGATCGCGACCACGACGCAGCTCCTACGCGAGCGGCAGAAGAACACGCGCGTGCCGCTTCAGCGCACCGCGTGGGACACCCGCCGCAAGGAGCTCAAGGCGGCGCTCGAGGCGGTCTCGCCCGCGAACGACAACAAGGGTCCCGCGACGATGACGGTGACCTCGCTGTCCGACGAAGCACCGCCGCCCCCGCCCGCGGGTGGCAAAGCCGTCGATCCGCTCGTGAAGTGGCGCGAGAGCCTCGCGCGTGATCCGTGGGTCGAGGAGACCGTGCAGATCCTCGACGACATGACGAAGGCGAAGTAGCTACACGGCCGCGTGCGCGGCGCAGCGATCGGCCCACGGCATCTCGCCGAGCGCGACCGCGCCGAGATCCTCGCCGCACACGTCGCAGCGGCCGAACCGATCGTCGTTCGCGTCGATCAGCTTGCGGCGCGCCTCGACGGCGTCGAGGGTCATCCGCAGCGCCTCCTCGGGCCGCATGCCGGGCTTCGAGATGCCCATCGCCGCGAGGACCGATGGCGGCTTCTTGCCGGACATCAGATCCGCGAGCAGCGTCGCGAGCGTCTGCCCGCGCTTCATGATGCCGCGCCGAAACTGCTGGGTCGTGGTCTCGTCGAAGCGAATCATGGTGTGACGACAGCGTAGACGAGATCGCGCGGCTCGATCGCCGACGTCGCACGCGAGAACACGAGCGTGCATCCATCGTCCGCGAGGTGCGCGTCGCCTTCCTCGCCGGCGATGTTCACGTCGGGGACGATGCGCGGCGGGAGCCACTTCTCGGTGATTCGCGCGCGCGTCGTGTACCAGAGGTTCGACCCGCCGAGCTCGCTCGCGCGGGTCGACGTGAACACCATCAGCAGCTCGTCCGGCGACACGGCTGGATCCGCGTTGCTATCGCCCACGTCGAGCTCGGTGATCACCGACGGCGTGTCGAACGCGTCGGCCGTGGTGGTGCGCGTGGCCATCACGAGACGCTGCGTGATGCCGGTTCTGCTCGACGCGAGGTAGAGATGCAGCCCGCTGTTCGACAGCGCGGCGTCGTGCTCGTCGTCGGGCGTGTTGACGAGATCGAGCGTCGCCTGATCACCGCTGCTGAGCCCGCTCGTCGGCGTGGTCCGCGTCGCACGCCACACGTCGCTGCCGCCTTTGCCGCCCGCGCGGCTGCTGTTGAAGTAGATCGTCAGCAGATCGGCGCTGACCGTGGTGCGCGAATCGCTCTGGGCCGAGCTGAGCGCTCCGACGATCGCGGGCGCGCCGAACGGGACCGTGGTGTCGGCGCGCGAGGCGAGGTAGATGTCGGCGCCCGTGGTCGTCCCACCGCGCGTCGAGCTGAACAACAGGGTGTTCCCCGCCGAAGACATCCACGGATCGCGATCGTCCTGCGGCGAATTCACGCCGAGATCCGTGACCGCACCGAAGTGAACGACATCGGTCTTCCATCGCTCGAGACAAGTCAGCGGCTCGGCCATGTCGCTGACGCATTCGTTCGCGAAGCCATCACCCGCGTTGTCGGCATAGCGCCGGCCCGACGGACACGCAGCATCCCCGAAGCTGCAGTAGCCCTCGACCTCGCACACACCGAGGTCATTGCCGCGGCGGCAGACCTCGTCGAGTCCGCACTCGAACGTTCCCGTCACCTGACAGGCCGAGAGCAGCCCGAATGCGACGAGAAGAACCCGCACTCGCACGATCACGCTGTCATCGTACCTCGGGTGGTCCGTCACCGCGCGGGGGAAGCAGGAGCCCGCCGAGAATGTAGATGGCGACGCCGATGAACAGCACCACCCGGAAGCCGATGTTCATCGACAGCATGACCGCGAGCGCGGAGCCGACGACGGAGGTCGCACCGTTGAGGCCCCAGCCCCACGCGACGAGACCCGGTGCGATCGAGTCCGCGGTGCGCACCCCGTTCGGGACGAACGTGCCCATCGCGAGGCCGGGCAACGCGACGAGGAGCGCGGCGATCGCCACGCGCGCGGGGAGCGGGAGGCCGATCAGCGCGCCGAACACCGTCGACAGCCCGATGCCATAGACGACGAGGATCGCGGTGAGCGCGCCGACGGAGACCCACTTCGCGCGGTGCTCGCCGAACCTGCGCTCGAGGACCGGCGTGAAGCCCGCGCCGATGCCGCTCGCGATCAGGAGGCCCGAGAGCACCACGGCGAGCGAGTACACGGGATGGCCGAGGAACAGCACGAACTGCTGCATGAAGCCGAGCTCGACGAGGATGAAGCCGAGGCCGAGGCAGCCGAAGTAGCCGATGACGCGAAGCTTGCGCTTGCGATCCGTTGCGAGGTCGCCGCGGCGGAACAGCAGCAGCGGCACGACGACGAACAGGATCGTCGTCAGCAGCGAGAACCCGAGGAGGATCACGAGGACGACGAGGCCGACGTTGTTGAGCTGGCCCGCGGCGGACTTGCCGAACGAGCTGAGGATGTCGCCGATGCGCTGGTGATAGAAGAAGAACGGCTTGTTGTCCGTCGTCGGCGCGGCGTCGTACGACAGCGTCGCGAGGAAGTCGTCGAGGTCCGGCGCCTCGAGCGTCTTCGCGAGCAGCTTGTCCGTCGTGACCTTGCCCGCCACGTACAGCGCGCGAACGTTGGCCTTGGTCACGAGCTCCACGAACTTGTCGCGCTCGGCCTCGGGGAACGCGTCGCGCGAGATGTTCACGGTGGCGCGCTGCTGGTTGTCCGTGGCGATCAGCACGTGGTTGCGAATGTCCGCCGGCGCGACGCCGCGGTTCTCGAGGGCTTGCCGTGCGATCGCGATCAAGCGCACGAGCTCGGCGGGCTTGCCCGGGTCGTACCAGCGCGTGAGCGCCATGATGCCGCCCGGCGCGAGCGCGTCCATGAACTCCTCGAACGCCTCGACGGTGTACAGGTTGTTCTCGCTCAGCGTGAACGCGCCCGACGACGATGCGGCCCACGTATCGACGAGCGTGGCCTGGATCGTCGCGAACTTCTGGCCGCTGCGGCGCAGGTAGCTGCGGCCTTCGTCGACGACGATCTCGACGTGCGGGTTCTTCGTGTACAGATCGCCGGACGTGTCGGCGAACTCGCCGCGCATGACGTCCTCGACGATGATCGGGTTGATCTCGATGCCCACGACCTTCTGCACGCCGGCGCGCAACGCGGACAACACGTCGGTGCCGCCACCGGGACCGATGATCGCGGCGGGTCCCTGTGGGCGCAGCGCGTAGGCGATCGCGGCGACGCGGATCTCGGGGACGCGCACGCGCGGATCGTCCTTCGCTTCGACGGCGCTGCGCTTCCACATGCGCGTGGCGGCGTCGCCGTCGATGAAGATCCACAGGTGATCCGGATCGCCCGCGGGCGCGACGGTGATCTGCGAGAACGAGTTCCACTTCTCGAACAGCACCTTGCGGTTGCCGAGGAACTTGGACGGATTGCGCACGATGCCGAACCGCCGCTCGCTGCCCTCGGTCGCGCCGAGGAACGCGAGCGCGACGATGACCACGCCCGCGATGCCCGCGACGATGCGCCACTTGGACCAGCCGCGATCACCGAGGATGAACAGCAGCGCGCTCACACCGCCGAGCGCACCGACGACGAGCACCGCGCCTGGCGCGCCGAGGGCACCGATCGCGGGGACCATGAGCACGCAGCCGATGCCCGCGCCGACGAGATCGAACATGTAGATCTTGCCGATGTTCGCGCCGGCATTCGCGATCGCGAGCGAGATCGCGAAGCCCGAGCACACGAGCGGGGCGGCGGTCGCGAGATAGACGTGGGCCAACGTCCCGAGGTTCGACGTCGTGTCCTTGAGCGACACGGGGTTTGTCGTCGCCGCGTGCAGCGACCACACGGTGCTCACCGCGAAGCCGATCATGAACAGGCTCGCGAGGCGCAGCGCCCGCTCTTTGCGGAACACGCGCGGAAACACGAAGATCGCGGAGCCCGCGGCGGCGAGGCCGAGCAGCGCCACGCTGATCGCGAGAAACGCGAAGTGGTAGTACATCGTCACGCTGAAGATCCGCGTGAGCACCAGCTCCAGCGCGATCGTCGACGTGCTCGCACAAGCGACGGCGAAGGAGAACAGACGACCGCCCATGGCGCGGGGCAGTTATCGCACGGGCACCTCGCGTGTTACATGCCTAGGACGTGAAGAGCTGGCTTGGCAGGCACGGTTGGTGGCTGGCGATCGCGGCCGCCTACCTCTACCTGTTTCCGCACTTCCCCGAGATCCGCAGCGCGAACGAGCTTCCCCGCGTCTATCTGGTCCAGGCGATGGCCGACGACGGGACGTTCGCCATCGATCGACACGTCGATCCCAAGCGGCCCCTCGCCGACGTCTCGCCCGCGAACGGGCACCAGTACTCGAACAAGGCGCCCGGGTCCTCGATGCTGGTGGTCCCCGTCTACTGGGTGGTCTCGAAGATCAGCGGTCCACCCTCGCTCGGCGTCACGATGTGGCTGTGCCGCGTGATCTCCGGCGTCATCCCCGCGGTCCTGTTCCTCGCCCTGCTCGCCCGGTTCCTCGCGCAGTTCGCGCCGGACCCGAACGTCCGCCGCCTCGTGCTCGTCGCCTACGCGTTCGGCTCGATGGCGATGACCTACTCGCTGCTGTTCATCGCGCACCAGCTGTCCGCGATCTGCGTCGCCGCCGCGTGGATCTACGCGCTCGACGCCGCTGCACGCCGCCGCCCGACCCACACCTTCTTCATCGCGGGCGTGCTCGCCGGATGCGGTCCGCTCGTCGATTACCAGACCGCGTTCGCGCTCGTCCCGTTAGGCCTCCACATCATCTTCGTGCTGCGCCGCCATCCGCGCCGCGAGCTCGCGCGCGCGCTCGGTCTCCTCGCGATCGGCGCCGCGATCCCGATCGCCGTCCTCCTCGCGTATCACGCGATGTGCTTCGGCTCGCCATTCCGCACCGGCTACGACGCCTCGCAGACGTTCGCCGTCTATCACCAGCAAGGCTTCCTCGGGATCACGAAGCTGCGCGCCGAAGCATTCTGGGGCACCACCGTCGGCGCGCACTTCGGCTTGTTCACGCTGAGCCCGTGGCTCCTCCTCGCGCTGCCGGGCTTCGTCACGCTGTGGCGGCGCGACATGCGCGACATCGCGATCACCTGCGGCGCGATCCTCGTCATCTACATCCTGTTCATCGCGTCGATCAACTTCTGGCGCGGCGGGTGGTCCGTCGGCCCGCGCTACATCACGATCGCCCTGCCCTTCCTGCTGCCGCCGATCGCCGCGCAGCTCGAGGCGTGGCGCACGCGCCTCGTGCCGCTCGCGCTCGCCGCCGCGTTGATCCTCGTCGGGATCGCGATCTTCACGCTCGCGACCGCGACGTTCCCGTACTGGCCGGAGGCGTTCGCGAATCCGTTCCACGAGCTGACGCTGCGCCTGCTTCGCGATGGTCTCGTCGCGCCGAACGCCGGCACGTGGATCGGCCTGCCCGCGTTGGTCTCGCTGATCCCGCTCACCGTGATCCTCGGCGCGCTGCTCGGTCCCGCGCTGCGCGCGCTCGGCGGGTGGCGCATGTTCGCGATCGCGAGCACCGTCGCCTTCGCCGTGCTCCTCGCGTATCGCTGGTTCCCCGCGACGCACAAGCCCGACGAGCCCTACGGCCGCATCCTCCCCGCGATCCGCGCCGCGCAGCTCTAGCTGCGTGATAGCGTGAGGTCATGCGTGGGTATGGGTGTGGGGTCTTACTCGTGTGCTTGGTGGCGTGTGGCGATGACGGCGGCGGCGACGACGCTCCCGACGGTGGAGTGATCGCGGATCCACCCGAGCTCGATCTCTCGCTGCGCGAGCAGGTCACGCTGATGGAGGATCGCGCGCTGACGAGCGCCGATCTGACCGCGGCGTACCTCGCGCGAATCGATCGCCGGCGGTTAGATCTGAACGCGTTCATCCTCCTCGCGCCCGACGCGGAAGCGACGGCCGCGACGCTCGACGATCGGCGCGGCAACGGTGCCCTCCTGCAAGGCGCCGTGATCGGCGTGAAGGACAACATCGATACCGCGAACGTCGCGACGACCGCGGGCTCGCTCGCGATGACCCAGAACGTCCCATCGGCCGACGCGCCCGTGATCGCGAAGCTGCGCGAGGCGAACGCCGTGATGGTCGGCAAGACCAACCTCAGCGAATGGGCGAATTTCCGTGGTTATCAATCGTCGAGCGGATGGAGCAGTCGCGGCGGACAGACCAACCACGCGCTCCTCATGGCCTACAACCCGTGCGGCTCGAGCTCCGGCTCGGGCGTCGCCGTCAAAGCGGGTCTCGTGTCGGCCGCGCTCGGAACCGAGACGAGCGGCTCCATCATCTGTCCGTCGGCGATCAACGGAATCGTCGGCTTCAAGCCCACCGTCGGTCTCGTCAGCCGGACGGGCGTCATCCCGATCTCGGACACGTTCGACACGGTCGGTCCGATGACTCGCACCGTCGGTGACGCCGCGCGGCTGTTGCGGGTGATCGCAGGTCCCGATTCCGCCGATCCGGCGACCGCTGCCATCCCCGCCAACTTCGACTTCGACTTCGAAGCGGCACTGAGCACCGACCTCTCGGGCGTGCGCATCGGCGTCGTGCGCAACCTCGGTCATCGCTCGGCGGTGCAGGCGGTGTTCGATCAAGAGGTCTCGCGGCTCGCCGACGCAGGCGCGATCCTCGTCGACGTCTCGCTACCAAGTCCCGCCGGCAGCGAAGCGCAGGCGTTCTTCGGCGACGTCTACCAAGTCGAGATCCACGAGTTCAAGACCAACATCGACCTCTACCTCGACAGCCATCGCCACGCGGGCCAACCGACGACGCTCGCAGAGCTGATCGCCTACAACTCCGCGAACGCGGGCTCGGTCATGCCGTTCTTCGGCCAGCAAGTGTTCACGGACTCGCAGTCCACCGGCGGCAAGCTCGCGCAGGCGTACCTCGACGCGAAGCCGCGCGTCGAAGCGTTCGCGTACACCAACGGAATCCTGCAGGTGCTCGACGCGAACAACCTCGCGATCCTGATCTCGCCGTCCGAGGACCCGGCGTGGCTCACGAACCACACCACCGGCGATGCGTACAGCGGCGCGAGCTCCTCGTCGTACCCGGCCGCGGCGGGATCGCCACACCTCACCGTGCCGATGGGCTCCGTCGGCGGCTTGCCCGTGGGCATGTCGTTCTACGGACGCCGCTTCGACGACGCGCGCGTCCTCGCGATCGGCTACGCCTACGAACAGCGGCGCGGGCCCACGCGAACCGCCGTCGACGACTTCGGCGAGGCACCCGTGATGCGTCTGCCCCGCACCGCGACCATCGGTCGCTAACGCACGAGCGCGACGAGCCGTGTGACGGCGCCGTCGCGCAGCTTGCTGACGTACGCGTGATTGCACGTGACCGTCGGGCCGCGCTCGACGATCGCCAGCGATCGCGGTGCGCTCGGCACGCGAAAGAACACCGCGCCGCGACGGCGATAGTGCACCTCGGCGCCGGGGATCGCCGTCTCGGATAGATCGACGACGAGCTCGATCGGATTGCCCTCGTGCACGCGATCGTGATGCGCGAGCAGGAAGTCCCCCGGGGACAGACGCAGAACGCGCGCGTCGACGACGGTCATCGTGCCCGACGCCTTCGCGCCCGATCCCATCGCGCCCGATCCCATCGCGCCCGCCATCGCCATCGCATCTGCGCCCGCGGTCGCGAGCCTCTGCTCGACGATCCCCGCGAGCTTCGCGAACAGCGCGGGCTCGTCGATCGGTGCGTACTCGTAGCTGCCGCGATCGACGAGCGTGTACCGCGCGTAGTGCGGCTCGACGCGCGCGCGCAGCTCCGCGGCCAGCGCCGGCGTGATCGCATCGGGCACGATCTCGGTGATCCGCGATCCGAACAGCGCGTCGATCGATGTGGTCATGGATAGAACCACCCCGACAGCGACAAGCGCAGCCCGCCGAGGACCTCGCGCACCTGATGCAGCGACACGTCGCTCACGTCGAAGATCGCGATGCGATTCGCCCGCGCCTCGATCACCTTCGCACTCGCGATGTCGACGAGCTCGCCGTGCTCGACGCGACACGAGTACAGCTCGAGCTCGCCACCGACGGGCGGCTCGGGCGACGGCAGGTAGTACGCGAACGCGAGCCTTCTCTCGAGGCCTTCTTGGTGATCCGCGTGCGGCAGCAAGTAGTGCCCCACGCGATACGCGTACGCGCGCAGATCCGCGTGGCCGACGGCCTTGCCCGTGATGCGCGACAGCGCCGGCCCGAGGACCTTGGCCCACGCCGAGCGCAGCGCGCGCATCTCGTCGGTGCGCGGCTCGGGCGCGGTGGCGTCGAACGCGTAGAGGTCCGCTTCGTAGCGCTCCACGCCCTCCTCCTCGAGGATCTCCATCAGTCGCTCGAGGGATTCGTCCGCGAGGAAGTCATCGATCACGACATGCGGGAACGGCGCCGCTTCGCGCCACGCGCGCGTCAAGCCCGCTTCGTCGGCCCACGCCGGCCCGAGCTGCAACAGGTCGCGCACGCGAGGTTGGTATCACTACCGCGCGGCCGACGAGGCGCTAGATCTTCGTGAAGTTCGTGGTGCGTGCCTGGTAGAGATCCCAGAACGCGTTCGCGATCGCCCCCGCCTCGAGCGTGGCCTGGCCCTGATCGAACGCGGTGCCCTTCACGGACCCGGTGACCATCACCTCACCGACGAAGATTCCATCGGGGGCGAGCTTCTTGACGAGCAGCCGCACGAGCTTGTGCTTCGCCGCATTCGCGATCGAGAGCCCCATCGCGTTGTAGTTCACGCCCGCCGCGTCGATCTCGTCGATCGGGAGCCCGAACCCACCGTTGGTGGCGAGCACCGCACCGTGCTGCGCCTTCAGATCCGCGCGCGCGGCCGCGATCGCGACCGTGAGCCCGAGGATCGCGATGTCGAGTTGATTGCGGAGTCCAGACTCGTCCGCCAGCGCATCACCACCGCCGCTACCGTACGCGTTCCAGTGGATCGCGCTGATCGGTCCGAGCTCGCGGGCCTTCTCGATCATCCCGCGAACGGCGTCGGGCTTGGACAGATCGGCCGGGATGGCGATGGCGCGGATTCCCTTGGCGGCGAGCGTCGCGACGCCTGCGGCGAGGCGCTCGGCGTTACGTGCGACGAGGGCGACCGCGAAGCCTTCCTTGCCGAAGCGCTCGGCGACGGCGCTGGAGATACCCGGGCCGAAGCCGGCGACGATGAGGGTCTTGGTCATGCTGCGGAGTACCGCCGTCCTGCGTGCGTCGCAATCCGTAACCCTGAAACGGACTGTTGTGCGGCTACACTGCGCGCCGTGAAGCCGACGTTCTTCGCGACGCCCGCCGCGTTCCGGTCGTGGCTCGAAGCGAACCACGCCACGAAGTCCGAGCTGCTGGTCGGGCTGCACAAGAAGGCGAGTGGCAAGCCCAGCATCACGTGGCCGGAGGCCGTCGACGAAGCGCTGTGCTTTGGATGGATCGATGGCCGATCCAAGAGCCTCGGCGAGACCTCCTGGGCGATCCGATTCACGCCGCGTCGACCGACGAGCATCTGGAGCAAGGTCAACGTCGCGAAGGTCGAGGCGCTGCGCACGGCGGGCAAGATGTGGCCTGCCGGCGAGGCCGCGTACGCGAAGCGCACCGATGCGAAGACCGGCATCTATTCGTTCGAGCGCGACGAGGCTGCGACGTTCACGCCCGCGCAAGCCGCGCAGCTCGCGGCCAACGCGAAGGCGCACGCGTGGTTCACCGCGCAGGCGCCCTACTACCAGCGCACCGCGACGCACTGGGTGATCAGCGCGAAGCAAGATGCCACGCGCGACAAGCGACTCGCCGAGTTGATCCGCTGTAGCGCCGCCGGGGAGCGCATCGCTCTGCTGAAGGTCCGCAAGGTCGAACCGTCGCGCACGGCGAAGCCTGCGAAGCCAAAGGCGAAGGCTGTGAAGCCTGCGAAACCTGCGAAGCCTACGAAGCCTGCGAAGCCTACGAAGCCTGCGAAGCCAACGGCGAAGGCGAAGCCGTCCACGCGCGGCGCGTGAAATGTCTTGGCGCGATCGATTCGCGACGCTACTGTGATCGACATGAACCGCGCGTTGGCCATGCGAATGCTCATGTTCTCGTCGAGAACATCGGGCATCTGCGTGCACGCGTAACACCATCGCGGTCGGCGGCTGCCCTCGTGGCAGTCGCGCGAGCTCCGCGCAGCGTCGTCGTCGAGGGCGGCCTCCGATCCAGGAGGACTGCCATGACCACGACCACTTCGACCACTTCGACCGCTTCGACCGCTTCGACCACTTCGACCGCTTCGACCACTTCGACCGCTTCGACGAGCCTGATCACCACCGCGATCCCGTTCGTGAACGCGGAGCCGCACCTCGGCTTCGCCTACGAGCTCGTTCTCGCCGACATCCTCGCGCGCCATCGCCGGCGACGAGGCGATGCGGTGCATTTCCTCACCGGCACCGACGACAACAGCCTCAAGAACGTCACCGCCGCGATCAAAGCGGGCGTGCCGACACGCGAGCTCGTCGCGCGCAACTCGGCGGCGTTCCGCGCCCTCGCGCCGCTGCTCGATCTATCGCCCGACGACTTCATCGCGACGTCGACGGATCCGCGACATCGCCCCGCGGTCGAGCAGCTCTGGCGAACCTGCGCGGCACGCGGCGATCTGTACACGCGGACCTATAGCGGTCGCTATTGTCCCGGCTGCGAGGCGTTCACCGACGAGGACTACTGCACGGAGCACGACCTAGAGCCCGAGCCGGTCCACGAGACCAACTGGTTCTTCCGGTTGTCGCGCTATCGCGACGAGGTCCGCGCGCTGATCGAGTCCAACGCGGTGCGCATCTTGTCCGAGAGTGCGCGCGCCGAGACGCTCGCGTTCCTCGCCGGTGACATACGCGACATCTCGGTCTCGCGCGATGCCACGCGCGCCAATGGCTGGGGCATCCCCGTGCCCGACGATCCATCGCAGGTGATCTACGTGTGGTTCGACGCGCTGACGAACTACATCTCGGCGCTCGACGTCGCCGGTGATCGCGCGCTGTTCGATCGGTTCTGGCGCGATGCGCCCGATTTCGGCACGCGCACGCACGTGATCGGCAAAGGCATCTCGCGGTTTCACGCGGTCTACTGGCTCGCGTTCCTGCTGTCCGCCGAGCTCCCATTGCCGACGACGATCGCGGCGCACGGCTATCTCACCGTCGACGGGAGGAAGATCAGCAAGTCGAACAACCCGGCGCCGGTGCCACCCGTCGTCGATCGCTGGGGCATCGATCCGCTGCGCTGGTTCTTCGCGCGCCATTGCCGCACGCGTGTCGATAGCGATGTCCCGCGCGAGACGATCGGGGCCGCCTACGATCGGGACCTCGCCGATCGGCTCGGCAACCTCGTGCAGCGCACGCTGGCCCTCGTCGAACAGCTCGGGGCATCGGATCGCGCCGGCGCTGGCGGCGAGATACGCGCTGCGTCCATCGTGGTGCCCGTCTCGCGCGACACAGCCGAAAGCCTCGCGTTGCGCGCGATCGCCGAGGCGCTGCCTGCGCGTGTGGACGTCGCGCTCGCCGCGTTCCTGCCCGACGAGGCCGCGAGCGCGATCGTCGAGTTGCTCGACGCCGCGAATCGCTACCTCGAAACGGTCGCGCCGTGGAAGCTCGCGCGAACGGATCGCGAGGCCGCGCTGTCGGCGCTCTATGCACCCCTCGAAGCAGCGCGCTTCGCGGCCGGCGAGCTCGCGCCGTTCGTCCCCGGCGTCAGTCGCGTGATCGCGGCGCGGCTCGGCGACGCGAGCCTCGTGCCCGTGTGGGGAACGCTTCGCGCGGGGGATGCGCTGCGAGGCGGGCCGCCGCCGTTGCCGAGAACGATCGCGCGATGACCGTGCACGGAATTCCGACACGATGCGAGCCGTGCGGATCCGGGCTACGGTGAAGCATGCGACTCGGCGGTCTTCGGTTGGAGCGCGCACGTGCGTCGAAGCAGTATCGCGAGGGGACCTTTCGCAACACGGCGCAGATCACGGCGCGCATCGAGGGCGGATCGCTGCCGATCATGCGCGAGTTCCTGTTCGGCGGACGCAAGCGCAAACCGCCGGGCATGATTCCCGTCGAGAGCCCGCACGACGAGTGGACTCGCGAGGTCGGGCGCGGTCTACGCGTCACCTGGCTCGGCCACTCGACGATGCTTCTCGAGATGGACGGCGCACGCGTGATCACGGATCCCGTGTTCGGCGATCGACTGGGGCCGGTGTCGTTCGCGGGACCCAAGCGGTTCCACGCGCCACCGACGACGGTCGCCCAACTTCCCCAGCTCGATGCCGTGCTCGTGAGCCACGACCACTACGATCACTTGTGCAAAGCGACGGTGATCGAGCTCGCGAAGCGCGGTGTTCCGTTCGTGACGAGCTTGGGCGTCGGCGCGCACCTCGAGAAGTTCGGGATCCCCGCCGCGCAGATCACCGAGCTCGATTGGTGGGAGAGCCACACGGTGGGTCCGGTGGAGTTCACCGCCGCGCCCGCGCAGCACTTCTCTGGGCGGTTGGGTGGCGGACGTAACACGACGCTGTGGTCGTCGTGGCGCATTCGCACCGAGCGGCACAAGGTGTTCTTCTCGGGTGACACCGGCCTGACCGAGGAGATGCGCGAGATCGGCGCGCGGCTCGGTCCGTTCGATCTGACGATGCTCGAGATCGGTGCCTGGCATCCGGCGTGGGGCTCGATCCACCTCGGCCCCGAGAACGCGCTGACCGCGTTCGAGATGCTCGGCGGCGGCACGATGTTGCCGGTGCACTGGAGCACGTTCGATCTCGGACTCCATCCGTGGGCCGAGCCGGCGGAGAAGCTGTTCGCGCTCGCGGCCGAGCGCAGCGCACGCGTGATCACGCCGCGGCTCGGCGCCCCGTTCGTGCCCGCGAGCATCGATGGCCCGGTGCCGTGGTGGCGCGAGGTGCAGACCGAGCGCGACGCGGCGCCGGATACGCTAACGACGGCGACGGCGGGCGAGTAGACCCGCGAACGCGACGAGGAGCAGCGTGCTCGTGCCGTGCGTGCGGCCGGTGCTGCAGCCGCCATCGTCATCGCCGGAGCCGTCGTCACCGCCGGGCGTGCCCGGGTCGGGGTTCATCGGATCGGGATTGCCGGTCCCCGGATCCGTGGGCGGCGCGCTCATCGTCGTATCGACGAACGCGAGCTCCGCGAACACCGAGGTGTACAGATCCCAACCCGCGCCGCACAGATCGCCGGTGCCGCCGGACGTGACGCCCGCGACGACGAGGTTGCCGTTGATGCGCGCGAAGGTCGGCCCGCCGCTGTCGCCGAAGCAGCTGCCGCGGCCATCGCTCGCATCCATACAGATGAGGACATCGCCCGAGACGGTGGGATCGTTCGCGCCCGCGCAGTCCGCGGTGACCTTGTCGACGGAGCGGAGCAGTCCGCCGCCGCCGTCGTTGTTGTCCGCGACGCCGTAGCCGACATCGATCACCGCCGTTGCAGCGGGGAGCACGTCGCGGTGGATCGGCGTCGGCGCGCGATCGGTGACGGGTGTCGCGAGACGGAGGAGCGCGATGTCGTTGTCCCATGCCTTCCAATCGAAGTCGGGGTGCGCGTGGACCTCGCTGATCGCGACGACGATGCCACCGGCCGCGTCGTTGACGTCGGGATCGTCGAAGCGCACATGCAATCCAGTTGCAGGTCCATCGGCCACGCAGTGCGCTGCGGTCATCACCCAATCAGGTGCGATCAGCGTTCCGGTGCAGAACCAGTTGCCGGGCGTCTCTTCGAGCGCGACGACGGAGGGATAGTCCATCGGGTTCGCCGACTGTCCGCCGACGATGCCTTGCTCGACGGAAGCAACGTCGTCGGGAGAAGACGCGACGCACGCGGGGATCGCGAGCAGTCCGAGTGCGAACGATGCGATCGACTTGGTCATGTGCGTGCGTCGAGCAAGCGACGGGCCCGCGACAGATCCAGTCAGTCGCTGCATGCCGGGCGCACGCGTGATCCCGCGCTGTGCAGAGCGATGCGCGAACGATGCACGATGAACGCGCGATCGCGGGGCGGCGACGCGAATCGCCTGAGGTGCCACGACCGCATCGATGCCCCCACGCTTCACACGGTCGTGCGCGGCCGGTTCACTCGACGTGCATGCGACCCTGAAATCGTCGGGTCGCAGGGCAGCACCAACGTCGCGGACATGCTCGTGACGTCGTGCGACGATCCGACGTGTCGCTGGGACACAGCCGTAGCAGGCTGCAACCCAGCGAGAGGATTCGATGTCTGGCTGGGACACAACGAAAGGACTCGTATGCTCGACGCATTTCATCTCGGTGGCTGGGGCATGTACCCGACGCTCGTCGCCGGTCTCATCCTCATGTACTCGGCGCTCCAGTTCGCGCGCCACCCCGACCCCGCGCGCCTACGCGTCGTGCGGTTCCTCGGAGTGCTCGTCGTCCTGACGAGCACGCTCGGCTTCGTCACCGGCGTCATCAATACGTGCACGCACGTCACGCCGGACCTCGGTCCGGACCTCGGCATGACGGTGGTGATCGGTGTCGGCGAGTCGCTCGTCAACATCGGCGCGGGACTCGTGTGGCTCGTGCTCGCGACGATCACCGCGACATACGGCGCTGCGCGCGCCCGCTCGACCGGCGCAGACCTCGCCGATCCGCACGGCCCGTAGAACTCAGTAGAGCGCCTTCGCCGCTTCGACGATCTTCGCCGCCAGCGCGCGCCGACTGCGGGTTCTGGCGCGTGCGCGGGCTTCTATCGCGATCTGCCCGAGGGGTTCTTCCAGACCAAGCTGTTCGAGGACGTGATCGCGGTCGGATGCCGCAAGGGTCATCCACTGGCCAAAGGCCCGCTGACCCTCGAGCGGTTTCGCGCCGCGGACCGGCGCTGATCACGCTGCAAGGTGACTTCAAGACGGCATGGCGTGGACGATCGCGCGCACGGATCTAGTGCTGCCCGCGCCGCGACGTTTGCTCGAGCACTATCGCGAGCACTTCCCGATCCAGATCCTCGACAGCCCCGCGCCGCGGAAGATCGAGATCCGCATGCTGTGGCACGCGCTCACGCATCGTGATCCCGTGAAGAAGTGGCTGCGCACCGTCGTCGCGGAGACGCTCGCGGTTACTGCGCCGACGCGAAGCTGATGTTGAACGTGGGCACGAAGCCGCTGTAGCTGCCTTCCGAACGCAGGTTCTGCGTCGGCGTCGGCATTCCGCGCGCCGACAGCGCCGGCAACCACAGATAGTCCGGCAGCGTGATGTCCGCTCCGCCGTTGTTCGTCCACACGCCCGGAAGCGGCACGTTCGGCGCGAGCACTTCGATCCCGATCCAATCGTTGAAGATGATGCCGGTCTCTTCGTCGACACCGCGCTCGATCGTCAGGTCGAGCGGGATCGTCGAGATGCCGTTCGCACCGGGCGTGAACGGCTCGCTGAACCGCTCGGCGGAGCAGCACGCGTTGCCGGCCGATTGCTCGGCCAGGATACGCAGCACGACGAACCTCATCGGTCCGGTCGTCGGGCCCACGCCGAGTCGCGCGGACACGATCTTCCCGGCCGCGGTCGGCTGCACGTTGGAGTACGTCACGATCGTGCACGAGCCGGCGCCCTGCCCCGTGAACGGCTGCGGGAACGACGCGTTGATCTGCACGGGGAATCCGTCGTTGCACGCGTATGGATTGTTCGGAACGAGCAGCGACTCCGCGGGACCCACGGTCATCGGTGTGCCGAACGATCCGCCCTCGTCGGTACATCCCGCGATCACGACGAGCAGAGCGAGTGCACGCACAGACGCACACCGTAGCTCGGCATCGGCGGCTCGTCGGCGAGCGACGGGGTAGCGGCTAGCGCAGCGGGCGGCGCGGCGCGAAGCGATTCACGAGCGCCCTCGCCACGGGACCGAACCAGCGGCTCGCCGTGTAGCTGATCGGGTAGATCACGCGCGGCGTATTGCGCTGCATCGCCCTCGCGATCAGCCCCGCGAGCTCCTCGGGCTTCCCTTCCGGCACCGACGGAAGTTTGTCGCGCCCGCCGAACTTCGCCGCGGCGGAGTCGCCCATCGCCGTCGCGATCGGCCCTGGATACACCGTGAGCACCTGCACGCCCGTGCCCGCGAGCTCGCCGCGCAGCGTCTCCGAGAACATCGCGAGCCCGGCCTTCGAGGCGCCGTAGTACGCCTGCATCGGCACGGACACGAGCGCGGCCACCGAGGTGACATTCACGATCATCCCGGCTTTGCGCGCGATCATCTGCGGCAGCAGAGCGCGCGTGACGAGCAGCGGCGTCACGAGGTTCAGATCGAGGAGCTTTCGCACCTCCGCCGGATCCGCATCGGCGCTCGGCCCGGTGTTCTCGATCCCCGCGTTGTTCACGAGCACGTCGATCGGTCCGAGCTCCGCCTCGGCGGGCGCGATCCACGCCGTCGCACGATCGGGCACGGACAGGTCGTGCTCGACGACGCGAATCCGCGCAGTCCCCGCGATCTCCGTCGCGAGCGCGTCGAGCAGGCCGCGCCTGCGCGCGACCAATGTCAGCGAGTGTCCCGCGCGTCCCAGCTCGCGCGCCAAGGCGGCCCCGATTCCCGACGATGCTCCCGTGATAGCGACGTGCACCTCGCCACTCTACTGCGCGGCCTGGCCGAACGGGACGCTAGTAGCGATCCGTCCACTCGCCGATCGTGATCGGGTACGTCTCGGGCGCGACGATGCGGGTCCTCGTCGGCGCTGCATCGCGATAGCCACGCTCGGCATCGATCTCGTCCTCGATCATCGCGACGCCGTGCACCGTGATCCGCGCACCGGGCCCGAGGACGAGCTCGCGAAACGTGGCCACCCTTGCGATTTCCTCGCCGCGACCGTGCGCGACGACAAATGAACGCTCGAGCTCCGGTACACGCTTCGCGATGGCGGTCGGTTTCATCAGGATGTCTGCGGCCGTGCCGTCGACGAGGATCACGCCGTGCATCGTGTCGAGCTCGAACGGCACCATGCGCTGCGTCTTCATGATCACGGGACCATCGGGCCCCATCTCGGGCAGCTCGGCCTGCGCGTAGATCACGACGCCTTGCTTCGTCGAGATCGGAGAGTCCACGAGCGTCGGGGTCTCGCGAATCGTGCCGACGACGGTCACGAGCGCGCCGTGCTCGATCGTGCGGGTTCCTGCGCGCAAGCGACCGCGCAGTGTCGCGCGAAGCTTGAACGGCGCGGCGATCGCGGCGACCACGCCGATCACCACCACGATGAACCACATCGAGAGCATCGAGTTACTTCGCCGGCGCGAACGCGAGCTTCTGTTTGCAGCGTCCGACTTCCTCGATCATCTGCGCGGCGGCGTCGGCCGCGGCGGGTGGCGAGCCCGCCGGCACCGAGTATTTCTCGAGTGACGTCGCGATCTCGCGAGCGCAGGCGGTGTCCTTGCACGCGCAGGCGGCGTCGCGCTTGGTGGCGAGCTCCTTCAGCGCCGCGTCCGCGTCGGCATCGCCGGTCGCGGGCGCCGGCGTGCGCTCGCCGTACCACGCGTCGAGGAACGCGGTCAGCTCGGCGCGTTCGGAGTCCGTGGCGTCGAGCGGGCAATCGTGCGGCTGCTCGACGCGCATCAGACCATCGAGCTGCACGGCGCACTTCGCGGCGACCTTGCGACGCGCTGCTTTGTCCGTCGGTGCGGACGCCTCGAGCTTCATCAGCTCGTCGAGCGCCATCTTGATCGACGTGTCCTCGGCGAAGCAGCTCTTGCGCCGCACGAGCACGAACCGCGCGCGCGTACAGAAGCCCATCGGATCATCGACCGACGGGCGCGCCGCTGCTTTCGCCTCGGGCGATGGCGTGTCCTTCGAGCAACCGAGCAACGCGACGAGCACGAAGGCGCAGAACTTCATGCCCTCAGTCTACGGCGTGTTGCCCACGCCCGGCGACGGCGACGTGCACAGCTTCCAGTCCGCGGACGCGTTGTTCGTGTCCTGGTTCGCGCGGCGGCACAGCGAGCCCGCGCTCGCGGTGTCCGAGGTCGTGAGGACCGTACCCTCGACGAGCGAGATCGGGGACGCGAAGCCCGGCACGTTGATGGCGGTCATCGAGCCTTCGTACGACAGCGCGTCGATCAGCGTGTGCGCGGTGTTGTCGATCAGCGCGATGCCATCGGGCGCACCGTTCTGGATCCGGTCCGACGTCCACCCCGGATCGAACTTCACGGCGGGTGCGGAGACCGCGACGTTCGGGCCCGCGATCACGAGGTACCCGTTCGCCGCGATCGTGCCCGTGAGGTTGATCGTCGAGTAGATCGCGCCGTTCGCGCCGTTGACGAGCAGCAGCTGCTTGCCGGCCAGGGACACCGGCGACGACGACGGGTTGTAGATCTCGATCAGCTCCGCGTTGTCCGCCGACGGCATGTCGTAGTCGACCTCGTTGATCACGAGGTGACCTTGCACCGCGCTCGCGATGGAGATCGTCGCGGTCGACGTCGAGGAGCCCATCGTCGCGCGCACCGACACCGTGCCCGACGGCGCGGAGTCGACGAACGTGAACGTCGCGCTGCTCTGACCCGCGGGGACGGTGACCGACGCGGGCACGCTGCCGGCCGTCGACGGGATCACCGCGAGCGACACCGTGGTGCCACCGGCGGGCGCGACCGCATCGAGCGTCACGGACAGCTGCACGCTCGCACCGGCGGAGATCGAGGCCGTCGCCGGATCGATCGTGACCGTCGAGGGTTGCACGGGCCCGGTGGTCTGCAGCGCGGCGTCGCTCGCGGCGACGTACTCGTTGCCGGTGTCGAGGTCACGAGCGAGGAAGTAGATCCAGCCATCCGAGCGGAAGTGCGGGTACAGCGCGTACTGGCCCGGGTGCATGTTCGTGATCCGCGTCGACACGCCGGTCACGAGATCGACGAGCACGATGTTCGCGGTGCCCTTCGACAGCATGCTCTGGAACGTCGGATCGGCCGCAGAGGTGAAGCCGAGGTCCGCGTAGTCGCCGGGGCCCACGTAGTGGTGGAACACCATGAAGCGCTCGTCGAACGAGATGGCCGGCTTGCCACCCTGCACGCAGTAGCGACCGATCTCCGGCGCGGTGACGTCGTACGACGCGGCGTTCGGCGTCGCGTTGACCTTGCGCAGCACGAAGCCGAGCTGGTTGCCGTCGCTGCCGAAGCGGCTGACGACGAGCTTCGTCGACGGCGACAGCACGCTGTCACCCTCCGCCGGCGCGGTGAACGACACCGACGGCTTCCCGACGTAGCGCTGTCCGTTGAACATCATCGGCGTGAGCTTGATCTGCGCCTGCGCGCCGAAGCCGGTGTACGGATCGCGATTGACCCCGCCGCCCGGGAAGTCACTCGTGAACTGGCTGTTCACGACGAAGTAGTCGCCGCCGCCGAGCGCGCTGCCGAGGTGCTGGTACAGGCTGACACCGTCGACGGTGGAGCACTGCGGCTCGCTGAAGTTGATCTGATCCGGATCCGACGTGAGCAGCGCTTGCGTGCAGAAGCCCGCGCCGATCGGCGTGCCCTGGAACACCCAGCCCTTGTTGTCGGGGAAGAAGCCCGGGTCGTACGCGGCGCTGACGCGAATGTCCTTGTTGACGAGGAGATCGCTGATCACCGCGCCGCTGCCGCCCGACGCGCCGTTCGCGACGAAGCGCCCATCGGCCGAGCTGCGCATCCAGAACACCGTGTTGAAGGCGAGCGTGCGCAGGATTCGGATCGTCCCGCGCGTCGACCAGTTCGCGCCGTACGCGGTGCTGTTCGCATTCGGCAGCGTCGTGAGACACGTGCGCGGATCACTCGATCCGTTGCAGCCGTACATGTTGATGCCGGCGGTGCGATTCGCGGCGGTCCAGCCCTGCGTCGCCATCTGCGTCGCGTGCGCGGACACCGACGGAGAGATCGTCGTCGTGCACGAGGTCGGTCCCGTGTCGGGCGCGATGTACGTCGTGAGCTTCGGCAGGCCGCGCGCGAACCACTCGGCGACGACATCGAACTCCGCTTGCGTCAGGCGCGGGTGGTTGCCCTTCGGCATCTGACTGCGGCTCTTGAACTTGCCGTACTCGAGCGCCCACGTGTCCTCGGTGTTTCCCGGATCCGTGGCCGGATACGCGGCGCGGAACGTGTCCTGGAACCAACCGAGGTGCGCGGCCGCGGCGTAGATGCCGACCTTGCTCGGACCGAACGGCGAGTCCGCGTGACCGGGCTCGATGCGCATGCAGTCGACGATGTCCTTGGCCGGAAGCGCCATCGTTCCCGGCGAGTCATAGATGACGCGAACCGTGGCGGTCGCTTCGGCGTAGCCGTGAATGCCAACCCAGAACTTCGCCGGGCCCGTCGCGTTGAATTGCGCCGACGTGCAGTCCTCGTTCGCCGTGCCGGTGTACGGACGGCAATCGTAGTTGCTCGTCGACACGATCGAACCGCGCTTGACGTGAAGGTCCGCGTCGCCGGTGCCGGTCATGTGGACTTCGATCGACTTGCCGGCGGCGACTTCGAACGGACCGAACGTCTTGAGCTCGCCCTGCGCGACGTGTTGATCCGCGAACGTCTCTTCGTGGTGCGCGCTGCCCGACGTGGCCATGAGGCACGTGCCGAGCGCCGCGTCGGTCTTCTCTTGCCACGTGTTGAGCGTGGTCTGGTTCGGAGCGTGACACTCGGCGCAGATCTGCGACTGCGCGGTGCGGTTCATGCCGAGGATCGTCGTCGCTTGATTCGCGATCTCGTCGTCGGTGCCCGCGACCGGGTTGCGCAGGTTGCCGCTCGGGTTGTCACCACCGACGGTCTCGGGGATGTCCTGCCAGATGCACGCGGGGTTCGTCGGGTTCGCGCCGCAGCTCTGGATGAAGTCGAGCGCGAGCTTTGCCTGCGAAGAATCCCAGCTCGCCTGCGTCGGGAACGCCATGTCGGGCGGCATCCAGAAGCGGTGCGCCGGCTCGTTGAACGTGGCGGTGGTGATGCCGGCCCACGACGAGTCCGTGCCCTCGAGGCGCGAGATCCACTGCTGCGTCCAGCGTCCGCCACCCATGCGGTGACAGCGCAGACACGCGTTCGCCTGCGGCGACACGAGCTGCTTCTCCATCGTCCAGTGCTGGCCGAGGCGATTCACGAGGTGATACGGCGTGTCGTTCGCGCCGAGCTGCAGATCCGGATCGACGCCCATCTTCGGCACCACCGGTCGACCCTGCGCGTCGAGCGCGCCATCGATCCACGGCGTGTGAACGAACGCGTCCGCGTCGTGGCAGCGCGAGCACTCGATCCCGTTGCCGATACCGCCGTGCACGCCGCTCCATAGATTCGTCGACTTCACGGGATCTGCGGGATGCGGCACGTGGCCACCGTCGGTCTTCGAGTACAGCGCGTTCTGGAAGAAGCACGCCTTTCCGGTGAACGGATTGGATCCGATCATCGCGATGTCGTTGTACTGGTCCGACGAGTAGCCGCCGATGCTCTTGCGGCACAGCAACACCCATCGCGTGCCCTGCTCGTTCGTGCGGCTCGCGACGCGCGGGCCCGCCTCGCACAGCGAGTAGATGTACTGCGGGTTGTCGCACTGCGGGACGGTTCCCGTCTGCGGCGTGTCGATGCCGCCGGGCCGCGTGACCGTCACCGGGATCGGGGTCGAGTCGAGGCAGTTGTACGTGGAGTACGTGCCGTCGGCTTGCTTGGTGAAGAACGGAATCTCGCCGAGCTCGTCCACGCAGCGCACGCCGTACACCTGCGGCGTGTTGATCGTGACCTCGCCGCTCGCGACGTTGTCGGCCTTGCCGCCGATGCCGATCGCGCGCGCGTCGTCCCACGCCTTGAACAGATCGCGCTCCACGCGGATGACCTCGGTGTCACCGCGCATCACGCAGACATCGATGATCGAGTCGGTGCCGTTCGCGAGCGACGCGAGCATCTCGGGCGTCGGCTCGTTGCCCCACTCGGGTCCATAGAACGACTTCGTCAGCGCGGGATCGACGAGCGGTCCGGTGACCGTCTCGCCGTTCGCTTCGATCGATTCGGTCGAGTCCACGAGCTCCGCGCAGTCGAGCGTGTCGAAGCGACCGCGGCGCGCACGCGCGTAGATCACCTCGTCCGATGCGAGCTCGCGCGAGAGCTCGACGACGACATGTCCGGTCGTCGGGTCGTAGAGAGGCTTCACCTCGAGGGCGGACTCGTCGTCGCTACACGCGGCGAAGAGCAGGGTCAGTCCGAGAACTGCACGCGCAGATTTGTTCACGTCGGATCGGACGTAGGCGGGAGACGCACCGTCGCGACGGCGGCAGATGCTATCGGGATGGCAAAGGCCGGACCGCCAACATCGCCATCATTGCGGGCAGTTGTCGGGGGAGATGAGGCGCCACCACCGGGGGCACCACACAAATCGCCAGCAGACGCGAACGCCTCATCGGTGCTCGGCTTCCAGTTCGGGCGCGGCCAGATCGTGCGTGCTAGCACCGACCGATGACCGGATGGAAGCAAGCGGCACGCGCCGCGCGTCTCGGAGCGATCTGCGGCATCGGCCCCAGCCTGATCTTGTTCGGCTGGTACTACGCCGCGAACCATCATCTGCCGTTGCCATGGATGCGCATCGCCGCGATCAGCGCGCTGCTCGGCATCTTCACCGGCGCCGCGCTCGGCGGTTGCGTGCAGCGGCTGATCACCGCGTTCGATCGAGCGACCGGCATCGCTCGCCTCGTCGCGAATCCGATCACCGCAGGCCTCGTCGGTGGTGCGCTCGCATCGATCCTCGCGGGTGTCTTTGCCGTCTCGGTGTTCGGCGCGTATCGCGGACCGTACGTCGGCACGATCGAATCGGGCGCGATGTTGATCGCGGCGTGTGCATCGCTCGCCACCGTGCTCGCCGTCGACGCGCGGCGTGGTGCCGGCGCGGGCTCGGTGGCTGATCTGCTGCCGGCCGCCGCGCGCGTGATCCTGGCGGCGGTGATCGTCGGTGCTGCCGCGATCGCGCTCGCACTCGTGGTCGCGCCCGCGTTGTTCGCGAACGGCGTGTTCTGGACAGCGCGCTACGCGATCATGGCGCACGGCCCGGTCGCGGTCGGCTGCGTCGTGGGCATCCTCGTCGGTGCGATGTTCGGCGCGCACCTCGGCTTGTCGATCTGGCTCAATCGCCGTCGGTAAGCGATTCCGAGCAGTTCGCGGCTGCAACAAACGCTCGCGCCCAGGTGTCTACTCCACTGTGAGCGCGAAGGTCCTGCTGGGAGCGATGGTCACCGCGTCCGTGCTCGCCGTTGCCTGGGGTGCGCGGGATCGCGAGAAGCCGCGGCCTCCCGCGCCCACTCGCGCCGCAGAGGTCCCGTGGCTATCGAAGGAAGCCGCGGCGCAGATCGTCGGCCCGGAGGGCACGCTCGGACCGCTGTTCGCGAACGTGATGCTCGGCGGATTGGCACCGAGCCCCGAGGAGCGAGCACGCATCGAAGAGTTCGCGCGCGCGAACCGCGTGAAGATCGATCTCGAGGTCGACGACGATCAGCTCGTCGCGATCCGCTTCGACGTGACCTACGGCGGATGCTGCGGCTACGAGGGCGCCGAAGTACTCGCGCTGCGCGCTCGTCGTCCCCATCGTGGGGGCGGCTGCACGGGCGGCGACCCCACTTGGATCAACCACTGGGCGATCACGCACGATGACGGCACGTACTTGCGCGCGCGCGTCGATCTCAACCGCGTGGTGTTTCGCTGGGAGCGCGCGCTCACGACGGAAGAGTTGCTGGAGCGCGCGGACGCCACGCTCGGCCTCGACACGGCGAAGCTCGCGCGCACGGCCGGCGATCGCTGGCGGTCGCTCGCGGGTGGAGTGTTTGTCCTCGAGGTTCCGTATCGCCAGGACACGTGGGACTACGAGTACGTCACGCCGGAGCAACTCGGCATGACGATCACCGCCGATCGCGGTCGGGTCAGCGAGCTGTCGATGAGGGTCCGCACGTCGGACGACGCGTCGATCGAGGACAGCTTGAAAGCGCACTGGGGGCGACCGTCGGTGCACGACTCGACGTGGACCTGGCGCAAGGGCGACCGGATCATCGAGGCAGACGTCGTCGACATGCAGACCGTGACAGTCACCATGCGCCGCCGTTCGGCGTGATCCATCGAATACGCGGGCTCCGGTGTACGCTGGACCTGCGTGTCAGGGGATGACTGGAAGCCGACGATTCCGGAGCGGCCGAGCTCTCGCGACTCGAAGGGGCGTGGCGAGGCGAGCGAGGGCGCTCCACCGGCGACCTCGTCACGCTACGTCGGCGGTGCAGAGATCGCGCGCGGCGGCATGGGCCGCGTCATCGAGGCGACGGACACGCTGCTCGCGCGCACCGTCGCGGTCAAAGAAGCGCTGACCAGCGATCCCGAGACGCTGCGGCGATTCGCGCGAGAGACACGGATCACCGCGCGCCTCGAACATCCATCGATCGTCCCGGTCTACGACGCGGGTACGGATCCCGCCGCGCCGTTCTACGTGATGCGCCGCGTGACCGGCCGTCCGCTGTCGGGAATGATCACCGCCGCGAACTCGCTCGACGAGAGACTCGCCTTGGTCCCGCACGTTCTCGCGTGCGCGCAGGCGATCGCGCATGCGCACAAGCGTGGCGTTCTCCATCGCGACATCAAACCCAACAACATCCTCGTCGGAGAGCTCGGCGAGACCGTGGTGATCGATTGGGGCATCGCGAAGGTGATCGGCGAGACCGATCCCGACGACGATCTGCCGCCGCTGGCCAGCGACTCGTTGCGCACGCGCATCGGCACGGTGTCCGGAACGCCGGGCTTCATGTCACCCGAGCAAGCACGCGGCGACGACGTCGGGCCGAGCGCCGACGTCTGGGCGCTCGGCGCGACGCTGTACTACCTGCTCGCCCGCCAGATGCCACACGAGACGCACGCGAAGACGCCCGATGATCTTCTCGCATACGCCGCGCATCGCCCGGTGCCACCGATCGCGAGCGTGATCGCCGGCGTACCGCCGGAGCTGGCCGCGATCACCGAGCGCGCGCTCGCGTTCGAGGTGAGCGACCGCTTTCCGGACGCGATCTCCTTCGCCGAGGAGCTGTCGCGGTTCCTCACCGGCCAGATCGTCGCGTCGCACGACTACTCGGTGCGCGAGCGGATCGTGCGCTGGGTCAAACGCCATCGGGCGATCGTCGCCGTCGCGGCCCTCGCGATCACCGCGGTCGCGGTGGTGTCGACGCTCGCGATCCGTCGCGTCGTCGCCGCGCGCGAACGTGCCGATGCGTCCGCCCAGCAAGCCGAGATCGCGCGCGCGAAGGAGCACGCACACGCCGAGGCGGAGTTGCTCGCGCGCGCTCGCGCGATCGCGACCACGAATCCGACCGCCGCGATCGCCGCGATCGATCAGCTGCCGCCGACCTCACCGCGGACCGGAGATGCCGACGCGATCTTCGCCACCGCGGTCAGCCACGGGGGCGCCGCGTGGGGACTCGCCGGCAACTCGGGGGCGAACGCGATCCTCGAGCTCGATCCCACCGGCGCGCGTTTGATGCAGCTGTCTCACGCGGGACAGCTCCAGATCTGGGATCTCGATCGCCGCGCGTTGATCGCCGAGAGGACGATCGATCAGCTGATCGAGTATCCGATGTGGATCGCGCGCGGCGTGCTGCTCTACGGATCTGCGGGCACCAGACTGTTCGACCCGACGACGAAGCAGACCACGCCACTCGGCACGTCGCTGTTGAAGGACGCGGTCGCGTCGGCCGATGGAACCCGCATCGGGGTAATCGGAGCGGACGACAGCGCCGGTTGGCTCGATCCGAGGACCGGCGCGGTGGCCGTGATCAGCGGGACCGACAAGGTGCTGTCGATGGTGATGCCGCGCGATGGATCGTGGCTCGCGGCGAGGACGGCCGGCGCGGTGATCGTGTTCGATCCCGCGGGCACCGTGATCCTCCGGCGTCCTGCCGCGGCGACATGGATGTCCGCGTCGAGCTCGAGACATCTGGCGTTCCTCGACGGAAAACAGCTGTTCGAGATCGAGCTCTCCACGGGTGTGATCCACGAGCGATCGAACCCCGGCATCGTCTGGCCCGAGTATCGCGGCGAGACTCTCGTCGGGCGCACCCCCGGTGCGATCTACGTCTACAGCGAGCTCGATGTGGCCAAGCCGCCGATCCAGATCGCGCGGATCAGCGGCGTGTCGACGGGAATGACCGAAGCGGGCTCGGGAATGCTCGCGTTCACGGGCGCCTCGTCGTCGAACGAGCTCCTCTACTTCGATCGCGTACACGTCATCCAGATTCCACTGCCCGAAGCGCTAGTCTTCCCGCGGATCGCGTCACGCCCCGGTCAGACCCGCGTCGTTGTCTCGAGCAACTCGTCGCTGATCGTGCTCGACCTGCGCTATCTCCTTCCGCGCGAGCGATCCGACATCACCGCGAACATCGCGCAGTTCGTCTCGGACGAGCATGTCATGGGGCGCAGCGATCGTGGCCTGTGGACGCTCTACGCACTCGGCAAGCAAGCGACGCTCGAGAGCATCGAGCCGTATGCCGAGGTAACGGAGGTCTCGCCCGGGCGCGTCCTGTTCGCGAACCGACCGTTCGATGCGGACTCCATCTACGTGTTCGACATCGCGCGGATGCGGATCTTCCACGCGAAGGCATCGCGAGCACGTCTCGTCGATGGAGGAGCGATCTACATCTCCGACGACAAGCTGTACCTGTTTCGCGACGAGGAGACCGAGGGTCGCGAGATCGCCACGCTGAAGAGCAAGAACGACGCGCTCCTGGTGTCCGACGGATCCACGTTCCGCGTGTTCGCCGGGGGCGAGATCTTGCGCGGCGATGTCGCGCAGGGCGTCACCGAGCGAGCGCCGTTCGTGCTGCCCAAAACCGGAGCGTTGATCTCGATCCGCGGGCGGTTGCTCGTCGGAGACGGCAAACAGCTCCACTGGGACTCGACGACCGGGCCGCTCGTCGGCACGGTCGAGGACACCATCGACAGCATGTACTGGAGTGGCGGCGGCGCGCTGATCGTGTTGGCCTCGCGGCGCACGGTGTATGCGGCGATCGCGGCCGACGGATCGGTGACCCTTCATCACCTCTCGTCGGCGACGCTGACCTCGACGGGCAAGGCCGGGCGCGCGCTCGTGCCGTCGGCGAGCGGAACCGAGGTCATCGATCTACCCTCGCGCCGGCGGTGGGTGCATCCGATCGTGAACCCGATCCCGATGGCGCTGTCGTTGACGCCTGATGGAACCCGGCTGCTCGAGCTCGGCGCCGATCGAACGTGGTGGGAGTGGACGCTGCCCTCCACGAACCTCGCCGGCGATGGGATGCGGCACACCGCGACAAATGCGCGAGAGCAGGACGATCGCGTGCTGCTCTGGCCATGGCAGACAACGCGCTAGCGACGCAGACGGCGGGAGATCGACGGCGGCAACGGCGGCGCGAAGCCCAGCTCCGCCTTCATGCGAGCGAACGAGAACGGTGTCGCGGTCAGTGACGATGGGATGATGAAGTTCGTCGTGATCGAGGCGGCGCAGCTCGTGTCGTGTGGGGTCGCCGGATCGGCGAGGAACTCGTTCAGGTTCTTCATGCCGCACGCCGTCTGCAGCGTCGCGCCGTGCCCCGAGTTCTCGTGGATCACGACGACGGAGTCCGAGAGCGTGGCCGCCGCGATATCGCCGAAGCCCGGCGGCGTGATCGGATCGAGGCGGCCGCTCGACACGAGCGTCCGCACCGACGAGGTCACCGGTTGTGCGAGCGCGGCTTGGAGATTTCCGCGCGGCCACGACTCGCAGGTATCGGCGAGGCTGTACCAGGAGCTGCCGAACATCTCGACGATGTCTGCCGGGACACCGGCGTTGAGCGCCTGCGGCGCGTTCGCATCCGGCGGATTGAAGATCTCGCCGCACACGACGGAGTTGTACAGGCCCGGCGAGACGCCGCCTCCGCCCTCGAGGTTACTCAGCGCGGATCCGAGGTAGTTCTCGACGCGATCGATGCGGCGCGCGGCGAGATCATTGATCGCGAGCGGGAGCCACGCGTACGCACTCTTCGAGTACATGACGCGGAACGCGACATACGCGAACGTGTAGCCATCGAGATCGAACGGCGTGCCTTGGATCGTGATCGAGATCGGCTCGTTGTTGAGCGACGCCACCGCGGCCGAGAACTTCGTCACGAGGTTGCCGAACGTGGTGCCGCACGCGCCCGCGGCCGCGCACGACGCGTTCAATCCGGTGAGCGCGCTGTAGAACGAGGCCGGCACCGCGGCGGGCCACGCGACCTGCGAGGGCACGAGGCCCTCGATCACCGCGGCGCGAACGTGATCGCCGTGACGGCGCAACACCTCGAGACCGAGACGCGAACCGTACGAGATGCCATAGACGTTGAGCTTGTCGTACCCGAGGGCGGCGCGCAGATCGTCGACGTCGTCTGCGTTCGCGGCGGTGTTGTACGCGGTCAGATCGTAGTCGGTCGAGAAGTCTTCGCAGGCAAACGTCTGGCAATCGAGATACGGAATCGATCGCGCGGTGCCGCGCTGGCTGATCACCAAGAAGTCGCCGTCGACGCGTAGGCCGTTCAGGAACGGCGCACCGAGCACGCCTGCATAGAGCAGGATGTTCTGACCGTCGCCACCGGGACCGCCGTCGAGATAGATCGTCGCGTTCGTCGATGTAGACGCGCTCTCGAACTTCACGTAGTGAACTCTGATCGTGCGGCCCTTCGTGTCGCGATCCTCGTAGACGATCAGATCGCCGCACGAGTAGTCCGAGCCTTCATTCAATCCGAGCGAGGCGGGCACGTCGTAGCGGCACGGGCCTGGCTCGGTACGCGGCACCACGCCCTCGTCGGCATCGATCGGCGGCTTCATGTCGACCGGCGGCGCCGCGTCGTGGTTCGCCGGCGCGTCGTCTCCGCAGGCAGCGAGCGTGAGGCCGAGGAGAGCGAGGGCGCGTTGCATGCCCCCGAGAATCGCTCAACTCGGAGCGAACCTGTCCGCCAGACTCTGGCAAACACTGATGATGGGCGACGTGCGGTTCGCAGTGCTCGCCGTCACGAAAACGGTGTTCGCGCTACTGACACACGGATTGCGACGCCACGGGCGCCGTTCGCGACGTCGTCGATCCATCGCCGAGCTGCCCGGCCCCATTCGCACCCCAGCAGTACAGCGAATCGTCGTCGAGCAACGCGCACGTGTGGTAGCCGCCTGCCCCGATGTGGACGGCCGGACGCGGCAACGGGACGGTGAACGGGGACGTGCGCGTGTTGTTCGTACCGTCGCCGATCTGGCCGTACTCGTTGCGCCCCCAACACGCGACCGTACCCGTTCGCTCGCGCACGCACACGTGATAGCGCCCGGACACGATCTCGGCAGCGTTGGTGAGATTCGCGACCAGCACGGGTGTGCTCGTCGTCGTCGTACTCGTGTTGCCGTTGCCGAGCTGACCGAAGTCGTTCGAGCCCCAGCACGACACGGTATCGGCGGTCGTGAGCACGCATGTCGATCCGCCGGTGTACGGCGGAACGGAGTAGCCACTCGGTGCGATCTGCGCGATGTCCGAGACCGGCATCGTCGTCGCCGTCGAGCGATCCGTGGTGGTGCCATCGCCGAGCTGCCGGAACGAGTTCGCGCCCCAGCACTGCCCCACACCACCGGGGAGCAACGCGCATCCGTGACTCGACGCCAGCGCCAACGTCACCGGCGATGCGGTGAGGCCCATCACCGTCGTCGTCGGTGTGGTCTTGAACACGAACGTTCCATCGCCGAGCTGTCCACTCGTGTTCGATCCCCAACACGTCACCGCTCCGTTGGTCTTGCGCGCGCAGCTGTGCGATCGACCGACGGCGACCTGCGCGACATCGGTCAACCCGACGACCGTCGCGGGCGACGATCGGTTGCCCGCGAGGCCGTCGCCGATCTGATTTGCATCGTTGATGCCCCAGCACTTCACGGTGCCGTTCGAGAGACCGGCGCACGCGTGATACGACTTCGACGCGAACGACGTCGCCGCGGCTCCGAGCTGCACCTGCAGCGCGGTGACCGAATACGACGACACCATTCCCTGCCCGAGCTCGCCGAACCCGTTCTGTCCCCAGCACCACACCGTGCCGTCGGCGCGCAGCACGCACGTGTGATCGCTTCCCAGCGCCAGCGTGCAGCTGCGAGCCACCGTGCCCGGTGCATCCGGCATCGCGTCGTCGCTCCCATCGCCTGGTGCTGCATCGTCGCGCACGTCGTCGCCGCTCGCCGCCCCGAGCTCGAGATGAAAGCCGCAGCCGACGCACGCCAGCATCGCGACGATCGCCCGCATCGCACCAGTCTATCCCGTTCACCGTCGAGAGACGGTAGTTTTTCCCACGGCGGTCGCCGCGACGCGCTACGAGCACTCGGTGTCCGATTCGGTCCCGCGTGCTGGCTGGCTGTCGAGCGTGTTCTGGGCCGCGATCGTCGTCGCACACGTAGTCGGCGCAGCGATCTGGTGGCGGATGATGCCGGCGGGATTCCCGCTCGCGCACCCCCGATTCTGGCTGCATCGCGTCGTCCCGTTCGTGCTGCTCGCGTTCGCGATCCTCTGCTTCGTCCCGTGGGCGAAGCGGCTGCGCCCTGCGCTATTCGCGGCGGTGCCCGCGACATATCTCGCGGCCGCGATCGCCGGGCGCGTGCTGTTCCCGATCACGCTCGCGCGCTATTGGCTCGCACCGCTGATCATCGGTGGCGTGCTCCTCGGGATCTGGGCGCTCGAGCACCGCGCCCACTGGCGGCGCGCCCTCGTGTTCGCGCTACCCGGCGCGGCGCTCGGTGCGTTCCTCGCCATCGCGCACGATGCGCCGCCCCCGTCGACGCATCCCGCGAACGTCGCGTTCACGCCGTCTGCATCGACGCAGCGCTCGGTGTCATTCAACGCGGGCGCGCTGGGCATCGCGATCGATCCGGTGTTGACGTTCATCAGTCGCTCGCCCGATGGCTGTTGGACCGCGCTCGCATCGTCCGCGGATCGCCTCGGTCCCGTCGACGAGCGATCGACGATCACGTCACACATCGACGAGCGCGGTGCGCTCCATGTCGAGGCGCTCACCGAGCTGCCGCACGCCGTGCTCACGCACCTGAACGTGTTCAGCGTGATCTCGATCGAAGGTCACCACCGGCTGTTCCTCGCGTTCTCGCCGTCGCCCGACGTGCGCGTGGAAGTGAGGCCGAGTGACTACCCGACGGGACGCCCGGCGCGGTTCGCGTACGTCGATGCGGATCGCACGTTCCACGCCGTCCAGGCGTCGGACGCGGAGAAGGGCCCGTTCGCGGATCTCGCGACCGGCCGCCTCGCGCCGAGTGATGCCCTCGCGATCACGCTGTACGACGAACAAACCCCGATCGCGCGCATCACGTTCGACGACTTCTCGGCGCAGGCGAGCACCGAGCTCTCGCCGACGGCCGGGTGGAACGTCCCGCAGAACGCGATCGAATTCATGCTCGTCGGCGATGCGCCGTCGTCGTTGGCGACGATATTCGTCACGCTCGCTGGCACCGGCGTCGGCCGCGGCTTCGATAGCGTGGGCCACGCGCCCGGCGTGTATCGCAATCGCATCCACGTCGAACGCTTGTGATCGCGACCGCTGCTAGCGCGCGAGTACGCGAAGCTGCGTGGGCTCGCTGATCGTGAGGTTCATGTACTTCGCTTTCACGAGCTGCGGCGACGCCTGCACTTCGATCGTCTTGCCCTTGAACGACGCGGGCGTCGCCGTCCCCGCGATCTGTTTCCACACCGCGATCGGGATGACGACGGACAGCATCTCGTAGCGTCCGGACTCGCTCGCGCCGATCTTGAGGAACATCGTCGACGTGGTCATCTCTCCGCCGTACGACACGGTGCCGCGCACCAAGCTCGGCACGCCGATCGCTGCCACGATCGCGGCGTCGTCCTTCGCATCGATGCGGCGTAGCGCGAGCGTCGTGAAGCTCCACGTCCAAGTCTTCTTCACGCCCTTCCACGTCGCTTCGATCGAGACCGTGTAGCGACGCTCGGGCGCGAGCGTGCTCTTGGGGATCACGCTGATCACGCCGTACTGGCCGAACGACGTCGCGGGATGTTCCGGGTCGGAGAGATGGAATGGCACCTTGGACGTGCCGTCCATCAGCGATGCCTTCACGCCCGTCACGTCGTCGAACGGTGGAAACTGCAGCGTGATCGGATAGCCGCCGGTGCCCTGCTTCGGGATCGGATTGGGGACCTCGTTCGCGTACTCGAGCTGCACGTTCTTCTGATCGCTCGCGGGATAGTGCACCGGCCAGCCGTGGCTCTCCTTCGACGCGCCGAACATCAGCGCCGCCATCAGCGATCCATCGGGCAGCGCCGCGTAGCCGACGCCGATCGTCTGGAGCCCCGGATCGAGCATCGGGCGGCGGTGATAGATGCCGGCCATCCAGCCATCGATCGCGGCGCCGAGATCCGAGACGCCTGGAAACAGGTCCGCTGCCTTGCCACACTTCGCGCCAGCAGGAGTCGCGCCGGGGAGCTCGGGCCGCTGCGTGTGCGCTTCGAGTCCGACCATCGCGGCGGTCCCGCGGTTCTGCAGCATGTACTGCGCGTGCTCCATGCAGCCCTTGCTCAGCGCCGGATCGATGCGCACCGGCGCGAGCCCCGCGGCCGCGCGATACTCGTTCACGCGCTCGACCGCTTGCACCTCGGGTTTCGGCGCCGCGAACGCAACGCGTGTCGCGATCGCGATCACCACCAGCCACCGATAGGACATCGATCCAGTCTACGAGGTGGGCCTTCGTCGCGCCCGTCGGATGTTTCCGCCTACAGGAGCCGCTCGAAGCCGTGGATCAGCGCGTCGATGCCGAGCTCGAGCTCGCGATCGGGATCCCACTTCTCGAGGACACGCGCGACATGCGTGGGCGCGGGCGGTGCTTCCTTCGCGAGGAAGACGGCGTCGAGGCCGGTGGTCCACATCGCGTGACCGACGACGAGCTGCGCGACGAGCTGCACGATCGAGAGCGCGTCCATCGGCTTGAACCCCGCGTGCGCGAGGACCTCGAGGTAGCGAACGAGGCGGTCGGTCGATGCCGCCGTGGATGCGGGGCGCGTGGCGAAGAGCGGGATCGCGTTCGGGTGCGCCATCAGCGCCCGGTGCAACGCGAGGGCTTGGTGGCGGACGAACGCCTGCCACGTACGCGCGTGAGAGGTCTCGAGCGAGAGCAGAATTCGCTCGTGGATGCCGTCGAGGAGCGCGTCCTTGTTCGGCACGTGGTTGTAGAGCGACATCGCTTCGACGCCGACCGCGGTACCGAGCTTGCGCATCGACAGCCCGGACATGCCGTCGCGGTCGAGGATCTCGATCGCGGCGTCGAGGATCGCCTCGCGCGTCAGGGCTTTACGCATCTACGGTTGACAACTTACAGCATAAGCTTACGGTGTAAGTCCATGCGCCAGATCATCGAGGAGTTGTGCAGCCCGCTATGTGCGGGACGAAAGCCAGGAACACCGGGCGGACTCGCCGCGCGCGCGGTGGTCCGCGAAGCCCTGCAAGAGGCAGGGCTCGACCCGTTCGAACAGCGTGTCGCGAAGTGCGACGGCGCCAACATCCTCGCGGTCATACCGGGACAGATCGATCGCTACGTCCTCGTGGGCGCGCACTTCGATCACCTGGGAACGTCCGGCAAGCAGGTGTATTGGGGCGCCGACGACAACGCCGCCGCGGTCGCGATCCTCGTCGAGGTCGGCCGCGCGCTCGCATCCGAACGCGAGGGTCGCGGCGTGATCATCGCGGCGTTCGATGGCGAAGAGCCGCCGCACTTCATGAGCGGGGCGATGGGCTCGCGCGAATTCGTGCGCACGAACCGGCTGCCGATCGACTTCATGGTGTGCATGGATCTCGTCGGTCATCGCTTCGGATCGGCGCTCGTCCCCGACGAGGTCGGCGAGTCCGTGTTCGCTCTCGGCGCGGAGCGCAGCGTGGGCACGTACGACCTCGTGACGTCGCTCAAGCGCAGCGAGCCCGGCGTGATCGTGCGGCCGGCCGATGCCGAGATCGTCCCGCCGCTCTCGGACTACGAGGCGTTCTGGGCGCAGCGCATCCCGTTCTTGTTCCTCAGCGCGGGCCGGTCGCGCGTCTATCACACGCCCGAGGACACGCCGGACAAGCTCGACTACGACAAGATCGCGGCGACCGCGCGCTGGCTCGTTCGGTTCGTGCGCGCCACGCGCATCCGCGATCGTCCCGTGTTTCGCGACGCGAGCCTCGATCGCGGCACGCTCGACGAGGTCGCGGAAGTGATCGCGGCGCTGCGGCACCTCTCGCCCGACGCGGAGCGCGCGCTCGCCCACGCGAACCACCTGCGCTCGGCGTGCGATCGCAGCGGCGAGCTTCCGCGCAAACGGCGCTCCGAGGTCGCCACCTTGATCGCGATGCTCGAAGCGCGCCTGCAATGACACCGAAGGCGCGGGCCGCAGCTCGCAGAAGAAAGCCGCGCTGTCGCGACTCCAGACCGAGATGACGAAGGCCGGCGTGCTGCAGCGCAGTCACCGGCTGCAATCGAGCGCGACCGCGAAGCGCCTCGTGTTCACGAACAACAAGCTCGCAGTCACCGATGGTCCGTTCGCGGAGTCCAAGGAGATCGGCGGGTTCGCGATCCTCGATCTCTCGGGCTTCGACGAAGCGATCGAGGTCTCGCGCACGTACGTCGAGATCCTCGGCGGAACGATCGACGATCTGCGCGTGGTCGAGCCGCCCGAGAACGAGTGACCGTCGTAGCGAGGTGGACCAGGGTGGTCCCGACCGCACTCGTTCACCGCGAAGTTAGTCGGCCCAGTCTTCGACTTCGTAGAGGAAGCGCGTCCCACCGATGAGCTTGCGGTTGTTCGACGTGCTCTGGACGAACACGGCGTACTTGTCGAGGGCGGCGGGCGCGAGGCGATCGGTGACGCCCGGCTTCATGCCGAGCAGCGCCTTCGCCTTGTTGCCCTCGAAGAGATCGCCGCTCGCTTTGTCCATGAGGACGACTTCTTTGTAGCCCTGGATGGTCTCGGTCTTCGTGAACTCGTAGAAGCCACGGCCGGGCTTGAACGCGAGCCCTTCGTTCTTGCAGAACTTCTGGATCGGCATGTCCTTGTCGACGTCGAGGACCTGGAAGCGGCCCGGTGCGACCGAGCTGAGGTTCTTCGGCGTCGCTGCCTTCGTCGGCTTGCGCTTGCGCAGCGTATCGAACGCGGCGGTCAGCGAGCGATTCATGCGGCCGGCCTTCCGGACCTCGGTCTCGTACGCATCGATCTTCGACACGTCGGTGTCCTGGCTGTACGCGATCGCCATGATCAGATCCGTGATCTGCGAGAACTGATCGAGCTCGAGATGCGCGCCCTTCGAGAGCTTCGCCATCGTCTTGTAGAACGACGTCGAGCCCTTCCGGCCGAGCGCCTGCACCGCATAGATCTGCACGCCGGCCTTCCCGAGCGCGGTGGCTTCCTTCTTCCAATCGAGCTTCTTCGGGTTCTGCTTCGGACCATGCGGCGTCGCGTCGCCGATCATCACGAGGATCTTCTTCGCCGCCGCCGACCACTTGAGGCTGCGCGCTTCGTGCAGCACGAGCTCGTACGCCTCGGGCATGTCGCCGCCGTACGTCGCTTTTACCTTCTCGACGAACTTCGTGATCGGCTCGGGCTTGTTCGTCATCGGCAGATGCTTCGTGACGTAGATCTTCGAGTCGCAGTAATCGCCGTGAGCGACGACGCCGATCTTGATCCCCGGGAGGTCCTTGAACAACCGCTTGACGGTGGTCTTCACTTTCTTCCGCACCTGCGTCAGGCACGGATACATGCTGCCCGTTGTATCGAAACTGAACACGACCTCGACGTTTCCCACGCGGAGCCTCCTGAGAATGAGGCGGCCATCCTAGCCGGGATCGACACGATCCACGGGCGATCCGATACGATGACGTGATGCGTGGCGCGTGGTGGGCCGTGATGCTGACCCTCGCGGGTTGTGACCGCGTCTTCGGACTCGAGCGCCCGCTCTGCGCAGGCGACGAGTGTCTGACGGATCTCGCGACGGGGGAGACCGCCGCCGGCGAGGTCGTCGTCGACGGCACCGACGTGTTCTGGACGCTCGAGCGCGCAGATGGAACGATCCGCGGGTGCGCGCTCGACGACTGCGCGCCGCGATCGCTGACGACAGCGGAGCGGTCCCCCCACTCGCTGGTCGTCGACGGCGACCAGATCCTGTGGGCCTCCGAGAACGTGGTCCGCAGCGTTCCGCGCACGAGCACGGAGGCGACATCGTTCGACGTCGTCGAGGTCGTGTTGCGAGCCATCGAGGAGGTTCGCGTCGTCGGCACGCAGCTCTACCTGACCCAAACCGATCGCCTGTTGCGCTGCGACTACACGTCGGCGAACGAGACCTGCGACGGACTCACCTCACTTCCAGCGCCGATCGGAGATATCTCGGGCCCGCTCGCGACCGACGCCTCGTCGCGATTGTGGGGAGCGACGAGCGACACGCTGTACCTCGTGGACCTCGACCCACGCTCGTTCGATGTGTCCGGCGCGCGTGCGATCGTGGCCAACACCACCGCGGTGTTCGTGCTCGACGGCGCGATGACGGTCCACGCGTGGCAGGCCACGGATCCGACCGGGACTGCCGGCACCGAGCTCGACACCGGTGCGATCCGTGCGATGGCCGTCGACGAGCGCGACCTCTACCTGGTGGATACGGCAGGAAACCTCCTCCAGATTCCGGTCACCGACCTGGCGACGTCGACCGTGATCGCGTCCGCGTTGCCAACGGTACGCAGCCTCGCCATCGGCGAAGACCGCGTGTTCGTCGTCGCCGATGATCGGGTCGCCTCGATCCCGAAGCCCGCGGACTGAGTCCACTGACTCTACGCGCCGAGCTGGTTCGCGCTAGGGTGGGCACGTGATCGACACTGTCCTCGGCTATCGCATGAGCTTCCCGATCCGCCGGATCGCGGGACCGGGCGCGTTCCTGGCGATCGATCCGCTCGATCACGAGGCCGATGCGCCGACCGTCCTGCTCCCCGCTGCCGAGGTGCCCGCTGGCGCGAAGGTCGACGATCACCTCGAAGTGTTCATCTACCTCGACTCCGACGAGCGCCCGATCGCGACCACGCAGTCGCCCAAGCTGACGCTCGGCGAGGTCACCTTTCTCGAGGTCACCGCCGTCACCCAGATCGGAGCGTTCGTCGATTGGGGCCTCGGCAAGGAGCTGCTCGTCCCGTACGCCGAGCAATCGAAGGAGCTGTTCGTCGGCGAACGGCAGCCGATCGGGCTCTATCTCGACAAGACCGGCCGGCTCGCGGGCACGATGTTCGTCACGGACATGCTCGGCCTCGCGCCGCGCCGGATCAGCCGCGACGAGTGGATCGACGGCGAAGCCTGGCGCAACGATCCCGACATCGGGCTGTTCGCGATCCTCGAGCGGTCCTACGTGGGCCTCGTGCCCGCGAGCGAACCACATCGCTTGTCGCGCGGAGACGCCGTGAAGTTCCGCGTCGCGCACATCCTGCCCGACGGCAAGCTCGTGCTCTCGCTGCGCCAACGCGCCCACAAGGAGCGCGCGACGGATGCCGAGAACATCCTCGCCGTGCTCTCGCGGCCCGGTGCCCCGCGCGTCGGCGACAAATCGGATCCCGAGATCATCCGCTCGCTGTTCGGCCTCAGCAAGAAGGCATTCAGGCGCGCCGTCGGCGGGCTGCTGAAGGAGCGAAAGATCCAGATCGATGACGCGGGCTTCGTCGTCGTGCTCGCGCGGTGACTACACGGTCGCTCTCACCTTGTCACAGGGCGCCGCGCGCCATGGCGCGACCGAGAGTGTCGGGTGTGATGCTCGGGTAGAGCGCGTTGCCCAGCTCGTCGCGCCGATGCTCCCACTCGAGTCTCGACGCACACGAACGCGTACCGCCACGCACCGGTAGCCGCTCGAAACGAGCGCACACGCGCGGATGGTGGTGGAAACCGCGACTCCTGGGCTTCTACAATCGAGGGATGGCTCCGCTGTCGAGCTCCTGGATCGGCATGATCGCGCTCGTCGGCTGCGGCTTCGACGTGCAGTTCTCGCGCGACAGCTCGGTGACTGGCGACGCAGCGTTCGACTCGCGAGAGGTCACCGACGGAACGGACTCGACCACGCCCGACGCACCGCTCGTGACGCTCGTGGACCGAGGGTTGGTCGCCCGCTACTTCATCGACGATGCCGCGAGTGGGCAGTCACCATCGTCGATCGCCGACTCTGCACCCTCTCCGCAGAATCTTCCGATCACGTTCGGCCCGGCGACGTTCACCGAGGACAACGGCAACCGCGGACTGAGGTGGCAGACGAGCCAGAGCGCGGGAAAAATCGAGGTCACCCTCGGCACCACCAAGCTCCGCACCGAGCTCGCACCGAAGCACACCGTGACGATCGAGGTCGTCGTCCAGATCACCTCCGCGGGGGCGGCGGGCTCCGAGTCTCAGATCACGGGCCTTCGCGGTGGCAATCCCGACTTCATGCTCACCGCCTTCGGCACCGCGGACCTCCGGTTCTTCAAACCGTTCGGGACGGAAGGTGCCACGTGGCTCGGCGCGAACACGCAACAGCGCATGGTCCTTCACTTGGTGTTCGACACCGATCGTACAAACGCGAACGAGCGCATCGAGCTGTTCAGAGACGGCGCGCCCCTCATCAAGAGCACGGGCTCAGCGCCGACGATGGGCTCGAGTGTCGGACTCGGCGCGAGCGACTCGTTCGTGATCGGCAATCGCCAGAGCCAGGACCGCTCGATCGGCGGCACGATCTTCTACGTCGCGTACTACAACGTCGCGCTCGCTCCGGCCGAGATCGCGAACAACGCGCAACGGCTCCTCGCGAACGATGACTCGTGAGGATCAGATCCGCTTCTTGATCGTTCGCAGGAGCCCGCCCAGTCCGGGCAACGTCTCGTAGAACCCCGAGGCGGCATCGAAGATGTCGCGGTGAAACGTGATGAGGCCGCTCGGAGAAAGCCGCAGGTGCGTCATCCCCACGACGACGCGAAGGTCGTGTCGTTCCTTGCGCCGCCAGCTCCATTGCCAACGGACGTACGAGCCATCGCGCCCGGTGGCGACGTCTTCGACGTGGAAGCGACTCTCGTAGAGCGCGTCGATCGCACGGGCGAGGTATGCGCGAAACGCGGAGAGGTCACCGTCGATGCGATGAAACGGATCCTCGAACACCAACTCCGGCGCGTATATCTCGGGCAGGCGATCGAGCCAGGCCCGCGAGAAGGTGTTGTAGAACTGCGTGAATCGTTCCAGCGGATCGCTCATACACCGTCGATGGTGCTGCTTCGTCGACGGTTACGCGAGGAATCGTTACCGGCGCGTGACGGCCTCCCACACGGCCATCTGGAGCGCCTCGGCCTGCGTGGTGACGCGCTTGTCACGTAGCCGCGCGACCAGCTCCACGGGCGCCGGAGCGTACCGCCACGGTGCATCGTCACGCGCGGACGCACCCGCGGCGCGACCGCGACGATCGATCTCGTAGTCCACGGCTTGCACCGCCTCCTCGAGCGTCGAGAACCGCTCCATCACCTGCTGATCGATCGCGACCTCCCACCGCTTCCCTCGCACCACGCGCGAGAGGACGGTCACCGTGCTGACGATATTGGCCGCGCGCGTGAAGTGCAGCCCGACCCCGTGTCGACCGAGCGAGAACCACGCGTTGCTCGAGATCGCGCGGACATCGTGCCGGAGCTCGAGCGTGAGCGGATCGAACGCCTCCGCGCGATCCTGGATCTCGCGCAGCGTGAGCGCGCCCGCCTCGAGCTCGAGCTCCGGGTAGTCGAGCTGGATCTGCTCCCACTGTCGCGCCGCATCGCGCGCATCTTCGCCGCGCAGATCGAGATCGCGCGGACAGCCGAATAGCGACGGCAACGTGCACAAGCTGAGCTCCGACACGTCGACGAAGTCCAGGATCAAGCAATCGCGTTTGCCATCGGCGAGCCGCGTCCCACGACCGACGCACTGCGCGTAGAGTCCTTCGGACCGCGTGGGGCGCGCCATCGCGATGCACGACACGCCCGGATCGTCGAAGCCTTCGGTGAGCACCGCGACGTTGGCGAGCACGTGAATGCGCCCGCTGCGAAAGTCCGCCAGCGCCCGTGCGCGATCGGCAGCGGCCATCTCGCCGTGCACGATGCCGGCAGGCACGCCGACGTGATTTAGCGCGCGCGACAAGTTCCGGGCGTGGTTCACGGTGACGCAGAACGCGATCGTGCGGCGGTCCCGCGCGAGCTCTTGGATCGATCGCGCCACGAGCGCATTGCGCTCCTCGATGTCCACCGCCTCGGCGAGCTCGGACTCCACGAAGTCCGCACCACCCGATGACAACCGCGTGAGATCCGCCGCCGTCGCGATGCGGAATCCCTTGAGCGGCACGAGAAATCCCTCGTCGATCAGATCGGGCAGCGTGCGCGAGTACACGATCCGCTCGAACACGCTATCGAGTCCCTTGCCGTCGCCCCGCGCGGTGGTGGCGGTGAACCCGAGCAGCGTGCCCGGCCAGTCCGGCTCGAACGCGCCGATCGTGCGCAGCACGCGCAGATTGGCATCCGCCGGCGCGTGGTGGCACTCGTCGTAGATGATGAGCCCGAGGTCACGGCCACCGAGCACGCCGCCGATCCGATCGGGATGCAGCGAACGGATCGACGCGACGAGCACCTTCGCATCGGTGGGCGCGCGCGAGGTCCCGCGCTCGAGTCCGACGACGCGCGTGCCTTCCAGCGCACGCGACAGCTTGTCCACCGCCTGGGCGAGCAGCTCCTCGCGATGCGCGAGCACCAGCACCTGCCGCGTCGCGAGGCGTGCGAGGTGCGAGAAGATCACGGTCTTGCCCGCGCCCGTCGGCAGACACACGACCATGCGCCGCGTGCCCGCTCGTCGAGCGGCGATCACTGCATCGATCGCTTCGCGCTGGTAGGCACGGAGCGTGGGGCCAGACATCGCGCAACTCTATCGCCGCGCTCTGACCTCTCGTCGAGTCCGGTCGTCGTCTTCATATCGGCGTGCCGACGTTCGCGCAGTTTCGCTTGGCCTTGACGGGATCACCGTACATCCGGAGAGTCGCTCCGTGGTCCTTGTCGATGGCGAGCTGCGCGCACGAAAGCACCACGCCGTCCATCGGGCAGGCTCCTTCGATATACGCCTGTCCGTCCATGCTGCACCGCGCCTTGATCTCCGCCGTGGTCCACCCCGAGCCGATGTACTCGATACACACCTGCACGGCGTCTGATTTCTGCAGCACGCGTTGGTCACAGCTCGCGATGATCGCGCCAGCGGACGGACCTTCCTGGGCTGGGTTCTTCTTGCTGCATCCAGCCGTGATGACGCACACGAGGAGTACGAATCGACGCATCGAAGCACGGTATCGCAATCCGTGACGCGTGCGCGATCGTATGCCGACTTCGCGAAAATCCGCGGCACTTCCCCGAGCGGATCTAGACGATCGTGAGGTTCGGCCGCTCGTCGCGTGCTTCCGCGGTGTAGGCGCTCGTCACGCGCTTGGCCCGGCGCAGGGCGACCGGTGCGTCGCCATCGACGAACGCGCTCGCGAGCTCGGCGTCCGTGAGTGGCGTGTGCATCGCGACCGCGGGCTCCGTGCCTTCAGGTTCGACGACCGCGGGTTCCGCGACCGCGAGCGCGGGCGTCGGTTCCAGCACGTAGAGGTTCGGCTCGCTCACCTCGGTGATGCGAGCGATGCGCTGCGTGCCTTGCGGAAATGGAATCGGCCTTTTCACGACGCCCTCGACCTCTAATATGCACGTTCTCCGTCGAAGACCCCCGAAAAAGATCGGGGCTACATGTTCCAGAAATTGGCCGATTCCTCTCGCTGGTGCGGGCACCAGCTCGAGCCGGTCACCAACTTGCACTCGTCACGGAAATGCCCGAAGCCACACCGAAGCAAGCCCGCAAGCTCCCCGAGATCAAAGACGACAACGTCGTGAAAGAAGAGCAAGCGAAGGGCGAGGTTCGCCCCGATGGGCCAGGTGACGAGACCGCACCGGTGACGCCCGACGTGCGCGATAACGCACGATCGCCCGAGCGACCGAGTCACTCCTGACGAGCTGGCGTCCGATCCGTTCGTAGCGTGCTGTCCGTATCGCCGACCAAGATGGTCATCACGGCGTCGGTCGTCCGCTGGACCATCGTGTCGATGCCGGGCGCGTGGGCTGGATAGAGCAGCGACATCGACACCACGCCGCGGATGCACGCGAACGCCACGAACACGCGGTGCGCGAGATCGTCGGGTGGAGCGACGAGGTTGCGCTGGAGCCAACTCGTGACCTCGTCGAGGATCTCCTTGTAGGCGCTCTCGGCGGCACCTTGCGACCAGGCGAGCGGGATCTCGAGGTTCATCCGCCGGCGGTACTCGATCGGGACGTTCGAGCCCGCGAACGCGATGCGGCAGATCTCGGCGGCGATCGCGTGGAGTCCGCGATCGCTGTCCGCGAGCGCCGCCCGGATCTGCGACAGCAGCATGCGAAACCTCCGCCGCGAGACCTCGGCGAAGATCGACGACAGCGTGGGGAAGTAGCGATGCAGCGACGCACTCCCCACGCCGGCGCGATCGGCGATGGTCGCGAGCGTCGTGTCCGCGCCGAGCTCGATCGCTGCCGCGATGATCGAGTCGACGATCTGCTGCGAGTCCGAGCGTTGCGGGGTCGGCTCCGGCGGCGGATCGACGAGAGGGCGTTTCGCCATTTGTTGCATCTTACGTAGACTCGGAGGGATCGATCATCACGGGACCGGCGTGATCGAGAACCGGAGTGTGATCGCCTGCGCGCCGCTGGCGCGATGGACCTCGACGCTGCGCCTCCATCCGCCCTCGAACGGCGCGCGGTCTTCGACGGCATCGCCGAACGAGTCGTTGATCACGCCGTCGGCTTCGAGCAGCGACGTGGACAACGTCACGTCGTTGCCGGGCTGCGGCATCACGGGAACGATCGCCTCGGCGATGATGCCCGTCGTCGGGAAGCTGTGGCCGGCCGCGATCTGGCGATAGTTCTGCGCCGACCACGACACGAGCGGGACGGCCGCGCTGCCGCGCGCGCTGACCGCGCCGAAGATCTCGAGGTCACCTCCCGAGTCGCTGCCCGCGCTGTCGACGGTCAGGCGCTCGAGCACCACGTGCAGCTTCTGCGTGACGCGTGCGCAGGTGCGCTGCGTATACGTCGACGCGTACGACAACAACACCGGCGTGTTGTCGCGGACGTACGAGAGCTTGTACGCGATCGCAGCGCCGGGTGAATCCTTGGAGTAGTTCCCGCCGTTCGCGATGAACTCGCGCAGCTGGTCGTAGTCGCCGACCGACGCGGATGCCGCAGCGCCGGCGTCACCGCCGAGAATGAACGCCGTCGTATGCGTGTTCGCGAGGACCTCCTGATGGGTCAGCGATGCTCGACCGTCGATCATCACGCCGCCGTGGTACGCGAAGTCGAGCGCGGCCTCGAGCTCCGACGTCGCGAGCTCGGACTCGAACGTGAAGATCACTTGTCGCCCGTATCCGATCGACGACACGTACACCGGCGGGTTGTCACCGATCGACGCGGAGATCTCGTCGGCCGTCACGGATGCGCCGAAGAACTGATGCGGCAGGTGCGGTGGGTCGACGTCGACCGTGTAGTAGAGCTGGAAGAACTTCACGACGAATCTGCTCCGCTTCTTGGTGCTCGTGAAGTCGAAGCCACCCTTGATCATCCCCACGAGCGGTGCCGATGCGGACATACCGAGTGCTCCCGCGAGCTGCGCTTCAGACGAGACCTCCTCGATCTCGGCGTAGATCCGCGCGGGGATCGACCCGGTGAGCTCCTGCGCGAGCAACGGACCGATCGCATCGCGATAGCTCGACAAGCTCGGCGTGGTCATCGTCGCCGAGCGGGTGCGATCGCCCAGGCTCTCGAGCGACACCGAGAACGTCAGCGGCGCGCGCTCGAAGCCGAGCGGAGCGAGCTGGCCCGTGTACACCGACTCGCCGCGCAGCATCGAGCCGGGCCACAGCACGTCGCCCGTGGATAGCTGACCGAGCAACTGATCGAGCTGCCGCACTTCGTCGACCGAGCGATCCACGCACTGGAAGTCACCATCGGCGATGGGCGCCGACGGAGGGCCTTCGATGCGCCGCGGCGGCTCCACGGGAAGCGTCCCGAGCCCCGCGAACACCTGGTCGATCGGATGATCCGATTCCTCGACGGCGGGCGGTGCGTCCACGGCGTTGCACGCGACGAGAACAACGAGCGGTGCGATGACACGAATGCGACGATTCATGTGATCCACTCTCGTGGAACGTGCGGATGTTCACTAGTCCGCTACCGGACGCCACAAACGAACAAGATCGTTGAGCGATTCGTCCGCGCTGGCGATTCGTCTCCGCTCGTTACCGGACGAGCGTCATCTGGTGCTTCGCGGCCAGCGCGTCGACCTCGGCGAGCGTGCCGCCCGTGTACTCCGTCATGCGCCCGGTGTCGAACAGCTTCACCGACCACGTCTTCCCGTTGTCGGTCGTCCGCGCTTCGATGCTCTTCTTGTCGCCGCTGTATTTACGAATCATCAACTCTCCCGTCGGTTTGATCTGTGTTGCTGCTCGGAGAACTGGGCCTTCGCACGACGCACGTTGTCGACCAACGTTTCGTGCGTGGCGTGATCGATCTGCGCGCGGCGCAGGCCGAACACCCACTGCGCGACATCGGAGTCCGCGGTGTCGACCACGACGAACTCGCGAGACCAGCGAAACCGTCGACCGAGCCGCGCTTCGATCACCACGTCGGCGAGCGCACGGCCGAGCGGGATATGCGCCTCGCCATCGAGATGAATATGGCCGAGCTCTTCCTCGCCCACGTAGAAGTCGGTGCCGTTGATCTCGGTCTGCGAGCCGATCTCCCAATGAGCCTGGACGGCGACGCCGGCGAGGCGCGCGACCGCATCGGCGACCGTCTGAGCGATCGGGGACAAGCGCGGCGGCGGAGCGACCCGCCCTTTGGCCGCGCGAGACATCGTGCCTGGCAGCATCCACCCAGCGTAGCGCCGAAGTCGCGACGCCGCACGGTCTCGTCGTGTCCAGGATCGAACGATCGATCCATTCGCGCACGTGAAGTGTGTTGCAATGGTGACGACATTCCATGGTCGCTCTTCGGACGTCGCTCGCACTCTTGCTCGTGTGGTCCAGCCTCGCCACCGCCGAGCCCGTCATCCCCGAGGGAGCGACCTGCATCCCCAAATCGCTCCGGCCCACGATCGGTCGCGAGAGCTACGAGCAGGGTCCCCTCGACCTCCAGCTCGCGCTCGTCGACGGCGCTCCGACCTTGTGCGCCCACGTGAAGCGCCGGCAAGCCTGGGAGGACGCGTCGACGGCGCAGCTCCCCGTCGGCATCGCGGGATGCTGGCAGGTCGACGCGGCTCGCAAGCGCCTGACGCCGATCTCCTCCCGTCTCCTGCCCGGGCTCCCCGTCCACACCGACCTCGTCAACGGGTGTGCGCACGGCATGTGCCTCCCTCCGGGCACGACGCTCCCCGACGACGCGCGCCCCATGATCGCGATCAACGATGCCGGTGACCTCGCCGCGATCCTCGTGTTCCACGACACGTCGCAAACGATCGACGGCTACCTCTTCGACGCGGCGACGAAGAAGCCGCTTCGCACGTTCGTCGTGGAGGCGGAGGATCTGATCACGCGCGTTGTCTTCGTCGGCGATCGGATCGTCGCACAACACTGCAAGGCGGCCCCGCACTGCAACTTCCGCGCGTTCTCGACAACCGCCGCCAAGACCGAGCCACTGAGCCTGACCGTGACGGGTAAGGACTTCACGAACGGCCACCTCGGTATGCTCGCCGTGCTCGCACCGGGCGTCGTCGGCTTCGCCGATGCCGGCTGGGCGGCGTTCGGTCGCTTCGATGCGAAGACGAGCACGGTCACCACGGTGCGCGACAAGCGGCCATCGGCGTGTGCACGTAAGACGATGGACGCGATGCGGGTCCCCGCGTGCGCGCGCAAGGAGGTCGATCCGTTCGCCGACGCGTACGTGATCGCGACGGGCAAGACCTTCCTCGCGCGGCTATCGGCACCACGCTCCGGTGATCTCGTCACCCTCGGCGCGAACCTCGCCGAGCGCTCGCGGTTCAACGCCTACTGCGCGAAGTGACCGCGAGCTCGGCGCCGGAGGATCAGCAACACCACGCAGACGATCGCGCCGACGATCTCTGCAACGAGCAGCACGATGTCGAACACGAAGTTGCCCTTCGACGTGTACACGTCGCCGCCCTTCACGTGCTGCTCTCCGTCGACGACGACGATCTCGACGGTGTCACCGACGCTCACGCCGTCCCAGTACTCGCAGTCGGCTTGAACGCGCTCGGGGACCCACAGATAGCAGTAGTCCGTTCGCCGTCCCGCTTCGACCGTCTTGCGCACCACGCGCTGTGCGACCGATGTCTCGTCGACGATGCGGCTCATCCGATGGAGCTTCGTGCTCGTGTATGCCGCGAGGCCGATGCACACGACCAACGCCACCGCGAGATGCCACCGCTCCATACCGGCAGCCTACTACCGGTACGTGGCTTGTTTGGCGATCAGCTCGCGCCATGCCGCCTTCGCGAGCAATTGCGACGGATCGAAGGACGCGAGCGCGACGGGCTTCGTGCGGCCCGTCGCCACGAACGACGCCGACGCCGGTGTGCACTCTCGGTCCTCGGGCGCGGGCTCCATCCTCGGCACCGTGCGCCACCAGTTGACGAGCATCGTCACGCGCGGCCATCGGCTCGGCGGTCCGGGCAACACGCCATGCAGGAGCGTCCCCGGAAACATCACGAAGCGCCCGAGCCGCGGGTGAACAGCGACCGCCGCGCTCGGCGCCGTGCGTCGCGATGGCGTCGCGTCCACGATCACCGTCGGGCCACCCGCGTTCCCGAGGTAGAGGATCGACGCCAGATCAGGTGAGATCACTTCGCGCCGAACCCCCTCGTCGCGATCGAAGTGAAACGGAAACCCGGTGTCCGTCGTCGTCGCGCGGAACCACCACTCGGCGCCGACATACTCGCGACCGTTCGGCACCAACGTCTTCAGATGTTGGATCACCTGCTCGAACAGGAGTCGTGCGGGCGCGTCGAGCGGGTACCAGTGGGTCCCGCCGTCGTTGCTCGTCGATCTCCTGGTCGCGAAGGGCAAGAAGGCCGAGCTGGGCGCCATGTACAAGGACCTGCTC
>JBGARE010000028.1:0-30428 GCA_044230415.1 Kofleriaceae bacterium
CACTTGCTCGATCCTGTGGGCACCGCTGAGGGGCGAATCGAGTTGCCACTAGGTCAACTGACCCTAGCGAGTGACCTGACGCAAGTCGTGAGAAGTCCTGAACTATCGTGCTCTAGCCGCACAGTCTGGCCGGCCCGGCACACACGGTCACTGACGCCGGCGCTGATCGATCACCAGCGGTACACGCGGGGCATCGAGCTCCGACGTCGAAGTCGAGTCGACGTGATTACGCGTTGCGCGGCTGGATCGCGCTCGAGACTGTCAGCTGCGTCTGGCGCTTGTGCGTCTCGATCTGGATGTCGATCGCTTCGACATCGATCGTCACGTACTTCGCGATCACCGCCGCGAGCTCTTCACGCATCTCTTGGAGACGACCGCCCTCGAGCCCGGTGCGATCGTGCGCGAGCACGAGGTGAAGGCGGCCTTTGGCCACTTCACGGCTCGACTTGCCCGACAAGAAGTTCTTGATGCCATTCCACATGGAGGTACCTCTCACGCCGGCGTGGCCGACAGGCCAAGCGCGCGGCCGATCCGTGTGAAGAACCCGACGGACTCTTTGGCGTCCACCTCTTGGCCGGCGAGCTTCTTCGCGATGCGAATGAACTCCTTCGCGGCGGCGCACTTGTTCTCGAGCACCGCGGGGATGCCCTTGTTGGTGGTGGCGATCACCTGATCGTCGAGCGGGATCGCGCCGAGCATTTCGAGCGCGAGGATCTCGATGACGTCCGACTGCGAGAGCATGTCGCCGCGCTTGACCAGGTTGGCCGAGATGCGATTGACGACGAGCCGCGCGGGAACGTCCGCGGCGGCGAGGAGACCGACGACGCGATCGGCGTCGCGGATCGAGGAGACTTCCGGCGTCGCGACGACAACGGCCTCGTCGGCGCCGGCGATCGCGTTCTTGAAGCCCTGCTCGATGCCGGCCGGGCAATCGATCAGGATGAAGTCGTAGGTGGTCTTGAGCTCGCAGATCAGCGAGCGCATGTCCTCGGGCGTGACCGCGTCTTTGTCGTCGGTCTGCGAGGCGGGCAGGAGCCACAGGTTCTCCATGCGGCGATCCTTGATCAGCGCCTTCTGCACGGAGCACTTGCCGCGGATGGCATCGACGACGTGATAGACGATGCGGTTTTCGAGTCCCATCACCACGTCGAGGTTGCGTAGTCCGATGTCCGCGTCGACGAGGACGACCGAATAGCCCAGCGCTGCGAGCGCTGCGCCGAGGTTGGCAGTGGTGGTCGTCTTGCCGACTCCACCTTTGCCGGATGTGATGACGATGGCTCGACCCATGGATGACTCCTTGTTCTCTTCCCGAAGTGACGACTAGATGCTCGAAGCGAGGTTGCGCGGCAGCTTGCCCTGGTAGCGTTCGACGACGATCTTGTCGTCGGTGAGGAACGCGATCTCGGGCTCGACCGCGTGAAAGTCTTCGCCGCTGCGCGCGACCTTGCGGCCGATGCGGAGCTGCTGCGGTTCGAGGCGGAGCGCGAGGATGAACCCGAGCTCCTGCCCGATACCGGCGTGTGCGGTGCCACGAAGGCGACCGAGGACGACGATGTTGCCGGTCGCGCGAACTTCCGCGCCGGGGTTCACGTCGCCGAAGATGAACAGGTGTCCCTCGTGATCGAGGATGACGCCGGAGCGCACGGGACCGACGACGACGCGCGTGGCCGACGAGTCCGCGGACTTCGTGGCGAGCGCGGCTTCCATCGTCGCGACGAGCTGCATCGGCGCACCCGACAGCGTGGGCTCGTCCTCGCTGACGAGGTGCGGAGCGACGAGCTGCTCGACGGTGATCGGCCCGACCGGGGTGACACCGGCGGCGAGGCCGCTGTTCGTGGGGACGTCGTCGAACTCGGCGACGGCGGCGGCGGTCTCGGCTTCGATGGTGGGCGCGGAGCCGGCGGCGAGCTGCGGCTCCTCGACGATGCCGAGCGGGATGGCGACCTTCGCGGCCGAGACCTCGACGATGCGGAGCTCGTACCGCTGCGCGATCGCATCGAGACGGCCGAGGCAGCCGCTCGCGAGCGGGCCGTTATCGACGCGGATGCGAACATCGCTGCCCTTGAAGAACCCCGGGGCCTTGTCGAGCCACATGACGACGGCGGCGCCGATCGCGTCGCTGTCGGTGGTGGCATCGATGACCACTTCGAGCCCGCGCGCGGTACCCCGCAGCACGGCTGCCGGTTTGTGTTCGACAGCGACGACAGAATCGAGCTCGATGGCGGCTGCTTCCATAGGTCCCTACAAAAGCCGTACGGGACCCCCGGAATGCGGGCAACTTTTCGGACGTGCAACGCCAAAAGGGAGATCGTGTCTTCCCACCATGACCGAGCTGGATACGGACATCCTCGACCGCAGCGGCCGGCTGAAGCGCATCGGCCTCGCCATGCTGATCGGCGGCACGGCCACGTTCTTCATGCTGTATTCGATGATCCACTCGGGGCGCGGCCCCCAGCAGGATCCGATCGGTCAGACGTCGGTCGTGATGATGGGCGTGGTGATGTTCGTGCTGTCGTCGTCGATGTGCGCGAAGTTCATCGGCCGGATTCACGCACAGCGAATCCGCGACAAGAACGCACGGGCTGCGGTCCGTACTTCGGCAGAGTAGGTTCCTGGCACATCAAGAACTGCGAGCCCTTCCCGCTGGCGACCACGCGCAGATGTAGGCAGCGATGGCACAGGCTCCCCGGAAACGGCACGATTGCACTCCCCTCGCTCACGCGGCGCGAGCGTACAATGGACCGATGTCGACTCGTGGGCTCGTCGTCGCGCTCGTGATCGCGGTGTTCGCCGCACCGGTTGCTGCACAGGGTCGGCCGGAGAAGCCGGTCCCCGTGCATCCACAGAAGCCGCCGCCGAAACCGCCGAAGCAGCCGCCGACGATCGACATGGACAAGTTCGGCATCATCGGCAAGGACCGCAAAACGCTGCTCGTGTACTTCCTCGAGCGCGCCGATGAAGAGCTCGAGCGCGCATCGCTCGAGAAGCGATCGTTCGTGCCCGAGCTGATCAAGACGGTCGACGCAGAGACGCTGTGAAGCTCGTCGCGCTCGTGCTGCTCGCTGCGTGCGGCGATTCGGCAGCCACCGGCGATGGCGGCGCGAGCGATGCCGAGATCGACGGCGCACCGCCGCCTCCCGCATGCTCGGGTCCCGCGACCGCGGCGAGCCCCGACGGCACGATGCCCGGCGCGCTGACGGCCCCGCACCCGACGCTGCGCAACGCGACGATCGAATGGTTGTTCAGCGGCGATAGCGATGGCGACGCCATCGTGCGCGTTCGCTTTCGTGCGCAGGGAGGCGCGTGGCGGCAAGGCGCGCCGCTGTTCCGCGTGCCCGCGGGCGCGACGCAAGGCAAGAGCTGGCCCGATCGCTTCACGGGCAGCGTGTTCGATCTCGCGCCTGACACCGCGTACGAGATCGAGCTCGCCCTCGACGATCCCGACGGCGGTTGCGAGACGCGCACGCAGATGATCCGCACGCGTCCCGTGCCCGCACCGATGGCCGGCGCGCCCGTGATCGCGGTGACGCCGCAGACCTTCACCGCGCTGGCGAACGCGGCGCAGCCCGGTCAGATCCTCGAGCTCGCCGCGGGCACGTATCCCGGCTTCACGGTCACCAAGGACGGCGCGGCCGGCATGCCGATCGTGGTCCGCGCGGCCGCGGGCGCGACGGTGAACGTGACGAGCGAGGTGCGCCTCGACGGACGCAGCCACGTCATCGTGCAGGGCCTGACCATCGCCGGGCAGATCAAGTTCAACAGCGCGACCGATCTCGCGATCATCGGCAATCGCGTGACGACCACCGCCGACGGGATCGTCACCAAGCTGCGCAGCGAGGATCTCTACATCGCCGACAACATCGTCACCGGCGCGACGGTGTGGAACGAAGCCGCGCTCGGCGTCGACGGCACCAACGTCGGCGAAGGCATCGAGGTCACCGGACCCGGTCACGTCATCGAGCACAACAAGGTCAGCGGTTTTCGCGACTGCATCTCGTTGATCGAAGACGACGGCGCCGTCGAGCAGCTCTCGATCGATATCGTGCGCAACGATCTGTCCGAGTGCGCGGACGATGCGATCGAAGCGGACTTCTGCTTCCACGACTGCCGCATGATCGAGAACCGCATGACGAACGTGTTCATCGCGATGTCGTCGCAGCCCGGCCTCGGTGGACCGACCTACTTCATTCGCAACGTCGTCTACAACACGTTGCTCACGCCGTTCAAGCTTCAGCGCAGCTCCGTCGGCGACGTGCTGATCAACAACACGATCGTGAAGCGCGGCGACGCGTTCGGCATCTACACGACCGACGTCTACTCGCGACAGTTCGTGCGCAACAACCTGTTCCTCGGCGGCCCGGGCGGCACGTACAACACGTACGACGTCGGCACCGGCAAGGTCATCGAGCAGCGCGCCGCGGACACCGCGACGATCAGCATGGACTACGACGGCTACGGCTCGACGACCGGAGCGTTCACCGGCCGCCTCGGCGCGACACCGTTCGCGAGCCTCGCCGAGCTGCGTGCGATGACGTCCGAGATGCACGCGGTGCAGATCGGCGCGAGCGACTTCGCCGTCGCAGCGACGATTCCCGCGAGCCCATTCCCGTCGGCGACGCCGCCCGATCTGCGCCTCTCGAGCAGCGGCGCTGCCATCGACGTCGGCGTCGCGATCCCGAACATCACGGACGGCTTCGCAGGTGCAGCGCCGGATCTCGGCGCGTACGAGCTCGGCGCAGCCGTGCCCGCGTACGGTCCGCGCTAGCGGATCCTTCATCAGTCGGGATCGACGCGCTCGAAGTCCGCCCAGATCGGCTTGTGATCCGACTGGCCCGCTTCGACGACCCGCGCCGCGACCGGAACGAAGTGCACGTCGTGGAGAATGTGATCGAGCTGGAACTTCAGCGTCACGCCGCTCGAGAGTCGCCACTGCCACGTCGGCTTCTTCGCTTCGAACTGCGCGATCGCATCGCCGAAGCCGAGCTGCGAGAGCCGGCCGAGCGCGAGACCATCTCCCTCTTCGTTGAAGTCGCCGACGATGATCGTGGGCAGCTTCTTGTCGAGCGCGGCGATGTGGTGCTCGATCTCCTCGAGGCGATTCTCGCGCGTCGAGAAATAGCCGACGACCCAACTGCCGCCATCGGACATCGGCGGCCGCAGGTGAACACTCAGCACCTGGATCCGCCCGAGGTTCGTGTCGACGATCACGCGCCACGCGAAGAAGAAGCCGCCGAACGTCGGCAGCTCGGTGATCGACTCGATCGGAAACCGCGACAGCACACCCATGCCGCCGGCGGGCCAGTCCTTCGGATGCGTGAACCGATGATGCGGATAGCGACGTCCGAGCGCGTCGACGAACGCGCTCTCCCACACTTCGTTCGTCTCCTGCAGGAACACGATGTCTGCTTTGATCGGACCGATCGCGCGCACACCGTTCGGATCTCCGGCGAGGCCGAAGTTCACGTTGTAGCTGACGACGCGCAGCTGATCGCTCCCGGCCGCGCCGGGCTCGCGCACCGGGCCGTGCTCGCTGCACGAGCTACACGCAGCGAGGGTGACCGCGACGACCATGACAAGGCGCATCACCCGATACCGACACGCGATCGCCGTCGAGGGTTGCCTGCATCACGCGACGTTCACGCGCTACTTCGGACACTCGGTCCGGGAGCCGACGCAGTCCTGTGTCTCGCAGCCCTCGGGCACGACGACGCAGTTACCGTCGGGTAGCAAGGCGATGCGCATCGTGTTGTCTTCGGTGATGCCCGGTGGGCACCCGATCTTCTTCGGCGCGGGCGGGTTGCAGTCGACGTTCGGCGGGCACTCGGGGTTGTGTTCCTCGATATGACACTCGCCGTCGCGCATCTCGATCTCCATCGTCGCGCCGAGCTTCTTCGGCAGCTGCTTGCCCGGCTCGAGCGGACACTCCGTCGGAGTCTCGAGGCACCGCTCCTCGAAGCAGCCGTCGGGAAGCACCGCGCAGATCTTGTCGGCGCGCTGCGCGATGCGAACCACGTTGCGGCCCGACGAGCCGGGCGGGCACGTCACCTCGCGCGCGGGAGTCTTCGCACTCTCGTCGAGTCCGCGACATCCGTCCGGCGCCATGAACACCGACCACACCGGACCGGGATAGCGCTTCGGCGCGTCGGTCTTGTCGCTCGAGCATCCGGTCGCGACCGTGACGATCAGCGGCGCGGCGAACGACGTGCGGCGACGAAACGCGGTCATGGCTTCGGACAGTCGCTACCCGTGCACTCGGTTGACGGCGGTAGCTTCTCGCCGATCGCGAGCGGGCAGTCCGTCGCGGCGCCGATGCACGTGTCGTCGATGCAATCGGGAGGAAGCACGGCACACGCACCGCTCTGCCGCTTCGTCACCGTGGTCCAGTTCTGATCCTTCGGGAACGGTGGACACTTGATCTCCGACGGTGGTGGCGGATTGCACATCACGCCCTCGGGGCAACCGAGGTTCGACTCCGATGCCGAGCACCGATCCGGCCCGATCATTCGCACGTGCCAGGTCGGCCCGGGATAGCGCTTCGGTGGAGCCTCGCGTCCTTTGCCGCCGGAGCAGGCAGCGATGCTGAGGATGAACGGCGCGGCAAATTGCGTGCGGCGACGAAACGCAGACATGACCCATCGTAGCCCGATCCTGCTAGGGTCGCGGCGTGTTCCGTCGCTTCGCCCTCGCTGTAGCCGCGCTCGCGCTCGTCGCGCCCGCGGCTCACGCGAAGCCGGGGAAGAAGAAGAAGTCGCGCTGGAAGCATCCCTCGATGAAGAACATCGAGCACCCGGCCGATGCGGAGACGACGCCTGCACATCGCTACGGGATGATGTCGCGCGATGATTGCGAAGCGGAGCTCACCGCGCGGAGCATTCCATTCCAGCGCGAGGAAGCGCGCGGCGTGTACGCGCCTGTCCGGCTGACCGGACCGCTACACGGCGTCACGTTTCGCACGAACCTCGAGGAAGAGCAGCGCGCGACGACGTCGTGGGAGATCGCGGACTGTCGCTTGGTGCTCGCGCTCGATGACTTCGCGCAGATCCTCGCGACGCACGACATCGTCGACGTGCGGCACTACTCGATGTATCGCGCGCCGAGCAAGTCGTGGCCCGAGGACAAGATCGGCACGCGCCACAATGGCGCCGTCGCGATCGATGCCGCGCGGTTCATCGCGTCGGACGGCACGTACTACGACGTGCTCGATCACTTCTCGGGGCGCATCGACGCGAAGACGTGCGGACCGAAGGCGGCGCCGCGCAAGAAGACGAAGCAGTCGCTCGAGATCCGCGCGATCCTCTGCGAAGCCGTCGACGCGCATCTGTTCAACATCGTGCTGACGCCGAACTACAACCGCGCGCATCGCAATCACTTCCATCTCGAAGTGACGGGCGCGCAGTGGTTCTTGGTCCACTAGAGATCGCCGAGCTCCGCTTCGTTCGCGCAGCTCTGATAATACGGATCGCCGACCGGGCCATCGTCGGGACCGAGCTCCTGCCAGAAGATCGGAGCGCACTCGTGGCGCGAGCGGCAGCCATCGCGGTCCATCGTCGAGCACGCGGTTCCCGCGGTCGTCGCGTCTTCGAGCGCGAGGCAGTGCATGAAGAACGGCGCCGGCTGAAAGCCGCTGTCGGTGTACGCGAGCTGGCACTGCGGGTTCGCGCGGCACGCGTCGGCGGTTAGGTTCGAGCAGACGCCCTGCTCGCTCGACTCGAGGTCGGTTCCGGATCCGCTACAACCTGAGAGCAACACGACGGCGACGGCGATGCGCATGCCTTTAGGGTCAGCAAGCACGAGGCCACGCACAACTGCGCGAGATCGCACGGAACGCACTCAGAAAACTGCGATCGGCGAGCCGATCCGCCACCGGCTATGTGGGGAGCCAGTACCGCTCGCGTAGACGCCTGGAATGACAGCGAGCGCCGAGGGCATGGTGCCTGCACCAACGCGCGCGCGAATGCGCCTTCGTATCATCGCCGCCCTCGCCCTCGCTGCTTGCAGCACGACCGCGGACACGAGCGATGACCCGTGGGGCGATGGCAAAGGCGACGGCTGGAGTAGCGAGCGCCAGATCGAGGTCGTGTTTACCGAGCCGTTCTGCGATGTCTGCACCGCAGCCGACAAGACGCTACTGCAGGAGCGCTCGAAGATGGTCGCGAAGATCGTCTCGCTGATCGATGGCGCGCAGCAGAAGGTCGACATCGCGAACTACACGTTCAGCGTGAAGGCGATCGAAGAAGCGGTGCTGCGTGCGAAGACGCGCGGCGTCGCCGTTCGCGTCGCGATGGACGCGGGCCAGGAGATGGGCGACACGGTCGCGACGCGGTTGCGCGCGGCGGGCGTCGAGGTGCGGTTCGTGCCCGGCAGCGGAACGCCCGCGGGATTGCAGCACGCGAAGTTCATGCTCGTCGATGCGACGACGCTGCTCACGGGAAGCAACAACTGGTCGTCGACGGGAACCTCGATCAACGAGGAGAGCTCGATCGTGATCGCGTCGCGCGATGGAGATCCGATCCTCGCGGGCTTCACGTGTCACTTCGACGCGATCTGGTCGAAGAACCACGCGGGCGCGACGGCGTGCTCGACGCCCGAGGCGAAGTTCTCGCCCGGCACCGAGCCGATCAAGATGCTGAAGGAAGAGCTGCAGCACTCGACGAAGACGATCGACGTGCTGATGCATCACCTCGCGTTCGACGATCTCGTGAAGGAGCTCGCGAAGGCGGCGGAGCGCGGCGTGAAGGTGCGCGTGATCGTCAACGCGACGGATCGCATGGAGCACACGGGCCCCGCGTGGGATCGGCTGATCGCGGCGGGCGGACAGATTCGCTACAAGCAGACGAACGCCGACGCGTTCCAGCTGATGCATCACAAGCTCGTCGTCGTCGACGATCGCGTCGTGGTGAACGGCTCGGGCAACTGGTCCGGCAGTGCGTTCTTCAAGAACTTCGAGAACTACGTGCGCTATCGCGATCCCCGGATCGCGCGGCCGTATCGCGAGCTCTACGATCGACTGTGGATGTGGTCGTTGTCGGGCGCGTCGCTCGATGCAGGCAAGACCGCCGCGCAGCAACACGCCGACGAGACGAACGTGTACTTCGGAAACCTGCACGCGCACTTCGCAGCGGACGCGACCGGCGCAGCGCTCGACGACGGCAAGCCGATGCGCGCCGACGACAACGGCGTGATGCAGCCCGTCGACGTCGGCAACACGCCCGGTGATGCTGCACGCTACGCGTACGAATACGCGCGCGATGAAGGCGGAATGGACTTCCTCGCGCTGTCGCCGCACACGAGCGACGATGGCCCGGTCGAGCCCGGTGATCCCGCGAACATGATCCCGCAACAGTACGAGCAGCTCGAGCTCGTCGCGCAGGACGTCACGCGCTCGTCGAGCGGCAGCTTCGTCGCGCTGCCCGCGATGGAGTGGAGCACCAACTCGAGCGGCAACCACGTCAACGTGTTCGGCAGCCGCGAGCTCGCGAAGATCGAGAAGGGTCGCTTCGACACGCTGTTCGGCGAGTTCCTGCCGGGCCGCGAGCAAGACGGCGACAAGCCGCTCGTGCAGATGAACCATCCGCGCACGTTCCGCGGTGAAGGCAACACGAGCCTCAACGGCAACTGGGATCAAGTCTTCGACGTGAACCTGCGCGACATCACGAACAACTCGGATCGCGAGAAGAAGTTCAACGACTACGGCATCGATGACTACGAGCCGCTCAAGACGCAGCTGCCTGCATGGATCGCCGGCACCGCGATGCCCGATCGCCAGATCGTCGACGCGACGCTGGCCGCCGTCGAGGAAGCGAGCAGGCCATACGTACGAATGTTCGAAGTGCTGATCGGCCGCGGCAACGAGCTCGCGGGCACCCAGCGCACGAACCCGAGCATGACGACGGACTCGCAGACGATGGTGACGTCGCGGTTCACCCGCGTGCACAGCGACTGGGACTACTACCTGCTCCACGGCTTTCGCACCGCACCGACGGCGCCACACGACAATCACTTCGCGAACTGGGGCACCGGACACTCGTCGCGTACCGCGGTGATCGCGCCGAAGCTCACCGAGGACGCGCTGCTCGACGCGATGGACCAGCGGCTCGTGTACGCGAGCGAGGACGAGGAGCTGCAGGTGCGGCTGTACGCCGACGATCGCGTCCCGATGGGCGGCACGCTCGTCACGCACGGAACGAGTGCGCGGCTGTCCGTGAAGCTGTCGGATGCGAACTACACGGGTAACTTCGAGGTCGCCGTGTGGAGTGGCGAGATCGGCGGCGCCGCGGTTCGCGAGGTGAAGCGCCAGAGCGTGCCGAGCGGTGCGTGGACCACGATCACCGTCGAGCTGCCCGCGAACGGCGAGCGCTTCTTCTACCTCGAGGTCAGCGAGCCGAGCCCGGATCGCATGGCGTGGACGGCACCGATCTGGATCGAGAGGATCTGATGCGCAGGTTGCTCCTTCTTCTCGTGCTCGCCGCGTGCGGCGACGATGGATCGTCCTCGCCCACCGATGGTCCGCCCAGCGATGCAGCGCCCGGCGACATGACGAACAACGGCCTCGCGACGACGTGCACCGGCACGTGCGCGACGACGACGCTGACCGCGACGTTCGGCGCGACGACACGGCAGCTCGACGTCGCGTACTTCGGCGTCACGACCTCCGGCGGCGTGTACATCGAAGCGTACGCGCACGCGAGCGCGGGGTGTCCGACGATGAATTCGCCGACGCCCGACTACACGCTGATCCTCGGCAACGTGCCGATGCTCACGTCGACCGCGATGGTGACGTCGCCCGCGAACCTGATCGACTTCCGCGGCGATCTTCTCAGCGGACCCGCCCCGATCGCCGCGACGGCGGTGATGCTGACCCCGGTCGCAAAGAATGCGTCGGAGCTCGCGCTCGATGTCAATTTGACATTCGCGTCGGGAACCATCGCAGGCCACCTGTTTGCCACGCACTGTGACTCGCTCGACGATACGCCGTAGCGACTAGTTGCGATCACCGCGCGTGCCGTGTAAGCCCAGGGGACGTGCGGGTTCTCGCTGTCGCTGCTCTCGTTGTTGTCGCTCTCGCCGCGGGACTCTGGTTCCTGATCATGCGCGACGACAACACGAAGGTCGTCGCCGACGCGCGCGCGGCCACGAGCAAGGCCGACGAAGCAGCGCCCGTGGCATCCGCGCCCGCGGGCGAGATGCAGCCGCGCAAGGCCGAGAACGTCGGTGCGGAGCTGAGGAAGTCGATCACCACGCAACGCCCGCGAGATGATGGCGCGCCGTCGCCGACGTTGCCCTCCGACACGGGCAGCGGAAGCGGCAAGGTCGCGACGCCCGCGGATCACATGCGCTGGACGATGATGCGGGCCGTGCACGCTCTCGAGCCCGCGATCCTCGAGTGCATCGATGCAGAGAAGAAGACGGGCGCGAACCTCGATGCCGTCTCGTCGTACAGCTTCTTCTTCGTGAAGAAGGGCGACGAGATCGTGTTCGACGGATCGAACCTCGAGTACGGGCCTTACTCGGATGCGCTCAACACGTGCATCTTGAACACCAGCAAGACGACGCTCCTCGAGCGCATGCCCGAGGGAGCGACGCGCGTGAAGGTGATCAGCAAGCTCACCGTCGACAAGGGCGAGATCAAGAATCTACAGATGCCGTCGTATCACGTCGTCGAGTAGTCCCTGGCGCCAGCTTGCTGGCGCGTCCTAGAGCGGAAACCCGATCGCATCGTTCGGTCCCATGTTGTCGAACCACGCGACGGGCATCGCCGGGCCGATCTGCATCGCGATCCATGCACCCTCGGCGAGGACGATCGCGCCCGCGACCTCCGTCTTCGACAAGTCGCGCAGGTCCGAGAGCGCTGCCTTCACGGCCTTGCGCGCGCCCGCACCTTGCTCGATGCGAAGCGCGATGTTGTGGGCGAGCGCGATGCGGAACAGCGCTTCACCGCCACTCGTCGACACCGCACAGCGATTGTCGGCCCACGTGCCGATGCCCGGGATCGACGAGTCGTCGACGGTGCCTGAGCGACGGAACAGCGTGCCGCCCGTCGACGTCGCCGCCGCGAAGTGCCCCTTGGAGTCCATCGCGATCGCACCGACGCTGCCGCCTTCTTGCGGGATCTTCGCGCCGCCGCCTTGTGCGCGCGCTTCCGCGAACAAGTGCTGCGAGCGCGGCGTGACGAGCGAGCCGGGCGGCATGTTCGGCATCCCGATCTCCTCCGCGTAGCGCGCGGCCGCGGGCCCCGCGAGGACCACGTGCTCGCCGGTCTCCATCACGCGACGCGCGAGGATCACCGGCGCCGCGAGATCCGGCACCGCGGCGACCGCACCCGCGCGCTGCGTCGCGCCGTCCATCACCGACGCGCACGTCTCGACGGTCCCATCGCGCGTGAGCGCCGAGCCGATGCCCGCACCGAACTCGGGATCTTGCTCGAGCGTCCTCACGGCCGCGACGACCGCATCGAGCGCCGACGCGCCGCGATCGAGGATCTGCTTTCCCGCCGCCGCCGCCGCGCGAACGCCGGCGCGCAATCGATCCGCACGATCGGGCGTTACCTGCCCTGCACCACCATGAACGAGGATCATGGTGATCGTCGTATCACTACTTCTCGTAGAGCTGTGAACAGCTGCCGCTGATCTCGATGCCGCGCGTTCGCTCGGAGACCGTGACGCTGTCGAGACCATTGCTCGACTCGTCGGTGACCCAGAACATGTCGCCGACGCGGAACGAGTGGCTCTGCACGCTGTTCGAGCTGATCGAGCTCTGCGTGCCGCTGCCGAACTTCGGGTTCGAGCCGTAGAACACCTTCACCGTCTTGCTGCACGACGAGCGGATCGTGACGCTGACCGGTCCCGACGATCCGCCACTGGACGATCCACCCGACGAGGAGCTCGATCGCGACGCTTCCTGCCGCTCGCGATCACGGCGCTGATCGTCCTCGCGGCGGCGCTGCTCGCGCTCGCGCTCGCGTTCCCGCTCCTGTCGCGCGAACTCTTGCTGTTCTGCGATCTGGCGGCGCTCGTCTTCCTCCATCGCCTTCTTCTCGGCGCGGGTAAGTACGCGGGTGTAGACCTCGAGCTTCGCGACGCCAAAGCCGATGCGATCGCCTTCGACCATCGATGCCATCGTCAGCGTGATCGGTCCGCTCTGCTTCGCGCAGCCCACGGACGCGATCGCACCCGGACCGACGACGCCGGGCCCACCCGAACCATGGATCTCGGGGCGCTGAAAGTCGAACTTCGTGTAGTCGCCGGCGATGTCCCACTTCGCGTCGCCTTCGAGGCGCATCACGACCGTGTAGCAAGTGCCCTCCACGCCATCGAACGTGAACGGCTCGGGGGACTGCAGGGTCATCGAGCCGCTGCGGCCCGAGCGTTTGTACTTCGCGGTCTGCTCCGCGATCGTCTTCTCGAGATCCGCGCCGCTCTTCTTCGTCGGATAGCCCATGCTCTGGGCCATGCCCTGGCGCTGCTGTTCTTTGATCGCCGCCGGATCCGCGGGTTGATACGCGGCCGGTTGCATCATCGAGAAACAGGCCGAGGTCGCGAGCAGGATGGGGACGAGTGCGTGACGGAGCATCGATAGGTCCGGACGTCAGGCGAGCGCCTTCAGTCGCACCCTCGTGATCTCCGGCGGTGCCCCCACGCGTACCGGTGGCCCCCAATACCCAGCGCCGCGGCTGACATAGAGCTGCGTCTCGCCGATGCGGTACATGCCCGCGACGAGGCCGCCCTGCTGGATCGACACGATGTAGTGCCACGGCCATACCTGACCGCCGTGCGTGTGTCCGCTGAGCTGGAGATCCACGCCGTGCTTCGCGGCGACGCGCACCTGGCGCGGCTGATGCGCGAGCAGCACGAGCGCGCGCGATTCGTCGCGACCCGCGAGCGCTGTGTCGAGGTCCATACCGTGGCCGCGATACTTGTGCGCGCCGTGATCGTCGACGCCGGCGAGATCGAACGCAGCACCGTCGCGCTCGATCGACACGCGTTCGTTGCGCAACACGCGCACGCCGAGCTGTTTCCACTTCGCGATCCAGGCATCGGCCCCCGAGTAGTACTCGTGATTGCCGGTGATGAAGAACACGCCGTGTGGCGCGGACAGCTTCGCGAACGGCGCGACATGTGGTGACAGCTCGTCGACGGAGCCATCGACGAAGTCACCGGTCAGCGCGATCAGATCGGGCTTCAGTGCCATCGTTCGCGCGACGAGCTCTTCGACGAACTCTCGCCGGATCGTGCCGCCGACATGGATATCGGTCAGCTGCACGATCGTGAAGCCATCGAGCTGCTTCGGGAGCTTCGCGAGCGTGACCGGCACGTCGACGACCTCGGCGTCACCGAGCGCGCGACTCACGCCGTACCCGACGTGACCGACGACGGCGGTCGACACCGCGGCACCGGTGATGCGCGCGAGCGCTTGCCGGCGCGATGGATCGAGCGGCGTCGACTTCATGGCCTTGCGCGCGATCCACGTGACGAGCTTCGTGACATCGACGACGAGCAGCGCCGCGAACATCAGCATGATCAGCGCTTGCCCGATGTACGTCGGCCACGCCATCGGGCCGTTGATCTTCGGCGGCCCCTCGGGGTTCAGGAGGTTCAGCACGATCAACGGCGCGGGCAGCATGCCGATCCAGATCGTGAGAACGCCCTTCTTCCAGCCCGTCAATCCCGTGTCCACGACCAAGCGGCGACGGATGTAATAGACGAGCGCCGCGGTGATCCCGAGGATGAACAACAACCGCAACACTGCTTCTCAGCATGAGGCGGAATCGATGCTTCGTCACGCGCTCGAGAGCGCTATAAGAAGCCGTGCGCCACGTCGAACGTCATCGTGCCGAGCGGATCGGATGGCTCCGCGCAGCTGTCCTCGGAGCGAACGACGGCATCGTCTCCACTGCGAGCCTCGTCGTGGGAGTCGCCGCCGCCTCCCCCACGCACGGTGCGGTGATCACCGCAGGAGTCGCCGGGCTCGTCGCCGGCGCGATGTCGATGGCGGCCGGCGAGTACGTCTCGGTGCAATCACAGGCCGACACCGAGAATGCCGACCTCGCCCGCGAGCGACGCGAGCTCGCGACCGACGATGCTGCAGAGCACGTCGAGCTCACGAAGATCTACATGGAGCGCGGGCTCGACGAGAACCTCGCACAGCAAGTCGCGAACCAGCTCATGGCACACGACGCGCTCGGTGCACACGCCCGCGACGAGCTCGGGATCGTCGATTCCCAACGCGCGCGTCCCGTCGTCGCCGCGCTGACGTCCGCCGCCACGTTCTCGGTCGGTGCGGCCCTGCCGCTCGCCGTGGCGTGGCTCTCGCCGATTCGCTTCCTTCCAGTCCTCGTCGTCGCGACCTCGTTCGTGTTTCTCGCAGGTCTCGGTGGCACCGCCGCCGCGGTCGGTGGCGCGAAGCCTATCCCCGGCGCGCTGCGCGTCGGAATCTGGGGCGCGATCGCGATGGGCCTCACGTACGGTGTGGGCCGCTTGTTCGGCGCTGTCGTCTAGGTTCACGCTTCGATCTGGCGCCACGTTCCCGGCGCGAGACCATCGATCCGGTGCTCGCCGATCGCGACGCGCACGAGTCGCAGCGTCGGTAATCCGACCGACGCGGTCATGCGCCGCACTTGCCGATTGCGCCCCTCGCGAATGATCAGCTCGAGCCAGCAGTCGGGCACCGTCTTGCGAAACCGTACCGGCGGAACACGCGGCCAGATCCACGCCGGCGGATCGATCGCGCGGGCCTCGGCGGGCAGCGTCGGTCCATCGTTGAGCACGACACCCGCGCGCAGCTTCGCGAGCGCTTCCTCGGTGGCGGTACCCTCGACCTGCACGAGGTAGGTCTTGGGCTGTTTGAAGCGCGGATCGGTGAGGCGCTGGTTCAGCTTGCCGTCGTCGGTGAGCAGCAGCAGACCCTCGCTGTCGTGATCGAGCCGGCCCGCGACGTAGACGTGCGGTGGCAGGCCGAACGCCGCGAGGGTCGGCCGCCCCTGATCGTCCGTGAACTTGCAGTGAACGAGGTGCGGCTTGTTGAACGCGATCAGCACTTACTTCGGACGCGCGTCGAGCCAGCGCTGCGTGCAATCGGCCATCATCGGCATCGCCTTCTCGAGCTCGCTGACGATGCCCTTCTCGATCTTGCCGGAGAGCAGGCGGATGTTGACGTTCACGCTGCCTTTGTAGCGGCGCTTGATCTGGTTCTCGCCGACCTGCGTGAGCTGGTATGTCGCGTTCAGGGTGACGCGGCCGTTGAGGATCTGCGGCGTGACGACGAGGTCGGTCTCGTTGGCATCGCGTCGCCAGGTCATCGTCTCGAGATAGACGAGCTTGCCACCGTCGACGAATGGGCGCGCGATCAGAGGGAGCTGCTTGAGCGAGGTGACACGCCAACTCGTCTTGCGCACCTTGCCGTCGTCTTGATCTTCGACGATGACGCGATCACCGAGCTCGGCGAGCTTGTCTTGCGTCGTGAGGTGATCGGGATCGAAGTACGCGCTGAAGATCGTCGCCGGCGACGCTGCCCGAAACACGTGGTCGAAGCTGAACTCGGTGGGCATGTGGGTAGTACGGCGGAGCAGACCACACAGATCGCGTTGCCGCTATAGTGCGCCGCCGTGACCGTTCAGCGCCTCGACGATACGTTCCTCTCGGGCCCACCACAGTCGCTCGTGCTACGCGACGGATTTCGGTTTCACCACGGCGACGTGATCGCGCCGTTCACGATCGTCTACGAGACGTTCGGCGAGCTCGCCGCCGATCGCAGCAACGCGATCCTCGTGTGTCACGCGTTGACGCCCGGCGCGCACGCCGCGGGCAAGTACTCCGCCGACGACGTAAAGCCTGGATGGTGGGACGGGATGATCGGTTACGGCAAGGGCATCGATCTCGCGAAGTACTTCGTGGTCTGCGTGAACTTTCCGGGTTCGCCGTGGGGAACCACCGGACCTGCGTCGATCGATCCCGCGACGAACACGCCGTATGGCTCGCGCTATCCGTGGCCCACGGTGCAGGACATGGTGGAGTCGCAGCGACTCGTCGCCGACCACCTCGGCATCGCGAGGTGGCGCGCGATCGCCGGCAGCTCCCTCGGTGGCATGGAGGTCCTGATGTGGGCCGGCATGTATCCAGAGCGCATCGGCGCCCTCGTGTGCATGGCGGCATCGGCATCGGTGCCGGTCGCCTCGGTCGCGTGGCACCTGATCGGCCGCAAGCTCGTGCAATCGGATCCCGCGTTTCGCAACGGCGACTACTACGGCTCCGGCGAGACGCTGCGCGGATTGCAGCTCGCGCGCATGGTCGGTCACATGACCTATCTCTCCGACGAGGCGCTCGAGACCAAGTTCGGTCGACGGCGCCGCGGAGGCACGCGCCAGTTCGAGGTCGATAGCTATCTCGAGCATCAAGCGCAGAAGTTCGGCACGTCGTACGACGCGAACTCGTATATCCGTGTGCAAGCGGCGATGGACGAGATGGACCTCGACGAGCAATTCGGATCGCTCGAGATCGCGTTCGCGAAGCTCCGGTGCAAGGCGCTGCTCGTGTCGTTCGACACCGATTGGCTATTCCCGTCGGCGGAGATGCGCCGCATCCACGCGGCGATGAAGGCCTCGGGCGTCGATGCGACCCACTTGGACATCGCGACTCCGAACGGCCACGATGCGTTCCTCGTCGACTACCACCTGATCAATCCGCCGGTCCACGAGTTCCTCGGCTAGGATTGTCGGGTGAATACGAACGTCGCCAAAGCGTTGGTCGTCTCGAAGGTGCTCGTCGCGGACGGCATGATGCACGACGAAGAGCGCGAGTTTCTCGCCGACCTCATGACGCAACTCGGCCTCAGCGATGCCGAGCGCAAACAGGTGATCGAGCTCGAGGGTCTCGACGCTGCGAGCGCCGTGGTTACCCAGCTGCCCGAGGACGAGCGCCGCGATCTCGTCGCCACGCTCGTCGATGCATCGTCGGCCGACGGCAAGCTGTCCGCCCACGAGATGGCGACCGTGCAGCGCCTGACCAAGGCGCTCGGTCTCTGATCACTGATCTGCGGCGACGTACACGGTGCCGGCGACGAGGAACAGGAGCATCGCCGCGACGAGGACGATGGGCTCCACGTCGGGATCGAAGCTCGGCAGCCGCGGTCCGATGTGGATGTCGTACGGCTTCTGGTCGATTCCGGTGAGGCATCCGGTGGTGAGGGACATCATCACGGCGAGGCTAGCAAGTCGGCGCATGCTGCCGGACATAGCCAGGCACGTGCCACGCGTCGCCGAACCAGCGAACGCCTACCTGCATCCACGCACGTCCGATGCTATTGCTGCGTGCGTTCGTTCTCCGACGACGTCGTGACGATGCGCGACAGGATCGTGACGCAATTCGACGGAGTTCGCGCTGTCATGACGTCGTGCGATCGCGACGAAAGAAAATGTTCCCACTCGCGCTCGCTCGCGCGTTTGTCGTCTCGAGCCTCGTCGCCTGCTCGGCGCTGCCGGATCCGGTGATCGCGAACAGCGTCGAGGCTCCGGCGTCGTATGCGATCGAAGTGCCGCTCGCGCCGGCGCGCTGGAGCGTGCGCGGTAACGAGAAGGGCGAGCCGTTCACGTTTCGCTATTGCTGCATGGGCGGCGGCGTGGCGGAAACGTCGCTCTCGCTACCGGAAGGCACGTGGCTCTTGGGTGTCACGCACACGAGCAGCGAGTGCATGCGGTCGATCCACCCGGTGGTCGTGCCCGCGACGGGCGAGCGCGAGTTTCTGTCCGATATGCCCGCATGGGGAGCGCTGACGCTATCGAAGGTCGAGGTCCCCGCGAAGCTCGCGGACGCGCCGCTGCGCTTGCAGCTCTACATCGAGGGTGGGCTGCATTGCTGCGGCACGACGACGATCGACCGGATCGAGCTCGTCCCGCTGTGACTACAGGAGCAGCGCGATCGCGACGTTCGCCGCGGTCGCGAGGATCACGACGAGCGCGACGAGGATCCACAGACGTGTGGTGTTCGGGCGCGCGGTCACGACCACTGCCGGTGGTGTCACCGGCGGCAGCGGCGCGATGCGCGCGGGCGATGGCAAGAGGCTCGATACCGACGGAGTCTTGGACGGTGCCGGAGTATCGATCAGCGGCTGCGACCCCGTAGAGCGACCGAGCGACTTCGAGTCGTCGACCTGCGCGATCGGCAACACGATCGGAACGCCCGCGACCGGTGTGTTCAGGCGATACGCGTTCTTGGGCTCGAGCGCGGCGCGCAGCCCGGTGCGGAGCTCTTCGATCGTCTGGATCCGCATTTCGGGATCGCGAGAGATCGCGCGCTCGACGAGCGAGACGAACGCCGGCGGTGCGTCCTTCCGGTATTGCGTCATCGGAGGGACCTTGCCCTCGAGGATGATCGTCAGCGTCATGCCGACCTCGGGCGCTTTGTACGCGAGCTGCTTCGTCGCCATCTCGTAGAGGATCGTTCCCATCGCCCACACGTCCGTCGACGGGCCGACGTTCGCGCCGTCTCCCGACGCTTGCTCTGGTGACATGTACGACGGCGTGCCGAGCATGCGGTTCAGGCCCGAGAGGCTGCCGTCGCTCGAGCGAAGCTTGGACACGCCGAAATCGAGGAGCTTCACGCGCTCGTCGCCGGAGTCATCGATCGAGATGAAGATGTTCTCGGGCTTGAGGTCGCGGTGCGTGATCCCGTTGCGATGCGCGAGCTGCAGCGCGGACATCGTCTGATCACCGATGCGCGCGATCGCGTCCCACTGCAGCGCGCCGCGAGTGAGGCGAACTTGTAGCGAGTTGCCGTGAAGGAACTCGAGCACCATGCACGGTGCACCGTCGGGGAGCGTGACCCAGTCCGAGATCTCGACGACGTTGGGATGATGCAGCCCACCGAGCAGCTCGGCCTCGCGCTGGAAGCGTTGGACCGCCTCCTCGATGTGCAAGAGCTCGGGCAGCAAGCGCTTGAGGGCGAACTGCCGCAACAGCTTGACGTGCTGGACCTCGTAGATCGCGGACATCCCGCCTTCCGCGATCTTGCGGATGACGCGATAGCGCTCACCGACAATGGTGTCGATCAGAGGATCCGCGTCCACCAGTTCACGATCATATACGGCGAGGTCCGGCAAAACCTGTCCCGGGCAACGCGATCGTGCAGGACGCGCGTCACAGTCCCTGAATGCGCGTTTTGGTGCTTTCGTGCGTTCTCGCTGCCTGCGTCGGCGGTGCGCGTGCGCCGATCGCGGAAGCACCCAGCGGGCCGATGCCACTCCCCGCGGAGACACGTCTCTTCCCCGGCGAGCAGATGGTGTGGGAGGTGTTCTGGCGCGGTGTTTCGATCGGGAAGGCCTCGTTGTCCGTCGATGGCGAGCGAGCGCACTCGACGTTCGCGACGGGCATCCTCGCGCGCGCGCTCGCCGACGTGCGCTACGAGCTGACGACCACACTCGCGGGCCACGTCGCGCGCGAGGCCTCCGAGCTCGTGGTGCTCGACGGTGACACCACGCGCACCGAGCTGCGCCTCGACGGTCCGCGCTATCGCATCAACACGCGTCCCGGCGATGTTCCCGGCGGGACCGCGCTGCACACGCTGCACTCGGCGCTCGGAGCGCTGCGTGCGTGGGCCACACCGAACGCGTCGCGCGGCTACTTGTGGCTCGCGCTGCGCGGGAAGCTGTATCGCCTCGACGCCGCACGTCCCGTCGCCGAGAACCTCGATGGCATCCACACGCTGCGCGTCGAGTGCGTGGTGCGCGCGCTCGATCCCACCATCGATCAAGTCGACGTCACCGTGTGGCTCTCGAGCGGTCAGGACCGCACGCCCGTGCGCATCGTCGTCGACACGAGTGGCGAGCGCCTCGCCGCGCAGCTCACGGAGACCACCGCGACGTTCGCAGCGCGGTAAACTGCGCACGTGCGCTTCGTCCTCGCTCTCGCCGCATGCACCGGGTGCGTGTACACGAGCTTGGACACCGACGGAGCGTGGTCGTCGCTCGACGCTCCGTGCGTACCGCTCGGCACGTCACCGCGGCGGCTCGTCGAGACGCGGTTCTCCGTCATGGTCGTCCCCGCCGGCGGCACGCTGTTGTACTCGGGCGGCGAAGATGTCTCGCAGCTCGATCTGGCGACGGGCGAGTCGAAGATCGTCCTGCGCTCCGACGCGCTCTGGCAGTTCGGCGTGTTCGGCAACGACGTCGTCTACTACGAGACCAACGGCGATCCCGAGAACCGCATCGGCATCGATCTGATCATGGATCACGGTGCGCGTTCGACCTCGCGCTACGAGCGCATCAGCCCGCGACCGGGCTCGAACCACGCGGGCCTCCTCACCACGCCCAATGGCATCTATTGGATGACCACGCCGACGCTCGATCCGAACAGCGGACGCGAAGAATGGCGATGGGATCCGCAGACCGGCTCCGTCGAGCCGTTCGTGATCGGGGCGGCAACGCAGATCCGCACCGACGATGTCTCGCTGTTCTACGCCGACGCCGCCAATCGACTCGTCGTGCGGCCGCAGCGTCCCGGGCCAGTCACGCTGACGTTCGAAAACGTGCCGGAGCAACCGGCGCCGCTTCCCATCGGCATCGATGGCGAGCTCCTCTACTACGCGGTGATTCGCCCCGGCGACTCCACGCACACGCTGATCGAGCGCGGCCTCGATCGCGAGGAGCGCACGCTCGCGTCGGGTCGCTTCATCACCGCCGCCGCGCTCGACCCGCGCTACGTGTACTTCACCGCGGACATCGACGATCGAACCGGCCGCCGCTCCGACGTGTTTCGCGTACCGCGAACCGGCGGCCCCATCGAGACGTACTTCAAGGGTGAGGACAACACCGCGATCTACGATGTCATCGTCGATCGCTGCAACGTGTACTGGCAGATGTTCACGATCGACGGTGGCGCCATCTACGGCCGCGAGATCATGCAGTAAAGCGCCGGTTGACTCGGGCCTGCCAACGCGGCAGGCTGCGCCCGATGTTCACCCGCGCCGTCCTCGTTCTCTCGCTCCTCGCTGCTTGTGACAAGGGCCCCACCAAGTCCGAGCCTGCCACGGCGGCTGGTCCCGCTGCATCGCCGACGCCAGCGCCCACGGGGCAGAAGTTCGGTGCGGGCGTGACGCTCGCCGACACCGCATCGATCGACGCGATCCTCGCCGATCCGAACGCGTACAAGGGCAAGACGGTTCGCGTTGAAGGCATGGTCCTCGACGTGTGCCCCAAGCGCGGTTGTTGGATGGAGCTCGCCGGCAAGGAGCCGGGCCACAAGCTCAAGTTCAAGGTCACCGACGGCGAGATGGTGTTCCCGATGGACGCGAAGGGCAAAGTCGCCGTCGCGCAGGGCGAGATCTCGGTCCGCGAGCTCACGCTCGAGGAGACCAAGGAGCATGCAGAGTACGAGGCCAAAGAGTACGGCAAGCCGTACGACGCCGCTGCCATCACAAAGCCGCAGGTGATCGTGCGCCTCGATGGCACCGGCGCCGTGTTCCGCGACAAGATCTAGCGTGAAGCCCGCGCGCGCTTGGCGACATTGGTTTCGCGTCTTCCACCGCGACATCGGATACGTCGTGGTCGCATTGACGATCGCGTATGCGCTGTCCGGCATCGCGGTGAATCACATCGACGACTGGAACCCCAACTACTCGTACGACGAGCGATCGATCGATATCGGCGCGCTGCCATCGGGTGAGCTCGCCGACCGCGAAGCGTACGTCGTCGCGAAGCTTGGCCTCGCGCGCTCCGATGTCCGCGGACACTTCCAGGAGAGCGAGTCCGACTTTCGCGTGTTCCTCGACGAGGGCCAGGAGGTCCGCGTGGACACGCGCACCGGCCGCGGTACGCACAAGCGGATCACGAAGCGCGCCGTGTTCTTCGAGGTCAACGCGCTCCACTTGAACAACCTCAAGGGCGCGTGGACGTACATCGCGGATGCGTTCGCGCTGTGTCTGATGATCCTCGCGATCACCGGCGTGTCGATGATGAAGGGCGACCGCGGCTTCATGGGACGCGGGAAATATTTCGTCGGAGCTGGGTTGCTCGTACCGATTGTCGCGATCGTTTACATGTACAGCGGTGGCTGAAAAAACCCGTTGATTCGCGTGGGCCGATCGCTATGGTCCGCGCCATGTGGACCAAGCTCTTCGGGATCGGCGATCTGGACGGGGCGAAGTTCACACAGCTCGTCGCGAAGATCGGCGTGCAAACCGGCCGGCTCGAGGATCCCACCGTCGATCCCGAGAACATGCGCATCGCCGACAAGAGCGGCGCGATGAACCTCGGGAACATGTACAGCGCGTTCAAGCAGATGCCGCGCCGCAAGCGACTCGAGTACATCAACGAGGTCGTGCTCGCTCCACTGCCGGACATTCCGGAGACGTGGGAGCAGATCAAACCGATGCTCGTGCCCGTCGTTCGCGATGGCGCGTATCTCACGTTCGCACCGCTGCAAACCGCGATCGCGATCCAGAAGGAGACGCCTCCGATCGCGCGCCGTCCGCTCGCGCCTGGAATCTTCGAGACGCTGGTCGTCGACACGCCGAACAAGATGCTCGTCGTATCCGAGGATCGCCTCGCGGAGTGGAACGTCACGCTCGCCGACGCACTCGAGGTGGCGTACGCGAACCTGCGTCGCGCGTCGCAAGACGAGTTCACACCGCTGATGCCGGGCCTGTGGATCGCACCGTGGGGCGATTCGTACGCTGCCGCGCGCGTGATGCTGCCGGAGATCCTGCAGCGCGTGTGCACCGATCCGCTGATCGCGCTGCCGAACCGCGACACCTTGCTCGTCGCGGACTCGCGCATGCCAATGTCGTTCGCGCTGCTCGTCGTCGCGCTCGAGAAGGCCGTCGAGAATCAGCACTACGCGATCACGCGGCAGATCTACCAGCTCGAGAACAAGAAGCTGCGCGTGTGCGAGCCGCCCGCGGGTACGCCGGACGAAGTGCTCGCGACGTACGAGCGGCTCCTCGTCGAGGAGAAGGCCGCGAGCTACGCCCGCGAGCAGGAGCTGCATCGGCAATACGGAACCGAAGCGTTCTACGCGAAGCTGATGGCGTACGAGTCCAAGGATGGCGAGATCGTCACGCGTGCGACGTGGACCAAGGGCGTCGAGGTCGGCTACTTGCCGCCCGCGCAGGCGATCCAGTTCATCGAGCTCGACGAGAGCGAGACCGAGGCGCTTCGCATGTGGGAAGTCCCGTGGAGCACCGTGATCGCGGAGCCCGGCATGCTGACGCCGACGAACGCGCCCCTGCCGCGCTGGAAGATGGGCGAGTTCCCCTCGGTGGCCTGGCTCGACAAGCACGGGAAGAAGCTCAAAGACGACGCCGCGGCCTAGGGACCCTGGCGGCTGTAGTTGCCGTCCCGGCGTAACGCGTTGGATCGTCAGCACCGCCCGGCGGCACGCACGCTGCAGCACGCAGCGCCGTGCGCTCGGTGGCCCTTGTCCTGCTCGCTGCGTGTGCGGTCGAAGCACCGCTCGTCGACGAGCCTGTCGACGATTGCGGCGGCAAGTGCGATGTCGGCGCGCCGTCGGGCGATGCCGCTCGCCGCGCGGTGCTCGCCGATCTCCACGCGCAGATGGCCAGTCCGACGACACGCTTTGGTCAGGAGCGCTTCAACATCACGGGCGTCACCGACGAAGGAACGCAGTGGCTCGCGACGGCGGGCAGCGTGAATCGCTCGGATGTCGAGTCGCTCGTCGGTGACCACCCCGCGGTGATGGGGTTCGATGCGTGGGACCTCGCGATCAAACCCGCGACGTGGTCGCCGACACCCGAGGTCACGGCCGAAGCCGCGCGCTGGGTTCACGCGCACGGCGGTGTCGTCGAGATGGCGTTCCATCAGCGCGGCTGCGCGGCGGACTCGTTCTACGCCGAGGGCAACGAAGCGTGTCTGTGCAAGCTCGCGAACGACGACGCCGCGGCGCGCACGTGGATCGAAGGCGATTGGGCGAAGGTCGCCGACGCGATCCACGCGCGGCTCGCGAACGTGCCGATCGTGGTTCGCCCGCTGCACGAGCACAACGGTCGCTGGTTCTGGTGGGGCGCACCGTACTGGAGCTGCGGAGCGAACGCGCGGTTCACGGGTGCCGCTGCCTACGCGCGGGTCTACCGCATGGTCGTCGATTACCTGCGCGTCGAGCGCGGGCTCGACAACCTGCTCGTCGCGTACTCGCCCGGCGGTGATGCGGCGATCGAGAGCGAGGCCGGCTATCTCGCGGGCTATCCGGGCGACGCGTACGTCGACATCCTCGGCGCGGACCTCTACTACCAGCAGCGTCCGAGCTTCGCGGAGCAGACCGCTGCGTTCACGAAGCAGCTGCGCACGATCACGCGGATCGCGTATGCGCGCGGCAAGGTCGCGGCGCTGACCGAGGTCGGCGACACGCAGCTCTCGGTGGAGACCACGTCGAGCCGGTGGTTCACGCAGCACCTGCTCGCGCTCCTCCAAGCGCCGGGCGTGGATCTCGCGTACGCGATGACCTGGGAGAACCGCACGTCGGGCGCGCAGCAGTTCTGGGTCCCCACCGGATCGCACCCGCTCGTCGACGACTTCGTGTCGTTCGCCTCGATGCCTTCCGTCGGCTTGATCTCCGACGAGCCCGCGCACGGATACCCGATCTGCGGCTCGTGCAGCGCCGACCCCGATGGCGACCGCTGGGGCTGGGAGGACGCGGCGTCGTGCCGGGTCGCGTCGTGGTGCCTGGCCAAATAGTCAGCTCAAACCTGACAAAAGGCTGTCACGGGCCGGCCGCAAGGTACGTGTATGACGAACACGAAGACCCATCGCGGTTCCTGCATCTGCGGCCACGTCCAGTTCGAGGTCGACATCGACGCGACCAAAGCGACCATGTGCAACTGCACCCTGTGCCAGAAGCTGGGCGCCCGCAGCATCAATGGCAAGCCGGCGCAGCTGCGCGTCCTGTCGGACGAGCGGACCCACGGCCGGTACGGCAACGACTATGCGGCTCGCTACTTCTGCACGTCGTGCGGCACGTATTGCTACGGCAGGGGCGACATCCCGGAGATCGGCGGCCCGTTCATGTCGGTCAACATCAACACGCTCGACGACTTCGATCCGAACGAAGCCGTGGTCCTGCACTGGGACGGCCGCCACGACAACTGGGAGGGCGGCATGAAGCCCGCACCGTGGCCCGTATTCCGCGAGGGCGAGGCACGCACGCGCATTCGCGCGACGGCCTAAGACGGTCCCGCGATCAGCGCGAGCAGATCCTTCGTGGTCAGCTTGCCGGCGACATCGCTGCCGTCGAGGACATCGGCGACGAGCGCGCGCTTGCTCGCGTGCAACTGGAGGATGCGCTCCTCGACGGTGCCGCGCGCGATCAGGCGATACACCGTGACCGGACGCGTCTGTCCGATGCGATGTGCGCGATCGGTCGCCTGATCCTCGACGGCGGGGTTCCACCACGGATCGAGGTGGATCACGTAATCGGCCGCCGTGAGGTTGATGCCGGTCCCGCCCGCCTTGAGCGAGATCAGGAACACGTCGCCTTCGCCGCCCTGGAACGCTTCGATGAGGCGCGCGCGCTCGCGCAGCGGCGTGCCGCCATCGAGGTACAGCCACGCCACGCCCGCGTGCGTCAGCTCGTCTTGCACGAGCTCGAGGTGCGACGTGAACTGGCTGAAGATCAGCGCGCGATGCCCGGCGCTGCGCAGCTCGTCGACGAGCTCGAGGAGCCGCTGCATCTTCGACGACGCGACGGGCGATTCCGCGTCGTGCAGCTTCGGATGCGACGCGAGCAGGCGCAGCTTGGTGAGCGCGGCGAGCACCTGGAAGCGCTGGCGATCCTCGGGCGTCTTCTTCGCTTGCTTCGAGAGCTCGGCGACCGCGAGGAGCCGAACGTCCTCGTACATCTGCGTCTCCGCCGTCGACAGCGCGATCGGAACTTCGATCTCGGTGCGCGCCGGTAGCTCGCGCGCGACATCGCCCTTCGTGCGGCGCAACAGGAACGGACGGATCACGCGAGACAGCGCGGCGCGTGCTTCGGGGTTCTTGTCGCGCTCGATCGGCAGCGCGTAGCGCTCGCGGAATTGATCCCAGCTGCCGAGGAGCCCGGGGAACACGATCGAGAACAGCGACCACAGCTCGCCGAGATGATTCTCGAACGGCGTGCCCGACAGCGCGATGCGAAACGCGGCCTGCAAGCGGCGCGCGGCCTTCGCGCGCTGCGTGGACGGGTTCTTCAGCGCCTGCGCTTCGTCGACGACGAGCGTGTCGAGCGCCACGCCCGCGAGCATCTCGATGTCGCGCGCGAGGAGGCCATAGCTGACGATCAGGACATCCTTGGGCCCGAGCTTCGCGAGCGCGGCTGCGCGATCGGGGACCTCGCTGTAGATGACGGGCTTCAGCGTCGGCGCGAAGCGCTTCAGCTCCTCGACCCAGTTCAGCGTCACGCTCGTCGGTGCGAGCACGAGGGCCGGGCCACGCTTCGCGCGATCGAGCAGCACGGCGATCGCTTGGATCGTCTTGCCGAGGCCCATGTCGTCGGCGAGGCACGCACCCGCGCCCCACGCAGCGACGCGCGTGAGCCAGGCGTGGCCATCGATCTGATACGGCCGCAGCGTCGTCGCGAGCGAGGCCGGCGGCTTCGGTCGCAGCTTCGCCGAGCTCGCGAGCCTCGCGGTGATCTCTTCCCACGCGGGCGGCTGCTTGACCTCGATCCCCGCCGCGAGCGCATCGCGAATCGCGGGCACCGCACCGGGCGACAGCTCGAGCTCGTTGCGCGTGGTGTACGTCTGATCCGAGATCGCGACGAGCCGCTCGCGCAGCTTCTCGGTCAGCTCGACCCAGCGATTCTCGTCGAGGCGCACGAAGCGGCGCTGTTCGCGCACGGCGATCAGCATCGCGGCGAGCTCGAGTCGCCCGGCCTCGACGACGACGTGGCCGTCGATGCCGAACCAATCGCGCTTGCGCTCGATGCGGAGCTGCAACTGTGCCGGCGAGATCGACGCGACGACGCTCTGCTTGCGATCGATCCACTCGGCCTCGATACCGGGCGGCGGCGTCTGCAATCGCTGCACGAGCGAGATCGCGACATCGGGATCGCTGATCGAGAACACGAGCGGCGGTCCCTCGATCGCCTCGTCGAGCTGCGGCAATCGCGCGAGCAAGCCGCGCACGCGCTCGAGCTCGGTCAGCGGCTCGCGGCGCACGTACCCGCGCGTACCGTCGCGCACGACCAGCACGTCGCGTGGTCCATCGCTCGGCGCGAAGATCGGCGCACCCGGCGCGGGACGCACGAACGCCTCGAGCTCGAGCGTCGACGCGGGCGCCGGCGTGATGCGCAGCCGCGCGACCATCGTCAGCTCCTCGGCCCAGCGTGCTCCTTTGAGCGAATGCGGCACGCTCACGGGCATCTTGCGCTCGAGGCTGCCGAGCTTCGCGAGCAGCTGATCGTGCGATTCGGGCGGGAACAGATCGCCGTGCTTCTCGAGCACCGAGAACAACGCGCGTGCCTCGTCGCTGATGTCGATCAGGATCACGCGCTCGTGCTCTGGCTCGACGACGAACAGCGGCTCGCCGTCCGCGAACGTCTTCATCAGCGGCGCGAGCAAGCGCGGCGAGAACCGCGCGCCATCCACCGCCGGCTCGATGCGGATCTCGTTGCCGACCGGCAGCGCCGTGAACCCGAGCGGGAATCGCTTCACGCTGACGATCTGCTCGCCATCGACGAGCCGCACGCGCGGATGCCCGACGAGCGCGGAGAATGCGCGCGAGGCATACGTGCTCGCGCGGTGCACCGCGATCCAGCTCGCGAGGTGCTCGGCGATCTTGATGTCCTGCTCGGCCATCGCCGCCGCGTGATCCGCGAGTAGCTTCTGCGGCGCGATCCGCGTGCCGGCGCTCATGCCGCCGCGCTTCAGTGGCTTCTTCACCACCGGCGACAGCGTCGGTGCGCCGTACATCTCGTCGATCTCCCACCACACCTCGACCTGCGTGGGCTTGATCGCGTCCTCGGCATCGAGATCCGCGATGGCGGCGAGCGCGCGCTTCCACGGCGGCCGCAGCAGCTCTTCGGCGACGCGCTCCGCTTCCTCGACGCGCTGCGGATCCTCGAGGAAATCGAACATCTCGTCGATCACCGCGAGTCCGTGCGTGCACGCGACCTTGCCGCACGAGCACGCGATCTTCGTCGGTACCAGCGACAACTGCGTCGACACCACGCCGAAGCTCGACAGCTTCGTCTCGCCGATGGCGCGTTCTTCCCACAAGACGCGCACGCTCTTGCCATCGAAGCCGAGCCTCCCGTGCGCCCTGCCCACGCGCGAGCGCGGCCACGCATCGGCGCGGATCGTCTCGCGCAGCTCGCGCAGCTTCGCCCACAGCGCGCGCACGGTGCCGTCCGTGGACACCGGTGCCTTCGCGCGCTTCTTCTCCTCGGCCACACCCGCGACGACATCCTCGGCCGCGCGCGCCATCCACGTCGCCGTCGCCACCGCCGCGACGCGATGCAACTGCCGCACGCCGACGTAGCGCGTGACCGCCTCCATCGAGCCCGTCTCGCGCAGCGTCAACCGCGCGAGCATGTAGTGGAGCCCGGTCTCGTTCCGGTACACCTCGAACAGCGTCGGCAGTAGCACGAGCGCGCTCGTCGCGAGCTCGTGCTCCACGTGCTTCTCGCGCGCGAAGTTTCCGAGCTGCGCCGCGGTCTCGAACACGGCATCGATACGCGCCTCCGGTGCGCTCGGTTGCGACACCAACGACGGCGTACCCGACAAGTAGTGCAGCGACAGCGCGACGGCGTGCTTGCACATGTCGCCCTCGACGGGGCACGTGCACTGCCACGCGAGCTCGCGACCGTGCGCGAACACCCGCACCTTGTACGGCAGCGCTTCGGTGCCCGCGACGATGCCCTCGATGCCATCTCCGATCGACTCGCACGCGAGGACGTTCCCGCTCTGGAAGTACGCGACCCCGCGCTCGTAGCCGTAGTCCGCGAGCGACTTCAGGCGCGTCGTCGTGAGCAGCGAGTCCAGAGCCACAGCGCAGGCGTTATAGCCGATCGCGCGCCGGACGGTGTCGCCAGGTCAGGCGCGATGGCTGTCGCGCGCGAGGCGATCGACGCGCTTGAGCAGCGTCGGCGTGCGATGCGGACCGTGCATCGACGCGACGTGCGTCGCTGCCTCGTTCACGTCGATGCCACTCGCCGTCACGTGGAGCGGTGCCTTGCTATCTCCGCGCTCGATCGGGATGCCGGCCACGCCGCCGCGCCACGGGCGCTTGGCTACACCGATGACGATCGGCCGTGCGTCGAGCGCATCGCGCAGGTGCGCACCGAGGCCCTTGGCTCCGTGATCGAGCGTGACGAACCCGTCGACCACGATGATGTCGGGGGCGAGTCCCTCGAGGATCGCGAGGAGATACGGCAGCTCGCGCTTGTAGAAGCTGCCCGGCTCGTACTCCGCGGGCGGAAACATCGAGAGCTGTGTCTTCTCGAACGATGCGAC
>JBGARE010000028.1:30497-34849 GCA_044230415.1 Kofleriaceae bacterium
CGCTGCGATCACGCGACCAGGGTGCGCGAAAAAAATCTCTTGGCAACGTCTGCGAGCACTACTAGGGTGACGACATGTTCGCGATCGAGATCTCGCCGCTCTTCGTTGCTTGCTGCGCTCTGCAGCAACAGCAACAGCGTCGCTAGAGATCTGCGCTCGTGCGCAGACGACTGATCGGTTGTCGTCTAATGGCAGGACCCGAGGCCTTGGCCCTCGTGATGGTGGTTCGAATCCATCCGACCGAACGCTATGTCAGGCGAGAAGATCGCGAAGCTGCAGCGTCGCGGCGTGCACCGACGAGGCGCGCGCGGCGGCGGTGATCTGCGCGCTCGGAACGCCGCGGCGCACGAGAGCGACATCGTGCTCGGTGGCGGTGACGATCGCCGGCGTCTCGGCGGTCGCATCGCGCACGATCGCCGGCGCGAGCGAGTGAACCCACGCGAGCACGGCCCACGCGAGCGATGCGTGGGTCGCTTCGTCGCGCGCGATGGCGGCGAGCGTCTCGCGCACCGAGCCCTGCGCTTCGTGCGACGCGATGCGCGCTTCTTCAGCGGCGGCGCCTTCGTTGAGGCAGCCTTCGGCCCACGCTTCGTTCGCGAGGATCGCGAGCGCGGCGTGCGTCCGCTGCGTGAACCGCGGCTGCGCGGCGAGCATCGAGAGCGGCGCGAGCTGCAGGCCACCCGCTTCGCGCGCGCACATCTCGGCGTGGCGAACTTCGTCGTCGGCGGCGTCGAGTGCGGCGGCGATCAGATGCGCGGGGGCACCGACGGCCTCGAGCTCCGCGGCGAGGCGCAGGAACGTCCACACGCTCGAGTACTCGAATCGCGCCGAGCGCGTGAAGTGATCGCGAACCGCGCGATCCTCGGCGCCGTGCACGGTCGCGAGCTGCGCGATCACGTCCGGCGCGAGGAAGCGACCATCGACGGAGATCGGGCGGCCTTCGACGACCTGGCTCTCGAAGGCCGACCACGGCGAGAAGCCCGCGTTGATCGACGTCCGCGTCACGAGCGGACGATTCGCGCGCGTGCTCAGCGGGAACAACGCTTGGAGCGCGAGGTACGCGTAGTTGTAGCCATACGAGCCCGCGAGGTGCGCGCCGAAGTCGCCTTGGAGCGAGACCGCGAGACCTGCCTCGATGCCGAGCAGCTTCTCGTTGCCATCCTCGTAGCTACTGTCCTCGAACGGGCGCGCGCGAGCGCCGCCGATCGCGCGGATGCCACCACCGCCGAGCTCGAGCCGCAACATCAGCTCGGACTTGTCGGACACGCACTTGCGGACCTCGACGCCGCCGATGAGCGCCGCCTTCGGCGAGATGTCCACGCCGAGCGTGAACCCGAGGCTGGCACCGTCGCTGGTATCGCAGGGGTCGGCCGCCGCGGGCGACGACGCGGCAGCGATCAGGGAGCCACCGAGCAGGCCGTGGCGGACGAGGTGTTTCCAGCGGTTCGACATGGTCGCGACAGGCTGCAATCGCATGGCCACGCCATCGTAGCGCGGCCAATGTCGTGATCCCTCGTGATTCCGCTGTCCTGGATGGGAACGCGCCGAGACAAACATGTCCGGACCTATTTTGCGATCCACACACTTCCCGAGGTTCCCGCGAGCGGAACGGTGTCCGGCCGAGGCTCTACGGGGTGGTCGGGCAGCGACACGATATAGAGGCGGCCGGCCGCCGGAGCATCGGGCCAGTGCGACGGGACGCAGCCGCTGTAATAGACGAGCTGCGGCGTGCGGACCGCTTCGAGGCGGCAGGGCGCACCCTCGGCGTCACGGCGGATCGCCTCTCCCAGCGCGGCGATCTGCGCGGGCTTCGCGATGCGGGCGCGTTGCGTGCGGATCGTCCACACGACGCAGCTCGCACCGACGATCGCGATCACGACGGCCAGGATCTGCTGCGCGCGAAGGTGCTCCGCGATCAGCCGCGCGAGCATCGCGACCCCGACCACCACGAGCAGCGCGACGACGAGGAACGCGTAGCGCGGCTGCGCGTGGCTGCGCAGCCCGAGCAACACGAGCGTCGCGATCGCGACGAGCCCGATGTAGCGCGCCGGTCGCTCGCGGAGCGCGATCGTCCCCACGACTCCGAGCAACATTACGGGAGCGACGAGGACGCCGAACAGCAGCAGGGGATTCGAGGTCAGGTACGTCACGAGCCCCTGGCCGAGGTAGTCGAGCTTCGTCGAGCTCGCTGCGACTTCGAGCACTCCGAGCGTCGCGCCGGTCTGCACGTGGGAGAACCACACGTGCGGCAGCGCGAGCACGATCGTCACGGCGGCGAGCAGCGCGAGTGCACGCGGGCGCGGATAGCAGAGCACCGTCGCGCCGGCGATCGCGACGAGCGCCGGGACGCTTCCATAGCGGACGTAGAACCCCGCGGCGCACGCGACCGCGGCGAGCGCGAGTCGCCACGATGGCGTCTCGATCTCGCGCAGAAGGATCGCGAGACCGACGAGGATCAGCCCTGCGGCCGGCAGATCACCGAGGATATCGGCGACGACGAGCAGCATCGGATGCGCGGACGCGATCACCGCTGCGGCCCACCCGCCGACGTTGCGTCCCGGAAACGCGGCGCGTGCGAGGGCCCATGCACCGACGGGAACGAGCAGCGTGAACAGCGAGGGAACGATGCGGATCCACGCGGGTGACGCATTCGCGGCGACTCCGGGGAGCGTGAGCAGCTCGGTGCCGATCGATCGATAGAGCCACACGTTCGGAGCACCCGACAGCCAGCGCTGCGCACCGACGACGTACGCGGCCTCGTCGTGGCGCAACGGCATCGCGATCGCGAGCTGCGCGATGATCGCGACGCACCACGCGACGAGCGCGAAGGCGAACAGCAGTCTATCGATGCGTTCGTTCAAGGCGTGAGAGCGCGAGCGGTCGCGTCGAGCAACGGCTGCGTCGTCACGGGTTTGCCGGTCGCTTGCTGCATCCACAGATCCGGGAGGATGTTACCGAGCCGGCAGACGCGCTCGAACTCCGTCGCGAACGTTGCCTTGTCTTTCCCGGCGACGTGCTCTTCCACCTGGAATGCGATCAGGTGACCGACGACATAGTTGAACAGGTACAGCGGCGACGTGATCGTGTGGCTGTAGATGCCGAGCAGCGTCATGCCTTTTCCGCCGAGCGTCGGCGCGTAGTACTTGTCCCAGGTCTCCTGCGCGATCCGCACCGTTGCTTCGCGGAGCTGCGTCGCGGTTGCCGTGGGGTTCGCGTAGAGCCACTTCCAGACGTCGAGCTCGACGAGCGCCGAGCCCGCGATCTCGCGCGTGTTCCAGTACGCGTCGAGCACGCGCAGCTTCTCCGCATCGCCGCCCGGCTTCGGACGACCGAGCAGCTCGAGGTCGCGCGCTTGGAACAGGAACGCGAGCGCCTCGGTGAACGCCGTGTTCGGCACGCCCGCGAGCAGCGTGTAATCGATGTCGTAGAGCGAGAACGTCTGCTCGACGTTGTGGCCGAGCTCGTGGATCGCGATGTTGTAGCCCTTGTACATCATGCCGTTGGGCTCGACGCGCGTGCGCAGGTGCGCCTTGTCGCCGCGTCGCTCCGCGCCCATCGCGTGACCCGCGCCGCGCGACGGATCCACCGCGATGTTGCTCGCGAGGTACTTCGCGCGCGCATCGGTGAAGCCGAGGCCCGTGAGGATCTTCACGAGGTCCTTCGCGAACGCTTCCGCCGTCGGATACTTCTTGCGCGTGATCGCGTCGAGGTCGGCCTCGGCCGTGTCGCCGCCGCCGAACTCGTACCAGAGATCGAACGGCTCGAGCTTGCGGCCCAAGCGCTTCTCCATCTCCGCGGCCGCCTTCGCCGCGAGCGGTGACTCGAGGATCTCGACGAGCATTCCACGCACGCGCTCCTCGGGGAGCTCGGCGCCGTCGAATGCGCGCTGCATCCGGGTGGGTGCGATCGGCGAGAACTTGTCGATCGCGCGCGCGGCCGTGAGGTGATCGATCACCTTCTGGAACCGCGTGTCGGGCTCGCGCTCGTCGGACGGAGCGGTCGGGCGATCCTTCGGCGCGTCCGCCTCGACGGTGCCCGCCTCCGCGACCGTCACTTTGTTCGTGAACGGATTCCAGTCGAGGTTCGGGTTGTCGACGACGGCCTTCGGGATCGTCTGCGTGACGATCCGATCCATCACCTTCGCGATCGTCTGCTGCTTCGCGATGCCGTCCTTGTCGGCGTAGTTCGCTTTCAGCTCGTCGCGCAGGTTCCAGTGGCTGATGAGGTGCTTGCCCGTCGGGAAGAGCCGCTTGCCGTCCTCGGCGAGGACGTGGTGCATCCAGATGTAGTAGCCGGCGATGTACTGATCCGCGGCGGCCTCGGCGGCGCTCGCTGCCTGCGCGAGATCGCCC
>JBGARE010000028.1:35005-47428 GCA_044230415.1 Kofleriaceae bacterium
TGCGCGCTCGGATCGTACGCGGCCAGCAGCTGATCCACGCCCGGCACCGGCTTGCCATCCTCGACCTCGCTCACCCACTTCGTGGTGCGCGTGACCTCGAGGTTGTGGCCCTTCACCTGCTCGAGCACCGACTGCATGCGCGAGAACATCGCGTCGCGCGCGGCCGGGTCGGCGACGAACTGCTCGAGCGCGAACGCGACGAGGTCACCATCGCCGGCGCGCCACAGCTGCGCGACTTGCGTGACGCCGCGCTCGATCCGGGCCTTCAGCTCCGGGCTCGCGTCGCCGAACTTCGCGACGAGCTTCGCCTTCGCTTCGCTCACCATCGCGGGCGCGACGGGCTCGAGCGATTTGTCGACGGGAGCTGCGACCTGCGTCGGCTCGGGACACGGAATGACCGGCATCGGCCGCGGTGTCTCCATCACCGGATCGGGTTTGCTCTGGCAGGCAGCTATCAGCAGAACGGCGGGCAAGATTCGCGCGAGCACGGCGAGGTCGTACCACAACGCTTCGGGTAGGCTCACGGCATGGCTGACCCCGTCGTCGAAGTCTCTACCAACCACGGAACCTTCACCATCCAGCTCGACCCGGGGAAGGCCCCCATGTCCGTCGAGAACTTCCTCGCGTACGTCGATGCGAGCTTCTACGACGGCACGATCTTCCATCGCGTCATCCCCACCTTCATGATCCAGGGCGGCGGCTACGACACGAAGCTCGAGCGCAAGTCGACGAAGCCCGCGATCCAGAACGAAGCCGCGAACGGGCTCAAGAACACGCGCGGCACCGTCGCGATGGCGCGCACGGGTGATCCTCACTCGGCGACGGCGCAGTGGTTCGTGAACGTCACGGACAACAAGTTCCTCGACCACACCGCCAAGAACGATCAGGGCTGGGGCTATGCCGTGTTCGGCAAGGTCATCGACGGCATGGACGTCGTCGACAAGATCAAAGGCGTCAAGACCGGCTCGAGCGGCCCGTTCTCGAAGGACGCGCCGCAGGAGCAGGTCGTGATCAACTCCGTTCGTCGCAAGTAATCAGTGGCGCGGGGCGCCGTACGTCGCGCCGCCGTAGCCATAGCCGCCGTACGCCGCGCCGCCGTACCCCGCGCCGCCGTACATGCGCTCGGGCGCATCGAGCTCGACGATGCGGCCGGAGTGCGTCTCGATCCCGTCGAGGCGATAGCGCCGCGTCGCGCCGGAGTACAGCGTGACGGTCAAGCGGTCCTTGCTGCCGAGCGCGTACGTCTGGGGCGCGCTCGACACCGGGATGGACTGGGCGACCTTTCCCGTCGAGCGATCGACGAGGAACACGGTGTCGGGCTCGGAGGTGAAGCCATAGCCCGCGACGATGTAGCAGCCGCGCACCGCGAACCGGCCGTTCGATACGAGCGACGGCGTCCGCCACAGCACCTTGCTCGCGCGCGGATCCACGGCGACGAGCGACGAACATTGCCCGCCCTGCTCCGACGAGTAGCTCTGGCACGCTTCGTTGAAGTAGAGGACTCCGCGCGTGTAGCGGATGTCCTGCACCTCGAGCCCGTCGGGACGTGACATCACCGACGCGAGCGACAGCGTCCATTCGCGCTTTCCGTCGACGGTGTAGAACGCCGCTTCGTACGCGCAGTTCCGCTTCCCGCCGAGCGAGCACGAGCCGAGGTTGTACGGCTCGCGATAGAACACGAGGTACCCGTTGTCGGCGCTGTCCGCGAGGAACAGCTCGAGCGTCCCGAGCGCGAGCGGAATCGACTCGGGCAGCTTCATGCCCTGCCATTGGCGCGCGCCGGCCGCGGACAGCGGCCCCGTCGATTGCGTGCGCAGGCGCCCCTCGGGGAACACGTCGTCGACGGGATGATCGAGGTCATCGGCTCCACGACACGACGGATCCACGGCGAGCAGCGCCGGATCCGACGTGTTCGTCACGATCGGCTTTGCCGACGAGGATTCGCGATAACAGCCGGCGGCAGCGAGGACGACGAGCAGGAGACGCATCCGCTCGACACTAACACTCGATCCTGGGAGTGCTACGTGATCGATCGGTATGCCGCGTCGACCGCGGTCAACATGTCCGCCGCGCTCGAGTACCGATCCGAGCGCTCCTTGGCGAGCGACACGTCGACGAGCTCGTTGATCTCGGGCGTGAGCCAGCGCTCCGTGCGGAAGATGTCGAATAGGCGCGGCGGCGGAAACGACAGCTGCATCGTCTTCACCTGCTCCATGTCGCGATCCGGAAACGGCGCGCGTGCGGCGAGCATCTCGAACAGCATCGTGCCGATCGCGTAGATGTCCGTGCGCGCATCGACGGAGCGCTCGCGTACCTGCTCGGGCGCCATGTACGTCGCGACGGGCTTGCGCACGCTTCCGGTCAGCGCGCCCGCTCCGAACTCGAGCACCGCTTCGTCGCGGATCGTACCGAGGCCGACGTCGGCCACCTTCACGAGCTCGAAGTTCTCCATCTCGATCAGCAGAACCTTACTGGGGCGCAGATCGCGATGGACGCGGCCGGCTGCGTGCGCGGCGGAGCACCCCTCGAGGATCGAGCGCGTGATCCCGAGTGCGAGCGGCGGCGCGATCTGACCGAGGCTGATCGCATCGGCGAGCGTTCGTCCGCGGACGCGCTCGTAGATCAGGCACATGTAGCCTTTGTCGACGAACACGTCGAACAGCGGCACGAGGTTCAGGTGGACGATGGACTTCAGCGATTCGACATCGTTGCGAAAGCGCGCGCACACGCTGCCCGCGCCGCGGTCGTCGTCTTCGAGATCCGCGATCGGCGAGCGGAGCGCGAACTTGTTCTTCTGGTCGTCCTCGACCTCGTACAGCCCATCAGGCTTGCCGCGTCCGATCGTCTTGACGACGCGGTAACGGCCTACTTGCGAGCCTGGCTTGAACACCGGCTACGAGAATAACGCGAGCTATTCGTCGAACGTGAGGCCGGTCGTGTCGATTCCGTCCACGATGTACGTGTTCACCATGCTGGTGCCGCAGCCCGTGAAGCTGACCGCCCCCGTCGTGCCCGTGTCGATCGTCTGCTGGACCTCCACCAGCTCGTCCTCGACCTGGACGCGGCGCTCGATCGTGATGTCGATGTAGTAGAAGCTCACGACGAGCTCGCCCCAAGGCAGGTCCTCGATCGCGTAGCTCCCGTCTTCGTCGGAGATCGCGACCTGTGCCGGCATCTCGTCCCCCGAAACGATGACCGTCACGCCGGCCAGCGGCTCGCTCGTCGCGTCGACGATCATCCCCGCGATGGCGCCGACCTCCGGCTCGTCCGGATCGACCCACGGGAGCTCTTCGACGAGCACCGGCTCGGGCGGAAGCGTGGGCCGCGGCGCCACGCTCGCGGGAGCGACGCGCGCCGGCGAGGGTGGGGCCGGCGCTGGCGATGTGGGCTGCGAGCGACACGCCGAGACGACGGACAGGCCGAGGAGCAGCGACGCGAGCCAACGCATGCTCCGACGATGCAGCCGCAAGGCACGCCACCGCGAGCACGCGCTGACAACAGCCGATCAGGGCTGTCGACCGCGCGCAGCGTCGCACGTCGCGATCACTTCTTCGGGGCGATCGGCTTCTCGGGCAACAGCTCGAGCGACTGCATCGCATCCTCGAGCGCGATCTTCTTCTCGGTGCGCTTCGTCTGCAGCTCGACGAGGTCGCGGCCCAGCTTGTCGCCGTCCTTCGCGAACTTGTCGAGGCGCTCGCCGAGGCTCTTGCGCAGCGCCGTCGCCGCTGCCGCGGTGTCGCGCTTGATCGATTCGAGGTTCGCACGCGTCTCCTGCGCGCGCTGATCGAGCTCTTGCCGCGTACGCGTCTTGCCGTCGATCTCGGTATCGATGCGACCGATCTCCTGGCGGAGCTTGACGATCGGCTCGAGCTTCGCGCGCACGTTGCGATCGAGCGTGCCGACCGCGAGGATTCCCTCGAGCAGCACGAGCGAGCGCGCGTCCCAGATCGACAGCACGCTGCGCGACGGCGTCTGCTCGACGACCTCGAGCTTCGCGGACGTCGCACCGGTCGCGACCTTGATCGGGATCAGGTACGCGTCCGGGAGATCCTCGGTGCCCGCGGGGCGCGGCACGAGCTCGAAGTTGCCGCCCGCCTTCTGGTGGCGCACGTAGAGCATCGTGTCCGCGGTGCGCGGCTGCTGGCTCGTGACCTCCCACGTCGTCGAGCGACGCGCGAAGTTCTCGACCTCCATCACACCGCGCACGATCTTCACGAGGCGCATCTCGTCGCCGCCGTACTGCAAGTGCGACGCGACGAGCAGGCTCGACTCGACGGCGAACGGAATCGTGACCGCGACGCCCGCGCTGACCGGCTCGCTGATGCCTTCACCGACGAAGCTGCCGCCCGAGTAGATCGAGATCGGTCCGGACTCGAGCGCGAACGGCGTGGAGTTCTTGAACCGGATCACGCGATACGGATTGGACTCGTAGCCCTGCCCTGCACCACCGGGCCGGAACAGGAACGTCTCTTCGCCATCGACCTTCTCGTTGATGATCGCGACCATCGTCGACGTACCGTCGGGCACCGTCAGCTTCTCTTCGAGATCGTAGCGAGTGAGGCCGCTGACGCTCGCGGACTTCGTGCGCGCTTGCATCGAGCGCGCGAGGGTCTCGGCATCGACCGCGACGGCATCCTCGCCGCCGTATGCAGCGCTCTCGTCGTACGCTTCTTCCTGCTCGACCATCGGAGCCTTGTCCATCGAGCGGGCGCTCTCGGCCTTCTTCTTGAGCGCCATCGTTTTCGGGGCCGCGGGCTTGTTCGCGGGCATCGGCGCGGCAACCGGTGGCGGAGGTGCGGTGGTCGCCGTCACGATGTTCGCGTCCGCCGCCTGCGCATACCCGGCCTCGCCGACGGAGACGCTCGCGCGCTTGTGCGTTCCCACCGACGACAGATCCGTGCGCGCGACATCGCGTGGCGTGTGCAGGTCGTAGCGGAACGCGATCGGTGCACCCGACGTCAACGCGAGCTTCACGTCGCGCCAATCCTCGCCCGTCGTGTTGTCGACGACGGCCCAGCCCTGGAGCAGCGCTTGTCCCTTGCCGCTCTCGGGCAACACCACGCGATACGTGGGCTTCCACATCGGCGCGCTCACGACGTAGCTGACGAGCAGGTCGTTCGAGCGATTGCCCGCCAGGCGGATCGTTACGTCCACCTGCTGGAACATGCCTTCGCCCGCCGTGGCGTCGAGGCTGCGGCGAAACTGCATCGCGATGTCGCCGTTGCGCAGGATGATCGTGTCGACCTTCGACAGCCGCACGACCTCCATCTCGTCGCCATCGATCAACGTGACTTTGTAGTCCTGATCCTTCGCGTCGCCCTCGCCGCCACCGCCGCCGACCTGCGCGATCGCCTCGACGAGCAGCACGCGCCCGGCGACGGTCGTTCCGTCGCTCAGCTTCAGCTTCACGTCGGTGCCGCGCAGCTTGTCGAGCACCTCGGCGAGGCTACCGGCGCCCGGACCGAGCGTCGCGATCGCACCGTTCGCCCACGAGCGTGGATCGAGCGGCATCGAGATCGACACCGCGCGTCCACCTTTGCGCTCGACGACGGTGAGGCTTTTGAGCAGATCGTTGACCTGATCTTTGCGTACCCGTAGCGTCAGCGATTCGCCCGAGACGCGGCCGCCGCGTTCGAAGTAGCCAACGCCGTTGCGATAGAGCACGACCTTCGACAGCTTCAGGGCTTCGTTGGTCGTGGCGTACGGTTTGCGCGCGCCACCACAAGCCGCGCTGAGGATCGCGATCGCTAACACCGAGCGGAAGGAGGTCATCGGCGATCATCGTACACGCGTAAACGTGTACGTCGTCTGATCCGGCACGATTAGCGTGGGCGGATCTCCCGGGCCGACGATCACGCCGGGCCCCGCGAACGGCGGATCGAGCATCACGATCTGCTCGCTGCCATTCGCGCCGACGACAACGTCGATCGCCGACTGCCACTCCCCCGCATCGAAGATCACGCCGGCCGGTGTCTCGCGGATCTCGACATCACCGAGCACTGCTTCGTGATACCGGCCGACGAGCCGCTTCACCCACGCACGATCCTTGTTCGGCGTGTACGGCTCGCGGTGCCGCAGCTTCACGTAATACGCGAGCTGCTTCTCCGCCCTCGGTTTCGCGCTCGCGAACAGCCCTTCGATGATTCGCCGCGATACCGCTTCGACGAACGGCAGCTGCTCCTTCGCGTTGCCGTTGCGCACGTTCGTGAGAATCACGATCGCGACCTTCGCATCCGGCATCACCCACATGCGCGTGCCGAAACCGAACGAGCCACCGTCGTGACGCAGCACGCGCTGTCCGCGATACGTGCCGACGTCGATGCCAAGTGCGTAGCTGCTCTCTTCATCCATCGCGATGCGAGGCTTCGTCCGCTCGCGGTAGTTCTCGAGGGAGACGATCCGCGTGCCGTTCGGCGCGAGTCCCTCGCCGAGCTCGGTCAGCGCGTACTTCATCATGTCGGGCAGCGTGCTCCACACACCACCCGCAGGCGCGATCGGGTGTACGCCGCCCTCGATCCCGCGCGGCATGACACGCGTCGCGCCATCGATCGCGAGGGCGTGCGGCATCGCGTTGTTCCCGGGCCAGGTGTCCTCGATCGGTGGATCCGAGACGCTGTCGCCTCGAACCTGTCGGTCGGTCGGGATGATCGTTCGCGTCATGCCGATCGGTCGAAACACGTACTGATCCATCGCGCCGGAGTACGCGACGTCGAGCGACATCGTTCCGCCGTACGCATGCGCGGCGATGTACCCGCCCGCCGACATCATCGGGTTCGAGTATTGAAACGTCTCGCCGAGCTTCGTCGTCGGCTTCATCGTCTTCATCAATGCGATCCGCGCCTCCGGTCGCACGTCGGTCCACTCGAACAGGCCCTCCATGTCCTGTCGCGGCATGCCGGTGCACGCACACGACATGTGCCAGAGCTGGAGCTTGCCGGTGGTCTCGGGATCACCGAGCGCGAACGACGGCATGATCTCGGTGACGAGCTGGTCCCAGCGCACGATGTTCTGGTCGACGAGCGCTGCCTCCATCATCGTCGTCATCGGCTTCGTCACCGACGCCATCAAGAACCGCGTGTTCAGGTCGATGCGCTCCGGCTTACCCTTCTCGATCACGCCGGCGACCCGCTCGTAGACCATCTCGCCGCCGACCGACACGCCGATCGCGGCGCCCGGAACGTCGAGGTCGGCCATCGCCTTGTCGACGAACGCGTCGATCTGCGACGTATCGACCGCGCGCACCGGCCCCGAGAGCACTTCCTCGGCGAGCCCGGGTGGCTTCACCGCATCGACGAGCGTGGCGATCTGCGCGTCGCGCTTCGCGATCGCATTCGCGGCGCCCTCGACGAGCACCACGTAGCCGCGCGTGCCGAAGCGCAACCACTCGGCGCTCGCGCCGCGCTGCACCATCGCGCCCTTCACCACGACCGACGGCACCGAGTACTCGATCACCACGTGCTCGTCCCACCCACCCTCGGGAGGCGGCTCGTCGATCGACGCTGGAGTCGCCAACATCGCCGGCGCCACACGCATCCACGCACGCGCGATCGCACTCCTCGTGTCGGCCCTAGCCTCGATCACCACACGCAGCGCGTGCTCGGGATCCTCGAACGTCGAGCGCGCTCCATCTCGCGCCACGCTCCACCCATCAGGCGCCGCGATCGCCGCGAGCACCGGATCGGGTGCGGCAGGTGCGGCAGTCTCGCGACACCCGATCAACGCGAACAGCACCAGGCAGTGACGCATCCCGTAGCGACACTACCTCTGCGCGACCATTGCCGGCGCGAAATGCCTCAGTTGGGCAAACAGACGTTCTTCTTCGTCGGCGCCACGGTCGGCGCACGATTCGAATCGAACCGCGCGACCGCGGTGCACGTCGTATCACTCGGGCACTCCGCTGCGTTCGAGGTCGGCGTGCACTGGCGTAGGCAGCTTCCCGTCGACGCGAGGCTCGGCGCCGCCGCGCAGAACGTGTCCGCGTAGCCCGGCTGATCCGCGCAGAACTTGTTGCACGCGAGCGAGCAGGTGCCCGCCTTGGTCGCCGTCGCGCCGAGGCACGTGGTCCCGCCGCTGCAGTCGTTCACGGTGCGGCAGTGATCGCCGACCCAGCCGCGCGCTTTGTTCGGCATGCACACGTTCGCCTTGACCGCGGCGTTGTTGAACCGCGGCGTCGCCAACGACACCGAGAAGTGATCGTACGGACGGCACTCGAAGTTCTCGCTCTGCGCTTTCGGAACGCACATGCCCTGGCCCGCGGTGTTCGGATCCGCGACGCAGAACGTCGTCGGCGCGCCCGCGCGATCCGAGCACGTCGTGGTGCAGCGAGCGCTGCAGAAGCCCTTCTGCGTGAGGCTGTTCGTGGCGCAGAAGCCGCCCGTGAAGTTGCAGTCGCTGTTCGCGCTGCACTGCGAGCCGATCCACTTCTTCGCGAGATCGACGCGCAGGCCTTCGACCGTCTTCTCCGGCTCGCGCTGTAGGCGCACGGGCACCTTGGCGACGCCCTTGATCAGCGCGTAGACCTCGACGACATCCGCGGCTTCCATGCGGAAGCAGCCGTGCGAGACATAGCCGCGGCGCAGGTTGCCGCCGTTCTGCGCGCGATAGTTATCGATCGGTCCGTGGATCGCGTAGTTCCCCGAGAAGCTCATGAACGGGAGGCCCGCGAACACGGGCGACTTCTGTCCCGTCGCCGGATCGGTCCACCACGTCTTGCACGGCTGGATCGTCGACGGCGTGATCTGGAAATCGTTCTTCTTGTAGTAGGCGACGGGCCAGTACGAGTGCGACTCGCCGAAGCCGAACGCGGTCGGATCCTGTTCGATCTGGCCGGGCCCGACGGGATAGACCTTGTCGAATCCCGTCGCGTCGTCGTGCAGGTGCAGCGTCAGCCCATCGATCGATAGCGTGATGCGCGGCTGCGCGAGCGGCGTCAGGTTGGGGACCGGCTTGCAGTCGAGCGCGTAGCCCCAGTTGCCGTCGGCCTTCATGTCATCCGCGGACACGTCACCGAGCCCGAGGTCACCACCCGGTGTCTCTTCGTCGGAGGGCATGTCATCGGCGGCGTCTTGCGTCGCGCAAGCGGTGAGGAGAACGAGGGCGGCGAGATACTTCACGGCTCCGGTCCGTGATGCAACGCGCGATCCTTTCGTGCGCCCTCCGCACGCGCTCGCAACCTCGCGTTCGATCAGCTGGCTACTCGACTAGCCACCGTGCGCGCGCTCGGGTCGCTCGACTCGAGTAGCCAGTGCGCAAAGACTTCGCTAGCCGCTGGTCGCTCGACATGAACATTCGTCGACGAGGACGGATCGCGCTGTGGTACATCGCGCGCCTACTATGACACCTCGGTTGACGACACTTCTCGGTAGTTGTTTGTTGATGCTCGCAGTCGCCGCCTGCGGTGACGACGGCGGCAACAACAACGGCAACGATCAATGCGGCGATGGCAACGTCACCGGATCGGAGCAATGCGACGACGGCAACACGACCGCCGGTGATGGTTGCTCGGCGACATGCCGCAACGAATCGTCGGGGCCGGTGTGCGGCGACGGCGTGACCAGCGGCACCGAGACCTGCGACGACAGCAACACCGCGAGCGGCGATGGTTGCTCGTCGACGTGTCAGACCGAGCAGCCGCCGAGTGACTGCGGCAACGGCCAGCTCGACGGCACCGAAGCGTGCGACGACAACAACAACACGCCGAACGACGGTTGCACCGCGTGCGCCGTCGATAGCGGCTGGACGTGCAACACCGCCGAGCCGAGCATGTGCACGATGGTGATCCCGCCGAACGGCTCGTGCACGGCACCGCTGCCGGTGATGCTCGCGAACACCAACGGCGCACTGCACGGCACCGTCACCGGTGACACGACCGGTGGCTCGAGCCATGTCCCCGCCGGCCTGTGCGACGGAGAAGACGCCGGCGGCGGTAACGACATCGTCTACTCGTTCACGCTCACCGACACGCGTGACGTGACGATCTCGACGAACGATAACTCGCCGTTCGATCTGATCGTCCGCCTCACCACGGCGGCGTGCATGCTGAACACCGAGATCCCCGAGGCGGTGGACGAGGACGGATGCTCGGATTCGTACACCACGTTCGGCGAGCTCCTCGAGTACTCGGCGCTTCCCGCAGGTACGTACTTCGTGACGGTCGATGCGTACAGCACGGGCGCAGGCGCGTTCACGCTCGACATCGATGCAGTCGCCACGTTGTGCGGCAACGGCGTCGTCGACACCCTCGAGGACTGCGATGACAGCGACCTGATGGGTGGCGACGGATGCAACGCGCGCTGCCAGGTCGAGACCGGCTACGTGTGCACCGGTGGCTCGTCGACGACGATGTCGGTGTGCGCGCTCGCGTGCGGCAACGGCACGTTCGAGGCGGACCTCGAGGAGTGCGAGCCCGTGGCGAACAACACGTCCGTCTGCGATGCGACCTGCAAGCTGATCTCGGATGTCACCGAGGTCGAGCCGAACAACACGACGCCGCAGGCGATCGGCGCGGGCAATCACCGCCGTGTTCGCGGGTCGCTCACGGCCAACGACATCGATCTCTACACGTTCACGATCACCGAGCCCTCGATCGTCGAGATCGAGACGTACACGTCGTCGGATATCGACGATACGAACTACGGCGGCTACGGTGGCATCGCGAACATCGACTGCTTCGGCGGCGTCGACACCCAGCTCGGCCTGTTCGCGAACGGCGCGGACTACTCGATGTACTCGATGGCGCTCGCCGACGACGATGACGACGGCGATCTGGCCTGCTCGTACATCGGCTTCAACGACTCTAACGACGACGTTCTGCAGGGCATCCTCGAGCCCGGTACGTACGTCATCCGCGTGAACGAGTTCGGCGATCCGGCGAAGGTCTACATCCTCGACGTGTTCATCACGCCGGCGAAGACGCCGGTCGCGGGCGACCTCGTGATCAACGAGTACATGGCCGATGACGGCGCCGCGGACACGAACTGCGACGGCGTGAACGGCACGGGCTCCGACACCGACGACGAGTTCGTCGAGCTCGTGAACACGACCGCCTCTTATCTCAACATCAACGGCGTGCGGATCCACGACGCGAGCGCGACGCCGCTGCGGCACACGTTCGCCGCGGGTCCGACGGGCTTCGTCGGCCTTCTGCCGGGCGAGTCGGTCGTGGTGTGGGGCGGTGGCGCTCCCGCCTGCGTCGGAGTCTTCAACTGGTTCAAGGCGTCGCAGAACTCGCTCGCGCTGAACAACACGCCCGGCGATTCGATCATCGTCTTGCCGGCGGGCAACGGCACCACGGCGATCGCGCAGACGAGCTACCTCGCCGCGGGCATCGTGACCGGCGTCTCGAACAACCTGAACCCCGACCGCACCGGTACCGCGTACGTGCGGCACAACCTGGTGCCGGGCGCCGTCGGCAACTTCTCGCCCGGCTTCCTCAGCGACGGTACGAACTTCTAGCCGGCTGATCGAGTTGCGAGCGAGCTCCGAGCGGCCGGGGCTTTGCCCCTCGACGATGTGTCGACGCAAATAGACAGCAGCGCACAACTCGCTGCGATCAACGAATAGATCGAACGGCGGCGGTGTCTTTTTTGGGAGACACCGCCGTTCTCGTTTCGTGGCACCGATGTTGATCAATGGTTCGTCATGCCGAGCCATCCAAACCAGTTCTCCACGATCACCGACGCGCTCATCACTGTTACCGGCGGCGCCGGTACCACGGACGCCAACCAAGCAGAGCTTCGCCAGATGGCGCAGCAGTACTGCCCGAAAACGTACGCGCAGAACAAGAACGCGCCGACCATCACGCGTGCGATGGGCGAGCGCTGCCTCGACGAAGCCGGCTACGGCTGGGCCAAGGGCCGCCTCGACAAGTACTTCCCTCCCACGCGCCGCTAACCCCGAAATCACCGAGATCGGAGACCATCATGTCGAACCTCGAGACGATGACTGACGAAGAGCTGCTGTCCGCGAACGGCGGCGTCAACATGAAGCTCACGCAGTACGGGTACCCGAACGATCCGTACACGGACTCGAACACCCGCGCGGGTCGCGGCGCGTATCGCAACCTCGACAAGGACTCGATGGCGATCACCGACTCCGGTCTCGCCGCGCTCGGTCTCTCGCGCCAGCTGGTGCGTCGCGAGGAGACGTGGGTGAACATCAAGACGAAGGGCGGCGGCCAGCTGCAGCGCCGCATCGATGATCGCGCTCCGCAAGGCGAGTACCGAGCGGACCTCTACATGCCGCGCGGATTCGATCGCAGCTTGCCCGACTACGCCGACGTCAGCGTGCGGCGCTAGTCGCGCCTACAGCGCACGACATTGGCTCCTCAGCTTCGAGGAAGCTGGCGCAGCGCGAACTTCGCCTTGCCGAACATGCTCTCGGCCGCCGCGGTCACGGCGTCGGCACGCATGCGCTCGAGCTGAC
>JBGARE010000028.1:47968-50856 GCA_044230415.1 Kofleriaceae bacterium
TCCATGTCGCACGATCCGAGCAAGCCCGCGTGGCCCGGCCAGCAACCGACGTCGTTCGATCCGATGACCGGCCAGCCGATCTACGCCGCGCCTCCGCAACAGCCGCAGCAGCCGCAGTACGGGCAACAACCTCAGTATCCGCAGCAGCCGCAATACCCGCAGCAGCCGCAGCCACCGCAACAGTGGCAGCCGTCGGCGCAGCAGCCGTATCCGCAGCAGCCCGGATATCCGCAGCAGCCGCAATACCCGCAGCAATACCCGCAACAGCCGCAACAAGCGTACGGACAGCAGCCGTACGGTGGACAGCAACAACCGTATCCGCAGCAGCCGCCACCTCCGCAGCAAGGTGCGCCGTGGCAGCAGCAACAACCGCCGCAACAGCAATACGGCGGACAGCAGGGCTATCCGCAGGCACCCAACTTCCATCAGGGTCCAGGCATGGGCGGGTTCGGCGGACCTGCTCCGCACGAGCGTGACGAAGACGATGATGACGACGCGGGCGACAGCCTGCGCGGCACGGCGAACGCGACGGTGAATCAGTCCGATCGCGTTCGCTTCATTCGCATGACGTACCTGCACCTCCTCGGCGCGATCCTCGTGTTCGCGGGGCTTCTGTGGGCGTTCATGAACGTCGGCTTCCTCGTCCAGAAGGTCTCCATCCCGCTCGTCAAGTTCGCGCTCGGCTACGGAGCGCTCGGACGTTGGAACTGGGGCATCGTGCTCGCGGTGTTCATGGTCGTGAGCTGGGTCGCCGATTACTGGGCGAACCACACCACGTCGCGTCCGATGCAGTACGTCGGCCTCGCTCTCTACACGCTCGCCGAAGCGCTGATCTTCGTCCCGTTGCTCGCGATCGTCGCGTGGAAGACCCAAGCGATCATCGCCAAGGGCGGCGGCAACCCGAACATCATCCGCGACGCGGCGTTCACCACGCTCGCGATCTTCGGCGCGCTGACCGCGTCGGTGTTCCTGACGAAGAAGGACTTCTCCTTCATGCGTGGCGCGCTCGCGATCGCGAGTGGCGCGGCGCTGATGGTCATCGTGCTGTCGATCGCCTTCGGCTTCAACCTCGGCATCATCTTCGCGGTCGCGATGGTGCTGCTCGCCGCGGGCTACATCCTCTATCAGACGTCGCAGGTGATGGCGCACTACCACACGGAGAACTACGTGGCGGCCGCGCTCGCGCTGTTCTCGTCGGTGGCGCTGATGTTCTGGTACATCATCCAGATCTTCATGCGGGCTCGCGAATAGTGCGCGTGCACCTGTTTCTCGCGCTCGCGCTCGTCGCCTGCACGGTGAAGCAGGCGCCTCCTCCGCCTGGCTACTATCCGCAGCCGGGCTACTCCAACGCGCCGCCTCCGCCCACCGAGTACGATCCGATGGCGGGCGAGTATGGCGGCGCGACGTACGGAGCTGGCTACAGCAATCCGTACGCGCCGTATGGAGGCGCACCCGATCAGCCAAACGGTGCCGTCCGGCGCTTCTCGTTCAACGGCCAGGCCGCGACGCCACAAGACATGCAGACGCTCGGACAGATCGAGCGCTGGTACGGACGCCCCGCACCCGAAGGCGACTACTGGTACGACGCGAAGAGCGGCGCGGCCGGTGCGTGGGGCGGACCCACGCTGGGTTTCTTGCCGGCCGGGCTCGCGCTCGGTGGGCCGCTGCCGCCGAATGCATCCGGTGGTGGCAACGGTCAGCTGACCGGCGTGTTCATCAACGGGCGCGAGCTGCATCCCGTCGACGTGCAGGTGCTGCAGCGGATCTACGGCCAGGTCTATCGCGGCCGGTTCTGGGTCGACGCGCAAGGCAACGCGGGCCCCGAAGGCGGGGTCGCGTTCGTGAACCTCGTCGTGCTCGCGAAGCAGCTCGGCCGCGGAGCCGAGAGCTACTACCGCAGCGACGGACGCGGCAACAACGCGTTCGTCGGCGGTGGCTGCGTCTCGGTCTCGAGCAAGATCGGCTCGGGCGACTCGGCCAAGACGTACGACTACTACGGCTCCGGTTGCTAGCGCGGCGTATCGACGCTAGCGCGGCGTATCGAGCCTAGCGCAGCGTATCGAGGATGAACGCGTACGCGCGCGCGACCTCGCGAAGCGCGTCGAACCGGCCCGATGCGCCGCCGTGCCCCGCGCTCATGTTCGTGTCGAGTAAGAGCGGCGCGGTGCCGGTGTTCGTCGCGCGAAGCTTCGCGATCCACTTCGCGGGCTCGAAGTACTGCACCTGGCTGTCCCAGAGTCCGGTGCGGATGTACATCGCCGGATACTTCTGCGCGCGCACGTTGTCGTAGGGCGAGTACGACAGCATCAGCTCGTAGGCCGCCTTGTCAGCCGTGGGATTGCCCCACTCCTCGTACTCGTTGGTGGTGAGCGGGATCGATTCGTCGAGCATCGTGGTCACGACATCGACGAACGGGACGAACGAGATGATGCCGCGATAGAGCTCGGGACGTTCGTTGACGATCGTGCCCATCAAGAGTCCGCCGGCGCTGCCGCCCATCGCGAACACCTTGTCCGGCGCGGCCCACTTATCGCCGACGAGATACTCGGTGCACGCGATGAAGTCGCGGAACGTGTTCCACTTCTTCTGCTGCTTTCCGTCGTCGTACCAGGCACGGCCCATCTCCTGACCGCCGCGAACGTGCGCGATCGCGTAGACCCAGCCGCGATCGAGGAGGCTCGTGCGCGAGCTCGAGAGCATCGGCTCCTGCGAGATGCCGTACGAGCCGTAGCCGTAGAGCAGCATCGGCGCGGTGCCGTCGCGCGGCGTGCCTTTTCGCCACACGATCGAGATCGGGATGCGCGTGCCATCGGCTGCCGTCGCATGGACGTAGTCGCTCTCGTAGTTCGACGGATCGTACGTGGGCACGGGCTGCTGCTTGAGCAGCA
>JBGARE010000028.1:51307-52375 GCA_044230415.1 Kofleriaceae bacterium
GCGAATCTCGGTCTGCTCCGTCGAGAACATCACGATCGCGAGGTACTTCCGCGACTTCGAGTGCGACATGCTCGTGTAGTACTGCTCGTCTTGTTCGCGATAGACGAGCTCGTGCGCTCCGCCGATCTCGTGGCGAAACACGCGATCGCTGCGCAGCGTGACCGCGTCCTTGCCGACGTAGAACAGCGTGCGGTTGTCGTTCGCCCAGCCCATCGCGCCGCTGATGTTCTCGGCGGTATCCGCGACGATCTCGCCGGTCGCGAGGTTCTTCACGCGCAGGACGAACTGATTGCGACCGACGGTGTCCTCGGCCCACGCGAGCCAGTTTCCGTCGGGGCTGACGTCGTACGAGCTGATCTTGTAGAAGGCGCGACCCGCGGCGAGTTGGTTGCCATCGAGCAGGATCTCCTCGGGCGCCTCCATCGTGACGGCGCGACGCGCGTAGATCGGGTACTGCTTTCCGATCTCGAAGCGCACGTAGTACCAGTAGCCGCGTTCGAACATCGGAACCGAGGAGTCGTCCTCCTTCACCCGCGCGCGCATCTCGGCGAACAGCGCGTTCTCGAGCTCCTTCGCAGGAGCGAGCATTGCTTCGGTGTATGCGTTCTCGGCGTTGATGTACGCCAGGACATCCGGAGCCTCGCGCTTGTCATCGCGAAGCCAGTAGTAGGGGTCGACGCGGGTTCCGTGAGGGGACACCACGTCGTGCGGGCGCCGCTCCGCGATGGGCGGAAGCGGCTCGGGACGACGGCTCATGCGCCTCGTTACCATGGTGGGACGCGCGTGACGGCGGTTAGGCGGATTTCGGGGAATTGCCAGAACGCAACGCCCCTTACAGCGAATCGGGGTAACGATGGCTCCCAATCCGCGTTATACCTGTGGTGGCTGTGGTGGAGGTCTTCAACATAGGCCTGCGGTTCGGGAAGTACGAGCTGACCCGCAAGCTCGCCGAAGGTGGAATGGGCACGCTGTTCGTCGCGCGAGACACCTCGCTCGATCGTGACCTCGTCATCAAGTTCCTCCTTCCGGAACACGCCAACAACGATCAGGTCATCGCGCGCTTCCTGC
>JBGARE010000028.1:52544-58085 GCA_044230415.1 Kofleriaceae bacterium
GGTCACCGTCGCGATGGAGGTGTGTCGCCAGGTCGCGAACGCACTCCAAGCCGCGCACGAGCAGGGCATCGTCCACCGCGATCTCAAGCCCGACAACATCATGCTCGTTCGCGACGCAGCGCTCAGCCTCGGCGAGCGCGCGAAGGTCCTCGACTTCGGCATCGCCAAGCTCGCGCAGTCCGCTGCGGGTCCGCAGAACGCGACGCAAGCCGGCCTCGTGTTCGGCACGCCGATCTACATGTCGCCCGAGCAGGCGAAGTCCACGGCGAGCGCGGGTCCCGCCAGCGACGTGTACTCGCTCGGCTGCATCCTGTTCGAGCTCCTCGTCGGGAGGCCGCCGTTCGATGGCTCGATGGCCGAGCTGATCGCGCACCACATCCTGTCCACGCCGCCCGTCCCCTCGACGCTCGCGCCCGGCATCCCGCAGCACCTCGATCAGGTGATCGGCGCGATGATGGCGAAGAACCCCGACGAGCGCCCCGCCTCGATGAAGGTGGTCGAAGCCATCCTCGAGGAGAAGCGGGTCGTCGCGTCGATGTCTCGCCGCCGCACGCTCGGCGGCGCGAAGCTGATCACGCAGCCACCGCCCGTCGGCGGCGCACAGCAGTCGCCCGCTGCTGCACTCGCCGCCGCAGGTCAGGCCGTCGTGAACGTGCGCACGCCGCCGATGGGCGTACCGCAGCAGCCGCCGCAGCAGCACCAACAGCACGCAGCCCCGGGCGCGATGCCGCTGATGCCGTCGCCCCAATCGATGGCCGCCTCGTCGGCGAAGACCGCCGCGCCCGATCAAGCGATGCTCGCCGCGTTGCAAGCGCAGCCACCGGGCGCCGTTCCTGCGCAGCCCGCGCAGTGGCCGGCCTCGTCGGCGCCGCAACCGATCGCGCAGCCGCTGACAGCGACGCAACCCGCGCAGCCCGAGGTCGTTCGGCCCTCGCATCCGACGACCCTGAGCGCGCTCAATGGCGCGACCACCCCCGCGCCGGCCAGGAAGAGCAAGGGACTGTTCATCGGCCTCGCTGCGGTCATCCTCGCCGGCGGCGCGATCGCTCTCGTCGCGGTCAGCGGCGGCGACAAGGACAGCGAGCCCGCGGCCTCGCCCGGCAGCGACACGGTCGCGACGCCCGACACGAAGCCCGATACGAAGATCGACACCAAGCCCGGCGACACCAAGACCGTCACGATCACGTCGACACCCGAGACCAAGCCCGTCGACACGAAGACCACGACCAAGCCCGTCGACACGAAGACCGTCACGATCACGTCGACGCCGACCGACACGAAGACGGCGACCAAGCCCGTCGACACGAAGACCACGACGACGGCGACGAAGCCCGTCGATACCAAGACGACGACAACCGCGAAGCCCGTCGATACCAAGACTACGACGAAGCCCGTCGACACGAAGACCACGACCAAACCCGTCGACACGAAGACCACGAAGCCGGCCGACACGAAGACCAAGCCCGCCGACACGACCAAACCGAAGTGCACCGGCGCGCACTGCGAATTCGACGGCAAGTTCTAAGTCTCGACGAGTCCGTCGACACGAAGGTCGTCAAGACGACGGAGACGGTCGATACGAAGACCGATGTCCAACGACGCTCGAACAGCGAACGCCTTGGCGGCGCACCGCGAGATCCTCCACGAGGACGCCTTGGCGGCGCACCGCGAGCGCGAGATCGACTACGCTCACGCCGAGCCATGCTTCGACGGATCCTCCTGACCACCCTCCTGCTCGCGCCGTCGATGGCGAGTGCCGCCGACGAGTGCGAAGGCAAACCCGACGCAGCCCAGTGCTACGTGATCGCCGGTCGCGCGGTGCTCGACACGAACCCGGGTGAAGCCGCGCGGCTGTTTCTCGCGAGCTATCGCCTCGAGCCGAAGATCGATCCGCTCGCGAGCTATGGCCTCGCCCTCGCCGCCGATCGCCAGTACGCCGCCGCGGCCGAGGCGCTCGAGAAGGCCGTGCAGGAGTACGACAAGATCACGGCCGACAAGCCAGAGGTCGACGCGCAGACGACGTTCGCGATCATCCATCGCATCAAGGCGGTGAAGGACGAGCTCGCGCGCATCACACCGCAGATCGGGTGGGTGCAGATCAACACCGTCGAGAAGGGCACGCTCCCCGCGGGCTACACGATCACGCGCAAGGGCGGCACGGATCTGCGCTCGTCGGATCCGACGAGGTTGGTCGTGAAGTCCAAGGGCGACACGCTCGTGATCGTGTATCCGAGCGGCAAGCCGCACGAGTTCCCGGTCAACGTGGCCGGCGGCGCGCTCACGTCGTTCGATATCCCGCCGGAGCCGCCGGATGTCGTCGAGAAGCCGCCCGAGGAGCCCGAGGTCGTCGAGGATCCGGCGGTCAAGTTGCGCCAGAAGGCGTACATCTCCGGCGGCGCGGGTGGCGCGCTGTTCATCACGGGCATCGTGTACACGCTCGCGGCAGAGGATCCGATCTATCCACTGTCGGTGGTGTTGATCGGCGCGGGCCTCGCGGGGCTCGGGCTCGGCGGATACTGGTACTACCAGGCCGAGAACATGCCGAAGCCCGCGCCCGAGACGGCGCTCGTGCCGACGTTCGATCAGCACTCGGTCGGCGCCGCGCTCGTCGGAAGCTTCTAGTCCGCGCGACGTCTGCCACCACGGCAGGTGTTGTATATATCGTCGCCGTGTCGGCAGGCTCCCAAGGCGTCGTCATCAAAGCGTTGGCCGCGAACCTCGGTATCGCGATCGCGAAGTTCGTCGCCGCATTCATCTCGCGCTCGGGCGCGATGCTGTCCGAAGCGGTGCACTCGCTCGCGGACTCCGGGAACCAGCTGTTCCTCCTGCTCGGCATGCGTCGCGCGACGCGGCAGGAGGATGCGGTCCACGAGTTCGGCTATGCGGCCGAGCGATACTTCTGGGCGTTCATCGTCGCGGTCTCGCTGTTCACGATCGGCGCGACGTTCTCGATGTACGAGGGCATTCACAAGGTCATGCACCCGGGCGGCGAGGTCGGAAGCCGGACGCTCGCGTACATCGTCCTCGGCGTTTCGATCTGCCTCGAGCTGTTCTCGCTCAACGCGGCCGTGCAAGAGTTCCGTCACATCAAGGCGGGTCGGTCGCTGCGACAGACGATCGACGAGGCTCGCGACGCGGTCGTGATCGTGGTGCTGTTCGAGGACGTCGCAGCGCTCGTCGGTCTACTCGCGGCGCTCGCCGGTATCGGACTCACGCAGCTCACCGGTAACGGTGTGTGGGACGGTGTCGGATCGATCATCGTCGGCGTGACGCTGTTCGGTGTCGCGTTCTTCGTCGCGCGCAAGACCAAGGAGCTGTTGATCGGTCAGTCGGTCACGCCGACGCAGCGCGTGCGCATGATCGAGTTGATCTCGAGCTCGCCCGGTGTGAAGGAGCTCGTGCACATGCGCACGATGCACCTCGGACCCGAGGAGGTGCTGGTCGGCATGAAGATCGTGGTCGACGATCAGATGCGAGCGAAGGACACCACGCAGATCGTCGACGTGCTCGAAGCCCGGCTCCGCGCGGAGCTGCCGATCCTGAAGCGCATCTACGTCGAGATCGGGACGCCCGAGGATCAGAAGCTCGCCCACGTGGTGGCGGACGGTGGCAACGCTGACCACTCCGAAGCGCTGTAGTTCCTGGCACTTAGGCGCGCAAACAAAGTACGCAACTCCGACCCGTGGCCTCCGACCAGGAGCGCCACATGTCGACGGGTCATTTCCAGAAGCTCCCCCAGCAGAACAAGTTCATGATCGGCAGCGTTCCCGAGATCGGCCAGGAGGCCATCACGGTAGAAGCGCAGTTCAATCCGAAGGAGCTCCAGATCGATTCCCCGATCTCGTGGACCGAGCACAAGGTGATCGGTGCGCAGTCGGTCGCGACCAAGCCGATGGAGTTCAGCGCGATGGGCGCCGAGACCGTGAAGGTCGAGTTGCTGTTCGACGCGTATGAAGAGGGAAGTGACTTCGTGGTGAACGCGATCGCCGCATTGAAGAGCCTGGCGAGTGTTCGTGATCCGTACTCTTCGAAGTCGAACAGCAACCATCAGCGCCCGAGCTTTTGCGTCGCGAAGTGGGGAACGCAGCAGCCGTTCCGCTGCGTGATCGAGTCGATCAGCGTCAAGTACACGATGTTCGCCGTCGACGGCACGCCTCTTCGCGCTGCGGTCGTGCTCGGGCTGAAGAGTGGCATGCGGGCGATCGAGGCTCCGGAGAGCGACTTCGAGCGCACCTCGCGCGAGCGGCTCAAGGCGCAGCGAGACAAGTACCAAGCGCAACGCAACGAGCGCGAGACCGAGCGACGCCTCTACGAGCGCGAGCGCGAGCGCCGTTACGAAGAGGCGCGCGCGAGTGTGAGTGACGCCGACCGCCGCCTCGCCGAGCGAGAAGAACGCGTGAAGGCGGAGCGTCAGCAGGTCGAAGCAGCGCGCGCTCAGCGTGCACGCGAGATCGATGCACGCGAGCAGCGGATCGCTCGCGAACGCCGCGTCGCCGAGGAGGAGCGCGAGCTCGCAGCCGAGCGAGATCGCGACAGCGCGATGCGCGAGCAGCGCAAGAAGGACTTCGATCTCGAGTGATCGACCGCGAGCTCGTGATGGCGGGCGACCGAAACGCAGAACGCGCCCGAGCGGCAACTCGGGCGCGTTCTTGGTTTCGGTGACTACCAGATGCGAACGCGCTTGTCGGGCGCGAGGAACAGCTTGTCACCCGACGCGGGCTTGAACGCTTCGTACCAGGCGTCGAGGTTGCGCACGACGGCGGTGCGGTACTCCGACGGGCTGTGCGGATCGGTGACGAGCCGGTTCGCGAGCTCCTGATCGCGATACAGGCGGCGCCACACCTGCGCCCAGCCGAGGAAGAAGCGCTGGTCGCCGGTCATGCCGTCGATCACCGGCGCCGGCTTGCCGCCGAGCGACAGCTTGTACGCCTGATACGCGACGGTGAGCCCCGCGAGGTCCGCGATGTTCTCGCCGAGCGTCAGCTTGCCCTGCACGCACTGCGCGGGCTTGCCGTCGGCGGCGGGGAACGGACAGTACGCGTCGTACTGCGCGACGAGCTGCGCGGTCGCGGTGTTGAACTTGTCGGTGTCGTCCTTGGTCCACCAGTTCTTGAGCGCGCCCTTCGCGTCGTACTTCGCGCCGGAGTCGTCGAAGCCGTGGCTGATCTCGTGGCCGATCACGGCGCCGATGCCACCGTAGTTGACCGCGTCGTCGGCGTTCGCGTCGAAGAACGGCGGCTGGAGGATCGCGGCCGGGAACACGATCTCGTTGAGACCCGGGTTGTAGTACGCGTTGACGGTCATCGGCGTCATGCCCCACTCGTCGCGATCGACGGGCTGGCCGAGCTTCGCGAGGCGGCGGTCGTACTCGAACGCGCCCGCGCGATAGTCGTTGCCGACGGGATCACCGGCGACCACTTCGAGCGACGAGTAGTCGCGCCACTTCTTGGGGAAGCCGATCTTCGGGTTGTAGGTGGCGAGCTTCTCTTTCGCCTTCGCCTTCGTCTCCGCGCTCATCCACGCGAGGCTGTCGAGGCGCTG
>JBGARE010000028.1:58155-70590 GCA_044230415.1 Kofleriaceae bacterium
GTCACGTAGAGCTTGCCGACCGCTTCGCCCAGCACGCCGGTGACCTCGTCGACACCGCGCTTCCAGCGATCCTTGATCTGCGGCGTGCCCGAGAGAACCTTTCCGTACATCTCGAACTGCGCGTCGACGTACTGCTTCGCGAGGTACGGCGACGACGCGGTCATGAGGTTCACGGTGAGCCAGTCGCGCCAGACTTGGATCGGCTGCGACTTGACGAGCTTCGCGATCGCGGCGATCGCCGGCGGCTGGTTCACGTTGACCGCCGCTTCCTTGCCGAGTCCGACGGCGGGGAGCCACGTCTTCCAATCGAAGTCCGGCGCGAGCTTCTGCAGCTCGACGACGGTGAGCTTGTTGTACGTCTTCACCGGATCGCGGTTCTGGATCTTGGTCCACGACACCGCGGCGATCTTCTCTTCGAGCGCGTAGACGGCCGCGGCGCGCTTCGCATCGGCGATCCCGGCGAAGCCGAGCATCGTCGCGATGTACTTCTTGTAGCCGGCGCGAATCGATTCGAACTGCTTCGCCTTCACGTCGTACATGTCGCGATCCGGCAGACCGAGACCGCTCTGCGAGATGTTGGCGATGTGAGTCTCGGGATCCTTGTCGTCCTGTCCGACGAGCGTGAAGAACGGCGACTTGCGCAGGTGGCGCGAGTTGTCGGCGAACGCAGCGACGAGACCCTTCTGATCTTTGATCGCGGCGATCTTCGCGAGGTCCGCTTTGATCGGCTCGAGGCCCTTCGCTTCGATCGCGGCTTCGTCCATGAAGCTCGCGTAGTAGTCGGCGACCTTCTTCGCCTCGGGACCATCGGACGCCTTCGCGCCCATGATGATCTCCTTGGTGCGATCGTCGCTGCGATCCGCGAGCGCGGTGAACATTCCGTAGTTCGACTTGTCCTCGGGGATCTTCGTCGTCGAGAGCCACGTGCCGTTCGCGAACTCGTAGAAGCTCGTGCCCGGCGCGACCTTCGTGTTCATGCCCTTCGTGTCGAAGCCCCACGCACCGATCTCGGCCTTGCCGCCTGTCGATGGCATCGGCGCTTCGCCGCCCACGGGGGTCGGATCGGTCGTGTCGCCACCGCTCGTGGTGGTCGTGGTCGGCGCGGGCTTTCCTCCACACGCGATGACAAACAGCGTCGCTGCGATCAGCTTCTTCATGCCCGCGGTGCTACCGCGCCTCGACGACGATTGCTAGTGCGACGCCCCCGCGACACCTGACGGCTGACCGCGCGTCTCCCAGCTCGTGGAATCGAGAGTCAGGAGCGCCAGTGGTGTTAGCAGCGCATAGGTGATCGGCATGACCAACGATTGCGGCAAGAACGACAACGCGCCGACGCGATCCTCGGGTGCCCACGTCCGGACGCGCCATCGGTAGTACAGCCCGAACAGCAAGAGCACGTGAAGATGTCCGACCACGGCGGGAAAGAACATCTTCGCGCCGAGAGCGCGCACGACCGCGATCGGATAGCCGATCAAGACCACGAACATCGCGAAGTAGTTGATCGCGATCAACGGGTTGAGCTTCCAGATGTGCGCGAGCCCACCGGTGTAGTCCACGAGGTTCGAGCGCCGCCACCGCAGCTGCTGCGAAAAATACGCACCGAGCGTTCGCGGTACGAACGTGCGGCACCGCGCCGCGAGCGTGATCGTCGTCAGGTATCCGGCCTTCACGATCTGCCGCGTCAGATAGCGATCCTCGCCGTACTTGATCGGCATTCCCAACAGCGCGCGCGCGGCGAGCACCGGCTCGAGCTCGAGGAGCACGCTGCGCCGATACGCGGTCAAGCAACCGCTCAAGCACAACATGCGCTTGAAGCCCCACTCGATGTTTCGCATCGCGTAATACGCGTACCAGTACTTCACGGTCTGCATGCGCGTGAGCCAGTTGTCGTGCTTGTTGCGGATATCGACCCAACCACCGACCGCAGCGATCTCCGGCCGTGCGAACCGCCGCACGAGCTCGCGGATCGCGTCCGGCTCGACGATCACGTCGCTATCGATCGAGACGATGATCTCGCTGTCTGCCTCGCGGACCGCATCGATGATGCTGCGCCGCTTGCCGACGTTGTGTGCGTTGCGCTTGACGGTGAGCTGGTCGCTCGCGAACCGACTCGCGAGCTCGAAGCTGTCGTCCGACGAGCAGTCATCGACCACGACGACGCGTAGCTTGTCGCGCGGATAGTCGCTCGCGAGCACGGTGCGCAGCGTCTCGTCCAGCGACGCACCTTCGTTGAACAGCGGAATGATCACCGTCACCGTCGGGACGAACGTGTCATCGACTTCGTCCCACGCGGCGCCGCGGATGATGCGCATCGCGAGCCCGCCCAGGTAGCGATTGACGAACACGACGATCGCCAACCCGTGCACCAGCAACCAGAGGATGCCCACCGCCGGCGATGATAGACGCGCTCGCACGCGCACGGGCTATCGGTCTGCGCTTTCGCGAACTGTCCGCGACTACGACATCGTCGTCAGATCCACGTCGCGTGATTCTGCCCACGCACGTCTCGATCGAGACTCGCTACTCGCGCACGACGCTCGCGAGTTGCGATAGGGTGGTCCGCGGTGGAGGGCTTCGCACGTCCAGAGGGAGCGCGTTTGTCGTCGAGGAATCAGCGCGTGCTGCTGATCGACGAGGGCTGGACACAGACGCTCGAGATCGCGCGCGCCCTCGAGCTCGCGGGGTTCCGCGTGACCGTCGCCACGACGAATGGCACGTACTCGCGCACGCGGCACCGCTCGGTCGAGTGGATCTCGGGCCCGCGGGTCGATAGTCCGGAGCTGATCGGCTGGATCGATCGCGTGATGAACCCGGATCGTCACCGGGGCATCGGGAGATCTCGGCGCGCGATCGCGCGAGGAAGCTCGCCGGCGATCGCTCTCGATGCGGACGAGCTGGAGATCGGCATCGGCGGATCGTCACGATTCGACGAGGTCGGTAGAGCGTCACGACTCGACGAGGCCGTCACAGGGTCACCGTTCGAGGAAGCCGGCACCCGATTCGACGATGACGACGCGGCGCCCACGTGGGCGTTCGATGTCCTCGTTCCCCTCACCGAGCGAGTCATGGCGCAGCTGTGGAGCGCGTGTGTTCCATGGGCCGATCGCGTGTGGCCGTCGACCGATGCGTGGCAGCGGCGCGTGGTGCGCGACAAGATCCTGCTCGTCGACGAGCTCGCCGCGCGCGGTATTCCGACGCTGCGCCAGCATCGCGTGGATCTCGAGTCCGCGCGATCGATCGAGCGCGCCGCGCGAGACCTGCACTATCCGCTCGTCATGAAGGGCGCGACGGGGGTCGGCGGCGAGCGCGTGAGGATCGTCGATTCGCGCGGCGAGCTCGATCTCGCCGTGCAGCGCGCACGCGAGCTCGGCGGCGCGTGGTGCTTCCAGGAGTGGGCGAGCGGGCCGACGTACCTGGTCGGCGGTGTGTTCGATGAAGGCCGCGCGTTGCGGCTCTATGCGGGCGAGAAGCTCGAGCAGTTTCCACCGCGCGTGGGTCCCGCGATCCGGCTGCGCTCGACGCTGGATGCGCGCGTGCGCGAGGTCGGGACGGCGGCGATCCAGGAGCTGTGGTGGACCGGCTTCGCGAGCGCGGATGTGATCCGGCGCGCCGATGGCACGGTGGCGCTGCTCGAGATCAATCCGCGGCCGTGGGGATCGATCGGCTGCGCGGCGAGCGCCGGCGTCGATCTGATGACCCCATTCGCGGCGATGCTGCGCGGCGAGATCGTCGACGAGAGCTTGGCGTGTCGCGATGGCGACGAGCACGCGGTGTTTCCGCGCTACCTGATGGCGCCCGCGTATCGCGGCCTTCGCGGCGCGATCATGGCCGCGCGCGATCTCGTGCGCGAGAGCGAGTGGCGGCATCCCCGGTTCCTGATGCACGCGCTGCGACGTCTTGGCAGGTTGTCGCGCGGTAGCGGGCTCTGACAGAGTGCCCTCGTGCCGAAATGGAACACCGAGTGGAAGGTCGGGCCGCATGGTCCGCTCGAGAAGCTGAGCGAGCGGCTGTGGCGCGTCGAGGCGGACGTGCCCGGGATTCCGATGAAGCGCGTCATGACCATCGCGAAGCGCGCGAATGGCGGGCTCGTCATCCACAACGGCATCGCGCTCGGTGACAAGGAGATGGCCGAGATCGAGGCGCTCGGCCGCATCGAGGCGATCGTGGTGCCGAACGGTTTCCACCGGCTCGACGCGAAGATCTTTCACGACCGCTATCCGAGCGCGCAGGTGCTGTGCCCCGACGGCGCGACGAAGAAGGTGTCCGAGGCGGTCCCCGTGAGCTCCGGGTACGCGCAGCTCGCGCCCGACGGCGCGGTCGAGCTCGCCACGCTCGACGGTACGAAGGAGCGCGAGGGCGTGATGATCGTGCGCGACAACGACGGCACGAGCATCGTGTTCAACGACGCCGTGTTCAACATGCCGCACCTCTCGGGGTTCACCGGGTTCGTGCTGAAGAGCATCACCAAGTCCACCGGCGGACCGCGCGTGAGCAACATCATGAAGTGGTTTGTCGTCGCCGATAAGAAGGCGTTTCGCTCGCACCTCGAGCGCTTGGCCGACATTCCGGATCTGCGCCGCATCGTGGTCTCGCATCACATCGTGATCGATCGCGATGTCGCTGCGACGCTGCGCGCGGTGGCCGCGAAGGTCTAGCAGTAGGACGCGAGCCTCGGCCCCGCGCGGACTAACGCACCCAATCGAGGATGCACACGCCGAGGTTGTGGCACGCGTGCGCGAAGACGCCGGGCCACAAGCTGTTCGACTTGTGCCGCAGCCACACGAAGTACAAGCCGAGCGGGAAGTGCGTCACGAGCGTCGGCACCGAGAGGTGCAGGATCGCGAAGGCGAACGCCGACACGACGAACGTCTCGGTCACCGTGAGGCTCTTGCGCAGGCCGCCGTAGATCAGACCGCGAAACGCGAGCTCTTCCTCGAGCGGCGGCAGGATCACCACCATCAGGATCGGCCACGCGATGCTCTTGCCGTCGAACTCGCCGAGCTCGCTCGGCACCTTGATGCCGAAGAAGTGGTTCACCGCTTCGACGTACCCGGCGACGAGTAGCACGATCGGCACCGCCGCCAGCGCGATCAACAGATAGCCGAGCGGACCGAAGCCGATGCGCCCTGCGGGCTCGGTGATCAAGCTGCGGTTCGCGATCGCGAAGATCACGGTGATCGCGCCGAGCGTGATCGTCCCACCGACGAACGTGTTGAAGCCGTTCTCGGTGATCCGCGCGTAGATCATCCAGATCGCGGCGACGGCGAGCGAGAGGCAGAAGTACCAGATGACCATCTTCACGTCGCCGCCGCGAAGGCGCATGGCCATCGACGCCGACGCGGGTTGCGCGGGCGCTGCCGCGACGCGACTACCGCAGTTCGCGCAGAACGTGGCGCCCGGCTTCAGCCGGAACCAACAGGTCGGGCAGCGCGGATCGAGCTGCTGCCCGGCGGGCGCCGCTTCGACCGGTGCGGGCGGTGCCCACGGATTGTTCGGATCGTCGCTCACGTGGTGCCGAGGATGCGCCGTTCTTCACGCCCCGAGACGACCGCTTTTCCGAGCGCGGCGATGAACAAGATCTTCACGAGTATTCCTTGCGCCAAGGTCGCTGGTTCGTAGACCGCGCTGATCACGATCACCGTCAGGAACAAGAGCAGCGCGACGAGCGCGGCCGCATAGGGATTGCTCTTCGCCCAGAACCACAGCCCCAGGTAGATCACCGACAGGCCGATGTTCACGACGAGCAGCAGCGTGACGAGGCCGCGGTCGTGCGCGACGAGCTCGTCCCAGGTCATGCCCACGGCCTCCTTCAAGCGCGCGTCGCGCTCCTCGGGCGAGAAGCTCGACAGCTGTATCTCGGCGTCGCGGATCTGCTTCTCGGTCTCGCTCTTGTTGAGTCCCCAGAAGATGAAGCCGCTGATCAGCGTGATGATCGAGATCGCGAGGAGCCACTTGCGCGCCGTGCCCAAGTGACCGTTCGACAGATCGACCTTCGGCGACACGCGGTCGTACAAGATCACGTTGCCGTCGCCGCTGACCGCGATCCCCGCACCACAACCGCTGCAGAACTTCTCGTCGGCGGTCACCGCCACTCCGCACTTCGGGCAATTCATGGGGCGGCACTCTACATGGACTTAGGAGACGATCATTGACTTTCTCGTCGGCAAGCCTCATTAGATGAGGACAGCCAATGTTCCGCTCGTCGTCGTCATCGATTTATTCGCAGCTCGGTTCGAGCTGCTCGATGCACGTGCGTCCGAGCTAACGACGTAGCCAACCGACTAGGTAGCTACCCAGCCCCGCGATGCCGCGGGGCTTTTTTCGTTTCGGGCATTATTTCACTCAACCGCGAGCTGCCCACTCGCAGAGGACAGGACCATGAAAGAGAAGGAGATCATCAACGTCGGAACCATCGGTCACGTCGACCACGGCAAGACCACGCTCACGGCTGCGCTCACCCAGGTGATGGCTGCGCGCAACGGTGGCGAGGCACGCCAGTTCGACCAGATCGACAGCGCACCCGAGGAGCGCCGCAAGGGCATCACGATCAACCTCGCTCACGTCGAGTACGAGAGCGCGACGCGTCGCTACGCCCACGTGGACTGCCCGGGTCACGCCGACTACATCAAGAACATGATCACGGGCGCGTCCCAGATGGACGGCGCCATCCTCCTCGTCGATGCGACGCAGGGCGGACAGTCGCAGACTCGCGAGCACGTGCTGCTCGCGCGTCAGGTCGGCGTGCCGCACCTCGTCGTGTTCATGAACAAGATGGACGTCGCCGATCCGGAGCTCGTCGACCTGATCGTGCTCGAGATGGGCGAGCTGCTCGCGCAGCACGGCTACGTCGATGTTCCGATCGTCAAGGGCTCGGCGCTCGGCGCACTGCAGGCGATCACCGCGGGCAACCTCGGTGACCCGTGGGTGCGCGCGATCGACGAGCTCGTCGCGACGATGGATCGCGCGATCCCCGCGCCTGTACGTGACTTCACGGCGCCGTTCCTGATGCCGGTCGAGACGGTTCACACCATCGACGGCATCGGCACGGTCGTCACGGGTCGCGTGTCCCGCGGCACGCTCTCCATCGGCGACACGCTCGACATCGTCGGTCACAGGGGCGACGGCGAGGTTCGTCCGGTCGTCGTGACGGGGATCGAGTCGTTCCATCGCGAGCAGACGAAGGCGAAGGCCGGCGAGAACGTCGGTCTGCGTCTGCGCTCGACCTCGCGTGACGACATCGCACGCGGCCATGTCCTCGCGGCTCCCGGTACGGTTCACCCGCACCGTCGGTGCCGCGCGGAGCTCTACCTCCTCACCGCCAAGGAGGGCGGGCGCGCGAAGCCGATCCGGGTGGGCTACCGGCCGCAGCTGTTCGTCGGTGCGATCGACGTGACGGCCACGCTGGACTCGCTGGATCCGGAGGTCGAAGGCCTGGCGCCGGGTGCGCACGCGGAGGTGGGCCTCGCGCTCGATCGCGCTGTCGCGCTCGAGCCGGGTGTGCGCTTCGCACTGCGTGAAGGTGGCAAGACGATCGGCGCAGGTGTGGTCACCACCGTGATGTGACTCGCAGGGCTCTTCGGTTTTCCGAGGAGCCCTGTGTTTTTTAGGCCGTTTGCTCGAGGGGCGAGCACATCGCGCGCAGGCGCGACAACCCGCGCGTGTGCAGCTGGATCACGCGCCGCTCGGGCAGGCCGAGGGACACCGCGATCTGCGCGAGCGATTCGCCCACGTCGTAGTGGCGGCGGATCACCTCGGCCTCCTCGGGCGCGAGTCCCGCGCGCGCTTGCATGATCTGCGCGCGCTGACGAGCTGCTTCGATCACGTCCTGCATCTCGGGGATGTCGCCGGGCAGGCTGCGCATCTCTTGCGTCGGCAAGCGGATCCACGACGCGCGTACCTTCTGCAGATCGTCGACGGCGACGCCGATCATCGCGGCGACTTCCTCGTCGCTCGTGCCGCTCGCGGTATCGGCCAGCGCGCGGCGAGCGGCGGACACGCGGCGCGCGCGCTGGTAGTCCGTGCGGCTCTTGCTGCCGACCTTGCGGACTTCGTCGAGGACCGCGCCGCGGATGCGCGTGGCGGCGTAGGCGATGAACAGGCCGTTCTTGGACGCATCGTAGCGAGCGGCGGCTTCGCACAACCCGAGGAGCGCGAGGCCATCGATGTCGTCGGACGACAAGAAGCCGTTGTAGCGACGCGCGAGCGAGCCCGCGATGTTGCGCGCCATCTCGATGTGATCGGCCGAGAGGAGCTCGACGGCGTTCGCGCCCTGCGCGAGCTCGACATCGCGTCGCGCGAGGAGCGCCGGGAGGTCGTAGGGTTTCGCGATCGCGCGATCGGCGCCCACCGCAGCGACGGCTTCGCGAGCGTCGGCGGACATGTGCGCCGACGCGATCGCGACCCACAGCGAGGGATCGCGCTCCTTGATCTGCTTGCAGGCTTCGATGCCATCGAGTCCGGGCATGCGGAGATCGAGGACGACGACATCGGCGCGGTTGGATGCGAGGTAGGCGACCGCATCATCACCGCGGACGAACGTGACGAGCTCGACGGGAGTCTCGCGGCGAGCAAGCGCTCGCTTGAGGCCGCGCAGGTACAGCACGTCGTCATCGACAACGACGACCCGTGCACGGTGCTCGCTCATGAACTGTGAAGTCGACCACCCTTTAGAGGCATTGAGTTTGTTGCGACTTGTTTCTGTGTTTACCGAAAACTCGTGATGTCACCGCCACATCGCGTGTAGCTCCACGTTCTCTACACGAGCGAAGTAGGCGACCTCGCGTGTCGGTCGAGATGGCAACGAAGCCGCAGGTGCGAGCTACATGCGGATCGCAGCACTCGTCACGGTGGCGTTGGTCGGATGTGTTCCCGGGATGCAGAACCGCTGGGCGTCGTGGGGCGTGAACTGGACGGGTGTCGCGGCAAACGCGGAGCCGGCCGCGGAACCGACGGCGGTCGCCGAGCCCACGCCGGTCGGGCCAGTGGCGACGAACACCGTCGCGCCGGCGAACAACGTCGTCGTTTATGTCTACGGCGGTGGTGGACGGATCCACGGTGCCACCCTGAGCGATGCGCCGCGCTGGGTGTCGGGGACCGTCGCGTATCACGGCCTGGCGTATGCGGACTTCCCCGCGTTCGAAGGAACGCACGACGAGTGGCGCTACATCATGCAGTGCTCGCAGAACTACTTCGCGGGATTCCCCGTGACGCTCGTCGATCAGCAGCCGACGAGCGGTGACTACTTGCTCGCGGTGGTCTCGGGATCGATGACGGTGTTCAACACGAACGCGTGGGGCGAAGCGGATACAGGCGTGGATCAGATCGTCGAGCGCGGCACCGGCTTCGTGTTCAGCGCGGATCATCAGACGGACCATCGCGCGCAGCGGATCTGCGAGACGCTGTCGCACGAGATCGGGCACATGCTCGGCTTGAATCACGTCGACGCGTGCCAGGACCTCATGTCCGCGAATGCCGCGTGCGTGTGGGACGGTGCGCGACCGGGATTCCTCGACGAGAATCGCCAGATCCTCGCGAAGCACCTCGCACGCTACGGCACCCCGACCGCGCCACCCGCAGCGGCCGCGCTGAAGGTGGAGACGTTTCCGACGGTCGAGCTGTCCGACGGCACCCGCGCGTGGCCCGTGAATGTCACCGGCTCGCGAACGCTCGCACGCGCGATGACCTACAAGATCGCGCCGGATGGCACGCAGAGTCAGTGGCCGTGCTTGCCGCAGGGCAACGGCTGCGATGTCGTCGGATCGACCGCGCGCAGCATGCAGGTGATCACGCCCGGCACGTGGCGAATGATGGTCGAGGTGGTCTACGAGGATGGCACCTGGCAGCAGACGACGTGGATCACGATCTCGCAGTAGTCACGCGTTGCGCGCTCGCCAGTCCGCGGGCGTGGTATCCGTCCACCGGCGGAACGCTCGGTAGAAGCTCTTGAGATCCGCGTATCCGAGCTCGAAGGCGACATCGACGATCGACCGCGATTTTTCTCGCAACAACGACCGCGCCATCCCCGCGCGCACCGCATCGACCAGGTCCTGATAGCTCGTACCGGCCTCTTCGAGACGGCGCTGCAGCGTTCGAGTGGACATCGCGACGCGCTTGGCCACGCGCGCGAGCTCGGCACCGCTCGTGGCGAGCTCGACAGCGACGGCTTCGCGGATCGTCGCGACGAGCGGAGGTGGTGCGGCTTCGAGCGCGGCGAGCATTCGCTCCGCGTATGCCTCGAAGTAGCGACGCGCGACCGGATCGCGACCCGCGAGCGGCTGCTCCATGCGATCGCGATCGATCCACACCGCAGACTCGGCCTCGCCGAATCGCACGGGCACACCGAACAGCGCTTCGTACGCCGCGACGGGATAGCCCGCGGCGTGCGCGAACGTGACCTCGCGCGCGAACGGCTCGCCGGTCGCGGCCGACAGCAAGCGCCAGCCGACCGTCATCATCAGCTCGATCGGAAACCGCATCGCGATCACCTCGGGCCGATGGACGATCGAGTAGCCGACGAGATCGCCGCGCTCGACGCGCCGAGATCCGAGGCTCGTATCCGTCAGGCGCAGGAAGCGCTCGATCAGCTGTTGCCCGTGATGCAGCGAATCCGCGTGCGGCACGATCTGCCCGATCACGCCGAGCGCTGCGAGATCGAGCGACTTCGCCAGCTCGATCGGCACGACCACGTCGGGCAACTCGACGAGGAGCGAGCGCCACAGCGCGATGAACGCGAACGTCGAGCACCGCGCATCCGGATCGGCGCGCATCGCCTCGAACAGCCGCGACTGCTGCATCAGCGTCTCGCGCGAGAGCCCGTGCGCCACGCCGAAGTCCACGTACGCGAAGGCCGGTGCGGCGAGGGCGGTTTCCTGTGGATGTTCGAGCTCTTCGTCCACGCTCCTCCAGATTATCGAGTTTGGCGCGAGATGCCCATCCGTCGGCGGGCCCCGCCAATGCCGAGGTCGGCTCGGCTCGTTAGCGTGGGGTCATGAGCACGACCATGGAAACCGCCCGCGCCGACTACTACCGCATCAACGGCTTTGGCGACGACGGCGGCGACTCGCTCGACTGGGTCCCGCTGAAGATCTGGCGCTTCACGATCAAGATCCCGAACTCGAAGGCGCGGAAGAAGGCCGTGAAGATCCACGACCTGCATCACGTGCTGACCGGCTACCAGACGAACCTGCGCGGCGAGTCCGAGATCGCGGCGTGGGAGCTCGCGAGCGGTTGCCGGCGCATGCCCGCGGCGTTCGTGCTGAACGTGTTCGCACTCGCGATCGGCGCGCTGATCGCTCCGCGCATGGTGTTGCGCGCATGGGCTCGTGGTCGCGCCACGAAGAATCTCTACTCGCACGACACCGTCGACGCCCTGCTCCCGCTCGATGTCAGCTCCGTGCGCACGAGCCTCGGCCTCGATGCGCCCGCACCGGCGACGCGGTTCGCGGATCTCGCGACGTTCGTTCCCACGGCGCTCGTCGCGGTGCTCTTGCTCGTCGGACTCGTCGTGGGTCCGCTCGTCGGACTCTTCGTGGGCATCAGCGCGCTCGCGAACGCGATCGCTTAGGTCGGCTTCACGAGCGTGCGATTGCCACACTCGGTGCACTGGGGGTTGTCGCCACCGCGCGCTTCGTTCTCCGCCAACACCCGCGCGCCATCGGCGGTGAGCCGCCACGGATGTCCGGGCGGCTTTCGCATGTCGAGCTCTTGCCGCGTGATGAAGCTCTTGCAGTTCGCGCAGCGGAACGGCAGCGGCATCAGCGAAAGTTACTCTCGCCGACGAGCATCTGTCCCGCGATCCCGGGGCTCGGCCAGCTGAACGTGTCTGTCACCATCTGTCCGTCGACACCCGTCAGTTGCATCGTGAACTCCCCCTCGCCAAAACCGCTGGCATCCGTGACCGTTCCATCGCCGGCGCGCGCGAGATCGATGTAGCTGCCGTGGTTCTTGCTCTTCACGCGCACGCTCGTCATCGGGACACGCGCGTTGCGCACCCACAGGCTCGTCCAATACGGATTCGACCCGGTCTGGAACTCGTAGTGGAGCGGACCCGTGTCGTTGCACTTCGCGAACCGCCACGTCATCGCGCGCGGATACTCGCCGCTATCGAGGACCGCGTACGCGGATGGACTGACGTCGATGCTGTTCGGCGTCGTGTCGCCATACGTGACGACGCGCAGCAGCGCGGACTTGCCCATCGCGGTCTCGACGTAGATGCACGCGTCGCAATAGCTCGCGACGTTCGGGATGCCGCCCCACAGTCCGACGAGGAAGTCGCCTTGGACCTCGCGGATCGCGGGCGCGTACTTCGTTCCCGGGGCACACGCGTTGTGCCACTGCGTCTCTTCGTAGTCGACGGGACCGAGGTGGAACTCGCCGCCCTCGTACGCATCGCCGTAGGTGACCAGCTCGTCGGGCGTTGGATTTCCACCACCACCG
>JBGARE010000028.1:70966-72385 GCA_044230415.1 Kofleriaceae bacterium
GATGGCGACTCGCCGATCGAGCCGATGATCGGCTATCGCCGCCGCCTCGATAGCGCGTTCTCGGTGGCCGGCATCGTCTACGGCGGTCACGCGGATGGATCCGCCAACGGCGCGACGTACGAAGCGATGCGCTTCGGTGGCGAGCTCGCGATCGATGTCGGCATCCAATCACGATGGAGCTGGCTGAGCGGTCACTTGATGGCGTCGGCGTCGGCGACGTACCTCGACGCGACCGGCGAGTACTGCGTGAACGGCGGCGGCATCGCGATCGACTGCGAGGACGAATCGCGCCGCGTCGACGGTGCGGTCGAAGGCGTCTACACCGCCGCGACCGCAGGCATGGCGCTCGATCTCGCTCGCCGCCCGCAGGGATCGGTGCAGAGCATTCGGCTGTTCCTGCTCGGCGCGATCGGCATGATGCCGGCGTTGCGCGATGGGATGCAGATGCCGTCGAACAACGGCTACTTCTCGATCGGAATGGGACTGTCGTTCGGTTTCGGCAGCCCGGACTGAGCTGGCTAGCGCACGACGCGGTGGAACAACAGCCGGAACGTCGTCCCGCGTCCGACCTTGGATTCGACTTCGATCGCGCCACCGTGACGGCGCACGCAGCCGTGGATCATCGCGAGCCCGAGGCCGGTGCCCTTCCCTCGCGCTTTGGTGGTGAAGAACGGCTCGAACGCACGGGCGAGCGTGGCCTCGTCCATGCCGGTGCCCGAATCGGTGACGCTGATCTCGACGTACTCGCCAGCGGCTGGGAGATCCGCGGCGATCGCGCGCGTCGCATCGAACTGGACGGTGCGGCAATCGATGCGGATCCGTCCGCCCTCGGGCATCGCATCGCGCGCGTTGTTCATCAGGTTGATCAGCACCTGATGCAGCTCCTCGTACGAGCCGAGGACAGCGAGGTTCTTCTCGACGTTCGTCGCGATCGTGACGTTGGAGCCGAACTGCCGGCGCGACAGCACGGCGGTCTGCTCGACGAGACTCGACAGCGGAACGACGGCGAACGTCAGCGGGTCCGTGCTTCCCAGCCGCGAGATGCGCTTCGCGAGCGCGGCACCGGACTGGGCCGCCTTGCGAATCGAGGCGAGCGAGTCGCGCGCATCGACGGCATCGGGCGGAAGCGCGTCCTCGATGAAGTCGAGGTTCGCGACGATGACGGACAGCGTGTTGTTGAAGTCGTGCGCGAGACCGCCGGCGAGAGCGCCCATCGCTTCGAGGCGCTGCACGCGCTGCATGCGCTCCTCGAGCTCGTCGCGCTGCGCGAACACGAGAACCGTGTTGCCGATCTGGATGTGATCGCCGACTCGCAGGGGCATGGCGCGCGAGATGCGCTCGCTGTTGAGGAACGTGCCGTTCGCGCTCCCGAGATCCTCGATCTGGAAGCCCTGATCACCGACGGAGATGCGAGCGTGG
>JBGARE010000028.1:72427-123531 GCA_044230415.1 Kofleriaceae bacterium
CCGCGCCCGATGATCATCGGCTCGAAGCCAACGCGAAACTGCCGACCGAGATCCGCGCCCGTCACGCACACGAGCGAGAGACGAACCGCATCGCGGCCGGTCGGAGAGTCGAGGACGATGACGGAGTGAACTCCGGTCTTGTCGGCGCCTTCAGCCATCTTTTCGGGTACTGCCACGCGCTCCAACGTAGCGGTCTCGCGGGCGAAACGAGGGGTAGCACTGGGCCAGCGCTGCGCGTGTCTCGGGCTAACGCAAAACCAGCGCGAGAATGGTGAGCAGCACGCCGATCGCGACGAACGCGGTGAAGAACGTCGAGCCCTTCATCGTCCACTCGGTCGGCTCGCCCCAGCTGCGATGGATCGCGAGGCGGTCCGCGTCGGCCAGGTCGCGGGTCTCGGATTTCGCGAAGCGGATCATCGAGGAAGCCATTCCGAAATGGTGTCGATCGCTGCCGCTGAACGCCAGTTTCTCGCCGTGGCTGCCTTCGGCAAACGTTGCCGCGAGCTTAGAAGAGCCCGAGCTGCTTTGGTGCGCCGGGCCACGCTGGTAACTGCCCTACATCTGCGTGTTCACGCAGCATTCGGTGGAATGCATACGCGTTCTCCGGCGCGAACGTGTCGTCGGGTGCGTGCATGAAGAAGTACGGCCGCTTGCCTTCGGCGATCCAGCGCGCGAGCTGCGCCGGCCACACCTCGAGAAACGGCAGCGTCTCTGCGAACACTTCGTGCGGTACACAGCGCACGATCGGCTGCGCTGCGGTGGCGCGCATGATGATCGGCAGCGCGGGCTTGCGTCCGCGGACGTCGGCGAACTCGAGGCTCTTGCTCGCGTGAATGCCGCGCGTGTCCATGATCACGAGATCCGCGTTGTACTCGCGCAACAGCGCGGCGGCGTCATCCTCCTCGGGACCGGACGCGAAGAACACCTCGTGGCGAAACTCCACCGCGTAGTGGAGCTCGCGCGGCAGTGTTGCGAGGAATCGCCGCAGCCGATCGAGATCGCAGAACCGCGGCGGCAACTGCAGCATGATCGTGCCGAGCTTGTGCTCGAGCGGTGCGATGCGTGCGAGGAACGTGTCCACGTCGGCGGCGCAATCGACGAGCTGCTTGTCATGCGAGATCGTCTTTGGAAACTTGAAGCAGAAACGAAACTCGTCCGGCACCGAGTCGCGCCACCGAGCGACGATCTCCGGCGTTGGCAGCGCGTAGAACGTCGTGTTTCCTTCGACGGTGTTGAACACCTCGGCGTAGCGGGCGAGGAAGTCGCGATCCTTGGTCCCCGACGGAAACAGCCGGCCGATCCAGCTCTTCATGCCCCAGCCGGGACAGCCGAGGTAGTAGTGCTCGATCGCCATCAGTGCGCGGGAGCGACGAGCGTCTTGATGTACGAGCCATCGATCAGGTGACCGACGGTGCCGCTCTCGCGGTCGGCGACCCACACCGCGTTCTGCATCTCGAACACGATGTAGCGACACGACCCGGAGAACACGGCGTCGCCGATCGTCGCTTGGTAGTCGTGAAAGCCTCGACTGCGACCTTCGATCTTCACGACGCGTGAGGTGCCCTTCGACGTGATCACGTCGATGCCGTCGTCACCTTTGTGTCCGGCGAGCTCGATCATGTCGCCATTGGTGCAGCGCGTACCGCCGTTCGTGATCGCGACCTCGGGTGGGATCTCGCGCGGAACCTCGGTCCGCTGTCGCGTCGCGAGATCGAGGCGCACCGTGCCGAAGTCCATCATCGACAGGAGCAACGCGTCATTGGTCGTCCACCGGATCGCCGTGACGAGCTCTTCGCGCGTCGCGGGGATGACGTCGATCGCCATCGTGTCGGTATCGACGAGGTAGATCGCGTCGTCCTCGGTGGTCTTCCACTGCGCTTGCGGCAACGTGAAGTCCGCGTGGCGCGCCACGGCGAGTCGCTTTCCGTCGGGGCTGAGCGCCGCAGCACCCGCACGCGCATCGAGCTGCGCGACCCGGCGAGGCGAGCTGTCCTGTGGCACGACGAGGAAGAGGTTGGTGTCGCTATCACCGAGGGCGAGCGTGCGACCGTCCGGTGTCGAGGAGAGATGGTGATAGCGGCCCGATGCGACGCGCTCCTTGCTGCTGCCGTCGAGCGCGATGCGCACGAGGCCATTGCCGGTGTCCACGAGGATCGTCTGGCGCTCGGTGACGAACGAGCTCACGCCGCGGCGTTCGTTCGCGATGCGCCCCGGCGATCCGCCGCACGCCGCGAGCAACGCGACGACCAGCGCGCTCGTTCGCCCACATGTCGCCACCATGGCTAACAGTGCGCATCCGTTCACGGCGTGAAGCGTACCGCGTTTCCCGAAACCTTTTGTCTGCGTCGAGCGTTCCACCAGCCATGCTCGTCGCTCCGTCCAAGCGCCTCGTCGTCGGCTCGTTGTTCCTCGCTGGTCTATCGGTGTCGCTCGTCGGTGTGGCGCTCGGAAGCGCCGCGCTCGCCGTTCGCGCGCAGGACGCGGATCCCTGTCACATCGCGATGGATCCGGCGACCCTCGGCACGCACGATCGCGGACTCGTCGCGCGACGCATGCTCGCGTGCTCGGACGTCACGCATGGACGCATCACGGCGGCGGAGTATCGCGCTCAGATCGCGACGATCGATGCCACGTGGACACCGGCACCGCCGCCCGCGCCCGTGGTCACGCAGTGGGCATCGTCGGTGCGCGCGATGTCGACGCAGTACACCGCGTCGTCGTGGGCCGCGAACAAGGTGCTCGGCGCTCCGGACGTGTTCCCCGCGGCCGGTGACAACGCGAACGCGTGGGCATCGCTCGGCGCCGACGATCAAGACGAGTTCCTCGAGGTCGGCTTCTCGCAACCGATGCGTGCGAGCGCCGTCGAGATCTACGAGACGTACAACCCGGGCGCGGTCCGATCGATCACGCTGATCACTACGAGCGGCGAACACATCTCCGCGTATCGCGCGAACCCGCAGGCGACCGGGGCGACCGCAAATCGCCTCCACGTCGATACGGCGTGCACCGCCGAGCCCATCGCTTCGGTACGCGTCGAGATCGGCTCGACGCAGGTCCCGGGATGGAACGAGATCGACGCGATCGGTCTCGTCCCGTGCGCCGAGCAGTGAGTTATTCGATCACGCGAAAGCGATCGGTCAGCTCGACGACGTAGATCGCGCCGTTCTTGATCAGCGGCACCGTTCGACCGAGCACGTCCATCAGCCACAAGCGTATGACGCCGCCGTGGGACACGACGAGCGCCGAGTCGTGGTCGGTGGCCACGCGGCGCAGCGCTCGCTCCATCCGCGCGACGGCGTCCTCGCGGGACTCGCCGCCCGGTGGTGCCATCGTGTTCTCGAGCCACGCGCGCCACGCATCGGGATGCTGCGACGCGCACTCGTCGCGCGTGAGCCCCTCGAACACGCCGAAGCGTCGCTCGCGCAGCTCGGGCTCGATCCGCGGCGCGCCGAGGCCCATCGCGGTCGCGACGATCTCGCCGGTCTCCCGCGCGCGACACAAATCGCTCGTCCACACCGTCGTGACCGCGTGTGCCGCGAGCGCGGTGGCGAGCTCGCGCGCCTGACCGCGGCCGATGTCGTCGAGCTCGATGTCCGTGTGGCCTTGCAGCCGGCCGAGCGCGTTCCACGCCGTCTGCCCGTGACGAGCGATGACGATGCGAGCGGCCATCGCGACCGTGTAGCACTGATCGCGCGCCTCCGAGCGAGCGGCGGCGGTATCCTGTCGCCGTGCGCGGTGTCGGCCTTGTCTGCGTGGCGGTGGTCGCCGCGTGCTACGCGCCGACGGTGCCGACCGGCATCGCGTGTCCCGATGGCGTGTGTCCCACCGGACAGAGCTGCGTCGCCGGGTTCTGCGACGGAGACGGCCCGAGCGACGGCAACACGAGCGACTCGAGCGTGCCTGATGGCCCGCTCGGAGACGCCGGGTTGTTGCACTCTCGTCGGCACCGCCCAGCCCCCGGTCTACGCCGCCGACCTGACGCCGCGGGTCTGCGCAAGATGGCGCGCGTGACACCGACGCAGCCGTGGATCGGGCCGATGCCGCTGCAGCTCGACGGGGAATCACCGTGCCTGTTCGCGAATGACCTGCGCATGATCGTCGACGCGGGATCGATCGAGGAGTACGGGCGCAGCGATCGCAACACGCCGTGGACGCTCCTGCGCACGCACGCGAACCTCGACACCTACCGGCTTCCCGGTATCAGCGCGGACGGGCTCGAGATCTACGCGATCCGCAATGACCGCATGTATCGGGCCACGCGCATGTCCACGGATCAGGCGTTCGGCCCGCCTGCGATCGTCTCGTTCGGCAGCCCCTTCGATTCCTATGTCCTGTTCGACCCCGAGCTCTCCGCCGACGGACACACCATGTACCTGTCCGTCGATAGCGGAACGACAACGGACGCCGACATCTACGTGACCACGCGCTAGGCTCTGCACATGCGGGTTGTCGCGCTGCTAGTCCTCGTCGCATGCACGCACGCAGCGGCACCGATCGCTACGCCGCCTCCCGCGCCCGTCGTCACGAAGCGCGAACCTTTGGTGATGCCCGCGAACAATCGCGAAGCGTGGGCCGGCGTGCGGTTCGATGCGGGATCGCCGCTGATCAAGCGCGTCGTGCGCACGAGCCCCGCCGAACGCGCGGGACTGCAGGCCGGCGATACGGTGGTGTCGCTCGACGGGATCGTCGCGACGGGTGCGAGCGAGCTCGTCGCGTACATCAAGCGGCAACCGCCGGGAGCGAAGCTCGTGTTCGTGGTCACGCGCGCGGGGGCGCAGCGAACGATCACCGTCGAGCTCGACGTTCGACCGGAGATCGATCTGCTCGTCGCGGCGGAGCTGACGGATCGGCCCGCGCCCGACTTCGCCGCGCAGCAAGTGGCCGGCTCGTACTCCACGAAGCTCGCGGATCTGCGCGGCCAGGTCGTCGTCGTCGATTTCTGGGCGACGTGGTGCGGACCGTGCGCGGTGACGATGCCGTACCTCGACAAGTGGCAGCAGCTGTACGGCGCGAAGGGGCTGCGCGTCGTCGGACTCTCGAGCGAGCCTGTGGCGGACGTCACGAAGTTCCTCGCCGATCATTGGCTGTCGTACGCGATCGGCCTCGACGCCGGCGAGGAGATTTCGCAGGAATACATGGTGCCGGGGATGCCGATGCTCGTCGTGATCGATCGGCAAGGCATCGTGCGCGAGGTGCGCATCGGCGCCGAGGACATCTGGACGATCGAGTCCACGATCCAGAAGCTGCTGTGAGCTAGGATGGGTCGCATGAAGTTCGCGCTGTCCATCGCGGTCGTCCTCGCAACGACGGCGAGCGCGCGTGCGGACAAGAAGATCCAGAGCATGACGCCGGGCTTCACCAAGGAAGCATCGGCGTGCCAGGTCGAGGTGCGAGGACTCGCGCGCATGGTCACCGGCGCGACGACGCTCGCAGCGACGCTGACGGGGGCCGAGCGCACGGAGCTCGACGCGGATCTCGCGGCGCTGACCGCCGCGAGCACGACGGTCACGGCGTACTGCACCGCGGTCGAAGGCATGGTGACGTTCCTCGAGGCCAACGCCGCGGCCGCGTACAAGTCCGTCGAGAGAGAGATCGACACGCGCGACAACGCTGTTCGCAAGCTGCGCAAGGATGCGAAGAAGGCGACGGCCGATGTCGCGCCGATCACGCGCAAGTTGATCCCGCGGATCAAGCGCACGCCCGCGCCGGATCCGACCGCGACGCCGAAGCCGGATGCGACCGCGTTTCCGAGCAAGCGCAAGGTCGTGTTGCCCGCGCTCGGCGATGGCGCCTGGGCGGTGTCCGGCTCGGCGACGTCCGACACGGCGACGTACAAGGACAAGGTCGGCACGGCATCGGTGACCACGCGACCGTTCGACAAAGCGTCGTGCGATCAGCAGCGCAAGGCCTTCGGCGAGCGCAGCGATACGCCGGCCGCCGATCTCGAAGTGCCCGCCGAGGCAAAGACGCTCGGTGTCGCGTGGAGCTCGCGAATCGCGACGAGAAAGCCCGTGCACACGCTCCTCGCGATGTGCATCGAACGCGGGATGGGCGGCGTGATGGTGACCGCGGATCTCGTGCCGCCCGAGCGCAAGACGCTCGACGCGGAGATCACGAAGCTCATGGTGGCGATGCTCGCCGTGCACGTCGAGGGCAAGAAATGACCGAAGCGCCGGTGAAGAAGCCCCCGCTCAAGCAGCGCCTGAAGAAGCTGATGGAGCAGTACGGCCGCGTCGCCGTGTACACTTACTTGACGCTGTCGCTGTCCGCGATCATCGGGTTCTCGATCGCGATCGGTCTCGGCATGGATGCGGGCACGACGGGCGGCGTGCTCGGCGCGATCGGCGCGGGATGGGTGGCCGCGAAAGCGACGATGCCGCTGCGCATCCTCGCGACGCTCGGGCTCACGCCGCTGATCGCGAACCTCTTGTCGCGGCGCAAGAAGGCGCGCGGTGACGACGACGACGACGACGACGATCTCGACGAAGACCCGCCCGTACCCTGATAGGCTCGGTACATGCGTGTGGCGGCACTGCTGTTCGTGAGCGCGTGCGGCTTCACGATCTCCGGCAACCCGAGCGATGGAGGCGTGATCGACGCACCCGACGGCGCCATCGACATGATGATCGACATGCCGCCGCCGCCGCTCGACAACGATGACGACGGCGACACGATCCTCGACGAAGATGATAACTGCCCGCTCGTCGCCAACACGGATCAGCACGACGAAGACAGCGACTCTCGCGGCGATGCGTGCGATCCGTGCCCGCAGTTCGCGGCGGGCGACACCGACGGAGATGGCGATGGCATCGGCGATGCGTGCGATCCGCGGCCGTCGATGGGCGGCGATGTCCTCGTACGCTTCGATGGGTTTGGTACGCCCGTCGCGGGAGCGCCCGCACCGTGGACGGTGATCGGTGGTGTCGCCGGTGATTGGGGCGTGAGCGGCGACACGCTGCAGATCGACTCGAACGACACGCCGCACTTCCTCGCGATCGATGCGGGCGGCGAGCACACCACGGTCGACTACGTCGTCGATGTCTCGCTGCCGGGCACGAACACGCCGTCCGCGTCGGCGATCGTCAACGGCGACAGCGGCTTCACGGTCGGCACGAGCTGTTCGTTCGTCACCGCCGATCAGACGCGCCGTCTATCGAACTTCATCGCCGGTGTGTTCACGGCCGTCGCGTCTTCGAGCGGCAACGTGCCCGTCCCCGCCACGTACCGCGTCCTCATGCGCATGGACGCCGGGACCACGCTGTGCGAGATCGACCCCGGCGGCGCGATGTCGACGTTCATCCAGCCCGAGCGCACGTTCGTCGGGCTGCGCGTGCGCAACCTGCGCGCGGCGTTCAAGTACATCGCGGTCTATCGCTCCCCGTAATCGTGCGGCGGTGCCACACGCGCACGCGCGCACGGCGCGTCGAGGATCCAACGCAGTCCTCACTCGGACCGGGATCGACCTTCGCGGTGGGACCGTCTACGGTGTCTCGAGATGAAAGGCCTCGTTCTGGTCGTCGACGACGACGATGACATCCGCGACGCGACGCGCGACGTGATGGAACGGCACGGCTTCGAAGTCGTCGCCGTCGGTGGTGGTGCGGAAGCTCTCGCGTTCTTGAACTTCGAAACGCCCACGCTCGTCCTCCTCGATCTGCACATGGACGACATGAACGGATGGGAGGTGCTCGGCGCCATCCGCGACAACCCGCGGTTCGCGAAGACCAAGGTCGTCGTCGTCACGGGATCGAACGCGAAGGTGTCACCGCCGACCCGCGTGCTGCGAAAGCCGTTCAAGCTCGCCGAGCTGATGTCGATCCTCGACCCGAGTCTGACCGCCGCGGCATCGTGATCATCTAAGCTCCGCGACATGTCGAGCACAGTTGTCGGGGCTGTCACCACCGAGCGCCGCGGTCACGTGTTTGTCGTCGGACTCGATCGCGCCGCGAAGCGAAACGCGTTCGATCTCCCGATGTGGGATGCGCTGTGCCGCGCGTGGGCGGAGCTCGAGCGCGACGACGAGCTTCGCGTCTGCGTCCTCCACGCGCACGGCGATCACTTCACGGGCGGCCTCGACCTCCCGCAGTGGAGCAACGTGTTCGGCTCCGGCGAGTGGTACGTCGCGGACGGCGGCATCGATCCGCTGGGCCTCCGCGGCACGCGCACGAAGAAGCCGGTGATCGTCGCGGTGCAGGGCACCTGCTTGACCATCGGCATCGAGCTCATGCTCGCGATGGACATTCGCATCGCCTCGTCGACGACGCGCTTCGGTCAGATCGAGGTCAAGCGCGGCATCTATCCCGTCGGCGGCGCGACGCTTCGCTTTCCGCGCGAGGTCGGTTGGGGTAACGCGATGCGCTGGCTGCTCACCGGCGACGAGTTCGACGCCGCGGAAGCGTTGCGCATCGGCCTCGTCCAAGAAGTGGTCGAGCCCGGCACGCAACTCGAGCGCGCGCTCGCGCTCGCCGACGTGGTCGCCGCGCAAGCACCGCTCGGCGTGTACGCGAGCCTCGCCTCGTCGCGGTTCGGCCTTCCGGAATCGGAGACCACGGCGATCGCTCGCTTGCTACCGGACCTCCAGCCGATCATGAAGTCCGCCGACGTAGCCGAAGGGCTGCGCGCATTCCTCGAGCGCCGGCCCGGCCGCTTTTCGGGACGCTGAGCTAAGGTGATCGAGTGACGACGATCCGCCTCGCCTCCGGTCATTCGATCCCGCAACTCGGACTCGGCGTGTGGCAATCGCCGCAGGGCGCACCGACGCGCGATGCAGTGACCGCCGCGCTGCGCCTCGGCTATCGCCACATCGACACCGCGCGCGTGTATCGCAACGAGCCCGATGTCGGCGCCGCCGTCCGCGAATCGGACATTCCACGCGATCAGATCTTCGTGACCACGAAGCTGTGGAACGACGACCAGGGCTACGACTCGACACTGCGCGCGTTCGACAAGAGCCTCGAGCGCCTGAACATCGAGTACATCGATCTCTATCTCGTTCACTGGCCCGTCGCGGGGAAGCGCCTCGATAGCTGGCGCGCGCTCGAGAAGCTGCACGCCGACGGTCGCGCGAGATCGATCGGCGTCAGCAACTTCCTCGTACCGCACCTACAGGAGCTCGTCGCGACCGCGAAGACTCCACCGCACGCGAATCAGATCGAGCTCTCGCCGTTCCTCCAGCGCCGTCCCACCGTCGAGCTATGCAAGAAGCTCGGCATCGCGATCGAAGCGTACAGCCCGCTCACGCGCGGCGAGAAGCTCGGCGATCCGGTGGTCGCCGCGATCGCGCGCGAGACCGGCAAGACCGCCGCGCAAGTGCTCCTGCGCTGGAGCGTCCAACACGGCTACATCGTGCTGCCGAAATCGGTACGTGCAGAGCGCATCGCGGAGAACGGCGCGATCTTCGACTTCACGCTGACCGACGAGCAGATGTCTCGACTCGACGCCCTCGAGGAGAACTTGGTCACCGGCTGGGATCCCGCCGAGCAGGCCTAGCGGAACTCGATCGGCAGCGTCACCTTCGTCGTCCGCTTCGGTACCTTCAGCTTCAGCGTCGCGATCTCCTTCGCGAGGCACGTGCGCAACCCGGCCGGTGCAGACGCGTCGAGCATGATCGAGCTGACGATGATCGCGCCGCTCGCGTCGAACTTGAGGCGAACGGCGCCTTCCATCTCGGCGCCCGAGCTCGCACGGCACGCCTTCGCGAGCGCGCGCGAGGCCTCGCCGAGCGCCTTTTGGTACGCGACCAGCTCGTCGTCGGCGCGGACGATCTCGACGGGCTTGCGCTCGGCGGCGGCGACCGGCACGCGATCCGGAAGTTGATCGGCGACCGCGAGACGCGCCCATAGCTCGGAGGCGCGCGCGCGAATGCGCAGCACCTCCTCGGCATCGCCGGTGCCGCTCGCGAAGCGCACGCGGTTGCGCTTCAACGCGGCGAGCGAACCGTTCGGCATCGCGAGCGCTTCGTCCTCGATCGCGAGCGCCTTGGTCTTGTTGCCGTTCGCGTGCAGCGTCTCGGCGAACGTGTCCATCAGCTGCGGCGTGCGCTTCGCCTTGACCATGCGCTCGGCCGCACGCAGCGCTTCGTCGGTGATGCCGGCGGCGAGTGCCACGTAGATCAGATCGTTGAGCACGTCGGGATTCGACGTCGCATCGAGCGCGGCCTTGATCGCGGCGCGGATCGACTTCGCGTCCGCACCCGATCCCACCGTCGCGATCGCGAGCTCGTCCGCGGTGGTGGATCCCGGATCGCGCGTGATGTTCGCGAACGAATCGGCGATCAGCGTTTGCTTCCACTGCTCGGTGCGGCGCAGGTGCTTCGCGGTGCGAGCTGCTTCGGCGCGCTGCTCTTTGCTCGCGGCCGTGATCTTCGCGAGCCTGTCGTATTGTGCGAGCGCTTCCTTGGTTCGCGCGCGCGACGCGTACCAACGCGCGGCCGCGATCGCGACGCTCGGATCCGCGGGCTTCGCGCTCAGCGATGTTCGCACCGATGCCTCGGTCTCCGTAGCGGCGCGCGCGTCGCCGAGCCATGCGACAAAGCCCGTCGCGTCCGCGGCGCCCTGCGTGCGCAGCGCGTCGACGCCGTTCTCGTCCACCGCGATGAACGTGGGGAACACGTGAACCTTGTAGCGGCGCGCGGCCTCGTCGCCGGGCGCGGCCTCCGCGTCGTAGCGAACGAACATCACGTTCGCGAGCGCGGCCTGCACGTTCGGATCGGGAAGCGTCTGCTGCTCGAACACTTTGCAGGCCGAGCACCAGTCGGTGGAGAATTCCAGTACGAGCGCCTTGCCAGCGCTTGCCGCGAGCTTTCTCGCATCGTCGAGCGTCGGAGGCGTGGGTGCGGTGGGCTTGGGTGCGCTATCCGCCGCCACCGATGCGACGACTGCGACGGTCAGGACAACGCCGCTACCCCAACGCAACAGGTTCTCGCCCATGTGTCTTGAAGGTACAGCTTGTTGTGGAGCGCCGCTCGTGGTGGACTATTGGTCCAAGGGTGAATGGCGGGGATACCTGAAGAGGTGAAAGGCGTGGAGCAGCATCGCATCATCCGGAGCGTTCTCGTCATCGACGATGATCCACGCGTGCTCGCCGCACTGGCGCGCTCGTTCGGTGTTCAACGCCGCGTGTTCACGGCGAGCTCGTCCGAGGAAGCAGCCGCGGTCGCGCGTCGCGAGAAGCCGGACCTCGCCGTGGTCGACATGCGCCTCGGCCATATCAGCGGCATCGATGTCGTTCGCATGCTCAAGGCAGAGATGCCGTCGACGACGTTTGCATTGATCAGTGGCTATCTGACGGTCGACACCACCGTCGCTGCGGTCCATGCGGGTGCGGACATCGTGGTGACGAAGCCCGTGCGCGGGAGCGAGATCCTGCGCCGCGCCGAGTACGGCGAGCACGACACGGTGCCCGAGGACGTCGAGACACCGACGCTGGCCGAAGCAGAGGCCGAGCACATCGCGCGCGTGATGACGGACTGCAAGGGCAACATCTCGGAGGCCGCGCGCCGACTCGGAATCTATCGTAGCTCGCTGCAGCGCAAGCTGCGCAAGCAGCAGACGCGCAGCTAGTTCACGCGAACGAGCGCGCCGGCGGTGAAGCGGTAGAGGCCCGCGCGCTTTCGCAGCGTGTCCATCGCCTCGAGGGTCTCGCGCGGCCATCCGCCGTCCGGCAGCGCGACCGTGGAGTTACGGGTCATCGTCAGACGCAGCATGTCCGGTGCGACGAGCGTGGGCTCGAGGACGACTTCGACGTGGGGCCGCTTGCGCAGAGAGGTCGCGCCGCCGGGATAGTCGCGACGATGTTCGCCGTCGAGCGCCCACTCGAGGTGCCCGATCTCGATCTCGCCGCATGTGCGCAGGCGCTCGTTCGCCGCACAGAGAATGACGAGCTGATCGATCGCGGAGCCCATCTCGCTCCCGCCATCGCGCGATTCGACGACCAGCGCGATCGCGGGCTGCTTCGCGAGCAGCGACGCGTCGAACGCGCGAGTCACGGCGAGGGTGTCGAAGAGGCCGAGCGGCTCGGTGGTGACGAACCACTGACCGCCGAGCTTCGCGACGACGTGGGTCGTCTCGCCCGCGACGGTCATCCCGTCGATGCCGGCGATCGGCTCGACATCGGCCCACCCGGCGTCCGCGTGGGCGGTGCTCGAGACGAGGAGCGCGGCGAAGACCCAGCGGACCATGAAGCATGAACGTGCGATGGGGCGACCTATTCGAAGAGATGCGGTCGTCGCTCGGGGGTTGCGATCTGTCTCCCGGCTACGGCGGATCGTGCGCCCCGTTGCACGTGAAGACGCGGACTTCCACGTGGCACGACGGCTGCTCTACGGGTCAGGAGGAGTCACCCACCCCCCATGCAGCCCATCCAGTCCCTCGAATCCCACGATCTCGAAAACGTCCGCGGCGGATTTATCGGCGCCCTGCTCGGTGCCGCACCCGGCATCTTGCAGGGAGTGTCCGGAATCATTGCTGCCTCCAAGGCCGGCAAGGGTGGCGGACAGCCAGGTCCTGCCCCCGGTGGTGGCGGACCCGGCGGACCCGGCGGTCCTCCCGGCGGCGAGACGGCCGCCGCGGCGCAAGGCGCTGTCTCGGGCGGAATGTCGAGCGGCGGATCGAGCCTGCCCCCCTCGGGTGGCGACTCCGGCGTGTCCATCTCGATCTCGATCAACGGCGTCGCGCAGCCGCAGCGCTAGTCGTTGTCTCGACAACGGTTTTTCTAGACGCCCGCCACGACCCCGTTTGGACGACGGGTCGCGTTAGCATGGGCTCGTGGCAACCGTCTCGGTCCAACTCGGGATCCTCGCGATCGCGAAGGATCCGAAAGCCGATCTCGGTGATGCCGCGATCGCGACCGAGCGCGCGACCATTGCTGGTCACCGCGTGCTGGCGCAGCACGTCGTCAGCGACAGCGAAGACGAGATCCGCACCGCGCTCCAGCAATGGATCGCGGATCCCGCGTTCGACGTCATCATCGTGCTCGGCGGCGCAGACTCCGACGCCGTCTCGAACGCGATGCGTCCGCTCGTCGGGCACGTGCTGCCGGGCTTCACGGACTTGTTCCGCTACCTGTTCTTTCAGGAGGCCGGTGCGTCCGCGATGCTGTCCGCGGCAGAAGCCGCGCGCTGCTCGGACACGTTCGTGTTCGTGCTTCCCGGCGCGGTCGCGGCCGCGATGGACAAGTTGATCCTCCCGCAGTTCGATCCGGCGACCACCCCGAAGAACCTCGTCGGGCAGATGCCGCGATTGCGCGCCGAGCGCGAGAACGCGCCGGTCCCGACGACCGACGAAGCGAGCGCGGGTCATGGTGTCCCCCGCGAGGTTCCGCCCGAGAAGACGCAGGGCGGCTCGGGAGTCTCGGCGCGCTTGCCCGCGATGCCCGCACCGCGTCGCGATCAGAAACGAACCGGCGCGAACGTGATCTCGCGCAACCCCGCGTCCGCGGATCCGCCGACGAGGCCGATCGAGCTCGCGCGACTCGAGCAAGAGATCGCAGCGAGCCAGGCGAAGGAAGACGTCACGCGCCGCACGGATCTGCAGAAGTTGTTGCCGCGCGTACCGCCGGGCGCCGACGATCTCGACGACCTCGAGGACGTCACGCACGCCGACATCATCGCGGCGCCACCGGCGAAGCCGTTCACGATTCCCACGATCACGAAGCCCGCGCCGATCGCCAAGATCACGCCGATTCCTGCAGCGATGGCGAAGCCGGCCGAGCGCGCTACGCCGATGCCCAAGGGGGCGTTACCGTCGATCACGAAGACCGCGCCGGTCGTCGAGCCGCCGAAGCGAGAGTCGAAGCCGATCGCGCGACCGATCGAAAAGGCGATCGAAAAGCCGATCGACAGGGAGATCGACAATGCGATCGACAACGCGATCGACAAGGCGATGGACACCCGGCTCCAAGCAACGCCCGTCGACAGGCCCGCGCCGCCCGCGGAGGCGCCGATCGCGCCGGTGACGATCCAACCGCGCAAGCGCGAGCCCGTCGAGAAGGCGGCCACGAAGCCCGCGCCCCCGACGAACGGCGCGACGAAGCACGCACCCGCCGAGGAAGCGGTCACGACCGCGCGTGCGATCGTCGACGAGCCACGGACCACCGCGCGTGCGATCGTCGACGAACCACCGACCACCGCGCGTGCGATCGTCGACGAACCGACGAACGCGAAGACTCCGATCTCCGCGCGATCGAGCGGCTCGTTCGGCGTGCTCAGCGACTCGGATCTCGAAGCCGTCGACACCGACAGCGAAGGCGCGGACCTCGACGCGATCCGCGCCGCCGCGACGGGGAGCAGCGACGAAGCACCGACCGTGTCGCGTGCGGAGCCCGTGCGCGTGAAGACGCAGCCGACGCCACCGCCGATCACGATGGTCTCCGCGGTGCCGCCTGCACCCGCGCCCGCAGCACCTCGCACGCGCCCGCCGACGGCGCCGCCGACGAAGATCACGCAACCTCCGCCCGCCGCCGATCCGCCGCGCGCACGTCCCGCTACCACGCCACCGCCGCGCACGACGAGCGAGCTCCCGTCCGGCACGTTCAACTATCCCGTCCAGCAGAAGGGAATGCACTGGGCGGTGAAGGTGTTGCTCGTGCTCGTCGTCCTCGGCGCGGGCTTCGGCGGCTTCGTCTTCTTCTTCCGCGACAAGCTCTCGGGAGACCAGTCGGCGAGCGCGGGATCCAATGGCTCCGCCGTCGCGATCGACGCCGCGGTGATCGCCGCCGTCGAGATCGACGCCTCCGTGATCGAGGTCGATGCCGCACCGGAGCCGGAGATCGAGATGACGCCGATGCCGACCGGAAGCGCGACGTCGCGCCCTCCGCGGGGCGACAAGCCTCCGCGTGGCGACAAGCCTCCGCGCGGCGACAAGCCGCCGAAGACTCCGCCCGACACGCTCGTCGACGCCGGCGTCGAGGCACTGACGCCGCCGACCGGGCCGAGCAACACACCACCCAACGCGGGCGATGACGAATGCGACGAAACCGCGTGCGTGCTCTCGAAGTACGAGAAGCCGTGCTGCGCGAAGTTCAAGCCCGCCGAATCGACGGACCTCACGCCGCGCGCCGGTGGTGTCCCCGAGACGCTCGACAAGGTGATGGTCCGCGCGGGTGTGAACGGCGTGAAACCGAAGGTGCAGAAGTGCGGCGAGAAGAACGCGTCGAAGGGCACCGTGAAGGTGGCGATGACGGTCTCGCCCGAGGGTGCGGTGACGGAAGCGTCGCTCGCGGATGCGCCCGATCCCGCGCTCGGAGAGTGCGTTGTCGCGGCGATGAAGCTCGCGAAGTTCGGCAAGAGCGTGAACGGTGGCCAGTTCACGTATCCGTTCGTGTTCTGAGCGGTCAGATCCGGCGGTTCACGTAGCCACCCATGCGAACCGTGACGATGCCGACCTCGCGATGGAGCGGTACCAGCACCTCGGCGACGAGGCGTTTGAACAGATCGTGACTGCCTCCGTAGAACGGACGGATGCGGCTCGTCGATGGCGTGATCAGCGTCGGCCGCGTCTCGACACGCACGACGTTCTCGTCGAGCCACGAGACATCCTCGACCCACTTCACCGATGACTGCTGCTCTGCGGAGTACGCCTCGATCGAGCGCAATCGCGCCGCGAGCGACGCACGATCGACGATGCCGCGCAGCTCGATGTCGAACAGCGGTCGCCCGCTGAGGAGCCACGCGTCGTAGTCCTCGATCGGAAAGTCCGCCATCAGCTGCGAGTCCGCGCGCTGCGCGTTGCGCCGATTGTTGCCGAGCACGAGGCTCGATCCGACGATGATTCCCACTGTCGTGCCGAGGACGCCGGGAATCGGGCCGTAGGCGAACCAGCCGACACCGACGCCCGCCGCGATGCCGAGGATCGCGCCGAGGCCGTGCGACGTGCGGCCCGTCGCGAACAGCACGCGCTCCGTGCGATAGCGTAACGAGCGCGAGTCCTCTGCGAGCGCGAGCGTGGATCCGGTGTGAACGAGCGCCTGCAACGCCGGCGGTGCGGCCATCGCCTGATCGCGGAACGCGCCCATTCCCTCGACCACCGGTGCGTCATCGCCCTCGCCGACCGGCTCCGACGGACGCGTCTCGAGCATCGCGCGGTCGCCCATGCGAATGCGCGCGATGCCGACGTCCGCGTGCAGCGGCGCGAGGATCCGTTCGTGGAGCTCGAACAGCAAGCGGCGGTCGCCGAGGTACACCGGTGGATCGCCGTCCTTGTATCCGGGCATCGCCATCCGCCGCGTCACGAAGCGCACCTCGCGATCGCCGATGCGCCGCACGCGAACGCCGGGATCCACCGCGCGAGTCGAGGTCGCGATGATCTGCAAGTCCGCGTGGCGCCGCAGCTCGACATCGAACGATGGCTCTTCGGCGAGGAGCCACTCGCGATAGCCCTCGATCGGAATGCCCCACTTCTCGAGCTCGCGAAGACCTCTGGCGATCGCGCGGCGATCCGTGATCTCGAAGATGCCGAGACCCGCCGCGATCGCAGCGGCCGGGATGATCGCGAAGGCGCCGCCGAGCGCGCTGATCGCGGTGAGCCCACCGCCGATCACGATGCTCGCCTTCTTGTTCGTCGGCGGGACCTTGAACGCGCGCAGCAAGCGCTGCATATCGCTCGGGCCCTTACTCACGTGGTCAGTGTCGCATGCTCCAGCGAATGATGATGAGGATCACGACCGCGATGAAGCCGAGGACGCGCCACGGGAACTCGGACTGCACGTGTGGCGGTGGATCCGGAACGTACGGCGCGGGTGCGGCCGGCTTCGCGGCGGGAGCGGCGGCCTTCTTCGACGAACCACCGACGGCGACGAGCCAGCTGTGATGCTCGCGCCCCGGGTGCGTGTCGCTGCGATGGAGGCGCTGCGGCTCGAGCAGGTTCTGCTTGTTCGCATCGCCGAGATCGAGTGCGATCGCGAGCCACGGCCACGGACCGAACGAGAGGCCGCGGACTTTGCGCTCGGGATAGTCGAGCGTGGCGAGCGTCTCCTTCGACGGCCACTCGAGCGTCGCCACACCCATGCCGTCGTCGGCGTCGTAGCCGAGCGAGAACGCCTGCTTCGTCGCCGCGATGTACTTCAGCGTGAGCTCCGCCGGCATGCTCGTGACGTGCACCGGCTCGCCGCTACCGTTCCAGCGATAGACCTTCTTCGGTGTCGCGATCAGCCAGAAGTTCTCCGGATGCCACGTGACCGCATTGACCGGACCGAGCGAGTGCTCGGTGGTCGTCGCCTTGCCATCGGGCGCGACGACGATGAACGCGTTGACGACCGCGACGAGCACGTTGTCGTCGGCGGCGATCGCGATGGCGCTCGCGTCTGCGTCGACGAGCGTGCGCGGGATGTTGCCTTCGAGCGCGACGATCTTGTTCGCGAGCGCGGCCACCACGCGGCGCTTGCCGCTGCCGACGACGGCGAACCGCGTGTCGCCGCCGAGTGCGGCCGATTGCATGTCCGCGCCGCTGCGCGAGGGAAACGTCGCGACGGTGCCCTTCGCGGTGATCGCGGTGACGCTCTCGCGATCCGCGCCCACGCCGACGATCTCGCCGTCGAGCGTCTTGCGCCAGAGCGGTCCTTCGGACTCGCCGTCGTGGACGAGGAGCTCGGCACCTTCATTCATCGCGAACACGGTGTTTTTTGGATCGAAGGCGATCATCGAGGCTGTCGTCGCACGGACGGTTGTCTGTGTCATGATCCATTTCATGCGAATTCTGATCGCGATCCTCGCGATTTCTGGAATAGCCATCGCGGGTCCAACGAGAGTCGTTACCTACGACGCCGACCACCTCGACCTCGAGAAGCGCACGCTGCAGTTCAAGGTCGCGCTCCCCGCGACGGAGGCCACGATCGTCGCCATCGGCGAGGACGGCAGCGAGCTCGGAACCGGCAGCGCGACGTTCGCGAAGACCACGCCGACCGAGTGGCAGACCATCACGTGGACACAACCCGACAAGGCGCGCGTGATGATGCTGAAGCTGCGCGTGGTGCTCGCCGACGCGAAGCAAAGCGCGACGAACGTCGAGCTGATCCCGTGGTCGGTGTCGATCGATCACGAGGACGTCAACTTCGCCGTCGACAGCGCGGTGATCGACGCCACCGAAAGCGCGAAGCTCGACGCGAGCTACACGAAGATCCTCGACGTGGTGAAGCGCTCCGAGAAGTTCATGAAGATGCGCCTGTACGTCGCGGGGCACACGGACACCGTCGGTCCGAATGCGAAGAACGCGAAGCTGTCGCTCGATCGCGCACGAGCGATCGCTACGTACTTTCGCAAGAAGGGCCTGAAGCTCCCGATCGCGTTCGCCGGCTTCGGCGAAGAAGTGCTGAAGGTCAAAACGCCAGACTCTACCGACGAGCGTGCGAATCGTCGCGCGGACTACGTGATCGGTCCCGCAGCCGGCGAGCCTCCGTTCAAAGGACCGTACGTGAAGGTCAAGGCGAGCTGGAAGGCGCTGCCCTGATCGCGCTACGAATGGCGAATGCACGTTCGCCTCGCTGCGGTATTGATCGCGCTCGCTGGTTGTCCCAAGTCGTCAGGCCCCGCCACCAAGCTGCAGCAGCCTCCGCCGACGGTGGCGAGCGCGGACAACGGAAACGCACCGGAGATCGAGGCGTGCACGACACCGGCGCGCGCGGATCTGATGGTCGTCGATTGGACACCTGAAGCGCGTGGCGATCTCGAGGTCGCGATGAAGGAAGGCCTCGCGCTGCTCGCGTACGACTGCAAGAGCGCGAAGCTCGTGCCGTCGTGCTCGCTCGCGGGCACGTATGGATACATCGGCACGACGAAGCGGGAGAAGAAGATCGAGATGGCGACGAGCGACGAGATCGCCGCGAACCTTCCCGTCTCGGGCATCAGCTGGCTCACCGAGCTCGGCGGCAAGTTCGGCCGCGAGACCGCGTTGCTCGCGCAGATGGTGATGATCGGCAAGCGCTCGTCGGCGAAGAAGGTCGCGCAGCGCGGCGAGCTCGAGGGCTCGTGTGCCGAAGCGACGCACTACGTTCGCGCCGCCACCGTCGGTGCATTCGCCGTCGCGTCGGGCTCGAAGGCCGAGCTCGGCGCCACCGCGACGCTGATGGGCAAAGGCGGCGCCGCGGGATCGAAGAGCGCGACGAAGCTCGAGTCGCAGGACGGCGACATGGCCGCATGCGATGCGTCGACGCCGGACGCGAAGCAGCCGCCCGCGCAGTGCGGCGCGATCGTGCGCATCGAGCTCGAGCCGATCGGCGCGCCGCCGCCCGCGAAGCCCGAGCTCGTGGTGGCAGCGTGTGCGCCCGGCTTCGTGATCAGCGACGGTGCGTGCGTGCGTCCCGACAAGCCGCACCAGTGCTCGCCCGACGACGCCGCCGCGTGCAAAGCGCAATGCGACGCCGGCAACGCGGGCAGCTGCGCGACCGCGGCCGCGCTCGGTAACGACATCGAGCTCGCGAAGAAGGCGTGCGAAGCAAACGTCGTGCTCGGCTGTCGCGTGCAAGCGGAGCTGACCAAGGCACCGAAGGAGAAGCTCGCGTTGCTCGAGCGTGCGTGCGCTGCGGGTGATGGCGCGAGCTGCGTCGATCTGGGCACGGCGAAGCTCGCCGACAAGAAGCTCGCCGGAGATGCGCAGTACGCGTTCCGTCGCGCGTGCTACGGCGGCGGCGAGTTCGAGGGCTGCACCCAGCTCGGCATGCTCTACGTCGAGGGCAAGGGCGGCATGACCAAGAGCCCGAAGCTCGCGGCTCAGTTCCTCGAGAAGGCGTGCAAGGAAGGCTCGCAGCGCGGATGCGACGAGCTGAAGAAGCTCAAGAAGTAGGCAGCACGTAGCGCGCGAGCAGCTTGGTCAGCGCCGCGCGTGGATCGTCGATGCCGGTGTGCACCGGCGACGTCTGGATCATCGCGCTGCGCGGCGCGATCAACCAATGGAACCGCTCTCCGCGCGGCAGCTGCGCGACCGGACCACCGCGCGGATCACCCGCCGCGATCCACGGGATCACCGCGAGCGCCGCTTCGACCTCCGCGAGATCGATCGATGGATCGAGAGCGCGCAGCCGCGCGGCATCGAGCGCGATCTGCGCTTCGAGAAACTGCTGCGTCGCGCACGAGACGATCACGCCCGCATTGATGCGCTCGCCGCGCTCGACTCGCGGCACCACGCGAATCACCGCATAGTCATACGACGCGCGCACGCTCGGCCTCCTCGACGAATGCACGCGGTCCACTCACGCGCTGCCACAGATGCTCGACATACGACGCACGCGTGTCCTCGGGCGTCGCCTCCGCGCCGAGCCACGCATCCGGTACGTGCTCGACCACCGCACGCAGCACGTCCCGCGTCACCAACGGGGCGAGCACCGCATCCGCGATGCGAACATCGCCCGCGAGCGCGAGCAGCACGTGCTGCTTCACCGCGGTGAACGGTGATCGCGCGCGCGACAGATGATTCGGCCAATCGTGCTGCCAGTACAGCGACGCGCCGTGATCGATCAGATACGCCTGCTTGTGCCAGCGCAGCATGTTGGGATTTCGCACCGTGCGATCGACGTTCGAGATGAACGCATCGAACCACACGATCCGCGCGGCGAGCTCGGCGTCCGGCGGCGGCGCCAGCGCGGGCTCCCAGTTCAGCGCACCCGGCAGGAAATCGAGCGCGACATTGAGCCCCGTGCTCTCGCGCAGCTGATGCTGGATCTCGGGATGCGGCTCCGAGCGCGCGAGCAACGGATCCAATTCGATCAACACGAGCCCCGGCACCGGCAGCCCCAGCACGCGCGCGAGCTCGCCCCCGATGATCTCCGCGATCGACGCGCGCGCCCCCTGCGCGGCCCCGCGAAACTTCACGACATACGTGCCCTCGTCGTCGGCTTCGACGATCGCCGGCACCGATCCGCCCTCTCGCAGCGGAGTCACGTAGCGCGTCGCTCGTACCGTGCGCACGGCGGCAGGATAGCCCATCGAGCGAGGGTGGCCCCGATCTCCGCGTCGCGTTACGATCGCATCGTGCGTCGGGTGGGGATCCTCGCGGTGTGCGCGCTGCTCGCGCAGAGCGGCTGCTCCGCCGTGGTCGCATCGTTCGCGAGCCACAACAGCCATGGCACCTCGTGCATGGACGAGCCCGCGTTTCCCGCGATCGATCTGATCGGTGGCTCGCTCGGCGCGCTCGCCCTCGTCTACACCGGCACCGCCGAGGAGTCGCCCGGCTGGCTCGCCATCCCGGGCGTGTTCATCCTCTCCGGCCTGATCGCCTCCGCCACCGTCTACAACTGTCGTCATCCCGAGCCGTCCAACGGTGGCGGCGTCGCGCGGCCCGCGCCCAAACCGGGCACGTACGAAGAGCAGCCGCCCGACAACGTGATCCCGCAACCCGATGGCGAGGAATCGAACGTTCGCGACGCCACGCTCGAGGAACGCGGCATGACGGTGCCGGACGTGCCGCCACCGAAGGTCGATCCGGACGCACCCCCACCTCCGAAGAAGGAGCCCGCCGCGAAGCCGGTCACGTGCCGCATCAACCCGCTGACCTCGTGTCCCGAAGGTTGGTCGTGCGTCCTCACCGACGGTGACCACGGCGTCTGCCGCCTCGACACCGACTTCTCGAAGCCCAAGACCACGCTGCCGCCCTAACGCGGCCGGCCCTGCACGATCCACGACTCGACGAGCTGGATCTCCTCGAGCGGCAACGGCGGCAGTCCGAGCGGCATCCCGCGCACGTCACCTCCGCCACCTGCTTCTTCCGCATACCGCGCCATCAAGTGCGCCACGATCCGCGGCGTTCCATCGGCCAGCTTCGCGAACACGCTGCGGCGCTCGCCCCTCTCGTCGAGCGCGCCGCTCGCGACGCCTTCGTAGCTCGAGAGATCCAACCCGCGCGGCGCGAAGCCGAAGCCACCCGAGTTGCCCGGGCCACCATCGCCGCGCGCGAAGTCCGGCACGGCATGGCAGTGCCAGCAGACGTTGCGGAACACGCGCTTCTCGACCTCGTCGTAGGTCACGGCTCTCGAGAGGACCGGCAATCGCGCGGGAACCACGCGTGCCTTCTCGTCGGCGAGCGGCGCCGTCGCGATGAACACGGCGAGCGCACGGGCGGAGTCTGCACGGACCCCGAGGGCGGGCATCGCGCCGCGCGGGTTCGCGATCCACGCGGCCATCGAGTCCACGGTCATTCGCTGCCGCGCGAAGCGCAGATCGGGTGCGAGCGCCCATGCCGCCTCGAGCGTGCCGTGCGCCGCATCGTCGACGGTGTTCCCTCGTGCGCGAAGCGCGGAATCGTCGACGGTGCTTCCTTGCGCGCGGCCCTTCGCGTGAAGCGCGGAATCGTCGACGGTGCTCCCCTGTGCGCGGCCCTTCGCGTGAAGCGCGGAATCGTCGACCGCGCTCCCCAACGTGCGGCCCTTCGCGTGAAGCGCGGAATCGTCGACGGTGCTGCCCGTGAACCGGTGGCATCTCGCGCATGCGAGGGATCGAAAGAGCTGTTCGCCTCGCGCGAGGTCCGCGGTGCCATCGCCTGCGAAGCCATCGCGTGCGGTGCGCCGTGGGTCGTCCTCGCGATCGCGTCGCGCGGTTCCGTCGACGCTCACGCGGGTGGCTATCGTGTCGGGCACGAGATACGCGGCGAGCGTTGCGGCCTCCTCGGGCGCCATCGCGAGCCGCGGCATCTCCGCGATCAGGCCGGGTCGCACGTCGTGGGGCGCGAGCAGGAACGCTTGCACCCACGATCGCTTCAATCGATCCGCGCTCGCTAGCGAGGGCACCCAGCGAATGCTCGTGATGCGCTTCTTCCAGCGCTCGAGGTGGATCTTCTTCGCCGCAAACGTCCCCGCGTGAATTGCTTGGTGACATCGAACGCAATGCTTCTCTTCGCGGGCGGGTTCGATGTTCGGGATGTCGTGGCAACGCGCGCACTCGAACTTCGCGATGAGGTCGCGAGCATCGCGCGGTGCGTTCGACAGGCCGCTCGTCGCGCTCCCTGCGGCGGCCGATCGATTCGATGGCGCGCCCACGTTCGATTTCGCACCGGGGTTCGATCCCGCACCCGCGTTCGATTTCGCACCCGCATTCGATCCCACACCCCGCCCTTCGTTCGACGCCTCAAACGCGTTCGATGCCGGCGATCGCGATTCGCACCCGACCGCGATGATTGCGAGCACGGCAACCAACAGTCTCACGCACGCGATCACCCCGCGATCGCCTCCGCTCGGTCGAGGGCTCGATACGCGCCCCGTCGTTACGCGCCCCGTCGCTACGCGCCCCGTCGTTACGCGCCCCGTCGTTACGCGCCCCGTCGTTACGCGCCCCGTCGTTACGCGCCCGGTCAGGCGAGCGACCGCCGGTCGGCAACGCTGCGCGCTCACTTCGTCGGAGCTTTGCGCGCGCTCGTCACTTCGGTCGGCAGCTCGCACATGTCCTTGTTCGCCGCGCGCGTGCGGCACGCCTTCCACATCTCGAGCCGAGTCGTGCCGGTCGTGAGCTTCGCGAGCGCGAGATAGCCGTACGCGTCGGGCATCAGGTCGCGCGCATGGAGATCGTCGAGGATCGCCTTGGCTTCGTCGCGCTTGCCGATGGCCAGGTAGGCCTCCGCGCGCCATGCGTAGAGCTTGATGTCCTTGTGCGCGGCGGCGTCGTCACGTGACTCGATGTGCGCGACCGACTTCGCGAGGTCGGTGCGCTCGTCGTGTATGCGGATCTCGATGATCGCCTTGAGATCCGCGATGCGCGCGCGAAGGCGCTTGTCGCTCGGCTTGAGCCAGCGCACGGTCTTGAGCGCGCGGCCGTATTGGCCTTGCTCGAACTGCGTTTCGGCGCGCTTCACCATGCGCACGTCGTCTTGGGTGGTCCACTCGACCCCGTTCATGCACGCGTACGAGATCGCGGGTGTCGCAACGAGCGTGGCTATCGCCAGCAGGGCAGCCTTGACCATGGCGAATGGACAGCGGCGCGCGCCGTTGCGTTGCAGAAATCTCGTCGATCTGCGGAGGCGCTTGGAATTCCAGGTGTCGCGGCGTCAGCGAAGCTCGAAGCCGACCTCGAGGAGCGCGTTGACCCGGCCCGAGTAGAGCGCTTCGATCCGCGTGCCGACGACGAACGGCGCATCGCGCAGGACGAGGGCGGTGGTCAGGTCGCCGCCGCCTTCGAAGCGGCTCCATCCGGTGTGCATCAGCTCGGAGCCGAAGCGCACCTCGAAGCGCTGTGCTGCACCGACCAGGACTGCGACTTGGCGCGTGGTGAACACGTGCGCCCCGATGCCGAGGCTGCCGCCGATCGCGTTCGTGCTGCCGAGATCGCCGACGCGACGAGTCCAGTCCATGCGGACATCGACGGAGAGACGGCGCGCGACGCGCTTGGTCACGCTCGTGCCGAGCTCGAACGAGAGCGGCATGTCGCGGATGCCGGGGCCCACGCCGATGTGGAAGCCGATGCGCGGGCCGTCGAGGGAATCCGAGTGCGTCTCCCACTCGTCGTTGTCGGCGAGGAGGAACTCGCGAACGTGCGAGCGTGTTGCCATCAGGCCGAGGGCCACGCGGTTGATCCTGCGGGCGAGCTCGAGATCGTGCTCGATGTCTTTGTCGTCGGGGACGAGCGTGTGCAGCCGAGCCAGCGTGGTGTATGGCTGGTCGTCGCGCGGCGATGCGTTGTAGTAGGTCGCGAGGAGGTAGCCGGACTCGATGTCGTCGTCTTGCTCGAACGACCACGACCACATCTCGTGATAGGCGTCGACGTAGTCGTCGTTGAACATTCGCGTGCGCAGGAGGATCTGCACGAGGTTCTTGCGCGCCGCGCGGCGCTCGGCGCGATGGGCCGTGTCGTCGGGGATCAGGAACAGCACGGTCTCCATCGCGTCGAACGCTGGGTCCCAGTTGCGAAGGCCATCGTTCGCGAAGGCAACGCCGGTCCACAGCGACGGATCCTTCGGTGCGAGCTTGGTCGCGGCCGTGTACGCGGCGAGCGCGGCGTTGTACGTGCCGAGGTCGAGTGCGCGGGCGCCGAGCTCGCCGAGCGCGACCGGATCCTTCGATGCGGCGGTGAGCGCGACGATCTTCGCGAGCTCTCCTTCCGCGAGATCGTTGCGATCCCATTCGAGGTAGAGCTCGGCGATCGACATCAGGGTCTCGCGATCCTTCGCACCGCGCTTCGCGAGACCGAGGAGCGTGCGGAATGCGCGGTCGTCGAACGTGCCGTAGCGGCGCGCGAGCGCCAGCTGTAGCGCGACATCGCGCGGTGCAGCGCGCGCGACGGCTTCCACGTGTTCGAGCGCTTGCTGCGTGTCTTGCGTGCGATCCAGCAGCTCGATCAGCCGCAGCTGCGTGACCGTCTCCGACGGAGATCGAGCGACCGCCGCTTTCAACGAGGCGATCGCGCGAGGGAGATCGCCGGTCTCTTCGTACAGCGAGGCGAGCGTGGACCACTCGAAGTGCTTGCGCGTCTTCTCGGGCCACATCGACTCGAGCTCCGCGATCGCAGCCGGGAGTGCGTGCGCGGTGCGTCGATTCTGGATGATCTGCATCACGAGCTCGCGCGTCGCGTAGCTGGTGCGTGGCGCGATCGCGAGGGCGCGCTGAAGCTCGCGCATCGAGTCTGCAGTCCTTCCGAGCTTCTCGAGCACGCGTGCCGATCGCACGATCACCGAGATGCGCTCCTCGGGATCGGCGACGAGCAGCTGCTCCGCGGTCGTGTAGCTCGCGCGCGCGATATCGAAGCGCCCCGCGAGCGTCATCGCGTCGCCGCGCTCGATCCACACGCGCGGATCGCGAGGCACCACCACGACGAGCTGATCGAAGTAGCGCTCCTCGCTCTCGTGATCGCTGCCCTTCTGCGCGAACGCGATCAGATCGCGCAACGCCTGCGCATCCTGCGCGGGAGGCGCATGGGCGTACGCGAGCTCGAATGCTCGACGTGCGGCGATGCGATCGCCCGCGTGTTCGCGAAGCTGCGCGAGCACGCGCCACGTCGCCGCGTCGTCGTCGCGCAGCGCGACGGCTCGTTCGAAGTGTGCGAGTGCACCCGCGTCATCGCCGAGCGTGCGCTCGATCGACCCGAGCACGACGAGCGACGACCACGCCTCGGGGGCCCCGCGGTACTCGTCGGCGAGCTTCTCGACGGTGCGAAACCGTCGATACAGCGACATCAGCTGCGCGAGCGCGGCCGCGTCGTGCGGAGCTCGCGCGAGGATCGCTTTGTACCGACCGACGACCGCGGCATCGAACGGATCGCGCTGCACCTCCCAATCGCCCCCGCGCGCAGGCGCGACCCACGCGGTGACGAGAAGCATCGCGAGCGCCGCGCGCACCATGTGCGGGTGACACCCGCCGCGTCGCGCGGTTGCTCGTGACAGCAACTCGCAGGCGCTGTCAGCGCCGAGCCGCGAATCACCCGCTATCGCGACGTATCGACGAGGAGCGCGGGCGGCACCGCCGTGTCCGTGAGCGTCTCCATGAACGCGACGAGATCCGCCTGCTGCGCCAGCGTCAGACCGAGCGGCTTCATCTCGGGGTCCTTGACCACGCCGGGTACGCTGCCGCCGCCCGCGTTGTAGAACGCCATCACGGCATCGAGCGTCTTGAACTGTCCCGCGTGCATGTACGGCGCGGTCACGCCGACATTGCGCAGCGTCGGCGTGCGGAACTGCCCGCGCATCTCCGGGCGTCGCGCGGACTCGGGCACGTCGCCGAACCGCCCGAGATCCTCGGCCGGCACGCCGTCGCCGAACTGCGCCGCCGCGAGCGCGTGAAACTCGTTGTCCGAGAAGTGCGGGCCATCGTGACAGCTCTTGCAGTGCACGACGAACAACTTCGCACCGCGCTTCGCCGCCGCCGAAATCGCCGCTTCATCGCCCGCGATCCAGCGATCGAACGGCGCGTTTCGCGCGACGAGCAATCGCATGTACGCCGCGATCGTCTTCGCCATGTTCGTGAACACCTCGTCGACGGGCTTGCCATCCATCGCTCCGAAGATCGCCTCGTACTCCGCGCGATACGTCGCCGTCACGACCTGCACGACGTTCGCGCGCGTGGCCGCCATCACCTCGGGCTTCTCGAGCGCACCGATCACGAGCGCCCACTGCGTATCGAACTTTCCGCCCCAGTTCTGTCGCTCGTAGAACACCGAGTCGATCACGGGCGGCGAGTTACGCGATCCGAGCTTCGCTCCTCGCGACACGTGCTTGCCTGCATCGTCCATCGCGGGTCCCGCGTGACACGTGCGACACGAGATGCCCAGCTCTCCCGCGAGATCTTCGTCGAAGAACAGCATCTGCCCGAGCGCCGCCGCCTTCGGATCGTCCGCGACCGCATTGGTCGGATCCTTCGGCACCGCGGGCAACGGCGACATCGTCGCGAGCGCCGCCCGCTCCCCCGTGGTCAACGCGCTGGGGTCCGCGGGTGCCGACCCACGCCCACACCCGACCACGAAGCCGAGCACCACGAGCAGACCGGCACTGCGCACGAACGCATGTTAGCCTCCTTGGCGTGAAGAACCTGAAGACCGGAACGCTCATCGCAATGGCTGCTGGTGGTTTGTTCTTCTCGGCCTGCAAAAAGGACGAGGCATCCTCCGGCGGCGACAAACCTGGTGCGGCCCCCGCTCCGACCGCTGAAAAGACCTCGAAGGTCGACTGCGGCGGCGTCAACGAGTGCAAAGGCCAAGGCACCTGCAAGCAAGAGGGCCACGGCTGCGGCGGTCAGAACGAGTGCAAAGGCAAAGGCGTCGTGACGATGTCCGAAAGCGACTGCAAGGCCAAGGGTGGCACCATCACCGCCACGAAGTGACGCCTCGTCGCTCGGTTTCGGCCTCGGACTGAGGCGTGAACATTTTGTCGCGGCGACCACGGGTGGCGCCGCCATCGACGACATCGACTGGTTCGAGGTCATCACCGAGAACTTCCTCGTCGAAGGCGGCAACCCGCGTCGTGTCCTGCGCGCCGTCCGCGAGCACCGGCCCATCGTGCTCCACGGTGTGTCGCTGTCGATCGGCTCGATCGATCCACTCGACACCGCCTACCTCGACGGCGTCCGCGCCCTCGCGCACGAGCTATCGCCCGCATACATCTCGGATCACCTGTGCTGGACCTCGCTCGGCGGACACAACACGCACGACCTGCTCCCACTGCCGTACACCGAGGAGGCACTCGATCACGTCGTCGCTCGCGTACTGCGCGTGCAAGAGCACCTCGGTCGCAGGATCCTCCTCGAGAACCCATCGTCGTACGCCGTCTTCGCCGGCGCGACGCTGACCGAAGCCGCGTTCCTCGCGGAGCTCGCCCGCCGCGCGGACTGCGGCCTGTTGCTCGATATCAACAACGTGTTCGTCTCGTGCGCGAACCACGGTTGGTCTCCAGGGGCGTACCTCGATGCGCTACCCACCGACCGCATCGGCTACGTGCACCTCGCGGGTCACACGATGAACGGGCCGCTGATCATCGACACGCACGACATGCCCGTGCGCTCCGAGGTGTGGTCGCTCTACGCGGACGCGATCCGGCGCTTCGGTCCTCTCGCGACGTGCATCGAGCGCGATGACAACATCCCTTCGCTCGACGAGCTTCGCGCGGAGCTATCGACGGCGCGTTCGCTCGCGCGCGCGGCCGTAGAGAGAGCGTCGTGAGCGAGCGCCGCGAACGGTGTCGTGGCGTCACGAGCGCGCTCCGCGAACGGTGGCATCGCGAGCGCGCTCCGCGAACGATGCCGTGCGAGGACATCGTGAGCACGCTCCGCGATCGAACGAGGACATCGTGAGCACGCTCCGCGAGCAGCTCGCGCGCTTTCACGCGGCAGTCACCGGGCGCGCTCCGCTCGTCGACGCGCGCGATCTCGTCGAGCGCGGCGAGATCGACGAGGTCGAGCGACTGCACGTCTACGAGCACGCGTACATCGCGCGCATCGCGAGCGTGCTCGTGCATGACTATCCAAAGCTCGCGCACTTCGTCGGCGAGTCCGTGCTGCGCTCGTGGACCGCTCGCTATCTCCGCGCGTATCCGCCGTCGAGCTTCTCGCTGCGCGAGGTCGGCGCGCATCTCGCGCGCTGGATCGCCGAGTCCGGCATCGCGCTGGAAAGCGATGCCCATCGCACCGCACATGACGACGATGCCCATCGCACCGCACCCGACGCATTTTCAACTGCGCTCTTCGCCGATCTCGCGCGCCTCGAGCGCGCGCGCACCGAGGTCTTCGACGGTCCCGACGCGGCCGCGCTCGCGCGCGACGATCTCGCGACGATGGGCCCCGAGGACTTCCCGACGCTACCGTTGCGCCTCGTGCCGTCGAGCCGCGTCGTTCGCCTCGAGTCGACGGCCGACGATCTGTGGGACGCGATCGAAAACGAATCACAACTCGCCCTTCCCCTCGTGTCCGCCGAGCGCGTGGTCCTCGTGTGGCGACGCGAGCTCCAGGTCATCCATCGAACCCTCGAGGCTGACGAGGCGCGCATCGTCCCGACGATGATCGCGGGCACCACGTTCGGCGCCGCGTGCGAGCTCCTCGACGAGGACACGGCCGCGGAGCGCGCGATCGAGCTCCTCGTGCGCTGGCTCGACGCGCAGATCCTCGCGCGACCTTGAACACGCGACGCTCGAACCCGACGCGCGACTAAGCGACGCAGATCCTCGTGCGACCTTGAACACGCCACGCTCGAATGCGTCGCGCGACTAAGCGACGCCGAACACCGACGACACGAGCACCTCGCCCGCACCGTCGGGCGCGAGCTCGACGCGCTCGACGTCATACCAGCCGCCCGTGGGACCGAGCTCGATCGACTCGAGCTTCGCGCCCGTGTGCGGATCGTAGGTCACGATGCCGTAGCGATGCTTCTCGCGATCGACCCACGCGTCGACGACCGCGCGCGAGGTCATCGCGATGTTGCCGCGCGAGGTGGTCGGCTGCGTCCAGCGCACGCGACCCGATGCGCGATCGATGGCGATCAGGTCCGAGCCGGTCTTCACGTGGAGGTCGCCGCTCGTGGTGCGGCAGATCGCTTGGATGCCTTGGCCCGAGAGCGCGGCGGTGCCGACGGTGTTGCCGGTGAGGGCGTCGATGATGTCGAGCTGGCCCGCGCGCTCGACGGCGAGGAGGTCATCGGCGAGCGCGGCGGCGAACAGCGAGTCGACCTTGCGGCGCCACTCGATTCGGCCCGTCGTGTGATCGATAGCGACCATGCGATCGGCCTGACCGCCCGGGCGAGCCGCGTGACCGAGGACGAGATGGTCGCCGATGGTGACGCTCCACCAGAGGTCACCGATGGTGTGTTGGAAGGTTTGCCCTCGGGCACGGACGGTCACGCGCTCGTCGTGAATCGCCACGCTCGCCGGGAGGTTGGCCGGGCGCGGGAGGAGGGTGCGCGCGGGTGGCGAGGTGGTCGACGTCACCCGGCGGGTCGAGGTGTCGACACGGAGGTCGGCGGCCCCGATTTCTGGCATCACGACGACAGCGAGGGCGAGGGCGACCAGCCAGCGGCGCATCCCTCCTCTGTAGGGCTGGGCCGGGGGAGTGGCACCTGGTCGAATGACTGGGTCGGGGCGATTGCTCTCGACTATCCTCGGGACGTGAACCGCGCGCTGATCGGAGTCTGGCTCCTCGGGGCGTGCGGGCGGTTCGGCTTCGATCGCGGCGACGATGCAGCCGTCGATGGCAGCGGCGAGGGTGCGCCGTTCGATCCGGTGATCGGCAATTGCATCGAGGCCGACCGCGGGCCCTTCGTCGAGGCGGCGTCGATCCCCACGCAGGGCAGTGGCTACGGGGTGTGGGCCGCGAAGCCGTTCGTCCTCGTCGCCGACACGACGGGTGGCCTGCGCAGCGTGCGCTTCGACGGGACAGCGTTCACGCAGACGGATCGCTTGCCGGGTCTCGGCTGGACCGAGGCGGTGTGGAACGACGGCGCCCACTTCTGGGTCGGCTCGCCCGGATACGGGCTCACGATCCTCGATCTCGACAGCGCCGGGACGTTCACGATCCGAGCGCAGGATCTGACCGTGTTGACCGAAGCGCGGCGCGGTTGGTTCGCGAACGACCTCACGTTCGTGCCGAGTGGAAACCAGGGACTCCACGCACTGCGCTTCGACGGCACGGCGATCGTGCGAGTCGGCACCGGCGCGAGCTCGCTCAGCTGGGGACAAGGGGTGTGGGCCAAAGGCTCGCGCGTGTACTTCGCGGATGCAGATCGGTTTCGCGTGCTCGACTTCGATGGCTCGACATTCACCGACGTGATCACGCCGGATGCGCGGCACGGCGGCACGTCGCGCATCTGGAGCGATGGCACCACGATCTTCGTCGCGAGCGCCGATGGGCTCACCGCGTTTCGGCTCAGCGGCACGAACCTCGTCGAGCTCGACACGTTCGCGACGACCGCAAGCGCGCGCGATGTGTGGAGCGACGGCCAGCACCTGTTCGTCGCGGCCGAGGCGGATGGCGTCTATGCGCTCTCGTTCCAGAACGATGCGTTCACGCTGATCGATCGCGTCGACACCGGCGGCGGCGCGCTCGGCGTGTTCGGCGACGGGACGTATCTCTACGCGAACGACTACGCGAGCGGCCTCCATGCTTATCGCGGCTTTGCGTGTCGCACGGTTCGCAGCGGATCGTGACGGCCGCCGCTATTCCATGAAAGTTCGACGAAGATCCGGCGTTGATCGCGCGCCGTCTGATATAGGGTGCGCGAAAATGTCGATCAGCCGCTTCTCCAGTCTCCTCGCATTCACGTTGTTGACCGTCGCTGCTACTGCCTGCGGATCGGAAGGTCCGATGGGCGAGATGGGCGAGATGGGCGACCCTGGCTCCAAGGGAGACAAGGGCGACATGGGTGATCCGGGTACGCCCGGCGGCATGGGCACGCCCGGCACACCGGGGACGCCCGGCACCAACGGCACCAACGGGCAGAACGGCTCCGCGGGGCTGAGCTGCTGGGACCTCAACGGCAACGCCACGTGTGACATGGCGACCGAGGACATCGACGGTGACAACGCGTGCGACGTCGCCGACTGCGCAGGTCCTCCGGGCCCTCCCGGCACCGGCACGGCGGGTCAGCTCTCGGGCAGCTTGTTCGGGACCGCGTCGCTGAACTTCGCGGCGAACGGCGCCGAGACGGTCGTCCCCGGCCTGACGCAGACGCTCGCGATCCCCGCGGCCACGAACATTCTGATCACCACCAACGGTGGAATCCTCACGACGGCCACGGCGGCGAACGGCTTCAGCTCCGTCGAGGTCGCGATCTACATCGACGACGCGCAGCTGCTCAACGGCGGCTATCAGCGCGTCGTGTCGACGAACACCGGCGCCGTGGTCATCCCCGCGAACTGGTCGATGTCGGTCGCGGGCTCGCTCTCCCCGGGCAACCACACGATCTCGGTCAAGGCGATCGGCACGAGCACGGGCTCTGCGTCGACGGTCAGCGGCGACAACCTGTCGGTGCTGCAAGGCACGCTGGTGCTCACGATCATCAAGACCTGAGCGAGGCGCGACTCGAGGCTCGCGGCGCAAGATGATCTGCGCCTGACCACGCAGTGCGATCGTCGTTTGGTACCGTTGCACGATGGCCGATGACCTCGACGAGGAGATGCTCCGCAAGTCGGTCGTGAAGTTGTTCACGGTCGTCAAGGAGCCGAACTACTACAAGCCGTGGGAGCTGACGTATCAGCACACGTCGGGCGGATCGGGCTGCATCATCGACGGCAATCGCATCCTCACGAACGCGCATGTCGTCGCGCATCAGCTGTTCGTGCAGGCGCTCAAGCCCGGCCATCCCGAGAAGTTCTCCGCGCGCGTGCTGCACGTGGATCACGATACGGAGACCGCGCTGCTCACCGTCGACGATCCGCGCTTCTTCGAGGACACGCAACCCGTGCGGTTCGGCGAGCTGCCGCCGCGCAACGCGAAGGTCACGGTCCACGGCTTTCCCGTCGGTGGCAACGAGCTGTGCGTGACGGCGGGCGTGGTCTCGCGCATCGAGGTCCGCACGTACACGCACTCGCAGCGCAATCTGCTCGCGCTGCAGACCGACGCCGCGATCAACCCGGGCAACTCCGGCGGTCCGGTGTTCTGGAACGGCGCGCTCGTCGGCCTCGCGTTCCAATCGTACAAGCGCAAGGATCTCGAGAAGGCCGGCTACGTCGTCCCGATCTCGGTCATTCGCCACATGTTCGAGGACCTCGCCGACAACCACATCGCCGGCGTTCCCGACCTCGGCATCTATTGGCAGAAGATCGAGAACGACGCGCTCCGCGAGTACCTACGGCTCGCGCCCGAGCAGACCGGCGTGCGCGTGTCCGTCGTGATCCCGACGTCATCCGCCGACGGCGTGCTGCACGTCGACGACGTGATCCTCGCCATCGATGGCCACGCGGTTGCGTGCGACGGCACGATTCGCCTGCGCGATCACGATCGCGTCGCGTTCGAGCACGTCGCGAGCACGCGCCAGATCGGCTCGCCATTGCCGCTCGACATCCTGCGCGACGGACAGCGCATCACCGTCGAGGTTCCACTGAAGGCGTACGTGGCGCTCGTCCCGCCGCCGCGCCCCGATCGCCGCCCGCCGTACCTCATCTTCGCGGGCATCGTGTTCACGCCCTTGTCGTACGAGTACATGCACGACTGGGAGTGGGCCAACGATCACCACCGCTACCAGTTCTATCGCTATCAATCGTTCCCCTCACCGCAACGCAAGCAGATCGTGCTGATCCGCGAGGTGCTCGCACACGAGATCAACCTCGGGTACCACCAGATGAAGGAGTCGGTGGTTCATCGCATCAACGGGATCGACATCACCGAGCTCGCCGACATCCCGCGCGCCCTCGCCTCGCCGGCCGGACGCTTTCACGTGATCGAGACCGACGATCACGGCCCGCGCAGCGAGTCCGCGCGCAGCGACTACCACACCGGCTTCGGCACGCGCATCGTCCTCGACGCCACCACCGCCGAAGCCGCGACGCGAGAGATCATCGAGGAGCACGGCATCCCCGCCGACCGCTCGCCCGATCTGCGTTGAGATAGGGCTCACAGTCGCGCCCGCAACGGCGTGATACCGTGAGGGCGATGATGGGTCGTTCGCTCCTGCTCGTGTTCCTGTTCGCCTGCGGCAACGTTCAAGAAGAGCCGGTCGATGCGGCACCCGATGTCGCCGTCGCCGGATTCACGATCGCCGCCACCACGCCGAATCCGTCGGTGCCGATCGACGGCATGAACGTGATCACGCTCTCGGTCACGCGCACGGGCGCGTTCGCCGGCGACGTCACCGTCGAAGCGATGTCACCGCCGAGCGGGCTCACCGTGTCGTCGCTCACGATCCCCGCGGCCGATACGAGTGGTGCCGTGCGCGTCGGCGCGACCACGCCGCTCACGATCGGCGGCACCGTCACCATCGTGCTGCGCGCCACCGGCGACGGTGTGGATCCGCAGACCGTCACGATCACCGATGCGCCGCTCACCGGCCGCCCCGGCTCTCTCGACACCGCGTGGGCCGGCACCGGGCTCGCGCGCGTGAGCTTCGGCGGCGATGACAACGGCGCGTTCCAATCACTCGACGTGATCAACGGAGCCGTCGTCGCGACGGGTACCACCGTCGGTGGACTCGGCACCACGCGCGCGACGACGATGCGCCTGACCTCCGCGGGCGTGGCCGACGCGACGTGGAACGGCGGCGCACCGATCCGCACGGGCTTCACCGGCTCGTCGGGCGAGACCAACTACGGCGTGGCCACCGGCCACCAGAACGATGGCCGCAGCGTGATCATCGGTCATCACGTCGACGCGACGAACGATATCGACACGATCCGCTACTCGGTCACGGGCGGCGCCGGCGGCAACGACTACGGCGACGGCACGGGCAAGTCGCTCGTCAACCTCGGTGGCAACGAGACCGTCGGCGATGGTCTCGTGCTCGAATCGAACGCGATCGTCGCCGTCGGTGCGAAGGACAGCCAGCTCATGGTCGCGCGCCTGACCCCGCTCGGCTTGATCGACACCACGTTCAACGCGCCGAACGGCTTCGTCACCGCGACGCTCGGTACGTCGTCGCAGGCAACGGACGTCGTCGCGGATACGCAGGATCGCCTCGTCGTCGCGGGCTCGTTCAACGCCGGCACCGACAGCGACGTGTTCATTCGTCGCTACACGCCCACGGGCGCGCTCGACGGCGCCTTCGGCGGCAACAACGGCGTCATCATCAGCGGCGCGGACTCCGAGACCGCGGCCGGCCTCGCGATCGTTGGCGACAAGATCCTCGTCGCATCCTCCGCGGGCACCACGCTCGGCCGGCGCATCCGCGTTCGTCGCTACGCCACCGACGGCACGCTCGACACGACGTTCGGCACGCAAGGTGTGGCCGAGTACGCACCGTCGAACGCCGGCGTGTCGCCGCTCGATCTCGCCGTCATGCCCGATGGCCGCATCGTCGTCCTCGCTCGCGATGGTGGCACCGCGCTCGTCATTCGCTTCACGCCGAACGGCGCGATCGACACGCTGTTCGGCACCGCGAACGACGGCACGGCCACCGTGAACATCGGCGGAGCGGGTCGCCCCGAGTGCATCGAAGTCTATTCCGAACATCTGCTGCTCGTCGCTGGCGGAGACGAAGGCGGCTCGCCGGGGCCGGGCACGTTCGGCATCGTCGCGCGCATGTGGATGTAGTTCGCGGAATCTCCACATCTGTGGAAATGATCGCTCGGGGCGTTCGGCCTCAGATCCGATCATCGCGACATGCGTTGGAGCGGGGTTGTCCAACCGAAGGAGCCCCATGCTGACGAACTTTTCGCGTTCCCTTCGCAACGTCCTCTCGCTCGCCGTGTCTCTGTTCGTTCTCGTCGGAGTTTTTGGCATCGCCGCCGCCGATGACGACATGGTCTGGGATGGCGAGCGCGCCCCGGTCCGGCGCCCGCCGCACAAGCAGCCGCCGCAAGGACCGGTGCGTCACGACACGAAGTTCTCGCGTGTCCCCGACAGCAAGCTGCAGATCCGCGCTGTCGGAATACGACGGCTCCACGAACGGCACGCTGAAGGTCCAGCTCAAGAACACCGACAAGACGGCGCAGAAGTTCTCGGCGACGGGCCTCTACTTCGTCCCCGAGGGTGATCCGGACAGCGCACCGCAGCGCCTCGGCGCCGTCGGGCCGATGCAGCTCACCGCCGCGAACTCGACGAAGGAGCTGAACGCGATCGAGGTCCCCGCCGGCCAGACGATCGAAGTCGCCCTCGACGTGTTCTGCATCGATTCGCATCGCTCGAGCCCGTCTCCGCAGAACGTGTTCCATGTCGGCAACAAGCGCATGCCCAAGGAGCTCGCGTCCAAGATCGAGTCGAGCGCCGACCTCGCCGTCTCCGCCGAGCGCAAGAAAGGCGTTGCCGCACCGCGTCCGGCCGCAAAATCTGCGATCCAGTCCGAAGTCTGGAAAGCCCGCGACGCGAAGTGGATCGATCTCGACGACGAAGGCGCCCAAGAAGCGACGAAGTAGCCGCTCGGCGTGCGGGTGCGCTCGGGACGCTTGTCCTGCGAAATCGCTAGAGAAGAATCGCGACGATCAGGGCGGAGCTCAGGATCGCGGCGATCACGCTGCTCGCGACCATTCCAACCCCTTGGACTTCGTCGCTGCGCAAGTGCTCGCCGACGGAGTTGTACGCCTCGTCTTCGATCACGATCTCGTGCACGTGCTGGGCACCATGTTCGGTTTCGGTCCTCATGCATCCAGTGGATGCATCGGCCGCGCCCGCATCGTGATCGCGATCTACCTTACCGACGCCGCGGTGCCTGACGCGCGGCGCGCGCCGCCAGCGTGGCCAGGCGCTGCCGCTTCGCCGCCGACGTGACCTCCGCGTCGACGACCACTTCCTCGTCCAGCGTCGGCCCTTCTTCACGAAAGCCGTCGCGCTGCGCGGCCATCACGAGGCTGTCGCTCGCGAAGCGAGGATTGTTGTCATCCTCGTGACCGATCTGGTCCTTCGTGATCGCGGTCGTCACGCGAAACACGCCGCTGTTATCGACGAGCTGTTCGTCCATCGTGTCGTCGAACGACACCGACGGCCTCGCCGCGAGATTCTGCAACCTCTGCGATCCGCGCGCGCCCTGTGCCGCGACCCTCGACGGACTCGTCCGCGGTGGCTCGCTCTTCGCTTTGGGCTTCGCAACTGCCGGCTTCTTCGGTGCCATGCGTCCCTCCCACTCACCAGCGTACAGAATTCGCCGACCGGAATGTCAACCAGCCGTCGCCGCTACCCCGGTTCGATCCGGATCGTCATCTATTTCGGCCGCCCTCCACGAGTCGCTTGACGCCGGGCCGCAAATCACGATCTGCGCGACCGCCGGGAGCCCGGCGTCCCGCTCGCATCAGGGGCGCGGGCCGAGCAAGTCCCACTTCGTGCCCCAGCGATCCCGAAACACCACCACGCGCCCGTACGGCTCCTCGCGCGGCGCCCCGACGATCTCCGCGCCCGCCTCTCGCAAGCGCGCGAGTGTTCCGTCGAAGTCCTCGACGCGCAGGAACAACCCGACGCGCCCCGCGAACTGCGCCCCGATCACCGCGCGCTGCGCATCCCCGTCCGCCTTCGCGAGCAGAAGCCCCGTCTGCGCACCCGGCGGCCGCACCACGACCCAGCGCTTCGTGCGCCCATCGTTGGTCAGCGACGGCACGTCCTCGACGAGGGTGAAGCCGAGCACCTCGGTGAACCACGCGATCGCCGCGTCGTAGTCATCGACGATGATCGAGACGAGATCGAGCTGCATCGCCGCAGACTACGTCACGGCTCGGTCGCTTCGTAGTGATGAAACCGCGTGACGCGCGCGGCCGCCGGCACCGATGGCTTCCCCGTCGCGGGCTCCTTCGATCCGAGCCGCTCGAGCAGCGCTTCGTCGACGCGCGGGCCCTTCAAGTCGCCGCCGATCATCCCGCGCCACACCTCGGTGCGATCACCGAGCGTCATCGAGATCTCGAACACCGCCTCGCGGACGAGCGTCCACATGTGCGGATCCGATCCGAGCGCCACGAGCAGCTCGGGCGTCACGTCCACCTCGATCCGCCCCTGGGGCGCGACGTGCTTCGCGTCCGCGTGCAGCACGCCCATCGCCGTCTCGTCGACGAGCCTCAGCGTGCTGCGCTCCCAGTGCACCACGAGCGCGACGTCGGTGATGTTGCGCAGCGCCACCTTCCACGTCGCGCCGCGCTCGTGGCGAATGCTGACCACCACGCCTTGCACCATGTGCAGCTGATCCACGCGCGCGATCACGAGCCGCTCGAGCCGGCGATCGATCGGCACCTCGTGATGTAGCAGCGGCTCGGGCGGCGGCGGATGCGAGCAGCTCGCCACGAGGACGCACACGAGCGCTGCCAATCGCATCCATCGAGGATGACACGCTCACTGCACGAGGCAGTCCGCAACGACGGTGACGGCGTCGGTGAACTTCGCGGCATCGGGCACGATGTCGAGTTGCAGCCTCGGATCCCACGAACATCGCAGCGGATCCTCGACGACTCGCCAGCACGGGGCACGCTCGTCGGTCCCGCACGCACGCAGCGTTTGCTCGTCGTGAGAGAACCGATACGCCACCGCGCACTCCGCCTGCACGCCCAGGGCGTCGGGATCGCGATCGATCGGCATCGACTCGAAGCACGCGTTCCCGACCGGCGTCGTTTCGGGTGGCGAGAAGCCACTGATGGTTGGCATGTCGCCACCGCGCCGTCGATCCCGCACGAGTCTCTTCTCTCCAGTGCTACGGTCGCGTCGTGGGCGAAGACTTTCAGACGCATTACGAGGTTCTCTCGCCGTTGGAGTCGGTCCGGAAACGACCGGGTATGTACGTTGGCGGTAACGATGGCGATGGCCAGATGCACCTCGTTCTCGACGTGCTCGCCAATGCCTACGACCGGTACCTCGCCGGTCGCTGCTCGTCCATCAGCATTGCGGTCGAGGCCGACGGCGCGGTCTGCATCACGGACGACGGTCCTGGCATGCAACTCGACCCGACGGACACGTGGCCCGGTCTCCACGCGGTGCTCTCCACGCTGTCGAATCGGCCCACCGTCGACGGTCATCGTCCGCACGCGCACCTCGGCATCGGCGGCATCGGCTTGTTCGTGGTCAACGCGCTGAGCGAGCGCTTCGAGATCTCGACGGTTCGCGATGGCACCGAATCGCGTGCGCTCTATGGACGCGGAGTCGTGATCGAGCCGTTCTCGTCGGCGCCCACCACGAAGCCGAACGGCACCACGATTCAGTTCGTGCCCGACGCGCAGATCTTTCTGCATCGACGCGTGGCGCGAGCGAAGCTGACCGCGGTCCTCGAAGACCTCGCGTTCCTCGCCCCGAAGCTGACGCTCGCGTGGAGCTTCGCCGGCGATTCGCTCGCGCGCGAAGGCCTCGCCGGATGTGTGGCCGCGCAGATCGCACGCCCCGTCGCCGAGGTCGCGACGTACGCGGGCACGTTCGAAACGCCGAGCGGCCCGATCGATGTCGACGTCGCGCTCGCGTGGAGCATCGGTTACTACGCCGACGCGACCATCGACAGCTTCGTGAACCTCTACCGCACGCGCAGCCATGGCGCTCACGTCGACGGATTGCTCGATGGCATCGTTGGCTTCTTCCATACGCGCAGTCGCAAGCGCGCACAGGCTGACTTGGTGGCCGCCGTGTCGGTCGTGCTCACCGACGTGAAGTTCGGCAACCCGACTCGCGATCGGCTCGATTCGATCGAAGCCCGCGAACCGGTCGCCCACGCCACGAAGCGCGCTCTCGAAGCGTGGGCCGCCGCGCATCCCGACCAGCTCGCCGCGCTGCAGGTCCACGTCACCAGCCGCTGATAGCCGCAACTCGAGGTGTCGGCATCGCGATCCCGCTCGGCTCGCCGCGCTCCACTCCCACGTAGTCGCGACTCGCGCATCGCTACCCCACCCCGCGTGCACGTCGCGCGACCCGTTGCACAACAGCGCCGACGTGCCGCACGGGCGCAACTGAGGGCCCCACGACGCCCCCACCTGTGCACGGCAGTTCGTGCAACGTTGCGCAAGAATCGCGAGTTGCGCGCCGTTCGCGGCGGTTCGCGCTGGCCCACCGCGTGCTCTTCGTTGGCCGCGATGAAGCTGTGCTTGCTGCTCGCGTACTCCCTCACCGCCTGCATGGTCGGCGACGCCGACGAGACCATCGACGACTCCACCGGCGCCCTCGGTGCGTCCACGAACCCCGGTGATCGCCTGCGCTGGGCGTCGTTGTCGAGCAGCTGCGCGCGCGGGGGGCACGGCATCGTGTCCAACGGCGAGGCGCTCACCGTGTTCTTCGATCAGGGCACGCAGTGGAGCCAGTGCACGTTCACCGGCACGCTGCGCGTTCCCGCCGATGTCCGGCTCGCGGGCCTCGCGCAGCAGGTGCGCACGGAGGGCCGGCTGACGCCGATCAAGTACAGCGCGCGGATCAACGGCACGATGGTGACGTCGAAGGCCACCTCGTCACGCGACGTGCTCGATGCGTACGCGAACCTCGCGGCCTTGGGCGACGCGCTGTGCCGCAAGCCGGGCGCGGGCTATCGCGAGATTCCGATCTCGTTCACCGCGACGATCGACGGCGAAGGCGTGTCCCTCGACAGCGTCGATTGGGCGTTCTCGGCGCGCGAGTGCGACTAGAGAATGATCGGGTTGCAGAAGCTCTCGACGACCACCTGGTTGATCGTCGCCGAGAGCGAGATCGCGTTCGACTTCACCTGATCGAGATCGAAGTCGCCACCGTCGGTCTGCGTGGGAATCGGCGGCGTCGTTCCATACGGCGTGGTCCAGCCGTCGGTGATGTCGGCCCACGCCAGGCGGCGACCGGTGCCGCAGCGCTCGAGGATGCTGGGCTGCGTGTGACGCGAGAACGAGAACACGCGGATCTTGCCGTCGCGCAGCGCGGTGACGGTCTCGCCGAGGTTGCGCAACGCGGGATAGTTCCCCTCGCGCGGGAAGTCGGTCTTGTTGGTGAGCCCGTCGTGATCGCGATCGCCGTAGTTGTCGGGCGACTCGAGGAACGTGTCGTCGGTGGCGACGATCACCACGCGCGTCGCGTTCGGACGCCACGGATATTCCTTCGCGGCCGCGTAGAGCGCGTCGAGAGAGTTCTCTTCGCAGATCGGATTCTGCGTGGTGAGTCCCGTCGGTCCATCACCGGGGTTGCGATCGTTGTTGGTGTACGTCGTGCGGTAGTAGCTGAAGCGCGACTGCAGCGTCGACGCTGCCGTGTGCACCTTGCCGCCTTCGAGCGGACCCGTGTTGTCCAAGAAGTAGTTGTCCTGGAACACGATGAGCCCGAAGTGCGCATCGGGAGCGAGCGAGTTGCTCGCTGTCACCACCTGCGCGATCTGCGCTTCGAGTTGCTGCAGGACGAAGCCCATCGAGCTCGACGTGTCGAGAACGAACACCACGTCGACGACGTCGTGGCATTCACCCGCGTCGCCGGTCACGGCCGCATCGGTGCCCGGATCCACATCGTCGCCACCGCCACTGCGCGCGCTCGGTCCACAGGCTCCGAGCAACGCTGTCGCGAACACGAGGTGCTTCATCGCGCGGCAGTATGCCCAAGGCGTGGCGGTGCCCGGTGGGCCGATGACAGCTCCTCGCCGGCGGTGCGCGAATCGCGCATCTGGCGCGTGTCTGCACGGGCTTGTACGACGCGGCCTCATCACGTTGGCGCCGGCCGCAGCCGAAACTGCTGGACGCGCCGCACGTCGTCGATAGATTCGCCCGCATGGGTTTCGACGATCTCGCGCGACACATGGCCTCTCGCGACGGCCAACAGGTGGCAGCTCCGACCGATGCGAATGACTTCATCCGTCGTGCCGCGGAAGAGAACCGCCGCATCGATCGTCGCAACGATCTGATCCTCGGCTCGATCCTGCTCGTCGGTGGACTGATCGTCGCGGCGCTCAGCCTCCTCATCTCGCTCGACTCGAGCGAAGGCACGTCGAACTTCCGGTTCCGCGCGATCCTCATGGCCGCCGGTGCGGCGGGCGTGATCGATGGCGGACGCCGATTGGTTCGTGGGTTACGTAGCTGAACCCGTCGCTCGATTGCAGTAGGCTGAACGTGGGCGCGGTCCTGCCAAAGGCTGACCGCATGTACGTCACACGCAGAAGGTCTGTTTGCCTATCCGCCGACCACACACTCAGCAGGTTTGTTCGTTGCAAGCGGTATATGGCAACGCCCTAGCCTCTACGGCGGGGTCTGGCATGTACGCACCGAGTCACTCGTAGAAGGCACTTCTCAAACAAACTGGCTCCAGACGCCAGGGCGTGGGCCGCGCCTCCTTTTTCCACGCTCACAGCTCGACGAGATCGGTCTTGTTCGATCGATTGATCGCCTGCTTCACGCGCTGCTGGAACTCCTGGATCCGATCGATCTCGTTCCACATCTCGCGCGAGTTGAGGCCGTAGTCCGTCACCTCGACGACGTCGTAGCCGAGCGTCTCCATCTCCTCGGCCTTGAGCCCCTTCTCGCTGAAGGTCTCCTTCTTGCGCTCGACCTTGTTCACGGTCCGATACCGCACGTGGTTGTCACCCGCCTCGATCACGTTCACACCGTCGGCGCGTAGCGGCACGGCTCGCGCCGCCTCCTCGAGCTTGGGGATGATGCTGTCCTTGAGCACGAGCAGCTCGGGGATCGTGTACGAGCGCGTGACGCCATCGAGGTCCTCGACCTCCGCCTTCGCCGCTTGATTCGTCAGCGAGATCCGCAGCGCGAGCTGCAAGTCCTCGGCGATCAGCTCCTGGATCTTCGCGCGGCATTCCTCGACGGTGTAGTGCCGCGAGGTCGTCTTCTCCGAGCCCGCCTCTGGAACGAACGCGGCGTCGCCCTCGATCGCCTTCGCGCGATACGTGCGCCGCGTGACACCGCTCGACTTGAGCCGATTCGTCCACGCGGCCAGATCCGAAGCCAGCTTCTTGCGACGGTTGAACGCGTCGCCCAGATTCATCGCCATGCGCCCATCGTATGCGTCTACGAACAAGCCGTGTGACACGCGCGCGCCCTGATTCGCGGTGCGGCTCGGCGATCTCGCCGAGCAGCGACCGCACCTGCGACAGCGACTGCAGCGCGCCGGCGATCGCTTGCCATCACGCGCCACCACGATCGCGATGTCGCCGCGCCGGCGCCGCTCGATCCGGACTAGAGTCGCCTCGTGAACGCATCGCGCCTGTCCGCCGTCCTGCTCGCCCTCGTCGGTTGCGGCTCCGATCCCAAGCCCGCACCGCAAACGCCTGCACCCGCGCCCGCGCAACCGGCCACGCCGCCGCCCGGCACGCCCGCCGAAGCGGATCCCTGGGCGTCGAAGCCGAAGGCCGCCGACACGCCCGAAGCGCGGAAGCAGCGCGCGGAAGCAGCGCTCGTTCGCGTCGCCGCGATCAAGCCCAAGATCGCCGGACTTCGCGAGCTCGCGTTCAAGCATGACGTCGCCACCGGCTACCAGACCGCCGACGAGTTCCGCGCCTACGTCAAAGGCGAGCTGTCCAAGGAGCTCGCACCCGCGCGCGCGGCCGATATCTCGTCGGCACTCGTGCACGTCGGGCTCATCCCCAAGCCCGTGGATCTGACGCAGGTGCTCGAGAACACGCTCGCGACCCAGGTCGGGGCGTACTACGAGCCGTCGAAGGACAAGTTCTTCGTCGTGATGGTCCCCGACAGCGAGATGATGCTCGACGTGATGTCCGCGCACGAGCTCGTGCATGGCCTCCAGCACCATCACTTCCAGCTCGACAAGCTGATGGCGCCCGGCATGTACGACAACGACGCGGTGTCCGAAGACGCGGCCACCGCGGTCCGCTTTCTCGTCGAGGGCGACGCCACCTACTCGATGCTCGTCTACGCCGTCGCCGACGCCACGAAGCTCACCAAGCTCGATCCGAAAATGGCGAAGCTGTTGCGCACGCAGATCGATGGCCTCGCCGCGATGGACGTCGCCGGTCTCAAGGCGCAGATGTCGCAACAGGGCGCCGCGTTCTCCGGCATGGACGCGAGCATGAAGGCCTCGTTCGACGCGATCGATTCGATCCCCGCCGCGATCCTCGTGCCGATGATCGGCTCGTACACCAAAGGTGCGCTCGTCTCCGCCGTCGCGTTCGAGAACGGTGGCTGGCCCGCCGTGAACGCGCTGTACACGAACCCGCCGCAATCGACGGAGCAAGTGCTCCACCCGGCGACGAAGATGTTCCCGAAGCGCGAGCTGCCGGTCACCGTCACGTTCGCGACGCCCAAAGACGCGCTCGTCACCGACGTGATGGGCGAGCTGAGCTGGGCGATCTACTTCGACCAATGGGCCAAGGACAAAGCCGCCGACGCCGCCGCAGGCTGGGGCGGCGATCTGTGGTCGGTGGCCAAGCGCGCCGACGGCCGGCTCGTCGCGTCGATCGCCACCACGTGGGATTCGCCCGCCGACGCGAAGCAGTTCGCGGACGCGTACACCGCGAGCCTCGCGACGCGCTTCCCCGCCGCGGGCACCACGGACACCAAGGCCGGCGTGCCGCGCCCCGACGGTGGCAAGGTGTTCCTGCGCCTCGCGGGCAACGCCGTCTACATCGTCGACGGCGCCGACGACACGAAGCCGCTCGACGACCTCGTCAAGAAGACGAAGTTCCAGAAGCGCACGAAGTAGCGCCCACGTGGGCGCCGCCGTGCCTGTTCGTGCGGCGAACGTGTCATACAACCGCCATGTCCCTGCAGTGGTACCCGGGTCACATGACGAAGGCGCGGCGCGAGCTCATCGCGCTGATGCCGTCGCAGGACGTGATGATCGAGGTGCTCGACAGCCGCATGCCCAAGGCGAGCTCCAACCCCGTGCTCGCCGAAGCGCGCGGCAAGAAGCCCGTGATCAAGGTGCTCACCAAGAGCGACCTCGCCGATCCGGAGGTCACGCGCGCGTGGGTGACCTATTTCGAGGGCGAGCCGAACGTGAAGGCGTTCGCGTCGACGACGGACAACCCGAAGCTGACGCGCAAGCGCATCGCGGAGCTGAGCCGCGATCTCGCGCAACATCGCGGGCCGACCAAGGCCGTGCGCGCGTTGATCGCGGGCGTGCCGAACGTGGGCAAATCGACGCTGATCAATCTGCTGATGAACGACACCGTCGCGAAGGTCGGCGACAAACCCGCGGTCACCAAGCAGCAGCAGCTCGTGCGCCTGCCGAATGGCATGGAGCTCACGGATAGCCCTGGCCTCATGTGGCCCAAGATCGAGCACGAGCCGCGCGCGTTTCGGCTCGCGCTCGCGGGATCGATCCCCGACACCGCGATCGACTACTACACGATCGGCCTGTTCGCCGCGGAGCTGTTCCTCGCGAAGTACGCACCGCTCGTCGTCGCGCGCTACAAGCTGCCGACCACGCCCGTCGACGCGACCGCGCTGCTCACGGAGATCGCTCGTCGACGCGGCGGGCTCAAGAAGGGCGGCGAGGCCGATCTGCACAAAGCAGCCGAGCTGCTGATCCACGAGTTCCGATCGGGCGTGATCGGACCGATCAGCCTCGAGGCTCCGCCTATCGATACGCGCCCGCTCGATCCGGGATAGGCCGGACTAGGCCGCGGTCGTGTGAAACGCGCGCAGCGTGATCGAGATTCGTCGACCTTCGCTCGCCGCCGAGTGTGGCACTTCGTGCGTGTACATGAGGTTCGTGTCGTACGGCAGCACGAACACCGTTCCATCACGCGCAGCAAAGTCGCGAAAGCCATCCTGCTTCCACGGTCGCAACCGAAACGCGCGCTCTTGGCCGAAGGAGATCGTGACGATCGGTGCGCCATCGATCATGTCCACCGTACTGTCGCGATGCTTGCCGATGTACTGCGCTCGCTCCGCGTCGTACCAGTTGAGGAGCAGCCCGTTCAGTCGCGGATCGATCTCGCGACGCGCCCAGGCGTGCAATGACTCCAGCATCGGCGGCACGGGAAGCGCCTTGTTGACGTTGCCCGTGTACTTGTAGTCCGCGCCATACGCTTGCTGCCATCGGGGAGTCTTCACGAGCTTTCCATGCATCTTGATCTCGTGAAACGACTCGGGATGGAGCTTCCATAGCTCCTCGAACCGCGCGGCATCGAGTCGGTGCTCGGCGGGCAATTCTCCGACGAGGAACACGTGAGTGTCGTCGAGATAGTGCTTGGCCAGCTCGAGCATCGGGCCAGTTTGCGAGAGCGATCCGGTCCGGTCAAGGAGCGGGATCTGCGCCCACGTGGGCGCGATCACGACGCGGGCTTGACCGACTTGCACGCGCGCTCGGCCCATCCGGCCTCGAGCCACTCCGCGTCGTCCGCAGCGCGCGACTTCGACGGTCCCTTACACGAGAGCTGTCCGTTCTCGACGCTGACCTCGATGTCGGGCCACCCGCCGGACGAGTTCTTGTGCGCCACGTACCAAGCGCCCGTCCACTTGTGCGCGAGGAGGATCACGGGCAGCTCGATCGTGAACGCCATCGTCTGTTTCGCCGGCAGCCCGTTCGGCTTGCCCGCGACACCCGACTGACGCTTCCACACCTTCGCGATCGTCTTGCACGCCGCCGGGTGCCCGATGCTCGAGCACACCCTGACGAGCTCCGAGATCGCCGTCTCGCGATTCGTTGCGAGCACCGCCATCGCATGCGCGAGGCACCCGGTGTTGTCCTCGCTGTCACAGCTATCGCTCCACAGCACCACCGCGAGGTTGCGGTTCTTCTTGACGCCCACGCCGGCCCACAGGTGCGCTGCGTAGAGGTTGCACGTCATCGGAGCGTCATCGCAACTCTGCACCTTGCCCTTCGCGACCGGAACCTTTCGCGCACCGAGCGGGGAGAATGTCTGGTAGCCCGCGAGTGCGCACGCTGCTGGATCGCTGCTCTCGCACGCCGTCGCGCACGCCGCTTTGTCGTTGCACGGAGCAGCCTCGGCAGCGGCAACCGAGAGCATGAGAGCGACGACCACGAGAATGCGCATAGGTCCGGACGGATGTCGGTCGCGACTATCGCATGAGCTCGTGGCCGCCGCGCTCGAGCTCTTGTCACGGCCGTTCGACGCAGCCGCGCTACAGAGACGACGATCGCAACGTCCGGATCGCCGGCATCGATTCGTCGCGGCGGAACGCGGTCGAGCCTCCCTTCGCGCGCATGGCCGCGTAGTCGAACGCCGAGCTCTCGACGAGCTCGACGTGCACCGCGAGGTCCGGCGCCTTCGTCGGGAGCTCGATATCGCTCGGCAACGTCGGCAGCACGAACTGCCGCGCGGCCTCGGGCAGAATCACCCGCCACGTCAGCTGCGTGGAGTTCTTGTACTGGAACTCGATGGTGGCGATCGCACCGTCATAGCTATCACCGCTCGACTGCGTCCACGTCACCGAGTTGCCCTGCTGCGCGAGCGATTGAATCCACGGCAGCAGGTGACTGCCGTCGAACGTGTACGCCGACCGCGCTCCCGCCACGCTCTCGAACCCTTGTTGATACGCGTCGAATCCCTGGCCGACGAAGTAGCGCAGGTCCGTCCCATCACCAAACGCGGGCGGAACCGCGATCGTCCCCGTCGTCGTTCCGCCGCTCGGCGCGGGCAAGTCCGTCGGCAACGCGTACGCCGTCGTCGTTCCGACGCGCGACCCCGCCGTCGCCAACGCTCGCGTCACGGACGCCGGGAGGTTCTCGATCGTCGCACTGAACTGCGCCGGTGTGGCCCACGTACCGGTCAGCGTCGTCGTAGTCCCCGGCGTGATCGCCACGCTCTCGACGAGAAACGCCAGCGTCGCCGCTCCTGCCCGCGCGGCCGCCACCAGCGTCGTCGGCTGCGGACACGGCGCGAACATCGTGAACGGGATCGTGGTCCCCGCCGACGATCCGTTGCCACACGACGCGACGAGCACCTGGTGATTCGTGGTGCCGCCCGGCGCCGCAGGCAGCACGAGCGTCGCGGTGCCCGGCGTGGACAGCACGTTGTTGCCGACCTCGATCGCATCGCCGCCACCGACCTGCACGATCGTGGTGAAAACGCTCGGCTGCACGACGGTGACCATGCCTCCCGCGGGAACGTCGCCCGTGGCCATGCCGTTCGCATCCGTGTCCGCGCGACTGACCAACGTGCCGTTCGCACGTTGAAACAGAACGATCGCGTTCGCATCGCGCACCGCGTTGCCGGTCCACGCGGTCACGGTGACCGAGCCGCCCGGCGGAGCATCGCCGAGCACCTCGCCGTCCGCGGGCGGAGCATCCGGTAGCGCGTTCGTGCCGTCGTCACCGCAAGCGGTGAGGGCGGCGAGCAAGAGGAGACCTGTACGACCCGAGTGCATCCTCCATAGACCCAGCACCGCGGGTATGTGACCGACTCCTTACACGAGCCAAACCCACGCTCCCCGCAGCCGCGCGCTGCCTGCAGCATGGCCCCATGATCGCCAACGCACTCGAGACGTTCTCGTGGTTTGCGAGCTCCTGTGGTTCTCGTTGGTTTGCGGGCTGTGCGATTCCGATCGCGTCGCCACCGAGCCCGACCGTTGCACCCGCCGACGTTTGCACGCCGCGGATCGGCCTCGACTCCGACCGCGTGAAGATCATCGTCGCCTGCGGGTTGTCGCCAGCGGGTGCGAGCCCGAAGGTGTGTCGCAGATCATCATCGTGCTGGCCGTCCGCGATCGTTCTACGCACCTGTTCGTCGTTGTCGGCGTTCGCGTCCTCGTGCGATTGGAAGACGCGGCGTTCGCGTCGGCGCGTCGCTCGAGACGGTGGCACGCAGCCAGATTGCAATGCGTCCAATTGCGGCAGGTTGCTCGCACTCTGTGCGTAGGAGCGATCCCGCTCGACACCAGCCGCGGTCGCGGGCATGTTCAGCGAACAATGCGATGGGGGTTGTTGTGCATGGGCGGCGTGATCGCGTGCGGTTCTCCACGTGAAGTCGACATCGACGCACGCATGATCGTGAATGATGTCGCCATCGACGTCGCGATCGAGGACGCCACGCTCGATGCCGAGATCGATGCGCCTCCAGCCGTGTCGCTATCACCACGCTGCACCACGACGCCCAGCGTGCTGATCGATGTCTCGCCCCGCCGCCTACTCAACTTCGCGCGCTCGGGGGACACGCTCTATGTCGCGGCCCATGACGTTGGCCCGAGCAACGAGATCACGGATCCGATCGTCTTCACGATCGATCTCGTGAGCGGAACGCAGTCAGCAGCCCCTTTCGTTCCCACCGCCGAGGTCAGCGTGTGGCCCAGCGTCGACCCGACGGGCGACGTGTTTGGCACCGGCGCCGGAACGGTCTGGCAGTTCCATCCTGGTTCGGCGCCGGTCGCACTCGTGACCGGTCGCGACACTCCTGCACTCGCGACCGCCGAAGGTGGCTACGTCTACTGGGCCGAGAAGCAGTCTGCGGCGAGCTTTGGCGCGCTGAAGCGTCGACTGATCAGCGGCGGCACCGTCGAGAACGTCGGGTTCTGTGAAGATGCCTGGGACATCGTCATTGCGGGCAACGAGATCTTCTGTGGCGGATTCCGTGGCCTCTACCATCTCCCGAAGGACGGCTCGGGCTCGATCCAGAGCATCGCGTACAACACGGGGTATCCGGTGGCGTCCGTGATGAGCGATGGAGCCGGCATCGCGTTCGTGTCGCTCTACAACTACCCCGATCTGTGGAAAGCCACCGCGCTCAGTGCGTCGGCGACGCTGATCCACCGCCTCACCATTCTGGGGCGCTACGTCGGCCTGACCGCTACGAGCGACTACTACTACACCGTCGAACGAGACTCGGGCATCCGCCGCATCCATCGCACCACGCTCGACGTCGAGCGGGTCTACACGTCCTCCGCGAACCGAGACCCGGTCTTGTGGAACAACCAGCTCTACTTCGAAGCGCCGAACCCGTTGCTGTCGGGCGATCGCTACATCCTGCACTGCGTGGACTAGCCGCGATCCGCGCGTGGTCCTTGCGTTGCCAGCAGAACAAGCATTCGCCGCATCTCTTCAAAGGTTCGCGCTCTGGACCCGAAGAGAGCAGCCCAACCGATGAACGCGCGCCCACGTGGGCGCGTTCGGGACGAGCGCTGCGATCCAGCAAGCGTTCTTCTCGAAGCGACGCCGACGGCGATCAGCGCGACCTCTCTCTTCGGAGAAACCGCGAACGTGTCGATGTTCGTTCGACACTCCGCCGATCGAACATCATCGTCTTTTCTCGACGACGATCTGCTCGGACTCGCGCTTCCTGTCGAACCGAGATGTTGGACCCGGGTGATAGAAGGAGTGTTCGAACTTCCCTACGAGGCACGTGCAATGGTGGCGACGGCAGCACGCATCGAGCGTTGGCAATTGGTTCACGAGGAGCTGAAGCACATCGGAGTGCAGCGAGGCGCGTTGGATGCCCGCGAGGCGGCTGCACTACGCGAGGCTGACGACGTGCAGATCTGGCGACCGCTGGGAATGGTCTCGTTGATCGACTATCTCGAACGCGAGCTCGGCTATGCACCACGCACGGCGCAAGAACGCGTTCGCGTTGCACGCGCACTGCGTGACCTTCCGCATCTGTCGGAAGCGCTCGCCACGGGCGTGCTTCACTTCTCCGCCGTCAAAGAGCTCGTTCGTGTGGTGACGCCAGCGACCGAGGTGACGTGGCGAGACACCGCTCGCAGCTTGAACCTTCGGCAGATCGAGGAGCTCGTCTCGGGCCGCCGCCCCGGCGATCTCCCGACCGATCCGCGCGATGAACGAGCACGCACGCACACCGTGCGGTTCGAAGAAGTCACCGCTGCCGACTATGCGGGGCTGCGTCAGGCTCGACAGGTCCTCAACGAAGAGCACGGGAAGTATCTCTCCGACAGCGAGGTGCTCGCGGTGTTCGTGAGTGGCGTCCTTCGGCCCGCAACGCCGGCAAACAGCGACGGCCGGGCGAAGCACCAGATCGGGTACGTCGTCTGCGAGATCTGCGATCGCATGTGGCAAGAGGCCGCCGGAGCGCGAATCCCCGTCGACGACGCGACACGCGAGCAAGTTCGCTGCGACGCGCAACACATCGGGTCGCTCGATGCAGCGGTGCCCGCGCGCGCGACACAGGACATCCCGCCCGCGACGATCCGTCTCGTGTGGCGACGAGACCAAGGCAGATGCCAGACACCGGGTTGCCGCTCGACTCGCTGTCTCGAGATCCATCACATCGTCGCGCGAGTCCGCACTAGGTTCAATCGGTCGTCGCAACACGCCGTTGTTTCGTGGAGCGTAGTCGATCTTCCAAAGCTTCGGCTGGTGTC